>CAWBSC010000023.1:0-701653 GCA_963791285.1 uncultured delta proteobacterium
AGGGCCTGTTCCAGGTTGTCGGCCCCGGGCCGGTCCGCTTTGTTGATCGCGAACACGTCGGCGATCTCCAGCAGACCGGCCTTCATGACCTGGATCGTGTCGCCGGACTCCGGCGTCAGGACGACGAGGACCGTGTCGGTCGCCTGGGCCACATCAAGCTCGGACTGCCCCACGCCCACGGTCTCGATCAGGATGACCTGCCGGCCGCTCGCGTCGAGCACCCGGGCGGCGTCCTGGGTGGCCCGTGCGAGCCCGCCCATGGCATCGCCGGCGCTCATGCTGCGGAAGAAGCAGTCCCGGTCGTGCGCATCCCCGGTCATGCGCACGCGGTCGCCGAGCAGGGCCCCGCCGCTGAAGGGGCTGGCGGGGTCCACGGCGATGACCCCGACCGGGCAGCGGTGCCGGCCGAACTCCTTGACCAGCCGGTCCACGAGCGTGCTCTTTCCGGCGCCGGAGCGCGGCCCGGTGACGCCGATGATGCGGGCGTTACCGGTGTGGGGGTAAATGCGCTCCAGGACGTAGGGCGCACCCGGGTCCCCGCGCTCGATGAGGGAAATCAGGCGCGCGGTCGCGTGCTTAACCCCGCAGGCAGCGCTCGATCCAGGCGGGGCAGGTCGGCCTCGCGGCCGCGGTCGTCGTCAGGGCTGATGGCGGGGCCTCCCGACGCTCGCGTACATGTGGGTCACGATGGTCTCCATGGGAGTGTCGGGCAGGAAGACCTTGTGGATGCCGTGCGCGCGCTCGAGCTCGGCCGCGTCCTCCGGCGCCATGACCCCGCCCATGTAAACCTTCACGCGCTCCAGCCCCTTCTCGCGCAGCAGCCGCACGACCTTGGGGGCGAGCGTCATGTGGTTGCCGCTGAGCGAGCTCAGGCCCACGATGTCGGCGTCTTCCTCCAGCGCGGCTTCCACGATCTGCTCGGGGAACTGGTTGCCGAGAAAGACGACCTCCATCCCGGCGTCCTTGAGGAACTGGGCCACGAGGTAGACCCCGCGCCAATGGATATCCAGTCCCAGCTTGGCCATCACCACGCGCACTTTCCGTGTCATGTCGTTTCCTTTCTCGAGGGGGTGCGGGGTATCAAGAAGAGCGGGAACGCCCACAGCCCGAACTCCTCCCGGAACACGTCCTCGATCTCACCCAGCGTGGCCAGATGCTTCACGGCCTCGATCGTGTAGGGATAGAGGTTTTCACCGCTGCCGCACATGTCGCGGATGACCGCGAGGCACTCCTTAACCTTGCGGCTGTCCCGCTCCGCGCGCAGGCGCTCCAGCTTGGCCTTCTGGCGGGTGAAGGTCTCCGGATAGCGGAAGACGTTGATGTCGCAGTGATGGGCGGTTTCGGCCGGCTGGTAGTTCACGCCCACGACCTTGGTCGCCCCGCTTTCGATGCCCCGCTGCTGCTTGTAGTTGTAGGCGCTGATTTCGCGGTGCAGCCAGCCGCTCTCGACCGCCTTGACCAGGCCGCCCTGCTCGTCGATCGTGCCCAGGTAGGCCGTGATACGCCGATCCATCTCCTCGGTCAGGTGCTCGACGAAGTAGGAGCCCGCGAGCGGGTTGACCGTGTTCACGACCCCGGTCTCGGCTTGGATGATCTGCTGCGAGCGCAGCGAGATCAGGGCGGCCTCCTCGGTGGGCGCGGAGAAGGCTTCGTCGTAGGAGTCGATGTGCAGGGACTGGCACCCGCCCAGGACCGCGGCCAGGCCCTGGATGGCCGAGCGCGCGATGTTGTTGTACGGCTCGGTCGCCGTGAGCGTGACCCCGGCGGTCTGGACGTGGAACCGCATGAGCATGGATTTTTTGTTTTTGGCCCCGAAGCGCTCCTTCATCACCCGGTGCCAGACCTTGCGGCTGGCACGGCACTTGGCGATCTCCTCGAAGAAGTCGTTGTGCAGGTCCCAGAAGAACGACATGCGCGGGGCGAAGTCGTCGATGTGCAGACCGCGCCGGATCAGCTCCTCGGCGGTCGCGATCGCGTTGCTGATCGCGATGGCGACCTCCTGCACCGCGTCCGTCCCCGCCTCGCGCAGGTTGTAGCCGTTGTAGCTGATCGGGTTCCAGCGCGGGACGTTGCGGCAGATCCACTCGACCACGTCGCACTGCAGCCGGAAGGAGGCCGCCGGCGGCAGGATCTCCGGGGCGCTCCCGACGCAGGTCTCCATGATGAAGTCGTTCTGGCAGGTCCCGGCCAGCTGCGCCCAGGGGGTGCCGCGCTGCTCGGCCACGGCGAAGTACATCCCCGGGATGACGATGCTGGTGCTGGGCAAGTGGGTCACGATGGAGGTGCTGACCTTGCCGAGGTCGATGTCCTTGAAGTACGCGTCGATGTCCCGGATCGAGTCGACCGCGGCCCCGCAGGCGCCCACGTTGCCCTCGGCCTCCGGGTCGTCGGAATTGTAGCCGCGGATGGTCGGCAGGTCGAAGAGGATGTTGACCCCGGTCGCGCCGTGCTCCAGCAGGTACTTGATGCGCAGGTTGCAGTCCTCGGGGGCTCCCAGGCCGGCCAGCTGGCGCACCGTGAACATGCGGCCGCGGTACATGTTGGGGTAGACGCCGCGCACGAACGGCTCCCCGCCCGGGAAGCCCAGATCCCGGTCGTAGGCCATCTCCCGGGTGTCGCCCGGCGTGTAGAGGAGCTTCACGGGGATTCCGGAAGCGCTGAAATAGTTTCCCTCGGACCGGCGGTCGGCCTCGCTCAGGGCCGTCCGAAACCACTCGTCGCGCCGGCCCTCGATCGCCTGGACGCTTTCCGGGTTGAACAGAAGGTCGCGTTTGTCGGACATCCTTGCCTCTCTTGGTTGGGGTCCATCGGCCGATGAGTGCGGCGCACCGGCCGCCTCAGTAGCGCATGTAAATCCCCTCGGGGTCGACCTTCTCGCGCAGCACCGACAGCTCCTCGGCGGTGGGCGGCGCCATCGGCTGCGCACGCGACCCGTCGATGTCGAACTCGGTCACCGCGCGGATGTCGCCGATCGAGACCCCCAGGTCCGCGTAGTAGGCCTCCACGTACATGGATCGGCTGCGCTCGTCGAACTTCATGACCCCCAGCGTGGAGACCACGGCGTAGGGCCCCCCGTCCAGGCCGATCTCCTCCCGCATGACGTCCGAGGCCCAGTCGAGCGCCCGGCACTTCCACCCGGGGCTCGTGATGTAGTCGACCTGCTCCACAAACCGCCGCTTCTCGTGGTTCATGATGATGATGGTGCGCTTGGCAAGCGAGGCGATGTCGCTCGCGTACCCCGCCCCTTCGAAGCGCTTCTGCGGCCGGTCGTAGGGGCCGATGCAGGTCGAGTTCAGGTTGCCGTAGCGGTCCACCTGCGCCCCGCCGAGGAAGCCGACGTCGATCTTCCCGCTCTGCAGGAAGTGCCCCATGACCTCGGCCGAGGTGGGGACCCACTTCGTGCGATAGACGGCCCGCGGGTCGGCGACGCAGAAGGGCAGGGAATCGGGGTTGCTGTCGAAGGCAACCGCCTCCATCACCATGACCATGTCGCCGGCGTGCGTCTTCTTGGCCAGGATCGCGGCCACCAGCGGGATCCCGGTCCCCACCAGCACCCGCTCGCGGTTGCGCAGCAGGCGGCTGGCGGCGACGACCATCATCTCCAGGCGCGAGTAGTTCGGTGCCACGTCAGCTCACCTCCTCCAGCCGGTCCAGCCGCCGTTTGATGGTGGGCGAGTAGCTGAGCGTCGGGTCGGCCGTGATCCGGTCGAGGCGCCCGCGGCCGACCTGCGCGAGGTAGGCCTGGAAGGATCCCGGGCCGTGCACCCACTCCTCCACCCAGGCTTGCATGCCGGCTTCGGTCTTCGAGGCCTTCAGGTAGTCCCGGAACCACCAGGGGTCGTTGTCGTAGCAGCCGTGCACGGCCGTCGGGTGCGCGCCGAACGGCACCTCGACCACGGCGTCCACGGCCTCGCCCGGGATCGCGTTCTCCTCGCGCGTGGCCTCCAGGGCCTCCGCGGGGACGATGCGCTCGGCCGACACGATCGTGACCTTGGAGGCGACCGCCGCGTAGTAGTCCAGGAACACCCCGCCCGTGATCCGCACCGTCCCGTCCTCGCCCGCTTCCTGGGCGTGAATGAGGCAGACGTCCGGCCTGAGGGAAGGGATCAGCATCACCTCTTCGCCCTCCCAGAACGGGTCCTGCATGCGCAGGAACTTGCGCTTGGGCACCTTGGGGTCGACCCCGCGCAGTTCCTTGAAGCCGTCCAGGGCGGGGTTCAGGATGTCCGAACCGCGCAGGAACCGGGTCGGGATGAAGGGGATCCCCATCGCCCCGGCCATGATCCGCAGCGAGCCGCTCGCGACGGTCCAGTCGTCGTGGCGGAACCCGCGGTTGGCCTCGGGGTCTTCGAAGCGGCGGCGGAAGTTGTAGGGATGACCGAACAGCTCGTGGCCGATGTAGTTGGTCTCGCTTTTGGAGGCGCAGCCGCAGCCGATCAGCAGGTCGGTCTCGGGGCCACCCGGGTTGTTGACGAGGTGCAGGTTTTTCCTGCGCGCCCGGATGACCTCGTAGATCATCGCGAAAGGCTTGCGCACGACCGTCCACCCACCCATCCACAGGCGGTCGCCGTCCTTGACGAACTCGGCCACCCGTTCGAGCGGTATCCGTTTCCCACTGGCGTTCATCGCTGCCCTTTCTGTCCCGGGTCCGTTGGAGCGTGATGCCCGATGGCTCAGCAATTCCCGCGCCAAAAAAACGAGCGCGGCACAGATGTTTGATATGAAAAGGAATTCAAAACATACACGCGTGCGCGATAGAAAAGGCTCACGCCCTGCGGGGGGCAATCGCTGCATGGATGAATCGCTTAACGGCGTCCTCCGATTCAATTATGAATACTTACCGTTAATGCGGAAATGGATGTGGCGGTTTACTAAAAATTATATCGTTATTAATGATGGTTATAAGCTTGCGCCTATTTCCTCGCAGTGATACAAAATCGAATCATAGTGGAAAAACCCAGTCGAAAGGGTATATCAGATGGTCCAGCGTGCGAGCGAAGCCGGGCAGTCCCTCCGTGATGCGGCGGACGAGTTCTGGCAGCATGGGTCGGATGCCGTGATGATCGTGGACCCCGGATTCACCGGCGTGCGAATGAACCCATGCGCCGAACGAATGGCCCAGGGTCTGCCGGCCGGCGACGAACGGCCGGAGCTCGAGTTCATCGCCTTCCTGCGCAAGCGCGGCGTCTTCAACCAGGTGCCCGCGGTGGACACCGAGGTACACTACGCCGAGCGCGCCTTCCGGGTCACGGTCGTCCGGGCGGCCGCAGGCGCATTCGCGGTGTGCGTGCGGGATGTGAGCGCAACGAAAGCGCTCGAGACGCAGTTGCTGGCCCTGCGGGCGGCCAACAACGAGTTGAACGAGATCATCGAGCTCAGTGCCGACGGCCTGGTCAGTCTGGATCACAACGGCGTGATCCTGCGCATGAACCGCGCCTACGAGGAGATCGTAGGCATCCGGGCCGGGGATTACCTGGGCAAGCCGGCGCGCCTGATCCAGGAGGCCGGGCACCTGCCCGACCTGGTGTCGAACTACGTCCTCAAGGACCTCAAACCGCGCAACATCTTCGTCAAGCTGAAAAACAAGGAGGTGCTGCTGACCGGCCGGCCCGTCTTCAACGAGCAGGGGGTGCTCATCCGCGTCGTGGCCAACATCCGCGACATGACCGAGCTTAACCACTTGCGCACCTCGCTCAAAAGCTTTCACGAGTTGACGCACCGCTACGAGACCGAGATCCAGCGCCTGCGCGCACGCGAGTTCGAAACCGAGATCATCGGCCACAGCCCGGCCGTCAAGCGCAGCCTGGAACTCGCGATCCAGGCCTCGATGGTGGACTCGACCTCCCTGGTCTGCGGGGAGACCGGCACCGGCAAGGAACTCTTCGCCAAGACCATCCACCGGCTGAGCCAGCGGGCGGCCGGGCCCTTCATCGCGATCAACTGTTCGGCCCTGCCGGAAACGCTGCTCGAGTCCGAGCTCTTCGGCTACGACCCCGGGGCGTTTACCGGCGCCCAGCGCGACGGCAAGATCGGGCTCTTCGAGGCGGCCCAGAAGGGGACGGTGTTCCTGGACGAGATATCGGAAGTGCCGCTCTCGACCCAGGTCAAGCTGCTGCGGGTCATTCAGGAGAAACGCCTGCGGCGCCTCGGCAGCCACCAGGAGAAGGAGATCGACATCCGCATCATCGCCGCCAGCAACAAGGACCTGAAGGAGCTCATCCGCGGTGGCCGGTTCCGCGAGGACCTCTACTACCGGCTGAACATCATCCGCATCACGATCCCCCCTCTGCGCGAGCGCCGGGAGGACATCCCGCTGTTGGCCGCGCATTTCCTGGAGGGCTTCAACAAGAAATTCGGGCGCCGGAAGCAGCTGACTCCCCCGATGCTGTCCATGCTGGCCGCCCACGACTGGCCCGGGAACGTGCGCGAACTGGAGAATACCATCGAGCGGTTCACGGTGCTGAGCGGGGACATGTGCCTGGACGGCGGGACCGCCCTCGCAGATACCGCGGCGGACCGCCGGCGCGCGCCCGAAGCGGCCGGCCTGCGGGACCAGGTCGCCACGGCCGAACGGGACATCATCCTGAACGCCCACCGCGAATGCGGCAGCACGCGCAAGATGGCCCGCAAGCTCAACATCAGCCAGGCCACGATCGTGCGAAAGCTGAGAAAGTACTCCGGGGCAGCCGAACGCCCCGCCGAGTCCAAAAAGCGGGGCGGGAAAACCGGGGCAGACGGCAAGAAGGCGTGAGACGCTCGCTGGGCGGGTGAGAGCAGTTCGAGGCAGTGATCAAAACTAGACGAAGCGGCGAATACCGAATCGAATGGATGTCGGACCTTTCCAGCGCGTGCGGGACGCATACGCCGCGCTTGCTTATGTACGGGCACTGCCCTACGTTGACGAATTTCGGGTGGGCCTTATGGGGGGATCGCACGGAGGGACTACAGCCCTGGCTTCGATGGCAGATCCCAGCATCGACCAGGTCTCCCAGTTCTTCGGGCAGCACCTCCTGCAAGGCGCGAATTAACATTGATACAGTCGAGGTAACACCGTGAACCTCCCCGCACAATATTTCCGAGCCGGTGCCGGCGCCTTGGTGGTCAATGGTGCCGGGCTCGTTTTCGCTATCGAGAGGAAGGCGGCGCCTGGAGCCTGGCAACTGCCGCAGGGCGGCCTCGATGACGGCGAGGAGCCTCTGCAGGCGGTCTACCGCGAGCTGTTCGAGGAGACTGGGATTGCATCCGGGGACCTGGATCTCCTGGGGCACTATCCGGAGCCCCTCGCTTATGATCTCCCCGCGGAATACAGGAATCCCAAGACCGGACGCGGGCAGGCTCACTACTGGTTTCTGTTCCGGTTCAGAGGCGACGAGAAAAAGATCGATCTCACACAAGAGGGAGAAGCGTCCTCATGGGGGTGGATGCCGTTTGAAGATCTCCTGGGATGCGTTGCGCCCTTTCGAAAGCAGGTCTATGAGAAGCTCCACGAATTTTTCAAGGAGCCGCTGACAGCGGGATAAACCAGCTTGGGGGTAGAGCTCCCCAAGTCCTTCGACGTCACAGTAAGCCTCCGGTGGGGGTTTACAAGGCCTTGAAACCCCGAGCAGGGTGCGAAACTGCCCGGGGGCGTTTCTCAAAGCGGAGTCCGCGGTTTGCGATCACCTGCATCAAAACGGGTGGCCTTAAAAGTCAAACCGGAAACCGAAAGTCACAGTTCCTTCAGGGGAGTAGGGAGCTCCTCCGAAACCCGCCTGTCCGGAAAGGCCGGCGGAAGGGGTCATATGGTAGCCGACCCCTAATCCGAACAATTTCATATCAGAATCATCTTTTATGAGGCCCGCTTTCCAGTCCATTTTCCCCCGATCAAACCACAGATGTCCCTTGTGCCTCTTGGTGGAAGAAAGCGGTAACTCGTGACCTTGTTCGTTGGGGCCATTGTTCAAACATTGGCTTTCAAAAAGTAATGACGCGTTCGCGCCGGAATCCAAAATGCAAAGGTCATCCCCAGTGGTTGCCTCCTGTGCGATCGCATTCTGTCCACAGGGTACCACAAGGCAGATGGCCAAATGAGGATATAAGAATGCAGGGGGTTCTCATGCGCATCCTCCTTTTAAGGTTTTTGGGTGGAGTAGCCCTTTAGTAAGGCTAAGTTTGTATTTTGCCAGTAGGGTGAATACCTGAGACGATGGGGGGCGATAGGGCTATCCTGGTGCAATGTCCGACAGGCCGCAGCAAGCAGAGGGGGAACCACAAGCGGTGTCGCTGTAGGGAGGACTTGAGAAGAAGACGAAAGAGATCCAGATTTGAGCCGCAGGTTGGAAGCTGGGTTGGAAACGGTTTGGACATAAAAAAATCAGGGGACCCAAGATTTCTCTTAAGTCCCTGATTCAATTTGGCGGGGGCGACGAGGCTCGAACTCGCGACCTCCGACGTGACAGGCCGGCGCTCTAACCAAACTGAGCTACGCCCCCGCAAACTGGATTGTCTGTACCCTTCCTCGCCTACCCTTTCCGGCGACGCCGTCTGAAAGTGGTAGGCGGAACAGGGATCGAACCTGTGACCTTCGGCTTGTAAGGCCGACGCTCTCCCGGCTGAGCTATCCGCCCGAGCGTTAAACGAAGCCTGCAATTACCAGCTTGCCATCAGCCTGTCAAGCGAAAACTAGGCGCCCGTCGGGCCTAATTGATGGCCCGCGCGGGCTTTTCCTCTTGCCCGGCCGACGACCGGCAGGGCATGTCCGCATTGTCGAAGGGCCGCTCCCCGCGCGGCACGATCAGCGCATGCGAGAGGACCTCGTCCATGTGCTCGACGCAGACGATCTCCATCTGGCTCGTGATGCTCTTGGGAACATCCTTGAGGTCCTTCTCGTTTTCCTTGGGGATGACGACGCGCTTGACCCCGCCGCGCTGGGCCGCAATCAGCTTCTCCTTCAGCCCGCCGATCGGCAGCACCCGGCCCCGCAGGGTGATCTCGCCCGTCATGGCCAGGTCCCGGTGGACGGGCCTGCGGGTCAGGGCCGAGACCAGCGAAGTGCACATGGAGATGCCGGCCGAGGGGCCGTCCTTGGGAATCGCCCCTTCCGGGATATGAATGTGAATGTCGTACTTGCTGGTAAAACTTGTCGTCGATCATCAGGTGCTCGGCCCGCGAGCGCACGTAGCTGAGCGCGGCGTGGGCCGACTCCTGCATGACATCCCCGAGCTTGCCGGTGACATCGAGTTGGCCGCTGCCGGGCATCAGCAGGGTCTCGATGAAGAGCAGCTCCCCGCCGACCTGCGGTCCAGGCCAGTCCCGTCGACCATCCCGATCTGATCCGTCTCTTCGACCTCCTCCGTCCGGAACCGGTGGGGCCGAGGTATTTCGTGACCGATTCTCGCTGACGGCAAAGTCGGTTTTATCCTTGTCGGCGACGCCTCGCGGGCAACTTGCGGCAGATGGAGGCGATCTCGCGCTCGAGGTTGCGGACCCCGGCCTCGCGCGTATAGCGCCGGATGATGGCCAGAATCGCGTTCTTGGAAAACTCGACGCTTTCGCTCCTCCAGGCCGTTGGCCTTGATCTGCTTGGGGACCAGGAACTGCTCGGCGATGTGGTACTTCTCAACCTCGGTGTACCCCGCCAGGCGAATGGTCTCCATGCGGTCCTGCAGCGGCAGCGGGATGTCGGGCAGCGTATTAGCGGTGGTGATGAAGAGGATGTCCGAAAGGTCGTAGTCCAGGTCCAGGTAGTGGTCGTTGAAGGCGAAGTTCTGCTCGGGATCGAGCACTTCGAGCAGAGCCGCGGAGGGGTCCCCGCGGAAGTCCATGCTCATTTTGTCGACCTCGTCCAGGCAAAAGACGGGGTTGTTCACGCCGGCTTTCTTCAGTGACTGGATGATTTTGCCGGGTAGTGCCCCGATGTAGGTGCGGCGGTGGCCGCGGATCTCGGCCTCGTCGCGCACCCCGCCCAGGGACAGCCGGACGTATTTGCGGCCGGTGGCGCGCGCGATGGACTTGGCGAGCGAGGTCTTGCCGACGCCGGGCGGGCCGACAAAGCACAGGATGGGGCCGCGCATCTTTTTGACCAGGGCCTGCACGGCCAGGTACTCGAGGATGCGCTCCTTGGGCTTCTCCAGCCCGTAGTGGTCCTCCTCGAGGATCTGCTCGGCCTTCTTCAGGTCGTCCGCCACCACTCGGTCTTCTCGTGCCAGGGCAGGCTGAGAATCCAGTCGATGTAGTTACGCACGACCGTCGCCTCGGCCGACATGGGGGTCATCATCTTGAGTTTCTTGAGTTCGTGCTCGACCTTTTCGGTGGCCTCCTTGGACATCTTCTTGGTCTTGAGCTTCTCCTCGATCTCGCGCACCTCATCGCCGGGATCGTCCTCGGCCCCCATCTCCTTCTTGATGGCCCGCATCTGCTCGTTCAGGTAGTACTGCTTCTGGGTCTTCTCCATCTGCTCCTTGATGCGGGTCTTGATGCGCTGATCCATCCGGATAGACTTCGATTTCCATCTTGATCAGGCTCAGCAGCAGCGGCAGGCGTTCGGTCAGCTCGAGCCTGTCGAGCAGGCGCTGCTTGTCCTCCAGTTTGAAGGAGAAGTGGGAGGCGACCGTGTCGGCCATCTGGGAGGGGTCCGTGATGGCGGCGATGTTCGAGACCAGCTCCTTGGAGATGCTGCGGTTGAGCCCGGCGTATTCCTCGAAGCTTTCGACGATCGAGCGCATCAGGGCCGTCGATTCGGCGGTGGTGAGCTCACGCTCGGCCTGGCGCTCGAGCTCGACCCGGAAAAAATCCTCCTCGGGCAGGAACCGCCACCACGCGCGCCCGGCTTTTGCCCTCCACCAGCGCTTTGACGGTCCCGTCCGGCAGGCGCAGCAGTTGGAGCACCTTGCCGATGGTGCCCATCTCGTGGATGTCCTCCTCGCCCGGGTTGTCGATCCCGGCTTTTTTCTGGGTGGCCAGGAAGACGATCTTGTCGCTTGTTCATGGCCTCGGTCAGGGCATTGACGGACTTGGACCGGCCCACGAAGAGCGGCGCCACCATGTAAGGGAAAACCACGATGTCCCGCAGCGGCAGCAGCGGCAGCACCAGCCGGCCGGAGGCGGGATCGCCTTCCTTGAAAAACTTCGGTATGGTCACCATGGCTCACACCAAAAAAACGATGCCCCAGGCCTGACGCCCGAGGCCGAATGTAACGGTTAAAGCCCTTATGGCAGGAAATCGGGCGCAGCCCGATGTCCTCAGGCCTGTTTCTTGGTCTGTTCGAAGAGCAGGATCGGGTCTTCCTTGTTGAGCACCACGTCCTCGCTGATCACGCACTCCTTGACGTTTTCCAGGGAGGGCAGGTCGTACATGATGTCGAGCATGCAGGATTCCATGATGGCGCGCAGGCCCCGCGCGCCGGATTTGCGCTTGACCGCCTCGCTGCGAAACGGCGGAGAGCGCGCTGTCCGTGAACCGCAGGTTGACCCCCTCCATCTCGAAGAGCTTCTGGTACTGCTTGATCAGAGCGTTCTTGGGCTCCTTGAGGATGCGGATCAGGCTGTCCTCGTTCAGCTCGTGCAGGGTGGCGATCACCGGCAGGCGGCCCAGGAACTCGGGGATCATGCCGTACTTGATCAGGTCCTCCGGCTGGACCACTTTGAGCGTCTCGCCGACGGTGCGCTCCTTTTCCTGAACGATCTTGGCGCCGAACCCCATCATCTTGGGCCCGAGTCGCCGCTGGATGATCTTCTCCAGCCCGGTGAACGTCCCGCCGCAGATGAAGAGGATGTTGGTGGTGTCGACCTTGATGAAGTCCTGCTGGGGGTGCTTGCGGCCGCCCTTGGGCGGGACACTCGCCAGCGTCCCCTCCAGGATCTTCAGCAGCGCCTGCTGCACGCCCTCACCCGAGACGTCGCGGGTGATGGACGGGTTGTCCGCCTTGCTGGCGATCTTGTCGATCTCGTCGATGTAGACGATGCCGCGCTTGGCCTTCTCGACGTCGTAGTCGGCGTTCTGAAGGAGCGACAGAATGATGTTCTCCACGTCCTCGCCCACGTAGCCGGCCTCGGTCAGGCTGGTGGCGTCGGCGATGGTGAACGGCACATTCAGGAAGCGCGCCAGCGTCTGGGCGAGAAGCGTCTTGCCGCAGCCGGTCGGCCCGATCAGCAGGATGTTGCTCTTCTGCACATCCACGTCGCCCGCGTTGAAGGCCGACTCCAGCCGCTTGTAGTGGTTGTAGACCGCCACCGAGAGGATTTTCTTGGCCGGCTCCTGCTCGATCACGTACCCGTCCAGCCGCTCCTTGATCTCCTTGGGAGTCAGGATGTGGGCCGTGTCCTTGGCGTCCTTCTCGGTCTCCTCCTCGATGATCTCGCTGCACAGCTGGATGCACTCGTCGCAGATGTACACGGCGGGACCGGCGATCAGCTTGCGGACCTCGGACTGGTTCTTGCCGCAAAAGGAGCAGAACAGGTTGTCGTTGTCGTCCTTCTTCTTGGCCATGCCTATTTCTCCGTCTTACCCAAATGATCGAGATCCTCGCGACTGGCGATGACGTGGTCGATGATGCCGTAGTCCTGCGCCTCGAGGGCGCTCATGAAATAATCCCGGTCGGTGTCCCGCTGGATCTGCTCCAGGTTTTTCCCGCTGTGCGCGACCAGGATCTGGTTGAGGGTGTCCTTCATCCGCAGGATCTCCTTGGCCTGGATCTCGATGTCCGAGGCCTGGCCCTGGAAGCCGCCCATGGGCTGGTGGATGAGGATGCGCGCGTTGGGCAGCGAGTAGCGCTTGCCGCGGGTGCCGGCGGTGAGCAGCAGCGCCCCCATGCTGGCCGCCTGCCCGATGCAGACCGTGGCGACGCTGGGCTTAATGTACTGCATGGTGTCGTACACCGCCAGGCCGGCCGTAACCAGGCCCCCGGGCGAGTTGATGTAAAAGTTGATGTCCTTGTCCGGGTCCTCGGATTCCAGGAACAGCAACTGGGCAATCAGCAGGTTGGCAACCTCGTCGTTCATGGCCGAACCCAGAAAAATGATCCGGTCCTTCAGCAGGCGCGAGTAAATGTCGTAGGCGCGCTCGCCGCGGCTGCTCTGCTCGATGACCATCGGAATGAGGGGCACGATTGACTCTCCTTGTCGATGATGGGTGACACCGCCCGCGCGGCGGTCCGAATGCTTCAGCCCTTGGCGTCGGGGGCGACGTCTTCGATGGTGCTGCCGTCTATGATCATCCGGGTCGCCTTCTTCTCGAGCAGGGCGTGCTTGAAATAGTCCAGCTTCTCGGGGTTCTCCCGGTAGTAGCGCCGGACATGGTCGATCGGCTGCTGGAAGCTCGCGGCCATCTGCACCATCGCCTGCTCCACCTCGGCCTCCTCGACGCCGAGCTTCTCCTGCTCGATCAGCTTGCCGAGCAGGAGGTGCCGCTTGACCTGCTTGACGGCCGTCTCGCGGTATTTCTCCTTGATGGACTCGCGGCTGAGCCCCATGTCCTCGAGCGAGGTGTTGCGATAGGAGAAGGAGCGCTCGGCCTCCTCGACGATCCCGTCGAGCTCCGCCTCGACCAGCGTCTCCGGGACCTCGAAGCTCGTGCGCGCCAGGAGGCCGGCAAAGGCCTGCTCGTTCAGCTCCTGCTCGACGCGCTTGTCGTAGCCCTGCCGCAGGTTGGCCGTGATTTCCTGCTTCAGCGCGTCCAGGGTGTCGTAGCGGCCGGCGCGCTTGGCCAGCTCGTCGTCGATCTCCGGCAGGATTTCCTCCCGGATCTCGTTCAACGTCACGTGGAAGTCCAGCGTCCGACCGGCCAGGCTCTTTTTCTGGTAGTCGGCCGGGAAGGTGAGCGGGAACTCCTTGCTCGCGCCCGCCGCCATCCCGGTCAGCTGCGCGTCGAACTCCTTCAGCACCGCGCCGGCCCCCAGCTTGACCGTGAAGTTTTCCGTACGCGGGGTGTCCGCGCAGGGCTTGCCTCCCTGGAACCCCTCGAAGGTGATCATCAGGTGGTCCCCGTCCCGGGCCGGCCGGTTCTCCGCAATGGGCTGGAGCTTCGCGAGGTTTTTCTGCAGCATCTTCAGCTGGGCGTTCACCTCCTCGTCGCTCACCTGGTAGGTCGACCGCCGCAGCGCCAGCCCCTTGAAGTCGATGTCGGCGATGGGCGGGGTGACCTCGATCGTGGCCACGTATGTGTAGGCCTGCGCGGCGTCGAGCTCGGGCGGGACCAGATCGGGGCGCCCGACCAGCCGCAGGTCTTTCTCCTGGATCGCATCGATCAAGGACGTCTGGATCAGCCGGGAGGAGACATCCGCCAGGACGTCCTTCTTGAACATCTTCTCCAAGACCGAACGGGGGGTCTTGCCGGGGCGAAACCCCTTGATTTTCGCGCTGCGCTTGATCTCATCGTAAGCCTTGTCTATCTCCCGCGCGACCTCTTCCCGGGAAATCTCAATGTGCAACGTCTTCTTGACACTGCTGATGTCCTCCACCGTGACCTGCATCGAGTCGAATCCCTTCTGCAATACGTGATTTTACCGCTGACTGGCGGAACGTCATGAGTGCCGGCGTGGTGCGAGAGGGGAGACTTGAACTCCCATTCTGTTGCCAGAGCTGGATCCTAAATCCAGTGCGTCTACCAGTTCCGCCACTCTCGCAAGCTGAAAAGGTGTGTCTTTCAGGATGCGCACAACCTCGTGAGCCCGTGCCGGGCCCTGAAGGCGGGGTAAGAACCTGACATTGTCCGAACACCCTATCAGGCAGTTGAAAAACCAGTATCGGGCCGTCAGCCAAGGCGAGCGTCCTTATGGCAAGCGCAGCATACGCCACGGTATGTGAGCTTTGTCGAAAACCGCGCAACGCCTGGTCACGGCCCGAGCCGCCGTTTTTCAAAAACCTGATAAACTCGCGGCCAGTATAGAGACAAAAGCCAATGATGTCAACACGGACGCCGGTTCGGCAAGGCCCCGCCGGGGGCGATGCGGGCGCTTGCACATGCGCACAAGCCGTGATAAAAAATTCCCCGTCGGGGCGTGGCGCAGCCTGGTAGCGCACCTGCTTTGGGAGCAGGGGGCCGTCAGTTCAAATCTGACCGCCCCGACCACATGTCCAACAGGCTGTTGAAAAACCAGTGTCGGGCCGTCAGCCAAGGCGCGCGGCGACGGGGGAAGCGCAGCATACGGGCCAGTATGTGAGCATTCACCCGAGCCGCGCAACGCCGGCTCACGGCCCGAGACGCCGGTTTTCAACAGTCTGCAGAGAAGCCGCCGGCGCCGCCGGCGCCCGTTGGAGGTCCGCCATGCAATGTCACGCGCGCAACCGCACCCGGTGCCTTCTTGCTGGGGCTTTTGCCTGTCTGCTCACGATCGCCTGCGCGACCTACCGGCCCGTCCAGCTGGCCTGGGAGGACCAGAGCCCGAATAGAACCGTCTACCGGATTGAGCGCCGGGAAGGCCCGACCGGCAGCTACCGACTGATCGCCACGCTGCCGTCGGGGTCGACCGGGTTCACAGACGCCGAGGCCAAGGCCGGAACCCAGTATTTTTACCGCATCCAGGCCGTCACCCCGGAAGGCAACATCCTGTTTTCCAACGAGATCGCCGCCAGGCCGACCGCTCCTTGAGGGATCAAACCCCGGCAATGGCCGCCCGGATGCTGGCCAGGTGGCCCCCGCCGGATTTCAGGATGACCGCTTCCAGGAACTGCCGGAGCGACATCTCGACTCCGATAAACGCGAAAAAGCCTTTGCGTTCCAGTTCGCCGTCCTCCAGACCGGCCACGTAACCGACCATGTCCGCGGCGTTGCGCCGGAGGAGCCCGGTCACCTCCTCCGAGGTGCAGTCCGCGTGCTTGCGCGCATGGTCGTTGGCCATGGCCACGATCTGCGCGCGGGTGAGTTGCGGCAACGGCCCGCCGTCGGCCAGCGCCTTGACCAGCCCGAGCGTTTCGAAGTGCCCGGCGGCGATGTGCCGGGCCGTGACGCCCACGGGCCAGTCCTCGCTCACACAGTGCTTGCCCCAATCCGCCCGCGAGCACCCCTGTACGACCCCCAGAACCTCGTCAGCGAGCGTCTGGAGCCGATGCGCCAAGCTTTGAGCCCTCTCGCCCATGTGCCACCTCCCCCGGCCGATATGGATTCTGAACTTGCCATTTCGCTTTGCCCACCCCGCCGCCGCTCCCTCTCGGGGTGGCCGACAACGGGGTGTACTCTTATGCACATAAGACCGTGGGCTTGCGCCGTCAACGCGAACCGCTGCCGGCAGCCCGGAACCGGTCAGACGACTTGACTTTTGCGCCGGGTTTCACCAGAACACCTTCCATGATGACCACCGTGCCCGAGGATATCCACCGCCGCTTTCGCCGGGTCGGCCAGGCCTTGATGCGGATCAACGCCAACAACACCCACAGCGGCAACCTCTCCCTGCGCGACCCGGAGGCCCCGGACCGCTTCTACGTCACCGCGTCGGGGTCGCAGTGCGGGGCGCTGACGTCGCGCTGCATCGTGCCGCTGCGCTTCTCGCACGCGAACTGGGAGGGGGTGAAGCCCTCGACCGAGTCCGGCATCCACCGCCGGGTCCTGGCCCTGCCGGGCGTGAACGCCTGCGTGCACTGCCACTCGGTCGCCGCCACGGCCATGAGCTTCGACTCTCCGGCCGCCCCGGTCCTCGGGTTGAGGCACCGACCCGACGGGTTCGTCTTCCAGCCGGTGGATGGGTCAGGCGCGACCCGCCTGGGGCCGGTGCCGGTCGGGATCTACCGCGCGGCCGTGGGGTCGGCCGAGATGGAGGAGCGCCTGCCCGGCCAGCTCGAGGGTGCCCCCGTCGCCATGGTCGCCGGGCACGGGCCGTTTGCCCGCGGCGCGTCGCTCGAGGAGTGCCTCCGCCACCTGAGCCTGCTCGAGTCGAGCGTCGCGACGGCCCTCGCGCTGCGCCGCCGCGGGGTCGACATCCGCCCGCTCCAGGAGCGGCTGCTGGCGGACGGCGCGGAGGCGGTGTTCGGTCTCCGGCCCCCGGCGTCCCCGGCCGCTCGCGCCGGCCGAGGACCCGCGCCTCGAGGCCGAATTCCGGTACTGGGCGGCCTACCACTTCGACATGGGCCTGGGCGCCTTCGGGACCGGCTCCATGAGCGTGCGGGTCTCGGATGCGGACATGGTCTTCTGCCCGCTCTCAGCCGCGCCCGAGGGCTTCGGCGTCCCGATCGAAAGGGTGCAGCTATCGGACGCAAGCCGCCGGCCCGGGGAGGTCGGCCTGCACGCGGCGATTTACGGGCAGACCGGGTTCCGAGCGGTCATGTTCGCCGCGAGCCCGCTGGCGGCGGCCGAGGGCATGGCAGTCCTGGCCGAAGCGGCACGCTCCGGGAAGCCCCCGGGGCTGGCCCCGATCGACATCGAGGGGCGCTATCTCTACGGGCGGCTCGGGCTCGCAGAGGCCGCCTGCATGCGCGCGGGTCGCGCCGCCGACCCCCTCCCGGGTCTGCTGCGGGACCACCGCGGGTGCTGCGTCGTCGCGGGTTACGGGGTGGCCGCGGCCGGCCGGTCGCTGGAGGAGACGGCGCACCACGTCTCCTCGGCCGAGCGCATCGCCCGCCTGCGCCAGGAGGTCAGCCTGAACCAGCGACTGTTCGGCGGGACGACGCTCGCGGAACGGGAAGGCTGAGGGCCATGCCGTCGACCCGGTCGACGCCTGTGCCGCTGCCCTACCGGGCTTTCGGGTCCGGCGCCTGGCTCGTGATCCTCCACGGACTCTTCGGGTGCTGGCACAACCGGTACCCCGTGGCCCGGGCGCTGGCCGGCCGGTTCCGGGTGCTCGCGGTTGACCCGCGCAATCACGGGGACTCGGGCCACACCGCACCGCTCGACTACGAGCACCCGGCAGACGACGTGCGCACCTTCCCGGAGGGCCCCGGCTGAGCGCCGACGCGGCCGCACCCGCCTTTTTTCTCTTGACTAAGACGCTGCGACTCCGGCAAGTAGGACCCGCCTTAAAAAATGCAGAGGAGACGATCATGGGCAACACGGCGGAACCATCGGGACGCGAGCGAAGCGCCCCGCCGGAGGTCTCGGAGGAGACCCTCGTCCGCATGTACCGCAGCATCTACGCCACGCGCCGGTTCGAGCTCGCTTGCGTCGACAGCTACCGCCACGGCCTGATCCGCGGCTACCTCCACCCGTACATCGGGGAGGAGGCCGTGGCCGCCGGCGCATGCGCTGCGCTGCGGGACGACGACTACATCGTCAGCACCCACCGCGGGCACGGCCACTGCATCAGCAAGGGCGCAGACCTCGGCCGGATGATGGCCGAAATCATGGGCAAGGGCACCGGATACTGCAAAGGCCGCGGCGGCTCGATGCACATCGCCGACCGGCAGTTCAACAACCTGGGCGCCAACGGGATCGTGGGCGGCGGAATCCCCATCGCGACGGGCGCGGCCATGGGGATCAAGGTGCGCGGCACGGACCAGGTGGTGGTGTCCTTCTTCAGTGACGGGGCATCGAACAATGGGGTCTTTGCGGAATCCCTGAACCTCGCCGGCATCTATGCGCTGCCGGTCGTTTACCTGCTCGAAAACAACGGCTACGCCGTGTCCACCCCGATCGAATGCTCCACCGGCTGCTGCGATCTCGCCGGGCGCGGCCCGGCCTACGGCGTCCCCGGCGCCTGCGTGGATGGCAACGACGCCGTTGCGGTCTACCGGGCGACCCTCGCGGCGGTGGACCGCGCGCGGCGCGGGGAGGGCCCGACGCTGGTCGAGGCGAAGACCTTCCGGCACGGGGGCCACCACGTGAACGACCCCGGGCTCTACATGGACCCGGAGGCTCTGGCCGCATGGAAAGCGCGCGACCCGCTCCTGCTCATGCGCGCGGCGATCGGCGCGGAGCGCGCCGCCGCGATCGACGCCGCAGTCGACGCCGAGCTGCGCGCGGCCGTGGAGTTCGCCGTGGCCAGCCCCGAACCCGACGTGGACGCGTTTCTGGCCGAGGTCGAGGAGGCGTGATGGCCGAGATGATGTACCGGGACGCCCTGCGCCGGGCGCTGGACGAGGAGATGCGGCGCGACCCGCTGGTCTTCCTCATGGGCGAGACCATCGCCGAACGAGGCGGCTCCTACAAGGTGACCGAAGGTCTGCTGGCCACGTACGGGCCGCGCCGAGTCGTCGACACGCCGATCGCCGAAGCCTCGTTCACGGGCATGGGCGTGGGGGCCGCCCTGGCCGGCTGCCGGCCGGTGGTCGAGATCCTGTTCGTCGACTTCGCCATGCTCGCCATGGACCAGATCGTCAACCAGGCGGCCAAGTTCGCGTTCATCTCCGGCGGGCAGGCCAAGGTCCCGCTGGTCGTGCGGACCCAGGGCGGGGCCGGCAACGGCCTGGCGGCCCAGCACTCGCAAAGCCTCGAGGCGTTTTTCTACCACGTCCCCGGCCTGAAGGTCGTGATGCCCTCCACGCCGCGGGACGCCTGCGGGCTGCTCAAGGCGGCCATCCGCGACGACCACCCGGTCGTCTTCATCGAGCA
This sequence comes from uncultured delta proteobacterium, assembly GCA_963791285.1. Lineage (GTDB taxonomy): Bacteria > Desulfobacterota > Desulfobacteria > Desulfobacterales > SpSt-501 > SpSt-501. The sequence goes on from CAWBSC010000023.1 coordinate 19,454, forward strand.
CAAGCTGCTCTATATGACCCAGGGCCCGGTCCCGGACGAGGAGTACGTGATCCCCCTCGGGCAGGCCGAGGTCAAGCGGGAGGGCAGCGACGTCACCCTGATCAGCTGGTCGCTCATGGCGCTCAAGTGCTTAGAAGCCGCGGCCGTGCTGGCCGGCGAAGGCGTCAGCGTCGAGGTCGTGGACCTGCGCACGCTGACACCGCTCGACAAGGAGACGGTCCTGAACTCCGTGCGCAAGACCGGGCGGGTGGCCGTCGTGCACGAGGCCGTCAAGCGCGGCGGGGTCGGCGGCGACATCGCGGCCATGCTGATGGAGGAGGCCTACGACGACCTGGACGGCCCGGTGCTGCGCATCGCCGGCCGCAACACCCCCATCCCCTACAACCTGAACATCGAACGCGCCTGCGTGCCCTCGGTCGAGGACATCGTCGCGGGCGTCTTGGACCTGCTGTAGGGGGGCGAGGTTTTTGGGTGTTTGGTTTGAGACCGTGTTCGGTGTTCGGTTTTAAGTGTTAAGCTTGGGGGATGGGTGTTTGGGTATTTTGGTGTTTCGTGTTTGGTGTTTGGTGTTTCGTGTCCGGTGGAAGGCAACCGGGGTCGTTGCGACCGCCTTTCCTCCCCTCCCCTTGCGGGAGGGGCCGGGGGAGGGGGCGCAATCCCTTAGCCCCTCGATCCCTGAACCTTGAACCTTGAACGGCTGAACCCTTATTTTATCGAACATGGCAACCAATATCATCATGCCCCAGGGCGGGCAGGACATCACCGAGGGAATCGTCGTGCACTGGTTCAAAGCCGAAGGCGAGGCGGTACGGCGCGGCGAGGTGCTCTGCGAGGTAGAAACCGAGAAGGCGGTTTTCGAGGTGGAGGCCCCGAGTGACGGCGTCCTGCTGCGCATCGTCGCCCCGGCCGGCTCGAAGGTCCCGATCTTCGCGGTGATCGGGGTAATCGGCGAACCGGGGGAGACCGCCCCCGCCGTGGAGACGGCCCCGCCGCAGCCGGCGCGCAACACCGTGGACGTCGCTGCCATCCGGGCCCGGCTGGCCAGCCGCGGCTCGGCCCCCGGCGCGGCCAGGTTCTCCGGCCGCGCACGCCGGCTCGCGGCCCACCAGGGGGTGGACCCCTCGGCGGTGCCGGGCAGCGGCCCGGGCGGGCGCGTGACCGAACGCGACGTGCTGCTGCACGCGGAAAAGCAAACGCTCGCCGTCCCGGCCCTGCGCGGGCGGACGGTGCCGCTGTCGAAGATGCGGCGGGCCATCGCCCGGCGCATGACCGAGAGCAAGCAAACCGTCCCGCACTTCTACGTCACGGTTTCGGCCGATTTCACGGCGGCGCTCGAGCTGAAAGCGCGCCTGGAGCGGGAAGCGGGCGCGGACCTCACGCTGACCGACCTGATCGTGAAGGCGGCGGCCCTGTGCCTGCGGGAACTCCCGGGCGTCAACTGCCGCCTGCTGGGCGACACCGTTCTCTTCCTGGAGGAGGTCAACGTCGGCATCGCGGTGACCCTCGACGAGGGGGTCATCGTGCCCGTGCTGCAGAAGGCCGACCGCCGGCCGCTGACCGATCTCGCCCGGGAATCCAGACGCATCGCCGCCGCGGCGCGCGAGAGGCGGCTGGAGGGGGGCGAGCCGGCCGGCTTCACCGTGAGCAACCTCGGCATGCTGGGGATCGAGAGCTTCACGGCCATCATCAACCCGCCCGAAACCGGGATCCTGGCTGTCGGGGGGCTCGAAAAACGAGCCGTGGTGGGGGAGGATGGCGGGATTCATGCCCGCGACATGGTGACCCTGACCCTCTCGGTCGACCACCGGGTGGTGGACGGCGCCCTGGCCGCGCGCTTCATGGCGAGAATCAAGCAGATGCTGGAGACGCCCGACGCCTTGACCGGCTGTTAAAAACCGGCGTCTCGGGCCGGGATGCTGCGTTGCGCGGCCTTTTGTGATTACCTGCAACCGGCAGCAGGTACAAGGGTGAAAGCACTATCGTGCTTCCGGTCTTTTCAGCCTACGGCCGAAAATCCCCGCACCCGCTGACGCGGGTGGTCGTTGAGCGCTCACATACTTTCCAGTATGCTGCGCATCCCAAAAGGCCGCACGCCTTGCCTGCCGGCCCGACACTTGGTTTTCAAAAATCAGTTCGGGAACAAGCCGAGACCAAGAACCCCCGGTGGCGCAAACCCGGCGGCGCGAGGCGTACTCCCGGTACGCCGCAGCGAACGCACGGCGTAGCGCAACGCCGGATCACGGCCCGATACGCCGTTTTTTCAGCGGGTGTGGCGAAACATGGAGGGGATCGCGCAGAAAATCAGCAGGTCGCCGACCGGCCCGCCGCAGACGAGCACCACGGCCGACAGAATGACCGAAAAGGCGTACACCTCGGAGTCGACCAGGTAGGCTTGATAGCTCTGCGGCACGAGCAGCAGCAGCCCCAGGTCGACGACCGCCATGACCGCCAGGCCCCAGGCCGCCCACCGCCGCCGGCGCCAGATCCCGACCGCACAGAGCAGGAAGGGCGCGGCGCCGATGATGTACTTCCAACCCACCAGCCGCAGCACCGCGTCGGGCACCACGGGCTCGAACGCCAGCCAGAGAATGGCCCTGAAAATGGCCAGCCAGCCGATCGCCCACAGCACCCAGGGGTAGTCCACGTGCATGCGCTCGGCCGGGAACAGTCGCAGGTTCACCTTCACGTCCTTCGGGGTGACTTCGCCAGCGTCACCCGGTTGATGGTCGAGGGCGGGAATAAGGCCTACGCCCGTGCCCTCCCTATCGCGTAGCGCTCCACATAGAAGATTAGCGGCCGGTTGTCAAACCGCACAAAGATTGCGCTGCATAGAGCAATTGTCAGAACGGCGTTCCGATTGCGATCGTAATTCCGGTGTGGGAGCGGCATCTTGCCGCGATCCCGATCGAGGCGGGACGCCTCTCCCACGGGTTCATGCTGCTCCTCCCAAACGGAACATATTTCTGACAGACACTCTAAGGCTTCGATCAAAGCCCGGAGCCAAGGCGCGCAAGCCGGACCGAGCGAGGCGTACTGGCAGTACGCCGCAGCGAACGCCGGCGAAGCGCAACGCCGGATCCGGGCGTTCAGCGAAGCCGTGCAAGGGCCATTTAGCGCAGGAGGTTCAGGACGGAGAGGACGATCAGCAGGCTGGAGATCGAGCCGCCGAGCAGCCCGAAGAGGATCGGGTAACGGAAAAAGACCGAGTCGAGGCTGTGGGTCGAGCGCTGCATCCGGTCGATCCACTCGCCGGTGTCGTAGTGGGTGTTCAGCTTGCGGTCGATCGCGCGCATGCGCTCGGGGGCGACCACGAGGCCGACCCCGGCGAGCAGTCCCAGCAGGCACCCGATCCGGCCCACCCAGCCCACGACCTGAAAGATGATTTCGCCGGTCAACGCGTGAAAGTCGGGACCAAAAAAGACCAGCGCAAAGGTGCGCGCATCAAAGGTGTAGAAGAGGAAGACGAGTGCGAACGCGGCCCCGGCGGACATACAGCCGCCGACGACTTGGTGGTGGCCGTAAATCAGGCCCTCGGAGGCGAACGACCGGTCGAGGAAGCTCAGCTTGCGGTCGGTGTCCACCTGGCGGTTGAACACCCCGCTCAGGTTGCGGGCCACGCCAGGCGCGAAGAGCAGCAGCAGCGACAAGGTCATGCCGAGGATGCCGACCACGAGGTTGATAATCTCGACCGCCTGGAGCACGATTTGCCAAATGGTGTTCATGTCCCGTCCCCGCTGGATACCCGGTCCGCCTCGCCCGCCGCTGCGGCCCGCCGCGCTCCGGACCGGGCTCCCGGCCCGCACAGGGCGGCTGCCAGCCCCTGCATCTCGGAATCGGCGATGGCGGCGAGCTTCTTCTTCACGACGCGCGAATAGTATTCCCGCTCCGTCTTGGTCAGGTGCAGCCCCCTAACCTTCTTGAACACCAGTTCCTTCTGCTTCTCGGAGAACAGGTGGTCCATCAGCTCTGAGAGGGCCGTCGAGCCGAACCGCCACGGCTCCTTCGCAGCTGCCGGGGGCTGCGTCGATGGGCGGAGGTCGCCCGCGAACGTCCGCAGCGCCGCCTGCATATCGGTGACGGCCACTCGCGGGCCGCTCGCCAGCTGAAGAATGTCGGCCGAAGCCAGGGGAGCGTGGCGCGCTTTCAGGCTGTCGGCGATCTGTGCCAGATTGCGCGGCGGGGTGATACCCTCGCGCCGGAAGAGCTCGGCGCTGACGAACAGCAGCCGTTCCAGGTTCTGCTGCCTGGGGTTGGACTCCCAGTACCGGCCCAGCAGGTGTGATGCGCTGAGCTCGATGCCGCGGCGGGCGCAGATGGCCAGCACCGCCGGGAACCGCGACACCAGCGCCGCGTCCTGAGCCCGCGCCAGCGCGTCCAGGATGATCATGACCTGGTTTTCGGTGACCTGAAGCTGGCTCGAGAGCTCCAGGATGGAGTTCAGGATGTGGGCCGCATCGCGCGGCGGGTCGGCTTGGACGGCCGTCGTGCCGGGCTCTTTTTTCATCCCTTCCTCCGCTTGAGGAGCTTCTGAAAACACTCGATAAATCCTATCGCGAACCTCCCGGGGATGCAAGATTTTTGTATGCATGACTACAAGTCGGCCGAAGACAGGCATACCGGTTTGTAATCGGGAATGCACGGGGAGATAGAGCAAATGTCAGAATGGCATTCCGATGAAAAACGGCGTAGCGGGCCGTCAGCCAAGGTGCGCGGTCTTTTGGGATGCGCAGCATACGGACCAGTATGTGAGCGATCCCAAAAGGCCGCGCAACGCCGGATCCGGTCCGCTACGCCGTTTTTCACAGCAGGCGCATGCCCTCCCGGGTATACACCCGCCGGCGCGCCTCGGCCGCTTTCGCCAGGGTTTCGACTTCTGCGTCGACATAGTCGAAAACCCGGGCTCGCTCTTTGCCGGGCGCGGGCCGCAGCACGCGCCCGAGGTACTGCAGCACGCGGCCGCTGAAGCGGATGGGGGTGGCAAGGAAGAGCGAGGAGAGGTTGGGGCAGTCGAAGCCCTCGCCGATGAGTTGCCCGGTCGCGATGACGACCCGCGCCGCGCCCGCGTTCAGCCGTTCGACCACCGCCTGCCGTTCCTTGGGGCGGCAGGTCGCCCGTCATGAGCTCGGAGGGGGTCTTGAACCGGTGCAGCAGGAGAGTCTTCAGGTTCTCGCAGTGGGCCTTGCGGTCGGAGAGCACGAGCGAGATGCCGCCCCCGCCGGCGGCCTCGGCCGCCACGTCCCGGGCGATCAGCAGGTTGCGCTCGGTGTCGCCCGTCAGCTCGGAGAGCATCCGGCTGTACTCGGTCAGCGGGTCGCTGTAGGACCTGAAGGCGGTCGCGCGCGTGACGATGTCGGCCGCCAGCACCGCGCCGCTGCGAACCAGGTCGTCGCGGGCGACCTCGTGGTGCACGTCGCCCAGGTGCCAGAAGATCAGCCGCGACAGGTTGTCGCGCCGGTAGGGAGTCGCCGACAGGCCGAGCATGTAGCGGGAGTCGAAACCGGTGACGGCCTCGGTGAAGGTGCGGCTGGGGCACCGGTGGCACTCGTCCACCACCAGGAAGCCGGTCCGGGCGGAGACCTCATCGGCGCACTTGTAGAGGGACTGGACGAGCGCCACGGTGATCCGCTCGCCGATGCGCGCCCGTCCCCCCGCGATCATCCCGCACTCCGCGGCCGGGACGGACAGGAAGGCCCCGATGCGCTCGACCCATTGGGCCGCGAGGTCCTTGGTGTGGACGACCACCACCGTCGGCTGTCGGCGGCGCGCCACGAGGCCGAGGGCCATGACCGTCTTCCCCGACCCCGTGGGCGAGGAAAGCGTGCCGAAGTCGCGCGCCGCCATCTGCTCGACCGCTTCGGCCTGAAAGGCGCGCAGCTCCCCCGAGAAGGCGAACTCCACGGGCGGCAGGCTGCGGCGGCGGTCTTCGATGCGGTGGTCGACGCCCATGCGCCGGCAGAGCAGGATCAGCTGCCGCAGGTAACCGCGCGGGATCCACAGGCCGTCCGCGCCCACTTTGTCGTAGAACTTGAGCGTGCGGGGTACGCCCCGGTTCCAGCGGCCCATGCGCTCGTTTTCGACCCACTTGGGGTTGGAGAGCTCAAGCGCTTCCATGAGGGCGGTGCGCAGCTCGGGCGGGCCGCCCCTCAGCCTCAGGTTGGAGGTGAGAACGACGCTCAGGGGGGCGGCGGTCGGGGGGGCGGTCGGCAAGGCCGCTCAGGCCGTTTCGTCCAGAACAGCCCGAGCCAGCTCCATGTCGTAGGTCTTGCGCGGGTCGAAGTTCTTGCCGGTGTAGATTTCGGCCGCTTTCAGGATGGCCCCGTACGGCACCCAGTCGTGCTGCTCCCAGAGGTCGGGGTCGTCCGCGTTCCACATGCGAAACCAGACGACCCCCTCGGCCTCCTTCACATACATGCGCACGCGCGAGTTGGCCGCCGAAGGGTAGTAGAAAACTCCGCGCTCGTCTTTCATGATAGAATACCGTTTCAAGATTTAAGTGTGTCGGCATCGAGGAAGCGGGTGATGGCCGCGTTGACCTCGGCCGGGGTCCTCTCCGAGAACCTCAACCGATCGATCAGCGCCACGTAGCCCGGGAAATCGGACCGCATCAGCGCGAACATGGATGAAGACCAGAGTGGCCCGCTTCGGATCGAACGGCCACCGGCCGCAGGTGAACGCGATCCCGCCGTGAGTGCGCTGGTGCATATCCTCTCCTGCCATTACGCCCGTATAGTAGCACAGGACCGCTCGGCGGCGAAGCGTCAAATCGCACCGGACGCGACCCCGGGCGAGTGGTCCGGGTGTTGATTTTTGGCCCGAAGTCCACTACGGTTGCGACCGTCAATACACCCCCCTGACGAATGGAGGTCGGATGGACAAACCCCTGGACCACTACTGGAACACCCGCTTGGCCGTCGTGCAGAAGGCGCTCGAGGCCAACGGCTTCGAGGTTCACATCGCGGCGGACGCCGCGGCCGCGCACGCGCTGGTGGTGGACCGGATCCTGCCCGCCACCGGCGCCCGCACGGTCGCCTTCGGCGGCTCCATGACGGCCATCGCGGCCGGGCTGTTCCACACCATCAAAGGCCGCACCGACCTCGAGATGATCGACACGCTGGACAAGACGATCAGCGTCGACGAGCAGATGGAGCGGCGCCGGCGCTCGCTGCTCGTGGATTGTTTCATCACGGGCACGAATGCCGTCACGGAAGACGGGCAACTCGTGAACCTGGACATGCTCGGCAACCGCGTGGCCGCCCTGACCTTCGGGCCCCGGCACGTGGTCGTCCTGCTCGGGCGCAACAAGATCGTGCCCAGCCTCGAGGAGGCCATGTTCCGCGTGAAGAACATCGCCGCCCCGGCCAACGCCATGCGCCTCGACAAGAAGACGCCCTGCGTGAAGACCTCCTACTGCGAGGAGTGCAAGAGCCCGGAGCGCATTTGCAACACGTGGACGATCACCGAAAAGTCGTTCCCCAAGGGCCGGGTCAGGGTCGTCCTGATCAACCAGGACCTGGGGCTGTGACGGAGGAGGAGGCATGAATATTCTGGTCGCTTACGACGGCACCCGTGAAGCCAAGGAAGCCGCCCGCGTCGCCACCCGGCACGCCAAGGCCTTCAACGCGCGCATCATCCTGACCTACTCGATGGTCGGCGGGCCGGAGATCCCGAAGAAGGAATTCGAGAAGGCGGAAAAGGAGCTGCAGCTCCAGGAGATCGCGCTGAAGGAAGAAGGGTTCGAGTGCGAGAGCCTGCTGTCGGTGCGCGGGTTGGAAACCGGCGAGGACATCATCAAGATCGCCGAGGAGAAGCAGGCCGAAGAGATCATCATCGGCATTCAGCGCAAGTCCAAGGTGGGCAAACTGCTGTTCGGCTCGACCGCGCAGTACATCATCCTGAACGCCGCCTGCCCCGTCGTCACCGTGCGCTAACCGGTAGAAGAAACCGCCCGGCGGCGCGCGCGAGGCACCCCGCGCGCGCCGCCGGGACGGGCGCCCTCGATTACAAACCCCCTCGCACCACTTCCATTTCCGACACGACGTTCTTGACCCCGGGCACCGCACGCACGACAGCGGCGACGCGCTGGCGGTCCTCGTCGTTGGCGCTGACCCCGCCCACGTGCGCCTCGCCGTCCCCGCGCACCTCGACCACCACCAGGCTCGGGTCGACCCGGTGTTCCATGAGCGCCGCGCGGATCTTCTTCTCGACCGAAAGCCGCTCCATGGTTTCGAGCGCATGGAGGCTGCAGGAGCGCAGGTCCTCCGTCCGGGCCGCGTCGACGATGATGCGCGCCGCGGTGGCGGGTTCGAGTTTCCGGGTGTTGACGACCAGGTCGTACAGGGCATGGTCGTCCATGTCCATCTGGAACGCGAACTTGAAAAAGCCCGCCTGCTCCCGGTCCTGGCTGCGCACCAGCCTGGTCGCGGCATCCCGGCCGAGCCCCTTCTCGGCCGCCAGGCGGTCGATCCGCCGGCCCTCCGGGGCGAAGAGGCGCACGTGGAAGGCGCAGTCGAAGTTGCGCAGCAGCACCTGGCTGCCGTGCCCCACGATCACGCCTTCGCCCTTGCGGGCGGCCTCGTAGATGACGGACTCGAGGATGTTCACGAAAATCTGCGGCCGGCTCTTGAAGAAGGAAGCCCAGTACCCCGGGGTCCGCTCGTCCAGCCGGTTGAATTCGTCCGCTGAGATCCCTTTCTCCTGCACCAGGCGCTTGAGCCGGGAATCGTCGTAGAGCTCGCAGCCGAGAGTTTCCGAAACCCGGCGTGCCACCTCCACGCCTTCGCTGCCGAACGCGTGGGTGATCGTGATCAACGGCATATGCCTGCCTCCCTTTTACATGCGTTGCGCGCGCTCCGTTTCAGCGCAGCCGGCTCCAACATAATGCATGCCCGCTGCCACGCAATCCGCGGCTTGACACCGGTTGACTCGCCCACTACTATCGCCAAGGATTCGTTCAGGGGTGGCGCGCCGGACACCCGACCGCAGCCTGAGATCACACCCTCCGAACCTGATCCGGGTCATGCCGGCGAAGGGAAACGAATTCGTGCGCGGCCGCAGGTTGCACGGACTCGAAGCCGTTTCCCTCCCGGAAACGGCTTTTTTGTTGAGATGGGGGGGTGTTTGGGTATTTCGGTGTTTGGGTATCTGGGTATTTAGGTGTTTGGGTGCTTGGGTGGGGAGGGTAAAGCTCTTGTGGTGAGGCGGCGGCCTGCCGCTCTGCACCGGAGGCGCACACCATGACGGAATTCGCCGGGCGCGCGGCGCGCAATCTCGAGACCCTCCGGGCGAGGCAGCCCCTGGTCCACAACATCACCAACTTCGTGGTGATGAACTTCACCGCCAACGCGCTGCTCGCGATGGGCGCCTCGCCGGTGATGGCGCACGCGGCCGGCGAAGTCGAGGAGATGGTGGCGCTCGCCGGGGCCCTCGTGCTGAACATCGGCACCCTCAGCGACGAGTGGGTCGAATCCATGGTCCGCGCCGGGCGCGCGGCGACCGCCGCCGGGACGCCCGTCGTGCTCGACCCGGTCGGCGCGGGCGCAACCCGGCTGAGGACCCACGCGGCGATTCGGATCACGGCCGATGTCCACCCGCGGGTGATCCGGGGCAACCCGTCCGAGATCCTCGCCCTGGGCAGCGCGACGGCGACCACCCGGGGGGTGGACTCCACCCAACCGGTCGAACGGGCCGCGGCGATAGCGGGACGCCTGGCCCTCGACCTGGGGGCGACCCTGGCTGTCACCGGGGCGGTGGACCTCGTCACCGACGGGACGCGCACCGTCCGGGTGCACAACGGCCACCCCCTGATGAGCCGCGTGACCGGCACGGGCTGCGCCGCGACCGCCGCGATCGGCGCCTTCCTCGCGGTCGATCCGGACCCGGTCGGCGCCGCGGCTAGCGCGCTCGCCTTTTTCGGGCTGGCAGGGGAAATCGCCGCCGAACGCGCGGCCGCTCCCGGCAGCTTCATGATCGCTCTGCTCGACGCGCTTTACACGATCACGCCCGAGGCGCTGCGCGCGCGGTGCCGGATCGAGGCGGCCGAGTGAAAAACTGCCGGGTCGATAGTGGAGGCGCGCGGCGGACATGAGCCTGAAGGACATCGGCGAGTTCGGATTCATCCGGCGCATCCGCGACGGCTGCCTGGTCCGGCCGGAGGGGGTCGTGCTGGGCATCGGCGACGACGCCGCGGCGTTCCGCGCGGACGCCAGCCGCGTCTCCCTCCTCACCACCGACCTGTTGGTCGAGCGGGTGCACTTCCTGCGGGACGCCCAGACCGGACGCGAGCTGGGATGGAAGTCCATGGCGGTCAACCTGAGCGACATCGCCGCCATGGGCGGCGTCGCCCGTGAGGCCTTCGTGAGCATCGCCGTGCCGGAGAGCTGCGGGCTCGCGTACCTGGAAGACCTGTTCCAGGGCATGCAGGAGGCCGCCCGGCGCTACGCGGTCAACATCCTCGGGGGCGACACGACCGGCTCCCCGGCGGACCTCGCGATCAACGTCGCGGTCTACGGGGAGGTGCCCGAACGGGAGATGCTCACGCGTGCGGCCGCCCGGCCGGGCGACGCCATCTTCGTGACCGGTTTCCTGGGCGACAGCCGCGCCGGCCTGCACCTGATCACCGGAGACATCCCGCTCGACTCGCCCGAGCTCGCACGGCTGCGCGCCGCCCACGTGCGGCCCGAACCGCACCTGCGCGAGGGCCGGCTGCTCGCATCGTCCGGCGGGGCGCGGGCCGCCATCGACGTGAGTGACGGCCTGAGCTCCGACCTCGCCCACATCGTGGAGGAAAGCCGGGTCGGCGCGCGCCTCTTCGCCGAGCGGCTGCCCGTGTCCGACGCCCTGCGCCACTATTGCGCCCGCTTCGGACGATCGCCGGTCGAGTACGCCCTGCGCGGGGGCGAGGACTACGTGCTGCTGGTGACCGTGGCGGCCGAGCGGGCGGAGGCCCTGGCCGGGCACTTCGCGGCCGAGTTCGGGCGGCCGCTGCACCGCATCGGTACGATCACGGAGGAGGGCGGCATGGAGATAGTCGGCGCGGACGGGAGCGTGCGGCCGCTGTCGCCCGCGGGCTGGGACCACTTCAGAGGAGACGCGCATGGCACACGCTGACCGCGGGGAGGCGTTCCGCACCTACCGCCGGGTGCTGACGATCGCCGGTTCGGACAGCGGCGGCGGGGCCGGTATCCAGGCCGACCTCAAGACGGTTGCGGCGCTCGGCTGCTACGGGATGTCGGCGATCACGGCGCTGACGGCCCAGAACACGCAGGGGGTGCGGGGCATTCACGCCGTACCGCCGGAGTTTGCAGCCGCGCAGATCGCGGCGGTCCTCGAGGACATCGGGGCGGACGCGGTGAAGATCGGGATGCTCTACTCGGCCGAGCTGATCCGCACGGTCGCGGCCGAGCTGGCGCGGTTCGATGCGCGCAACGTCGTCCTCGACCCCGTCATGGTCGCCCAGAGCGGCGACCGGCTGCTGCGGGACGACGCCGTCGGCGCCATCCGCGAGCACCTCATGCCGCTCACGGACGTCATTACGCCGAACCTCCCCGAGGCCGAGGTGCTGGTGGGTCGCCCCGTCCGCACGCTCGCGGACATGCTGGCCGCCGCGCGCGAGCTCGGCCGATACGGCGGGCGCAGCATCCTGATCAAGGGCGGCCACCGCGAGGACGCGGACAGTACCGACCTGCTCTACCTTGTCGGGGAGGACCGGGTGGTTTCCCTGCCCGGGGAGCGCATCCCCACCCGCAACAACCACGGGACCGGCTGCACGCTCTCCTCGGCCATCGCGGCCTTCCTGGCGCGCGGCGAAGCGCTCGAGCCGGCGGTGCGCCAGGCCAAGGACTACATCACGGCCGCCATCCGCGCCGGTGCGGACTACCGGCTGGGCCACGGTCATGGACCGGTGCACCACTTCCACCAGTGGTGGTGGTAGGGCTGTCAGAGGGTTCAGGGTTCAGCGTTCAGGAAGATCAAAACCCCGGCATCGGCTTTGTTCTTTTGCCTGAACCCTGAACCCCGAACCCTTGCGCCCACTTTTCTGAACCCTGACCCCCGAACCCTGAACCCTGGTTCTCAGCCGAACCGGTAGTACCCCCCCGTCACCACCGCCCACGCCAGCACGAGCGCCGTCACGACGAGACAGGCCGTAGCGAAAGTCTTGGACACGCGGCCCTCGCGGCGGCGCTCGTTGTAACCCAGCAGGGCGGCCGCCACGGCACCGACCACGATCCCGCCTGCATGCGCCCAGTTGTTGATGACGGGCACGATGAACCCGAACACGAACATCACCACCACCCACATCCCCACCTGCCGGAACAGGGCGCTGCCGTAGGTCCCGCCGCGGCTGCGGCCGTAGTAGAGCACCGCGCCGACCAGCCCGCACACCCCGGCCGAGGCCCCGACCGTGAGCGGGACCCCCGCCAGGTAGGACACGACGAAGCCGCCGACGCTGCCGCAGGAGTAAATGACGAACATGCGCCGGGGGCCGAACTCGGCGGCCACGACGGCCGCGAGCTGCCGCAGCGCGGCCATGTTGAAGAAAATGTGCAGCAGCCCGGCGTGCAGGTAGCCGGCCGACACGAGGGACCACCAGCGGTGGTACGTGTCGATCGGGATCCGGCCCGAGGCGCCCAGGAGAAACAGGCTCTGGTCCGAGGGGGAAAGGAGCATGAGCGGGTTGAGCCCGAAACCGCTCCCCCGCGGGTCCAGCATCAGGGCGAAGGCGTAAAGGGCGATGTTGGCGCCGACGATCGCCTTGACCAGCAGTCCCGCGTCGCTCAAAAGCCGGAACACCGCCACCCGGCGCCAGACAGCCGCGGGCGACCTCACCCCGCAGTAGGGGCAGTGGGCCTCGCTCACGCTGATGAGAAGGTTGCAGTTGGGGCAGAGGGTCGATTGCCGTTGACGTTTCATGAACCATTGCGTCCGCGTTGAAGGTTTGAGGGAGAGAGGCGGCTCGCGCCGCCCCTTGAGAGGCAGGAAGGGATGATGTCACAGCCGGTCCGGCGACCGGCGACTTCATAGTAAGGCAGTGCTGCCGGCGGTCAAGCGCCCAGCCCACCCCCCAAACAACCGACGTATCATCGCACATCGGGTTCCTGGCCTCATGTGGGAGAGGCGTCCCGCCTCGATCGATTTCGCGGCAGGATGCCGCTCCCACACTGGATATGCATTCCGGCCATAGCACTCGCGCCATGGCCCGCTGGACATGCCGCTCCTCCCTCCCCGGCATCTATTTACTTGGAGCGCGCCAGTGTGTATCCTCCGGTCCATAGCTGAAACCTCTGCGCGAGTGGTTCGCATGCCCAACCCATCGCCGGCCGCCGGCCGCCACGGAACCGAAATCGTCGCTCCCCGCCGCCGGACCCCGGTCGCGCTCGCCGTTCTGGCCGGCCTCCTGGCCATCACCGGCGGCCTGCTCTGGACCCAGTCGCGTTTCAACCCGGCCGTGGTCAACTACCTCAAGGCGGCCGCCCCTCCCGGTGCTGCCGCCCCCGGCGCGCGAACGGCCATCCTGCCGCTGCCCGATGGCATCTCCCCGCTCACCGCCTCCGAACGCTTCGACCGCGAGACCCTCTCGGACAAGATCGACGGCAAGGCCGAGCTCTACCTGTCGGCCGGGTTCATCGGACTCGAGGCGCAGCGACTCGCGGTCGCCGACCCGACCGGGGCCTGGATCGAGATCTTCCTCTACGCGATGGGGTCGGTCGAAAACGCCTACGCGGTCTTCAGCAGCCAGCGCCGCGCGGACGGCGTCCCCATCGGGGTCGCGGAGTTCGCCTACCGCGCCGAGAACGCGGTCTTCTTCGTGCACGGCCCCACCTACGTCGAGATGATCGCCTCGAGCAGGGAGCCTCAGCTGTCCCAGGCCATGGAGGAACTCGCTCGCGCGTTCATCGCGAGCCAGCCCGCGGCCCCGTCCGCGGCCATCGCCGAGCGCGACCACTTCCCGCCGGAGGGGCTCTCCGAGGCCAGCATCACGCTCATCCCGGCGGACGCCTTCGGGCTGGAAGGCTTCGACCGCGTGTTCACGGCCGTCTACGCGGTCCCGGGCGGCGAGGCCACCGCCTTCCTGGCCCGCCGGGGCGAGCCGCAGGCGGCGGCCCAAGCGGCGAAGGCGTTTGCCGATTTCCTCACCGCCTACGGCGGGGAGCCCAAGAGCGCCGACGACCCGGTCCCGGGTGCGCAGGCGATCGCGATCATGGACACTTATGCGGTCGTGTTCGCCCAGGGGGAGTTCGTGGCGGGCGTCCACGAGGCCCCGGACCTAGCCCAGGCGCTCGCCCTGGCCGGACGGCTCGCCGCGCGTTTGAAGGAGGTGCCCGGTGCCCGTTGACGATCGCGTGAGCCGCCGCGAGTTCATCGGCCGCGCGGCCAAGGCCGGCGCCTGTCTGCTCGCCGCGGGCGCCGTGGCCTACTCGACCCACGACCCGGATGGCCGGCCGCCGGCCGCCGCCGGGCCCCAGGCCTCCGCCCTGCCCGACTTCACGGTCCCCGCCGCCGGCCGGCGCATGTGCATCGCCCGCGGCGAGGACCGTGTCCGCAACCTGCGCGCGGGGCTGCAGGGGGTCGGCGGCATCGAGGCCTTCGTGCGCCGCGGGGACCGCGTGGTCCTCAAGGTGAACGCGGCCTTCGCCTCGCCGCCCATGCTCTCGGCCACGACCCACCCGGACATCGTCTACGAGCTCGCGCGCCTGTGCTTCGCGGCCGGGGCGGCCTCGGTCGTCGTCACCGACAACCCGATCAACGATCCGGCCAGCTGCTTCGCGCTGTCCGGCATCGGCGAGGCTGCGCGCCGCGCAGGGGCCGAGACCGTCCTCCCGGAGGAGCGACTCTTCCGGACCATGACCGTGAAAGACGCCCGCCTCATCCGCAACTGGCCCGTCCTGCTCGGGGCGCTCGCCGGGGCGACCAAGCTGATCGGGGTGGCGCCGGTCAAGGACCACCACCGCAGCGGCGCCTCGATGGGCATGAAGAACTGGTATGGGCTGTTAGGCGGCCGCCGCAACATCTTCCACCAGGACATTCAGACCATCATCGCCGAGCTGGCGGCGATGGTGCGGCCGACGCTCGTCGTGCTCGACGGCACGACCACGATGATGACCAACGGCCCGACCGGAGGCTCGCTCGCCGACCTCAAGGAGACCCGGACTCTCGTGGTCGGCACCGACCAGGTGGCCGTCGACGCCTGCGGCGCGACCCTGCTCGGCAAGACCGCGGCCGACCTGCCGTACATCGCCAAAGCGGAGGCGCTCGGCCTGGGCACGGCCGACTACCGCTCGCTGGCGCCGGCCGAGGTGTCCGCATGACGATCCGCACGGCGCGACGGGTCAGCCAGATCTTTTTCGTGTTGCTCCTCGTCTGGTTCTGCGTGGCGGCGACGCTGGGCGACCGCTTCTGGCAGCTGCGCGGCTGGCCGGTCAACTGGCTCCTGGATCTCGACCCGCTCGCGGGGCTTGCGACCCTGCTCGCGACCCGGACGCTCTACGCCGGGCTGCTCTGGGGACTCGCGACGGTTGCGCTCACGGTCGTCCTGGGGCGCGTCTTCTGCGGCTGGGTCTGCCCGTTCGGCGCGATGCACCAGTTCGTGGGCTGGCTCGGCCGGCGCCGGCTGCGATCGAAGCTGCGGGTGGAGGCGAACCGCTACCGCCCGGCGCAGCGGTTCAAGTATTACGTCCTGGCGGCCTTCCTGGCCGCGGCCGCCCTCGCCCCGCTCGGCTCCGGCACCCTGCTGATCGGGCTGCTGGACCCGCTGCCGCTCGTGCAGCGCTCGGTCAGCCTCGTTCTGCTGCCGCTGGCCGAGCGCAGCGGCGCTCTCGCGCTCTCCCCCTGCCCCGCTTCTACGACGGGGCCGGCCTGATCGCCGCGGTCTTTGCGACCGCGCTCGCGCTCAACCTCTGGGTGCCGCGGTTCTATTGCCGCTTCGTCTGCCCGCTCGGCGCGCTGCTCGGCCTGCTCGGCCGGTTTGCGCTCTGGCGCATCGGCCGCACGGGGGAGGGCTGCACAAGCTGCCTGAAATGCGAACGCAACTGCGAGGGCGCCTGCCGCCCGACCGGACGGATCCAGATCAGCGAGTGCGTGATGTGCGTGAACTGCCTGGACGACTGCGAGCACGGGGCCATCGCCTACCGCACCCGCCCGTCGTCCGAAGGCGAGGCCCTGCTGCCCGACCTGCGCCGCCGGGGGTTCATGCTCGCGGCCGCGACCGGCATGCTCGCCGCGCCGACCCTGCGGCTGGGCGCCGCCACCGGCCCCAACTGGAACCCGGATCTCATCCGGCCGCCCGGCGCGCTCGCGGAGGAGGAGTTCCTGGCGCGCTGCATCAAGTGCGGCCAGTGCATGCGCGTCTGCCCGACCAACGTGATCGGGCCCGCCGGCCTCGAGAGCGGTCTGGAGGGGCTGTGGACGCCGAGGCTGAACTTCCGCATCGGGACGAGCGGCTGCCAGCACACCTGCATCGCCTGCGGCAAGCTCTGCCCCACGGCCGCCATCCGGCCGCTGAGCCTCGAGGAACGCCGGGGCCTGCAGTCGTTCGCGGGCCGCGGCCCGGTGCGCATCGGCACCGCGTTCGTCGACCGCGGCCGCTGCCTGCCCTGGGCCATGGACACCGCCCTGCATCGTCTGCCAGGAGAACTGCCCGGTCAGCCCGAAGGCCATCTTCACCCGCGAGGTCTTCACCCCCGTGCGCGCGACCGCGCCCGCGACCGTGGCGCGCGCGGAGGGCAACCGCATCGCCCTGCAAGGCGACACGCTCGCGGCCGGCCGCTTCGGGACCGGCGACTACCACGTGCTCCTGCCGGACGGCAGACGCCTGCGCATCACCGCCAACGGGCCGGGCTGGGTCGAAACCGACCCGGCACCGGGGCCGGGGACGCCTGCGGGCAGCGCGCTTGTGGTGCAGATCCGGCTGCAGCAGCCGGAGGTGGACCCGCAGCCAATGCATCGGCTGCGGGGTCTGCGAGCACGAGTGCCCGGTGCTCGGCCGCCGGGCCATCCGGGTGACGGCCGAGAACGAGTCGCGCGCAGCCGCACCACCGCATGATGTTGTGACCGGTTGAGGAAAAACGGCGTCTCGGGTCGTGATCCTGCGTTGCGCAGCACTTTTGAAATGCTCACATACTGGTCAGTATGCTGACGCTTTCCAAAAGGCCGCGCGCCTTGGCTGACGGCCCGACACTTGTTTTTCAGCAACCGGTTCATCATTCCATCCCGGAGGCTTATATGACCTTGGACCAAGACGTCACCCGCAGGCAATTTCTGAAGACGGCCGGCGCCGCGGGGCTCGGCCTGGCGGCGACGGCGGCCGCGCCCGGCCTGTCGCGGCCCAGGACCCGCCGACCGTGCCCACCCGGCCCTTCGGCCGCAGCGGGGTAAATGTGCCCATCCTGTCCTGGGCGGCATGTTCGACATCCCCAACAACCAGCTGCTGATGCGCCAGGCGGTGAAGTGGGGGGTCACCTACTGGGACACGGCCAACTCCTACGAGGGCGGCAACAGCGAGCAGGGCATCGGGAAGTATTTTGCGCAATACCCGGAGGACCGCAAGAAGATTTTCCTCGTGACGAAGTCGACGGCCTGGACCAAGGCCGGCATGACCGAGCACCTCGAGCTGTCGCTGGAGCGCATGCAGCACCGACACGGTCGACCTGTTCTTCGTCCACGCCATCCGCAGCTCTCCACGATGGACACCGACATGCGGCAGTGGGGCGGAGAAGGCCAAGTCCCAGGGCAAGATCCGCCTCTTCGGCTTCAGCACTCACAGCAACATGGAGCAGTGCCTGCTCGGGGCGCGCCAGGCTCGGCTGGATCGACGGCATCATGATGACCTACAACTACCGCCTGATGCACACGGACGAGATGCGCCGGGCGGTGGAGGCCTGCGTCAAGGCGGGGATCGGGCTCACCGCCATGAAGACCCAGGGCGGCGGCCAGGTGCTGACGGGCGGTCCGGAGGAGATCCGGATCGGCGGCCGCTTCGTCCAGGGCGGCTTTACCGAGGGCCAGGCCAAGCTCAAGGCGGTCTGGGAGAACCCGCAGATCGCCAGCCATCTGCTCCCAGATGCCGACCATGGCGCTCTTGCGCGAGAACACCGCGGCGGCCGTCGAACCGCACGCGACTATCCGCCGTGGAGCGGGACGAGCTGCTCGCCGATGGCGCGCGGCCGGCGCGGCGGGCTACTGCGCGGGCTGCACGCGCATTCTGCGAGCCGGCGCTCGTCGCAGCCGTGCCGGTCGGGCGGGTCATGCGCTACCTGATGTACTGCCGAAGCTACGGCGACCGCGACTTACGCGCGCAGCCGCTTCCAGGCCCTGCCGGCGCGAAACCCGCGCCGCGCTGGCACGGCTGGATTACGCCGCGGCCGAGGCGCGCTGCCCGCACGGGATGCCGATCGGCCGCCTCATGCGCGAGGCCGCCGTGGAGCTCGCTTAGCGCCGGGCTGTTTCGCAGGCGATTGAGACGGCCCGTAGGCGGCTATCATTCCTGCGCCTCCCGCCGCATCTCCTGCCGCAGTCGGCCGGCGCCAGGACCTCGGCGCCCGCGCCCCAGTTCAGGACCCACTGCCGGATCTCCTCGGTCCCCGCCACCTCCGCCTCGAAGAGGACCGAGCCGTCCGCCTGGGCCGTGACTCGCTGGCTCGCGTGCCAGGCCTTCTTCCGGATGTAGCCGGCGATTCCCTCCCAAACCGGATCTTTACGCGCGGGCGGCCCGTGGAAGACGCCGAAGCTCGACTGAGAAACTCATCCATGTTCATCCCTCCGGGGCTCGCAAAGGCCTCGTCGGTCAGATCGATCGCCCGGATCCGGTCCAGGGCGAAGACGCGGATGTCCTGCCTCAGCCCGCACCGGCCCAGAAGTAAAAGGTGCCGTCAAAAAAGAGCAGCCGGTAGGGCGCGACCGACGGCGGGTGTCCCGGCCCTCGCGCATCGAGCGGTACACCATCCCAGACGGCGCTGCTGCCCGATCGCCTCGTTCACGGCCTCGATCGCCCGTGTACGCCGCCCGTGGTCCTTGGCGGGCAACGGCCACCGCCAGGCGTGTCCGGGTGATCGAGGTGGCGGCCACGTCCCCGGGCAGAGGGCCCGGATCTTGGCGAAGAGCGACTCGAGCGCGTCGTGGAAAACGGTGCCTTTGAGCGGGGCCGGCCATGCGGCGGCCGAAATAGAGTGCCATCAGTTCGGGCAGGCTCGAAGGGGATGGGGATGGCGTGCCGGGCCGGGTCGAGCAGCGACCAGATCATGCGGTGGCCGTCCCGTTCGGTCGTGACCGGGAAGCCCGCCGCCTGCAGGGCCTCCAGGTCGCGGTATACCGTCCGCACGTGGCAGTCCACCATGTCGGCCAGGTCCGGGACCGACCGGCCCCTGCCGGGAGGCGATCAGCGCCTGGATGATTTTCCACTGCCGTGCCAGCTGGTCCCCGCGCGCCATACGCAATCCCTCCGTTTCTTCGAGTAGTGGCCAACCCTGGACAAGCCGGGATTAAACTCGAAATCCGAAGCACGAAACTCGAAACAACTCCATAAGGGAAACCATACCACAAGCCGCTTTCAAAATTTTCGGAAAAAAATTCTGCAACTGTGACCGGATCTGTCAAACGCTTCCGGTAGGCTCGGGGCCATGATGACGCTCGAACCCAACCCAAGGAGGCTGTCATGACCCGTCTGCTCGCGCACGAAACCTATTCCGATTCCTACGAGTACCACGGCAGCACAGCGATCGAGCACATCCGTTCGCTCGCGGGGCAAACGGTGTGGCGGGACTGGATCATCTTCGACACGGTCGAGGAAGCCAGCGACTATTTCAACGCGGAATGCGCGGACTGAAAGGAGGCCCATATGGCGAGGATCGAAGACCGGATGATGGGGGTGGGCTGCTTCGCCGCGCCGCGCACGCTCTCGCGCGTGCTCGGCCGGGTGATGGAGAGCTACTCGCTCGGGGGCTGGGAGGACGCCCTGGACGGCGCGGCCGGGCCGTCGGAGGGGGTCCTGGCGCTGCGACGGCTGATGGGTCGGGCCGGCGGATGCGCACCGGCGGACGAGCGCGTGGCCGGCTTCTTCCTGGGGTTCAAGGACCGTCGCCTGCACCTGTCGGTCTTCACCCGCGGCCGCGGCCTGGCGCGCCGCAACTACACGGCTTCGGTCGACGAGCTGACGGGCCTGCGCCACAGGCGGCTGCACTGACAGCGGGCCGCGGCGTTCGGCTCCACCGGATCGGCACGAACGCTTCTTGCGGGCGAGGCGTTCCGCCGCGATCGTCGCGGCTGGAAAGCCGCTCCCACGTGGCCGCTCTCGCGCCGGAGTCATCGCAGCCGGAAAGCTGTTCCGAGCACCGGTGGAAGGGCCGCACATCGCCGCATCGCGGCTCGCGACGCCGCAGGAAAAACGGCGTCCCGGGCCGTCAGACAAGGCGCGCGGCTCTTCGGAAAGCGCAGCATGCTCCCGGCATGTGAGCATTTACGAAGGGCCGCGCAACGCCGCATCGCGACTCGCGGCGCCGCAGGAAAAACGGCGTCCCGGGCCGTCAGACAAGGCGCGCGGCTCTTCGGAAAGCGCAGCATGCTCCCGGCATGTGAGCATTTACGAAGGGCTGCGCAACGCAGGATCACGGCCCGCGACGCCGTTTTTCAGGCGCGTGGCAGGTCGATCCGTATCGTACAGCCCGGGCCCTCGTTGTTCGCGGCGGACACCGCACCCCCTAAAAGCTGCACGAACCGCCGCACCATGGCCAGCCCGATGCCGGTGCCGCCGACCGCCGCGGTCACCGCGTTCTCGGCGCGGTAGAAGTCCTCGAAAATCTTCTTGAGGTCGCGGGGCGGGATTCCCGGCCCGCTGTCGGCCACCTCGACCCGCACCCGCTCCCCCCTCTCGGAGACGCGGATGGCGATGCGCTTCACTTCCGAGTCCCTGCCGAACTTGAGGCTGTTTTCGATCAGGTTGAGCAGCACCTGGACCATGATCTCGCGGTCGTAGCGGAAGGGCCGCTGCAGCCGATTCTCCCGCTCGAGCGCGAAACCCTCCTGCCGCAACGGCTCTGCCATGAGCGCCGCCACCTCGTCCAGGACCTCGTCGAAGGTGCCGGTCGCGAGGGCGGGCCGCCGCTGCCGCCGCTCCAGTTTGGACAGCTCGAGCACGTTGCCGATCAGCCCCGACAGGCGCGCGCTTTCCGAGTGCAGGATCCGGAAGTAGGCCTGCTCGCGCTCGGGGTCGCGGGCCATCCCCTGCTCGAGCATTTCAATGTACATGCGGATGTTGGTGAGCGGCGTCTTCAGCTCGTGCGTGACCGAGGAGACGAACCGCGCGCGGCGCTCGGAGTAGTCCACGATCCTGCGGCTGACATGGTAGATCGCAACGAGACCCGCCAGGATGACGACCGCGAGCGCCGCCAGCGCGAGGGTGAGGGTGCTGCGCCCGGCGGCGGCCGGAATGCGGTCGCTCGCGAGCGTCGCCCGCAGGAACCCGAAGGGCGGCGGGAAGGTTCGCGCGCGGGTCAGGAGCGGCCGGTCGGCCGGCGGCCCGGCGTCGACCACGGCCGCGTCGACCCCCTGGTCGACCGCCCGCAGCCGCAGGTGGGCGAAACGCGCAAGCGGCTGCCCGGTGAAGTGCGCGCGGGTCAGGTGGGCAAGAAAATCGTCCAGCCGGAGCACGAACCCCTGGCGGTACATGCGGCCGTCGATCACCACGCGCCGGAAGGTGAACACCCGGCGGCGGTCGAGGAAGACGGACTGGAACGGGGCCACCTCGGCCTGCACCATCGGCGCGCCGTCGACTGCGGCCGCCCCCGGGGCCGCCGGCGCAAGCGCGGTCGACGGCGACAGGTCCTGCGCGAGCTTCTCGGCCTTCTCCCCCACGACGGACTCCGGCGCGGCACGGGAATACGCGGAGGACCGGCTGCCCGGCCGGGCGATGTTGTACGCCTGCTCGGGAGTCACCTTCTCGTGGCGGCTGTCGCGCTCGCCCAGGTAGCTCTTCGCCTGCCGCGAGCGCGTCGAATCCAGGTACTGCCCGGCGAAGCGTTCCTGGTCCTTGCGCCGCTCCTCGCGGGGCTCCTCGGCCGGCAAGGGCCGCAGCCGGTCGGTACCCTCGGCCCGCCGGCCGTTGAACAACTCGGTTCGCGTCCGCGAGCTCGGCCAGGCGCGCGGGGAGCTCCGCTGCGGGCAGCCGCCCGGGCGCCTGATGGGGGGTCTGCAGGCTCCCGTCCGGGTTGTTCTGGAAGTAGCCGCGAATGAAATCCTCGACCGGCAGCTCGCGCAACTCGTCGGGCCCCGTCGCGGGCGGCGCGGCATAGGCGTCGACCGCCCGGGCCTCCTCGCGCCGGACGAGGGCGGCCGCCGTAGCCTCCATCTCGTCGAAGAGCGCCTCCGCGAAGAACCCGAGTGTCGCGGCCTCCTCGGCGTCCAGGCTGCGGTAGGCGTGCAGCATGAGGACCCCCAGGCAGGCCGTGACGGCCAGGGCGAACAGCAGGATCATCAGGCGCAGGGACTTCATGCGGTCGCGTCCAGGCGGTAGCCCTCGCCGCGCACGGTGGCGATGAGGCGCTCCTCGCCGGCGAGCTCGGCGATCTTGCGGCGCAGCTTGAGCATGTGGATGTCCACCGTGCGCGTCTCGATCGCGGCATCGGCGTAGTGCCACACCTCGGTCAGCAGCTCGCCGCGGGTCACGATGCGGCCGGCGTGGCGGTGGAAGTAGGCGACGAGGTCCATCTCGCGGCGCGTGATCTCGACCGTGCGGCCGCCGGCCTCGGCCGTCAGCTGCTGCGCGTCGAAGCGGATCCCGCCCAGCTGCACGCTCTCCCCGCCGGCGGTTTTCCCGGCGCGGCGCAGCACGGCCTCGACCCGCACCATCAGCTCCCGCAGGGAGAAGGGCTTGGGGATGTAGTCGTCCGCGCCGGCCTTGAACCCGGCGACGATGTCGTCCTCGGCCCCCCGCGCGGTGATCATGATCACGGCCTGGTTCGGGCGGCGGGCCCTGAGCGCCCGGCACACCGCGAGCCCGTCCAGGCCCGGCAGCATGAGGTCCAGCAGCACGAGGTCGGCCGGCCGCTCGAGCGCCGCCTGCAGCCCGTCCCGGCCGTCGGCGGCACCGCGCACCCCGTAGCCGTTGAACACGAGCACGTCCATTAACCCGCGCAGCAGCGCAGGGTCGTCTTCGATCACCAGGATGTCGGCTTTCTCGGCCATCGATCGGCGCCCTTACCGCCTTGTCGGTTATTTCTCTTGTGGGGGCGGCGACCCGCCGCGATCACGAGCGCACCCTCCGCCCCACATCTTCCAAGTCAGCCGGCATTTCCCCTGTGGGAGCGGCTTTCCAGCCGCGACGATCAAAGCAAAACGCCTCTCCCACACCACACACCACACACAAAACACCAAACACGAAACACCAAACACCCATCATCTCACTCAAATTCTATCCCAGCGGGCGAATGCTTCAAAGCAAAAGTTTTGTAAAAACCCGGCGCCGACATTTTGCAGTTCTTTGAATTGAGCTTTGGGCCGGCGGGCCCGAGAATGCGGGCGTAAGGCTGACCTCAAGCCGATTCCGCCAGCGAAAGGAGCCCATCATGCAACGATCGCGTTTGAAATCCCTGACCCTGATCGCGTCCCTCGCCGTTCTCACCGTCGCCGTCCTCGCCGCTACCGGCCGCGGCAAACCGCCGGCGCATCCGCCCGCCGATCCCCTTCCGGCCGGCGGCAGCGGGATCACCCTCTCCGGGCACCTGGTGCAGACCCACGTGCTCAAGGGCTCTCCCGGGAGAGTCGGACTGGAGCTGACCCTCGCCGCCGCGGGCCCCGCAGCGGCCTCGGCGGATGATCGCGGCATCGACTTCGTCGTGGTCCTGGACCGCAGCGGTTCGATGGAGGGCGCCAAGCTGGAGTATGCCCGCCAGTCCCTGCAGCACCTGCTCGCCAGCCTGAGCGCCCGCGATCGCTTTGCGCTTTTCAGCTATTCGGATGCCGTCCAGAAGCAGTGCGACCTGCTGCCGGTGACGGATCGCCAACCGATCCCTGATGCATGCGGCGGTCGCCGGGATCAGGTCCGGCGGCGCCACGAACCTGGGCGAAGGCCTGCGCGCCGGGATCGAGCTGATCACGGCCGCCTCCCGGCCGGGTCACCCGGGCCGCGTGATCCTGATCTCCGACGGCCTGGCCAACCGCGGGGTCACCGACCCGACCGCCCTGGGCCGGATGGCTGCGGCCGCGGCCGGCCGGGAGTTCGCGGTCACCGCCGTCGGCGTCGGGTCGGACTTCAACGAGGTTCTGATGACCCAGATCGCCGACCGCGGGGCCGGGTCCTACTATTACCTCGACAACCCGTCGGCCTTCGCGGAGGTGTTCCAGCGCGAGTTCGTGTCCGCGAAGACCGCCGCCGCGACCGGGATCTCGGTTTCCATCCCGCTTGCCCCCGGGGGTCCGCCTGGTGGATGCGGCCGGCTACCCGGTCAGCGTCTCCGACGGCCGCGCGGTCTTCTACCCCGGCACCCTGCGCGCCGGCCAGACCCGGCGCCTGTTCCTGACCCTGCAGGTGCCGACCGCGGCCGAGGCGCATTTCGATGTCTCCGGGGTCACCGCCCGCTGGCTGCAGGACGGCAGCGAGCGTGAAGCCCGTCTGGAGCAGACATTCTCGGTCGCATGCGTCGGGGACGCCGACCGGGTGGCCGCGTCGATCGACCGCAGCCGCTGGGAAGGCAAGGTGCTCAAGGAGGACTACGGCCGTCTCAAGCAGGAGGTCGCCTCCTACGTCAGCTCCGGCCGCGTGGACGCCGCCATGCAATGCATCGACGCCTACGAAAGCGAGCAGAAGGCGATGAACTCGGCCGTGCGCTCGCCGGCCGTCGAACGCAACCTCGAGACCGACCTGAAGGACCTGCGCCATCGTGTGGCGGACTCCTTCAGCGGCCCCCCGGCGGCAGCGGCGGAGAAGCGGAAAGCCGGCGCCAAGGCGCTGCAGTACGAAGGCTACTCGGAGAGAAGATGAAAGCCAGCGCCTCAGGCCGTGATCCTGCGTTGCGCGGCCATCTGCAACCGCTCACATACCCGGCGTATGCTGCGCTTTTCAGATGGCCGCGCGCCTTGGCTGACGGCCTGACGCTTGGTTTTCAACTCCTCTCGGGCGCTTTCTGTCCTCGGGATCCGATCTCGCCCCGATTCACCTGACCCTCCCCTGTCAGACTATGAAAATGGCTCCCCTCCCCTCGCGGGAGGGGCCGGGGGAGGGGGAAAATGGAGTCAATCATGCGCACGCCGATCTCGCCTGTAATCGCCACCCTGCTCTTCGCGGCAACCGCCGCGGCCCTCGTTGCATCGGCCGCGGCACTTCCCTATCCGGCCCCGCGGGTCTCCCGCGTGAACGCGGCGCTGACCCTCGCGCTGGCCGGCTATGCCGTTTATCTGGCCCGGCTGCACCGCCGGCCGATCTCGGTGCTGTTCGGCCCGATCCTCGTCGCGGCCGCGGCCGCGCTCGCCGCGGGGTCCGTGTCGGGTTTCGCGCTTCCCGCGGCGGCGGCCCTCGCCTGGGTTCGCAGCGGCACCTGCTGCGGGGCGTGCCGGGGACTGAAGTGGGCGCTGGAGGTGGTTGCCGGCGCGGGCGGGCTCGTGCTGGCAGAGATGCTTTGTCGCCTCGCTCCGGGTCCACAGGCCTGGGCGATCGGCGCATGGGGGTTCGGGCTGGCACAGGCGATGCTCGTCGCCTGCGTCGACGTTGCGGCCGCAGCGCCCGACAGCCCCGCGCCCTCTGACCGTTGCGCCCGGACGCATCAGCGCGCGGATGCCCTCCTCAGGGAAGAAAAGCTGGAGAAGGCCTTCGAGGAACTCGGTTTGTAATCGGCCGGCTGCTTTAGTAAATGATGCGGGGGTGTTTGGGTATTGGGGTATTGGGGTGTTTGGGTGTCTGGGTGTTTGGTGTTCTGGGTTCGAGGGGATCGGTTCGTTTTCAGCTGAACCCTCTGCCCCTCGACCCCTTTTTATCTGTGGGAGCGGCTTTCCAGCCGCGACAATTCCCTGTTTCGTGTGGGAGCGGCGTCCCGCCGCGATGTTCCCCTTCCCCCCTGTGGGAGCGGCTTTCCAGCCGCGACTTTTAGGAGGTTACCGC
Source organism: uncultured delta proteobacterium (assembly GCA_963791285.1). Taxonomy (GTDB): domain Bacteria; phylum Desulfobacterota; class Desulfobacteria; order Desulfobacterales; family SpSt-501; genus SpSt-501. The sequence goes on from CAWBSC010000023.1 coordinate 45,531, forward strand.
ATGGACATCCGCTTCGTCTACATGACGGCCGGCAGCCTGGCCGAGGCCCGGACGATCGGCCGCGAGCTGGTCGAGTCGGGCCTGGCCGCCTGCGTCAACATCCTGCCCGGCATGCAGTCGATCTACCGCTGGGAAGGCAAGATCGAGGAGGCGACCGAAGTCGTCGTGATCGCCAAGACCACCGCTCCCCGGGTGCCCGCGCTGACTGCCAAAGTGAAGTCCCTCCACAGCTACGACTGCCCGTGCATCGTCAGCCTCAAGGTGGATGGCGGATATCAGCCCTACCTCGATTGGATCACCGGCAGCGTGACGCCGTGACCGCCCTTGCTTGCAAGGAGGCTGGAAGATTTCTGTGGGGGCGGTTTCCAGCCGCGATGTATGTTTCCCCCGTGGAAGCGGCCTTCAGCAGCACTATCTGTTTTCTCCTGTGGGAGCGGCTTTCCAGCCGCGACGATCGAGGCTGAAAGCCTCTCCCACAATAAGGCTTGCCGGCTGATACCCTGACGCCGGGCATCATGGCCCGATAGGACAATAGTCAGACTGGCGTTCCGATTGCGATCGGGACTCTCGTGTGGGAGCGGCATCTTGCCGCGATCACGATCGCGGCGGGACGCCTCTCCCACATCTGAACCCGTTGGCCCGGATTCAGGTCGCTCCGCTCTAAAAAAGAAAACCACTGGAGAATTTGATGCGCAGAAAGCGCGGCCGGTAGAGGCGCACGTCGGACTCGACCAGCGCGAGGTCGGTCGCGTTGGCCACGTAGGTGACGGTCAGCCCGTCCGGCGACGGCTCGACCTCGGGGTGGCCCTTGGCGGCATAGCAGAAGACCCGCGGGTCCCAACCGGCCTCGGGGCAGCGGAAGAAGGGGATCGGCGCCGACCACGGCCCCTCGGGCGCCTCGGCGTAGCGCACGACCATCTCGGGCGACAGCCCGGGGGCGCTGTGGACCATCACGTAGCGGCCGATCCCCGCCTGGTAGGACACCGAAAACTCGGAGGCCGCGTCCGCGCAGACCGGGGCCGCCCGCCCGGCCTCCGGCACCCACCCGTCCCCCGCGAAAAAGCGCCACTCGGCGAAATCCCACAACCGCTCGGCCGCAACGCGCGCGACGATCGCCTGCCGGCGGCCGGGCCCGGCCACGGGGTCGTCGACCGTGCCGTAGATGTAGCAGACTCCCTCCACCGTCAGGACGCTGGACCCGAGCAGTCGTTGGCCGTCCGTCCAGGGGATGCGCCGCAGCTCCGCGCGCCACGCCGCGGGCGAGGCATCCGGATCGGCGACGCGCGCGAGCGACACGGACTGCACGCGGAAACCGAAGACGGACGAGGGGTCGGTGCGCTCGACCTGCAGCAGGAAGAGGAAGAGCCCCGCGGGCGTGCGCACGGCGTGCCAGGGCCAGAACCAGGTGTCCCCATCCGTCGGCGTGAACGCCGCCTGCGGCAGGCCCCCGCTGTCGGCGCTGTAGATGAAGTCGAGGGAACCCGATCCCGGCGGTTCGCCCCGCTGCACGGCCAGGCTGTTGGCGATCAGCCGCGTTGCCACGCGCCGACCGCCCTCGACCCGGCCGACGAAGGTGTCCCCGAAGAGCCAGAGGGTGCGGTCGCGGCCGAGCGGGGTCGAGTAGGCCCCGTCTCCGCCGACCCAGCCGGAGCTCCGGTCGAACGCCGCGTCCCAGGCCGGTCGCGGCTCGACGTCGAGCCGCGGGCTGGAGGTGGCAGCCGGCCAGCCACAAGGCCGCCAGCAGGCACAAGATCCCGGGAACCCGCCGCCGCGGACGCGATCGCATCACCCCTCCCCTCGTGAGATCAGCCCTCGTCCGAGCCGACGGGGCCCGTGTACGGCTGCACGCCCTTCGGCACGCCGCCCGGCTTGAACCCCACGGGCTTGGTGAACATCTGGTCGTCGTAGACGTATTTCAGGAGGTCATCGCGACAGCTCGGGTGGGAGATGGAGGCGAGCGCCAGCGCCTTTTCCCCGACCGTGAGCTCGCGCAGGTCGGCGATGCCCCACTCGGTCACGATCACCACGCCAGTCGTAGGAGCAGGCGGTCAGGTTGATGCCGGGCGGGTGGTGCTTGAGGATCTTGGACTGGCCCTTTTCGGTGCGGCTCGGCAGCGCGATGATCGGCGTCCCGTGGATGCGGTCGTTCAGGGCGCGGACGAAGTCCGGCTGGCCGCCCACCCCGCTGTAGTAGCGTCGCAGCTCGATGAAGTCCGCCCAGACGTTGCCGAAGAGATCCACCCCCATGGCCGTGTTGACCGAGACGAAGGGCGCGTTCTTGCGCACGGTCTCGGCCGAGTTCGTGTAGGCCGAGGGCCGCATCTGCACGCCGGTGCGCATGTGCACGAAATCGTAGAGCGCGCGGGACCCCATGATGAGGCTGGTCGTGCTGTAGCCCAGGTTCGCTTTCTTGCGGCGGTTGGTGACGATCCCGGCCTGCTCGAGGATCATGAGGCCGTCGCCGTAAAGCTCGGTCTGCACCCCGAGGTCGCGGCAGCCTCCGCTGCGGATCGTGGCGATCACGGCGTCCGGGATCTTGCCGATGCCCACCTGCAGGGTGGCGCCGTCCTGAACGAAGTTCGCTGCGATCAGCTCGCCGATGCGCCGCTCGCGCGAGGTGAGGTTCTCAAAGTCCGGGGCGGGCAGCTCGTACACCGGCTTGACGCCGTCGCGGATGAGGTAGTCGATCGAACGGGCGTCGACCGTGCTCTGCCCCTCCGTGAACGGCATGGAGGGGTCGAGCTCGGCCACCACCACGCGCGCGTGGTCGATGGCCGTGTGCAGCGCCTCGACGGCCAGCCCGAGGCTGAACTCGCCGGTGAAGGGATTGCGGCTCACCTTAAGAATCGCGACATCCGGCTCGAAGCGGCGGCCCTTGCCGATCAGGCTGTCCAGGTTGGCGAGGGTGCAGGGCAGGTAGTAGGCCCGGCCGTCGTTGGCGGCCTGGCGCACCTCGCCCCCCGAAAAGATCGAGTAGGTCATGACCCGATCCTGCAGCCCCGGCTCGATGTAGGGCACCGGGCCCTGGAGCAGCAGGTGGACCATTTTGAGAAACGGCAGCCGCGGGGCCCGCGCCTTCACGGCCGCCGTGAGGGCCTCGAGCGAGGCGGTCGGGGTGGCGGCGTTCGAGCCGATGTAGCAGGTAATCGCCTGCTTGTGCTGGAAGTGCGAAGCAAGGATGTCGGGCAGCTCGTTCAGCGCGATCGTGCGGGGCTCGGCGGTCATGGGCGCCTCCGGTCAGGGGGGTTCGGTGCTCGGCTGGTGAACTGATAGCACGAAGGCCGGGTTTGAAGGAAGCCGGGACCTGCGCATAGCTGATACCAAAATACGAAACATAAAAGCGGTCCGACAGAATTTACAGGATCGACAGGATCTTTCCCGCTCTCCTGATCAGAGCGGCAAATAGCCTCCAGGTTTCATTTTTCCTGTGTCCTTCAATTTTAGGCATTTTAGCTCAATTTAGCTCATTTTAGGCATTGCCCCCCAAATCGTCACTCGCCCCTATTAACTTTCCCCTCAGGGGTTGTTATGATGACGACAAGATCGGAGTCCGTGCATGCGAATCAAACCCCTTGCCGCCATCCTCCTCGCCGCGCTGATCGCGGTTGCCCTCGCCGCACCCCCGGCGGCGGCCATGCGCTGCGGCTCGCGCCTGGTCTCCGAGGGCGACCCGCGCGACAAAGTGTACGCCGACTGCGGCCCGCCCACGAGCGCCGAAGCCTGGGACGAGGAGCAGTACGAGTATTTCGGCCGGCCGCCCGACTCGCGCCAGTACCGGGAGTTCGAGCGCTACGGCAACTCCTACCGGGTCCGCGCCGTAGTCCGCGTCGAGGTCTGGACCTACAACTACGGCCCGAGCCGCTTCATGGACTTCGTGCGCTTCGAGAACGGCCGGGTCCGCCGCATCGAGAGCGGCGGCTACGGGTATTGAGAGTGTTTTGACCTCCATGCGCCGGGGTGCTATAGTTTTTACAGTACGTTACATCCATCCACGAATCCGCAGGACGAGGACATCGGTGCGGCGCCATTCGGGGTTCACCATCCTGGAAATCATCGTCGTGCTCCTGTTGCTGACCATCCTGGCGGCGACCGTGCTCGGCCGGTCGGCGCTGCCGGAAAAGCTCGACCTGAGCTCCGCGACCGAGAAGCTGCGCCTGCAGCTGATGTATGCACAGGCCCAGGCGATGAAGCGCTCGGATACCGTCTGGGGCATCAAGTGCAACGACAACCTGTACTGGCTCTTCAGGGGTACCGACCCGGAGGATATCAACAACCAGATGCGGCTACCCGGCGCGGAATACACAACCGCAGTCAACAAGGTCAGGCCTGGAGGCGTGGGCGTCGTCGTGCAGAATTTCACGGTCTTTTTCGACCGGATCGGCAAGCCGTACCGCGCTTACGTGAGTTACACCAACCCGTCCGCCAACACGGAGTGGGGCCAGGGTAACACGCCCACGAACTTCACCGTGACCGGCGGCGGCGAGACGCGCTCCATCGACATCTCCCCTGAAACCGGCCTGGTGCAGTGATGCGAGACGGTCGCATGCGCGCAAACGGGTTTACCCTGGTCGAGGTCATCGCCACCATCCTCATGACCGCGATCCTGAGCGCCGTCTTCATCAACTTCATGGGCTCGGCCATGAGCCGCAGCGTGCGCTCGGTGGAAATGGTGCGGGGCGAAACCGATGCCGAGTCGGTGCTCGAGCGGATTACCGCCGATTACGTTCTGAAGATGAACCAGAGACAGCGCGACGGCCCTGGGGCTGATGGAGACGGCCATCAACACCCCGCCGAAGTCGGTCTACGGCCCCGATGTTTCCGCCCGGTACGTCTACTTCGATCCCGGCGGCAATGAGCTTCTATACACCGGTACATCGCCGCGAACGCTCGAGGTTAGAGTGGCCGCCGCGGGCAACGACTTGATCGTCCTGCTGGCCAAAACCCGCAACCCCATCTCCCCGCCGGTGCCGTTCTGATGACGCCGCGACGGCCATACGCCGGGTTCGTCCTGATCGAGCTGGTCACCACCCTGGTGCTGGTGGGGGTCATCGGCTCGTTCGCCGGCTTTTTCCTCTGGAGCGGCATCAACGGCTATCTGGCCTCGAAGCGCAACTCCGAGACGGCGCTGGCCGCCCAGGTCGCGCTCGACCGGATCAGCTACGAGCTGCGGCACATCGCCTCCCTGGAGAACCGGCAGCCCCTCCCGTGCTGAACACTTCGCTCACCTATCGGTCCACCCTCGCCGACCTCACGGGGGTCCGCCGGCTGCGCTACGATAGCCAGACCATCTACTTCAGCAGGGACGGAGGAGCTCACTGAGAAACCACTACTGAAGAACGTGTCCTCTTTCAGGCTATGCATGGATGCGGCCAACATGGACAACGACGCTGGACAACGACCCTGAAGTCTCGGCCATCCGCATGGGCTTCAACATGGTGGATGTCGGGTACGCCGTTCGACGTCAGGATCTTTCCGCGGGTCATGATCGGCCAATGCCTTCATCGGCGCTAAGTGTTCGCCGTGAGACGAGCCGAACCATGATGATGACACCCGAAATTTCTCTGCAGAGCTTCCAGGGCGCGCCCGCTGCGGGAACCGGGGCAACATCCTGATTTACGTCCTGATGACCATGGTCATCTTCGGCCTCATCGGCGTGACCATGGTGTCGCTGTTCAGCACCTCCATCAGCAGCTCGGCCACCGCGAACGAGACCCGGCGGGCGTTCTACCTCTCCGAGTCCGGGATCCGGTACGCCGTGAGCGAGCTCCGTCAGAGCGGGTTTTCGGAAATGAATATCATCAATCCTCTGAACACAACCAGCTACAAGATGCCGCCTTCGGGCGGATTCGACATCCGGGTTTTCGGCGCCTGGTTCCGATCCCCTTCCAACCAAAACGTCGCCAGCGGCACGATTACGGCCGAGCTCGAAAAGGGCAAGATCCCCTCGGGATTCAACGCCAAACTGGGGGACGTGCTTCCCCGAGCTCTACGTGGTTGCCTACAGCCTGGACCCGCGCTCGGCCACGCAGAAGCCAAATGTCAAAGAATATGCCAAGGTCGCGGATTATTCTGTAGTAAACGACACGACACTTCAATCTCATCCTGGGTGACGAGTTTACCATCGGGCGAAACAAGCGCATCTGCATGGCGATCCAGCCGTCTTCTGACCAAACCTTCACGCCGTCGGGGATGCCGCTGCATACCTGGATTTGAAACAGAAAGCTGCCGCCATTTTCCCTAAGATGGACGGCGCATTCCAGTTCGCCGGCAATACCTACTTCTACAAAACCGCCAAGGAAGAAAGCTGGGTATTTCCGCCTGAGCTACATTACCCCCGGGCCCAACGTCAGCCCGACGAACACCGTCCCGGTCGCAGCGGCTACCGATTACATCCTCCTCGCGCCCAACAACTTCTTCGTCACCTCCAAGGGTACTTCGGGCAACGTCGATTTCGGCGGAGACATGGACCACGCGGCTGCGCTGGCGAGCCACTCCGCCGCGGACTTGTTCGAGCCCGACATCGGGCCGGTTGCGGTCGGCGAAGTCGCCCAGATCGAAAGCAGCGCGAGCTTCATGGGCGGGGGCACCGACACCCAAGGCGACTACCTCCAGATCGGACCCACGGCCGGCATGGGTGCCATGTGGTACAATCAGAACCTCTACCTTGGCGGATCAGACGGATTACTGCACGAGCACTCCGGACATCTACAGCCGGGTCGGATGCTTTTTCGAAACCGGGATGCGGGCCTTCTTCACCCTCGAATACTCGGGCACCGGCGATGGTCTCATCTTCGCGCTCATCAACGGGCAGCTGAACCAGCTGGCCTCCGCGGGCGGGGACTTCGAAGCGACAGAGCTGCTCGGCTACGCGGGCGACAGCCGCACGAACAACTCCGGCGGTTTCCTGGACACGACCGGGCTCAAGGGGCTCCGGCCGCCCAAGATGGGCCTCGAGTTGGATACCAAGCGCAACTGGGACGCGACCTTTGAAACCAAGCCCACGGATTTCTGCAGCGGCGGCAGCCTGCGACAGAACACGCGCAACGACCCCGACCCCGCCTCGGCCACAAAGGATTTCGTGCAGTACGTCTACTGGGGCAACACCAGCGACGTCAACGTGCCCTGCCGGACGACCCCGAGCGACCGTTCCTCCTTCTACGACGACAACCGCCACAACCCCGGTGGGGGGCCCGCCAGCGACTGGTCCTTGTCTCTCACCGGGTTGGTCAACACCTCGGCGGCCATCAGCGCGGACGGCCGGACGGTTTACGTCGCTTCCAACAACAGCGACACCAACCCCACTGTCGGAAGGCTCTACGCCATCGACCTGGACGCCGAGGGCTTCCCCCAGGCAGGCTCCGGCACGCCGTTCTTCGTAGGCTCCAACGGGGTGACCTCCCCGGTTCTCGACAGCAGCGGCAATATCTATGTCGGCGCCGGCAATGCGCTTTATGCGCTGAGGCCCAACCGGACGCTGAAGTTTTCATACACCCTCCATAGCGGCACCCGTGCCTCCATCCCGGTGATCGGCCCGGACGGCACCATATACGTCTCGGCGTTCGACGGCGTTAAATTCGGGTACCTCTACGCCATTCGCCCGGAAGGGTCCCTGAAGGCCGACTGGGGCACCAACCCCCAACCCATCCAGTTCTTTTCCGTTCCCCCGGTCCTCACCCCGGACGGTTCGCTGGTCATCGCCGCATCCGACACCCAACGGGTTTACGCGTTGCGGACCAGCGACGGCCTGCCCGATGCCAACTGGGGCTTGAACGGGGTCCCCATCGGAGGGGTGCCGAAAAACGCGCCGGCCGTCGGCCCGGGGGCCACGGCGAAGGGGACCGTGTACATCGGCGCGGGGGACAGACGGGTCTACGCCCTCAGCGGGCAGGACGGCAGCACGCTGCTGACATCTCCGGTCATTGCGACCGAGGGGCTGGCGACCCAGCCGGTGGTCGCCGGCGGGACGGTGTATGTCGGCAGCTACGATGACCACCTCTATGCCCTGGACACTTCGGATCTCAGCCTGAAGTGGAGCTACTACGCCGCCGGGAACGTACAATCGAGTCCGGCGGTCGATTCCAACGGCACAGTGTATTTCGGCTCGGACCTCCGCGACCCATTTGTCGACAATCAGAATGTCAATGCGCTCTACTCGGACGGCACGGTCAAGTGGCGCTTTTCGACCGGCAGCGGGGACGTGCGCGGCACGCCGCTCGTGCGGCCGGACGGGACGGTCTACATCGGATCGTTCAACTTCAACTTCTACGCGATCAACCAGTTCGCCGTACCCAAGAGCCTGAAGGACAAGTTCATCACTTACGAAACCGGTTCGGTGGGCGGGGTTCCGGTCTCCGTGGACAACGCCGGATGACTGGCTGAAGAGTTCGACTTCAAAGGGCCCCTGGGCCGTGCGCATGGAGGTCTACCGCAGCGCCTCCCCGAACGCATCGGCCCCGGTCGGCTACTACAGCTACCTGCTGCGCACCTGGGTGCGCCAGTGCCAGCAGGCCAGTTGCAGCGACGTGACCGGCACGTTTTACGACGACACGCACCTAACCTATTCACCGGCCCTGCGACCGCCCCAGATGGAGCAGACCATCAACCTCAGCGCGTCCGAAAACACCCAGTTTCAAAGGGTCTTCTTCGGCTTCACATCGCAGACGGCGTCGGGCGATAACCAGAGCGCTCTCATCCGCAATTTGAAGTTGAGCTTCGTGCGGTCGAACGACCCGACGGTCACCTGCGACCCGGACTGGCCCGCCGCGACCATCTGCCCATAGGGAACCTCCCGGCCGTCGCCTGCACCCCGACGGCCCTCGCCCTGTGAAATAAAATATCCAATTTAATCTTAAAATGCGAAAAACGCATTGACTCCCTTCGGGAGATCGTATAGCCTTTCGGCCACTCTCAGAAAGAGAGGGATCGGCCGGTAGAAACCGGACTTGGCGACAGTTCTCGGCATTTCTTCCAAGTCGGGGGGCTATATGAAGAATCTTCTATTGTCCGTACTCTGCGGGGCTTGCATCTGCGCTCTGGTGTCACCTGCGGGAGCGGCCTTATTCCAGTATCAACTCGATTTCGAATACAGCGGCGGCGCCGAGCCGGTCGGTCCCAAGCCATGGCTGGTGGCAACCTTCGAAGATGCCGGGAAAGACGGCCCCTACAATGTAGTCAAACTCACCATGGACGGGGCGGGCTTTCAGGCAGTGAGTTCGTCTCCTCCTGGTTCTTCAACACGGTGTTCAGCAATCTGATTTACTTCGAATATCAACCGGTGCCCAGCACCGGGCCCGCCAGCCCGGCCATAACGGTCAAAAGCAATGCGCTCGACGCCGGTGGAGCCGCCGGCTTCGATATCGAATTCGATTTCCCGACCACGAACTCCCCCAAAGGCATCCGCTTCGAGGCCGATGAACTCGTCGTCTACACCATAGAGGGGATCGGCCTTTTCGCCGCGGATTTCAATTTCACCAACAGCGGCGGCGAAGGCCTGTATTCGGCGGCTCACGTGCAGTCCATCCCCGCCGACCCGGGAAGCGGCTGGATCGGAAGCGGTGCCTCGGCCACACCCGTGCCGGAACCGGTCACCCTGTTGCTGTTCGGGATCGGCTTGCTGGGTATCGGGCTCTGGGGGCGAACCAGCCGGGTTTGAGCCATCCGCGCACTCATGGATCGGCGCCCGGTTGAGGTTTATACGGGCTTTCCAATTCCTTCTCGATTCCTGTATGCAATCGAATCGTTTTTGCCGCTTCACCGCAGGACGTAATTGCTGTTGCGTCTCTTCGCCGCTTTGCTGCCATCCATAGTACTGCCAACTCCATTCCCGATCGAACTGAAGTACTGCTTCCTAATGTTGTTACAAAAATCCCACAATTAATAAACTCCAAGTATCATCCTGCTTTTAAGCCCTTCCCCAAGTTTCGTTATAAAAACTTGATATTGTTAAATATTAAAATTGAACCTTAAATTTGCAAGATGGGAATGCTTCTTGCTCTAAGAAAACAAGCAGACTTTTTGATTAGTGCTGGCACCATGGATCGAAAGGAGGTGGAACGGGGAAAAACGTACAGTACGAAAGGTTGTAACCGGAGGTGGGAAATATAATGTTCCATGCTGTCTAATAGAAAGGAGACATAACAATGAAGCGGCTATTTTTCTTACTCATTTCGATCTGTGTGGTTGCGGTCAGCCCGGCGCTTGCAGGCTTTACAAATGGGGACTTCGAGACCGGCGATGCGTCCGGCTGGCTCACCGGAGGTGGCTACAGGGCAAGTGAAACCAACAGCCAACTGGCTCCGGCCCAGTTCCTTCCCGGTGGGTCGCTTTATAACAGCGCTATAAACCACTCCGCAATTGTGACGCCCGGACCGGATCCCAATGTCGGCAGCGTTCTCAACCGGGTCTACAGCGGCAATTACTCCTACCGCGCGGAAGACACCACTTACGGTGGTTACGCGTCGGCAATCACCCAGACCGTTAAGAACTGGACCGACAACAACATCTTCTTCGCCTGGGCCGCCGTTCTCGAGGGTGCTCATGGCATCAACGACGCCGCGACCTTTATCCTCACCCTGCATGACGACACCACCAACACGGACCTCGTCAGCCGTGAATACAATGCGGCCACCGGTGGCGGCGGAGTGGATGCGCGGTTTTCTCTCTTGAACGGTTATTACTACACCACTTGGCAGATCGAACAACTGGACACCAGCAACATCCTGGGGCACGATCTCACCCTCAGCCTTCTGGCGTCTGACTGCCAACCCACCGGGCATGCCGGCTACGTTTACCTGGATGGTTTCGGGAACGTGACTCCTCCCACGAGCCCGGTGCCCGAGCCCGCGACCCTGATGCTGCTCGGGATCGGCCTGGTTGGGCTTGCCGGCTACGGGAGAAGGAAGTAGTCCCGCATAGCTGTTTTCAGAATCGATGCACCGAAGGCCGGACCGTTGAGGTCCGGCCTTTTTGTGGCCGTGATGGAGGCTTATCCCGGCAAAGTGCTTTGACTGCTTATTCGCAGGCGAAGGACTCGTCGAACATCTCCGGGTCCGGGGCGGTGGGGCTCTTGACCAGGAGGAAGCTTGCGTCGGTGCGCGGCATGACCTTCATCGGCAGGGTGCCGAGCGTGCGGCGGCGGACGTCGTGCATGTGGCTTTCGCCCATGACGATGATCGCGTCGTCCCCCGCGGCCTCCAGGATCAGCTTGTAGCGCGTCTCCCCGCGCGGCTGGGAGACGGCGACTTCCTTCCCGCAGCGCCCCAGCCACGCGCGCGCCATCTCCAGGCAGTGGTCCGCCTGCGCCACGTCCTTCGGGTCGGGCGACCCCTTGTGGGCGCAGATCAACTCGATGCGGCCGCGGACGGCCGGCAGCAGGCTCTTCAGGAACGGGAAGATGCGCCGCGAGGAGGGCGAGCCGTCCGCGCACACAAGCAGGCGGCTGTCGGCGGACCCGCCGCGCACGACCATAAAGGAGCAATTCAGGTCGAGCGCAAGCTTGCGCGGGATGTTCATGGGCGCGAACCGGCCCAGCGCCCCGCGCCGCGGCGCGGCGATCACCACAAGATCGTGCCCGCGCTCCTCGACCTCCCGGTTCAGCTCGTCGATCAGGCTCCCGAAGCGCTCCGCGAAGAAGACCGGCTCGCCGCTCGCGCGCTCGCCCGCAAAGAGGTGGCCGTGCGGCAGGTCGCGCAGCCGGATGCTCGCAAGCGGCCGCATCAGGCCGGCCTCGACCAGAAGGTCCGCCGCCCGCAGCAGGACCCGAATCCCGTCCGGGAACTGATCGCGGTCCTCGGCCGGGATGTCCCAGCCGATGGGCGGCAGGCTCTCGGTCGCGTGGGTGCCCGAGCGAACGGTGACCACCCCGAGTTCCGCCGCCTTCAGCCTGTCGGCCAGCACGGCGGCCGTCTTCAGGGCCGCCACCGAAGCGGGTTTGCCGTCAAAGACCGCCAGCAGTCTCACGCCTTCGCCTCCTGAGAAAAATACGGCTTCCTGATCGACTCAAATGGCCCCGCACATCTGCGGATTCATCCTTACGCGGAGTTTAAAATCAAGAATCAAGATGTGACCCCATCCTCAGTCGGGCCATTCGAGCCGGCCCGCACGCTTCGGCGCCATCGCCTGGTGCTCGGCCTCGGAGTGGCCGCAGCGCGGGACGGCGCCCTTGCCGAGGGTCTCCCAGTTGGCCCGCTTGAGCTCGCGGCACTCCTGGAACACCGCAAACCCGCACCCGGCGCAGACCGCAGGGCAAAAAAACTCCTTCATCGCCTGGCGAATGGTGGAACGGGTGCTGTCGCGGAAGTGGGCATCCCCCACCTCCTGAAGCAGGCCCGAATTCTTAAACACCTGGAACACGCGAGCATTGACTCCGGAAAAATAAATCCCGCCGCCTCTCTCTTGGAGTTCGGTGTTCACCTGTTCCAGCACGTGCACCCCGCTGGCGTCGAAATTGTTGACCTGGTGCATGCGAATCAGCAGGCAGACTATGCGAGGGTGACTTTTCAACCGGCGTTGAAGCTCCTCAAGCACGTAGGCCGAAGAACCGAAAAAAATGGAGCCTTCGATCCGGATGATGTCCATCTGGCAGCACATCCGGCCGTAGGTCGCCGGGACCATCTTGCCGCTGATGAGATCCGGCAGGGTGGAATAGATGCGCGGGTGGGAGGTCGTTTTCAGGTGCAGGCCGATTGACAGCAACACGCCCGAGTACACGGCGAACTCGATGTTCAGTAACAGCGTGCTCAGGAAGGTGACCGTCAACACCGCGGCGTCGTTACGCGTCGAGCGAAAGACCCTGCGGATGTCTTCGATGCGGATCATTTCGACCGCAATCACCATCAGGACACCCGCCAAGGCTGCCCTGGGCAGATTTCCCGCCAGAGGCGCCGCCAACAGCACGATGACGGCTACAGCCAAGCCGGCAATCACACCACTCAGGGGGGACTTGGCCCCGGATCGAAAATTCACGGCGGATCGAATGAAGGAGCCGCTGCCCGGGAACCCGCTGAAAAATGCCGCAGCGATGTTGGAGCAGCCCTGCCCGATAAATTCCTGGTTGATGTTCAGACGCTGTCGTGTCTGCTTGGCGATAGCCTGAGCGATCGAGACCGCCTCCACTAGACCCAGGAGCGCAATGGTGAGGGCCCCGGGAACAAGGTCGGCAAAATTTTCGACGGCCGCGGCCACCGGCGAATGAAATGGCGGCAGACTCCTGGGGATCGATCCGACCACAACGACTCCCTGGGATCCCAAATCAAAAATGCCGACCATCCCTCCCGCGATGACCATCGCGATCAGGGGGCCCGGCAAAGCCGGCCGCAATTTTTTCAGCGAAACAATCACCGCAATGGTGAGAAGACCAAGCAAAAGCGTAATAAGGTGCGCCTGGTGCAGGTTCCCCATCGCGCTGATCAAGATCCCGATCATGGGGCCTTTTTTCGAAACCTGAAGGCCGATCAAATTCGGCAGCTGTTCCAATGCGATCAACACGGCCGCTCCCGTGGTGAAGCCCAGGATGACCGAATGCGAAATGAAATTCAAAAAAACGCCCAGACGCGCAAGCCCCAGACCGGCCTGGACCAGGCCGACTACCAGGGCCAGCGCAAATGCCAATTCCACGTAGAGAGGCGAACCGGGTTCGGCCAGTTTGTTCAACGCCGCGAGCACCAGGAATGAGACGGCAGTGGTCGGCCCGGTGATGAGGTGGGCGGAACTCCCCCACAGACAGCCGATAATGGTCGGCAGAATGGAGGCATACAACCCAATCTGAACCGGCAGTCCGGCGATCAAAGCGAAGGCCATGGATGCCGGAATGGCCACCACGGCCACCGTCAGCCCGGCCACGAGGTCGGCGCGCAGGTGGCCGGTGCCGTATTTGGCGAGCCAGGGGACGAACGGGGCCAGATGGGTGAGCAGACTCAAGCGACCGAACCCTCTCAGACCGGATTGGCGTTGCCTGCTTTCCGGTTGCAGCCCGTTCTAATCGCTCGGAGTAGAAGGTGTCAAGCGCAGTTGCCGCGTCACCGGCGGCAACGGCGCATACGGGTTTGGGGTGTTACTTTTGAGGGAAGCGCTCCAGGTACTCCCCGTAACCGTCCCGCTCCATGTCCGCGCGCGGGATGAAGCGCAGCGAGGCCGAGTTGATGCAGTACCGCAGGCCGGTCGGCGGCGGGCCGTCGGGGAAGACGTGGCCCAGGTGCGAGTCGGCGAACCGGCTGCGCACCTCGACGCGCACCGCGAAGTGGCTGCGGTCCTCGTGCTCGACCACGAAGTTCGAGTCCACCGGGCGCGTGAAGCTCGGCCACCCGGTGCCCGAGTCGTACTTGTCGGCCGAGATGAAGAGCGGCTCGCCCGAGACGATGTCGACGTAGATCCCTTCCTGCTTGCTGTTCCAGAACTCGTTTTCGAAAGGCGGCTCGGTGCCTTCCTCCTGGGTCACGATGTACTGGGTCGGGCTGAGCCGCTTGCGCAGCTCCGCCTCGCTCGGCTTGGTGTAGCCCGGCCCCGCCGCGACGGGTGTCGCGTCGGGCGCGCCCCAGGCCTGCGCGATGAACGGGTCGCGGCCGGAGCCCTGGCGGTAGAGGCTGTAGCGCAGGGAGTGCTTCTTGTAGTAGTCCTGGTGGTAGCCTTCGGCCGGGTAGAAGGCCGCCAGCGGCAGGATCTCCGTCGCGATCGGCTCCTTGAAACGCCCGGACTCGGCCAGGGTCTTCTTGGACGCCTCGGCCTTCCGCCGCTGCTCCTCGTCGTGGTAGAAAATAGCGGTGCGGTACTGGGCCCCGCGGTCCGAGAACTGGCCGCCGGAGTCGGTCGGGTCGATGTGCCGCCAGAAGACGTCGAGCAGCCGGTCGTAGCTGATCTTCGCGGGATCGTAGGTCACCTGCACGCACTCGAGGTGCCCGGTCTGCCCGGAGCTGACTTTTTCGTAGGTGGCATCTTCCGCCTTGCCCCCCGTGTAGCCGGAGACGGCGTCGACGACCCCGTCCGCCTTTTCGAAATCCGCCTCCGAGCACCAGAAGCACCCGCCGGCGAATGTGGCCTTCTTCAGGTTTGCGGCTGTTGCCGCCGGTGCGGTTCCGGCACCGGATTGCACCGCGGCGTTGTACCCCAGGATCACGATCACGGCCCCGACCAGGGCGGCAATCGGCAGCATGCGTTTCATGGTCGCCTCCTCGTGTAATTGGCTGAGGGAATATGGGATTGCGGCGCCAGCGTGTCAAATGGCAGGAGAACCGGCTTTCAAGGAAGTCGATTGCTGACGAGCGGGTTTTCTGTGGGAGCGGCTTTCCAGCCGCGATACCCGGCGGCGGAATACGGTTGACAACGAACACGGTCAGGCCAGCGAAACCGCCGCGACCGTGCACTTCAGGGCCGCGCACACGTCCTGGGGCGCCATCCGGAGCATGGTCCCCCGCTGGCCGGCGTTGATCAGGATCTCGGGAGCCGCCAGGACCGCCTCGTCCATGACCACCAGGAGATTCGCCTGACGCAGGCCGAAGGGGCTGATGCCGCCCACGTGATAGCCGGTCAGCCGCTCGGCCGCCTCCGCGTCCGCCATCTCGGCCTTTTTGACCCCCAGCACACGCGCGAGGTGCTTCAGGTCGAGCTGCCGGTCCCCGGTCACGAGCGCCAGCGCGAAGCGCTTCGGACCGGTGGCGACGACGAGAGTCTTGACCGTACGCTCGAGCGGGAAGCCCGTGGCAAGGGCCGCAAACTCGGCCCCTTTTTCCAGATGCTCGTACTCCACCTTATCGAAAGCGATGCGCTGCTGCTGCAGGTACCGAATGGCGCGCGTGGACATGGCGACGTTTGATCCCCGACCTGAGGGAGGAAGATTGTAGAAATGGTTACAGTCACACCCGCCGCGTTGCCAGAAAATTGTAGCGATGCTTACAAGACGCTGCCCACAGGTTCCCCCGGCGGGCGGGCGCGGCCATTTGCCTTTGTTCTCGCCCCGCCGATGTGCTAATGGAGAGTACTCCCATCCGTCTGCACAAACCCCAATCGCGTGGGGAGGCCCGAGATGAAACTTCCTGTCCAATTGCTCGGCAAGACTTCGGACTCCATGGTCCTGGCCGTGGCGCTGATCTCGACGGTCTACTGGGTCCTGGACTCGATCCTGAACATCTTCTTCTCCAACAAGTTCAATCTCATCGCTCAGCTGATCGGCCCCGACCTATACGACATCTACATCCGCATCGTGGTCCTCTGCCTGCTGGTCATCCTCGGCTCGCACGCCCAGTCGATCATCAACCGCCTGCAGGAAGCCAAGCAGAAGCTGAACGAATCCGAGGAGCTCTGGCGCTCGCTCGTAGAGACCGCGCCCGACACCATCATGACCGTCGACCAGTTCGGCGTGATCCGTTTTATCAACCACCCGTTCCTGGGCAAAGCGCCGGCGGCCGTGACCGGCCGCTGCCTCTACGACCTGCTGCCCCGCGACTACAGCGCGATTGCAAAGGAGAGCGTGAAGGAGGTCTTCCGCACCGGCCAGACGGACATGTTCGAGGTCCGCACGGGCGATGCGCGCACGCCCACCTGGCACACCTACCGGCTGGGGCCGCTGCGCCTGGACCGGCGGGTCATCGCCGCGACCATCATCTCCACCGACACGACCGAGTTCAAACGGGCCGAGGAGCTCACCCGCTACAAGGAGCTGTTCGAAAACGTCGGCGACAGCGTCTTCATCCTGAACCGCCGCGGCATCATCATGGAGTGCAACGACCGGGTGCGCGAGAGCACCGGCTTCGAGAAGGACGAGATCGTGTCGCTCGCCATCAGCGAGCTGGCGGCCGGGGACCAGGCCGAGCTCGCGCGGCGGCTGCTCTCGCAGGCCATGGGCCAGACGGAATCCCGTTTCGAGCTCAGCCTCAAGACCAAGGCGGGCAGCGCCGTGCCCTTCGAGATCAGCTGCCGGCAGGTCGTGTACGTCGGGGAGAGCTGTTTCCTGTGCGTGGCCCGCGACGTGACTCAGACCAAGGCGCTGCACGCCCAGCTGATCCGCTCCGAGCGGCTGGCGGCCACCGGGCAGCTCGCGGCCTCGATCGCCCACGAGATCAACTCGCCGCTGCAGGGCATCACGGCCCTGCTGAATGTCCTGCGCTCGACCTACGGCCAGGACGACTACCTGCAGCGCAAGCTCGACCTGATCAAGAACGCGTTCAACAGCATCCGCGACACCGTCAAGAACCTCATCGACCTCAACCGCCCCGGCAAGGAAAAGCAGCAGTTGGCGGACGTGAACCAGGTGGTCGAAAACACGGTCTCGCTCGTCAAGAGCCTGCTCAAGAAGAACATGATCACGGCTCAGCTCCGCCTGGAGGCCGAACGGGCCAACTTCGTCGCCTCGCCGCAGCAGATCGGCCAGGTGCTCATGAACCTGATCAACAACGCCGTCGAGGCGATCACCAGCATCCCCAGCTACTTCGAAGCGGCCCATCGGGGCCAGCAGAGGGGCGGCACTATCGGCATCAAGACGTTCAACCGCGACGAGGAGTTCGTGATCGAGGTGCGGGACAGCGGGCCGGGCATACCCGAATCGGACCTCAACCGCGTCTTCGACCCGTTCTTCACGAGCAAGAAGCCCATGGGAATGGGGGTGGGGCTCGCCATCTGCCTCGGAATCGTGGAGGACCACCAGGGGAAGATCACGGCCGCCAACGCGGTCGGCGGGGGGGCGGTGTTCACCATAGCGCTTCCCCTGCGCCACCCGACGGCTGGAGGAGCAAGCACCGCAACGAGTTAGACCCCATGTCCTCTTGCGATGGGGTCTATCAGGGCCGGGCTGCGACGGGTTTGCCGCATTCCTTACAGCGGCCGTCGGGCCCGATCACCCCGATGCAGGCCTCGTCGCTGCACAGCCGGCGTTGGTCGCCAGTCGTCGGGCGCGCCCGCAGCAGCGGGCGCGGGGGCCGATGGGTCAGCCACGGCAGCCGGTTCCGGCGCCGCAATCGGGATCGTCGCGGGGACGGAGATCGGGTCGCCGCCGGGTTTGCCGCACTCCGTGCAGCGGCCGTCACGCCCGATCACCCCGATGCAAGCCTCGTCGCTGCACAGCCGGCGATTCTCCCAACTATCCGCATGTGATTCAACTGCCGTCATGTCCGTTTCATCTCCGTGGGGTCACCCATACGCTCCAGCAACGGCTTGAGCTCTCCGAGCGCCCGGATGTGGTGGATGGCGCGCAACTCCGGGTTGCGATAGGCCACGAAAGGCACGCCGGCCGCGTCGGCCGTGCGCTGATCGACGATCGAGTCCCCGACGAACAGCATCTGGTACGGCGCGGCGCCGAACCGGGCGAGGATTTTCAGCAGCGGGTCAGGGAACGGCTTGGGCCGCTCCACGTCCCTGGACGTCACCACCATTTCGAACCGCCGCGTCAGGTCGAACTCCTGCAGCAATCGGCTCATGGTGTCGGTGCGGTTGGTGGCGATGGCGCGCGGGTAGCTCCCGTCCATCCAATCGAGCAGTGCGACAAGGTCCGGCTCGATGGTCAGGTACTTGAGGAAGATGCCGTAGTCGAGGCCGCGGCGGAAGGCATGGGCCGCGGCCTGCACGGCCGGGTCCGGGAAGAGGCGCTCGATGATCTGGTCCACCGTGTGGATGTGCGAGAACTGCAGCTGCTCGGCGTTCATCCGCGGACGGCCGAACTGCTGCAGGATGTGATCGTAGTAATGCCGGTTGGCCTCGAGCGTCTCGAAAAGAACCCCGTCGCAGTCGAAGGCCACCACGCGCACGTCGGTCATCTCAGTTGACCTTTTTCGCGGGGCTCTCGGCCGCCCGCAGGTAGACGTAGACGCGCACCTCCAGCTGCGGCTGAACGGGGCTGTCCGTTTTCAGGACCAGGGTGTCGTTGTAGGAGCCGGCGTCGGACTTCGTGGTCTCGACCAGGATCGAATAGGCCGGGCGGCCTTCCTGCCGGGTCTCGCTGAAGCTCGCCTTGACCCGGCCCTCGCGCGGCTGGACCCCGGTCAGCCGGAAGGGGTACTTCTCTTCGGGAATGACGGTCAGCGTCCCCTGCAGCCGCTCCCCGGCCGCGCCGCGCAGGTTGAGCATGCGGGGGTTGATGCTGACGAACCGGTCCACGGGGCCGGCCACCACCAGGTGCACGACCGGTTCCCGGGGATCGTTGCTCAGGACCTCGGCGGATTTCTCCATCCGCTTGCCGCCGTACCCCGTCGTGTCGACCTTGATGCTGATTTTTCCCTCGCCGCCGGGAGGGATCTGTCTCGCGAACGAGACCGCCGTGCACCCTCAGCCGGTGCGCACGTTGTCGATGAGCAGCGGCGTCGTGCCCTTGTTAGCCACCACGAAGTCGTGGGTCACCGTGGCGCCGTCGATCGCCGGCGGGAACTCGTAGCTCTTGACGGGGAAGAAAACGGCCGGTGCGCCGGCGGACGCCGACCCGGGCGCTGTGAGCTGCGCCCCGGCAAGGGGCACGAGCGCAAGATGAACGGCCGCGATGAAAAACAGGGCAAGCGTTTTTGACGAAGGCATTCGCCTCTCCTTTACGTCGCGTGAGATGAAAAAATAGTAGGCCCACACCCTCTCAAAGTCAAGCCGGTGCGCGGCGGTCGCATCACATGAAAAAAAGCGGGTCCACGTCCAGGACGACGCGCGGGGCCGGGCTGGCGAACAGCTGGGGGCACTCGGCGAGCAGGCTGTCGAGCACGCGATGCAGCGGCCCGATGCCGCGGGACTTGAGCAGGATCTGCCAGCGGTACATGCCGGCCACGCGCGCGAGAGCGGCTTCGACCGGGCCCATGACCTCGAGCTCGCGGCCCGCGGCGTCGGCCGCCGCCGCCGCGCGGCAGCGCTCGGCCAGGGCGACGGCCGCCGCGCGAGCCTGCGCCCGGTCGCGGTCCGAGATCCGCAGCTGCGCGAGCCGGGCAAACGGCGGGTAGCCGAGGGCGCGCCGGAACCCGATTTCCTGATCGTAGAAGGCGGCCACGTCCTGGTCGCGCGCCGCGCCGGATGCTGAAGTGCTCGGGGGTGTAGGTCTGCAGGATGACCCGACCGGGCCGGTCCCCGCGCCCGGCCCGGCCCGCGACCTGCGCCAGCAGCTGGAAGGTGCGCTCCCCGGCCCGGAAGTCCGGAAAGCTCAGCGACAGATCGGCGCAGATGATGCCCACCAGCGTGATGTCCGGGAAATCGTGCCCCTTGGCCACCATCTGGGTCCCCACCAGCACGTCGATCGTCCGCGCGTGGAGCCCCTTGAGGAGGGAGACGATCTCCCCCTTGCGGCGGGTGGTGTCCCGGTCCATGCGTGCGACCCGGGCGGCCGGGAAGAGGGCGCGCACGGCCGCCTCCACCTTCTCCGTGCCGAGGCCCAGCTTCTTGATCGCCGCGGACCCGCAGCCGTCGCACACCGCCGTCACGGGCCGGCTGTCGCCACAGTAGTGGCAGACGTAGGCGTTCAGCGCCTGGTGCAGGGTCAGGGAGATGTCGCAGTGGCGGCAGCGCAGGGCGCTGCCGCAGGCCGCGCAGACCGGGAAGGTCGCATACCCCCGCCGGTTCAGGAAGAGCAGCACCTGCTCGCCGCGGCCGAGGGCCTCCCCCATGGCCCGGTTGAGCTCGGCGCTGATGAACCGTCCGGGGCCGCGCAGGTCGCGGCAGGCCCGCAGGTCCACGACGCTCACCTCGGGCAGCGGGCGTTCCTCGACCCGCTTGGGCAGGCGCAGCTCCTCGTATTTCCCCGCGCGCACGCTGTGGAGCGCCTGCAGCGACGGGGTGGCGGAGCCCAGCAAGGCGACCGCCCCGAGCTGCCGCGCCCGCACCAGCGCCAGGTCCCGGGCGTTGTAGTGCAGGCCGGTCTCCTGCTTGTAGGAGCCGTCGTGCTCCTCGTCCACGATGACGAGGCTCAGCTCCGCGAAGGGGGCGAACACGGCCGAGCGGGCCCCGATCGCAATCCGCGCCTCCCCCCGCAGGACCCGGCCCCACTGGTCGAAGCGCTCCCCTTCCGAAAGCCCGCTGTGCAGGATCGCCACGCACTCTCCGAAACGCGCGCGGAACCGGCGCTCCATCTGGCTGATCAGCGCGATCTCGGGAACCAGGACGAGCACCGAGCGCCCCTCGGCCAGCGCCCGCGCGGCCGCCCGCATGTAAACCTCGGTCTTGCCGCTGCCGGTGACCCCGCTCAGCAGGAACGCCCGGAAGCCCCCGCCGAGAGCCGCGCAGACGTCAGCGACCACCCGCTCCTGGTCGGCCGTCAGCACCGGGGGCGTGTCCGGCACGATGGCCTCGCCGAACGGGTCCCGGTAGGCCTGCCGCTCGAAAATATCGACCAGGCCGGCCTCGCGCAGCGAGCGCAAGTGGGCGGCGGCGCGCGGAACGCGGCGCGCGAGCGCGCGCACCGGCAGTTCGCCGACGCGGGCCAGCTCTTCAAGAACCGCCCGTTTCTTGGCGGAGAGGCCCTCTGCCGCGGCGGCCGCCGCACGCGCACGCGCCCAACGCTCCTGGCGCGGCCGGGCCGATCCCCCGCGCAGCAGCGGCTGGCGGTGAATGCACCCGCGCCGCTCGAGCGCGGGGATCGCCTTAGCGTCCGGGCCCGCCATGCGCCGCAGCGTGCGCTCCGGCCGAGGCCCGGCCTCCAGCAGCCCCATCACCCGACGCCCGGCCTCGTCGGCATCGCCGGCCGCGAGCGCCTCCCGCCCTGCGTCGGTCAGCAGGTAGGCCGCAGAATCCGCGAGGGTCAACCCTCCCGGCAGGGCGGTCTGGATGACGTCGCCCAGAGGGTGTTTGTAGTAGTCGGCCGCCCAGCGGAACAGCGGGATCATGGCCGGCGGGAAGATGGGGCCGTCGCCCAGCACCCTCGCAACGGGCTTGAGGTCCCGGTCGGCGGGCGGGGACCCGGGGCCGAGCACGTACCCGGTCACCCGCCGCCGCCCGAATGGGACGAGAACACGTGCGCCGGTCAGCGCAGCGGGGTCCGATGCGCCCTCGACCAGATAGGTGAAGGTCCCACGCACCGGCATCGCCACGGCCACTTCGACGGTCGGATTCATAGAAAAGCGTTTTAGGTGTTAAGTTTTACGTGTTAAGTTCCGAAAAGATAATCGGTGAAGCAAGACTGGGCCGAGAGATAGTTTTCGCTGTCGCTTGAAACTTAAAACCTGAAACCTGAAACCAATAACATTATGATTTAGTTAGAAAAAATTTATGCTATTTGTGTCGCTGCGAAATCCGCAGTATAATACGGTGTGTCCAGGTTGCATGCAAGGTCGAATGCAGCCGGTGCCCCCGCAGTGCAGGGGGATGTCGTCGGTCGAATCGCACAGGATCGAAATGTCATCCATAGGGAGGATCGGTATGTCTGCGTTGCTGCGTATTGCTTTGGCGCTGGTGGTGACGGCCACGCTCGTGGCCGGCCCTGCGGGAGGGTCCGCGTTCGCCTTTCAACACACGGATCGCCTTGAGTTTTACACCCAAGTCGAACAGGAGCCGACGGGCGGGATGATGATGTGGGACGCCCTGATCATGCGGCCGGTCGGGATCGTGGGAACCGCCATGGGTTCGGTCGTCTGGCTCGTGAGCTACCCGTTCGCCGCCCTGGGCGGCAACACCGACGAGTCCACCCAGAAGCTGGTGGCCGAGCCCTTCAACTGGACCTTCAGCCGGCCGCTGGGCTATTTTTGATCGCGGGTTCGGTTGCCGGCCGATCGTCACGTGGACACACATCTCCCGCCCTTCTTCCACTCGAAGAGGGGCGGGAGGATGACACTTCCCAACCGGTGGTCGACAGCGGCATGAACCCAACCGGCCGCCTCACGCCTGGTCGCCCGCGCGCGTTTCCCGGGCTCATTCGCCTCGGGAAAGGCCTGCGGGGGGCCATCCTGGCCGCCATGGCCTACGTAGCCCAGGCCACCGGGACCGAGCCCGGCCAGGAAGAGATCGCGGCCGTCCTGAGGTCGTGGTTCACGCTCGACGAGGTCACCAACCAGATCGGCTACCTGCGCAAACGGCCGGGCGAGCGCGACGAGCCCCCGGCCGAAAGCGCTCTCGACCGCCTCTCCTTCCGCATCAACCTTGCCGCCGCCCCGGCCCGGAACACACTGGCGCGGGCCGGCTTTTTCATCCGGCCGGTCGCCGAGGGCTTGGTCATGATCCGCAAACACGCCAAATCCGTGCTGGGTTCGGCGCCCTCCGACGATGAGATCGCCCGCAGCCTGAAAAGCAGCTTCATCCTGAGCGAGCTCAAAAACCAGATCGTGCACGCGCGCCGGAGCGCTAAGCGCCCCGCCTGACCGCCCGCCACGGCGCGTCAGCCCTCCGCTGCAGGATGGAACTCTGCCCTCCCCTTTTCGCCGCCGGGTTTCATTCTTATGTTGGTCCGAATTCAACCACCCGCAAACAGGCCGCCCATCCGAAACGGCCTGACCAAAAGGAGGTCTCATGAAATCGTACCGCGTAGTGGTCGTCGTCGGTTTGACCGTGTGGCTGGCCTTGACCCTATCCGCCCCGGCCGCGGAGAAGGGGGCCGATCCGCGCGCCCAGCTGGCCGCAGCCTACGGCGCCAAGCAGTTCGGCCAGGTCGAGGAGCTGCGCTACACGTTCAACGTTCAGCTCCCGGACCGCGTGGTCAGCCGTTCCTGGTTGTGGGAGCCCAAGAAGGACCGCGTGACGTTCAAGGGGACGCCCGACCAGGGCGGGACGGTCACCTACGACCGGGCCTCCCTCGGCTCGGCCAGCGACCAGGTGAAAAAGGCCGACCCCCAGTTCGTCAACGACAATTATTGGCTGATTTTCCCGCTGCGGCTCTACTGGGACGACGCGGCCTTCGTCACGGCCTACCAGGCCCCGGCCAAACTGCCGATCGGCAGCGGCGAGGCCCGGCGGCTGGTGGTCAAATACCCGGACAACGAGGGCTACACCCCCGGCGACGTGTACGAATTGTTTGTGGACAAATCCAACCGGATCGTGCAATGGATCTACCGCAAGGGCGGCGACCGGACGCCCACGCGCGTGACCACCTGGGAGGACTACCGGAAGGCGGGGCCGCTCACGCTGTCCATGGACCACAAAAGTGCGGACGGCAAATTCCGCGTGTGGTTCACCGATGTGGCCGTGCGCATTTCCGGCAAACCCGACTGGATCGCCGTGAAGTAAACACACCGATGAGCCCGAGGCAGCCGGGCGTACCGCCCGGCTGCCCGTGTTTTGGCGGGCCGGCCCGGCCACGCGCCGCCGGCCGACGAATCACCGAGGGACACAAGGAGCCCGTTCGCATGCTCAACCACGTGGTCGTGCTGAAATTCAAGCCGGGGGTCACTCCGGAGGCCGTCGTCGAGCTGGAGCGGATGCTCGATGCTCTACCGAACACGATCATGGAGATCAAGATGTTCGAATTCGGCCGCGACCTGCTGCGCTCGGAGCGCTCCCACGACTTTGCCCTGGTCGCGCTCTTCACCAACCTCGCGGCGCTCGAGCGCTATCGCAACCACCCCGCGCACCGGCCCGTTGCGGAAAAGATCGCCGCCATGTGCGACAGCGTCGCCACGGTGGAGTTCGAAGGGGCGGACGCCAGCTCGACCGAGGCCGGCGCCCCCGAGTGGGAGCGCGACCCCTTCGAACGGTTGAAACGGTAAGGACAGGCTGCGGCGGCCCCGCGAACGGGAGGTTCATGATGAGGCGCTTGGTTTCGGCGGTATGGGTTCTGCCTAGTCGTGACCGGATGCTATGCCGGCGCGGATGACATCGCCGCGAACAAGATCCAGTGGGTGCCCGACCTGAACGAAGGCCTGCGCCTGGCGAAAGAAAACGGCAAGCCGGTCCTGCTCTACTTCACGGCCGACTGGTGCGCCCCGTGCGTCGAGCTCAAGAAGCACGTTTTCTCGGACCGCAAAGTGGCCGAGGCCTCCCGCCGCCTGGTCAACATATACATCGACGTAGACCGCAACCACGACGCCGTCGCCGACTACAAGGTGCGCGGCATCCCCGCCATCTTCTTCCTGAACCCCGGCGGCGAGATCGTCGCGCGCTATCTCGGCGACCGCACGCCGGCCTCTTTCGTCAAGCAGATGAACGCCGTGGCGACCCAGCATTCTCGCTGACCCCATCTGGGCAATGGTGTCTTTCTCCTCATAACCCTTCGGACTTTTTTTGAGGCGCTGCAGCGCCTCAAAAAAATCGATTGTGGTTTCGACGCCCTTGGGCTATCATAAAATCCATAAGAATATCCTGCACTTCAGCCGGAAAACGATGAACGGGCATCGGCCGCCGATGCCGTGACGGTTGTCCTTTATGAGCGCGATCACCGAGTTCGACGTCCAGACACACATCCGGAGTTCGGTCACCGAAACCTTCGGCACGATGCTGTCGATGGAGATCGAGCACCTGGAGGACGAGCCGCCCCCGGGCCGCGGGGTCCACCGCATCGTCGGCACCCTCAACATGGCCGGCAAGGTCAACGGCATCTTCAACGTGCAGGTGACGGTCGATTTCGGCAGGCAGATGGCCGCGGGAATGCTCGGCATGGAGCCGGCCGAGGTAGACCCCGCGAGCGACGTGCGCGACCTGATCGCCGAGATCACCAACATCGTCGGCGGCAACCTCAAGTCCGCCCTCAACGACGCCGGGCACGCCTGCGTCCTGTCCACCCCCTCGATCACCTACGGAACCGATTTCACCATCCGCAGCCTGAACACGGACCGCTTCGATCGCTGCGTGTTCCGGCACGCCGAGCACATCTTCATCGTCGAGGTCGGGCTGAAGGCGGTGGAAGGCGCGGACACGGGCCTCGATTTCAGCACCCCGGATGCCATGAGCCGCATCCCGAACGTGGACCTCGAGAAGCTCAACGGCATCGACTACCAGGAGCGGATCTCGGGGGCGACGCGGGATGTCTTCGAGACCATGTTCTCCCTGCACCTGGAAGAGGCGACCCGGGTCAGCGTGGCCAGCCTGAGCGGCGTTCGCCACGTGTCCTCGGTCTGCTTCGCAGGCGACGCCACGGGGATCGTCAGCATCCATGTCGACCTCGACCTGTCGCGCCGCATGGCCGCCGGCATGCTCGGCATGGAGCCCGAGGAACTCGAGGGGGAGGGGGAAATCCAGGACATGCTCGGGGAGGTCGGGAACATCGTCGGCGGCAACCTGAAGTCGGCGCTGACCGACACCGGGCTGCGCTGCGCGCTGTCGACCCCCTCCTTCACCACGGGCGCGGACTTCATGATCGAAACGCTCAACCTGGAGCGTTACGAGCGCTTTGCCTTCGCCGTAGGCGAGCACACCGTCTTCGTCGAGATGGGGATCAAGATCTCGGAGCTCGCCAAGGCCTCGACCCCGGCCGGCAAGGAAGTGCACTACAAGGTCGAAACGGCGGCCGCGACCGAGGCCAAGCCCGCCGCGCCCGCGCCGCCGCGTATGCCCCCGCGCCCGAAGCCCGCAGCGCCGACGCCGCCGAGCCAACCCCCACCGCCGCCGGCCGCCGAGGCCCCACCCGCCGCCGAAGACTTCGGGCTGGACCTCCTGGTCGACATCCCGGTCGAACTCACGGTCGAACTCGGCCGCACGCGGATCAAGATCCACGAACTGCTGCGGCTGCAACCCGGTTCGACCGTGAAGCTGGCACGCCTCGAAGGCGAACCGGTCGACATCCTGGCCAACGACGTCCTCGTCGCGCGCGGCGAGGTGGTGGTCCGCAACGAGAAGTACGGCATCCGCATCACCGAGATCACCAGCCGCGCGGACCGTCTCAAGGGCCTGAAGTAGGGTTGGGTGTTGGGTGGGAATGCCGTCTGGCCGTTAAGGCGATAGATTAAGTGTCTTGTACTTATTTTTTGTTCTTTTTTATTGTCGAAATCGGAATCCTTAAATCCATCTGACACTCATTTATCAACGTTAGATCGACAACTTTCTTACCTTCTGCATATCCGCTCAGCAGCGCACAATCACAAATCGAATTTATCAAGCGCGGTACTCCACCGGAGATGGCAAATATTTCTCCGCATGCATTCACTGTAAAAATACCCCTCTTAGAACCAGCAACTTTAAGGCGATGAGCAATATATTGTACCGTCTCTAATTTATCTAATGGTTGCAGGTGATAACTCAGGCTTATTCTTTGACCAATTGCTTTATTTCTATCGTCCATTAATATCGTCTCAATTTCACTTTGACCAACTAAAAAAATATTGACGAGCTTTTGGTTATCCAACTCGATGTTGGACAAAAGGCGTATTTCTTCTAAATGCTCATGGTTGAGTCTTTGGGCTTCATCAATAATAACAAATATGGATTTGTTCTCTGAATATGCCGTAAGCAAAAACTTTTTAAAATGAATCAGGAACTCGGCCTTGTTAGTGAACACCCTATGCAGTTTGAATTCTTCAGATAGAAAGTTAAAAAAATCAATAGCAGGCATATCGGGGTCATGGATTGTGGCTACCAACGCCGAAGAATCAATTAACCTCAATAAATGCCTTATGAGTGACGTTTTCCCCGTTCCGACATCACCTGTCAACAACAAAAACCCATCACGCTTTAATATTCCATATTTGAGAATCGATAAAGCTTCTTTGTGCTTTTCGCCAAGCCAAAGAAACTCCGGATCGGGATTCGTCCTGAAAGGAAAAGCCGTCAGCTCGTAATAATCCAGATACATAGGCCTTCAAACTTTTTAAAATTCGATCCGTTTCCCATATCCGCTCAACTCGCAATAATAACCAAATCACAAAATCGATAAACCCTCGGAGGCGCAGGATGGTATCTGAATATCAATCGAATATTCTTTTCAACACCAACAAGGGAAGCCCGATATTTTTAGAAAACGTATTAATAAATGAGTTGTTATTTAACTGTAAGAGACAACTCTTTAGACTCTTTGCTTTCTCCGAAATTAGTTGCCGCTGTTACTACAAAATAATAAATTATACCTCGTTTAAGTCCCTTAATTATGTATGGGGTATTGACATCGGCGATCTTCTTTCCTTTTTGCTTTGTAACCCCTTGCGATTCGCCATAATAAACATTGTATGAAACCGCATTGGGCACCTTATCCCAAGACAAGGTTACTTGGCCTTCTCGCACTTGAGTTTTATTAACTTGGCCTTTTAAATTCTGGATTTTTGGGGTGAGTTTGCCGAAATTAACCAACCCGTCTTTCTCCGTAGCCGTATAAGCTTCTTCGCTGAGAATGATGCTCTCACCCAACTCGTCGACAATAGATATACCAAAATAATATGTCTTGCCAATGACTAAATCTGTTACTGTGATTGGGTTTGATGCATTGGGTATTTTATATCTATTGTATATTGCCGCCCTTGATGTACTGGAAAAGTAAATATTATACGAAATCGTTTCTGGAACATTGTCCCAGGATATAGTAACGCTGCTATAAGCCTTATCGATTTTGCTTGTAGGAATTTTATTGGTATCTGTACAGCCAGTCAATGATGCCATACACAACAAGCCCAATAAAAAATTTAACGAAATGGATAAGTATATACCACCTTTTCTGTGGTTCATAATCATAGCCTCCATCAATAATAAATACTTTTGGAAAGGCTTAATTATGATCGACTACAAAAATCCAACATGCATGGCAGGCATCTCCCCCCATGCGAGCATGATCCGGGTCGCTGCGTGGGTGCTTTAAGATATAAAGCCGTATTCGTAGGCTTCATAGGTGGTTCCCCCATCTAACAGCATATCGACCTTTGAGTGAAGCTCATTTCTTTGACTGCTGTTTCGCCATCTCTGCCAATCTTCCAACGACCGCCACGTGCTGATCACTAAAAACTCCTGCGGATTGTCTATGTTCCGCAGCGTCTCGCTGGAAATGTACCCTTCTTGCTCCAGAGCTATCATGCGAATCTGGCGAAAAATTGCTGCTATGTACTTGTCCTTATCCAAAGGTAAGCGGCGTTTAATCAAAATTTTAACTGCCATAATGCCCTCCTGAGCAAAGGGTGGTTTCCTTTCACGGATGATATCCTCGTGCGTTGCAGCCGTGCCAAATGCGACAATCGGTGTGAAATATACTTTAGTCAGGAATACAAAATCAAATAAAATTGGATCGGGTCTGAACTCGTTCTTAGCGCTTCCCCGACCCCGCGCATCAACGACTCTTCACCCGCTCCACCGCGGCCTTCCACCCCGCGTACATCCGCGTGCGCGCCTGCGGATCGATGGCGGGCGTGAAGGTGCGCTCCGAGGTCCGCAGCGCCGCGACCGCCTCCGGCGTGTCCCACACCCCGACGGCGAGCCCCGCGAGAAAGGCCGCCCCCATGCCGGTCGACTCGAGGTAGCGCGACCGGTTGACCGGGCAGCCGAGGAGATCGGCCTGGACCTGCATCAGGAAGTCGTTGCGGCAGGCGCCGCCGTCCACGCGCAACTCGGTGAAGGGGATCCCGATAGCGGCCTCGATCGCGCCCGTGAGATCGCGCGTCTGGTAGGCGATGCTCTCCAGCGCCGCCCGGACGATGTGGGCGCGCCGGGTGCCGCGAGTGATTCCGAGGATGCCGCCCCGGGCGTACATGTCCCAGTAGGGCGCACCCAACCCCGCGAAGGCCGGGACCAGGTACACACCCTGAGTGTCCGGCACGCTCTCGGCGACGGCCTGGGTCTCGCCGGCAGTCGCGATGAGCCCCAGCCCGTCTCGCAGCCACTGCACGACCGCGCCGCCGATGAAGACCGAGCCTTCGAGCGCGTAGCAGGGCCGACCGCTCCGGTCACAGGCGAGCGTCAGGAGCAGCCCCTGCCCGGGATCCACGCGTGTCGCCCCGGCGTTGAGCAGCAGGAAACAGCCGGTGCCGTATGTGTTCTTGGCCTGGCCCGCGTCGAAGCAGGCCTGCCCGAACAGGGCCGCCTGCTGGTCGCCCGCGATCCCGGCGATCGGCACCTCCGCGCCGACCACTTCGGCCGCGGTCGTACCGATCACCCCGGACGAGGGCACGACCACGGGCAGCATGGCCGCCGGGATGCCCAGGAGATCGAGCAACTCGGGCGCCCAGGCGCGCTCGTGGATGTCGAACATCAGGGTGCGCGAGGCGTTGGTGGGATCGGTCACGTGGCACCGGCCGCCCGTGAGCCGGGCGACGAGCCAGCTGTCGATCGTGCCGAAGGCGAGCTCGCCCGCCGCGGCGCGCGCCTTCAGCCCGGGCTCGTTCTCAAACAGCCAAGCGAGCTTGGTCCCCGAGAAATACGCGTCCAGGAGCAGACCGGTCCGGCGGCGGAAGACGGGCTCGTGCCCCTCGGACTTGAGCCGGTCGCAGATCGCGGCCGACCGGCGGCACTGCCACACGATCGCGTTGTGGACCGGTGCCAGCGTGCGGCGGTCCCAGACGACCGTGGTCTCCCGCTGGTTGGTGATCCCGATCGCGGCGATTCGACCGAGCGGGACCTGTGCGGCGGCGAGCGCGCGCCGCACGACGCCGAGGGTCGTCTGCCAGATCGCTTCCGGATCGTGCTCGACCCAGCCCGGTTGCGGGTAGAGCTGCGGGAACTCGGAGTAGGCGTCGGCCACGATGTGGCCGGAGGGGTTGACGATCAGGGCCCGCGACCCCGTGGTGCCCTGGTCGATGGCGAGGACGAACCGTTCCATGGAAGCTCCTTCCGCGAGAGGTTGACCCAAACTAGACGTGTCTTCCAAGCACGTCGGCATCTCCCCCTGTGGGAGCGACTTTCCAGCCGCGACGATCGAGGCTGAAGCCTCTCCCACAAAAAGCAAACTTCCTGGCGACAACGGGAGGCCGGATCACGGCCTGATACGCGGTTTTCACGGCGCCTGCGCCGGGACCCGGATCACCGTGAAAGGGTGGCCGCGCAGTGCGAGGAAGCGGGCCACGGCCTCGCGGCTGACGACCAGGGTGGAGGTATTCACGAGCGGGTGGAACTGGAACGCCGCGTGCGCCCACAGCTCTTCATCCACGAAGAGCTCGACCGTGCGCTCCGGGTCGTTGAACACGGCGAGCAGGGTGACCGCCCCCGGTTCCACCCCGAGGCGCGCCATCAGCCGGTCGGACGACCCGAAGCTGAGCCGCCCGCTGCCGATCGCGTCCGAAAGGGTGCGCAGGTCCACCTGCTTGGCGGCCGGGACGCACACGAGAAAATGGCGCCGCCCGGGCTTGTCCCGCAGGAAGAGGTTCTTGGTTTTGGCCCCCGGCAAGGGCGGCACCAGGCGCGCAGCCTCCTCCACCGTGTAGACCGCCGGGTGGTCGCATCGCCGGTAGTCGATTCCGTTGCGATCGAGAAACTCGAAGAACTCCGTGACGCCCATGGGCCCGTCATGCCTTTCGGTCTCGCGGCGCGGTCAGGCGCGCGCCTGGGGTCGGTTCTATAGAAGACCCGGGTCGGGGTCAAGCGCGGCCGGACGGCGCGCCTTGACCGGCCGGCGGTCTCTCAGTATAGAAAGGCGCTGCGTACTACCACCGCAACTTTCATCACGGGAGGTCCCATGGCTGAACACAAAATGCTCTACCTGTCCCAAGCCGACGTCGTGGCGGTCGGGCTTTCCATGGCCGAGATCATCGACGCCCTCGAAACCGCATTCCGCGCCAAGGGCGAGGGCCGCACCGAGATGCCCCCGAAGCCGGGAGTCCACCCGGGCGGCGGGAACAACTTCATCCACGCCATGCCGGCCTACATCCCGGACCTGCAGTCGGCCGGCGTCAAGTGGGTCAGCGGCTATCCCCGAGAACTACAAGCGCGGCCTGCCCTACATCACCGGCCTGCTTGATCCTAAACGACACCGCGACCGGCCTGCCGCTGGCGGTCATGGACTGCGTCTGGATCACCGCCAAGCGCACCGGGGCGGCCAGCGCCATCGCCGCCCGGCGCCTGGCGCGACCCGAGTCCTCGGTCATGGGCGTGCTCGGCTGCGGGGTGCAGGGCGTCAGCCACGCCGAGGCCTTCAAGGTGCTCTTCCCGCTAAGCACGATCATGGCCTACGACGACGACGCCGGCCATCGGCGCGAGCGCTACGCGGCGGACATCTCCGCGCGCCTCGGCATCGAAGCCTGGCGCGTGAAGACCCGCGCGAGGCCGTGTCCGGCTGCGATATCGTCGTCACCGCCGGGCCGATCCTCAAGGTGCCCCACGCGACGATCCAACCGGGCTGGCTGGACCCAGGCGCCTTCGCGTCACTCGTGGACTACGATTCGTACTGGACCCGCGAGGCCCTGGCCGAGGCGGCCAAGTTCTGCACCGACGACGTCCCCCAGCTGCGCCTCTACCAGTCCATGGGCTACTTCCAGAACATCCCCCCGATCCACGCCGATCTGGGCGAACTGGTGGTCGGGAAGAAGAAGGGTCGCGAAAACGCTCGCGAGCGCCTATGACGGCCAACCTCGGGCTCGCGATCGACGACATGGCCGTTGCGCCGCTGCTGTATCGCCGCGCTCAGGAAAAGGGCATCGGCACCTGGCTGCCACTTTAATTAAGAAGGAAACTCTGAATGAGTCAGACTTCCAACTATGACGTCGTCATCGTCGGCGGGGGGATCATGGGCGGCTCCACGGCCTATCACCTGCTGCAGGCCGAACCGCGGCTGAAGGTCGCGGTGGTCGAGCGGGACCCGACCTACGCCCGGGCCTCCACGACCCTCTCCATGAGCAACGTGCGCATCCAGTTCAGCCTCAGGGAGAACATCCAGATCTCCCAGTATGCCTTCCAGGTCCTCGACCGGTTCGAAGACGAGATGACCGTGGAAGATTGCCGGCCCAGGATCTACTTCCACCGCGAGGGCAACCTCTTCCTGGTCAGCGCGGCCAACCAGGACGCCGCCCGGCGCGCCTTCGAGCTGCAGCGCAGCCTGGGCTGCAAGATCGAATGGTGGTCGCCGCAGCAGATCCGGGACCGTTACCCGCTCTATGCGCCCGGCGAGGAGATCGTCGGCGCGACCTTCGGCCCCGACGACGGCCACTTCGACGCGTACGCTGCGCTGATGGCCTACCGGGCCAAGGCCAAGTCCCGCGGCGCCGAGTTCCTGACGGGGGAAGCGGTCAAGATCCGCTCCGAGGGCGGCCGGGCAACCGGCGTCGACCTCGGTGCGGGCGCAACGCTCGCGGCCGCGTGCGTCGTCAACTGCGGGGGAGCCTGGGCGGCCGATCTCGCCGCAACCGTTGGGGTCAAGCTCCCGGTCGTCCCCGTCAAGCGCCAGATCTTCACGCTCGACACGGCCGTGAAGCCCGACGGCCCGCTGCCCCTGACCGTTCTGCTTTCGGGCCTCTACTTCCGCACCGAGACCGGCGGCATGATCCTGCTGGGAAAATCCATGGACGAGGACCCGGTCGGCTACAACTTCAGCTGGGACGACAAGCGGTTCATGGAGGTCCTCTGGCCGGAGCTGGCCGAGTTCGTCCCGGCCTGGGACCGGCTCAAGCTCGTCCGCGGCTGGGCCGGCCTCTACGACGTCAACACGCTCGATCACAACGCGATCATCGGCGAATGGCCCGAGATCCGGGGGCTGTACCTCGCCACCGGGTTCTCCGGCCATGGCCTGCAGCAGGGCCCGGCGGTCGGCCGCTACCTGTCCGAGCTGATCCTGAAACGCCAGCCCGCGCTCGACCTGTCCATCTTCACGCCGGCCCGCGTGCTGGAGAACCGGCCTCTGAGCGAAGCGGGCATCGTGTAGAGAATGCCTGAGACGGGATGGAATACCAGAATGATGCCGGCTCAAGTGGGAGAGGCGTCCCGCCTCGATCATGATCGCGGCAAGATGCCGCTCCCACAAAACACCTGAATAGCCCAATACCCAAAAGCCCTCATTCCTTGACTTACCAGGGCGCATCGCATAAGGTGCGCCCTTTTTCGTCGCGCACCGGATCGGCCGGCACAGCGTCGGTTCCACCCCAACCACTGGAAAAGGAGTTTTTCATGTCCCATCGTCGCAGTCTCGCTCTCTGCCTGTCCCTCGCCCTCCTTCTGGCCGTGGTCGCCACCGCCGGCGCCGAGCCTCCCAAGGACCCCCTGGGGACCGTCACGATTAAAAAAGGTCAACCCGTCCACATCGCCTACTGGCTGGTCGTGGCCGGCTCGGACGCCTCCCTCGGGATCGACATCCGGCGCGGCGTCGAGATCGCCATCCAGGACAAGGGCGGCAAGCTCCTGGGCCACCCGATCAAGCTGAGCGGGCAGGACGAGGGCTGCAGCGCCGAAGGCGGCCAGGCCGCCGCCACCAAGCTCGCGGCCGACCCGACGATCGTGGCCGCCGTCGGCCCGACCTGCTCGAGCGCCGCCCGCCCCGGGGCCCCCATCCTCTGGAAGCAGGGGGTCAGCACGGTTTCGGCCTCCAACACCGCGCCCTACCTGACCGACCCCAAGCGCGGCAACGAGTACAACGGCTACCTGCGCACCGCCCACAACGACAAGGTGCAAGGCGCAGTCGCCGCGCAGTTCGCCATTAAAAAGCTGGGCGTCAAGACCGCAGCCACGATCCACGACGGCAGCGTCTACGCCGAGCAGCTGCAGGCGGTCTTCGCCGAGGAGTTCAAGAAGCTGGGCGGCACCATCGTCGCCCAGGAAGCCGTCGCCCCGACCGACACCGACATGCGCCCGGTGCTGACCAAGATCGCCACCGGCAAGCCCGAGTTCATCTACTTCCCGATCTTCATCGCCGCCGGCGGCCACATCACGCGCCAGGCGAAAGAGGTCTCCGGGCTCGAGAAGGTGTACCTCATGAGCGCCGACGGGACCTTCTCCCCGGACTTCTACAAGGCCGCCGGCGAGGCCGCGGTCGGGATGTATCACTCCAGCCCGGACTTCTCGGCCTTCAGCGCCGGGTATAAAGACTTCCTGGCCAAGCACCAGAAGAAGTACGGCGAGAAGCCGCTGGCCCCGTATCACGCCCACGCCTACGACGCGGCCATGATGATCTTCGCGGCCGTCGAGAAAGTCGGCGTGAAGGACGGGGACACTCTCTATATCCCGCGCAAGGCCCTACGCGACGCCCTCTACGCGACCAAGGGCCAGAAGGGCCTGACCGGTACCATCAGCTGCAGCGAGTTCGGCGACTGCGCCGACCCGCGCATCGCGGTCTTCCAGCAGACGGCCGAGAACATCAAGAAGTTGGTGAACCCCGAGACCCCGGTCTGGAAACCGTATTGATCCGCCGCTCATAAGACAGGGATCGGCCGGGCGCCTGCGGGCGCCCGGCCTTTTTTTAGGCCCTGCGACCGCACGACCTTATTTTTTGACTCTCCTTGACAGAATGAATATCGTTTAGTAGCTTCCGTACGTTGCGCTCACGGGATTCCGTCATCCCCTCCTTCCCCGGAGCAGGAGCGTAAAACCCCTCACATCACTATTTTCTCAAAGGAGGCAGCCATGAAACGTCTCACTCTTGTTGTCGCAGTGGCTCTGGTTTTTGGTTTTGCCTTGTTGAGCGTCGCCCAGGCCGCCGCGCCCAAGGATCCGCTGGGCGTGGTCACGGTCAAGAAGGGCCAGCCGGTGCACATCGCCTACTGGATGGTCGTGGCCGGTGCGGATGCCTCGCTCGGCATCGACACCCGGCGCGGCGTCGAGCTCGCCATCCAGGACAAGGGCGGCAAGCTCCTGGGCCACCCGATCAAGCTGAGCGGCCAGGACGAGGGCTGCAACGCCGAGGGCGGCCAGGCCGCCGCCACCAAGCTCGCCTCCGACCCGACGATCGTCGCCGCGATCGGCTCCAACTGCTCGAGCGCCGCGCGCCCCGGGGCCCCCATCCTGTGGAAGGCCGGCATCCCGACGGTGTCGCCTTCCAACACCGCGCCGTATCTGACCGACCCGAAACGCGGCAAGGAGTATGACGGCTACCTGCGCACCGCCCACAACGACAAGGTGCAGGGCGCGGTCGCCGCGCAGTTCGCCATCAAGAAGCTGGGCGCCAAGACCGCGGCCACGATCCACGACGGCAGCGTCTACGCCGAGCAGCTGCAGGCGGTCTTCGCCGAGGAGTTCAAGAAGCTGGGCGGCACCATCGTGGCCCAGGAAGCCGTCTCCCCGACCGACACCGACATGCGCCCGGTGCTGACCAAGATCGCCACCGGCAAGCCCGATTTCATCTACCTGCCGATCTTCATCGCAGCCGCGGGCCACATCACCCGGCAGTCCAAGGAAGTCGCCGGGCTCGAGAAGGTCGCCCTGATGAGCGCCGACGGGAGCTTCTCCCCGGACTTCTACAAAGCCGCCGGCGAGGCCGCGGTCGGGATGTATCACTCCAGCCCGGATTTCTCGGCCTTCGGCGCCGGCTACAAGGATTTCCTGGCCAAGCACCAGAAGAAGTACGGTGAGAAGCCGATCGCGCCGTTCCATGCGCACGCCTACGACGCGGCCATGATGATTTTCGCGGCCGTCGAGAAGGTCGGCGTGAAGGACGGCGACACTCTCTACATCCCGCGCAAGGCCCTGCGCGACGCGCTCTACGCGACCAAGGGCCAGAAGGGCCTGACCGGCACCATCAGCTGCAGCGAGCTCGGCGACTGCGCCGACCCGCGCATTGCCGTCTACCAGCAGACCGCGGACAACATCAAGAAGCTGGTGAACCCCGAGACCCCGTACTGGAAACCCTACTGATCCCGCCATGCCACGATGGGCCCGCCCCGTGCGGGGCGGGCCCATGGCCGTATTGACAGAGCCGGGCACCGGGGGTTATGGTGCTCGGCTCTTTACATCGGCTGCCTCCGCCGTGCCCCGGCACACGGCCGCCGCAACGGGACCGATCATCCTGAAGGACCACCTGCTATGCTGCAACGGCTGAAAGAACGCACGTCCGTCACCGACCTGATCATGTGGCTGATCGGCGCCGTGCTCGTCGCGCTGATCATCTGGGGCTCGACGGTGACGCTGCTCAAGGGCACCTACACCCTGCGCCACTGGATGGACTTCATCATTTTCGGGCTGGCCCAGGGCAGCATCTACGCCCTGATCGCCATGGGCTACACCATGGTGTACGGGGTGCTGCGCATGATCAACTTCGCCCACAGCGAGGTCTTCATGAGCGGCCCGTACACGGCCTACTTCTTCGCCGCGTATTTTCACCAAAGCGGGATCCTGGACGAGTACCCGGCGCTGAGCCTGGTGGTGATCTTCATCGTCTCGATGGCGACCTCGACCCTGATCGCGGTGCTGCTCGAGCGCATCGCCTACCGGCCGCTGCGCGGCGCCCCGCGGCTGGTCCCGCTCATCACGGCCATCGGCGCTTCCTTCTTCCTGCAGTACATGTTCCGCGGCTTCTACGGCTCCGGCTTCCAGGCCTACCCCGTGATCAAGCCGCTCGAGGGCCAGCTCGCGCTGGGGCCGATCCACATCCTCAAATTCCAGGCGCTGGTCATCGCAGCCGCGGCCTTCCTGATGGTGGCGCTCTACCAGTTCGTCCAGCGCACTAAAATCGGCAAGGCCATCCGCTCGGTCTCCGAAGACAAGGAAGCCTCGGCCCTGATGGGCATCGACGTCGACCGCATGATCACCATGACCTTCGTCATCGGCGGCGCCGCAGCCGGCGCGGCCGGCGTGCTCTACGCGCTGATGTTCAAGCAGGTCCACTTCTTCATGGGCTTCATCCCCGGCATCAAGGCCTTCACCGCCGCTGTCCTGGGGGGCATCGGCAACATCCCGGGAGCCATGCTGGGCGGCATATTCCTGGGTCTGGTGGAGTCCATCGGACCGAGCCTCATCCTGGACGGCCTCGGCATCGTAGCGCCCTACCAACTCAAGGACGCCATCGCCTTCACCCTGTTGGTGCTGATCCTGATCTTCCGGCCGACCGGCATTCTCGGAGAACGGCTGGCGGTCAAGAAGGCTTAAGGGCTCGGAAAGGATGCGTGCATGAACCGGTTGCCCGGAATCAAATACGGATTGATCGGCGGCGTTTGCCTGGTAATCCTCTCCATGATCGGCATGGTGGAAGCCTTCAACCAGCGGGAGATCGTCTCCGAAGTGATCTCGATGGGCCAGATGCTGCTCCTCGCGGCGGCGGCCTTCATCGCCTACCTGCCCGCCTCGCGCGCCGGCGGCGGCGCCAAAGGCTTGGTGGCTTCCGTTTCTTCCGGCCTGATCATGATGGCCATGCTGGCGCTGCTCGTGTTGCTGAGCACGGTCGTCAACCTGCGCCAGGTGTTCATCAACGCCTCCCCGTCCCTTTTCCAGATTTTGACGTTCCAGCAGGAAAGTCTCTGGGCCGGGGTCGGCCTGCTGCTGCTCGCCGGCGCGCTGACGGGTTTGACCGCGGGCCTGCTGGTCATGATGCCGGATATGCTGCGACGGGTGATAATCGCAGCCCTGACAACGGTCGTCATGGTCGGGACGCTTCAGGACACCATCTCCCCGATTTTTTCCGAGTGGGGGCCGCTGGCGGACATCACCGACCTGCTCTACGAAGGCAACGGGCTTTCCATTTCGGGGGCGGCGGCGGTGTTCATCATGGTCGCGGTTGCGGCCGCCGCCTGGATCCGGAAGGGCAAGGACGTCACGAGGCGGGTGCAAAGCCTTCCGCCGGTGCCGCGGCGTCGCCTGAACATTGCACTGGCGCTGCTCGGCGGGTTCGTGCTGCTGGTCCTGCCCCATATCCTGGGGTTGTTCCTGAGCGAGGTGCTCACCATCATCGGCCTCTACATCATGCTCGGGCTCGGCTTGAACATCATCATCGGTTTCTCCGGCATGCTCGACCTCGGGCACGTGGCGTATTTCGCCATCGGCTCCTACACCATCGCCATCCTCACCTCGCCGGAGCTCGGTTTCTTCAACTGGAATTTCTGGCAGGCGCTGCCGGTGGCCATCGCCGCAGGGGCCGTCACGGGCGTGCTCATCTGCACACCGGTCCTCAAGATGCGGGGCGACTACCTGGCCATCGCCACTCTGGGGTTCGGAGAGATCATCCGCCTGTTCGTCCTGTCGGACTTCCTGCGGCCGTGGCTGGGCGGTGCCCAGGGCATCGGCAAGATCCCCAAAGTCGAATTATTCGGGTTCGAGTTCGGGACCCCACAGCAGGTCTACTATCTGATTTTGGCCGGTTGTCTGCTGATCGGCTTCATCGCCTGGCGCCTGCGGGACTCGCGCCTCGGCCGTTCCTGGATGGCGGTGCGCGAGGATGAAGACGTCGCCCAGGCCATGGGCATCAACCTGGTGTCCACCAAGCTCAAGGCTTTCGCCGTCGGCGCCGGGTTCTCGGCCCTGAGCGGGGCGATCTTCGCCACCAAGCTCGGTTCGGTTTACCCGCACAGTTTCAATATCATGATCTCGATCAACATCCTGTGCGTGATCATCGTGGGGGGCGTCGGCAGCATCCCCGGGGTCGTCGTCGGCGCCGCCGCCCTGGTGGGGCTGCCGGAGTTGCTGCGTGAGTTCGCCGAGTACCGCCTGCTGGTCTACGGCGCGGTCCTGGTCGCGATGATGCTGCTGAAGCCCGAGGGCTTGTGGCCGGAGGTCACCCACAAGCGGGAGCTGCATGAAAGCGAAAACGACAGCGCAGAGGCAGCTGCGGACGAACCAGCGAGGAGCAGGGTTTAGGAGGATACCGTCATGGCCGTCATCACCACCCAACAGCTCACCAAGCAGTTCGGCGGGCTGGTCGCGATCGACCACCTCGACCTGGAGGTCCGGGAGCAGAGCATCCACAGCGTCATCGGGCCGAACGGCGCCGGCAAAACCACCGTTTTCAACTGCATCACCGGCTTCTATCGCCCTGAGGGAGGCGACATCCTGCTGGAAGAGCGCTCCCTGGTAGGTCTGTTGCCCGACCAGATCGTCCGGCGCGGCATCGCCCGCACGTATCAGAACATTCGCCTGTTCCAAAACCTGACCGCCATGGAGAACATCCTCGTCGGCCTGCACGGTCACCTGAAGGCCGGGTTTGTCGGCATCGTGCTGCGTTCCCCGGCCACCCGCCGGGAGGAAAAGGAATCCGCCGAGGAGGCGAGCCGGCTGCTCAAGTTCGTCAACCTGGGCGGCAAAGGCGACATGATCGCCAAGAACCTGCCCTACGGCGACCAGCGGCGGCTGGAGATCGCGCGCGCGCTCGCCACGCGGCCGAAAGTGCTCTGCCTGGACGAACCCGCCGCCGGCATGAACCCGAAGGAATCCCAGGACCTGATGGACTTCATCCGGCACCTGCGGGACGCCGTCGGCATCACCATCCTGCTGATCGAGCACCAGATGCGCGTGGTGATGGGCATCTCCGAGAAAGTGACCGTACTCGACTACGGCAAGAAGATCGCCGAAGGCACGCCGGCCGAAGTCCAGCGCAACCCGCAGGTGATTGAGGCCTATCTCGGCCGGGGGAGCGTTGCGCAGCAGCCCCACGCGGCTTGAACCGACACGGGGGGGAGGAGAAACGCGACCATGCCCATGCTGGAAGTCCAAAATATCAACAGCTTCTACGGTAAAATCCATGCCCTCAAAGACGTCTCCATCAACGTCGAAAAGGGTGAGATCGTCACCATCATCGGGGCCAACGGTGCCGGCAAGAGCACCATGCTGAGGACTACCAGCGGCCTGCTTAAACCGCGCAGCGGTTCGATTCGTCTGGAGGGTGAAGATCTGACCCGGCTGCGCCCGCACGAAATCGTCATGAAAGGCGTCGTCCAGGTGCCGGAGGGCCGCAGGGTGTTCGGCCGCCTCACGGTGATCGAGAATCTGGAAATGGGGGCATTCTGCTGCACGGACAAGCAAAAAAACGACGGCAACCTCGAACGCGTGTTTGCCATGTTCCCGCGCCTCAAGGAGCGCAGCAAACAGCTGTCCGGGACGCTGAGCGGAGGCGAGCAGCAGATGCTCGCCATGGGTCGGGCCCTGATGTCCAACCCCCATGTGCTTCTCCTCGATGAGCCGTCCATGGGCCTGGCGCCGGTCCTTGTGGACGGCATATTCGACACCATCCGCCAGCTGCACGCCGCCGGCACGACCATCCTGCTGGTCGAGCAGAACGCCCGCATGGCCCTGCAGGTAGCGAGCCGCGGCTACGTCCTGCAATCCGGCGCCATCATCTTCAGCGACCTGGCCGCCAACCTGGCCAACAACGAGATGGTGCGGAAAGCGTACCTCGGCGAGCACTGATGGCGTCGTAGAAAGGGCAATCTCGGCGTTGCGTTTCGTCTCGCGGTCGCTGCGGCGTACATGCGTACGCCTCGCTCCGCAAAACTCGCGCGCCTTGATCTTGCCCTTTGTACAACGCCATCGGGTGCAGGACCTCCAGCCAAACCTGCCGGGGACTCGTAATTCTGACCCCTGAACCCTGTCACTGGACGTTGACTCATTCCCCCATGGACATCAGCCTCTTCCTGCGCGGTCTCGTCATCGGGTTTTCGATCGCGGCGCCGGTCGGGCCGATCGGCATCCTCTGCATCCGCCGCACCCTCGCGGACGGCCGGGCCTCCGGTTTCCTCTCGGGGCTGGGGGCCGCCACGGCCGACGCGCTCTACGGCTGCGTCGCCGGGTTCGGCCTCACGGTCGTCTCCGCCTTCCTGGTGGACCAGCGCGCCTGGATCCAGCTGATCGGCGGGGTGTTCCTCCTGGCCCTCGGGGTCCGGACGCTGCGCTCGACGCCCGCGGAGCGCGCCGCGGTCGCATCCGCCGGCCCCGGGCTCGTCGCGAGCTACCTCTCGACCCTTTTCCTGACCCTCACCAACCCCATGACGATCATCTCCTTCGCCGGCATCTTCGCCGCGCTCGGCGTGGCCGAGACGGGCGGGAACCTCACGGCGGCCGCCTGGCTCGTCCTGGGGGTCTTCGTCGGATCGGCCGCCTGGTGGCTGCTCTTGAGCGGCGGGGTCGGGCTGATGCGCGCGCGGCTCGCCACCGAGGCGCTGCTCTGGGTCAACCGCGCCTCCGGGGCGGTGCTGCTGGTCTTCGGCGCTGCAGCGGTCTGGCAGTCAGCAGCTGGCTGAAACACGGCGCCTCAGTCCGTGATCCGGCGTTGCGCGGCCTTTCGGGATCGCTCACATGCTGGTAGCATGCTGCGCATCCCAAAAGACCGTGCGCCTTGGCTGACGGTCTGATGCTTGTTTTTCAACCAGTTGTCGCCTTGGGCCGCGATGATCGGAGCCCTCGGTGGCCGACGG
This sequence comes from uncultured delta proteobacterium, assembly GCA_963791285.1. Lineage (GTDB taxonomy): Bacteria > Desulfobacterota > Desulfobacteria > Desulfobacterales > SpSt-501 > SpSt-501. The sequence goes on from CAWBSC010000023.1 coordinate 87,491, forward strand.
TGGGATCACCGCCCGGATCTCGTCTTAATTCCGGGGACTTCCATTTTTCGCCGCTATCCGCTATCCCCAGAATCGAACCCGAATCCTCTGAGGAGACCTCCCATGGCACCCGCCGTCGATGAAAGCAGCATCGAGGACGCCATCGCCCTGGCCGGGCGCTGGCAGGACCGCGCCAACGCGCTCATGACCCGGCCGGAGCAAACGCGCAGCCGCAAGATGGCCCGCCTCATGCGGGACCCGCGGGACAAGGTCATCCTGACGGCCCTGATCGACCAGGGGTTCCGCTCCGGCGACCCGCGCCGCGTGGCGGACCAGATCGTGCACCTCTTCACCGCCTGCGGCGTGCCCCGGTTCTTCACACCGACCGAAAAGGCGCTGCTCGGCCTGTTCGTGCGGTTTGGCCGCCTCGTGCCGGACGTCGCGGTGCCGCGCGTGATCGCCCGGCTGCGGGCGGACACGCGGCACACGATCATCTCCGGGGAGCCCGAACGGCTGAGCGCCTACCTGGATCAACGTCAGGCCGGCGGCATGCGCGTCAACGTGAACCACCTCGGGGAGGAGGTCCTCGGCGAGGCGGAAGCCCGCACCCACATGCAGACCTACCTCGCCGACCTGCGCGACCCGAAGGTCGAGAGCATCGCGGTCAAGATCTCCACCATCTGCGCCCAGATCCAGCCGCTCGCCTTCGAGGAGACCGTCGACCGTATTTCGGAGCGCCTGGCCGTCCTCTACCGCGAGGCCGCCGCCCACACCCATGTCGGGCCCGACGGCCGCCGCCGCGCGAAGTCTGTAACACTCGACATGGAGGCCTACCGCGATCTCGCCCTGACCGCGGCCGCCTTCATGCGCACCCTGGACCGACCGGAGTTCACGGCCGTCTTCGCCGGCATGGCGCTGCAGGCCTACCTGCCCGATTCCTTCGGCTGGCTGCAGGAGATCACGCGCTGGGCGCAGCGCCGGGTCGAGGCGGGCGGCAGCCCGGTCAAGGTGCGGGTCGTCAAGGGCGCGAACATGGAGATGGAGCAGTTGGAGTCCTCGCTCAGCGACTGGCCGCTCGCCCCCTACGACGACAAGCGCGACGTGGACGCCAACTGGAAGCGCATGGTGACCTTCGGGCTGCAGCCGGATAACGCCCGGGCCGTGCGGCTGGGGGTCGCGTCCCACAACGTGTTCGACGTGGCCTACGCCTACACCGTCGCCCGCCGCAACGGGGTCATGGACCAGGTCACCTTCGAGATGATCGAGGGCATGGCCAACTCCGTCCGGCGCGCCGTAGCCGAGACCGGTTGCGACCTGCTGACCTATGCGCCGGTGGCCGAGGACCGGCACTTCATCACGGCGGTCGCCTACCTCATCCGGCGTCTGGACGAGAACACCGGCCCGCGCAACTTCCTGCGCCACGTCAACGGCCTGAAGACCGACAGCCCCGCCTGGCGCATGCTGACCGAGCGCTTCCGCGCCTCGGTGCGCCGCATGCCGACCCTCGCCGCCGCGCCGCACCGCCGCCAGAACCGCCTGACCGAGACCTTCCCCCGCGACCGGGCGACCGGGACCGAGAGCGGCTTCCGCAACGAGCCGAACACGGACTGGTCGCTCGCCCCCAACCGGGCCTGGGCCGAAGAGATCCGGCGCCGCTGGATGAAGCGGCCGGGGGACGCCCCGGTCGAGGTGCCGCTCGTGGTCGCCGGCAAGGAGGTGACGGCGGGCCGCCGGTTGCTCAAGACCCTCGACCCCAGCCAGATCCCCCGCCGGGTGTGCGTGTCCCGCTCCGCGCTCGCCGTGGCCGCCGACGTTCGCCGCGCGGTCGCCTGTGCCGCCGAGGACCCCGACGGCTGGCGGACGCTCACGGCCCGCCGCCGGCGCCGCATCCTCGCGGCCGCCGCCACGGAAATCCGTCGGGCGCGCGGGGATCTGATCGGCGCGACCGCCGCCACGACCGGCAAGCTCTTCACCGAGGCGGACCCGGAAGTCTCGGAGGCCGTGGACTTCGCCGAGTACTACCCCAGGACGGCCGAGGCGACCTACCGAATGGAGGGCCTGCGCTGCCGCGGCAAGGGCGTCGGGGTCGTCGTCACGCCCTGGAACTTCCCGATCGCCATCCCCTGCGGCGGGATCACCGCCGCGCTCGCCGCCGGCAACACCGTCGTCTTCAAACCCTCCTCGGACGCGATCCTGGTCGGCTGGCTGCTCTGCCGCTGCTTTTGGAAGGCGGGCGTCCCCACCACCGCGCTGCAGTTCCTGCCCTGCGAAGGCGGCGGCACCGGCGCCCTGCTGACCGGCCACCCCGAGGTGGACTTCGTCATCCTGACCGGCGGGACGGAGACCGGCTTGCGGATCCTGCAGCAGCGGCCGGAGCTCGCGCTCGCGGCCGAGACCGGCGGCAAGAACGCCATGATCGTGACGGCCATGTCCGACCGCGAACAGGCAGTCGGCGACGTCGTCTATTCGGCCTTCGGCAACTCCGGCCAGAAATGCTCGGCCGCCTCGCTCCTGATCCTCGAGCGCGAGGTCTACGAGGACGCGGCCTTCCGCCGGCAGCTCGTGGACGCCGCCGCGACCTTCGCGTCCGGCTCGGCGTGGGACTTCACGAACAAAATGGGACCGCTCGTGCGCCCGCCGCGCAGCCCGCTGATCGAGGCGCTGACCGGGCTGGAGCCCGGGGAGAGCTGGGCGCTCGAGCCGAAACCGGCCGAGGGCAACCCGCACCTCTGGTCGGCCGGGATCAAGTGGGGGGTGCGGCCGGGCAGCACGACCCACCGCACCGAGTTCTTCGGCCCCGTGCTGGGGGTGCTGCCGGCAGCCGACCTGGAGGAGGCCGTGCGCCTGGCCAACGACACCGGCTACGGCCTGACGGCCGGGCTCGAGAGCCTGGACCGCCGGGAGCACGAGTTCTGGAAGGAGCGTATCCGGGCCGGGAACCTCTACATCAACCGGGGGACCACCGGGGCCGTCGTCCTGCGCCAGCCCTTCGGCGGCATGGGCAAGTCCGCCCTCGGCGCCGGGATCAAGGCCGGCGGCCCGCACTACGTCTCCCAGTTCCTGGATGCCGCGGACGCGGGGGCGCCCGCGACGGGCCCGATCGAGGCCCCCACCCCGCTCTTGCGCCTAGCGCAGCGCTGGGAGCTCATGCTCGACACCGGTCGGTTCGGGGGAGAGGCCGCGGAGATGCGGCGGACGGTCCTCGCGATCCGCAGCTACCTCTTCCGGGTGGAACGGGAGTTCGGCCGCGCGGTCGACCCCGTCAACCTGCGCGGCCAGGACAACGTGCTGCGCCACCTGCCGGTCGGCACCGTCGTCGTGCGGCTGCACCCGGAGGATCGACTGTTCGACGTCGTGGCGCGCATCGCAGCGGTCCGGGCGACGGGCAACCGCCTGCGCGTGAGCGTGCCGCCCGGAATGGACAGCCCGGCCGTGCGCTTCCTCTACGGCCCCGAGGGCGGCCGGCTGACCGCCCGGGCCCCGGTCGTGCGCGAAACCGACCCGGAGCTCATCGCCGCGATCCCCTCGGTCGACCGCATCCGCTACGCGGCGCCGGACCGCGTGCCGCCGGAGCTCTTCGCGGCCGCGGCCGAGACGGGCTTCTACATCGCCCGCACGCCGGTGGTGATGGAGGGCCGCATCGAGCTCTTGCAGTACTACCGGCAGCAGAGCGTCTGCACGAACTACCACCGCTACGGCAACCTCGGCGACCGGGCGGGGGAGTTCGAGATCGACTGACCATAGGTTCGCCCGTTATCCCGTTGCCCCGTTGGCCCGTTGACGGTCTTCTTCTCTGCGCCTGGGCCGGGGTCGTTCCGGACGATGCAAAAAGGCGCCCCAGGCCGTCAGCCAAGGCGCGCGGCCTTTCGGGAGCGCAGCATGCGGGAGCGAGCGCTCAACGACCACCCGCGTCAGCGGGTGCACGGATTTTCGGCCGCAGGCCGAAACGACCAGAAGCACGATAGTGCTTCCATCGTTGTACCTGCTGCCCTTTGTGGGCATTCACGAAAGCGCCGCGCAACGCTGGATCACGGCCTGCAGCGCCGTTTTCAGCTCAGCGGGACTTCGATTTCCAGGAGCGGCGGGTACTGCTGGCAGCCGAAGATGTCGCCGTCGCCCGGGCTGCCGCTCGGCTCGCGCGGTAGATCGTGAATTTGATCGCATAGGCCGGATCGAATTCCTGGAAGTCGCTGATGCGCTCCTCCGGGATGGTGAAGAGCGTGGCCACGGTGCGGCGGGTCAGCACGCCGCTGCTCTTCACGAGGTCATAGTTCTCCTTCTCCCGGAAGATGATATCGAAGGTGATCTTGTCCGTTCCCGCGTTCTTGCTCCGGATCGTCTTGGCCAGGTCGACCAGCTTTACCGTTTTCATCATCTCACCTCGCCTGATCGTCGATCATCATCTCCTTGAATGGACGAACTCCATGGGATCGTCCACCGGGATCACGTGGTTCATCGTCCAGCGGTAGGCCGGCGCCGCGGGCAGAACGCCGTCGATCGACAAAGGCCGCCGTGCCGGCGGTGCCCTTCACCTCGGGAAGCCGTGCATAGAAGATCTGGCGGCAGCCGATCAGCGTCACCTCCTCGGCAATCTCCTTGGTCGGGCGCCACCCCTTCGACGACGACGCACAGTTCGTGCGATTTGATCTCCTTGACCGGCTCGAGGCCCCCATGACGCCGTTCTTCCCGTAGATGTGGTAGAAGAGCTGGTAGTCCTTGCCCGGCGAACCGCTCATCGACCTGGCTGCGGGCCCAGTCGATCACCTTGTCGATATGCTTGATGGTAGTAGGGGTCGCGGATTCCGGCGATGCCGATGAACCGCTCTCCGATCTTCCTCGGCCCCTTCCAGCTTGACCTTGATCCGCCCCTCGATCGGGACAAAGACCTGTCCCGTGGCCCGGGTGGTCTTCTCATCGAATTGTTCGTAACTGGCAGTCGGTCATGTCCAGCATGCCGCCGGCGTAAATATTCGTTAAAGGCGTTCGAACGCTCGTACATGGCGTGGCCGGCGACCGAGGCGACGGTGCAGCGCTGCTCCGGGTGCATGGCGGTAACCTTCACGTCGTCCTGCGTGATCGTTCCGATGACCGATTCCTTGGCCACGTAGGGTTCGGCGCAGAAGGAGGCGCACTCCAGGACCTTGCCCAGGTAATAGGAGTGGCTTTCGGGGAACCCTTCGTAAATCGCGGCTGCGGCAAAGATCGCGGCGTCGCTGCTGCTCCCGCCGATGATGACGTCCGCCCCCATCTCCAGGGCCTTGATGAAGGGATGCACCCCGACCACGGCCACGATCCGGTCGGTCGCCTCCAGCTCCTCCGGCGTCAGGTTCGTCCGGCGACGTCCAGCCCCTCGACCACGTCGCCCTCGGCCATCTTCTTCGCGCATGTAGTCCTTGTCCAGTTCGGAATAGAAGCTGACCAGCTTGAAGGGTGCCAACTGGTGCTTTCGGCGAGGTCGCGGATCATCTCCACATACATGTCCACCCGGCTGTCGGTCCCCGTGTCGCCGGAGGAGCCGATCATCATCGGCACCCCCTGCTTCCGCGCGGCCAGCAGCATCAGTTCCAGGTCGTGCTTCTGCCAGGCGAAGGGGCTCACTCGGTGTCGCTGCCCAGGGGCCCGGGCCCGATGTCGTCGCTTCCCGAGTCGCAGCAGTAGTAATCGGGTTTTGTCTCCGCGCCGATCCAGAAGCTCTCCTCCTTGGTCGGTGCAAACCCCAGGTGCCCGTTGGGGCAGAGAATGCGCAGTGACTCTTCTTCATGGCGTTCCTCCATGTCGTGTTGATGCCTGCCGTGCGAGTCAAGCCGGTCCTTTGATTCGATCTCGCCGACGATCGCGGTTCAGTGGCGGCCGCCGCCGCGGGTTTGAACACCGGTTTATTGGCACGAGCGGCGCCCGCGATCAGCGCGGCCCCGACCGCCGTGATCACCAGGCCTCCGGGAAGAGCAGCATCGCCCCGCCGATCAGAAAAAGCAGCGCGCAGGGGCAGGTTAACGGGCTGTCTTTCCAGCCGAACAATCCCATAGGACATCGACGATCGCGCCGATGAATCCCGTCACGGCGGCGAAGATGACCTCGGTCGCGGCGGCCCGTGCCGACGAGGGCGGGGTCGAGCACCATGAAGTAGGGGAGGCAGAAGGCCACGGCCCCGAGGCCGCAGGCGTAGAAGCCGGTCTTCAGCCAGTCCCCTTTGGCGATGCCGGCGGAGACGACGGCCGCCTCGCAGGTGGGTGGGGTCACGGCGCCCAGGACGCCCCAGTAGATGAAGAAGAGATGCGCCGCCACCATCGTCCACCCCCAGCTTCTGCAGCACCGGGGAGAGGATCGAGACCGAAAGGAGATAGGTCGGGACCACGGGCAGGCCGTTCCCAGCAACAGCGGCAGGATCGAGGCGATCAGAAGCGAGATGTAGATGTTCTGAGTGCCCACGTCGAAGATCAGGGCGCTCAGTTTGGGCGCGAGGCCGGCCAGGCCGATCAGGTTGACCAGGACGCTCATCGAAACCAGGATCGGGACCAGGCGCACGATGTCGAGCCCGCCGCTGCTCATCGCCTTGACCACGTCCAGGAAGAGCTTCTCGACGCTGTTCCCGGGCGGTAGTTCATCACGAAATAGATCGCCAGGGCCCCGATGCGAGGCGTAGAACCCGGCGTCGATCAGGGGTTTCCCCAGATAGATCATCAGAGCAGGATGCCCAGCGGGACCAGGAAGCCCGCCATCTTGTGGAAGGTCAGGATGTCGCGCCAGCGGGGGATCTGCTCCTTGGGCAGCCCCTTGAGCCCCTGGCGCTTAGTCAGGAAGTGGACCCCCGCGATGACCCCGGTGTAGTAGAGGATGCAGGGGATGATCGCATAGAGGATGATCTTCAGGTAGGACATGTTGAGAAATTCGGCCATCATGAAGGCGGTGATGCTCATGATGGGGGGCGTGATCCCGCCGCCCGTCGAAGAGATCGCCTCCACCGCGCCGGCGAAGTTCGGCTTGTAGCCCGATTTGGTCATGAGCGGGATCGTGTAGGTGCCGGTCACCATGACGTTGGCGACCGAGCTTCCCGGAGATGCTTCCGAACAAGGGCGCTCGCGATGACGCAGGTCTTGGCGGGGCCGCCCGTGTACCGCCCGCCAGCGCCAGGGCCAGATCGATGAAGGTCCTGCCCGCGCCCGTGACCGAGAGGAGCGCCCCGAAGATGATGAACATCGAGATGAAGGTGGCGGACATGCCGGTCACGGCGCCGTAGATGCCCGAGGGGCGAGTAGTAGAGCGAGTTGACCACGAGCTCGCCAGTCGAGGCCCCTCATCTGCCAGATCCCCGGGCAGGTAGGGCGCCACGAAGATGTAGCCGAACAGGCGAGGAGCAGACCCGGGATGATCCATCCCCATGGTCCGCCGCGCCGCCTCCAGGACCATGACGAACAGGAAGACCCCCAGGGCGAGGTCGAGGTTCGAGGCGCTGCCCGGCTCATTGTAGATGTCCATCGTCTTGAGGTAGATGTTGACGTTGCTGACCAGAACGCCGCCGATGATGAGCAGGAGTCCCCGGCCGTAGAGCTTCTCCTTCCCGGCACCTTGCTCAAGGGATAGATCGAGGAAGGCGAGAGAGATGCCGATGCCGACGTGGATCGCCCTGAGCTGCAGGTCGATGAGGTAGACGTAGACCGGCAAGATGAACTGGATCAGCGCAAACAGCAGCCCGCCCCAGAACAGAGGCGTCTCCTTAGGCCGTTCCCTGAATGCCTGCCCGGGAGGCAGCCCCGTCATCTGCTGCTCCTCCTGAAACATCGAGTAAGTGGTCATGGCTTCCGCTCATGCTGGGCCTGGCCGCGCGGGCGCGGGCCGGCCGTACGATCAGTTACCCTTTACTCCGGGGGGATGAAACGCTTGCGGCACGTCAATCCCCTTTTCCTTGGCATAGCGCACCATGCCGGCGTGGGCCGGCACTTCGGCGCCTTCCGGCACATACTTGAACAAGTCGCTGATGGGGTTCCAGCCCTTCACCGCCGGGTAGGAGGCCGCCACTTCGTCCAGCCCCTCGCAGTAGGATTTGACGATCTTGTAGGCCACATCCTCGGGAAGGTTCTTGCGAGGCCATGGCGCCGACGATCGGGGCGTCCTCGTACATCGGGCCAGCATCGGGCAGCTGGGCGATCGTGCCCTTGGCGGTTTCGATGAAGGGAATGTAGGGAAAGACCTTGCTGATCTTCTCGGTGTCGCTCCTTGGTGAAGCCGATCACGGTGATCGGCGTGGTCATGTTGACCTCGATCAGGGAAGCGTCGATCGCGTTCAGGGGGCTCGTCTTCTGCAGACCGACGATCTTGTTCGGACTGGAAGGCGTTGATGGAATCGCCGAGGGCACCCGGCATGAAGCTGATCTTGGACTTGAGCACCTCATCGAACTTCATCATGTACAGGGTGGAGGAGGCGCCGGGGATCCCGGGAGAGAACTGCTTGCCCGGAGAGCTCGGTGAAGGTCTTGATCCCCGGAATCCTTGCGCACGTAGATGCGGTCGACCGTGACGTTGCGGATGAACAGGACCCGCACATCCTTCCACGCCTGGCCCTTGAAGGCGTCGATTCCCTGGTACATCTGCATGGCCGAGGGGATGTCGATCGAGAGGGCGAAATCGAAGGAGCCGCCCTTCAGCTTCCTCAGGTTGTCCAGGGCGGCCCCGCTCTCGACAACGGTCACGTTCAGGCCGACATTGGCCTTGTTGATGACGTTGGCCGTGGCGACGCACCAGGCATAGACGGCGGAGGTGGACGAGGTGCTGCCCATGTTGAGGTTGATCATCTTCTGCTGCGCCTCGGCCGGGGGACTGCAGGCCGGGGACAGGGCCAGCGCGGCGGCGAGCGCCGCTCCGAGAATCCGGAACACCGTGGAACGCATGGGGCCTCCTTTCGGTCGCATGGTGAGGGACGGGTCGGTCGGGGCGGGATGGTACTATCTGGTCATTACCAGTTCAGCCCGGACGCTGTCAAACGCAAAAACCGCGGTTCCACTCAGGAGAGATCCCGGACGACGTTGAACTTGTAATAGTCCCCGCGATAGAGGGCGCGCCGCAGCTCGAGCGGCATCCCCTCGCGGTCGGTAAAGATGGAGGTGACCCGCAGCAGCGCGGTCCCGGGGGCGACATCGAGCAGCCGGGCCTGGGCCTCGTCGGCCGCGACGGCCTCGAGCGCCTGGTTGACCCGGGTCGGGGTGCATCCCGTGGCCCGCCCGTACAGGTCGTAGGAGGAAAACGGCCGGTTCCGCCGTTCGCGGGCTCTGGCTTCGGCCGTCATCTTCCGACCGATCGCCGGCGGGAAGAACGACTCGTAGACGACCAGGGGCTGGTCGTCTCCCCGCCCCAGCAGCACGAGCCTCAGCACCTGGCCGGCGGCGGGCAGTTTCAGGACGCTCGCGACCTCGAGGTCGGCCGGGAGCAGCCCGTGCGACAGGATGCGGGTCGAGGGCTTCATGCCGATGTCCAGCACGGTGCGGCGGAAAGTGACGATGCGAGACAGGCCCTGGCTGACCTTGCGCCGGGCGACGAAGGTCCCCTTGCCCTGTTTGCGGACGAGCAGCCCGTCGTGGATCATGCCGGCGATGGCCTGGCGCACCGTGATCCGGCTGATCCGGTGCGCACGGCAGAGCTCGCGCTCCGAGGGGATGGGCTCGCCCGGCCGGTACCGACCCTGCTCGATCTGCTCCCGCAGGATGTCGCGCAGCTTCTCGTAGAGCGGTATGGCGTCCTGCGCGTTCAGCAATGGGGACTCTCCTTTGTCGGGTGCTGGCGTACCGTTTTCTTTACCACCATCGTCTGCCGGAAGACAACTGCAGGCCGCCCCCGCGACCAGCCTCGCCCCGGTTGTCTTTGCGGCGACGACGGGCTATGATTTCGTGTAACGTGAACGCTCCTCCGAAAGGGTGGCCCTGATGGCCCTGCGGGGCCGTGAACGACATCCTCTTCCAGATCGACCTGCTGAGGAGACGAACGCATATGCCTGAAAAAAGGACACCCACCGCCGAGCGGGTCATCGCCGCGGCCCGGCGCGAGCGGCAGCAGCGCGAGGCCGGCTACCGCGAGCGGGCCCTCAAGCTCTTCCCGCACGTCTGCGCCCGCTGCGGCCGGGAGCTGACCGGCAAACGCCTGCGCGAGCTCACCGTCCACCACAAGGACCACGACCACGACCACAACCCGCCCGACGGCAGCAACTGGGAGCTGCTGTGCATCTACTGCCACGACAACGAGCACGCGCGCGACCAGGTGGCGGACTGGTACGCCGGCGAAGACGCCGGGGCTGCGGAACGCCCGGAGACGCTCGATTCCCCCTTCGCGCGGCTGGGCGACCTGCTCAAGAAAAAGAGCCCCTGAGCTCGACCCGTCCCCGGAGATCCCCGGCCGACCCGGGCCAAGACCGCGGTGGGCGTGACCCCCGTTCCGATATCTGCAGAAGGAGACCCTGCATGCCATCCCGCGTCGTGATCCTACCGTCCGGCTACGACACCATCGATGATACCGTCCGGCGGGTGTTCGAACGATTCTCCGTGACCCTCCGCGACCGGCGGGTCCTGATCAAGCCCAACGTGCTGCGCGCCTCCGCGGCCGCCGACGGCATCGTCACCCACCCGGCCCTGCTCGCAGCGGTGGTCGCCCGGGTCGAGGCGCTGGGAGCGTCCGAAATCGTCGTCGGCGACAACCCCGGGGTGGTGAGCTACGGCGCCAACGAGGAGAGCTTTCGGCGCACAGGCCTCATGGACGCTGCCGGCGGCCGTTACCGCAACATCGGCACCGACTCGGTCACCGTCCCCTTCAACCCGGACTTCATGCCGTCCGTCTCGATCTCCCGGGCCGTGCTGGAGTCGGACGTGGTCATCAGCCTGCCCAAGTTCAAGACGCATGGGCTTACGGTCCTGAGCGGCGCGATCAAGAACAGCTACGGGATCCTGCCGGGCGCCCAGAAGGCGCGCCTGCACCGGGCGGCTGGCAGCCAGGAGCGCTTCCACGAGCTGCTCGTGGACGTGTTCCGGCTGCGAGTGCCGGATCTTTTCATCGTGGATGCCGTGGTCGGTATGGAAGGCAACGGACCCGCCTCCCCGGACCTGCGCGAGGTCGGGCTGGTGCTCGCGGCGGACAACGGGGTAGCGCTCGACGCGGTCATTGCGACGCTGATGGGGTGCGAGCCCGCTCGGCTGCGCTTTCTGCGGCGGGCGCAGGAACTCGGGCTCGGCGAGTACGACCTCGGGCAGATCGAAATCGAAGGGGAACTCAAGCCGATACCGAATTTCAAGCTTCCGCCCTTCAACGGGGAGGCCATTCTGAACAACGCCGCCATGCAGGCGGCGATGGACCAACGTATCCGCGTGCGCCCGAAGGCCGACGAGTCCCTCTGCACCGGGTGCGGCACCTGCGTCGACCAGTGCCCGGTCTCGGCCCTGTCGCTGGAGGGGGCGCTCCCCCGCGTCGACCCGGAGAGCTGCATTGGCTGCTTCTGCTGCCAGGAACTCTGCCCGGAGCGCGCCATGGCGTTGAGCTGACGAGGGCTCAAGGGGGCTACGGGCCATGCGAAAAGGCTGGGGTGTTGCCGCTTCCTCTGAAACGTGGGTTTCGATTCGCTCGATTCCTTTGGTTTCCTTGGGCCCTCACTCGGAGAATACCACATGACCCACACGCCAAAATTCTACAGCCCCACCCGCATCGGCACCCTCTTCCACCCCGATCTGCCGGCCATCGCCGCCGAGGCGCAAGCGGCCGGGCTGCCGCCGGCGGAACGCGACCGGCGACGGGTGATGCTGCTGATCGTCGACATGCAGGTCGATTTCTGCCACGCGCAGGGCGCGCTCCACGTCCCGGGTGCGCTCGGGGACCTGCGGCGCCTGATCGAGTTCATCCACCGCCGGGCCGAGGACATCACCGGGATCATCTGCTCGCTCGACTCCCACCACGTGTTCCAGATCTTCCACCCGGTCTGGTGGGTCGATGCCGGCGGAGCCCATCCGCCGCCCTTCACCCTCATTACGCCCGCGGACGTCTCAGCGGGGCGCTGGCAGCCGGCCATTCAGCCCGAGTGGTCGCGCGACTACGTCCGCCGGCTGGACCGGGAGTCGAAAAAGCAACTGACCATCTGGCCCTACCACGTACCGATCGGCGGGGTCGGCAACGCGCTCGACCCCGAGCTCTGGTCCACGGTCTTCTGGCACGCCCTCGCCCGTCGCAGCCGGCCGCACTGGCTGGTCAAGGGCAGCATCCCCGAAACCGAGCACTACTCCATCTTCCGGCCGGAGATCGAAATCGGCACGCACCCGCAGGGGCGGCTCAACCGCGAGCTGGTGGCGGCGGTGGAGGCCTGCGACCGGCTCGTCGTCGCCGGGGAAGCTTCCAGCCACTGCGTCCTGGAGACCCTCGAAGACCTGGTAGAGGTGTTCGACTCACGGCAGGACCGCCTGGCACGCATCCGACTGCTCACGGACTGCACCTCCCCCGTACCCCACCCGCAGATCGACTTCGCCGGCATCGCCGCCCAGCGGTTCCGAGAGTTCGAGACCCGCGGGCTGCAGCTGGCACGCAGCACCGACCCGCTGTAAAAAGCGCTTGTTGTCCGCACGCAAAGATTGCTATTACTCCGGCAACCCGCGATGCCGGACGCGGCCTGGAGACGGTTCGAGCGGCGGAAGCGACATCCTCGCCGGAGCGATGTGAAGCCCCTTGGTGTGGACACACGGGAAGACACGGATGAAGACATCAGCGCGCAGCCAAACGGAGGCCGGCACCCGCCGGGTCGGGATCTACATCAAGAACGACCCGCGGGCGATGGCCCGGGCCGAGGAGTTCGCGAGTTGGCTGAAACTGCGCGGCATCCGCGTGCTCCGCAAGGTCGGTCCGCCCGGAACGGCTCGACACGGTCCGGCCCAGGCGCCCGCCGATCTCTACTGCGTGTTCGTCCTCGGGGGGGACGGGACCTTCCTCAGCGCCGTGCGCTGGGTCGGCGACCGTGAGATCCCATTGCTGGGCGTCAAGTTCGGCGAGCTCGGGTTTCTGGCCGAGACCGCCGAGGAGAACCTGTTTGAAGCCGCCGAGCGGGTGCTGAAGGGGGAATTCACCGTTGCCCGGCGCATGCGCCTCGAGGTCCGGGTCGATCGCAAGGCCAAGCCGCTGGTGCGCGAAACCGTCCTGAACGACGTCGTCATCAACCGCGGCGCCCTGGCCCGCCTGGCCAACATCATCACGCACGTCAACGGGCACTACCTCACCACCTTCCGCGCCGACGGTCTCATCGTGTCCACCCCCACCGGGTCGACGGCCTACTCCCTCGCGGCCGGCGGCCCGGTCGTCCACCCGAAGGTCCCCGGGCTCATCCTGACGCCGATCTGCCCGTTCACGTTGACCAACCGACCGCTCATCGTCCCCGACGAAGTGGAAATCACCATCCGCCTGGACAAGGACTCCTCGGACATCATCCTCACCCTGGACGGGCAGAAGGGGCTGCAGATCACCGAGAAGGACGTGATCACCGTCTGCAAGAGCGTCCACCCCATGCTCCTGATCCTGCTGCCGGACCGCCACTACTTCGACGTGCTCAAGGCCAAGCTGCGATGGAGCGGAGGCCGAGTCTAACCGTGTGTGGATCGGGCCGTTCTGAATGATCACGGCAGGGGACCGGGCGCGATGACGAACATACTCCTGGTGATGGCAGGCGGCAGCTTCGGCGCCCTCAGCCGGTACGGCGTATCGCTGCTGGCGGTGAAGCTTTGCGGCAGCCGGTTCCCCTGGGGGACCCTCGCCGTCAACCTGACCGGCTGCTTTCTGATCGGCGTGGCCTACGCGCTCGCGGAGCGGGGCAGCACTTGGATGACCCCGTCCATGCGGGTCTTCTTCGTGACCGGCTATCTCGGGGCGTTGACCACGTTTTCGACGTTTGCGCTGGAAACCACCGGCGCGGCCGGCGCCGAGGACCATGTGGGCGCGCTGCTCAACATGGCCGCGCACAACCTGATCGGGTTGGCCCTGGTGCTGTTGGGCGCCTGGGTCGCCCGGGCGCGGTGAAGGAGCCGGCATGGTCCGCTACCAGGTCATCGAGATTTTCACGAGCGAAAAGGCCCGCTGGGAGGGCCGCCCGGTCGACCAGGCGGTGGTCGAGCACATCCGGTCGCTGAAGCTGGCCGCACGCTGTCTGGTCACGCGCGGGACCGACGGCTGCTACGAGAACGGCGAGGTCGCCGCCCGCCGCATCGAGCTGCTCTCCTACAACATGCCGGTGCGGATCACGATCGTCCTGCCGGCGGTCGAAACCGACCGGGTTCTCCGCGGACTGGACGCGATGGTCTCCGACGGGGTCGTGGCCGTGCAGGACCTCCGGGTGGTCGCGCACCGGACCCGCAAGCTGCTGCTGCCCCGCCAGGTCAAGGTGCGCGACATCATGACCCCCGACCCCACGAGCGTCGTGGCCTCCACCCCGCTCGACCAGATCGTCCGGACGCTGCTCTCGGCCGGCTTCGGAGGGGTGCCGGTGGTGGACGCGGACCGGCGCCCCATCGGCGTCGTCACGCAGGGAGACCTGATCTACAAGGGGAGAATGCCGGTGCGCCTGGGGTTGCTCGCGACCGCAGCCGGTGATCGACTGGACGAGATCCTCGTGGCGCTCGCGTCCCGGACGGCCGGGGACGTGATGAGCTCACCGGCCGTCACGATCGGGGCCGACCGCTATGTGCGTGAGGCGGTCGACCTGATGATCGAGCGGCAGCTGAAGCGGCTGCCGGTGGTCGACGAGCGCGGGAGGCTGACGGGCATGCTGTCGCGTCTGGATGTCTTCCGGGCGATCACGAACACGGCACCGGACTGGGAGGCGCTCGGCCGGCAGCAGGTTCACGTCGGCAACCTGCGCACGGTGTCCGACATCATGCGGCGCGATACGCACACGGTCGCGCCGGACACTCCGGTCGAGGAGGTCATTGGAATCATCGCGGACAACGACATCCAGCGGGTGGTCGTGGTGGACCCGGACGGCCGGTTTTTAGGCCTGATTTCGGACCGGGACCTCCTGGGAGCCTTCGCGTCGGACGCCTCCGACGGCGTCTGGGAGCAGTTCAAGACTCTCGTTTCGATCACGGAACGCGGCCGGCGCCACCGGGCACTCAAGGGGCAGCTGCGCGCGAAGACCGCCTCCGCGGTGATGCGGACCGACGTCGTCACCGTGCGGGAAGACGCACCGATCGACGAGGTCATCGGCCTGATGACCGCGCGAGGGTTCAAACGCCTGCCCGTGGTCGACGGCGCCGGGCACTTCACGGGCATGATCAGCCGCGATTCCCTGCTGCGCACCGGTTTCGCCCGTCAGTCCTCATCCTGAGGGCTCTTCAAAATGGAGCAGGCGAGGCGGCCCCCGCCGCCTCGCCTGCCCGCCGCCACCGCAATTTCCAACAGATGCAACACCACGCCCCAGGCCGTCAGCCAAGGCGCGCGGCCTTTTGGGGTGCGCAGCATACTCCCAGTACGTGAGCAGCCCCAAAAGGCCGCGCAACGCCGGATCACGGCCTGCGGCGTGGTGTTAGGTACCCATTTCCCAGGACGCCAGATACTTCTTCTGCTCCGGCGTCAGCTTGTCGATCGCGACCCCCATGGCGGCAAGCTTCTCGCGCGCGATCCGCTGGTCGATCTCCTCGGGCACCGGGTAGACGTTGCGTTCGAGCGGCTTCTTCAACCGGACCATGTACTCGAGGCTGAGGGCCTGGTTGGCGAAGCTCATGTCCATGACGCTCGAGGGGTGGCCCTCGGCGGCGGCGAGGTTGATGAGCCGGCCCTCGCCGAGCACGTTGACGCGGCGGCCGCCCTTCAGCACGAACTCCTCCACGAACGGGCGGATCGTGCGGCGCGAGACAGACAGGCTCTCCAGGCCGGGCAGGTCGAGCTCCACGTTGAAGTGCCCGGAGTTGGCGACGATCGCCCCGTCTTTCATCACCTTGAAGTGTTCCTTGCGGATGACGTTGATGTTGCCGGTCACCGTGCAGAAGAAATCCCCGACGCGCGCGGCCTCCGCCATCGGCATCACGACGAAGCCGTCCATGACGGCCTCGAGCGCCGGCAGGGGGTCGATCTCGGTCACGACCACGTGGGCCCCCAGGCCCTTGGCCCGCATGGCGATCCCGCGTCCGCACCAGCCGTAGCCGCAGACGACGAAGGTGGTCCCGGCGATCAACCGGTTGGTGGCCCGGATGAACCCGTCCATCGTGCTCTGGCCCGTGCCGTAGCGGTTGTCGAAGAAGTGCTTGGTGCGGGCGTCGTTCACGGCGATGATCGGGTACCGCAGCACCCCGTCCGCCGCCATGCTGCGCAGCCGGATGATCCCGGTCGTGGTCTCCTCGGTGCCCCCGCGCACGTTGGCGATGAGGCTCTGGCGCTCGGAGTGCAGGATGGACACCAGATCGGCGCCGTCGTCCATGGTGTAATGCGGTTTCGTGTCGAGCACCGCGTTGATGTGCGCGTAGTAGGTCTTGTGGTCCTCGCCCTTGATGGCGAAGGTCGGAATGCGGTCGTGCTTGCACAGCGACGCCGCCACGTCGTCCTGCGTGCTGAGCGGGTTGGAGGCGCACAGCGCCACCGAGGCGCCACCGGCCTGCAGGGTCTGCATGAGGGCGGCGGTCTCGGTGGTCACGTGCAGACAGGCGGCAAGCTTCACGCCCCCGAAGGGCTGTTCCTGGGTGAAGCGCTGTCGGATGCGGTTGAGCACCGGCATGCTCTGGGCGGCCCACTCAATGCGCCGTTTCCCGTCGTTGGCCAGCTGGATGTCCTTCACGTCGTATTTCATCGAAGATCGGTTCTCCTTGTCCGGTAATGGGGTGAGGCGACGACGTCCGAATCAGACGCCGGCCAGTTCGCGCATCTTGGCGGCCATGGTGGTGTGCTCCCAGGTGAACTCCGGCTCGGTGCGGCCGAAGTGGCCGTAGGCGGCCGTCTTGCGGTAGATCGGCCGCAGCAGGTCCAGGTACTCGATGATCGCGGCCGGGCGCAGGTCGAAGCACTGCCGCACGATGTCGGCGATGCGGCTGCCCGGCAGCTTCCCGGTCCCCATCGTGTCCACCATGATCGAGACCGGCTGCGCGACCCCGATGCAGTAGGCGATCTGAACCTCGCAGCGCCGGGCCAGCTGGGCGGCCACGATGTTCTTGGCGATGTGCCGCGCCATGTAGGAGGCGCTGCGGTCGACCTTGGAAGGGTCCTTGCCCGAGAAGCAGCCGCCGCCGTGGCTGCCCTGCCCGCCGTAGGTGTCGACGATGATCTTGCGACCGGTCAGCCCGCAGTCGCCCATCGGGCCGCCGATCACGAAACGTCCGGTGGCGTTGATGTAGTAGCGGGTGTCGGCGTCCAGCATCTCGGCCGGAATGACCTTGCGGACGACCGAGTTGATGACGCCCTCCCGCAGGACATCGCTCTCGACGTCCGGCTTGTGCTGGGTGGCGATCACGACCGCATCGACCCGTTTGGGCGCACCGTCCTCGTACTCCAGGGTGACCTGGGTCTTGCCGTCCGGCCGGAGGTAGTCCAGCTGGCCGTTCTTGCGCACCTCGGCCAGGCGGCGGCAGAGCTTGTGGGCGAGGATGATGGGCATCGGCATGAGCTCGGGGGTCTCGTCGGTCGCGTAGCCGAACATGAGCCCCTGGTCGCCGGCGCCCTGCTCCTTGTAGAGCCCGTCGCCCTTGTCGACCCCCTGGGCGATGTCGAGCGACTGGTGGTCGATGCTGGTCATCACCGCGCAGGTCTGCCAGTCGAACCCCATCTTGGACGAGTTGTAGCCGATATCCCGGATCGTGTCCCGGACGATCTGCGGCATCTCGACGTAGGTGCTGGTCGTGATCTCGCCGGCGATGAAGGCCATACCGGTCGTGACCAGGGTCTCCGCGGCAACGCGGCAGCGCTTGTCCTCGGCCATGATGGCGTCCAGGATGGCGTCGGAGATCTGGTCGGCCACCTTGTCCGGATGCCCCTCGGTCACGGACTCGGACGTGAAATAAAACTTCTCCTTGGGAATGCTGATGCTCATCGTGTTCTCTCCTCGCTAAAATAGCCGCCGGCGCCCCGAGGCTGCAGCGCGCGGTCGGCCGATAGATTTGAATCGCTACAAATTCAAACAGCTTATCCGTCTGACCGAAAAAAGTCAATTATTGCAGACGACAAAATGCGTCGACGGGCGCCCCGGAACACCCGGAAACGGGCGGATCGGGGTGCGCGCCGGAGCGGGCCGCACCGGCATTCCGGTCGCGAAACCGCTTGGGCGGCCATCGGCAGATATGCTACAGTGGCGCGATGAACGCGCCCTCCCGTTTCCGCTTTCTGCTGAGTTGCGTGCTGGTGCTCGCGACGGCCGCCGCGCACGCGCAGGCCCTGCTGTCCCCGCCCGGCCCCGCGCCGGACGAGGACCCGGTCGCGGTGTCGACCGCCTGGTCGACCGACCGCGCCCGTCCCGCCGGGCCGCTCTTTCTGGCGGTCATCCTCGACATCCGGCCGGGCTACCACGTCGTCGCCGACCCGGCCCAGCTGCGTCCGATGGGCGATTTCAAGCCCTTCCCCACGCGGGTCCGGGTAAGCGAGGCGCCCGACGGTGTGGTAGCCGAGCCCGCGCACTTTCCCCAGGCCCACCCCCTGCAAGCGGAGTTCGCGGACACCCCGCTCATGAGCTTCGAAGGCCGCACGGTCGTGGTCGTGCCGCTCGCCCTCAGCCTCCCCTCCCCTGCCCCGGACGACGTCGAGCTGGTGCTGGCGGTCGAGTACCAGGCGTGCGCGGCCGCGTACTGCCTGATGCCGCAGCGCCTCCTCGTCCGGGCGACGCTGCCGGTCGCTCGGGCGGGCGAGCGCATCGCGCCCGCCAACCCCGAGCTCTTCCAGGCCGCGCAGAGCGGCGCCGCACGCCGCACGCCGCTGCGCTTCGACCTCTTCGGGGCGTCCGTGGAATTCGACCCCGCGTCGGCGCCCGGCTTGGCGGCGGTCCTCCTGCTTGCCGCCGCAGGCGGGTTTCTGCTCAACCTGACCCCGTGTGTCCTGCCGCTCGTGCCGGTCAAGATCATCAGCCTCTCCCAGGGGACGGACCGCCGCCGCGGCCGCACCCTGGGCCTGTGCACCTTGGCGGGGGTGCTGCTCTTCTGGGTCGGGCTGGGGGCGGTCGTCTCGCCGGCGAGCGGCTTCACCTCCACCCACCAGCTGTTCCAGTACCCGGCCTTCACGCTCGGCGTGGGCGCGGTCATCGCCCTGATGGCAGTCGGGATGTTCGGCGCCTACGCCGTGCAGCTGCCGGCCCGGGTCTACGCGTTCAACCCGCGGCAGGACACCGCCGCGGGTGCCGTGGGGATGGGGGTCCTCACGGCCGTCCTGTCGACCCCGTGCACCGCGCCCTTCATGGGCACGGCGGCCGCCTGGGCCGCGACGCAGGCGCCGGCCGTGACGCTCGCCACCTTCGCCGCGATCGGCGCCGGCATGGGGCTGCCCTACGCCGTGCTCGCCGCCCGCCCCGACTGGCTGCGGCGCGTCCCCAAGACCGGCCCCTGGAGTGAGTTGCTGAAGCAGGTGATGGGCGTTTTCATGCTCGCCGCCGCGGCCTACTTCATCGGCATCGGCGCCCAGACCCTGTCGGCCGAAACCGGCGCCGACCCTCGCCTGCTGTGGTGGCCGGTCACGGGCCTGTGCGCGGCCGGCGGCGTGTGGATGGGGGTCGGAGCCGCGCGCCTGGCCAGCACGGCGGCCGGGCGCCTGGCCTGGGGGGCGGCCGGGGCGGCCGTCGTCCTGCTGGCGGTTGCGGCCGCGGCCGGTCTCAGCGACAGCGGGCCGCTGCGCTGGGTGCCGTACACGCCCGAGCGATTCGCCGCGGCCGAGCGCGACCGCAGGCCCGTGGTGATGGTGTTCACGGCGGAGTGGTGCCTGAACTGCAAGGCGCTCGAACAGAGCGTGTGGAAAGACCGGGAGGTGGTGCGGGCAATCGCCGAATCCGGGGCGGTGCCGATGAAGGTGGACCTGACCGCGGGCAACCCGGCCGGCCGCACCAGGCTCAGGGAGGCGGGCAGCCTCACGATCCCGCTGCTGCTGGTCTACGGCTCGGCGGGGGAGACGGCGCTGCGCAGCGACTTCTACACCGCCGACCAGGTCATCGCGGCCGTGCGCGCGGCCGCCCGGCCGTAGTCGCCTTTTCCGCCCCGGCCGCAGCCGGCTCAGCCGCCGAAGTCGTCGGTCGGGTTGCCGCCGTCCGGCGCCGGCCCCGGCACGAGACGGAGATACTCGCGGAACTTCTCAGCGGCGAAGGCGTTGCGGATCTTCGACTCGGGGCTGCCCAGCACCACCACGATGAGACGCCGCTCGCCGCTGGTGCCCGTCGCCACGATGTTGTACCCCGCCCTGCGGGTGAAGCCGGTCTTCAGCCCGTCCACGCCCGGCACGACCCCGAGCAGCCGGTTGTGGTTGTGGATCGGCATCGTCCCGTTGCGGAAGGTGCTGCGCTCGGTCGAGGTCCATTCCAAAATCTGCGGATGCTTCAAGGCCGCGCGGGCCAGTCGGATCAGGTCCAGGCAGGTCGACAGGTTGTCACTTCCGCCCGGCCGCGGGGGCAGCCCGTGCGGGCCGTGGAACTCCGTGTCGTGCATGCCGAGGACGGCCGCCTTGCGGTTCATCATGCGCACGAACTCGGCCGCGTTGCCGCCGACGTGCTCCGCCACCGCGTAGGACGCGTCGTTGGCGGATTCGACCATGGCGGCGGTCATGAGTTCGTTCAGCGTGAATGTCTCGCCCGCCTTCAGGAAGACCTGGGTGCCCCCCATGCCCTGGGCGCTGCGGCTGACCCGGACCGGGTCGTTCAGACCGAGCGTGCCGGCTTCGATCTTCTCCGCCACCACCATGGCCAGCATGAGCTTGGTGACGCTCGCCATGGGCCACCGCATCTGCAGGTTCCGACCCTCCAGCACCCGCCCGTCGGCGGCGTCCGCCACGGCAAAGGCTTCGCACACCGGCCGGGGCGCGGCGACGTGGGAACTGATCGTGGGAGCGGGGGCGGATTTTTTGGTCGCGCGGGCGACCTGGGCGGGGTGGGCGGTACCGGTTGCGAAGACGAGACACATCACCGCTAAAGCGGCTGCCGATCGCTTCATCAAAACAGACCTCGCTGCATGGGGACGGGGGTGTGCATCAACATCATTCTACCCCGAAACGCCCCAAGAGACAAATGTGCAAGGCCGTGACACGCTGCGCAGGGAGGCGGAGGGACGTCAGGGATGGAGCCGGCGCGAGCGGCCACCCGCTCGCGCCGGCTCCATGCGGGATCACCAGATCTCGCTGTTGCGCCGGGCGTCCAGCCACTTGCGCTGGCTGGGCGAGAGCTGCCCGACCTGCTTTTCGATCCACTCGATGTCCGCCGTCAGGACAGCGAGCTTCTCGGCGTTGGTGAGCACGTAGTCCGCCAGCGCGTCCGCCCCGCAGTGCATGAGTTCGTAGACCAGGTTCTGGTCGACGGCGGCGCGCTCCAGCAGCCGGATGATCTCGCCCCGGTGGATCGTCTCGTCCGCCTCGTCCGCACCCGGCCGGGTGCTGAGCGCCTTGCGCACGACCGCGACGAGCCCGTCCGGGGAGAAGGGCTTCTCGAGGATTTCCACCGCGCCTAGTTTGACGGCCTGGACCGCCGACGGCACCGAGGCGTACCCGGTGATCATGACCACCGGCAGGCCTGGTCGGGCGCGTTTGATGTCCCGCAGCACGCGCATGCCGCCGATGTCGGGCATGCGCAGGTCGGTCAGGACCAGGTCGTAGGTCTTCTGCAACGCCATGTCGATCCCTTGCCGCCCGTTCAGGGTGGCCTCCACGTCGATGTGCTCTTCCTTGAGAATCTTGGTGATGCTGTCGATCACGATCCGCTCGTCATCGATCACCAGGATCTTGGCTTTGGCCATGGCTGTCCTCCTCCTTCTCGATCCGGTTCAGAACGCGTTGGATGGTGTCCGTCAACTCGTCGGGGGTGAAGGGCTTGCCCAGGAACGCGAGCGCCCCCAGGCGCTCGGCGTCGCGGGCCGTGTCCTCGGTCGAATAGCCGCTCATCAGCACCGCCGGGGTCCGGATGCCCATCTCCCGCAGGCGGTTGATCAGCCGCGTGCCGTCCTCGAAGGGCATCTTGAGGTCCACGAGCAACAGCCGCGGGGTCGCGGAGGTCAGCAGTGCTACCGCCCCGGCCGCCGACCCGGCCTCGAGCACCTGCCACCCGGCGGCCTCGAGCACGAGCCGGCAACTCTTGCGGACGATGGGTTCGTCGTCGACGACCAGGACGCTCGGCTTCATGGCGAGGCCTTCACCGGCAGCCAGATGAAGAACCGCGTCCCCTTGCCCGGTTCGCTCTGCACCCGGATGTGGCCGCCGTGGCGCTGCACGATGCCGAGCGACACGGCCAGGCCGAGCCCCGTCCCCTGGCCGACCGGCTTGGTCGTGAAGAACGGATCGAAGATCCGGTCGAGATTTCCGGGGCGATGCCGCTGCCGGTGTCCGCGATCGTGATCTCGACGCCCATGCGCCCGGACGACTGGCCGGTGAAACCGGAGGCCGTGAACACCCGGATGGTGCCCCCCGGCGGGGTCGCGTCGAGCGCGTTGATGATCATGTTGATCAGCACCCCCTGGATCTGGCTGCGGTCCACGATCACCTCGGGCAGATTTTCGCCCGAATTGAGCCGGATGGCAACCCCCTTCATCAGCGCCTGGTTTTCGATCAGCGTCGTCGCAGAGGCCGCCAGACGGTTGATGTCGGTCGGCTCGGGGTCGATCTTCGTCTGGCGCGAGAAGTCCAGCAGGCCCTTGACGATCTTGCGCACGCGCTCGGTCGCCTCGGCGATGATCTGCAGGTCGGCGCGCACGTCCTCGGCCAGTTCGGACCGTCTCAGCAGCATGTGGGTGTATGTCAAAACCCCCGTGAGCGGGTTGTTGATCTCGTGGGCGACCCCGGCCGCCAGGCGGCCGACGCTCGCCTGCCGCTGACTCTGCATGATGCGGGCCTCACTGTCGGCGTGGCGACGGCCGACAAACGCCACCATCTCCTTGAAGGTGTTCTGCAGCAGGCCGATCTCGCCTTTTTCCGTCGGCCCGATGTCGGGCGTCAGGTTCCCCTCGCTCACTTGGCGGCTGGCCCGGATCAGCCGCTGGATCGGGGAGCTGATGCGGCTGGCGATGACCCAGCCGAGCGCCGAGGCGGCCAGCATGACCGCGACGGTCAGCAGGCAGTAGACCGTCAACAGCTGGCGGCGGATGTCGGCGTACTTCTCCTCCACGACGCCGACGTAGAGCATCCCGGCCCGCCGCCCGGAGATCGTCTCGATCGGGCTGTAAGCGGTGATGTACCAGTCGCTGAAGACGAACGCGCGGTCAGTCCAGCGCCGCCCCTTGCCGAGCACGTGTTCCTCGACCCTCGGCGACACCCGGGTTCCGAGCGCCCGCTTGCCCTCCGGGGTCAGCACGTTGGTGGCGATGCGGACGTCGTTGAGGAAGAGGGTCGCCGTCCCGATGCTCTTGCCCCCGAAGCTCTCCCCCTGGAACACCGTGTCGCGCACGGTGTCCACGAAGGCCTCGCCGCGGTTGAGCAGGATTCCCCCGTACAGGACCCCGACGAAGCTGCTGCCCTCGAAGATCGGGACCGCCGCCGCGATCGTCATGCCCGCGGTGATCTCCTCGCGGGCGGCGGAAGGCGACTCGGGCCCCGCGGTGAGCAGGATGCGCGCCCGTTCTGCGAGCTCGTGGTTTTCCTCGACCAGGACGTCCTGGGGCAGGATCACGGTGCCGGACACCGAGACCCGCTGCTCAAGGACAATCTGGGTCAGCGGGTTCTCGGGCCGGTGGCCGGGCGGCGGGAAGGCGTTCGGCCCGATGCGGCAGATGACGTCCCCGCGGGGGTCGACGACCCCGGCGAAGTCCAGCTCGGCCAGCTTGGACATGCGCTCCAGGCGCAGGGCGAGGTCCACCGTGTTGCGCTCCCGGACCGAAGAGATGAAGGCGAACCCGAGGGTGGTGATGCTGAGGGAGGTTTTGACGTGCTTCACGCGGGTGACGTACATCTCGTTGGCCGCGTTCAAGTCCTGGCTCACCCGGTTGAGCGCCTCGCCGAACACGTGCTCGTCCACCAGACGCACCCCGATGAAGAGGGAGGCCGCCCCCACGAGCAGCGTGACGGCCATGAAACCGGCGATCAGTTTGGAACGGGTCGAGTACAGCATGGGCTGCCCCCAGCGGGGTGGGTGCGCCTGAACGAGGCCCGGGTGAATCCACGGCGCACGATGAATCACCCTACCAAAGCGGCGCCTGAAAGTCACACCCCCCGGCATGGGGACGCTCGCGCCTGCCCGGCATGCAATGAGGCCGACCATCGTCCTGCCCGCACCCGCGAAATTGACAACCGTTCGCGGTTTCAGGTAATCTGAAATCCTCAATCCCATTTCCCCGCCGACACATCACACTCGGGAGGCAGCATGGCGACATCCGATTACTGGGCCGACGCATACCTGTCCAAGCGGCGGTCCGCGGCCGACGCCATGCGGGTGATCCGGCCCGGACAGCGCCTGTTCATCGGCTCGGCCTGCGGGCAGCCCCAGGAGCTGATGCGCGCGCTGGCCGAGGCAGCACCCCGGCTGAGCGGGCTCGAGATCGTCCGTCTCATGAGCACCGAAGCCACGCCGTTAAGCATGCTCGCCGACGCCTCGGAGGACGTCACCCTGAACGTCCGCACCATCTACCTGGGGTCCGCCAACGCCGAGGTGATCGCCCGCCACAAGCGCTTCATCACCCCGATGAACATCTCGGATGTGCCGGACCTCTTCACGTCCAAGAAGCTGCCGATCCAGGTTGCCCTGATCCAGGTGTCTCCGCCGGATGACTTCGGGTGGATGAGCCTGGGGGTTTCGGTGGACGTGACCCTGGCGGCGGCCCTGGCGGCCGATCTCGTCATCGCCCAGGTGAACCCGCAGATGCCCCGGGTCCTCGGGCAGAGCTTCATCCACGTCAACCAGGTGCACATCGTGGTCGAGCATCCCGAGCCGCTGCTGTCCGTGCAGCCGCCGCCGGCCTCGGAGACCGCCACCCTCATCGGAAAGCTCATCGCCCGGCTGATCGAGGACGGCTCCACGCTGCAGATCGGGTTGGATGCCGCCTCGCAGGCCACCATCCAGGCGCTGGCGGACAAGAACGACCTCGGCGTCCACTCCCAGTTCCTGACCGACGACATCATGCACCTCTACGCCACGGGCGTCATCAACAACCGGCGCAAGGGGTTCAACGAAGGCAAGCTCGTGGCCTCCGCCGCCATCGGCTCGCACAACCTCTACGAGTTCATCGACAACAACCCGGCCGTGGACTTCCGCCCCTCGGACTACGTCAACGACCCGTTCATCATCAGCCGCCACCACCGCATGGTGTCGCTGAACGTGGCGCGCACGATGGACCTCACCGGTCAGGTCGAGGCCGAGGCCTCGCCGCGCACGTTTTTTGCCGGTGTCTCCGGGATCTCCGATTTCGTCCGCGGCGCGCGGCGCTCGCCGGGCGGCAAATCCATCATCATGCTCTTCTCCACCTCCGATGACGGGCGCAGCAGCAACATCGTGCCGCAGCTGACCGACACCAACGTCGCCGTCCCCCGGGCGGACGTACAGTACGTGATCACCGAATACGGTGCCTTCAACATGGCCGGCAAAAGCCTGCAGGAGCGCGCGGTCGGGATGATCAGCGTCGCGCACCCCACCTTCCGCGAGGGGCTCTTCGCGCAGGCCAAGAGCATGGGGCTCATCGGCCCGGAACGGACCCTGGGCGAGGCCGTGCACGGCGTTTACCCGGTCAAGCTCGAGGAGGTCATCACCGTCGACGGGGAGGAGGTCACGATCCGCCCGGCCAAGCCGGTCGACGACCGGCGCATCCAGGAGCACTATTACGGCCTCGATAAGGAGGACGTCTTCTCGCGCTTCCGGCACGAGAAAACGTGCTTCTCGCGCTCGGACATCGATGTGCGCTCGTGCACGGACTACATCAAGGTCCTGACCATACTGGCCATTGTCGGGGAGTTCGGGTTCGGACGGGTGGTCGCCATCGGGGAGTGCATGCTGATCGAGAAGATCAATATGGCCGAGGTGGCCTTCTCCGTGCACAAGCGCTACCAGAACAAGGGGATCGCCCGCCGCATCCTGCGCAAGCTGGCCGAGGCCGCCCGCGAGCAGGGTTTCTTCGGACTGATGGCCTACACCTCGCCGAACAACCAGGCCATGATCCGCATGTTCAAATCCCTCCCCTACAAAGTGAAGAGCGCCTTCGACGGCGAGGGGGTGACCCTGACCTGCCGCTTCGACGAGCTGGCCTGAGGGCGCCGCAGCTTCGCCCGGCAGCGCCCGGTCGCGCGGCGCGGACCTTGACGGCCGCTGCCGGTGCGTTATGTTTGCGCGTTCCCGCAGGCCGACACCCCGTGATCCCGCCCCCTCAGAAGGGTGTCCGAAAACCCGTATCGGGCCGTCAGCCAAGGCGCGCGGCCTTTTGGACAGCGCAGCATACCGGTAGAGGATGTGAGCATGTCCAAACGCTGCGCAACGCCGGATCACGGACCGCGATGCCGTTTTTCAACACCCTATCCGGTTGAGGGCTGACCATACAACCCGCGTCCCCCGAAAGCGGCGACGCCGTTTCACCGTTTCCGGAGATCGACCAGACGCGATGGACATACTCTATATTTCCCCCGAGTTCCCCCCCAACTACGCCAACTTCGTGCGGCGGTTACACCAGGCCGGTGTCCGGGTGTGGGCGATCGGCGAGGCCGAGTTCTACAGCCTGCCGGTGGGCCTGCGGGAGTGCATCCGCTGGTACGGTCGCACGGAGCTCAAGAACTGGCGTCTGGCGGTGCAGGCCGTCAACGAGATTCTGGAGATCAAGCACGCCCAGGGGTTCGAGGGAGCCTTCGACCTGGTGGAATCGCACAACGAGGCCTGGCTGCGGCTGGAGGCCGTCATCAACGAGCGCTTCTCCATCCCCGGCATCACGCGGCGGGAGGTGGACCAGATCAAGAAGAAGTCGGTCATGAAGCGCATCTTCCAGGAGTCCGGCCTGCGCGTGGCGCGCGGGGCGGTGGTGTCGACGCTTCAGGAGGCGGACCTGCTGGCGGGCGAGCTGGGCTACCCGGTCATCCTCAAGCCGAACGAGGGGGTCGGCGCGGGCGGCACCTTCCGGATCGACGGGCCTGAACAGATGGCCGCGGTGTTCCCGGAACTGCGGGAGGAGTACCTCCTGGAGGAGTTCGTGGACGCCCCGATCGTCACCTACGACGGCATGACCGACACCGACGGCGCCGTGCGCTTCGAGAACACCCTGGTCTACGGCGAAGGGCTGATCGAATACGCAGGGGGCAAGGACACTTTTTTCTACGTCGGCCGGAGCATCCCGGACGCGCTGCGGCGGATCGGCCGCGCGCTTGTCCGGCGCTTCGACATCCGGCGCAAGTTCTTCCACTTCGAGTTCTTCCGGGTCGACGGAGACTACGTGCCGATCGAGATCAACTGCCGCCCCCCCGGCGGGGCCATCATCGACATGATGAACTACAGCATCGACGGGGACCTCTACCGCGCGTGGGTGCACATGCTGCTCGGCCGGCCGCTCGACCTCCCCGCGGACAAACGCTACTGCGTCGCCTACGTGGGCCGCAAGGACAAGGCGCACGCGCTCGGCCACGGCGAGCTCGTGGCCCGGATCGGACCCCGTCTGGTGGAGCACGCCGACAACCCGCCCCTCTTCTGGGAGGTCATGGGGGCGCACCGGTACATCTATCGCTGCCCGGAGGAGGCGGAGGTTATCGCGCTCGCCGCGGCGGCCCGCCAGGAGGCTTGAGCGCATGGCCCGCAACGTCGTTATCCTGTCCCCCCATTTCCCGCCCCACTACCACCGCTTCTGGCGCCAGGTCCGGGAGGTCGGCGGCAACGCCCTCGGGATCGGCGACGCGCCGCGCGACGCCCTGCCCCCCGAGACCCAGGCCGCGCTGAGCGAGTACTACCAGGTGCCCGACATGCACGACTACGACGCGCTCGTGCGCGCCTGCGGCTACTACACCCACCGCTACGGCCGGATCGATCGCTTCGACTCGCTGAACGAGTACTGGCTGGCGACCGAGGCGCGCATCCGCGACGATTTCAACATCCCGGGGATCCGTGCGGCCGACATCGAGTTCGTACGCTGCAAATCGGGAATGAAGGTGCGCTTTGCCGCGGCCGGGGTCCGCGTGCCGCGCGGCGGGCGGGTGCGCACGCTCGCGGAGGCCCGCGCCCTGGCGCAGGACATCGGCTACCCGCTGGTGGCCAAACCCGATGCGGGGGTCGGGGCCCTCGACACCTACCGTATCGAGACCGATGCGGAGCTCGCGCGGGTCTTCGCGACCACGCCCCCCGTGGACTACCTCCTCGAGCAGTTCGTGACCGGCACGATCCACTCCTTCGACGGGCTGGCGGACGCCGACGGGGACCCGGTCTTCATGACGAGCCACGTGTTCAGCCAGGGCATCATGGAAACGGTCAACGACCGGCGGCACCTCTTCTACTACTCGCAGCGGGAGATCCCGGCCGCGCTGGAGGCCGCCGGACGCGCATGCCTGGCCGCGTTCGGGGTCCGCGAGCGTTTCTTCCACATCGAGTTCTTCCTCACCCCGTCGGGCGAGCACGTGGGGCTGGAAGTCAACCTGCGCCCCCCCGGCGGCTGGACCACGGACATGTTCAACTACGCCTGCGACACGGACGTCTACCGCGCGTGGGCCGAGCTCGTGGTCACCGGGAGCACCCGGCTCGCGTACGAGCGCAAGTACCACTGCTGCTACGCGAGCCGCCGCCGCGACATCGCCTACGCGCACCCCCACAACGACGTCATCGCCCGCTATGGCCACCTGATGATGCAGGTGGAAACCGTGCCGGGGGTGTTCAGCGGCGCGCTGGGCGACGTGGGCTTCATCTTCCGCACCCCGGAACTGGACCGCATGCTGGACGTCGTGCACTTCATCCACGAGACCGCCTGAGCCCGAACATTTCACGAATAGCAAGGAACGCCATGCACGTCGAATATCACCGCTGGTGGAGCCGCCATCTGAACCGCGACATGAACCTCAACGTCTACGGGCACTGGGGCAAGCCGTTCATCGTGTTCCCCTGCTCGCGCGGCCGCTGGTTCGATTTCGAAGGCATGGGGATGACGACGGCCATGGCGGGGTACATCCTGGCGGGGAAGGTCAAGCTGTTCACGATCGACAGCGTGGACGCCGAGTCCTGGTACGACTGGTCCGTACCCCCGGCCGAGCGCAACTCCCGGCACGAGGCCTACGACCGCTACGTGGTCGACGAGGTCGTGCCCTTTGTCCGCACCCACTGCCGGGCCCCCGGCGAGCGCCCCATGGCGACCGGGTGCAGCATGGGGGCCTACCACGCCGTGAACGCCTTCCTGAAACACCCGGACGCGTTCGGCGGCACGATCGCGCTGTCGGGCCTCTACCGCCTGGACCGCGCCGAGTTCGGCCTGAGCCCGGCCGACCTGCCGGCGATCTACTTCAACTCGCCCCTGTCTTACCTGCCGGGGATCACGGACGCCTGGACCCTCGACCGCTACCGCGACAGCCGGATCATCGTATGCTCGGGCCAGGGCGCGTGGGAAACCGAGGCGCTCGAGGACACGCGCACGCTCGACCGCTGCTTCCGGGAGAAGTCGATCCCGGCCTGGGTGGATGTCTGGGGGGAGGACGTCAACCACGACTGGCCGTGGTGGTACCGGCAGATGAGCTACTTTCTGGGGAAGCTGTACGGGGAGGTCTGACAGCTTGTTTAAAAATCAGCGTATGGAGCCGTGATACGGCGTTGCGCGGCTTTTGTAAATGCTCACATACGGGTCAGTATGCTGCGCTTTCCAAAAGGCCACGCGCCTCGGCTGACGGCCCGCTACGTGTTTCTCAACAACCTGGCACAGGCGGGTTGAATCTGAGTTGGCCGGAACCGGACCCGTGCGGAATTCGCACCGGCACGGTTCCGCCCCAGGCAGCAATGCTTCAGGCTTTGTCCTTCTTGCCTTTCTTCTCGGCGCGCTTCTCCTTGAGACTCTTCTGGGGTTTCTTCTTGGCGTCCTTCTTCGTGTCTTGAGCCTTTGACATGCCGTTTCTCCTTTCGTGCCGGTGAGGTGTCACAGAAGATGTTTCACCGTTTACCAGAATTTCAAGAGAAGTCAAAGGGGGACCTTGTCCTCCAGCCCCAGGCGGCGGGCGCGCTGGCGCAACCGCTCGAGCGAGCGTCCGTCGGCGTCAGCCTGGGTCCGCACCCACCGGCAGAGGGTCGCGAAGGCCTCGCCCGACCGCACCAGCTCGCGGCTGTGCCGGACCCCCGTCGCCAGGTCGCCCGCCCGGCCCGCCACGTACAGGATCGCCCCCGCGTTGAGGCAGGTGATCCCGGTGCAGGCGGCGGAACCGGAGCCGGCGAGCACGTGCAGAAACCGATCGGCCTCGAGCCCGGGGTCGCCGGTGGTGGCGATGTCGGCGTATGCCGCGCGTTCGACCCCCGCGTCCTCGGGCGCCAGCGTGTACTCCTCCTCCCGGCCGTCGGGCCGGATCTCGTGGACCAGCGTCTCCCCCAGGGTCGAGAGCTCGTCCATGCCGGGCTCCCCGCGGTCGAACCCGTGCACCACCATGGCCCGGCGGTAGCCGATCGCGCGCATGACTGCGGCGACCGGGCGCACCGCCTCCGGAACGTGCACGCCGCGTACGGCGTGAGACGGCCGGCAGGGACTCGCGAGCGACGCGGCGATGTTCAACACCGACCCGAAACGGATGCGGGCGAGGATGCGAAAAAGCCCGCGCGGGTGAACCTCGGCGCTCATCCCGTTGAACAGCCCGATGCCGCACTCCCGGATGCTGCGCGCGACCGTCGCGACGTCGCACTCCACGTTCACCCCCACGGCCTCGAGCAAGTCGACCGTGCCGCAGGCCGACGTCAGCCCGCGCGACCCGTGGCGGGCCATCCGCACCCCGCCGGCCGCCGCGACCACCGCCGCGGCCGAGCTGATGTTGAAGGTCTTCAGGCGGTCCATGCCGGTCCCGCAGTTCTCGACCAGCGGCCCGTCCACGTCCACCTCCACGTGCCGGGTGTCCAGCTCGTCCACGGCCTGCCACACCCCGGCCACTTCCTCCGGCGTCTCCCCCTTGGTCGCGAGCGCTCCGAGCAGGGCGCCCTGCTGCAGGTCCGGCTGCTCGTCGCGCAGGATCTGCCGGAAGAGCTCCAGGCACTCGGCCTGCGAAAGGTCCCCGCGGCCGATGACCCGCTGGATGGAGGCCCCGAAATGCCTCAAGGCGCCTTCGGCGGTCATCGGGCCGGCCCGCCTGCGGGATAGAGCAGGATCTTCAGGCAGCGGCGCGTTTCGACCAGCTCCAGCGCCTCCGCCAGCCGGCCGAGCGGCAGCCGGTGGGACACCAGGTCGGCGACCGGAACGGCCCCGCTCGCGATGAGGTTCAGCGCCGCCACCCCGTGGCGGTAGGCGCAGCCGTAGGCCCCCACCAGCGTCTGTTCATGGTAGTGTAGCTGGTTGAGGCTCACCTCCATGCGATCGTCGGCGGGCGAGAGGCCGGAGAAGACCACCAGGCGGCCGCGCGGCTGCAGCCGGGCCGCGGCGTCCTCGTAGGCGGCCTTGGCTCCCACGGCGACCACGCACACGTCGAAGGACCGATCCCCGCTGCACTCAATGCCGCCGATGGACGCCCGCCGGCGGAGGTCCGGCTCCACGTTGACGGCCGTGGCCCCTTTGGCCTGCGCCGCGCGGTGCAGGAGCGTGCCGGCCGGGCCCGCACCCCAGATGCCCACCGCCATGCCGGGCTTGAGCCCCGCCAGCTCCAGCGCGTTCAGGCAGCAGGAAAGCGGTTCCGCGAAAACGGCGGCTTCGGCCGCGACGCCGCCGGGCACGGGGATCACGCTTTGGGCGGGCACCGTGAGGTACTCCGCGAACCCTCCATCCCGGTGAAACCCCATGATGCGCATGTCCCGGCAGAGGTTCTCCGCGCCCGAACGACAGGCCGGACACGCGCCGCACCACACGCCGGGGTAGACGTAGACCAGATCCCCGCGCTCCACGCCGGCAACGCGAGAGCCTTTATCCGCTATTTCGCCCACGACTTCCTCGCCGGGCACCCGCGGCAGCACGAGGTCGCGGTGGCCGACCCGGATCAGCTTGAGATCGGTCCGGCAGACGCCCGTCACGGCCACGTTGACGAGGACCTCATCGTCCAGCGGGGGCCGGACGGGCAGGCGGGTCACCTCGAAAGCCCCAACCTGTTTGACAACGATGCATTCCATTGATTTCATATCAGTCCCCTGGCGCAAATTTCATTCGATCAACCCTTCGGATGGCTTTGTAGAAAGGCCAAGATCAAGGCGCGTGAGTCTCGCGGCGCGAGGCGTACTCAAAGTACGTCGCAGCGCCTGCGAGACGAAACGCAACGCCGAGCTTGGCCTTTATACGAAGCCATAAAAAAAGGGTCCCAACAGCTCCTAAGAGCCGTCAGAACCCTTTGCCATCGGATCCGAACCTGCTGCGGCGGCGACCGCGGTCGTCTTCTGGCTTCCCCCCTCCGCCGGCAGCCTTCCCGCGCCGCTACGGCGGCGCAGTGGCGAACACCCGCGGCGGAGGCGCCGGGCATTGACGCCCGGCCGGGGTCACAGCGGCGGGACCGCCACGGGCTTGCACCGTGTTCCGTTCCCGCAGTCGCCTAGTGTGAACGGGGCGGACCCTACCACCCCGGCCGACCGCCTGTCAATTATACGTCTTCTTCCTCCAGCGGGATGAGCTGCTCGGGGGTGGCCTTGGCCGCCCCGGAGTCGACTCGCCTGCGCGCCGTTGCGACGGGCTCGGGCTCCTCGACCGGTTCCGCGGCCGGCCGGGTGCGCCCCGCGCCGCCCACGATGGCGATCAGCCCGCCCACGATCTCCCGCATCTGCGCGGCCTGGGCGCTCATCTCCTCGGCCGAGGACGCGGACTCCTCGGCGTTGGCGGCGTTCTGCTGGGTGACCTTGTCC
Organism: uncultured delta proteobacterium; assembly: GCA_963791285.1. Taxonomy (GTDB): domain Bacteria; phylum Desulfobacterota; class Desulfobacteria; order Desulfobacterales; family SpSt-501; genus SpSt-501. Next base: position 120,495 of record CAWBSC010000023.1, read on the forward strand.
ATTTCCGAAACGGCGGTCGAAATTTGGGTGATCCCCTGGGCCTGCTCGCTCGAGGCCGCGGCGATCTCGCCCACCAGCTGGGCGGCCTTGCCGGTGCTGTCGGCCACTCGCCTGAAGGCCTCGTTGGTCTTGGCCACGAGCTCGGAGCCGCTCCGGATCTTCTGGACCGTCCCGTCGATCAGCCCCGCCGTGTTGCGGGCCGCGTCCGCCGCCCGCATGGCGAGGTTGCGGACCTCGTCGGCCACGACGGCGAAGCCCGCGCCGGCCTCGCCGGCGCGCGCGGCTTCGACCGCCGCGTTGAGCGCCAGCAGATTGGTCTGGAAGGCGATCTCGTCGATGGTCTTGATGATCTTCTGGGTCTCTTCGCTCGCCTGGGTGATCGCCTGCATCGAGCCGGTCAGCTGGCCCATCGATGCGTTGGCCTCGCCCACGATAGCGCCGGCCTCGGTCATCAGCCGGTTGGCCTGGGCGGCATGGTCGGCGTTCTGCTGGGTCATCGAAGACATCTCCTCCAGGGCCGAGGAGGTCTCCTCGATCGAGGCCGCCTGCTGGCTGGTGCCTTCGGCCAGCTGCTGGCTGGACGACGCGATCTCGCCGGAGGCTGAGGTCACCTGGTCGGAGCTGCCCTCGAGGGCGGCGATGGCGTGATGGATCGGCCGGGTGATGGAGCGGGTGATGGCTCCGGCCATGACGACGGCCACGAGCACGCCGATCGCGAGCGCGACGAGGATCGCCCAGTTGGAGCTCGCGACGATCGAGCGGGTCTGGCCGTTGATCTCGTCCGACCCGGCCCAGGCGTCGTTCTGGATCGACTGCGCCGCCGCCATCACGGTCTCGCCGGTGGCCTTCATCTTCGGCAGGATGGTCTGCCGCAGGTCGGCGTCGTTCTTGGCCCAGGCGTTGGCGGCCGCCAGATACGCCTGGGTCGCCGCAGTGGCGCGCTCGATGGCGGCCTGCTCGTCGGGGGTCGTCGCCACCTTGCGCAGCGCGGCATAGAGCTTGGAGAGCTGTTCGACCTCCATGATCAACACATCCCACTCGTTATTGTCCCGGCGGATGATGTATTGCTTCTCACTGACCTGGGCGCCGAGGGCCGCCTTGGAGACCGCCACGACCAGGAACATGGCCTCGTTGATCTTCTCGAACTGGGCCTGCTTGGTGAGGGTGTAGTCGTCGACCATCTGACTGACGGTGTCGCCGGAGCGGTTCATGGTCTTGACGAAGCCGGCCAGCGCCGCGCTCTGCGCGTCCCGCTGGACCTCGGCCGCCCAGGCCTGCAGGGCTTTGGCGTACTCGCCGGTCGCCTGGCGCGCGTTGGAGATCTGCTTCTTCTCGATCTCGTCCGGGTTGAGCTTTTCCAGCGCGTCGTAGGCCCCGAGCAGGCTCTGGATATCGCGCTCGATCGCGTTGAGCGCCATCTGCTCGCGGCCGAGCATGTAGCTCTTCTCGTTCAGGCGCATGTCGAGCGACCAGGCGTTGATGTTGTTCAACACCGCCAGCGCGTTGCTGACCTGCTGGAACTCGGTCTTCTTGGCCGTCTGCAGAGCCTCCGCCTCCTTCCCGACCAGGTCGCCCTTTTCGTCCAGCAGCGTCTCCTCGACCCGGTTGCGCTTCAGGGCGTCCACGGCCTGGTCGTAGAGCTTGCCGTAGTCGGCCACGGCCTGGCGCACCTCGGCCGAGCGCGCGGCGAGCTCCCGGTTCTGGGTCGCCGCGGCCAGCTGGTCGATTTCGCCCAGGTTCGACGCCATCTGACCGAGCTTGCCCTTGGCCCGCGCGTGGATGTCGTTGCTCTTGAAGAGCAGATAGTTTTTCTCCTCGAGGATGGCCTCGAGGGCCGAACGCTCAACACCCGTGGCGAGCTTGACGGTCGGCAGGCTCTCCCGGTTCACCGTGCCGATGTTGGCGTCAATACGCTTGAACATGAAAAAGGAGGCGCCCCCCAGCGCGACCATGACGAGCGTGAGGGCCGCGAACCCCAGAACGAGTTTCGTGCGCAGTTTCATCGATTCGGTTCCTCCATGGGAACGTCCGCAAGACCCGGAGACGGCGGCCGCCGGCGTTCTGCTGCGCCTCCGCCGGGTCCGGCGGAGGCGGTGGTCAGTCCAGCTATTTCTTGTAGATCCCGCAGCCCACGATGACGTCGTTGACGCGTTCGACGTACATGGCCTTGGGCTCGACCTGGTTGCTGGTCGGGTTGCGGAACTTGTAGTCCTGCCAGCCGGAGGGCTGCTTCTTCATCATCTCCACGCGTTCTTTCACGAACTCCTTGCCGTCCACGTCCTTGTTGTCCAACAGGTCCCGGCCGATCATCTTGGCGTTGGCGCCGTGGGCCAGGCACTTGCCGCTCATGTCGTAGACGGCGATGTAGAGGTCGCGGTCCACGAACTGCCCCTTGGGGTTGCTGAATTCGGCGTAGGCCTTGTCCGCCCCGTTCGCCTTGATGAAGTCGACCGCCTTCTTCACCATGGCCACGGCCTCGTCCTTGGTTCCCATATCTGCCGATAGGGCCATGTTCCCGCCTGCTGCCAAGACGCAACCGATTGCCAATACCACTACCCATAGCTTTTTCATTGATTCTTTCTCCCTGGTTGATTTTGATATATTTTTGTGACTGCCTTTTTGGAAAAAAAGCTCAGCTTTTCTTGGGTACTACCAATATCGGCAGAGATCAGGATGACTTTAGGCAGAATTACGAAGCATTACGAAAAAACACGGGGACGTCGCGGCACGACTTCCAGCCCGCCTGGGCTTGGCAGGCAGGACCTGGAATATGGGCGGTGTCGAATGGGAACGGAAAGCGGCAGGGTATAAACGAATGGAATTCAGAACGCTATGCGGAAAATCCATACAAGCTTGTACATATCGCTACGAAATTTTTGGGTTCAGGGCTCGCCCATGAACACAAACGCCCCCCAGTAAAAGGGGTGAGGGTAGCCATAGCGCTGTTTGACCACGGCCATCTGCTTCAACACCGCCTGCCGCAGCGCCTGGCACCGGTTCATTTTACCCGACTGGGCGCCCCGGTAGAATTCGATCATCAATTCCTTGGTCTCCGCATCCGGCACGGACCACATGCTCATGACCACGCTCTTTGCCCCGGCCTGGGCAAAGGCCCGGCGCAGCCCATAAACGCCCTCCCCCGTGCGCACGTCCCCGAGGCCGGTTTCGCACGCTGAAAGCACCACCATTTCGGTGCCCCAGAGTTTCAACCCGAGGATCTTTTCGGCCGTCACGATGCCCTCGCTGCCCTGGGTTTCTCCGGCCCCGGCCGTGGAGCGGTTCGCGCCGGCGAGGGCGATGCCGGAACGCAACAGCGGGTTCTTGAACCCTGCCACGGATACAGCAACCGCCACCGCCGTGGGGGCCGGCGCCTCGGCCCCCACCGAACCACGGTCGTCCATGAAATCCTCGACCTCGGAGACCTCGGGGCGCTTGGCATCTTCCAGGAAAAAGCCGTGGGTCGCCAAATGGAGGATCCGCGGCGTGCCTCTGGCCCTCAGGACTTCTTCCATGGCCTCCTCGCCGATGTAGGATTCGCTCTCGTTTTTCCCGAGAAGCCCGCGGATGGCCAGGATCTCCTCCCGCGTGCCGGGTAGCCGGCTGAACTGCAGCCCGCGCATTTCAACCGACCGGCGGGCCTGGCCTTCGCGGCTGGGGCCCTTCAAGGCCAGCTTCTTCAGGGCGGACTCCTTCTTGTCTTCGCCCAGGTCGAAGTCCGGGTCGCCCATGAGCAGGGCCGTGCCCGTCCCGCTTTTGATCTCGTTGAAGGCCAGGACGTCCCGGCTTGCCGCCAGGTAGTTGAAGTTGTAGTCCTCGATCAGGAACCTGTCCCCGGGGCCTCTGAGCACCTCAAAGGGAATCAGGTTGAGGTTCCCGTCCGGGGAGATGAAGATCTCTGTGGCCGATCCCAGCTCACGAGTGATAGGCCGGAAGACGAGCTCATAGAGCCGCTGCGATGGGTCCCTGCCGCCGGCCTGAGGGGCCCTGCGCCCGGCCGCGACCTCCGTCTTGAAGCGGGCCACGGCCGCGTCGATCTCGGCGGCATCGCCGAGATCGACCATGCGGACCTCGCCCCCCTTCCCGGAATGCAGCACGAACGCCAGGTAACGGGCCGGCAGCCACCGCCCCTTTCGCCCCTTGGCCCCAAAGTTGACCGTGTTGATCCGGGCGAACTCGACGAGCGCCGCCCGGTCGGGGAGCGCTCGGGCGATCGTTTCGGCATCGGCCGCGACAAATTTTTTCTGCAGGGCGAACGCCCGGCTCAGGCGCGTCAGCCGTTCGACCAGCTTCTCCTTTTCGCGCTCCAGGTCTTCCATCTGCTTTCGATAGGCGCCCAGGTTCTCCTTTTCCGGCTGGCTGAAGGCCAGCGTGGACATGCGGGCCCTGACCCGCTCGAGTTCCTGAAACGTCTTCAGCGCCTCGGGGTCCTCGTAGAAAATCAGGCCTTCGTAAAGGCGTTTCTGAGATTCCAGCACCAACCCCTTGCGTTGGGCCCACACGTCAAAGGCGCTTCGGACCGCGGGGGGCTGGGCCCCCAGCTGCTGAGCGACCAGGCTGATGAACGTGTGCAGGCTTTGTTCCTTGGTGGTCAGGTATTTTATTTTCAGGTCCTCTGAAGGGATGTCCATCACCTGATCGAGCACCACCTGGTTGACCGCCTGGGCCTTCAGGCCGAAGGCAAATGCGCCCTGGTAATCGTTCAGCGCTCCGCGCAGTGCCGCCAGGCTGTCGAAGCACGACGCCACCCTGGGGTGGTTCGGGCCGAGCGCCTTTTCGTAGATGCTCAGGGCGCGCGTGTAGAGGGCTTCCGCCCTGCCATAATCTCCGGCCGCCTGGGACAGCTTGGCCAGATTCAGCAGGCTGTGCGCCACGTGGGCGTGGGTCGCCCCGAGGGCTTTCTCGCGGATGGCCAGAGCCCGGCGGCAACACTCGCCCGCCTCGGCGTAGCTCCCGAGGGCATAGTAGGCCCACCCCATCCCGTCCAGGCAGTTGGCCGCTTCGGGGTGTTCCGGCCCGACGGTCTTTTCCACGATGTCCAGGGACTGGCGGTAGCGCTGCAGGGACTGGCGGTAATCACGCGAGGCAGCATACAGCCCCCCCATCTTTTCAACAGACCATGCCACCCGGAGGTGGTACATCCCATAGGTCTTCTCGAGAATGTCCAGCGCTTGACGCTGCAATTGTTCGGAGCGCTGGTAGTTTCCCAGCGTCGCGTATAATCCGGCCAGGTTGCTCATGGCCTGGGCCGCTGCCGGGTGCTGGAGGCCGACCGATTTGGCGTACACATCCAGGGCGGTGTTATAGGAAGATTCGGCTTTGGCGTATTTTCCCATCATCACATAGATCAGGGCGAGGTTGTTCCAGTTTTTGGCAAGCAGGGGGTGATCGGGCCTGGGGTTTTTTCCCGGATGGCCAAGGCGCGTTGCAACAACGCGTCGGCCCCCGGAAGATCACCCATATACCTGCGGATCTCGGCCAGGTTGTCCAGGCAGGCAGCCACCCGCCAGTGATCGGGCCCATACGCTTTCTCGCTCATCTCCAGCGCCCGGCGATTCAGCGTTTCCGCCGAGCTGTAGTCCCCCAGGAACATCTTCAGCCGGCCCTGGCTGGCCAGCACGGGGCCACATCCGGATGGCCCGGCCCCAGGGCTCTCTCCCGGATGTCCCGGGCCTGCTGCAGCAGGGGTTCTGCCCGGGCAAATTCCCCCTTGGTGACATAAAGGTCGCCGAGGTGCAGCAGGGTGACGGCGACGGGCAGGCTGTTGGGTTTCTTCGCCTTCTGCTTGATCTCCAGGGAGCGCAGGTAGGCCTGCTCGGCCTTGTCGTAATCCCCGGTCAGGTTGTAGAGCATCCCCAGCTGGTTCAACCACATGGCCGTCTGGATATGGTCGGCACCGAGTTCCTGTTCGCTGGACGCCACCCTTTCCTGCGCCAGTCGAACCGCATCCTGGTAATGGCCTTCCTCCTTCAGCGCCAGGAACTCATCGTCCACGACCCGGACCCTTTCGGTTTTGCCGGGTTTGACCGACGCCTGGGCTTGGGTTTGGCCCGGGGATGAAGGCGGGACGGCGCGGCACACGCCGTCAGCAGGAGCACCATCCAAATGCTGCAGGCCCTGAGAACGCTTTGAGCGCTCATCCGGCACCCCTCCGGTGAAAAGGGGAATGTGAGGAAAAACCGAAGTCCAGCATGACGTCTCCCGGCCGGCTTGTACAGGCGGCGGAAGCTTCTTGCAGCCGATGACGGCGATTTTATTCGACCCAAATGCCTTTTAGCAAACGAATTAAATGCAACCGTCTCAGCGATTGTGGCAGGCTACGAAGCGGCCGGCGGAAAGCTCGCGGAAGGCGGGGGCATCGGACCGGCAGACCTCACGGCTCTCGCGGCAGCGGGGGTGGAAGGGGCAGCCCGGCGGCGGGTTGATCGGGCTGGGCACGTCGCCGCTCAGGAGGATGCGGTGCTTTGCGCGCCCCCGGTTCCGGCGACCGGCGCGGCCGAGAGCAGCGCCTGGGTGTAGGGGTGCAGCGGCTCGCGGTAAAGGTCGCTGCGGGGGGCCAGCTCGACCAGCCGGCCGAGGTACATGACCGCCACGCGGTCGCAGAGATACTCGACCACGGCTCAGGTCGTGGGAGATGAAGATGTAGGTCAGCTTGAATTCCGCCTGCAGCTCCTTCAGCAGGTTGATCACCTGCGCCTGGATGGAGACGTCCAGGGCCGAGACCGGCTCGTCGGCCAGGAGCAGCCGCGGGTTCAGCGCCAGCGCCCGGGCGATCCCGATCCGCTGGCGCTGGCCGCCCGAGAACTCGTGGGGGTAGCGCCGCGCGTGCTCCGGCAGCAGGCCCGACGACCTTGCAGCAGCCAGGCCGTCCGCTCGCGCCGCTCGGCCGGCGTGCCGACGCCGTGGATGTCGAGCGGTTCGGCCACCAGCGTCCCCGATCCTGCGGCGAGGGTTCAGCGACGAGTAGGGGTCCTGGAAGACGATCTGGGCCTCGCGCCGGAACTGCTTGAGCCGCGGCCGGTCGAAGCTCGAGACGTCCTGCCGTCGAAAATCACGCGGCCCGCCGTGGGCTCCTCGAGGCGCAGCGAGCACCCGGCCGAGGGTGGACTTGCCGCAGCCGCTCTCCCCCACCAGCCCGAAGACCTCGCCCGCCGCGACGCTCAGGAGACGTCCTCCACCGCCAGCACCAGACCCTTGCGGGACGAGAAGCCCGGCCGCCTCGAGCGGGATAGTGCTTGGCCACGCGCTTCGGCAGCGCAGCAGGGTCCGTGTTCATCGTCCGCACCTCCAGCGGCTGCCAGCAGCGCGCGTGGTGGCCGCGGGCGATCTCCTGCCAGCGGCGGGTCGCTCGCCGCAGCGCTCGTGCCGCGCTGGAAGCAGCGGTCCTGGAAGCGCGCAGCCCGGCGGCAGGTCGCGCAGGCTCGGCACCACGCCGGGGATCGGCTGCAGCGCTCCCGCTCGCCGCCGAGCCGCGGCACGCGAGTCGAAGCAGCCCGACGCGTGTAGGGGTGGCGCCGGTCGGCGGAAGAGCTCGCCGACCGCGGCGCTCTCGACCACCTGCCCCGCGTACATGACCGCCACCCGTTCGGCAGATCTCGGCCACCACGCCCAGGTCGTGCGTGATGAGCAGCACCGCCATGCCCGAGCTCCTCTTGCAGCGCGCGCGATCAGGTCCAGGATCTGCGCCTGGATGGTCACGTCGAGGGCGGTGGTGGGCTCGTCGGCGATCAGGAGCGTCGGGCCTGCAGGCGAGCGCCATGGCGATCATCGCCCGCTGGCGCATGCCGCCGGAGAGCTGGTGGGGGTAGTCGTCCAGCGCGCGCGGCCGGGCTCCGGGCATGCCGACCAGCCCCAGCAGCTCGACGGCCTCGGCGCGCGCCTCGGCCGGCCGACATGCCGCGGTGCGGCGCAGGACCTCCGCGATCTGGTAGCCCGACGGTGAAGACCGGGTTGAGCGAGGTCATCGGCTCCTGGAAGATCATGGAGATGCGGTTGCCGCGGATGCTGGCGCATCTCGCGCCTCGCCGAGCGTGACCAGGTCCGTGCCGTTCAAGCGGATGCTCGCCGCCGGCGATGCGGCCGGCCGGCTCGCGGCAGCAGGCGCAGGATGGAGAGCGCCGTGACGCTCTTGCCGCAGCCGCTTTCGCCCACCAGCCCGAGCGTCTCGCCGCGCCGCGATCACCAGGTCGAGACGCCGTCCACGGCCTTCACCAGTCCCCGGCGGGTGTGGAACTGCGTCCGCAGGCCGCTGACCTGCGAGCAGGACCGGCGCGCTCCGTCGCCCCGCCTCACACGACCGCAGCGAGGGATCGAGCGCGTCCCGCAGCCCGTCGCCCGAAGAGGTTGAACGCCAGCACCAGCACGAGGATGGCCGCGCCCGGGGAAGGCGGCCACGTGCGGCGCGATCTGGATGTACTGCCGCCCGTCGCTCAGCATGGCCCCCCACTCGGGCTTGGGCGGCTGCGCGCCCAGCCCCAGGAACCCGAGGGCCGCCGCCTGCAGCACGGCCGTGCCCATGCCGAGGGTCGCGTAGACGATGATGGGCGGCATGGCGTTGGGCAGGATGTGGCGCCCGAGGATGCGCAGGTGCCCGCCGCCCAGGGCGCCGATCGCCTGCACGAAGAGCTGCTCCTTCAGCGAGAGGACGCTCGCGCGCACGATGCGCGCGTAGTGCGGGATGTAGACGATGCCGACGGCGACCATGGTGTTGAGCAGGCTCGGGCCCAGGATGGCGGTGATGAAGATGGCGAGCAGGATCGGCCGGGAAGGCGAGCAGCATGTCCATCAGAGCGCATGATCAGGCTGTCCACCCGCCCGCCGAAGTAGCCGGCCACGAGCGCCGAGCAGCGTGTCCCGGGGACGAGCGAGATGCCGACCGAGATGAGGCCGATCACGAGCGAGATGCGCGCGCCGTAGATGCACCCGGCTGAGGATGTCGCGGCCGAGCTGTCGGTGCCGAACAGATGGTCGGCGCTCGGCGGCTGGAGCGCGGTCCAGAGGCACGGGCTTCAGCGGGTCGTAGGGCGCGAGGCCCGGGCCGGCGATCGCCACCAGGAGCACCAGGGCGATGAGCGCCATGCCCGAGGCCGCAGCTGCCGCATGCCGCAACAGGTCGCTGAAGCGTCTCCCAGCTATGCATGCACGCGAATCCTCGGGTCGAGCAAGACGTAGACCAGGTCCACGATCAGGTTGATGACGGCCATGAGCGCGGCGAAGACGAGGATGCAGCCCTGCACCGCCGGCATAGTCCCGGCGCCATGAGCGAGTCCACCACATAGCGCCCCAGGCCGGGCCAGGAGAAGATCGTCTCGGTCAGCACCGCGCCGCCGAGCAGCAGGCCGAGGTTGAGCCCGAGCACGGTGACGATCGGCAGGAAGGCGTTGCGCAGCGCGTGGCGCAGAACGACGACCGCCTCGCTCATGCCCTTGGCGCGCGCCGTGCGGACATAGTCCTTGTTCAGCACCTCGAGCATCGCGGAGCGGGTGATGCGGGCGACGATGGCCATCGGGCACGGTCGCCAGCGTGAAGGCGGGCAGGACCAGGTGGTGCAGGGAGTCGAGGAAGTCGCCGAACTCGCCGGCGACAGGGTGTCGATCAGCATCAGACCGGTGACGAGTGCCGGCTCGTTGCCCATCCCGATGCGGCCCATCATCGGCATGAGCGGGAACTTGACCGCGAGCAGGTACATGCAGCATCAGCCCCAGCCAGAAGATCGGCATGGACACGCCGACCAGCGCCAGCACCATGGATCCGTAGTCCCAGGCCGAGAACTGCTTCACCGAGGAGATGACCCCGGCCGCGATCCCGACGAACGAGGCGATCAGCATGGCGGCGACCGCGAGCTCGAGCGTCGCCATCAGGCGCGGGGCGATCTCCTCGGCCACCGGCGCCCCGTTGCGCAGCGAGTTGCCCAAATCCCCCTGCAGCAGGCCGGCCAGGTAGATCCCGTATTGAACGGGGTACGAGCGGTCGAGCCCCATCTGGCCGCGCAGCCGCGCGAGGTCCTCCTCGGTCGCGTACTCGCCGAGCAGCAGCCGGGCCGGGTCGCCCGGGATCATCCGCAGCATCAGGAAGACCAGCACGGACACCCCGAGCAGGATCAGGGCCAGGTGGAAGATGCGCTTGGCGATGTAGCCGATGGGCATGAGAGGTGCAATGCCTAAAGTGCCTAAAGTGAGCTAAAGTGCCTAAAATTGAGGGCGGAGAAGCCGTCCCAGGGCAGCGGATCACGCCCGTCGGCAAGGCTGCCCGCGGTTTGAAACCGGAGCGTACACGTCCGTACGTGAGGATTTCGAACCGCGGGTCAACGCCGCCGACGGGTGTGAGATGCACCCTGGACGGCTTCTATTTGTCCTTGCAGACCATCTGGAACGAGTTGAGCCCGTTCGGCCGCAGCGGCACGTCGTGCAGCTTCTTGCTGTAGCAGCGCACGATTGTGGTGTGCACCAGCGGCGCCCAGGGGGCGTCCGCGTGGAAGATCTCCTGGGCCTGGAGGTAGATCTGGGTGCGGTCGGCCTTGTTGAAGGTCTTCTGGCCCTTCAGGCAGCAGGTCGGTGAACTCCTGGTTCTTCCAGAAGGCGACGTTGGCCGCCGGGCGGCTTGGCCAGTCGGCCGAGAGCAGCCCGTAGAGGAAGTTGTCCGGGTCGGCGTTGCCGCCGAGCCAGCCCATCATGCCCATCTCGTGCTCGCCGTTGCCCACCTTGGCCGAGGTAGGCGCCCCACTCGTGACGCACGATCTTGGCCTTGACGCCCACGGCCGCGAAGTAGGCCTGGATCAGCTCGGCCGTCTTGACCGGGTCGGGCATGTAGACGCGCGACACGGGCATGGCCCAGAGCTCGATCTCGGAGTTGAAGTCGAACTTGGCGTCGGCCAGCATCTTCTTGGCCTTCTCGGGGTTGTACTCGTAGGGTACGATCTTGTCGTTGTAGCCCCAGATCGACGGCGGGAACGGGTTCTTGGCGGGGATCGCCAGACCGGCGAAGATGGACTTGATCAGGGTGCCCTGGTCGATCGCGTGGGTCAGCGCCTGGCGCACCTTCGGGTGCTTCAACCGCGGCTTCTCGGTGTTGAAGGCCAGGTAGCCCACGTTGATGCTCGGCCGCTCGATCACCGCGAGCTTCGGCATTCTTCTTCACCAGCGCGATCGAATCCGGGTCGAGGTCGTCGGCGATGTCGACCGTCCCGGACTGCAGCGCCATCAGGCGCGCGGAGGGCTCGGGAATCGACTTGAGCACGATCTTGGCGACCTTGGCCTTCTCGCCCCAGTAGTCGTTGTTGCGCTCGAGCACGATCTGGTCGTCCTTGGTCCAGCTGACGAACTTGAAGGGGCCGGTGCCGACGGGGCGGGTGCCGATCTTGTCCTTGAGATCCGCCATGGACTTGGGTGAGAGGATCGGGCAGAGCCAGAGCGCGAGGTTGTTCAGCAGCGGCGCGTACGGCTTGTCGGTGATCAGCGCGATCGTGTAGTCGTCGATGACCTTGATGTCCTTCACCGGCCCGAGCGACATGCCGGCGTACTGCCACTGGCCGTAGCCGTAGTAGGGGTGCTGCTTGAAGATCACCCGGGCGAACGAGTCGTAGACCGCATGCGCGTTGAAGGGGTAGCCGTCGTGGAACTTGACGCCCTTGCGCAGCTTGAAGGTCCAGGTGAGCCCGTCGTCGGACACGGTCCAGGACTCGGCCAGCTGCGGCTCGACGTTCATGGAGTCCTTGCCGAAGATCACCAGGTTCTCGAGCACCTGGATGCCGGCCTTGATCGACTCGCCGTCGGTCGCCTGCGCCAGGTCGAGCGAGACCGAGTCGCCCCCGCGGCCCCACACGAGGGTGCCGCCGGCGGCCTTGTCGGCGCACCAGCCGCAAGCGGGCAGGAGGAAGAGAACCAGAATCGAACCGATCACGAGTTTGCGCATACACCCTCCTCTGGTTGTTGGTGGATTGGGCCGCGGACGCGCCGGGCAAAAGCCAGCGCAACCGCGACAGGAGTCAGACTGATGATAGCGGGAGTTCTACCGTAAAAGCGACCGGGCTAGCAATGTGTTTGGGTGTTTGGGTATTTGGTGTTTGGGTGTTTGGGTGTTTCGTGTTTGGTGTTTGGTGCGAATTTCAAATTTCACATCATTTCGACCCGGCTTCCCAGGCCAGCACCAGCCCGCCATCCGGTGTCGGCTGCCGCACCAGCCGGCCCGGTGCCCGCCGCCCCAGCCATTCCAGCAGGGCCCTGGCAACCGTCAGGTGCGCCCGCGCGCAGAGCCCGAGCAGCCTGCCGTCGACCACCTCGTCGGTCACCTCGGTCACGATCTCGGAGACGGTGACCGGGAAGCGCTGCTCGCCGAAGTTCATGCCCGCCAGACGCCGGTCGCTCGGCAGGACCGTCAGGTTCCGCCCGTCCGACGGCGGGAACACCTCCGGCTCCCACGACCGGGCATAGCGACGGTAGCGGCCCTTCAGCTCGCGGTCCAGTTTCCGGATTTCGCCGTCCGCGCCGATGGCCCGGTCCATGACCCCGGCCAGGACCCGCGCCGTCCCGTGCCTGGCGTGGGAAGGGTCCGCGATGAACGGCAGGATCGCGTAGATGAAGGCCCGCGGGATCCAGTAGGCCCGGAAGCGGCCGGGCGCATAGCCCGAGAAGGGTTGGTCCCACTCGTGGCTGGGCACGCCGTGGGCGTCCAACACCAGCAGCGGCAGCCAGCGTCGCCACAGGAGCGGCTTGACGCGGGCCTCGGGAAAGCGCGGCTGCTCCAGGAAATAGTCGGCGTACCACTCGACCCCGAGCGCGTTGTAGCGCGCGGCATGCAGCTTGTGGCCCTCGCAGCCGGGCAGCAGTTCCTCGAGGGTGGCGACCCCGTCCGCGTTTTCGAGCGGGACGATGGCGACGTTCACCCGCTTGAGCGCCGCGCGCCCCCGGGGCGTCGCGGCGAGCTCCCAGGCCAGCCGCAGGGCCGCGTTGGTGCTGGAAACCTCGTTGGCGTGGTGCCGGGCGTTCATGAGCAGGGTCGGTTTGAGCAGCCGGGCGCGCGCGATGGAGACCAGCCCCCCGCCGCCCGCCAGGACCGCCTCCAGCGCCCAGACGCCGCGGCCCTGCCAGCTCGTCCCGGCCTGCCAGGCTTCGAGATGGGGCAGCCGACCCAGCCGCCCGACCCATCGCCCCACCGCCCGCATGGACAGCCGCCGGTCGAGCGGCGGCGCAGGCGTCCGGCCTGCCCTGGGCTTTGCGGCGGCGCCCGGCCGGGGCCGCGCCGTTCGGAAGAGGCAACAGCCCTTTTGAGTGCCCAGGCTCACGTCCAGGCCGCGGGCGCGCGCCGCCCGGCAAACGGCTGCGGCCCGGTCGCCGGCCTCGATCGCGAACACCAGGCGGCCGGCTTCCATCCCAAGGGCCGCGACCCCGGCGGCCGGTTCTGATGCAGCAGGGCGTGGTGCCGGAGCATTTGCAAAAGGTCTTGCGTGAAAGACGACTGCCGGCCTCCCGGCCGGCGCAGCCGTCGAGACCCGCGGCAGGATGCGGCCGAACTGGCTGCCGGCCGGCAGCCCGTGCTTGCTCGGCGAAGAGCCGGAAATGCTCCAGCAGCACGAAATAGAGGTCCTCGTGCAGCGCTTCGAGCGGCGCGACGCGCTCCTCGCCGATCCCCAGGCGCTCGTCGGTCTCCGGGATGCGCACGTCGAAGGCCGCCTCCTCCCAGAACGCCGGCGGCAGGTCCCCGCCGCCGGCGATGCGGCCGGCCATGGCCTCTTCGAGTGCCGGCAGGACGCGCTCCTGGAAGCGGCGCCAGAAGCGTTCGCGGTCGGTCGGGACGTCTCTCGTCCACCAGCACGCGGCCGCCTGCCTGACAGGAGGATCCCGCCGGTGCACGGGTGCACCCATCCCAGCTCCGGTCGGCCGGGCAGGTACGAGTAACCGGCTTATCCGCGGCGTGAAGCCCGCGCGGTAGACCCGCTGGCCGTCACGGTCCCGGGCCGTGACGACATAGGCCTCGCGCAGCCGGCTGCGCATGGAAAGCCGCACCCGCTCCGGGGTCAGCCCGAGGGCGGCCGCCAGCAGGTCCGGCCCTGGATAGATTTCCTGCAGCCAGCGGGAGCGCATCTCCATGGCCGGATGGTCGGATGCGAAGGCGCGGAAGGCGATCTGCACGCGATCTACCCTCTTAAGTGCTGCAAGCGCCGGCTGCACGACCTCCCGCAGCCACGAGAGACCCGGCTTGTAGGCGTTCAGCACGACGACCGCGGGTGCGTATCCCCTGGCGCGCAGTACGCGCTCGATCTCGCGCCGCACTTGAGCCCTCGCCTTCGCCGGCCTGCTGATCAGGGCCAATCCCTGAAGGAGACCGCTGCCCGGCGGGACGCGGTTGACAATCTCCATCAGGCGTTCGGTTTCCGGGCGCCAGGAGAGCCGGCGCCGCACCGCGGCCGCCGCAACCCGGACCGGAGAGGGGGCCCCCGCGTCGATCAGCAACAAGAGCCCGTCGATGCGGCCGCGCAGGCGTCGCACCCCTTCGGTCGCCGGCCGCCCGGCGGAGAAACCGACGCTGATCCAGTCCCGGATCAGCCGCGCCAGGCTGCGGCCGTCGCCTGCGGCACGGACCAGGACACCGTCTTTCGTGACTTTTTCTACGGACAGACGGGCGCCCCGCCCGGAGGCTTCTTCGACCCGCAGCACCACCCCGCCCGCCGGACCAGGCCCGCAAACCGCAAGAGGCAGTTCCAGCAGGGTCGCCTCGAGCGCCGCGCGCACGACCGCATCCGCGAGGGCCAGCCCAAGCTGGAACGGAAAGCGCCGGCGAGGGGAGCTCGACCGACAGGGCAGAGCTCTTTGACGCGGGGGTCGGCTGCGGGAACGCGGTAGAGCGACCGCTCCAAATCCAGCAGGTCGAAACGCTCGACGCTCGGTTTCGCCGACGCGGCAGCGTGCAGGCAACAGCCGGAAAAAGCTGACCCGTTTCCCGCGCCGGTCGAAGGCCTCCGGCGCCGCAGGTCCCCCTTCCGCGATCCGCATCGAAGCCCAATGCGCCTGGAGGCGCCGATGCTCGCCTGGATTCACGGCCAGGGCGTAGAGCACCTCCGCCATGCGCGCCGCAGAGTGGCCCTCCAAGTGAACCGTGCGTCCCGCCCGCCGCAGCTCGGCCCCCCGGGGGTGGCTCTTCGTCGGTCGGTGGACGACGAGCGCCGCCTCGCCCGCGGCAACCCGCCGCGCGGACTTTACGACCGGCAGCTCCAGCGCGGTCACCTCGCCCGCCAGCCGCGCCGCCAGGTTCAGGACCTGCGCCCAGACGCCGGCATCGGTCAGCCCCGCCTCGACGCCGATGCAGACCTTCAGCCGGTCCGCATACCCGTCGCCGTTCGCATCCGCGGCGATGCCCGCCGCGCCGAAGAGATCCTGGAGAATCAGGGGATGTATCGTCCGCCCGGCAGCCATGCCACACCCTCTTTCCCGGAAAGGGTTGATGCTCCTGGAATGGAACCACTGCGAGGGCAATAGCAGAGCTTTAATTTGATGACAAGGAACCGCGGGAGCCTCAATGCCGGAACCCACCTCGTGCCGCAGGTTTGTTTCCCTATCCCGATCCTGTCCTGGCTGAGTCTGCGGCGCCCGAGGATATCCAATTTGGGTCGACCAATTGGCGGACTTTTCCCACCGTAATAAGAGCAGAACTACACAACAAGCGGGACATCGTAGATTGCGCTTTCATGGCCTATCTATCTGCATTCATTCCAATGAAAATCTCTGCCATTAAAGTAGGGCAAATATTTTGCGTTAAGAAAGCCCTCACTTATTTCTGTTGCAACCCTCTCACCTGAAGACATTTTGGGGTGAGTTGAAAGTCTCTATTTTAAAAACCCCTATTTTCGTCCCGAAGGGCCACCATCCCCCTTTGGGGCTTTTCATACTCTTGCACAGGCATTCTCATGGGGATGGAAAAGGAGGGTAAGATGAACGGCGACAAGTTGATTAAGATCGGCATTCTTTCAGTTTTCCTAATTGGAACAGTATGCTCCTCAGCGCTCAGCATGACATTTTCGGATAACTTCAATTCCGCATCGCTCGACACATTCTGGTGGACTGCGGATGCTGATACCGGGACGACAATAGCCCAGATCGGCGGGCGAATCGTGATGACCCAGTCAGCTCCGACGGCCAACAGTTTAGAGGCCAACCTTGCTTTTAATTTCGGAATCATTGGAGATTACACGGCCCAGGTAGATTACTCTCTTCTCAATTGGGGCAGCGACAATTATGAACGAATGGGAATCCGAACCCCGGGGATTGCAGTTGAACGGATCAGCGACGCTCGATTTGTCTCTGGTGCTGAGGGGTATCTCACCGACAGCTTAAGTGTTCTCAAGAGCACGCCCACGACTGACAGGTCAGGCAAATTGCAGGTCCAGAGAACCGGAAATACTGTAGCGGGGTCATACTGGAACGGCGCGGGTTGGACCGAGATCGGCAGTTACACTTTTGGCAGCGCGGCGAACGGAGATTTTCTTTGGTTGTCGATTTGGCCGTTTGACCTCAAGTCCAGTATCGAAGTGGCCTTCGACAATTTTTACCTTAACGCTCCTGGCTGGCAGGGGCCAACTCTCCCCGGCCCCAACCCTGTCCCTGAAGCCGCTACCATGATTCTCCTGGGCGCTGGTTTAATTGGTTTGGCCGCCTATGGGAGGAAGAAATTGAGCTGAGCCCCGAACCTGTTTGCAAGAAAGGGCCGGACCGAATGGTCCGGCCCTTCTTTTCTCTGGCAGTGGGCAGCACCTGAATTCAATGAGGATAGCCTCCGCCTCGAAGGCCGATTGTGACGGGCAGGATCATCTCTGACTCTTCCCCCAGCCCGTCCAACCGGCCAAGGTGATCGCCCGCAGGATCTTCTTGGCGGGATTTTATGCCGAGAGCAATATCCTGTCGCTTTAGGATTTCTGTTTAGGCCCAATTCTTCCCAAGCGGCGAATCCTTCATTGCAATCCACACCCGGCGAGAGCGTGATTCCAAAAGGTTCGATAGTTGGCCATATATATCCACAATAATGGGAACAAGTTAACATTCCGACAAGAGGACTGCCGATAGCCGTAAACCGGATAATATTCCTTTAATATTGATTATTATTTATGCCAGACAAGCATGGCAGTCTTTATGCATCTATACTTTTTTGGTAGACATTGAAAGAATGTCTACTCGCACCCATATGTATACAAAAACGTGCCGACCGGTTCGGCAGGGAGGAACCATGAATACCAAATTGTTCCGTATCATTATCGGTCTCTTAGTGATTTCCTTTGGTTCGTTCTCATATGCAGCGAACTTCACTCCCGACTTTTCAGATTATCCTGGAATGACGGGTTCGCAATTCACCGTAGACGCTGCAGCAAATGCCTTTTTCTACACGAACTACGGCATCACGATGGACCACATGTATCTCTATGTGGATAGTCGCGACACCTTTGACGGGATAGGCCTTTCGATCGGGTACGTATCGGAAATAGGGCAGAACCTGACCGCAAAGCTTAACTTTGCGGACACGACGAGCTTCGTCACCGTCGACTGGTGGACCATTCAGGCGACTACCTATAGCTTTTATGACTCCAGCAATAATCTCATCGACTCGTTTTCCAAAGGGGCAAACGAGACCGGCACCACAACTATTAATGGAAACATTGCATACTTGACCATGACCGGAACAGGCGGTTATGGCCAAATCAGTGGATTGACATACAGCTACGACGGAACGACGGATGGGACGAATACGGATACGGGTAACGGCAACAACCCGGTTCCAGAGCCGGCGACACTCTTCCTGCTGGGAGCAGGATTGATTGGCTTAGCCGGCTACGGTAGAAAACACTAAGCGCAAAGACCAACCGTTCAAGAAGGGCTGGGCAGTTTTGCCTAGCCCTTTTGCTTCTGCCTCGAGTCAAGCATTCAACTGCGCCTCGGCATCATCGGGTTTAACCAACCGGGTGATCGTTTCCGCAACAGGGATTGAAACGGCCGCGATGATCGAATCGGGATGCAGGCTGCTCTTGACAATTCTGGTTTGGCGGCTTTTTGCCCTCCACTCCCTCCTCGCAGAATTCATTTTCAAGTGCGCCAATCGATCCCTTTTGATAGAGATCAGAACACCTCGGTTCTGCTGCAGTGCCGTGCTGGCCGGCAGGGGCGTTGACTCTACTGTCTTTAGTCATTAGGATGCTTCTATTGAGGCAGCGACATCGTAATTGGCGCCGCGGCCGAAGAGCCGCGGGTTTAGGCGTAACGTATCGCCACCGAGCAAAGGAAGGAGGAATCAAATGAAACGCATCTACCGCATCGCCAGACCCTTCAGCCTGATCCTCGCCGTCTACGTCTTTCTCCTGTCCGGACCGCAGCAGGCCGCAATGGCCGCGCTGGTCGGGACCGACGCGGTGCTGGATGCCAGCCGCGTTCAGAGCGCGCGCGAGGTTGTTCACAGCCTGATGGCACGCGAAGACGTGCAGGCCGCGCTGGTACGCCAGGGCATCGACCCGGCCGAGGCCGCCGCCCGCGCCGAGGCTCTCTCGGATGCCGAGGTGGTGCGCCTGGCGGACGCAGCCGAGACGCTGCCGGCCGGCGGCAGCACGGTCGCGATCATCGTCGGAGCGCTGCTGTTCGTCTTCATCGTCCTGCTGATCACCGACATCCTCGGCTATACGAACATCTTCCCGTTCACGAAGAAGGGCCGATAAAAAAAATTGAGGGCGCGCCCAGAAGGGTGCGCCCTCAATTTTTTAGGTAATTGATCCTCTTTTGGCACCTGTGTTAGGGGTGCCGCATGGACATAGACTCATACCACAAGCTGATTTCAAGTGAGAGATCCGCTGTCAGATACTTGTCGAAAAAGTGCCGCAAAAATGGACACCGGTTTTGCCCCCGCTGTGGGCAACGCAACCTGTACAAGCTGGTCGACAAACGATACCGGTGCTCGCGCTGCCAATATACGTTTCACGACTTCTCCGGCCGCTGGATCAACTCGGGCCGGTTGACAGCGCTCCAGTGGCTGTGGATCATCAAGCTCTTTGAACTCGAAGTCTCGGTTCGCAAAATGGCGCTGCAGCTGGGCTTGTCCTACCGCAGCGTCTACGCAGCCGTCACCGCGATCCGCATGGCTATTTTGAGCCACGCCGAAGATGCCTCCAGCCTGCTGGGCGGCGAGATCGAGCTCGATGAGGCCTACTTCGGCGGCCGGCGCAAAGGCAAGCGAGGCAGAGGCGCCGCCGGCAAAGTGCCCGTCTTCGGTATCCTGGAGCGCGACGGCCAGGTCCATGTCAGCGTGGTTGCGGACGTCTCGGCGGCTACCCTGCTCAAACTCACCGTCAAGAAGGTCCGTCGAGGCAGCGTGGTCTATACCGATCGCTTCGGCAGCTACGACAGTCTGATGTTTTGCGGCTACCGGCACTTGAAAATAGACCACCAGAAGCTATTCTCCTCCGGCCGGGTCTCCATCAACGGTTTGGAGGGGTTTTGGAGTTGGGCCAAGGAGCGATTGATGAAACACCACGGGGTCTCCAAGGTCCGCTTCCCGCTGTATCTCAAAGAACTCGAGTTCCGGTATAATCACCGAACCGATGATCTCTTCGACCTGATCGCCAACTTCCTGTGCGATCTGGTGCCAAAACAGGACTAATTACCATTTTTTATTCAAGGCTTTCTTCCAGAAAAGTAGATATCCGGCGGACCTTTTTTGCTGTGGGAGCGGCTTTCCAGCCGCGATGATCGAGGCGGGACGCCTCTCCCACAAAAGGCAACTTCACTGCCCGATAACGTGACGCCGGGCGTCATGGCCCGCTAAATACCCAAACACCTTAATACCCCAACACCCCTCCCCCCTGAACCCTGAACCCTTTAGCTCTTACTTCGTGTTCATCTTCTCCATCGCCCGCACGATCAGCTCGAGGTCGGGGCGGCGGTTGATGTCGCTCACGATGATGTCCCGCAGCACGCCGCGCCTGTCGACGAAGAAAAGCGCCCGCTCGGATACTCCGTCGGTGCGCAGCACGCCATACTTTTTCGCGACCGCCCCGTGCGGCCAGAAATCCGAGAGCACCGGGAACCAGAGCTCGGGGCCCGATCTGCCGCGTCCACGCGTAGAGCGTGGGGATGTTGTCGACCGTGATGCCGAGCAGCACGGCGTCGTTCGCCTCGAAGAGGCCGCGCGCCATGTTGTAACCGGGCCACTGGTCGGAGCATACCGGCGTGAAAGCCGCCGGCACGAACGAGATGACCACGTTCTTCTTGCCGCGGAAATCCTTCAGGCTGACCTTTCCACCCGTGACCGCAGGCAGCGTAAAGTCCGGCGCGGCCTGACCCGCCTTGACCTTCAGGGTGCTGTCGATCGGCTTCAGGACGCCGGGGTCGTAGATGCTGTCCTTCAGGGTCTGGGCCTCGGCCGGCGCAGCCGCCAGAAACAGGACGGCCAGCAGGCCGATCCCACAGATGGAGCGCATGAAACCTCCTTTGGTGTTTAGCGGGGCATGACGGCCGGCCTCACGTTATCCGCCAGTAAGTTTTGTTTTTTGTGGGAGAGGCTTTCAGCCTCGATCATCACGGCTGGAAAGCCGCTCCCGCAGAAAGATTATCAACCTACCGGGAGGCAAGGTTCAGGGCAGTCCTGCTCCGGCCAAGACTTTCTTCAGAATCTCGTCCGCGTCCTTGCCCCCCCGAGTTCGAGTAGTAGATGGTTGCGGCCCCGTCCTTCCCGGGTTTCACCCCGATGAAGTAGGGTGTGCGCACTTCGCCGAGCGCCTTGTGGATCTTGAAGTCCGCGTCGGGGAAGAGCGGGAAGGGCACCTTGTAGGTGGTGCGGTAGTAGTCGACCTCGAACGGCGAGTTCCCGGCGCCGATCCCCAGGATCTTGACCTTCCCCTTGAGGCGGGGGTCGCCCTCGATCTTCGCGTACGCGTCGTTCACAGAGGGAGCCTCCCTCTGGCAGTGCGGTCAGTACATGTTGAAGATCTGGACGATCACGACCTCGGCCGGGATGTCGGCGACCGTGAACTCCTTCTTCGACCCCAATCCCAGATAGGCGACCTGGGCGGCGTCCTTGGGCGCCGACAGGACAATCTTCGGCAGCGGCCCGCCCTCCGCCGGGCCCGCCACCTGGGCGGCGACCGTCGCGGTGCACGCGGCCAGGGCCATTAGAATCAGCGCCAAAACACGGATTTGAGTCATGCCTGCTTCTCCTTTCCGGTGGGGAACCCGGCGTGTTTCTCCTGATAAAATCACCTTTATAAATAATCAATAGTTTGCTAATTGCGAGGCGTCTCCGGTCGATTCCATGCGACGTCCTGCCGGACGCCGCCGCCTTGCACGCAGCACGCATTTTTCACGCGGAGCCCATGCGATCTCGATTGGCCTCGGGGATGACGGGTATCTGGGTCGGCTCGGCCGTTTTGCCGGCATGGGCCGCCGCGCCCGGCCCCGGCCAGGCCCCGGCCGGTTTAGGCGAGCTGCTTCCCATCTGGAGCTGCCTCCCGTTCGCGGGCATGCTGCTGTCGATCGCGCTCTGGCCGGTCCTCGCCCCGCGGTTCTGGCACAACCACTTCGGCAAGGTCTCTGGGGGGTGGGCCGCGGCGCTCGCCGTCCCGTTCGTCGCCGCTTTCGGCGCACCGGCCCTGCACGAAATCCTTCACACGCTCGGCGGCGACTACCTGCCGTTCATCATCCTGCTCGTGGCGCTCTACACCGTCTCCGGTGGCATTCTCCTGGCCGGGCGGTTCCAGGGCACGCCTGGCGTCAACGTGGCGCTGCTCGCGATCGGCACCGCGCTTGCGTCGGTCATGGGGACGACCGGGGCCTCCATGCTGATGATCCGGCCGCTGCTGCGGGCCAACCGGCATCGACCGCACCGCACGCACCTGGTGGTCTTCTTCATCTTCCTGGTGGCCAACGTGGGCGGGTGCCTCACGCCGCTCGGCGACCCGCCCCTGTTTCTCGGCTTCCTCCACGGGGTGCCGTTTTTCTGGACGCTGAGCCTGCTGCCCGAGATGCTCCTCGTCACCGGGCTGCTCCTGGCCGCCTGCTTCGTGATCGACCTGCGGCACTACCGCAGCGAACCGCCCTTCGCGCCCTCGCCCGGCAGCCCGTTCCGAATCGAGGGGAGCTACAATTTCCTCTTCCTCGCCGGGATTGCCGGGGCGGTGCTCCTGAGCGGGGCCGCGAACTGGGGCGAGGTGACCGTCCTGGGGGTCCCGCACACGGTGCAGGGCCTTGTGCGCGACGGGCTGCTGGTCCTCATGGGCCTGCTGTCGATGGCGGTCACCCCCATCGACCTGCGTGAGCGCAACGCGTTCAGCTGGGCCCCGGTGGTCGAGGTCGGCTACCTGTTCGTCGGCATCTTCGTGACCATGATCCCCTGCCTCCTGATCCTGAAGGCAGGATCGCACGGAGCCCTGGCCGGACTGATCGCCGCCGTGCAACGCCCGCACCACTACTTCTGGGCGGCGGGGATGCTCTCGGCTTTTCTGGACAACGCCCCGACTTACCTGACCTTCTTCAGCACGGCCCTGGGCCGCCACTACCCCGGGGTCGACGAAGCGCTCGCGGTCCCGATGCTGCTGGAGACCTACAGCCTGCACCTGAAAGCCATCTCGGCCGGTGCGGTCTTCTTCGGGGCCTGCAGCTACATCGGCAACGCGCCCAACTTCATGGTGCGCTCGATCGCCGAGGAAGCCGGAACGCCGATGCCGAGCTTTTTCGGCTACATTTTCCGCTACACGCTGGTGTTCCTGATCCCCGCATTCGCGATCGTCACCGGGGTGTTCTTCGCATCCTGAGGAGGCGGCATGCCCTTTCGCAGACTGCTCTTCCACACGCGCTTCCGCGACGAGGCGCTGAACTCGCTCATGGCGGTGCTCGACCTACAGGCCGCCGGCCTGGAGGAAGTGGTCCTCACGCACGTGGTGCCGCGCGACGAGGTGGCCTTCGTGCCGTTCGGCGGCTACCTGCAGGAGGAAGCCGACCGCCTGAAGGAGACGGCCCGCGCGCAGTTCGAGCAGTGGCAGCCCGAAATCTCGGCCCGCGGAGTGACCAGCCGCATCCGCGTGGAGATCGGGATCCCCAACGCCAAGATCCTCGAAATCGCGGAGGAAGAGGCGGTGGACCTGATCGTGGCGGGCCCGAAGAAGCGCAACCCGGCGGAGCTCATCTACGTGGGGACGCACGTACTCGACCTGCTGCGGCGCAGCCCGCTGCCCGTGCTGTGGGCCAAGCACCTGGTCGAGCACGAAGTGGACGGCCGGACCGTGACGCGGGTCAACGACCATCTCTGGGAACGCCCGCTGCTCGCCACCGACTGGTCGGCGCCCTCGGCCAAGGCGCTCGCCGCCGTCGCCGCCCTGCGGGGGGCCGCCCGCAGCGTGATCGTCGCCCACGTGGTCGACGAAAAGCTGACGAAAGGCCGCGCCGCGTCGGTGATCGGTGAGATCGAGGCCGAGACCCGGCGGCGCCTGGAGGGCTACTGCCGCGAATTGCAGGGCCTGGGGCTCGCGGCCGAACCGCAGATCGCCTTCGGCAAGTCCGTGCCGGAGGTGATCCGCCTCTCGCGCGAGCACCAGGCCACGATGATCGTCCTCGGGAAAACGGGGAAAGACTGGTGGCAGCAGTACTTCCTCGGCGGCGTGTCGCACCGCATCGCCGAGGCCTCGGAGCTGCCGGTGATGGTGGTGCCGTGAGACAGGTTGGAGGGTTCAGGGTTCAGGAAAGAAGTTGGAAAACTTGCAGAAGCTGCGGCCCCCCGGATGCCCGGGCACCCAAATAGCCAAACACAAAACACCAAATACGAAACACCAAATACCCACACACCTAAACACCAAACCCAAATGGTTCGAAAGGATTCCCCATGCTCGATGTCGTAGACTTGACCGAATCCCTCATGCGCTTCAAGAGCACCCGCTCGCGGCCGGAGGAACTCCGCGCCTGCTTCGCCTTCATGGAGGATTTCCTCACCCGCCGTGGGGTCGGCTTCCGCCGCTTCGAACAGAACGGGATCCCCACCCTGCTCGTGCTGCGGCCGGACGGCTATGCCCCGGTGCTGCTCATGTCCCACGTCGACGTGGTCGACGCCGCCGATGAGCTCTTCGAGCCGCGGGTCGAGAACGGCCGACTCTACGGCCGCGGCAGCATCGACGACAAGTACGCCGCCGCGCTCTCGCTCGTGCTGGCGGTCGAGCACCTGGAGCGCCTCAAGGCGGCCGGCCGGACCCAGGCCGAGCTGCCCTTCGGCCTGCTGATCTCCGGCGACGAGGAGATCGGGGGGCACGACGGCGCCCGGGCGGCGCTCGGCCAGCTGCGGACGGACTTCGCCATCGCGCTCGACGGCGGCAACCTGCGCAAGATCGTGACCAAGGAAAAGGGCATCCTGCGCCTCAAGCTCGTCGCACGCGGTCGGACGGCCCACGGCGCCCGCCCCTGGCTCGGCGAGAACGCCATCGAAAACCTGATCGCGGACGTCACCCGGCTCAAGGCCCACTTCGAGGTCACGGCGCCGGACCACTGGCACCGGACCCTGAACTTCGGCCGCATCCAGGCCGGCAAGGCCATCAACCAGGTGCCCGACTACGCCGAGGCCTTCTTCGACGTGCGCTACACCGAGACCGACGACATGGAGGCGGTCGTGGCCGCCATCCGCCGCGACATCCGCGGCGAGCTCGAAGTGACCGAGCGCGAGCCCTTGTTCCAGGCGGGGGACAGCCCGCACCTGCAGCGTCTTGCCCGGGTGGCCGGCAACCCGGAGCTCGGCTGCGAGCACGGCGCCAGCGACGCGCGCTTCCTGTCGGAATACCGTATCCCGGGGGTGGTCTGGGGCCCGGACGGCGACAGCAGCGCGCACGCCCCGGACGAGCACCTCAACCTCGACAGCCTGCACCGGCTGCAGCGGCATTTAGACGAGTTTTTATCCGGCGCCGCGGGCTGCGAATAAGCCTGTAGCCGCGGATGGCCGACGCCGGGCCGATCGGGATTGTTTTGACAATTCTTGACTCTAAATAGTAGAAAGGCGCAGTTCCACGCCTGAGCGGAAAGTACACCCCATTCTCGCCAAACCCACATAAAGAGGAGGCTCTCATGCTGCGCAAGGTAGTGTTGTGTCTGGCGGTATTGGCGTTCGTGTGCGTCGGAGCGGCCATGGCCGCGGCGCCCAAGGCGGGCGGCACGCTCGTGTTCGGCCGCGGGGGCGACAGCGTCGGCCTGGACCCGGCCTACGAGACGGACGGCAACTCCTTCATGATCGGCGACAACGTCCTCGAGGCCCTCATCTTCTACAAGGACGAGTCGGTCGACCTCGAGCCCGGCCTGGCCGAATCCTGGACCATCTCGCCCGACGGCCTGACCTACACCTTCAAGCTGCGCAAGGGCGTCAAGTTCCACGACGGCACCCCCTTCAACGCCGACGCCGTGGTCTTCTCCCACGGCCGTCAGATGAAGGAGCGCAAGATCAAATTCCTCGGCAAAGGCTGGGAGATCCCCGCGCAGGAGCGCACTCCGGAGTACTGGGTGTCCATGGAGATGGACAAGACCGTCGACTCGATCGAGGCGGTCGACGACCACACCGTGGTCTACAAGCTGAAACGGGTGGAGGCGCCGTTCCTGGCCAACCTGGGCATGGACTTCGCCGACATCATCAGCCCGACGGCCTTCATGAAGAACCCCAAGGAGTTCGTGCGCAACCCGGTCGGCACCGGCCCCTTCAAGTTCGTCAAGTGGGTCAAGGACGACCAGATCATCCTGGAGAAGAACAAGGAGTACTGGGACAAGAAGGGCGGCCCCTACCTCGACAAGGTGGTCTTCCGCGCCATCCCCGAGAACTCGGTGCGCTTCCTCGAGCTTAAGACCGGCAACGTCCACATCTGCCAGTTCCCGAACCCGGCCGACATCGCGCTGGCGAGCAAAGACCCCAAGATGAAGCTCATCAGCCAGCCCGGCATGAACATCGGCTACCTCGGCTTCAACCTGACCAAGGAGCCCTGGAAGAGCAACCTCAAGCTGCGCCAGGCCGTGGCCACGGCCATCAACCGCAAGGCCATCGTGGACAACATCTACCAGGGCCAGGGCCAGCTCGCCAAGAACAACATCCCGCCCACCATGTGGGGCTACAACGACGCCGTCCCGCAGATCGCCTTCAGCGTCGACAAGGCCAAGGCCCTGCTGGCCGAGGCCGGGTTCCCCGAGGGCAAGGGGCTGGACGAGATCACCCTGTGGTCGATGCCGGTTGCCCGCCCGTACAACCCGGAAGGGCTCAAGATCGGCGTCGCGATGGTCGCGGACCTCGCCAAGGTCGGGATCCGGGCCCGGGTGGTCAGCTACGAGTGGGGCACTTACCTGAAGCGCCAGCGCGAGCAGCCGCCCGACATGGACCTCTTCCAGCTCGGCTGGACCGGGGACAACGGCGACCCGGATAATTTCCTGGCGGTGCTCTTCGACGGCATGGCCTCCTCCGCCATCCGCACCCAGTGGCAGAACAAGGACTACCACGAGCTGATGGAGCAGGGGCGGCAGACCACGGACCAGGCCAAGCGCGCCGAGATCTACAAGAAAGCCAACCAGCTGCTGTACGATGAAATGCCGGTGATCCCCATCGCGCATTCCACCGTGATCTGGCCGCTGCAGAAAAAAGTCATGGACTTCAAGCTGCACCCGACGGCATCCATCCGGATGAAGAACGTCTGGCTGGAAGGAAAGTAGAAGGATAGAAGGGTTCGGGGTTCAGGGAGTGTGCGCCTGAACCCTGGGCCCTCGGCCCCTTCTCCTGCCCTATGACTGCTTACATCCTCCGCCGCCTCCTGATCCTCTTCCCGACCCTTCTGGGGGTCTCCATCATCATTTTTTTCATGCTCCACATCACCCCCGGCGATCCCGCGGAGCTCCTCCTGGGGGAACGCGCCTCGGAGGAGGCGCTGCACGACCTGCGCGAGCACCTCGGGCTCAACCGGCCGCTTTACGTGCAATACGGGATGTTCCTCAAGCGCCTGGCGACCCTCGACCTCGGGGAAACCATCTGGACGCGCCAGAAGGTCTGGATCGAAATCCGGCAGCGGTTCCCCGCCACCATCGAGCTGTCCGTCACCGCCCTGATGATCAGCTGCACCCTCGGGATGATCCTGGGAATCATCTCGGCCACTAAGCAGTATTCGATTTTCGACTACCTGAGCATGCTCGGGGCGCTGGCCGGCGTCAGCATGCCCATCTTCTGGCTGGGCCTGGTGTTCATGCTGATTTTTTCCGTGAACCTGGGCTGGCTTCCCATCTCGGGCCGTCTGAGCGTAGGCGTGGACCTCGACGTCGTCACCAATTTCTATATCCTCGACGCGATCATCGGGGCCAACTGGGAGGCGCTGGGCGACGCGCTCTGGCACCTGATCATGCCGGCCTTCACGCTCTCCACCATCCCGACCGCCATCGTGGCGCGCATGACGCGCTCCTCCATGCTGGAGGTGCTGCGGCAGGACTACATCAAGACCGCCAAGGCCAAGGGCCTGTCGCAGTTCAAGGTGATCTTCAAGCACGCGCTGCGCAACGCGCTCATCCCGGTGGTGACCACCATCGGGCTGCAGTTCGGCGTGCTGCTGGGCGGCGCCATCCTGACCGAGACCATCTTCGCCTGGCCAGGTGTGGGCAAGTGGATGTACGACGCCGTGATGCAGCGCGACTACATGGTGATCCAGAACGGGACCATGTTCATCGCCGGGCTCTTCGTGATCATCAACCTCTCGGTGGACGTGCTCTACGCAGTGATCAATCCGAGGATAAGCGTTAAATGAAGGAACGTGTTTGGTTTTTAGTGTTTTGTGTTTGGAACAGAAATGGCCAACCGCGAGAACACAAAACCAAACACCCTAATTGCTGACCACGAAACACCAAACACAAAACACTAAACACCAATCCCTTATGTCAACCCACCCCGAAGACCGCCACCCGATGCTCGACCAGCTCTCGCAGCTGTGGCGGAACAAGACCGCCGTGGCGGGGCTGTTCGTCATCGCGGGCTTCGTCCTGTGCGGGATCTTCGCCCCCTTCCTGAGCCCCCACGACCCCATCGCGGTCGAGCTCTACGAGCAGCTCAAGCCGCCGGCCTGGGACGAGGAGGGGTCGACCTTGAACCTGCTCGGCACCGACGACCTCGGCCGCGACATCCTCTCGCGCATCATCTACGGCGCGCGCGTATCGCTGCTGGTGGCGGTGGTGAGCGTGGGAATCGCCTTCTGCCTGGGGACCATCATCGGCAGCGTCTCGGGCTACTACAAGGGCCGCCTCGACGACATCGTCATGCGCGGGATCGACATCATCCTGTCCTTCCCCTACATCCTGCTCGCCATCGTGGTGGTGGCCTACCTCGGGCCCAGCCTGCAGAACGCCATGCTCGCGATCGCGATCACCTATGTCCCGCGCTTTGCGCGCATCGTGCGCGCGTGCGTGCTCGAGGAAAGCGAGAAGGACTACGTGATGGCCGCGCGCGCGATCGGCGCCCGCAACCTGCGGATCATCTTCATCACCATCCTGCCCAACTGCATGGGGCCGCTCATCGTGCAGACGACGCTGAGCTTCGCCTCGGCCATCCTGGACGCCGCGGCGCTGAGCTTCCTGGGGCTCGGCGCCCAGCCGCCGACCCCCGAGTGGGGGGCCGACATCGCCCGCAGCCGCGCGCTGATCCTGCGCGCCTCCTGGGTCATGACCTTCCCGGGGCTCGCCATCCTCGGCGCGGTGCTCGGCTTCAATCTTTTAGGCGACGGGCTGCGTGACGCGCTCGACCCGCGGCTGAGGGACTGACGCGCATGGCCCCCGCCCCGCTGCTCGAGATCAACCACCTGCGCACGTACTTCTCGGTGCGCGGCCACACGGCCAAGGCGGTCGACGACGTGAGCCTGTCCATCCAGCCCGGCCAGACGCTGGGCCTGGTGGGCGAGTCCGGCTGCGGCAAGAGCGTCACCGCCCACTCGATCATGCGTCTGATCCCCACCCCGCCGGGGCGGATCGCCGGGGGCGAGATCCGGTTCGAGGGCCAGGACCTGGTCACGTTGTCCGAAGCCCGGATGCGCCGCATCCGCGGCAACCGCATCTCCATGATCTTCCAGGAGCCCATGACCTCCCTCAACCCGACCTTCCCGGTCGGCGACCAGGTGGGCGAGGTCATCCGCCTGCACGCGAAACTCTCGCGCGCGGCGGCGCGCGCACGGTCGGTCGACATGTTCAAGCTGGTCGGCATCCCGGCGGCCGAAAAGCGCATCGACGATTACCCCCACCAGATGAGCGGCGGCATGCGCCAGCGCGTGATGATCGCCATGGCGCTCGCCTGCAACCCGCAGCTGATGATCGCCGACGAGCCCACGACCGCGCTCGACGTCACCATCCAGGCCCAGATCCTCGACCTCATGAACTCGCTCAAGGCCGAAACCGGGGCGGCGATCCTCTTCATCACCCACGACCTCGGCGTGATCGCCGAGATGTCCCAGCACGTCGCCGTCATGTACGCCGGGCGGATGATGGAATACGCCGACGCCAAAACGCTCTTCGGCGACCCCAAAAACCCATACACCGTGGGGCTGCTGGGGTCGATCCCCGTCCTGGGTCGCCACAGCGCGGGCGGGCGGCTGCGGACCATCCCGGGGGTCGTGCCCTCGCTGCTGCGCCTGCCGGAGGGCTGCCTCTTCAGCGACCGCTGCCCGGACGTGTTCGCCGATTGCCGCCGGGTGGCCCCCCCGATGGTGCCGGCGGGCGAGAACCACCTCGTGAGGTGCCTGAAGTATGCCTGACAGGCTGGTGAAAAACGGCGCCTCAGTCCGTGATCCGGCGTTGCGCGGCTTTCGCCAATGCTCACATACTATGGCGTATGCTGCGCTTGACGAAAGCCGCGCGCCTTGGCTGACGGCCTGATGCTTGTTTTTCGACACCCTGATAGATGTCCCGCGGGAACGACTTTCAGCCGCGGTCATTCCCTGTGGGAGCGGCTTTCCAGCCGCGATCGTGAGGAGCTCCGATGACCGGACCCAGCCCGCCCCCGCTGCTCGACGCACGCGACATCGTCAAGCACTACCCGATCCTGGGCGGCGTGCTGATGCGGCAGGTCGCGTCGGTCAAGGCGGTGGACGGGGTCAGCCTGGCCATCGACGCGGGGGAAACCCTCGGCCTGGTGGGGGAGTCCGGCTGCGGCAAGACGACCTTCGGCCGGACCATCCTGCGGCTGGAGGAGCCGACCGCGGGGGAGATCTTCTTCCAGGGCCGGAGCATCCTGGGGAATTCCCGGAACCAGATGCAGGCCCTGCGCCGGGAGATGCAGATCATTTTCCAGGACCCCTTCTCGTCGCTCAACCCGCGCAAGACCGTGGGGCAGATCATCGGCGAGCCGCTGCTCGTGCACGGCGTGAAGGACCGCCAGGAACGGGATCGGCGGGTCCTGGAGCTGCTGGAGGTGGTCGGGCTGCGCAAGGAGCAGATGCGCCGCTACCCGCACCAGTTTTCCGGCGGGCAGCGCCAGCGCATCGGCGTCGCGCGGGCCCTCGCGCTGAAACCCAAGCTGGTGGTCTGCGACGAGGCGGTCTCGGCGCTCGACGTCTCGATCCAGGCCCAGGTCATCAACCTGCTGAAGGACCTGCAGCAGGACTTCGGCCTGACCTACCTCTTCATCTCCCACGACCTGAGCGTCGTCGAGCACGTCAGCAACCGCGTGGCGGTCATGTACCTGGGGAAAATCGTCGAGCTGGCCCCGGCCGAGGCCCTTTACCGCGAGCCGCTGCACCCCTACACCCAGGCCCTGCTCTCGGCCGTCCCGATCCCGGACCCCTCCCTGCAGCGGCCCGGCCGCATCATCCTGAAGGGGGACGTCCCGAGCCCCATCGACCCGCCGTCCGGGTGCCGCTTCCACCCGCGCTGCCGCTACGCCCAGGCCGTCTGCTCGCAGGACGAACCGCCGCTGCGCGAGGTGCGCGCCGCGCACCGGGCCGCCTGTCACTTCGCGGGCAGCGTCGGACGATCCGACTGAGCTGAAAAAACAAGTATCGGGCCGTCAGCCAAGGCGCGCGGCCTTTTGGGATGCGCAGCAGATAAGGGCAACCGGTCTTAAAAATGGCGGATCACGGCCAGAGGCAAGGCGCCGGTCGCCGAGACCGCGCAGCATACGGACCCGTATGTGAGCAGGGTGAGGCGGCCGGCAACGCCGCATCCGGCCGTCAGACGCATTTTTAAGACGGGTTCAAGAATCCCGTTCGGGCAGCCGCACGAGCAGCACCGGGACGCGCGTGCGCCGCAGAACGCTGCGGCTGACACTGCCGACGATCGCCTCCTCCAGCCGCCCGCGGGCGTGATACCCCATCACGATGAGATCGATCCCGCGGCCCTCGGCCTCGGCCAGGATGCAGTCGACCGCGTCTCCCTGCGTGACCACGATCTCCTCCGGCTGCAGCCGCCCCTCCGGCATCTCCTGCTGCGCGGCCGTCACCATGTCGTTCAACGCCTCGCGAATCATGCTGCTCTCCCGGCGTTTCCCGATCAGGATCTGGCGGACCTCCTGCTCGTGGGCCTGGCGCAGCTCCTGCCAGCGCTCGTCCCCGATGAAGGCCTGCAGGTTGGCGCTCTGCGCCGGGGTCGGCGTGACGTCCTCCATGACGTAGAGGAGGGTGAGGCTGGCGCCGTACCGAGTGGCGAGGCCGACGGCGTGGGCGAAGGCGTGGCGGGTCTGCTGCGAGAGGTCCGTGGTGAAGAGGATCTTTCTGATCTGCGGAATCGTGGCTTTCATGCGCGCCCCCGGTTGTGAGGTGGGTTCGACCGGCGGCCGGTCGCCCGAGGTCCCGGGCGCGGTCACGGCACCAGCCACAACGCCGCGTCCGCGATGCTGCGGCTGACGGAGTAACTGACGCTGCCCCCGAAGAAGGACCGGTTCACCCCGCGACGGCCCATGACGATGGTCCCGAAGCCCTCGGAGCGGGCGGCATCGAGGATGACGTCCCCCACGCCGATCAGGGAGGAGGCCGTTCGCGTTTCGACCTGCCGCTCCGCGATGCCGGCTGCCTTCAGTTTGCCTATGGCAGCGGCGAAAAAATCGCCCATGCAGCGCCGGTCCCCCTCGGTCACGAGGGATTCCAGCGGACGGGCTTCGGTCGCCGCGAAATCGACCGCACAGAAGTCCCGCAGCCGCGGGGTCACATGGAAGAAGCGCACGACTGCATCCGGGTTCCCGGACAGCATGAAGGCCAGGTGGTCCACCGCGCGCAGCGACCCGGCGGAGCCGTCGACCGCCGCCATGACCCGCAGCGAGCGCACCTCCCCGTCCACCAGCCACACGGGGATCAGATGGGAGTTCTCGACCAGTTGCGCCGAAACGCTGCCCATGACCATCCCCTGCACCGACCCGAGGCCGCGCCGCCCCACCAGGACGGCATCGTAGAGCCCCTGCTGCGCGAGGTCGATGATGTCCTTGGCCAGCCCCTGCTGCCGGGGCTGGCTGACGGATTCGATCCAGGGCTCCGGCACGCCCGACCGCACGAGCAGCTCCCGGCAGCGGTCGAGCAGGCCCCGCGCGGCCTCGGCGTTGCGGGCCATGATCCGGGTGAGCTCGGTCCGGGACGGGCCGCTGCGCCGGGCCTCGTCCAGGAGGAACTGCGAGACGGCCGGCTGCGAGTGGAAGAGGGTGAAGCCGAGCCCCGGGACGATCTCCTTGAGCCGCGCGGCGTAGGCGAGCGCGTGGCGCGAATGCGTAGAGTCGTCCACCGCCAGCAGGACCTTCTTCTCGACCTTATCCATGGCTCGCGTCCAGTTTACTTTAGCGGGGGATTGTGTTAGCGAATTTGTTAACATTTACCCATGGCTTTAACAAGAGACGAGGCGCGCCTGCCCGTCGCGGACCCCACTGCCGATGACACCCGCACCTTCCAAGCCCGCGCGCGTCTATTTTTTCGGGACCTGCCTGGTCGACGCGGTCTACCCCGAGGCCGGGGTCGCCGCCATCCGGTTGATCGAACGGGAGGGCGTGCGCGTGACCTTCCCGCCCGGACAGACCTGCTGCGGGCAGCCCGCCTACAACTCGGGGTTCCCGGAGGAGGCGCGCCGGGTCGCGCGCCACCAGATCCGCACGTTTCCGGACGACATCCCCATCGTCGTGCCCTCGGGCTCCTGCGCCGGGATGATGAAGCACCACTACCCGGCCCTGTTCGCCGGGGACCCCGAGCTGCCGCGCGCGCAGGCGTTCGCCGGCCGGGTGGTGGAGTGGTCCGAGTTCATGGTCGCAACACTCGGCGTGGCCTACGAGGACCGCGGGGACCCCATCCGCGTGACCTGGCACTCCTCCTGCCACGCGCTGCGGGAGATGGGGGTGGTCGAACACTCCAAGGCCCTGATCCGCCAACTGCGCAACGTCGAGCTGGTCGAGCTCGCCCGCGAGACCGAGTGCTGCGGGTTCGGGGGGACCTTCTCCGTGAAGCAGCCCGCCATCTCGGGGGCCATGGTCGTCGACAAGGTGGACGACATCGCCCGCACCGGGGCCGCGCGGGTGCTATCGGGTGACGGCGGCTGCCTCATGAACATCACGGGAGCGGCCGCCCGGCGCGAGCTGCCGTTCGAAGGCCAGCACCTGGCGGAGTTCATCTGGGAGCGGATCCATGGCTGACGATTTCCAACAGAACGTGGAGCGCGCGCTGGCCGACGAGCAGCTGCGCCGGAACTTCGCCTTCGCCATGGGCAACTTCATCCTGAAGCGCAAGGCCGTCTTCAGCGACCCGGCCGAAACCGAACGGCTGCGGGCGACGGGCGAGGCCATCAAGCGGCGTGCGCTCGCCCGCCTGCCCGAGCTGCTCGAGGCGCTCGAGGCCGCCTGCACCCGCAACGGCATCCGCGTCCACTGGGCCGAGACGGCCGCGGTCGCCAATCGCATCGTGCTCGAGATCATCGAGTCCCACGCGGCGACGCGCGTCGCCAAGGGCAAGTCGATGGTCTCCGAGGAGATGCACCTGAACGCCTTCCTCGCCGGCCACGACATCGAGGTCGTCGAAACGGACCTGGGGGAGTTCATCATCCAGCTCGCGGGCGAGACCCCCTCGCACATCATCGTGCCGGCCATCCACAAGAACAAGGCGCAGATCGCGACGATCTTCCACGACAAGATTCCCGGTGCGCCCTACACCGAAGAGGTAGCCGAGCTCAACGCCATCGCGCGCCGCACCCTGCGCCGCAAGTTTCAGGAGGCGGGGGTCGGGCTGAGCGGTGTGAACTTTGCGGTGGCCGAAACCGGCACTCTCTGCCTCGTGGAGAACGAGGGCAACGGCCGCATGTGCACGACCGTGCCGCCGGTGCACATCGCGCTCATGGGGATCGAGAAGGTCGTCGAGACGCTCGAGGACCTGCCGCCCCTGCTGCGCCTGCTCACGGGCTCCGCTACCGGGCAGCTGGTCACGACCTACGTCAACCTGATCACCTCGCCGCGGCGGCCCGGGGAGAAGGACGGGCCGACCGAGGTCCACCTGGTGCTTTTGGACAACGGCCGCTCGCGCATCTACCAGGACCCGCAGCTGCGCCGGACGCTGCAGTGCGTGCGCTGCGGCACCTGCCTCAACCACTGCCCGGTCTACACCCGCATCGGCGGCCACGCCTACGGCTGCGTCTACCCCGGGCCGATCGGCTCGATCCTGACCCCCCAGATGGAGGGGCTCGACAAGGCGGGCGAACTGCCGCTCGCCTCGAGCCTCTGCGGGGCCTGCGAGGAGGTCTGCCCGGTGAAGATCCCCATCACGGGTCTGCTGCGGCGCCTGCGGGACGAGGCCGTCTCGGACGCGCCCGGGGGGATCGTGCCCGGCCGCGGCAGCCGCCGCAGCCTTTCCGAACGCCTGGCCTGGAAGGCGTGGGCCTGGCTGAACACCCACCCCCGCCTGAACGCGGCGGCGACGGCCCTGCTCGGGGTGTTCGGCGAATACCTGCCGCCGGCCGGGCCGCTCGAACGCTGGATGCGCTACCGCGTCGAGCCGCAGTTCTCCGCCAAGAGCCTGCACCGGCGCGTGAAAGAGGAGGGGGTCGCCCATGAGTGACACCGCCCGCGATCGCATCCTCGCCCGGCTGCGCAACGCCCCGCGCGACGAGGCCCCGCGTCCCGCGGCCGAGCCGCCGGCGCCGCCCGCGGAACGCCGGGAGCGGGTCGAACGGCTGAAAACGCTCCTTGAGGCCATGCGGGCCGAAGTCCGCCAGGTGACGGAAACGGACTGGGTGGGGGCGCTCGGCGACGTGCTGCATACCCGCGGCATCAGGACGCTGCTCTACGCGCCGGGGACACCGGTCGGCCAGGCGGTCGAGGCGGCCTGGGCCGCGGGCCCCGACGGCTTGCCGGAGCTCGTACCCTACGCGGCCGCGATCGAACAGCTGAAGGACCGCATCTTCACCGTGGACGCGGCGGTGACCGCGGCCGCCGGGGCGGTGGCCGACACCGGCGCGCTCATCCTGCGGCCGTCCGCCGCCGAGCCGCGCCTCATGTCGCTCGTCCCGCCGGTGCACGTGGCCGTGCTGCGGGCCGACACGGTCTACGCCTCGCTCGGCGAAGCCATGCGGGCGGGCCGGTGGTCGGAGGACATGCCCACCAACCTGGTCCTCGTTTCGGGTCCGTCCAAAACAGCCGACATCGAGCTCATCCTCGCCTTCGGCGTGCACGGACCGAAAGAGCTGATAGTCTTGATTGTGGAGTGAGAGAGAAGGGGTCAGGGTTAGGGGTTCAGGATTCAGGAAAATCGGGCCCCGGCTATCGCTTTCTTTGTTTTTCCCCCTGAACCCTGAACTCTGAACCCTGTTTTTTCCCCTTGAACCCCTTTCCCCCTGGACAGCCTATGCTCCCCGATCGCTACCAGCGCTTTCTCGCGGATATATCCGCCCGGGTCCCTAAAGGGCGGATATTCACCGACCCCTTGCGCACCCTGGCCTACGGCACAGACGCGAGCTTCTACCGCCTGATCCCGAAGATCGTCGTCCGGGCCGCCGACGAAGCCGAGGTCGCCCTGATCCTCAGCGCCGCCGACCGCTTCGACATCCCGGTCACTTTCCGGGCGGCCGGCACGAGCCTCTCGGGCCAGGCGGTGTCGGACTCGGTCCTGGTGGTGGCGGGCGAGGGGTGGAACCGGTGCCACATCCTGGACGAGGGGCTCCGGATCCGCCTGCAGCCGGGCGTCATCGGCGGCTACGCCAACCGCATTCTCGCGCCCTACGGTCGCAAGATCGGCCCCGACCCGGCCTCGATCAACTCGGCCATGATCGGCGGGATTGCCGCCAACAACGCGAGCGGGATGTGCTGCGGCACCGCCCAGAACAGCTACCGCACGGTCGCCGGCCTGCGTCTGGTGCTCCAGGACGGGACCCTGCTCGACACGCGCCGACCCGGCCAGCCGGGACGAGTTCCGCCACAGCCACAAGCACGTGCTCGACGCGCTCGACGCCCTCGGCCGCCAGGTCCGGTCCGACACGGCGCTGGCCGCGCGCATCCGCCGCAAGTACGCGATCAAGAACACGACCGGCTACAGTCTGAACGCCCTGGTGGACTACGAGGACCCGATCGACATCCTGGTCAGCACCTCATGATCGGCTCCGAGGGCACGCTGGGGTTCATCGCCGAGGTGACCTACCACACGGTCGCCGGAGCACCCCTGCAAGGCGAGCGCGCTGATGATCTTCCCGCACATCGAGCACGCCTGCCACCGCGGCCGCGATTTTGAAGGAACAGCCCGTCGACGCCGTCGAACTGATGGACCGCGCCTCGCATGCGCTCGGTGGAGAACAAGGCCGGGATGCCCGATTACCTCAAGTCGCTCGACCCGGACACCGCCGCGCTGCTGGTCGAGACCCGCGCCTTCAACGCCGGTGAGCTCTCCGAGCAGATCCGCCGAGTGACCGGCGCGCTCGGCCACCTGCCCTTCGAGTCGGCCGGCGGCCTTCACCGACCAGGCGGCCGAGAACATCCGCCTGTGGAACATCCGCAAGGGGCTCTTCCCGGCCGTCGGGGCCATGCGGCACACCGGCACGACCGTGATCATCGAGGACGTGGCCTTCCCGATCGACCGGCTGGCCGCGGGCCACCCTGCAGCTGCAGGAGGTCTTCCGGCGCACCGCTACGACGAGGCGATTATCTTCGGGCACGCCCTCGAAGGCAACCTGCACTTCGTGTTCACGCAGGACTTCGGCCACGATCGGGAAGTCGAGCGCTACCGCCGGTTCATGGACGACGTCTGCGACATGGTGGTCAACACCTACGACGGCTCGCTCAAGGCCGAGCACGGCACCGGGCGGAACATGGCGCCCTTCGTGGCGCTGGAGTGGGGCGCAGAGGCTTCGCGGTCATGCAGCGCATCAAGGAGATCTTCGACCCGAAGAACCTCCTCAACCCGGGGGTCATCCTCAACCCCGATCCGCGGGCGCACGTCAAGCATCTTAAGGCCATGCCCGCGGCCGACCCGATCGTCGACAAATGCATCGAATGCGGCTTCTGCGAAGTGAACTGCCCGTCCAAGAACCTCACGCTCACTCCGCGCCAGCGCATCGCCGTGCGGCGCGAGATCGCGCGCCTCCAGGTTTCCCGCGACAACCCGGCCCGGCTCGCGCAGCTGGAGGCGGACTACCGCTACCCGGGCGAGCAGACCTGCGCGGCCGACGGGCTGTGCGCGGTCGCCTGCCCGGTGGACATCAACACGGGCGAGTTCACCAAGTCGCTGCGCGCGGCCGGCGTCTCACCGGCCGCGGCGCGGGTGGCCGCGGTCACGGCTGAACACTTCGGCCCGGTCACGGCCGCGGTGCGCCTGGGCCTGAAGGCGGCCGACGCGGCCCACGCGGCCCTCGGCGGCGCGATCCTGGGCGGTCTCGCCGCAACCGTGCGGCACCTGAGCCGCGGGCGCATCCCGCACTGGACCCCCTGGATGCCGCGCGGGATCGACGGTCCCCGGCCGCGACCGCGCCGGGCCGCTGCGGGTCTGCAGGCCGTCTACTTCCCGAGCTGCATCAACCGCGTCATGGGGCCGGCCCAGGGCGACCCCGACCGCGAGCCGCTGCACCGGGTCACGGTGCGGCTGCTGGGCAAGGCGGGCTACGAGGTGCGTTTCCCGGAGGGCATGGAGGCGCTCTGCTGCGGGACCCCTTACGAGAGCAAGGGGTTCACCGCGCAGGCGGACGCCAAGAGCGGCCGAACTGGAGGCCGCGCTGCTCGAGGCGACCGACGGGGGTCGTCTGCCCGTGCTCGTGGACACGAGCCCCTGCCTCTACCGCATGAAGAAAGACGATGGACCGGCGGTTGACGCTGCTCGACCCGGTCGAGTTCACCCTGACCCACCTGCTGGACCGCCTGGCCATCACCCCGGTTGCCGAGACGATCGCCTACCACCACACCTGCAGCAGCGTGAAGATGGGGCTCGAGGCCAAGGCCCTGACGCTCGCACGGGCCTGCGCCGCGCGCGTGATCGTGCCCGATCACGTGGGCTGCTGCGGGTTCGCCGGCGACCGCGGCTTCAACCACCCCGAGCTCAACGCCTCGGCGCTCGAGCACCTGCGCCGCGGGGTCGTCGAGTGCGGCGTCGGCTACTCCACCAGCCGCACCTGCGAGATCGGCCTCTCGGCCCACAGCGGCATCCACTACAAGTCGATCCTCTACCTCATCGACCGGTGCTCGCAGCCGAAGGGAATCTGAGATTTGAAATTTAAAATGGGGGCGATGCCCACCACGGGTGAGCCAGACACCCGAATACCCAAACACCCAATTACCCCCTTACCCCCCTATCCTCCGTTACGCCTGTCGTGGCTCGTCTGGGGCCTGGCCGCGCTCTTCTACCTGATCGGGTTCTTCCACCGCCTGGCCCCGGCGGTCATGACCCAGGAGCTGATGCGGGACTTCGACATCAGCGCCGCCGCGCTGGGCAACCTCTCCGGGTTCTACTTCTACAGCTACTGGGTAATGCAGATCCCGGCCGGGATCCTCGCGGACGGATGGGGCCCGCGGCGCCTGCTCACCTGCTGCGCGCTGGGCTCGGCCGCGGGCTCGCTCCTGTTCGCGGCCTCCTCCGGCATGGCGGCCGCCTGCCTGGGCCGGCTGCTGATCGGGGCCTGCGTCTCGGTCGCCTTCGTGGTGAGCCTGAAGCTCGCCGCGGGCTGGTTCCCGTCGCGCTACTACTCCATGATCTCGGGCCTGGGGCTTTTCACGGGCATCCTCGGGGCGGTGTCGGCCGGCGTGCCGCTGCGGCTGCTCGTGGACGCCTTCGGCTGGCGTGCGGTGATGGTCGCCGCCGCCGCGCTGACCGCGGGGGTCGCCGCGGTCACCTGGGGAGTGGTCCGCGACGACCCGGCCGAACGCGGCTACCGCAGCTACGCAACCGCGCAACCCGCGCCCGGAGACGGCGGCAGCGCCCTTCCGCCATGGCCGGGGTCGGAGAGGTCTTCCGCTACCGCAACACCGGTCTGCTCTTTCTCATGCCCGCCGGCGTGGTCGGCACCATGCTCACGTTCTGCGGCCTGTGGGGGGTCCCCTACCTCACGACGCACTACGGTCTATCGACGGCCGAGGCCGCCGCGCTGACCTCGCTGCTCATGATCGCCTGGGCCGGGGCGAGCCCCTTCTTCGGCTGGCTGTCCGACCGCTGCGGCCGCCGCAAGCCGCTGCTGATCGCCGGCCAGGTGCTGGCCGCCGCCGGCTGGGCGGTCATCCTCTTCGCACCCGTGCTGCCGCTCCCGCTGCTGATCGCCGTGGCGGCTGCCACCGGCCTGTGCTCGGCCACCTTCATCAGCATGCTGGCCGCTCGCCAAGGAAATCGTGCCCGCGCGGCTGGCCGGCACCATCTCCGGCGTCATCAACATGGGGATCATGTTCGGCGTGACCGTACTTCAACCGGCGGTCGGCTGGGTGCTCGACCGCCGCTGGGACGGCGCGGTCCGCGACGGGGTGCGCATCTATAGCCTCGAGGCCTACCACGCCGGGCTTCGGGCTGATGATGGGCTGGATCGTGCTCGGACTCCTGCTGTTCTGCCTGACGCGCGAAACCCACTGCCGGCAGTCGGCCTGATCGTCCCGACACCGGCGCCGCCCTCCCTCGCCGATATTGACAGGCTGCGTCTTTTCCCATAATGCAATTCAATTTAAGAGTCAGCCTCACTTACCCCCATCCGCAGGAGGAAGTTATGCGTTCACCGATGATGGCCATTCTCATGGCCGCCGTGCTGCTGGCAGCCGGCACGGCCGCCGCCCAGACCACGATCAACATCGCGACCGTGACGGTGCCCGACCTGGTGCACACGAAAGCCGCCGTCTGGTTCAAAGACTGCGTCGAAAAAGGCGCGCCCGGCAAGCTCGCTGTGGTGGTGCACCACTCGGGGTCGCTCGGCAGCGAGACCCAGTTCCTGCAGCAGATCCAGCTCGGCACGACCCAGATGGCCGTCTGCACCACCGGCCCCATCGAGGCCTTCGTGCCTGAGATCAAGGCGCTCGAGATGCCGTTCGTCTTCCCGTCCTACGAGGCGGCCGACAAGGTCCTGGACGGTCCGATCGGCCAGGAGCTCGGCAAGAAGTTCGAGAAATCGGGCTTCGTCGCGCTGGCCTTCCTCGACAACGGGTTCCGCAACGTCACCAACTCCAAACGTCCGGCCAAGACCCCCGAGGACCTGAAGGGGCTCAAGATCCGCACCATGGAGGCGCCCACGCACCTGGCCATCTGGCGCGCCATCGGGGCCAACCCCACGCCCATGGCCTGGCCGATCTTCACCCAGCTCCAGCAAGGGGTCATCGACGGCCAGGAGAACCCGATCGCGGTCATCTGGGGCGCCAAGCTGCCCGAGGCCGGCCAGAAGTACCTCTCGCTCACGCGGCACGTCTACTCGGCGCTGGTGTTCGTGGCCAACAAGGCCTTCATCGACGGCTTGCCTGCCGACCAGCGCAAGATCGTGATGGACTGTGCGCGTTCGGCCGCGCTGCAGGGCCGGGCCTTCATCCGCGACAACGAGGCCAAGATGATCGAGGATCTCAAGGGGATGGGCATGCAGGTGGAAGCGAACCCGGACCTGGCCGCGTTCCGCAAGGCGACGGCCCCGGTGATCGAGTCCGCCGCGGGCGAGACCAAGAAGCTGGTGGAGCAGATCCAGGCCCAGGTGAAATGACCGCCCCCCTCAAACCGGGGTCTATATGAGTTAGTCGTCCGGCGGGAGCCGACGTCTCCCGCCGGGACTCATTGAGGGGCGGTCATATATTCTGATTTGCTCCTCGGATGGAGCCATCCCATGTCCGCATTGCAACGGGCGAGCCGGGCCGTCAACACGGTCGTCGAAAAAGTCCTTATGGCGACCGGGGCCGTCATCTGCCTCATCCTCTTCGTCCAGGTGGTGGCGCGCTACGCGGGGTCCTCCCTCGGCTGGTCCGAGGAGGTGAGCCGCCACCTGCTGGTCGCGATCACCTTCCTGGGCGGCACGGTGGCCTACAAGCGCGCGAGCTTCATCGGCCTGCAGGGGTTCGGACACCACCTCGGGCCCGTCGTCGAGCGCACCATCGTGATCGCCCTGCAGCTGATGACGCTCGGGTGCTTCGGCCTCATCGCCTGGTTCGGGGCGATCTACACCGTCAAGGCCGCGGAGCACACCACGGCCTCGCTGCAGATCCCGATGGCGGTCCCCTTCGCAGTGATTCCGGTGGCCGCAGTCATCTTCGTCCTGCACGTCCTGTCCGACATCGCCCGGACCTTCGAACGGAAAGCCTCATGATCGTCGCCCTGCTCTTCGGCTGTCTCTTCCTGCTCATCGCCCTCGGCCTGCCGATCGCGCTGTCCATCGGCCTGCCCGCGATCGGCTTCATGCTGATCCCGGGCGTCTTCCCGGCGGGCGTGCCGCTCTCGGCCCTGGGCCAGACCATCATCCAGCTGCTCTTCGCGGGGGTGGACTCGTTCGACCTCCTGGCCATACCGCTCTTCATGCTGGCCGGCTCCATCATGGAGACGGGCGGGATCTCGCGCCAGCTGATCGACTTCTCGGACAGCCTGGTGGGCTGGGTGCCGGGCGGGCTCGCCTGCGCCGTGATCGTGGCCTCGATGTTCTTCGCCGGCATCTCGGGCTCGGCCGCGGCCGACACGGCGGCGCTCGGGGCGATCGCGATCCCGGCCATGATCCGCCAGGGCTACCCGCCGGCCTTCTCGGCGGCGCTGGTCGCCGCGGGCGGCGCGATCGGCGTCATCATCCCGCCCTCCATCCCGATGGTGATCTTCGGCTTCCTGACCAACGTCTCGATCGCGAAGCTCTTCGCGGGCGGCATGCTGGTCGGCGTCCTCTTCGGCCTGAGCTTCATGGCCGTGGCCATCTGGATGGCCTGGCGCCACGGCTACGGCGACCGCACCCCCTTCTCGCTCAAACGGATA
Organism: uncultured delta proteobacterium; assembly: GCA_963791285.1. Taxonomy (GTDB): domain Bacteria; phylum Desulfobacterota; class Desulfobacteria; order Desulfobacterales; family SpSt-501; genus SpSt-501. The sequence goes on from CAWBSC010000023.1 coordinate 162,808, forward strand.
TGGGCCGCGCTGAAGGAGGCCATCTGGTCCATCGGCGCGCCGGTGATCGTACTGGGCGGCATCCTTTCGGGCATCGTGACCGTGACCGAGGCGGCCGCGCTGGCGGTCTTCTACGCGCTTTTCGTGGCCGTGGCGATCAACCGCAAGCTCACGTGGAAGGACATGCCCGACCTGCTCCTGCGCTCCCAGATCGTGGCGGCGACCATCCTCTTCATCATCGCCATGGCCAAGGTCTTCACCTGGCTGATCGCCATGAAGCAGACCGCCATGCTGGTGCAGAACGCCATGAGCGCAATGGCGCTGCCGCCCTGGGGGCTGCTGCTGGTGGTGATGCTGGGCCTGTTGGTCCTGGGGTGCATCATGGAGACCACGGCCGCCCTGATCCTGCTCGTGCCGGTCTTGGCGGCGCTCACCCCGCAGATGGGGGTCGACCCGATCCAGTTCGGGGTCCTGATGGTGGTGAACCTCGCGATCGGGATGCTGACCCCGCCGGTCGGGATCTGCCTCTTCGTCGCCTGCGGCATCTCGGGGCTGCCGCTCGGCCAGGTCGGCCGGGCCGTGATGCCGCTGGTCTTCGTCGCCATCGCCGCGCTGTTGGTCGCCTGCTACTGGCCGCCGCTGACGACGTGGTTCCCGTCTCTGATCTACAAGTAAAGGTTGACAGGGTTCAGCGTTCAGGGGTCAGGAAAAGAAAACCGCCGAGTATGCCGGCCTTTTCGCCGAGCTCTCCGTTCAAGTGAGTTGGCATTTTCTATGTGGGAGCGGCTTTCCGGCCGCGACGAGCGAGGCTGAAAGTCTCTCCCACAGGCAACAATGTTGCCTGCTATTAAATTTCCGCCGCAGCGGGGTGCAGCGCCGGGCCTCGGGCGCCGACGCCCTCTTTTCTGAATCTCGAACCCTGACCCCCTGCCACTTCTTGTCCTTCCCCCTGAACCCTGAACCCCGCCCCCTGACCCCTTCTTTTTCCCCTTGCCCCCCGCCGCTTTTACGCCTATACCGTATCAAATTTGACACACATCACCACGGAGGTTCCCGACATGCAGGAATTCACCGAACGGCAGGCTACGACCCTCGCCGCCATGGTCGACCCCGACCGGTTCTCCACCGGCCAGTCCAACCGCGAGCTGCACCTGCACGACATCTCCTTCCACCAGGGGAAACTGCCGGCCGGCATCGTCTGGCCGGTCGCCACCGAGGAGGTCAGCCGGGTGATGGCCTGGGCCTATGAAAACGAGGTGCCGGTCACCCCCTGGGGGGCGGGCACCAGCACCGAGGGCAACCCGGTGCCGACGCGCGGGGGCCTGGTGGTCGACCTGACCCGCATGAACCGCGTACTCGAGATCCGGCCCCAAGACCTGCAGGCGGACGTCCAGCCGGGGTTGCTGCGCAAGGAGCTCAACCGCCAGGCGGGCCGGCACGGCCTCTTTTTCCCGCCCGACCCGGGCGCGGACGCCACCATCGGCGGCATGATCGCCAACAACGCCTCGGGCGTCCAGACGGTCAAGTACGGCGCCACGAAGGACTACGTCATGCGCCTGACGGTCGTCCTGCCCGGGGGCCGCGTCATCCACACCGGCTGCAAGGCCCCCAAGTCCTCGGCCGGCTTCGACCTCACGCGCCTCTTCGTGGGCTCCGAGGGGACCCTCGGGATCGTGACCGAGGCCACCCTGAAGCTGACGGGCATCCCCAGCCACTACCTGGCCGCGACCATCCGCTTCCCGGACCTCGAGAAGGCCTCGCAGGCGGTCGCGCTGATGATCGGATCGGGGTTGGGTCCGGCCGCCCTCGAGCTCCTGCCGCCCGGGCTGATCCGGCTCATGAACTCCGAGAAGGGGCTCGGGCTGCCGGAGGTCCCCTCGCTCTTCTGCGAGTTCCACGCCGTGAGCGCCACGGCGCTGAAGGAGACCAGCCTCCTCGCCCGCGAGCTCTGCGAGGAGTGCGGCGCGGTCGGGTTCAGCGACGCAACCGAAGAACGCGCGCGCAAGGAGCTGTGGCGCGCGCGGCACGAGGCCTGGGAGACCATCCACCGCGCCCACCCGAAGAAGGAGACGATCATCGTGGACGCGGCGGTCCCGATCTCGCGCTACCCCGAGATGGTGGTCGTCTCCCAGGAGGAGGTCGACCGGCAGGGGGCCATCGGCTACGTCTTCGGCCACGCCGGGGACGGAAACCTGCACGTGGTGCTCGTGGGCGATCCCGCCGACAAGGCCGAATGGGGCATGCTCGAGGAGATCAACCGCACGATCGTCGAGCGGGCGATCGGCATGGGCGGCACCTGCACCGGCGAGCACGGGGTGGGCATCGGCAAGCGCAAGTTCATGCGCCTCGAGCACGGCGACAGCTACGAGCTCATGCAGCAGATCAAGCAGCTGGTGGATCCCAAGGGGCTGATGAATCCCGGGAAAATTTTCTGAGGAAAGGGGCCCAGGGTTCGGGGTTCAGGGTTCAGGAAAAATCCAGACCGCACCGCAGCCGTCGTTTCCCCTGAACCCTGAACGCTGAACCCTATCCCCCTGGAACAGTACCCTTAACCCCATCGTCCGGGTTTTCCTCAATGTCCGGCACAGACGAACCCTCCGACATCGACGAGCTCCGCCGCCAGCTGGAGATGTACAAGTTCATCTTCGAGAGCATCCACAGCGGCGCGATGGTGACCGACGCCGGCGGCTTTATCACGCACTTCAACCGCTACTACGGGCAGTTCCTCGGATGCGATCCCGCGACCCAGATCGGGCGCCACTGCACCGAGTCCGTCGAGAACAGCCGCATGCACATCGTGGCCGAAACCGGCAAGGCCGAGATCAACCACTCCCAGCTCATCCAGGGCCAGAAAATGGTGGTCCAGCGCATCCCGATCAAGAAGGACGGGAAGGTGATCGCCGTCTTCGGCCAGGTCATGTTCAAGGACGTGCGCGACGTCGGCAAGCTGGCGCGCGAGCTCTCGCTGCTCGAATCCAAGCTCAAGCTCTACGAGGAGGAGCTCATCAACCTGCGCTCGACGCGCTACACCTTCGATAGCATCGTCGGGGAAAGCGAGGAGATCCAGGGCCTCAAGCGCGAGGCGCTCAAGGCCTGCGCCAACACCTTTCCGGTCCTGATCACCGGCGAGAGCGGCACGGGCAAGGAACTCTTCGCCCAGGCGATCCACAACGCGGGCCCCCGGCGGCTGCGCCCCTTCGTGCGCATCAACTGCGCGGCCATCCCCCGGGACCTGCTGGAATCCGAGCTGTTCGGCTACGAAAAGGGCGCGTTCACCGGCGCCAAGATCGAGGGCAAGCCCGGCAAGTTCGAGCTCGCCGACGCGGGCACGATCTTCCTGGACGAGATCGGCGACATGCCAATCGAGATGCAGCCGAAGCTGCTGCGCGCCATCGAGGACAAGGAGTTCGAGCGGGTCGGGGGGACCCGGGTGGTGCGGTCGGATTTCCGCGTGATCGCCGCGACCAACCAGAACCTGGAGTCGCTGCTGGCCACCGGCCGATTCCGCAAGGACCTCTTCTATCGCCTCAACGTCATCGCGCTGCACATCCCGCCGCTGCGCGAACGGCCGGCCGACATCGTGGCGCTCACCCGGCGGTTCCTCGACCAGACGGCCCGCGAGGCCGGCTACGAGACCCTCGCGATCGACCGCGAGGCCCAGCGGGCCCTGGGCCGCTGCGAGTGGCCGGGCAATGTGCGCGAGCTCACCAACGTGCTCGGGCGCAGCGTCTCCGCCCTCGACGGGGACACCATCCGCCTGGCCGACCTGCCCCTCTACGTCCAGCGCGGTCGCCGCGGGGCCGACCTGCGGCGAGCGGCGACCTCACTGCGCGAGATGCAGTCGCGCGCCGAGCGGGAAACCCTGCTCGCGACCCTCAAGGATACCGGGTTCAACAAGGTCCGCGCCGCCCGGCTGCTCGGGATCCACCGCACCCTGCTGTACAAGAAGATGCGCAAGTACAACCTGCCCTTGAAAGCGCTCCCGTAGGGGCTCAGCCCTGTGGCTTGGGCGGCCGGCGCGGGCTGACCAGCGCCTCGCCGGTCAGCACCCGCTTGCCCTCCTGGTTGTCGCAGGTGGTCAGCAGCCGAGCGCGCCCCTTCTCCCGGTCGATCTCGAGCACCTCGACGCGCGCGGTGATCGTGTCGCCGATCCGCACCGGCCCGAGAAAGCTCAGCTCCTGGCGCATGTAGACGGCCCCCGGCCCCGGCAGGCGGCAGCCGAGAACGGCCGAGATGAACCCGGCCGTCAGCAGCCCGTGCGCGATCCGGGTGCCGAAAAACGTCCGGCGCGCGTACTCCTCGTCAACGTGGGCCGGGTTGAAGTCGCCCGTGATCCCGGCAAAGAGGTAGATGTCGGTTTCGCTCACCGTCTTGGACTGCTCGGCGCTGTCGCCCACCTTGAGCTCGTCGATGGTCAGACCGTTCATCGTGGTTCTCCTTTCGGGTGCCCCGATTGACATGGTTTTCGCTTTTCGGTAGCTATGAAATAGCAGATCACGGACAACGGTCCAAGCTCAACGGGACCATGCAGGCGCGTCGGCTCCGGCATGCCCGTCCTGCCGGAGTTCACTGCACTGATCGGCGTCGCTCCGCCCGCGGCAGGGGCGGACCGCCCACGCGAGCAGGCCCATGACTCCTCCGTTCGCACCGGACCGAATCCCGCACCTCTTCGACGCCGCCCCCCTGGGCATCGCCATCCTCGACGCGGACGGACGCGTGGTCGCGGCCAACCCGGCGTTCCTGAGCCTCGGCGGCTCCACCCTCGAGGACGTCCGGGGCCGGTCGCCCGCGGACTTCGCCGTCCCCGAGGACCGGCCGGCGGTCGCGGCCCGGCTGGCCGGGGCCCCGCCCGGCAGTGCCTGCCGCTTCACCCTGCGGCGCACGGACGGCTCGGCGCTCCCCTGCAGCCTCACGGCGAGCGCGGTCGAGATCGACGGTCGTCGCGTCATCGTGGTCTTCGTCCAGGACGTGAGCGAACAGCTCCAGGCGGAACAGGAGCAGCGACGCCTGGCGGCCCAGGTCCAGCAGGCCCAGAAGATGGAGGCCATCGGGACCCTTGCGGGCGGCATCGCGCACGACTTCAACAACATGCTCATGGCCATCCAGGGCAACATCTCGCTCTTGATGCTCGACAAGAGCCCGGAGCACCGCGACGCGCCCTACCTCCAGAACATCGAAAAGACGGTGGCCCGCGCCTCCGAACTCACCCGCCAGATCCTGGGCTTCGCCCGCGGCGGGAAGTACGAGGTCAGGGCCGTCGACCTGAACGGGCTGGTCCGGGCGTGCGCCGATCTCTTCGGCCGCTCGATGCGGGACCGCCCCATCCGCCTGCGGCTCGCCACGGACCTCTGGACCGTGGAGGCCGACGCGGGGCAGATCCAGCAGGCCGTCCTCAACCTGCTCCTGAACGCCGGCCAGGCCATGCCCAACGGGGGCGAGCTCGAGCTCGAGAGCGCCAACGTCGCGGTCGACCCCCGCGACCCCGAAAAGCCGCGGGACGCCGCGCCGGGCCCCTACGTCCGCGTCACCGTCACCGACACGGGTGTCGGCATCCCCAAAGAAATCCTGGGGCGCATCTTCGAGCCCTTCTTCACCACCGGCGAGAAAGGGAAGCACACCGGCCTGGGCTTGTCCTCGACCTTCGGGATCGTGAAGGCGCACGCCGGGTACATCACCGTGCGCAGCGAGCGCGGACAGGGCTCGACCTTCAGCATCTACCTGCCGGCCGCATCCCGCCCCGCCGAGCGCCGGGCGGGGCCCGCCGCGCCGGCCGCCGGCCGCCGGACCATCCTGCTGATCGAGGACGAGGAGCTCGTCCTGGACATCGGCCGCCAGATGCTCGAGCGGCTCGGGCACCGGGTGGTCGCGGCACGCAGCGGCGCCGAGGCCCTGGCCATCTACGAGCGCGACCCCGGCTCGATTGACATGATCATCCTGGACATGATCATGCCGGGCATGGGGGGCGGCGCGGTGTTCGACCGCCTCAAGGCCATCCGGCCGGACGTGGCCGTGCTGCTCTCGAGCGGCTACAGCCTGAACGGCCAGGCCGCCGACATCATGCGACGCGGCTGCCGGGGCTTCATCCAGAAACCCTTCACCCTGGGCCAGCTCGACCAGAAAATCCGCGAGGTCGCGGCCGGCTCGTGACGGACGCAAACGAAAGGCGGTCCCCATGTCGACGGTCACCCTGTTTCAGACCACCCCCCGCATCCTGATGGGGCCGGGCGCCCTCGCCCGCACGGGAGCAGAAGTGCGCCGCCTCGGCAACCGCAAGGCGCTGATCGTGACCGACCCGGGGGTGGTGGCGGCCGGCCTGGCCGCGCGCCTCGAAGCCGTCCTGAAGGAAGCCGGGGTCCCCTGGGCGCGATTCGACGCGGTCGAGCCCGACCCGCGCCTCGAGATCGCGGTCGCGGCGGCCGCGGCGGCCCGGGCCGAGCAGGCCGACCTCGTGATCGGGCTCGGGGGCGGCTCACCGCTCGACATCGCCAAGGTCTGCGCCGTGCTGGCCGTGAGCGCCAAGCCCGTGCAGGAGCTGTTCGGGATCGACCAGGTGCCCGGACCCGGGCTGCGCACGATCCTGATTCCGACCACGGCCGGCACCGGCAGCGAGGCGACCCCCGTGGCCATCCTGAGCGACGAGCAGGAGAAGCTGAAGAAGGGCATCGTCAGCCCCTACCTCTTCCCGGCCGTGGCCGTGCTCGACCCCGAGCTCACCGTCGGCCTGCCGCCGCATGTGACCGCCGCGACGGGGCTCGACGCGCTCATCCACGCCATGGAGGCCTTCACCTCGCGCAACGCCGGCTCGATGAGCGACCTGCTCGCGCGCGAGGCCATGCGGCTCATCTGGCGCCACATCCGCACCGCCTACGCCAACGGCGAGGACCTCGGGGCCCGGGCCGCGATGCTCGAAGGCAGCCTGCTGGCCGGGATGGCCTTCGCCAACGCCGGGGTGACCGCCGTCCACGCCTTCGCCTACCCGATCGGCGCCGAGTTCCACATCCCCCACGGGGTGGCCAACAGCATCATGCTGCCGCCGGTCCTGGAGTTCAACATGATCGGCAACCTCGAGAAGTTCGCGCAGATCGCGGAATGTTTCGGCGAGCCGGTCCGCGGGCTGAACCGCCGCTCCCAGGCCGTGCGCGCCGCGCAGGCCGTGCGCACGCTCGTCGAGGACCTCGGGGTACCGCGCACGCTCGGCCAGTTCGGGGTCACCGACGCGCACATCCCGGCACTGGCCCGGGGCGTAATGAAAGTCACCCGCCTGCTCGCCAACAACCCCCGGCGAATCACCCTGGCGGACGCCGAGGCCATTTACCGCAACGTCCTGTAAGTTTTGCCACGGCGGCGGGCAGAGCGAAAAGCACAGATCCGCCAGGGTGCCGTATTCGAATCGTTATCTACGTGGTATAAAGATGAAAACGCGGATGCGCCTGCTTTATGAATCCCGTGGTAACCAAATGGCCATCGATCTGGTTGGTGTTTAAGAGGCCCTGGCCTTAAAAAGAGCGACACGCCTGACGCCGCCTTCTGGAGTGAAAGGATGCCGACCATGAAAAAGTCCTCCGACCCGAAGGTGCGGAAGAAAGAACCGGCGCCGCCCGCAGCATCGAAAGCGCCGCTCCCGCAGAACACATATAGCGTTCCCGATCGTCGGCATCGGCGCTTCGGCCGGAGGGCTCGAGGCGCTGGAGCTGTTTCTGAAGCACGTGCCGGAAGGCAGCGGCATGGCCTTTGTCGTCGTCCAGCACCTGGACCCGACCCACAAGGGCATGATGGTGGAGCTGCTGCAGCGCACCACCCGCATGCCGGTCGTCCAGGTCAGGGACCGCCAGACGGTCGCGCCCGACCGCGTCTATGTGATCCCGCCCAACAAGGACATGTCCATCCTGCACGGGGTGCTGCACCTGCTGGAACCGGCCGCTCCCCGGGGCCTGCGCCTGCCGATCGATTTCTTCTTCCGCTCGCTGGCCGATGACTGCCAGGCTCGCAGCATCGGCGTCATCCTGTCGGGGATGGGCTCCGACGGCACGCTGGGGCTCCGGGCCATCAAGGAGAAGGCCGGGGTGGTCTTCGTGCAGGCGCCGGGCTCGGCCAAGTTCGACGGCATGCCGCGCAGCGCCATCGACGCCGGCCTGGCCGACGTGGTCGCCCCTGCGGAGGAACTGCCGGGCAGGATCGTCGACTATCTGAAGCACGCCTCTCAGATCGCCCGGCCCGACCCGTCCCAGGAGGGCAAGACGCAGAGCGCCCTGGAGAAGGTGTTTATCCTGCTCCGGACACAGACCGGCCACGACTTTTCTCTGTACAAGAAGAGCACCATCTACCGCCGCGTCGAGCGGCGCATGGGCCTGCACCAGATCGACAAGATCGCCACCTATGTCCGGTTTCTGCGCGAGAACCCCCAGGAGATCGAGCTGCTCTTCAAGGAGCTTCTGATCGGCGTCACCAGCTTTTTCCGCGACCCGCCGGCCTGGGAGCAGTTGAAAGATGAGGTCGTCCCGGCCCTGCTGGCGGCCCATCCAAAAGGCGGGGTGCTGCGCGCCTGGGCGGCCGGTTGTTCCACGGGGGAGGAAGCCTATTCCCTGGCGATGGTCTTCAGGGAGGCGCTGGAGCGGGTCAAGCCGGCCGGGAACTTTTCACTCCAGATCTTTGCCACCGACCTGGACCGGGACGCCATCGACAAGGCGCGCGCGGGCGTCTACCCGGCCAACATTGCCGCGGACGTTTCGCCCGAGCGCCTGCGCCGGTTCTTCGTACAGGACGAGCACGGCTACCGGGTGGGCAAGGAGATCCGCGAGACGGTGGTCTTTGCTCCCCAGAACGTGATCATGGACCCGCCCTTCACCAAAGCTCGACCTCCTGATCTGCCGCAACCTGCTGATCTACCTGGACCAGGGAGTGCAGAGGAAGCTCATCCCGCTCTTTCACTACAGCCTGAATCCGGGCGGCGTCCTGTTTCTGGGCAGCGCGGAGACCATCGGCGCCTTCACCCAGCTGTTTGCCCCGCTGGCCAAAAAAGCGCGGCTCTACCGGCGGCTCGACTCCGCTCCGGCGGCAGAGCCGGTCGAATTCCCCTCCTCGTTCGTCCCCGATCTTCCGGGAGCTGCGAGCGCCCAGCCCCAGGCTCGGATTCCCGGCCCCAATCTCCAGTCGCTGGCGGATCAACTGCTCCTGCAGCGCTTCGCGCCGGCAGCCGTGCTGACGAACGACAAGGGCGACATCCTCTACATCAGCGGGCGCACGGGCAACTACCTGGAGCCGGCGGCGGGCAAGGCCAACTGGAACATCTTCGCCATGGCGCGCGAGGGGCTGCGCTACGAGCTGAGCAACGCCTGTCAGAAGGCGCTGCGGCAAAAAGCGCACGGCCCGCCTGAAGGGCGTGAAAGTGGGGACCAACGGCGGGGTTCAGACCGTGGATGTCACCGTCCAGCCGATCTCCGAGCCTGCGGCCCTGCAGGGGATGGTGATGGTCGTCTTTACGGACGTGGCCACACCCCCTGAAACCAAGGCTGCGGGCAAAACCCCACGGGCTTCCGGCCGCAGCGGTAGCCTGGCGGCGCTGGAGCGTGAACTGCAGGAGGCCCGCGAGGAGATCCAGACCTGCCGCGAAGAGATGCAGACCTCCCAGGAAGAGCTCAAATCCGCCAACGAGGAACTGCAGTCCACCAACGAAGAACTGCAGAGCACCAACGAGGAGCTGACCACCTCCAAGGAGGAGATGCAGTCGCTCAACGAAGAACTGCAGACGGTCAACCATGAACTGCAGGCCAAGGTGGACGAGCTGTCGCAGGGCAACAACGACATGAAGAACCTGCTCGACAGCACCGACATCGCCACCCTCTTTCTGGACAACGCTCTCAACGTGCGCCGGTTCACCACCCAGACCGCGAGCATCATCAAGTTGATCGCCGGCGACGCGGGCCGCCCCGTCACCGACCTCACCACCGACCTGGACTATCCAGGGCTGGCTGCAGATGCGCGGGAGGTGCTGCGGACCCTGGTCTTCATCGAGAAGCAGGTCGCCACCCACGACGGGCGTTGGTTTTTATTGCGCATCATGCCTTACCGCACCATGGAGAACCGGATCGACGGCGTGGTCATCACTTTTTCGAACATCACCGAGGCCAAGACGTTGGAGACCCGTCTGCGGCAGACTTTGGCTGGGGCGGAAAAAAGATTGGAAAAAGGGACGGCATGAAAAAAGACAAAAACCCAACAGCGGACTCCGGTGAACTGCGTCGCCGCGCTGAAGGGCGGCTGCGGGCGGATCCTGTGAAAAGCGTCCCGGCGCGGACAGATAACGATTTGCAGCGTCTCGTGCACGAACTGGGAGTGCACCAGCTCGAGTTGGAGATGCAAAACGAGGAGCTTGTGCAGGCGCGCGCAGATCTCGAGGCGGCCTTGGGAAAGTACACCGACCTCTACGAATTTGCGCCGGTGGGCTACCTGACCCTTGGCCGCGACGGGGCGGTCCGCCAGGTGAATCTGACCGGGGCGAGTGTTCTGGGAGTGGAGCGCGCCCGGTTGATAGGCCGGCGTTTCGGGGTTTTTGTCGGCGAGCCGGACCGGGCCGGATTCTATGCCTTTCTGGAAAAAGTATTTGCGAACCAGACAACGGAGATATGCGAGGTGGCGCTCCTGAAGGATGGGAAGGTGCCGCTCAACGCGCACATCACGGCCACCGTTTCGCAGGACGGGCAGGAATGTCGCGTCATGATGGTGGATATCAGCGCGCGCCGCCAGGCGGAGGCGGCGTTACTCAAAGCGAACGCAGAGATGGAGCAGAAGGTCAGCGAACGCACATTCGAGCTGGCCGTCAAAATCGACGAACTCGGGCTGGCAAACGATGAGCTGGAATCGCGGGCAAAAAAGCTGCGCCTGCTGGCGGGCGAGCTGACCCTGGCCGAGCAGCGCGAGCGCAAGCGTCTGTCTCAACTTTTGCACGACGGCCTCCAACAGCACCTGCTTTCTGCAAAAATGCGGCTGGGAGGCATCGCTGAACTGGTCGGCGACGTCGAGCGCATGCAGGCCACCAACGATATCGAACAAATAATCTCTGAATCAGTGCAGTTGTCGCGTTCATTGAGCGCCGAACTCAGCCCGCCCATCTTGCACGAGGCGGGACTGTTAGCCGGGCTGGAGTGGTTGGTCCGTTGGATGCGGGTTAAGCACAAATTCAGCGTGCACCTTTCGATTGAAGCCCAACCCGAGTTGCCCGAGGATGCGAAGATTCTGGTCTTCGAGTCGGTGCGCGAGCTGGTGTTCAATGCCGTCAAGCATTCCAAGGTACACAGCGCTCGGGTGACCATTAATCAAGCGAACGGGACCGAGTTGCAGATTGCCGTTAGCGATGAAGGAGCAGGTTTCGATCTCTGCCAATTGAAACCTCCGGGGGAAGAAGGAGGATTCGGATTGTTCAGCGTCCGAGAGCGGATCGGCTTGATCGGGGGCAGGCTCGAAATCGACAGCGCCCCCGGCAAAGGCAGCCGCTTCACACTCATCGTACCAGCTCGTGAAGTGTTGACTTTGCCGCTTTGCGCCCGCCCTAAGCCTTCGATGACCGGCAGCGGCACGAAAAAAACGGCCGCTGAGCCCGGGGCGGTTATTCGGGTTCTGCTCGCCGATGACCACACCCTTTTCGCTGACGGCCTGGCCCGGATGTTGAATAAAAAGGCGGATCTCAAGGTGGTCGGCCATGCTGTGGATGGCCAGGAGGCGATCGATCTGGCCGGGAAGGTTAAGCCGGACGTCATCTTGATGGACATCGGCATGCCCAGGGTTAATGGAATCGAGGCAACGCGGATCATTCATCGGGAGTACCCGGATATCCGGATCATCGGCCTTTCCATGTACGAGGATCAGGAACGCGCGCAGGCGATGATGGAGGCCGGGGCGGCGGAATACAAAACCAAGGGGTGCGCTGCGTCAGAACTCGTTTCTGCAATCCGTGGGTGCATGTAGCTACGATACATGAGAGGCTGCCTGCCGGTGGCCCTCTTGGCCAAGCCTTCAGAAGTTAAATCTGCGTAGCATCACCGAGCCCACATTGAGCCGGGGGTGATAGAATGGAAACCACCCACAGAATCCGTATTGTCGTAGCCGACGACAGTACGATGTATCGCAACAATGTCTGCATGATGCTCAGGCTTCAAAATGACATGGCGGTCGTTGCCGAAGCCGAGAACGGATGGTCGGCTATCGAGCAGGTTAAAGCTCACAGACCGGACATTCTATTGATCGACATCAGAATGCCCTTTATTGATGGCATCGATGCTACAAAGAGAATTGCCTCTATGTTCCCGGATTTGAAGATCATAGGGATGTCCGCCTATGAAGAATGCGATTACGGTAACAAGATGAGGCAAAGCGGTGCCTGGGGCTACCTGGACAAGGCCTGTGTTTTAGGAGACCTGCTGTCGACCATTCGGAAAGCGTATTGTGATTCCCAACGCTTATCATCCCGCTGAATCCATCAGGCGGACTCGGTCCCCCGCTTTCGTTCACGCCTCCCGCAGCGCCTCCACGATGTTCATGCGCGCCGCACGCACGGCCGGCAGCGCCCCGCCCGCGAGCCCCATGCCTAAAGCGAACCCGATGCCTTCGAAGGCGATTGCGGGGCTGAGGGTGAAGCGGAAGGCCAGTTCGGCGAAGGTCTGAAAGTTCGTGGTCGAGACCGAGAAGGCCTGCAGCCCGGAAGCGAGCGCCAAGCCGGCGACCCCGCCGAGCAGTCCCAGGAGCAGCGCCTCGGCCAGGAAGGCCGCCAGGACGGCCGTGCGCCGGAACCCGAGCGCCCGCAAGGTCCCGATCTCGGCCGTGCGGGTGGCCACGGCGGCGTACATGGTGATCATGGCGCCGACGACCGCACCGACCGAGAAGATAATGGTCAGCGCGGTGCCGAGGATCCGCAGGAAGGTCGCGGTCGCCTCCGACTGGTCGCGGTAGTAGTCGATCTCGCGCTTGGCCTCGACCTGCAGCCGCGGGTCGCCTTCGAGGCGGGCCTTCATTCCGGCGAAGTCGTCCGGGTGCCGCAGGCGGAGGATGACCGAGGAGAAGGACACGCGGCGGAACGCCTGCATGAGCTGTTCGACGTCCCCCCAGATTTCCGAGCTGAAGCCGGTGTTGCCGGCGTCAAACACCCCCACGACGGCCCACTCGCGGGCGGCGAAGCCGATGGTGCGGCCGAACTCGGCGTCCTCGAACCGCGCGGCGACCCCCTGGCCGACCGCGATCTCGGCCAGGCCCGGCCGCGGCAGCCGCCCGGCCAGCATGCGGACCTGCGGCCGCATGGCGAGCGAGGCGGCCGATATCCCGCGGATTGTGACGTTGGAACTGGAGCCCGAGCCCCGCTTGCGCAGGTTGATCAGCACCACCACCTCGCGCGCCGCCAGCGGGCGGCCGTCGGGGCCGGCCGCGACCTCCGCCTGGGTCTCGACGATCCCGGCCTCGGTCCGCCCCACGACGCTCTGGACCTCGGAGGCGGCGGACTTGCGGATCACCACGACGTTGTCGGGCGACCCGGAGTCGACCAGGGTGCGCTCGAGCCCCTCGGCCAGCATCAGGATGGCCGTAAAGGCGAACACCACCAGCGCCATGCCGCCGGCGGTGAGCGCCGTGGTCAGGCGCCGGGCGAGGAGGTTGCGGAGGCTGTAGGCTAAGAGCAATTTCATGCTGGATGCTCGATCCCAACTGAAGGGTTCAGGGGTCGGGGTTCAGGGTTCAGCAACTGACAGGCAGCCGGTCCATCGCCAGGTGTGGGAGAGGCGTCCCGCCTCGATCGATATCGCGGCAGGATGCCGCTCCCACAATGAACATACGACCCAAACGCGGCATCCGTAACCGCGGCCGTTCCCCCCTGAACCCCGAACCCTGACCCCCAGTTTTATCCTACGCCACCCGCCCCAGCGCATCCACGATCCGCACCGTCACCGCCTTGCGGATGGGCACGGCGGCCGCCGTGAGCGCGACCGCCAGCACCGCCGCTCCGTCGAGCCAAAGAGTGGTCGCGCTCAGGTCCAGCACCGGGAAGATGACGGACACGTAGCCCGCCAGGAGCTGCAGCGCGGGGTAGGTCGCAGCAACCCCGAGCGCGCCGCCCGTCGCGCAGATCAGCAGCGACTCGCCCAGGATGAGGCCGGCCAGGGTCCCGCCGCCGTAGCCGAGCGTCTTGAAGACCGCGAACTCGCGCATGCGCTCGCGCACGGACATGACCATGGTGTTGGCGACCACGGCCATGATGATGACGATGATCACCAGCGACACCAGGCGGATCGCGGTGAGGATGGTCGCGCTCATGGCGACGAAGCCCAGCTGAAACGCGCGCTCGGTCTCGGTCAGGGTCTCGGCGAGCGAGTTGCGGAACAGCGCGTCCACGGCCGCGGAGACCTCCGGTGCCTGGTCGGCCGATCGGATCTCGATCACGATGACGCCGACCTGGTTGGCGCGCCGGGGATAGCGGTCCTTCAGCCGTTCGTTCAGGTAGTCGTAGTGGAAAAAAAACTGGCTCTCGTCGGTGCCCCGGTCGCGGCCGCGGTAGATGCCGCGCACCGTCAGCGGCCACTCCCCGGAGTAGATGGTCCCCTTGAGCGTGACCGCATCCCCGACCGCCCAGCCGAAGCGCTCGGCGAGCGCGCGCCCGACCAGGCAGCCCTTGCGGTCCTTCAGGAAGGCGTCGCGCTCGCCCTCGGGGAGCTGGAACTCCGGGTAGACCTCGAGGAAGCTCCGGGGCTCGACCGCGAAGTTGGGGAAGAAGTTCTTGCGGTCGATGTAGATGCCGCCGAACCAGCTCATGTGGGAGACCGCCCGGACGCCTTCGACCGCGCGGATCTTGCCCATGTAGGCGATCGGGAGCGAGAAGGTGAGGCTGATGGCGCTGCGCGTGACCAGGCGGTTGGCGGCCGCGGCGGAGGCCCCGGCGTGCCAGGCGTCGACCAGCGTCTGCAGCAGGCCGAAGGCGAGCACGGCCACGGCCACGCCGAAGACCGTCAGCGCCGCGCGCAGCCGGTGCCTAAACGCATTCCGGAAGAGCAGCTTCCAGATCATCGGTGAGCACACCCTTGTCCAGGTGTTTGATGCGCGCCGCCCGCCGGGCCGCGCGCGGGTCGTGGGTCACCATGATGATGGTCTTGCCGAGCTCTCGGCAGAGCCGCTCCATCAGGACGAGCACCTCCTCGGCCGAGACCCGGTCGAGGTCGCCCGTGGGCTCATCGGCCACGATCAGGGTCGGGTCGGCCGCGAGCGCGCGCGCGATGGCCACCCGCTGCTGCTGCCCGCCCGAGAGCTGGCGCGGTGCGTGGTCCATGCGGTCCTCGAGCCCGACCAGCCGCAGCACTGTACGCGCGTGCTCGCGGCGCTCGCGCCGGGACAGGCCCGTCAGCACGAGCGGCAACTCCACGTTTTCGAGCGCGGTCAGGACCGGGATGAGGTTGTAGAACTGGAAGACGAACCCGACGTGCGCGGCGCGCCAGGCGGCGAGCTCGCCTTCGGACAGCGAGGTGATGTCGACCCCTCCGACCGTGATCGATCCGCGGTCCGCCTGGTCCAGACCGGCGATGAGGTTGAGCAGGGTGCTCTTGCCGGAGCCCGAGGGACCCATCAGAGCCAGGAACTCCCCCTGCGCGATCGAGAGCGAAATCCCCTCCAGGACCGGGATGAGCTGGGTCCCGCGGCGGTAGGATTTGCAGACGTCGCGGAGCTCGACGATGACGGGCGGGGGGGCGTCCATCACGGTTTGGCCGCGGAGATTCGCGCGCCGTCCCGCAGGCGGTCCGCGGGGCCGGTCGCCACGCGCGTGCCGACGGCCGGGCCCTCCAGGAGCTCGCGCAGGCTGCCGGCCCGACGTCCGACGGTGACGCGGGTTTCGCTCAGCCGGTCGCCCGCGACGACGAAGACGCATTCCCCCCCGTTGCCGGAGACGACGGCCGCGGCCGGGACGGCCGTGAACGCGGTCCGTTCGTCGGCCGCGGGCTCGCGCGCGAGAAAGGCCACCTTGACGCTCATCTCGGGCAGCACGGAGGGGTCGAGCTCGCGGAAGGCGACCTTCACGGTGACCGAGGCCTTGGCGCGGTCGGCCGTGGGCAGGATCATGTGCACCCGGCCGGGGAAGCGGGCGTCCGGGAAGGCGTCCAGGCGGATCTCGCAGGGCTGGCCGACCCGCACCTGGGCGATGTTCGACTCGGACACGTCCACCTCAGCGATGAGCGAGCCCATGTCCGCCACCGTCACGACGGCGGCCTTGGCGTCGGCGGTGGCCGCGAGCGGCGTCACGATGTCGCCCACGTCGGCGTTCTTGGTGAGCACGACCGCGTCGAAGGGCGCGCGGATGTTGGCGTAGTCGAGCTGGACCTCCGCCTCCTGCAGGGCCGCCCGGGCCGCGTTCCCGGCCGCGGTCAGCGCCTCCACGGCCGCGCGCGCGGTGCGGAAGCGCGCCTCGGCCGTGTCGAAGGCCGCACGCGCAATGGTCCCCCGCTCCACGAGCGAGCGCTTGCGCTCGTAGTCCAGCGTGGCGTTCACCAGCTCGGCCTGCGCCTGCTCGAGGTTGTGGCGCGCCACCTGGACGTTCTGGGCGGCGCGCTCGCGCGCGGCGGCCGTGTCCCGGCTCTCGAGCCGCGCGATGATATCGCCCGCGCGGACCCGGCTGCCTTCTTCGACGCCAAGGTAGACGATCCGGCCGGTCAGCTTCGAGGCGACCGCCGACTTGCGGTCGGCCACCACGTACCCGCTCGCGTTCAGCAGGGTAAATGTCTGCGCGGGGAAGATCCGCTGCACGACCGCCGTCTGCACTTCCAGCGCAGGGGTCAGCCAGCCCTGCCGATAAAACACCACGGCCGCTGCCAGCGCAGCGGCCAACAGCACCACCCATGCGATCCGCTTCGTCCGCCTGCTCCCCGGCCTCAGCGCGGGCTTCTTGATTCGCAGCTGTTCCAGGTCCGTGTCGGCCATGCGTCCTCTTTCGGGGCGGCTGAAACGATAATGAGTCTGCTGAGGTTACTGCACACTCTGCGCTCGGCACTGTTAGTTCGGCAGGCCGGCCATTTTTCTGTGGGAGCGGCTTTCCAGCCGCGATGATCGAAGCTGAACGCCTCTCCCACAGAAAAAGGGATCAACCGGGTAGGGAGCCGGTTTACGCTTCTTCCCCACATCACTGCTTATAGCACTTGGAAGGCAAGATGGGTATTCGGTCCCCGCAGGGCAACCGCCCCCTCGATGGATGGAGTGATCTGCCGGGTCACGGCTTCCGCCGCCAAGGCCGGCGGATGACCCAGGTCGTGAGACCCACTGCGATGATCACTCCCGCGACCGCGAGCTCGTATTTCTTGGCGTCGTCCATGACCGCCTGCATGGCCCGCCCCAGGTAGTAGCCGCCGAGGCAGGTCAACACGGCCCAGACCGCCACCCCGGCCGCGTTCAGAACGGCGAACGTCGCACTCGACACCCGGCTCATCCCGATGGTGAAGCACAGCACCGATCGCAGGCCGTAGAGATACCGGATGAACGGTATGATCCAGACGTGGAATCGCTCGAGCAGTCGGGTGGCCTTTGCCACGCGCCCCTGCCAGGCAGGCCGCCGCGCCAGAAAGGTCCGACCCTGCCAGCGGCCCAGGTAGAAATACATCTGGTCCCCCAGGCAGGCGCCGGCAATCGCCGCCAGCCCCACGTGCCACAGGGGGAGATACCCCTGGTGGGCGGCGAATGCGGCCAGAATGACGACGGTCTCCCCCTCGAAGAAGGTGCCGACAAACACGCCCAGCACACCGTAGGTTTCGATGAGGTGTTCGACCGTCATGGTTCGTTCCGATTCACGACCGTACTCAGTCCCTTTTCAGGTGAAGCCGTCCACCGCTCAATCGATGCGCTTGCGAAACCGGCGAATGGCCAGCGCGAAGACCGCCAGCCCGAGCACCGCCAGTTCGAGGAACTGCGGCCAGAGGACGGCGAACCCGGTGCCCTTCAGGTAGATCCCGCGGATGATGACGAGGAAGTGGCTCAGGGGGTTGAGGTGGGTCAGCCACTGCACGGGGACGGGCATGTTGGCGATCGGGAAGACGAAGCCGCTCAGCATGAAAAAGGGCAGGATGAAGAAGAAGTTCGTCATCATGGCCTGGGACTGGGTGCGGGAGACGGTGGAGATCAACAGCCCGATCCCGAGGGTGCTCAGCAGGAAAACCGAGCTCGCCGCCAGGAGCAGCGGCGCGCTGCCGGCCATCGGGACGTCGAACCAGAAACGTGCGAAGAGGACCACCATGACCATCTGCGCCTGCGCGATCAGGATGAAGGGGATGGTCTTGCCGAGGATGAACTCGCTCGGCCGCAGCGGCGTCACGATCAGCTGCTCCATGGTGCCGGCCTCCTTCTCGCGCACCACGGCCATCGAGGTGAACAGGAGCGAGAGCAGCATCACGAGGAAAGCCACGATCCCGGGCACGTAGAAGGGGCGGCTGTCCAGGTTGGGGTTGTACCAGGTGCGCACCCGGCCGTCGATCTCCCCATAGTCGATCCGCGCGGGATGGAGCTCCCGCAGGAGCTGCGCGTTGAAGGCGTCGATCACGCCGGTCGCGTAGGCGATGCGCACGGCGGCCATGTTGCTCATGCTGCCGTCCACGATCAACTGCACCTCGGCCGTCTCCCCGCTCCGGATGCGCGCGCTGAAATCGGGCGGGATCTGCAGGCCGAGGTCGACCCGGCGCTCGAGCAGCAGGCGGTCCAGCTCCCGGGGGCGATCGAGCACGCGCGCGACCCGGAAGGTGGGGTTGCCGTCGAAAGCGTCGATCAGCCGCCGGCTCTCCGGGGTCCGCGCCTGGTCGATCAGCGCGAGGCTCACGTCACGCACGTCGGTCGAGACGACGTAGCCGAAGAGGATCATCTGCACGAGCGGCGCGATGATCAGCAGCGGCCGGTTCTTGCGGTCCCGGAAGAGCTGGATGAACTCCTTGCGCACCAGCTCGCGCACGCGGGTCCAGCGCATGTCAGAGCCCTTCCTTCCGCAGCGCGCGCACGTTGAGCGCCGCCACCAGCGCGGCCATTGCCGCCAGGATGAGAAAGCTCGGCCACAGCCGCTCCAGCCCGAGGTCCCGCAGGTAAAGCCCGTTCAGGATGTCGATGTAGTAGGTGGCGGGCACGAGCCGCGAGACCCCCTGCAGCGCCGCGGGCATGTTGTGCTGGGGGAAGACAAAGTCGGAGAGCAGCAGCGAGGGCAGGTAGGTCGCGAGCACCGCCACCTGGTTGGCCACCAGCTGCGAGCGGGTCAGCACCGAGATCAGCAGCCCGATGCCGAGCGCCACCAGGATGTAGAGGGTCGAGGCGAGGATCATCAGCCAGAACCCCGCCTTCATGACCACCCCGAAGAGCAGCTGCCCCATCAGGATCGACAGCAGCACGTCGACGAGCGCGATGACGAAATACGGCGCCGCCTTGCCCAGAAGGAACTCGCCCGCCGTCACCGGCAGCGCGCGGATCGTCTCCATGGTGCCGTTCTCGACCTCGCGGGCGATCACCATCGAGGTCAGCAGCGCCCCGACGATCATGATGATGACCGCGATCATGCCGGGGACGATGAAGTTGCGGCTTTCCAGGTCTTCGTTGAACCAGACGCGCACGCGCCCCTCGACCGGCGGCCGCATGGGCCCGCGGCCGAGGCGGTTGAGGGCCGCGAGCAGGCTGCGCTGGTTCGCCTGCGCGATCACGGTCGTGACGAACGCCCGCGCGTTGCCGCCCGTGTTGGGGTCGCTGCCGTCGATGACCACCTGCAACGCTCCGGGGCGGCCGGCCTTGAGATCCGCGCCCCAGCCGGGCGGGATAACGATTCCGAGCACCACCCGGTTGCCGTCGAGCAGCTCGGTCAGCGCGGCGGTCGTGGGCGGGTGGGCGATCACGTCGAAGCCGACCGAGGCGTCCAGGCGGCGGACGAAGTCGCGGCTCTCGGGGGTGCGGTCGTGGTCGACCACGGCCGTCGCGAGGTGTTCCACGTCCAGGCTGAGCGCGTAGCCGAAGAGCAGGATGAGCAGCAGCGGGATCGCGAAGGCGAGGTAGAGGCTGCGGAAGTCCCGCAGGACATGGAAGGTTTCCTTGCGCGCGACGGCTCGGATGCGGCGCGGGTTCACGCGGCCCCCCGGCCCATCAGGGCGACGAAGGCATCGTTCAGGTCGGCCCCCGGTTGCCCCGGGAGGGCGCGCGCCACGATCTCAGCCGGCGTCCCGCCGGCCACGATCCGGCCGGCGTTGATCATCACCACCCGGTTGCAGTGGCGCGCCTCGTCCATGTAGTGCGTGGTCACGAAGACCGTGACCCCCCCGGCCGTCAGTCGCCGGATGAAGTCCCAGAACCGCCGGCGGGTGATCGGGTCGACCCCGGAGGTGGGCTCGTCGAGGAAGAGCAGGCGCGGGCGGTGCAGCAGCGCGCAGCCGAGCGCCAGCCGCTGGCGCCAGCCCGGCGGCAGCTCGCGCGTCGGGCGGTCGCGCACCTCCTGGAGGCGGGTCATCGCGAACACCCAGTCGACGCGCTCGGCCCACTCGGCCGCGGGCACGTCGTAGATGCCGAGGTAGAAGCGGACGTTCTCGAAGGGCGTCAGGTCCGGGTAGAGCGAAAAGCGCTGGGACATGTAGCCGATCGCCTGCTTGACCCGCTCGGGCTCGCGCACGAGGTCGAAGCCGGCAACCCGGCCGCCGCCGCTGGTGGGCGCGATGATCCCGCAGAGCATACGGATGGTCGTGGACTTGCCGGCGCCGTTGGGCCCCAGGAAGCCGAAGATCTCGCCGGTGCGCACGGCGAAGCTGATCCCGTCCACGGCCGTGAAACGGCCGAAGCGCTTGACCAGGTCGGTCACGACGACGGCGTCATGCTCCGAAGGCATCGTGCGAGAGCCCCTCGTCCGCCGCGCGGATGCGGTCGATCATGGCCTGCTCGAGGTCCGTGTGGCCCGCGCGCACCTCGGCCGGTGCCGCGTCGGCCAGGAGACGGCCGGTGTGCATGATCAGCAGCCGGTCGCAGAGCTCGCCCTCGTCCAGATAGGCCGTGGCCACGAGAACGGACATGCCCTCCGCGCGCATGTCCGCGAGGATGCGCCAGAACTCCCGGCGCGACACCGGGTCGACGCCGTTGGTGGGCTCGTCCAGCACGAGGAAACGCGGCCGGTGCACGAGCACGCAGGCCAGACCGAGCTTCTGCTTCATCCCGCCCGAGAGGTCGGCCGCGCGCCGGTCGACGAACGGCAGCAGGTTGGAGAACCCGAGGAAGCGCTCCCGGCGGCGGCGCCGCTCGGGGCCGGTCACCCCGTAGACGTCCATGCAGAAGCCGAGGTTCTCGTCCACGGTCAGGTCGGGGTAGAGCGCGAAGCGCTGCGGCATGTACCCGATCAGTTCCTTGACGCGGGCGCGTTCGGCGACCACGTCCAAACCGCCCACGCGGATGCGCCCGGCGCTCGGCGGGATCATCGTCGCGATCATGCGCAACAGCGTGGTCTTGCCCGCGCCGTCGGAGCCGACCAGGCCGACGATTTGCCCCTGCGGCACGCGGAAGGAGACGTCGGCGACCGCCGTCAGCCGGCCGAAGGTGCGCGTGACCCCGGAGACCGAGGCCATGTCGGCCGGGGCCCCGTCGGCGGCCGGACCGTCAGCGGAACCAGGCATCGGCGGGTATCCCGGGCTTGAGTTCGTGGTCGGGGTTGGCCACGTGGATCTTGACCAGGAAGACGAGCTTGACCCGCTCCTTCTGGGTCTGGATAATCTTGGGCGTGAACTCGGCCTGCGGCGAGACGTAGGCCACCCGGCCGGCGTACCGCTTGTCCGGGAAGGTGTCGATGCGGATCTCGACGGCCTGCCCGGGCCTGACCCGGCCGATCTCGGTCTCCTCCACGAACACCTTCAGGTCCACCGTGGAGAGGTCGGCGATCGACAGCACCTCCTGGTTGGGCGCGACCACCTCCCCGGGCTCGACGCCGCGGCTGAGGATGATGCCGGCGTAGGGGGCCTTGAGCACGGCGTGGTCGAGCTGGACCTCGGCCACCCGGAGCGCCGCGGCAACCGCGGCCACCTGCGCGCGGGCGGCCTCCACGTCGCTCTCCGAGGCCTCGATCTTCTGCAGGTTGCTGCGTGCGAGCCGCAGCGCGGCCTCGCCCTCGGCCAGGCGCGCGCGCGCGGCGTCGATGTCCTCGCGGCGGAAGCCCTCCCGCGCCTGGGCGTAGGCCTCGAGCGCGCGCTGGTGCTCGCGCAGCGCGGTCTCGAACTGAAGGGAGTAGGTGTCGCGCACGCGCTCGGCCACCACCCCACGGCTGAAAAGCTCGTCGTAGCGTTGTTTGTCCCGACGCGCGTTGTCGAGCGCCACCCGGGTGGACTCGGCCGCCAGACGCGCGCGCTCCACGTCCTGGGAGCGCAGGCCGGACTCGGCCGCATGCCCCTGCGCCCGGAGGGCGTCCACGGCGGCGCCCGCCCGCTCGACCTCGGCCGGGAGCACGTGGCGGCTGACGGCGAGCACGGTTTCGAGCTGCCGCAGGCCCTGCTCGGCCCGCACAAGATTGGCCGCGGCCTGGTCGCGCAGCGCCCCGAGCTCGCGGTGGTCCAGAACGGCGAGGACCTCACCCGCCACGGCCGCCTGACCCTCGTCGGCCGTGACCGACTGCACCCGACCACCGACCTGGAAAGCGAGGTTGGACTGGACGGCTTCGATGGTGCCCGAGTAGTAGAGCTCGGTGCCCCGGCGGAGCTGTTGCCCCCAGTAGACCAACGCCCCGACGCCCGCCAGCAGCAGCAGGAACGCACCTATCAATGCCCGCTTTCGATTCACGTGGCCTCCCCGGTGGATGGCGCATTAAATCAGATTTGGCGAGGGGGTTCAAGGAGCCGGGGCGGAGGGAAGATATTTGGGGGGTTGGGGGGTTGGGTATTTGGGTGTTTGGATAGTTGGTGTTTGGAGGATGGGTTCGGGGTTCAGGGTTCAGCGGGCCATGTCGCCTGGCGTCACGTTATCGGCCAGTACGATCGCTTATTGTGGGAGCGGCTTTCCAGCCGCGATGCCTCTGCGTTGGACCGATCGCGGCTGGAAAGCCGCTCCCACGGAAATTTCGACCGCGGGGGTTACGGGACGACCGTGCGGGTCTGGTGAAGCCGGCGGCGGTAGGAGTCCGTCTCGTAGAAGCGGACGACGGGTCTTCCCCGGTAACGCTCGTACTCCAGGATGAAGGCGTCGACGGATTCGTACGGCCCGGCCACCAGCCACGGGCGCTTCGAATCCGAGAAGACATAGACGCTGTCGCCGCGGCGGAAACTCACCAGCCAGTGCCGCCGCAGGGTGCGGCCCTTCAGCTGCAGCGGCTCGAACTCCACCATCAGGTACCGCGGCCGGGACTGCGGGTCGATGCGCTGCAGGGTTTCGAGGCCGAATCGCGCCAGGTCCAGACAGGTGCCCGTCGTGCGCTCGAACAGCTCGGCCGGAGCGAGGATCGTCGGGTCGGCCCCCTTCTGCCGCTCGGTCTCGGAGAGCTGCAGCGCGCGGTCGGTGTCGTAGGCGAAGCGCGCGGCGGACCAGGCGGCGATGTCCTCCGGGGTCTTCCAGATGCGCAGGGCCTCGTCGTACGAGGCCGGGCCGGGGCCGGCGGCCCGGGCGGCTGCCATCGGCAGCGGGTCGGGCGCGTCCGACCACGACGTGGAGCCCGGTGCGATCCCGGCGCACCCGCTCAGCACCACCCAGGCCAGCAGCAACGCGGTCATCGTCGCCTCGCGGGAAAGGCATCGGTCACGGTCGATCCACGGCATCGTGTTCCTTTCGTCGCTCGCGCTGCAGGAACCAGATCAGGCAGGCCGGCCGGTGCCGGCAGTAGAGCTCGGGGTCCCGACAGCCGAGACAGCGCGGGCACATGAACGTCTGGTGCTTTATGCACTGCAGGCGGGCTTCGGTGTCCGGATGGAGCGCGCAGCGGGCCATGGCAAAAGTCCGCGTCCCGTTCACGCCACCACGTAGGCGCCCGTGCCGACCGCAATCAGCTGGCCCGCGTCGTTGTGCAGCTCCATGCGGGTCACCGCCACCTTGCTTCCGGTGCGCAGCACATAGCCGGTCGCGATGAAGTGCTCCCCAAGCCCCGGCCGCAGGTAGTCGACGCGCAGGTCGATCGTGCCGATCTTGGCGAAGCGTTCGGTCATCGCCTCGAACGACCGGCCCGGCAGCTTTTTCACCACGCCCAGGAAGGCGACCAGCCCGCCCACATAGTCGAGGGTGGTCGAGATGGCCCCCCCGTGCAGCGAACCCCGCATGAAGTTCCCGATCAGCTCGTCGCGCATGGTCAGCCGCACCGCGGCGCGGTCCGGCTCCAGGGACTCGATCACGAGTCCGAGCACGCGGTTGAAGGGGATCCGCTCGGTGACCTCGCGCACGACGGAGAGTAAATCGTCGAAAGATGGGTTCATGCCGGGCTCCGGTTCAGGTTCGCAGCGTCCCCCCACCATAGCCCGACCGGACGACCGGCTCAAGAGCGCGGTGGGATCATGACCGATCCGGTCGAGCTGCAGCTGCCGTCCATGCCCGACGGCATTTGAAACGGTTGCCTTTTCGGCCGAGCTTGAGGATGATATCGAGGACAGCCACTCTGCACGCAAAGGGGCAGACCATGCCGCCGACCGGTCTCATCCGCAAATCCGCCAACCTGCAGCGCCGGGCCGAGATCCTGCACCTGACCCGCGCGTTCTTCCGCGACCGGGGCTACCTCGAGGTCGACACGCCCCTGCGCATCCCCGTGCCCCTGCCCGAGGCCCACATCGAGCCGATCGGCTCGGAGGGCTGGGTGCTGCAGCCCTCCCCCGAAATCTGCATGAAGCCGCTGCTCGCCGCCGGGTTCGAGCGGATCTTCCAGCTCTGCAAGTGCTTCCGCAAAGGCGAGCGCGGCCGCCGGCACCTGCCGGAGATGACCCTGCTCGAGTGGTACGCCGCCGGGGACACCTACGCGGAGGCCATGGCGACGACCGAGCAGCTCGTCGGGCACGTGGCCCGGGGCCTCGGCGTGAACAACGAGCTCACCTACCAGGGAGCCGGGATCGACCTGACGCCGCCCTGGCCGCGGCTGACGGTGGCCGAAGCCTTCCGCCGCCATGCGTCCCTGACGGTGGAAGACGCCCTGGCTCGGGGACGGTTCGACGACCTGATGGGGCTGGAGGTGGAGCCTCACCTCGGCCTCGAACAGCCGCTGTTCCTGCACGACTACCCGGCCGCCTGCGGGTCGCTGGCGCGCCTCAAACCGGGGGACCCCGCGGTGGCCGAACGCTTCGAGCTCTACATCGGCGCGCTCGAGCTCTGCAACGGGTTCAGCGAGCTCACCGACCCGGCCGAGCAGCGGCGGCGCTTCGCGGCCGAGCTCGACCTCCGACGCCGCCACGGCCGCCCGGCGCACGGGCTGCCGCAGCGCTTCCTCGACGCCCTCGTCGCTCTGCCGCCCTGCGCGGGGAATGCCCTCGGACTGGACCGCCTGACGATGCTCTTCTGCGACGCCGCCGAGATCGACGCGGTCGTCGCCTTCACCCCCGAAGACCTTTGAAAAGCTTTGAAAACCGGCGTCTCGGGCCGTGATCCGGCGTTGCGCGGTCTGTCGGACATGCTTACATACGGATCCGTATGCTGCGCTGTCCAACAGACCGCGCGCCTTGGCTGACGGGCCGACACTTGGTTTTCAACGGCCTTGCGGCCCTCTGCGACGTTTCCGGGCGCCGTGGCATGCCGATAGTTGCTTTTCAATCATCGGTCGCTATTGATCCCCGGCGCCCCCCTGGCCGCCGGGGATCAACTTGATTTGGCTTGCGCGGTTGTGATAGCAGGATTCAGCCAACCTCAACCGGCGAGGAACCCACCATGGATTACTTCAAGATCCGCTTCGGGAACGACCTGGACGAGCTGTCCTCCAGGTTCGAGAAGACCCTGGAGGACATGCTCGGGAACATGGGCCCCTCCTTCCGCCTGTCCGAACGGATGTGGCGGCCGCCCATGGACATGTACGAAACCGCCGCGGAGGTCGTCATCCTGGCCGAGATCGGCGGCGTCGACAAGGACGACCTCGAGGTCGAGATCAGCAGCAAGGCCGTGCGCATTCAGGGTCAGCGTGCGACCTCCGCGGGCGGCGAGGGCTGCACCTACCGGCTGGCCGAGATCCAGTACGGCCGCTTCGAGCGCATCCTCTTCCTGCCCGCCCCGATCGACCCGGAGAAGGTGACGGCCGCGTCGCACAATGGGTTTCTCGAAATCCGCTTGGCCAAGCGGCCGATGGACCAAAGCTACAAGGTCCCCATCAGTCAAGACTAGCCGCCGCGGCCCCGGCCCGGCACACACGCTTTCAGCTTGACGGCAGGCCGCCCTGCCGCAGCCCCCGGAGGTGAACATGTCCGAGGAAAAGACAACGGAACCCGGACCGTCTGCAAACCAGATCCCTGACACGCTGCCCATCCTGCCGGTCGCCGATTCCGTGCTGTTCCCCAAGATGGTCACCCCGCTGCTGGTCATGCAGCCCGACTCGATCCAGCTCATCGACGAGGCCATGTCCCGCGACCGCATGATCGGCATGGTGTACGCCCGGCCCGAGCCCGGCCACGACGGGCCGCCGCGCTCCGAGAGCTACGCCGGTATGGGCACGAGCGCCCAGATTCTCAAACTCGCCAAGACCCAGGAAAACCGCACGCAGCTGCTCGTCCAGGGCCTGGGCAGATTTCGGGTGAAGGCGCTCACGCAGGTCGAGGGCAAGCCCTTCTGGCAGGCGAGCGTCGAGCACTTCACCGACGCGTCCGAGCCCGGCCCCGAGACCGAGGCGCTGATGGCCAACCTCGTCAACCTCTTCGCCCGGATCGTGCAGGCCTCGCCGACGCTGCCGGCGGAAGTCGTGTACATGGCGCAGTCGATCAAGGAGCCCGGGGTCCTGGCCGACATGGTCGCCTCCTCCCTCAACGCGACCGCCGAGGAAAAGCAGAAGGTGCTCGAGACCCTCTCGGTGTCCGACCGGCTCAAGGAGGTCACCCGCATCGTCAACAAGCAGATCGAAATCCTCGAGCTCGGCAAGAAGATCCAGGACCAGGTCAAGGAGGACATGGACAAAAAGCAGCGCGAGTACTACCTGCGCGAGCAGCTCAAGGCCATCAAGACCGAGCTCGGCGAGAAGGAGGAAAGCGGCGCGGAGGTCGAGGAGTACCGCACCAAGGTCCGGGACGCCCAGCTCCCGCCCGAGGCGCTGAAGGAGGCCGAGCGCGAGCTCGATCGGCTGGCGCGCATGCACCCGTCCTCGGCCGAGTACACGGTCGCGACCACCTTCCTGGACTGGCTGACGGCGCTGCCCTGGCACACGGCCAGCGTGGACACGCTCGACATCGAACACGCGCGCCGGATCCTGGACGACGACCACTACGGGCTCGAAAAACCCAAGCGGCGCATCCTCGAATACCTGGCCGTGCGCAAGCTCAAGCCGGACTCCAAGGGGCCGATCCTGTGCTTCGCGGGGCCGCCGGGCACGGGCAAGACATCGCTCGGCCAGTCCATCGCGCGCGCCCTCGGCCGCAAGTTCTACCGCATGTCGCTCGGCGGCGTGCGCGACGAAGCCGAAATCCGCGGCCACCGCCGCACCTACGTCGGTGCGCTGCCGGGCCGGGTGATCCAGGGCATCCGGCGCGCTGAGTCGGCCAACCCCGTCTTCATGCTGGACGAGATCGACAAGCTGGGCGCGGACTTCCGCGGGGACCCGTCCTCGGCGCTGCTCGAGGTGCTGGACCCGGAGCAGAACCACTCGTTCCAGGACCACTATCTGGACGTCCCGTTCGACCTGTCAAAGGTCATGTTCATCGCGACGGCCAACGTCCTAGACACGATCCCGCCCGCGCTGCGGGACCGCATGGAGGTGCTGCAGCTGCCGGGCTACACCGAGGACGAAAAGGTTGCACATCGCCGAGCGCCACCTGATCCCACGCCAGCGCTCGGCCAACGGGCTCCAGCCCGGGCAGATCGATTTTCACGCGCGGCGCGCTGCGCCACATCATCTCGGGTTACACGCGCGAGGCGGGCCTGCGCAACTTCGAGCGCGAGATCGGCGCGATCTGCCGCGGCGTCGCCAGTCGGGTCGCCGAGGGCCGCCGCCTCCGAAGTGATCAAAATCCAGTCCGTGTCCAAGTACCTCGGGCCGGTGCGCATCAGCGGAGAAACCCGCGTGCGCACCTCGACCCCCGGGGTCGCCACCGGGCTCGCCTGGACCCAGGCGGGCGGCGACATCCTCTTCGTGGAGGCCACGGCCATGAAGGGCACCAACCGCCTGATCCTGACCGGCCAGTTGGGCGACGTGATGAAGGAGTCGGCCCAGGCGGCCGTGAGCTTCATCCGCACGAACGCCGCCCGGCTCGGCCTGCCGGAGACGGATTTTGAAGGGCAGGATTTCCACATCCACATCCCCGCGGGCGCCATCCCGAAAGACGGCCCCTCGGCCGGCGTCACCATGCTCACGGCCATGGTTTCCTTCCTCACGCGCCGGCGCGTGCTCAAGGATCTGGCGATGACGGGCGAGATCACGCTGCGCGGCCAGGTCCTGCCGGTGGGGGGCATCAAGGAAAAGGTGCTCGCCGCGCACCGGGCCGGCATCAAAACGATCCTGATGCCGAAGGAAAACCAGAAGGACCTCGAGGACATCCCCAAGAAGGTGCAGAAGGAAATCGAGTTCCACTTCATGGACCGGATGATGGACGTCCTCAAACTGGCGCTCGAGCCGAGCCCCGGTTCGCGCCGGGAGGAGCCGACGCCGTCGGCCGCGCGCTCGCCCAAGGCGGCCAAGGCGAAAGCGAAAACCAAAGTGGCAGTAAAAGCAAAAGTGAAAGCAAAACCGAAGTTGAAACCGAAACGGCGCTGAGTCCGAGCGGCGCGCCCGCGGCGGTTCCCGCAGATCGCCGCCGGGCGCGCATTTCCCGGGGTGACGCGGCCCTGCCTCAACGTCAACGCGTCGCGGAGACAGTCCGGTCGCCGAAAACGCGCAGCCAGCGCTTTCAGGCGCAGCGCCCGCAGCGCCGCATCCGGCCGTCGGACGTGTTCTCAGGTGGATTCTCTCCTTGCCTCACGCCGGTGTCTCACCCCGCCGCCATCACCGATTCAAGTTTTCGCACGTATGACCAATAAATCCCTGATGAGATTGGCTCCGCTCCGGGACCCAAAGGGATGAAATTGTTTGCACCTTCGGGGAAAAACGCTATAATCCGCTAAGAGCATTGTGAAAAGGCGTCGCGGGGAGGCTGAATTATTCTGTTGACAGCTACGATTACTTGTATTAGGTTCGCCACCCAAACACCATATGAAGGATGCAGAATTGGCGCATCCGCAGGGATTTCCGGCCGGCGTCGGGCCGTCGGGTGCCCGCGGAAACCAGCAACGGAAGGGGGTCGCCACACACGATCGTGACCAGGGGAGCCGTAGCGTGAGTGTGCTTCAACCGTTTTAGGATGAGACCGCACCGACCCGCCAGCCATTGAAAGGAGACCCTAAGATCCAATGAAACAGGACGCCGCCAGTTTTCAGAATCCTGCCGCCCACTCGTTGCCGGGATCAGCCAGTGAGCAGGCAGGTGAAAGCGAAGAAGAGCCTCCCGGTACCACCGCTTGTCCGGAGAACTTAGTTCCCCTACCCGACATCGCCCCCCGCACCCACGGAAACGTAGCTGTTTTCCCGGTGCCCAAGTCCAGGCCCTCGCTCAGCACGCGGGCAAACGTTTTCCGCCGCACTTTCTTCCCGACTGCCACCGAAAAAGACTGGAACGACTGGCAGTGGCAGGCCCGCAACCGGATCCGCCACCTGGATCAGCTCGAACGGATGCTGATCCTGTCCGACGACGAGCGCGCCGCCGTCGAGATGCCAGTCGATGCTCCCGGTGAGCATCACGCCCTACTACATGAGCCTGGTGTCCCGGGACGACGCCAGCCAGCCGCTGCGGCGGACCGTGATCCCCACGACGGCCGAGTTCACGACCGGCCTCGGCGAGGCCGACGACCCGCTGGGCGAAGACGGCGACAGCCCCGTGCCGGGCCTGGTCCATCGCTATCCGGACCGCGTGCTGCTGCTGGTGACCGACTTCTGCTCGAGCTACTGCCGCTACTGCACCCGCTCGCGGGTGGTGGGGCACGGCGCGATCGCCCCAGCGAGGCCCGGCTGGAGCAGGCGTTCGACTACATCCGCCGCACGCCGGCCATCCGCGACGTGCTCATTTCCGGCGGCGATCCGCTGGCCCTGAGCGACGAGCGGCTGGACTGGATTCTCGACGCGGCTGCGGCGAGATTCCGCACGTCGAGTTCCTGCGGATCGGCACCAAGATGCCGCCGTGCTGCCGCAGCGGATCACGCCCGAGCTGTGCCGGATGCTGCGCAAGCACCATCCGCTGTGGATGAGCCTGCACTTCCTCCATCCCGACGAATGCACGCCCGAGTCGTTCCAGGCCTGCACGCGGCTGGCCGACGCCGGCATCCCGCTGGGCTCGCAGACGGTGCTGCTGGCGGGCGTGAACGACAACGTCGAGACGATGAAGCAGCTGGTCCACCGCCTGCTGATGATGCGGGTCGGCCCGTACTACCTCTACCAGTGCGACCCGATCACCGGCTCGGCCCATTTCCGCACGCCCGTGTCGAAGGGCCTGGAGATCATCGAGGGGCTGCGCGGCCACACGACCGGCTACGCGGTGCCCAACTACGTGATCGACGCCCCCGGCGGCGGCGGCAAGATCCCCTTGCAGCCGAACTACGTCGTCGGCCGCGACGGCGACGACCTGCTGCTGCGGAACTACCGCGAGCGGTACCTACCGCTACCCGGACCCGTGATCGCGAAACTGACGGGTGCACGTCTCGTGCATGCGGGATCGGCTTGACCTACGACTTGCGGACCGACTACCTGGCCGAAGGCTACTCGCGAAGAAGAGACGGCCGAGTTCGACCGGCCCGAGACCATCGAGGCCATCGAGGCCGCCCTGCAGGGACTGGGCTACACGACCGACCGGATCGGCAACGCCAAGCGGCTGGTCGAGCGGCTGGCCCACGGCGACCGCTGGGACCTGGTGTTCAACATCGCCGAGGGGCTGCACGGCGTCGCCCGCGAGGCCCAGGTGCCGGCGATCCTCGACGTGTACGAGCATCCCCTACACGTTCTCCGACCCGCTGGTGCTGTCGCCTGGCCCTGCACAAGGGGCTGACGAAGACGGTGGTGCGGCAGGCGGGCATCCCCACGCCCGATTTCGCCCTGGTCGAGCACCCCGGCCGACGTCGACGCGAGTCGACCTGCCGTTTCCCCTGTTTCGCCAAGCCGGTGGCCGAGGGCACCAGCAAGGGCATCACGGCCGGCGTCGAAGATCGTCCGACCGCGAGGCTCTGCCGAGGTCTGCGACGGCCTGCTTGCGACCGTTCCGGCAGCCGGTGCTGGTCGAGACGTTCCTCTCCGGCCGGGAGTTCACCGTCGGCATGACGGGCACCGGCGGCCGAGGCCCAGGTGCTGGGCACGATGGAGATCCAGCTCCTGCCCGCGGCCGAGGCCGAGGTCTACTCCTACGTGAACAAGGAGCAGTGCGAGGAGCTGGTCCGCTACCGCTTCGCGCGCGGCGCCGACGACCCGCTGAGCGGCCGGGTCGAAGAGATGGCGCTGCGGCGCCTGGCGGGTGCTGGGCTGCCGCGACGGCGGGCGGGTCGACGTCCGCTGCGACGGCCGCGGCCGGCCGCAGTTCCTGGAGGTCAATCCGCTGCCGGGCTTCATCCCGAGCATTCCGACCTGCCGATCCTCTGTCGCCTCGCCGGCATCTCCTTCGACCGCTGATCGCGCTCATCATGGGATCGGCCGGCCGCCGCCTCCCCGCGCCCAACGCCCCCCGCTGAGCATGCGCATCGCCATCCTCCACAACGCGGTCTCCGGCGCCGACGCGCCGGACGAGCAGGACGTGCTGGTCCAGGTCGAGGCGGTCGGCGCCGCGCTCGCGCGCTCGGCCACCAGGCCCGGCCGTTGCCCTGCACGCTCGACCTCGCGGCGCTGCGCGCACGGCTGGCGGAAGAGCGGCCCGCTCTCGCCTTCAACTTCGTGGAGTCGCTGGACGGCACGGGACGCCTGATCCACTTCGTGCCCGCGCTGCTCGACCACCTGCGGATCGGCTTCACCGGCGCGCCGACCGAGGCGGTCCTGGCGACCTCGCACAAGCTCATGGCCAAGGAGCGCATGCGGGCGCTGGGTCTGCCGACCCCGGCCTGGCTCGGGCCCTTCCCGCCCGGCCTCCCGGCTGTGTCCGCACCGGCCGCGAACGGGGGTGACCCCGCCGCGCCCTGGATCGTCAAGTCGGTCTGGGAGCACGCGTCGATCGGCATCGACGAGGCCTCGCTGCAGCTCTGCGCGGACGCGGAGACGGCTCGCACGGCCCTGGAGCGCCGCGCCCGGGAGCTCGGCGGCGCCTGCTTCGCCGAGCGTTTCGTTGACGGGCGCGAGTTCAACCTCTCGCTGCTGGCCGGACCGGCCGGACCCGAGGTGCTGCGGCCGGCCGAAATCCTGTTCGAAGGCTACGCCGCGGGCGTGCCCCGGGTCGTGGGCTACCGGGCCAAGTGGGACGCCGCGTCCTACGAGTTTCACCACACGCCGCGGCGCTTCGATTTCCCAACCGGAGATGCGCCCCTGATAGAACGGCTGCGGGTGCTGGCGCTGGACTGCTGGGCGGGGTTTCGCCTGGGGGGGTACGCGCGAGTGGATTTCCGGGTGGACGCGCAGGGGCAGCCGTGGATCCTCGAGGTCAACGCCAACCCCTGCCTCTCGCCGGACGCCGGCTTCGCCGCCGCGCTGGCGCACACGGGCATCGAGTTCACCCGCGCGATCGAGCGGGTCCTGGCCGACGCCTTACCCCATTCGGTATAGATCCCCTAAAAAAACAGCGGAGAAACGAATTTAACGCAGGGGGTTGAAAAACGGCTACCAGTGCGGCTGGTTGCCGACGCCCTTGCCCATCACCTCGAGCGTCTCGGTCACGACCACGAAAGCGGACGGGTCATGCTGCCGCACCAGCTCCTTGAAGCGTGAGAGCTCCTGGAAGGTGATGACGGAGTATAGGATTTTCAGCTCGTTGCCCGTGTAGCCGCCCTGCCCGTTGACGAGGGTCACCCCCCGCTGCATCGTGTCCATGATCTCGTGCGCGATCTCCTCCCAGTGCTGGGACATCACCATCACGGCTTTGCGTTGATTGAGGCCGGTCACGACCATGTTGACGAGCTGCGATGTCACGAAGAGGTAGATCAGCGCGTAAAGCACGGTGTCGAGGTTGAAGCGGAAGAGGCAGGCCGCCACCAGCGCGCAGTTGAACCCCATGACGGTGGTGCCGATCCGGATGGAGAACCGCTTGAAGAGGATCACCGACAGGATGTCCAGCCCTCCGCCCGACCCCAGGGACTTGAGGATGACGCCGCTGCCGACGCCCGAGATGATGCCGGCCGTCAGGGCGGTGAGCAGGGGGTCGCGGATGGGGAAGGGCGCGACCGGAATCAGCAGGGCTGCGGAAAATATCACCATGCCGGCCAGGCTGTAGAAGAAAAACCGCCGCCCCACGAACAGCCAGCCCACCACGAAAAGCGGAATGTTCAGCAGGAAGTTCGATACGCCCACCGGGACGGCCGGGACCAGGTAGAAGATGAACAGGCTCAACCCGCTCACGCCGCCGGCCAGGAAGCGGTTCGGAATCAGGATGCCGTTGATGGCGCAGGCGCAGAGGACGCTGCCGAAGGTGATCAGGAAGAGGTTCCAGATCAGCCGACCGGTGCGCCTGCGCAGCGTCTGCGTCTGCCGTTCAACCGGCGCTGCCGGCCTCGATCCGGCCTCCCGATCGATGTGCTCGCTCATGGACTCTCTCCTTGGGTACGACATCTCACTCAACAAACACGAAACCCCAAACACCTATCCACCAAAACCGCCGGAGTAATAGGCCTTCAACCCCCGTGCTGTCAACCGGCGCGGTGCAAAACGCCCCCGCCCCGCAAAACGAATTGACATGCGCATCCCGGCCGGATAGAGTCTCCCCCCGCGCGCAAACGGCCACCGCCCGACCCGGAATCCGGGCCCGGAAAAATAACCGTGTGCGACCTTTTGCACGTTGACGGGGATCACGCTTTTTGATAACCCTGCGGGGCGATCTCGCACCAGGAATGAACGGCATGAAAGAAAAAGACGTCAAATTCTTCAAGGACCTGCTGACCCGCTGGCTGGACGATCTGCTGCTGCACGCGGGCAGCACGGTGGACGGGCTCAGGGAAAGCGACGAGGCTTTGCCCGACCCGCTCGACCGTGCGGTATTCGACTCCGAGCGCAATTTCACGCTCCGCATCCGCGGCCGCGAAAGCATGCTGATCCGCAAGATCCGCGAATCGCTGGATGATATCCAGGAAGGGGTATACGGGATATGCGAGTCGTGCGGTGAGGATATCTCCGTCGAACGGCTGAAGGCCCGGCCCGTGACTCGTCACTGCATCCGCTGCAAGACGCGCATCGAAGCCATGGAAAAACTGACCGGGACCTGATCCGGCGGCACGGTGCGGCCCCCCATGACACGACCACCATTAGACCATATCTGATCGACGCCGGTCAGTGACGGAGCTTGAGACATGCCATCGGTTAAACGCAGTGTCACCTGCACATCGGAAAAAGGAAAGCCGCCCAAGGAGGCGCTTGAGGACGCCGACCTCTTTGTGGATCACGACAAGTCCAAGGTGGAGTGCCTCTGCCCCAAGTGCGGCAAAAAGCACACCATGAATTTTCACTGGATCGGCAGGGGCACACCCCGCAAGTACTGTCAGAGCTGCCGAGACAGCATATAACTGCAGCTGCAAGAGGCCCAGCGGATCCTGACCATAGAGATAACCGAATAAAAGGAGACAGCGATGAACAAGGCAGATCTTATCAATGAAGTCGGCAACGTCGTCAGCACGAAAAAAGAGGCCCAAGCGGCCGTGGACTGCATCTTGGAGACCATCACCAAGGCGCTGAAGAAGGGCGACACCGTCACCCTGGTCGGTTTCGGGACCTTCAAGGTCACCAAGCGCAAGGCCCGCAAGGGGCGCAACCCCCAGACCGGCGAAGAGATCAAGATCGCCGCGTCCAAGGCCCCGAAGTTCGTGGCCGGCAAATCCCTCAAGGACGCCCTGAAGTAAGCTCCCGGCGGGTTTACCCCGATGTGCACGTGCGGGGCGGCGGCGGGGTGCCGACCGCCCCGCAGCCATTCTGCGCCTGGCCGTTATGAGGCGGATATCTCCTGAGGATCCGGAGACGGCGTGCGCCGCACCAGGTACTCCAGGATCCGGTTGCCCGCCCGCGCCGTGACCACCACCGCAAACCCTCCCACCGCGAACTCCTCCGACTGCTTCGGGATCCGGCCGGTCTGGCTGAGGATGTACCCGGAGAACGTGTCGTACTCCCCTGTGTCCGGAATGCTCATCTGCAGGGCCGCATTCACCTCGTCGATCCCGGCCTTCCCCTGCACCCGCCATTCTCCCGGCCGCGTCGCGATGATCGTCGGCTCGTCGATGTCCGTCTCGTCGCTGATTTCGCCGACGATCTGCTCCAGGGCGTCTTCGAGCGTGACCAGGCCGGACACCCCCCCGTGCTCGTCCACCACCACGGCCATGTGCTGCTTGCGGCGCTTGAACCCCTGCAGCAGCGCGTCCAGCTTCTTGTGCTCGGGCACGACATAGGGCTCGCGCATGATCGCACGCAGGTCCGGCGGGCGCTGGCCGGCCTGGTGCAGCAGCAGGTCCTTGATGTTCAGGATCCCGACGATGCGGTCGATGTCCCCTTCGATCACCGGGATCCGGCTGAAGTTCGAACGAAAAATCGTCTCCAGGTCGAGCGGCCGGTCGGCGTCCACCACGAACATGTCGGCCCGCGGGGTCATGATCTCGGATACGCGCGTGTCGTCGAACTCGAAAATGTTGTGGATCAGTTGTTTTTCGCGTTCCTTGATGTCGCCCCCGTGCACGGCCGCCACCATCGTGAGCAGCTCCGCTTCGGTGACGCTGTCGCCGCCCGCCGGCTCGCCTGCCGCCGGAAGCCGGTGCAGAAGACCGCTCAGCGGCCGCAGCAGCCGAGCGAGCCATAGCAGCGGCAGCGTGACCCGGGCCGTCGCCAGCCGATGGTGCGCCGCAAGCCGCGCCGGCAGGACCTCCGACACGAGCAGCAGGCCGGCCGTCATGCCGAGGATGCTGAGAGCGAGCCCGTAGCGGGGCGATAGGTCCCAGGCCGTGAGGGTGGCGACCGCGACCGCGGCGACGTTTGCCGTGTGCTTGACCAGGAACACGGCCGCCAGCATCTGACGCGGGTCGCGGTCCAAGTCGGCGGCCAGCAGGCGCAGGCGTCCGGCGTGCGGGGGGAGCGACGAGCGGGCGATCGACCGCCAGGCCGCCTCGGCCGCGGAGCAGCACGCCGAAAGGGCCAGCAGCCCGAGGAGGGGGACGAGGAGGTGGATGGTCATGGCACGACGTCGACGACGCCCACCTGCGGTGGGCGGAACAGGGTTGATCCGCCGATCCGTCGGGACCTGGCAAAGGCGCCGGGCGTGCGGACGCGCCTTGGAATTGCCGTCGGGGGGGAGCCCCCTGTCGTTACGCCCGGGGAGATCAGAACCATCGGCGCTGGCGCTTCACGCTGAAGCCCGTCAGAACCCCGACCAGCAGCACCCCTGCGCCGCCGAGAAACCAGTACAAGTTTCCCAGGGTGAGGATCTCGGCGGGCTGGGCTTCCAGCTCCGCGATCTTCTGCCGGCTCTCGGCCAGTTCGGCCGCCACGGCGTCGTGCCGGGCCTTCAGTGTGGTGACGTCGGCCGCGTCCCTGCGGAAGCGGTCGAACTCGGCGCGCAGGGCTTCCAGCTCTTTCTGCGCGACGGTCAACCTCTCGATGTCGGACTTGAGCCGGGAATTTTCCTCCGCCACCCCGGCCGCCTGGGCCGCGAGGGCGCGCTGCTTCTCCTGGAGTTGCTCGAGGCGGTATTTCGTGGGCGCAGCGGAAGTCAGATAGCGCGACTGGACGTAGCCCTCGGCGCCGCCCGGCAGCCGGATCAGCGACCACTCATCGCCGGATTTGAGCACCTCGACCGGGTTGCCGCTCTCGACCAGCCCGACGGATTTCTGATCGGCCGCGGGGCCCGAACGAACGGACACCCGGATGACGTCCACGATATAAGCGGACTCCGCCGCGGGCGCGCCGCCGGGGCAGAAAACGCCCGCGGCGACGAGGATGCACAGACACAGACCAACGGGTTTCATGCCGACGATTCCTTTTCCCGCTCCACACATTCCCGGCCGGCACCGACCGCACGACCGGTCGCGGGAGTGCCGCGCGGATTGACGAATGCAGCGTCTTCGACTATGGTAAGTTGTAGGATAAATATACCATCTTTTTCGTTAAATCCAGCGCCAACCGCGGCCGGGCCGTCGACGGCGCAAACCATGTTGTGATCGGATGATCGCTTACGACCTCACCTGCGGAAACGGGCACACCTTCGAAGGGTGGTTCGAGGAC
This sequence comes from uncultured delta proteobacterium, assembly GCA_963791285.1. Lineage (GTDB taxonomy): Bacteria > Desulfobacterota > Desulfobacteria > Desulfobacterales > SpSt-501 > SpSt-501. The sequence goes on from CAWBSC010000023.1 coordinate 200,275, forward strand.
AGCACCGCGTTCGCCAGCCAGAAAAAAAAGGGTCTGGTCGCCTGCCCGGTCTGCAACGACCCGGATGTCGAGCGGCTGCCCTCCCGGTTCGCCATCAAAACCTCCCCGGCGGTCCGACCCCGCGAATCCGACGTCCCGCCGGCCGCCGCCCTGGCGCAGATCACCCGGGACGTCGCCGAGTACGTGAACAAGAACTTCGACAACGTCGGCTGCGATTTCGCCAAGGAAGCGTTGAAGATCCACTACGGGGCGGCCGAGCCGCGCAACATCCGCGGCGTCAGCACTCAGGCGGAGGAAAAGCTGCTCAAGCAGGAAGGCGTCGAGTTCATCAAGATCCCGGTGCCGGCGCCCCCCGACAGCGAGTCCTGATCCGCCCCCGACCCCTGCCGCCCCCGATCCCCCGTCGTGCCCACTGCCTGCGGCGACGCCGCTCAGGGGCGGGCCTACCCCGGCTGGCCGCCCGCGGATCGAGACCGGTTCGCGATGAGCCAGTCGGCGGCGCGGGGGAGGTCGTCGACCGTGATGTCCGGGCGGTTTTCCGCCGCGGCAAGGTCGCGCGCGGCCTGTTCCCCGTTGCCGGTCCGTACGAGGATGGCCGTCCCCACGCCGGCTCTGCGGGCGCACTCGATGTCCCGGTGGCTGTCGCCGATCATGACGGCCGAGCGGAAGTCGATACCGTGGGCGGCGGCGGCCGCGTGCAGCAGGCCGGGCAGGGGCTTGCGGCAGGCGCAGCCGTCGGAAGGCCGGTGCGGGCAGACGAAGATGTCGAGGATCCGGCCGCCGGCACCGGCCACGGAGGCCCGCAGGTGGGCGTGGATGCGCTCGAGCTCCGCGGCGGGAATCCACCCGCGACCGACGGCGGACTGGTTGGTGACCACGATCAGGGGGAACCCGGCCGCGGTCAGGCGGCGCAGGGCGTTAATACTCCCGGGGTAGAACTCGAACTGCTCCAGGCGCGTGATGTAATCGGCGGAATCGCGGTTGATCACCCCGTCGCGATCGAGGAAAACGGCGTGCGCGAGCATGGGGGGCTCCCTACTCAGCCACGGCGAAGGCGTCCGGAAAGCCGTTGCGCACGAGCTGCGCCTCGGTGGCGCTCGCCTCGTCCAGCGACGAACAGCGACCGACCCGCACCCGGTAGAACAGGCGATCGCCGCGGTCGAACTCAACCACGTGGGCGTTGCCGAAGCGCGGGTTGAGCTCGGCGCGGAGCCGCTCGGCGTTGTCCCGGTTCGCGAAGGCCCCGACCTGAAAGGTGAAGTTGCCGGAGTAGAGATCGGTCGAGCTGCCGGGGACCGTGCCGATCGCCACCACCTCCACCGGGGCCGTGCCGGGGCCGACTACGCCCAGCTCGCGCGCGGCCGCGAAGGAGAGGTCGATGATGCGCTCGCGTTCGCGCACGAAGGGCCCGCGGTCGTTGATGCGCACATCGACCGCGCGCTGCGTCTGCAGGTTGCGCACCCGCACGAGCGTCCCGAGCGGCAGCGTGCGGTGGGCGGCGGTGAGCGCGTGCATGTCGTAGACCTCCCCGCTCGAGGCGCGCTTGCCGTGGAAGTCCGGGCCGTACCAGGAGGCCAGCCCCTGCTGACGGAAGCCGGCGGCGTCCGGGATGGGCTGGTACCAGCGGCCGAAAACCTTGTAGGGCCGCGGCTGCCCGGGCGCGGTTTCGGGCGGCGCCGGGGATTCGCCGCTGGGCGGCGCGGGCGGCAGCGGCGCGGTACTCCGCGACGTGCAGGCCCAAACCGCGCTTAAAACGAGCGCGAACACTGCGACCCTTGTGGTATTCCATCGGGCGATCCGGTGGGGGATGGGCGACATCGTCCTCCATTTCGTCTTTAGCAGCCTGAAAAAAACTATCACCTCATCCGCGCTTTGTAAACCGGAGCTCCTCAGTGCGACGACCCGACGTGTCCACCATCCCGATCACGCACCTGGTGGCCTCCGGCCAGTACGTCCTCTACTTCGGCATCACGGGCATGCACCTGCCCTACTTCAACCTCTACTGCTACCACCTCGGGTTTTCCGGCATGGAGATCGGCGTGCTCTCGGCGCTGCGCTCCCTCGCCATGGTGGTCTTCCCGATCGCCTGGAGCCTGCTCGCCGACCGCACCCGCAGCCGGCGCCCGATCTATATCCTCTGCACCTGCGCCAGCGCCGCGACCTGGTCGCTGTTTCTCGCCACCGAGGCCTTCCCGGCGATGGCCGTGATCACCGCGATCTACGGGATGTTTCACGCGCCGATCATCTCCTTCCTCGAATCGATCACCATGGAGGTCCTGGGGGCGGCCCGTCAGAGCTACGGCCGGGTCCGCCTGTGGGGCTCGCTCAGCTTCATCGCCATGGTGCTGCTCTTCGGCCCCGTGATCGGGCGCTTCTCGGTGCGGGTGATCGTCCCCTCGATTCTGGCCGGCTCGCTGCTGCTTGCGGCGATGTCCGCAACGGTCCCGCGCGACCGGCCCTCCGGCCGGCGGTTGGGCGCAGCGAACGCCGGCATGCTGCGGCGGCCGCAGACACTCGTCTTCCTGCTCTGCGGTTTTCTCATGCTGGCGAGCCACGGCGCCTGCTACGGCTTCTTCTCGATCCACCTCGAGCGGCTCGGCTGCTCGGCCGCGTTCATCGGCGGCGCCTGGGCGCTGGCCTCCGGCTCCGAGATCGTCGCAATGCTCTACTCGGCCGCCCTCTTCGCCCGCTTCCCGCTCGAACGCGTCCTGCTGGTCTCGATGGCGGTTGCGGCCCTGCGCTGGTTCATCCTGGGTTGGGTCGGTTCGCCCGCCGTCATCCTGGCCACCCAGCTCCTGCACGCGCTGACCTACGGGACCTTCCACATGGCGAGCATCCTTTACGTCGACCGCGAGTCACCGCCGGACGGCAAGAACCTGGGGCAGGCGGTCAACAGCGCGTTGACCTACGGGCTGGGGCTGATGACCGGGTTCCTGATCAGCGGGCACGTCTACGCGCGGGCGGGGTCGTTCGCGGCGTTCCAGGTGTGCGGCCTGCTGGCGCTGGCCGGGGCCGGGATATGGGCGGTCACGTGCGCCCGGAGCCGGCAGGCGGGCGACGGAATCAGCCCCGCGGCAGGCCCGGGGCGCGATGGCTGAAGAGCCCGGCGCCGGGGGTGAGGCGGAAGATCGCGTCCGCGGCGAGCAGGACGCCGGCCTGGGTCCACGTCAGACGGTCCGTCGGCCAGACGGTCATGTCCGGGAAGGTGAAGCCGGCCCAGTAGGCGCCGTCCTCGAAACGCCGGTCGGCGATCCAGCCGAAAACGACCCGCGCCTGCTCGAGGCGGCCCATGCCGGCCAGCGCCAGCACCAGCTCGGTTGTCTCCGCGACCGCAACCCAGGGCTGATCGGACACGCACCGCACCCCCAGGCCCTCCACCACGAACCGGCGCCAGGCACGCTCGATGCGGCGCTCGGCCTCCGCGCCACTCACCGCGCCCGCGAGCACGGGGTAGAACCAGTCCATCGAATACCGCGCCTTGGTCATGTTGAAGAGGTGGGGCTTGCAGCGGATGGCGTGGCCGAGCCGCCCCAGCGCCTCCGTCCACCCGGGGCGCGGCCGCCCCAGGACGGCCGCCGCGGCGAGCGCGCAGCGGACGCTCATGTAGATCGAGCTGGACCCGGTGAGCAGCGCCATGGGGTCGACGCGGCCCGCCGGGCTGATGGCCCAGTGGATTTCCCCCTGGGGGGCCTGCAGGCTCAGCGCGAAGTCGACCGCGGCCGCGACCGTGGGCCACATGGTGTCGAGAAAGGACCGGTCCCCGGTCACGAGGTAGTGGTGGTAGACGCCGACCGCGATGTAGGCCGAGAGGTTGGCGTCGCGCGTCCGGTCCAGCGGCGCCCCGTCGAGGTAGGCGCTGTACCAGCTGCCGTCGGCGAGCTGGGTCCGGGCCATCCAGCCGTAGGCCCGCGCGGCCGCGGAGTGGTGCCCGGCGGTTGCGAGGCCCATGGCGGCCTCCACGTGGTCCCAGGGGTCGGTCTTCTGGCCCGGAGCCCACGGGATCTCGCCGCTCGGACGCTGGGCGCACAGGATCAGATCGGCCGCCGACTCCAGCTCGACCGGGGAAGCCGCACGGCGATGCGGGTTGGGTTCGTGGTCCACGGCGCTTCCTTCAGAATTTGCGTCACCATACAGGGGAAGCGTCAATGGCGCAAGCCGGGCAGGCGTCCCCCGCAGCTTGACTTGCAGAAGAGATGTGACTTAGGAGTGGGGCATTCTCGAGAAAGGAGGGGACCGTGAAAGCATTCCAGGATTTTTACCCGGAGGATCTCAGCCAGTGCTACGGCTGCGGGCGGCTGAACCCGCACGGACTGCAGATCAAGAGCTACTGGGAGGGCGAGGAGAGCGTCTGCCGTTTCCGACCCCGGCCCTATCACACGTCGATCCCGGGTTACGCCTACGGCGGGTTGATCGCCTCGCTGATCGACTGCCACGCGACCGGCACGGCCTCCGCGGCCAAGTACCGGGAGGAGGGACGCGAGCCGGGGACGCCGCCCGCGGTCCGGTTCGTGACGGCCTCCCTGCACGTCGACTACCTCGCCCCGACCCCGATCGACGCGACCCTCGAAGTGCGCGCGCGGGTCAAGGAGATCAAGGGCAAGAAGGTCGTCATCGAGGCGAGCCTTGCGGCTGACGGGAAGGTGTGCGCCCGGGGCGAGGTGGTCACGGTCCAGATTCCGCCGGACTGGCCCCAGGCCCGGAAATAGGCACTTCGGCGGACGACCGGCACCGTCACCCCGTGGCGGGTCCTTTGGCCGCGCGGCGCGCCAGCAGGTGGGTCGCGTTGCCGAGAAAGAGCTCGGCCGCCTCGGACTGCGTTTCGGAAAGGGTCGGGTGCGGGTGTATGGCGGCCGCCATGTCCTCGGCCAGCGCCCCCATCTCGATCGCGAGCACGCCCTCGGCAATCATGCCCTCGGTGTGCCGGCCGACGATGCCCATGCCGACGATCCGGCCGGTCTCGGCGTCGGCGATGACCTTGGTCAGCCCGTCCCCGGCCCCCATCGTGGTCGCGCGCCCCGAGTAGGCCCACGGGAATCGCAGCACCTTCACCGCCGCCCCGTCACGGCGGGCCTCGTCCTCGGTCATGCCGCACCAGGCGATCTGCGGGTCAGTGTACACCACGGCCGGGATGGCGCGGGCGTCGAAGGCCGCGAGTCTGCCCGCGATCACCTCGGCCGCCACCTTGCCCTCGTAGGTCGCCTTGTGGGCGAGCATCATGCCGCCCACAGCGTCGCCGATCGCGAAGATGCGCTCGTCGGCGGTGCGCTGCTGCGCATCGACCTGGATGAAGCCCTTGGCGTCCAGCCGCACCCGGGTGCGCTCCAGGCCGAGCCCCTGCGTCGCCGGTGCCCGGCCGATCGCGACCAGTACCCGGTCGAAGCGCTGCTCCGGCGGGACCCCCTCCCCCTCCAGCCCGACGACCACCCCGGCCTCGCTCTCCTGCAGGCGGGTCACCCGCGTCCGCAGCCGGATGGCCTCGAAGATCCCCTCCAGACGGCGCTGCAGCGGTTCCACCAGGTCGCGGTCGACGCCCGGCAGCAGCCGGTCCTGAAGCTCCACGAGCGTGACCCGGCTGCCGAGCGCGGCATACACCGTCCCCAGCTCCAGCCCGACGTAGCCCCCGCCGAGGACCAGCAGGGAGGCGGGCACGTCGGCCAGCAGCAACGCCCCGGTCGAGCTCATGATCCGACCGCCGGGGGCGAACGGCGCCCCGGGGAAGGGAATCGGGCGCGAGCCCGCGGCGATGACGGCCTTGCGGAAGCGGATGTGGCTGACCTCGCCGTCGTACAGCCGCACGCTGTCCGCGGACTCGAACTCGGCGCGTCCGCGCACGAGCTGCACACCGCGGGTCTTGGTGAGGCCCACGAGGCCGGCGGCCATGCGGTCGATCACCTCGGCCTTCCAGCGCCGCAGCCCGGGCAGGTCGATCGCCGGAGGCCCGAAAGAGACGCCCATCTCCTTGGCGCGCGCGGCGTCGAAAATCAGCTCGGAAAGAAACAGGAACGTCTTGGACGGGATGCAGCCCTTGTGCAGGCAGACCCCCCCGGGCCGCGGGGCGGTGTCCACCATGGTCACGTCCAGGCCGAGGTCGGCCGCCCGGAACGCGGCGGCATAGCCGCCCGGCCCGCTGCCGATCACGAGCAGCTCGGTGTCCTGCGCCAGTTCGCCCATGACCATGATGGGGGTCTCCTTGTGAAGGAAGAGATACTGGACTCAAGCGTTCAGCGTTCAGGGTTCGGGGTTCAGGATAAGCTGCACATAGAACCCGGCAGTCGAATCCGCTGCCGCCCGGACGATGCGCACGACCCTGCCGCCTTCCCAAACACCAAAAACAAAACACCAAACACGAACCGCCCCCCGTTCACGCAATCGACATCAGGAGCTCGTCCGGGTCTTCCATCACCTGCTTGAAGAGCGTGAGGAAGTGCACGGCGTCGGCGCCATCCAGCACCCGGTGGTCGATGCAGAGGACCACCGGCATCAAAAGCCGCGGCGCGATCGCGGGCCCGTTCTTGCCGGGCACGACCGCCGGCTGCAGGCGCGCCTGCCCCAGCCCGAGGATCGCCACCTGCGGGTGGTTGATGATGGGGGCGAAGAACCAGCCGCCGAGTGCGCCGGCGTTGGAGATCGTGAAGCTGCCGCCCTGCAGGTCCTCGAGCGCGATCTTGCGGGCGTTGGCCTTCTGTACGATCTGGTGCAGCTCGACCGCGAGTTCCTTGATGCTCTTCGCGTCGACGTCCCGCACGACGGGCACCAGCAGCCCCTCCTCCGTGTTCACCGCGACACCGACGTGGATGTACTTCTTTAGGACGATCTCACCGGCGACCGGGTCCAGGCTGCTGTTGACCCGCGGATGGGCCTTGAGCGCCGTCGTCACGGCCTTGAGCGCGAACACGGTGAATGTGAGGCGCCCCCCGAGAGCGGCGATTTCGGCCTTGTGCTTCTGCCGGAAGGCGTCCAGGCGGGTCACGTCGACCAGATCCTGGCTGTTCACGTGCGGGACCTGCGCCCAGGACGCGCTCATCTGGCGCGCGGTGGCCCGCCGGATCGATCGAAAGGGCACGCGTTCGACCGGCCCCCAGCGGGCGAAGTCCGGCACGTCCGCAGAGACGGTGGCCGGGGCCGGCCCGGTCGGTGCGGGTGCGGGCACGGAGGTCGGCGGCGCGGGCGGCGGCGCGACCGCCCCCGGGCGCCCTTCGGCGAACCCGCGCACGTCCGCGGCGGTCACCAGTCCGGCGGCGCCGCTGCCCGTGACCTCTGCGAGGTCCACGCCGAGCTCACGCGCCAGGCGCCGGGTCGCCGGGGACGCCGGCACCGGACCCTTCCCGCGCGGGGTCGGGGCCGCGGCGGCCGGCGGCACATCGGGAGCAGCCTTCTTGCCCGCGGGCGGCGCGGGCGGGGCTGCGGCCGGCGCCTGACCGGCGGTCTCGAAGGTCATCAGCACCTGGCCGACCTGGATCGTGTCGCCCGGCTTCACCCGGATCTCGGCCACCGTCCCGGTGTAGGGCGACGGGATCTCGACTGCGGCCTTGTCGGTTTCGACCTCCAGGATGATGTCGCCTTCCTTGACCGGTTGGCCCACTTTCACGCGGACGGTCAGGACCTCGCCCTCGTGGATCCCCTCCCCCAGGTCCGGGAGCTTGAACTCCTTCGCCATGCACCCTCCTTTGGTTCGCAACGACTGAATAGCCGGTCGCGGCTAAGCGGACAGCACCTGCCGGGCCGCCTGCACAATGCGCGGGGCACCCGGCAGATAGTATTTCTCGCGGCTGAACAGCGGGATGACGACGTCGTACCCGGTCACGCGCACCACCGGGGCCTCGAGGTGGAAAAAGGACTTTTCGACCAGGCGCGCGACGATCTCCGCCCCCGGGCCGAAGCTGCGCGGAGCCTCGTGCACGATGACGACCCGTCCGGTCTTGCGCGCCGATGCGGCGAGCAATTCGTCGTCGAGCGGCGAAATCGTCAGCAGGTCGATGACGTCGGCCTCCACTCCGTCCTTCTGCTTCAGCTCGGCGGCGGCTTCGAGTGCGGGTCTCAGCATGGCGCCGTAGGCGATCAGGGTGATATCCCCACCCTCTCGCACCCGCTGCGGCTGCCCGAGCGGAATCGTCTCCTCCTCCTCGGGCACCTCCTCGCGGAACGCCCGGTAAATGGCCTTCGGCTCGTAGAAGACGACCGGGTCAGGGTCGCGGATGGCGCTCACGAGCAGCGCCCGCGCGTTCCGCGGGCCGGAGGGGATCACCATCTTGATCCCGGGCATGTGCGCCCAGTACACCTCCCGGCTCTCCGAGTGGTGCTCGAGGGCGCGCACGCCTCCGCCGTACGGGGCCCGCATCACCATGGGGACGTGATAGCGCCCCTGCGAGCGCAAGCGCAGGCGTGCGGCGTGGTTCTCGAGCTGGTGCACCGCGTAATAGCTGAAGCCGTCGAACTGCATCTCGCAGACCGGTTTGAGCCCGTAGACCGCCATCCCGATCGAAACCCCGGCGATGGCGGACTCGGCCAGCGGGGTGTCCACCACGCGCCGTTCGCCGAATTTCGCGAACAGGCCGTCGGTCACGCGGAAGACGCCGCCGTCGACGCCGACGTCCTCGCCGAGCACGATCACGCTGTCGTCCTTCTCCATCTCCTGCAGAAGCGCCAGGTTGAGCGCCTGCACCATGGTCATCTTAGGCATCGGCCGCCTCCTTGGACATCTCCAGGGAACGGACGAACTCCTCGCGCTGCTCCCGCAGGTACGCCGGCATCTCGGCATAGGCATGTTCGAACATGAGCAGGGGGTCGCCCATCTGCTTCATCTGCTCCTCGGCCCGGTCGACGGCCGCCTGGATCTCGGCCGCGGCACTCTCCTCCTCGGCCCGCACGTCCGCCTCGCTCAGCAGGCCCTTGGCCGCCAGGTAGCCCTGGAAACGCGCGAGCGGGTCCCTGCGGCGCCAGGACTCGACCTCCTCCTCGCTGCGGTAGCGCTTGGGGTCGTCGGCCGTGGTGTGCACGGCCATACGGTAGGTCACGCACTCGATCAGGGTCGGGCCGCTGCCCGCGCGAGCGCGGTCGACCGCCTCGTCGGCCGCGGCGTAAACCGCCAGGATGTCGTTGCCGTCCACCTGCACGCCCGCAATGCCGTAAGCGTGCGCCTTCTGGGCCAGGGTCGTGGAGCGCGTCTGCCGGGTGCGCGGAATCGAGATGGCCCACTGGTTGTTCTGGCAGACGAAAACCACCGGCAGCTCGAACACCGCCGCGTAGTTCAGCCCCTCGTGGAAGTCGCCCTGCGAGGTGGCGCCGTCGCCGAAGAAGGTCATAGCCACCTGCTTGGTGTTGCGGTACTTCATCCCCCAGGCGATCCCGACCGCGTGCAGGATCTGGGAGCCGACCGGGATCGCGATGGGCATGTCGTTGCGGTCGGCCGGGACCCGGCCCCCCTCGCTGAAGCCGTTGTTGTAGACGATGATGCTGTCCAGCGGCCGGCCGCGCCAGATGTCCGCGGCCATTTCGCGGAAGGCCGGCACCATCCAGTCGTCCGGCTTCAGCACGGCCGCCGCGCCTAAATGAGCGGCCTCCTGGCCGGAGATCGGGGGAAAGGTGCCGATGCGGCCCTGCCGCTGCAGGCTGAGCAGGCGCTCGTCGAAGCGCCGCGCCAGCAGCATGACGCGGTAGAGCCGTCGCAGGACTTCAGGATCGATCTTGGGTTCCAGGGATGCGTCCAGCCGGCCGGTTTCATCCAGAATCGAGATGTGGTCGATGCCGTCCGGGAGTGGGATGCGCGTCTTGGGCATGCGTCTTCCTTTCCGTTTCGCTCGGGCGTCGATGTTCTGCTTGCCGAAGAATATGTGACGCTCGGAAGGGGAGTCAAGCATGCCCGCCCGTTGTGGGCCACACACGATCCGAGCCTCTACCCTGAGGGCGCACCTATTGCAGGTTATGGCATACGGGCGGGCATAAAATAAAGTCGAACGGGGAAGGGAACACGCGTTGAGACGGGGCCGAGTACTCGCGGGAACATGTGGGGGTCGAGCGAAAAAACGACCGCCGCCTTCGCCCCCCGCTTCATCTATCAGCGGCGGCGACAGCCGCCGCTGATTATTCGACGATCTCCAGGACCGCGCGCTTTTTTTCCTTGGCGGACGCGGCCCCGAGGATGGTGCGGATGGCCTTGGCCGTGCGGCCCTGCTTGCCGATGACCTTGCCGAGATCCGCCTTGGCGACGTTGAGCTCCAACACGGTGGACTGGGTGCCTTCCAGCACGTTGACGCTGACCTGGTCCGGGTAGTCGACCAAGGCCTTGGCGATGTATTCGATCAACTCTTTCATGGTGCCCCCCTCCGACTCCGTTCGCGTTCAGACGTGGTTTCGCAGCAGGTCCTGCCGTGCCGCCCCATGAGGCTCGCGATGTGGCTCCGGCGATAAACACTTCTCCTGTCGGAAATGGTGCGCGGAGAAGCGGGATCGGGATTCTCACCGGAGGTGTGAACAGGCTTAACACGCGCAGCGTTGATTTACAAGTTTAAATTCAGTAAAAAAACGACGTTCATAATTTATGTTGGCGCTACATGTCCGGCGAAGTCTGTCTTATCATCCTTCAGAACCGCCCGCCCGACCCAGGCCGGAGAGGCCACGGCAGGCGGCTGACCACCTTTCGCATGGAGAGCCTTTACATGGATTTTTCGATCCCGCAGCCGTTGCAAGCGGATGTCGACCGGACGAACGCCCGGGTCGCCGAACGCGTGCTCCCGCACCTGCAGGCCTGGTACCGCCAGGGCGAGATGCCGCGCGAATTCTTTGCGCTCGTCGGCGAGGCCGGCGGGTACGGCTTCGAACTCTCCCGGGGGCGGTTGACCCGTCGCCCGACGCTGCGCGAGGCGCTCCTGACGGAAGCGCTGGCCCAGGTGTCGGGGGGCGCGGCCATCTCCGCGCTCGCGCACGCGGACCTGGGGATGATGGGGCTGTGCCTCTTCGGGGGGGAGTCGCTGCAGGGCCGCTACGGCCGTGATGCGCTGGCCGGCCGAACGGTCATGTGCCTCGGCAACACCGAGGGCCGGGCCGGGAGCGACGTGGCCGCGGTCGGCACCCGCGCCGAGCCGGTCGAGGGCGGGTGGCGCCTGACCGGGACCAAGTCCTACGTCACCAACGGTGCGGTCGCGGACCTGGCGGTCGTGACCGCGGTCACCGACCCGGGGGGGCCGCGCACCGGGCGCCTGTCCATGTTCCTGGTCGATCTGCACGCGCCCGAGGTGACCCGCACACGGCTGAACAAGCAGGTCTGGGTCCCCTCCGACCTGACCCGCCTCGAGTTGCGCGGCGTGTTCGTCCCGCGGGACCACCTCCTGGGCGAGCCGGGACGCGGCCTGCAGCAGGTGCTGCGGATCTTCACCGGCAGCCGCGTCGCGATCGCGGCGCTGACGCTCGGCACCGCCGCCGGCGCCTTCGATCTCGGTGTGCGGCGCGCGCTCGCGCGCACGGTCTTCGGCCGGCCGATCGCGGACTACCAGGCCAAGTCTTTTGAGATCGCCGAGCTCCACGCGGCGATCGAATCCGCCCGGCTCATGCTCCACAAAGCCTGCTGGAAGGTCGACCGGGGCGAGGAGTTCCGGGCGGAGGCGAGCATGGCCAAATACCTGAGCGTCGCCGCCGCTCGCCGGGTGTCGGCCTGGGCCGCGGACGTCTTCGGGGCCGCCTCCGTCGTGCGTGAGCATCCCATCCACAAGTTCCCCATGGACGCCTGGGCCGCCTCGCTCGGCGAGGGCACCCAGGACGTGCAGAAGCTGATCATCTTCAGGGAGCTGATGAAGCAATATAAAAAGTAAAAACGTGTTTCGTGTTGGGTGTTTTGTGTTTGGAAAAAAATGCCGGATATCCCGAAGGTCTCCGCTGCCGGGCCTTCCCAAACACCAAACACTAACAACCAAACACTAAGGTTCGAGTACGATCTTCCCGAACTGTTTCCCCTCCTCCATGCGGCGGTAGGCCTCGATCCCCTCGCTCAGCGGCATGACCCGGTCGATCACGGGCCTGAGCCGGCCGCTCCAGAGCAGTTCGGTCACCGTGCGGAAGTCCTGGTGGTTGCCCATGGTGCTGCCGACGAGGCTGATCTGCTTGCCGAAGAGATAGCGGATGTCGATTTCCGCCTTGGGCCCGCTGGTGTTGCCGACGATGACGATCCGGCCGCCGCGCGCCACGGCCTGCAGGCTGCCGGCGATCGTGGCGCGGCCGACGTTGTCCACGACCACGTCGACGCCGCGTCTGCCGGTGAGGCGCAGCACCTCGCGCACCCAGTCGACCCGCGAGCGGTCGATGACGGTGTCGGCCCCGAGCTCGCGGGCCCTGGCGGCCTTGGCCTCGTCGGTCGCGACCACCAGCACGCGGGCGCCGGCCAGCTTCGCCACCTGGATGGCCATGCTGTTCACCCCCCCGCCCGCGCCCACGACCAGGACGGACTCCCCGGGACGCAGCCCGGCGCGGTGGACGAGCATGCGCCAGGCGGTCAGCGCGACCAGCAGCGGGGCGGCGGCCTCCGCGAAGCCCATGCCCTCGGGCATGGGCACGAGATTGCCCGCGGGGACGGCCACCCGCTCAGCTGCGCCGCCGCGCAGGTGCTCGCCCAGCACCTGGTAGCCGGGGCTGACCGAGGCCTCGCCGCGGTGCGTGTGCTCGTCCTCTGCGGTCGTGATCCCGGGGTCGACGACCACCCGCTGGCCCGGCGCCCACCCGGTCACGCCCGGTCCGACCTCCGCGATCTCCCCCGCCACGTCCGCGCCGCACCAGTGGGGCATCGCGAGCTTCAGCCCGGGCCAGCCGCGCCGCACCCAGATGTCCAGGTAGTTGAGCGCGCAGGCCTTCACCCGCACCACGACCGTCCCCGGCGCGGGCGCCGGACCGGGGACCTCTCCATACCGCAGCACGTCGATCTCACCGTGTGCTTCGAAAAAGACCGCTTTCATCTTTCACCTCCCGCTGCACGAAATGCCGGATGACTCTGCCGACCCTCCCAAACACTATACACCAAACCCCAAACACCAAATACCCGAAAACCTAAATACCCGAAACTACCCAGACCCCTTTCCACCCGGTTCCCCGTCTCGCTTGACATCGATCGGTGGATCGTTACATAGTTGACGTGCGTTTGCCGAACGCTCTCTCCGCCGATTGCCGATCAACCCGACCCGCAGGACCACTCCGATGACCCGGCTGCGCCGCTCAGACGTCCGCCCGCCTCCGTTCGAGGAGGTGGCGCACACCGCGGACCGCGCGCTGCGCATCCGGGGCGGCGACTGGCCGGAGCTCTTCGCGAACGCGGCGCGCGGCTTGAACAGCCTCATGGCCGCGCACGCGCCCGAACCGACGCTCGCACGAGAGATCACCCTCGAGGCGATCGACCTCGAAAGCCTGCTGGTCGCCTGGTTGAGCGAGCTCGCCTTCCAGGCGGAGACCGACGCGCTGATGTTCACGCGGTTCGAGTTCCGACGCCTGACCGTCGAAGCGTTGAACGCGCTCGCGCACGGGGGCCGGGCGGCCCGCATTGACCGGCTCGTGAAAGCGGTGACCTTTCACGGGCTGAGCATTGCGCCCGAGGCGGGCGGGTGGGTGACCACCGTCGTCTTCGACGTGTGACCGCCGCCCGCTCCACGAGGAGGCCCCGTTGGTCAACATCCGCGACGTCAACCGACTCGATCGCTACCTCTGGGAGATCCCGACCTCCTTCCGGGCGGACATGCGCGTGCCCGCGCACGTTTACGCCGACGAAGCGCTCGTGGCGCAGGCCATGGGCGACCGTAGCCTGGAGCAGCTCGTAAACACGGCGACCCTCCCGGGCGTGGTCGCCCACGTGCTCGCCATGCCCGACATGCACCAGGGGTATGGGTTCCCGATCGGCGGCGTGGTCGCAACCGAGTTGCCCGACGGGGTCATCTCCCCGGGCGGGGTGGGTTACGACATCAACTGCGGGGTGCGCCTGCTCGCAAGCCGGCTCGAGTTCGGCGAGGTCGAACCGCACCTCGAGGCGCTCGCCTCGGCGCTCCAGGCCCACTGCCCGAGCGGTGTCGGCCAGGGCGGGCACGTGCGGCTCAAGCCCGCGGAGATGGACGCGGTCCTGGAGACCGGCGCGCGCTGGGCGATCCGCCGGGGGTTCGGCTCGGAGGCCGATCTCGAGCGCACCGAGGAGGGCGGCTGCCTGCCCGGGGCCGATGCCGCCACGGTCAGCGCCCGGGCGCGCGAACGCGGCCGCGACCAGGCCGGGACCCTCGGGGCCGTTTTATTGCGGAAAGAGTTACTATTGAGCAACATCACTATATGAAGTGCTGGTTTTTACACTTTATTCAGTAGCTTATCTATTAACAGAATAGTCAACTACCACCTTGCTTCTCACAAGAACTGGTTTCATAACCTCTATTTTGCGATTTTTAATGTAATAATTTAATGTGGTTACGTCAGTCTATATTGGTTAAGAAACCACTTGTATAAACAGCGCAGCGTTTTCCCTTCTGGGTAGTACGAGGTCAAGAATCGCTTGCCGCAGTCAAACGGCCTCACAGCCCATTTAAGACATTATCAATTACTGAGGCAGAAAGGTCGGGGGCGGTCGGGAAGGTGTGTTGTAGGGCTTTATAAGCTGCCGAAACATATTTGGGGCAGCCTTGCCAGTATTTATTGTGCGGGCACGGTCTATGTGTTTGTAAATACCGATTTCAAAACAATGTATACTTGCTTCAGAACCCGAATGTTTAATATCCCAAGTAACTGTAATATCTAATTTTACATTCGGTTTCGCTCGCCAATCTCCTGATCTTAAATGAAAATTTCCGTAAGATCGACGTTACCGTCTATGAACGTCTCGCGGATGTCGATAAGCACAAAGTCGCTATTGAGGCTGGACAGTTATCGCATCAAAGCCCGAACACCGAATAAGAGACTTTTATAAGGACATGGTTTTGGAAAGGTCTGGTTGGAGAGTTTTGAGGTTTTCAGACAATCAAATACTGCACCACTTGGAAGAATGTATCTGCCGAATTGAAGCGGGAATTGCTCGTTACGCCCTTTCAATGGTTTCGGAATAAACGCCTCCTTAATTGCATCTTTTTTTCCGCCATTCCTCTCCCTCCTAAAACTTAGTTGTATTCACGACCCCTGACGCAAGTAATACAGTTTGACAATATCTTCCCATTCTCTGTGTCTTCTTATAGCCAATCAAAGAAATATGTACTTGCTCGACACCATCAACAGGTTCTTTTAAAAGCATCGGAGCCAATGGATTACGAGGGGATTCTGTGGAACTTTGCCAACAAAAGCAGAATGGTCGAGTTCGGGCGATGCCCTGCCAACTGATTTGCGCGATCATCGAAAAAGGGGAAGCCGAACTCGCGGCATATCTGAGGCATCCTACCTGCCTTATCCAATAAGGGTCCTTTTGATTGGAAATTCAGCGCGCCGCACGAATGCGCCTTCTCTGCCGTAAAACTTTTTCCCCTTGATAGAAAACACTTGCAATCTCCTTCGCGTGGGCTACTCCCCTTGTTAAGATTTTAAACCACCCTACCAAGCAAGGAGGTATTACGCTCATGAACAATGCGGCACTTGGCAAATCAATCGCAGAGATTATTTCGGACTCCTCGGAGCCCATGGATCACGGGGAAATCGCTTGGAAGCTTGCGGAAATTGGCAAAATCGCCGCGTTCGGGGCGATGCCATACAAGTCGGTCAGCGCAATCATCGAAGAGGTCATTCTGAAAGACGGGGACGATTGCCCCTTTGTGCAAACCCTTCCCGGGGTCTACATCCTTCGGCAGGATGTCCATAGCACACGGTGGCTATAATGAGGTTAAAACGAAAAGCAGACGTCATCGGGGAAATGATTTCCCAGGACGCACATAGGAAGGTAGTTATGCCAGAGACTGTAGGTACCGCAAAACGGCCGTGGGAAATGATAAGCGATGAGTTTGAGGAGTATGTCATCGGCGGAAAACTACATCAGCAGGATTACGAGACAAAACTGCCAGGAGAGGATGAAGCGGAGACGTGGCTGCGGCTTGGTCTCATAAACGCCTACCCTGAAAAGGACATCGCCTATTTTTACTCACTTCGGTCAAATGGCCAAAAGGCTGGGTACCTACGGTATATTGCAGATGCCATCTATGAAGGGCTAAACGTACCCGATGGGGTTGTTCACCAAATAATTTCAGATTGGCAAACTGAAGGCGGTGGCATGAAGGATGACGGTGTCTGCCAAGTATACCGCAACTGGGCTATGAAAAACGGGATTTTCCCTCGTAAAAGCAAAGCGCGCAAGTAGCCAGACATCTCAAGTTACTGCTGAAATCGCGTGCATGGCCTGAAGTTATTCTTCTAAGAATGCGGTAATCATTGGCCGGGAGGTGCTGGGAGGTTTTTAGAAAGACCAAGGCCCAGGCAATCGAAATCTCAAGACCCGAACCCGTTTCCAAGAGTCGGTCCCAGTGTTGTTGTTTGCATCTGGAGCGCCGCGGCGGCACCGGATCGAGCGGTTTGCCGGGCCGCGTTCATATTATGGGCCAAAAAATATAACCTTCCAGATATGAGGGAGTGAATTTAGGCTGTTAGCCTATGCCCTGGATAGGGTACAGTATAATCTTTTCGGTGCTGAGGCAATGGTCCAAAGAGCTAAAGAACAGGATAAGTCAGTGACCACCGGCAAAGCCGGTGGCTTGAAATTATGAGCGGCTCAAAGCCGCATGGCCCTTCGGGCAAATAAACTCTGCGATAGTACCGGTCTGCGCCCCTTCGCCTGCACGATCCTTCTCTTTCTCGCGCGAGGGCTCTGCGCAGATACAAGAACCTTTGGGACTCGATTGTTTCTTTAACGTTCCTGTTGATTTGAGTTGGATGGCGATTCTCCTGAGAAGGTCCCGGGCCTTCTCAGGGCATGTGAAACAACATTTAACTCCCGGAACTGTCAAACTCTGGGAGTCCCCGGCAGAGCCGGGGGTTTACCTAAATGAAATTATCAGCGGCTTTTTTGTCTTGTGAAAAGATTTTTCTGGATGTCACGGCCGGTTGACGTTCAAAGGGGATGTTCAATAGGCAAGAATCCCCCCTTAACCTTTTGCCAAAACCCCATCCAGAACAGTTCTCCCGAAAACCACAAGGTATTGTGGCAACTGGAGCAAAACGGATAATCTTTTTTTTGTGAATTGTCCGCCCCTAAACCCGGCTGCGCAATCAATGATTTTTCATTGCCTTGAATTCAGGCCGCAGCGCCTTCCCCAAGCCACAAAAAATCTGAGCACCATCGTCTTGACATCAAACCCTCGTCTTTCAAGACCTTCTATCAGGTAAATCAGTGACCAATTCACGAAAAGAGGGCCACCATGGATTTGTACGACCATATTAATGATGTCATATCCAAAGCCGTGACCCGATGGATTACGAGAGAATCGCGGTAGAACTTGCCGAACAGGGAACATCGCCGAGTTTGGGGTAATGCCCCGCAAGCTGATCTCCTCCATGATCGCGGATGCTTTTGCCAAGGAATGGGACCAGTTCCCGTTTGTGCGAACCGAGGCGGTCGTTTACATCGCCCGCAAGGTGGCCTGCCTATTGGTTCGGTAGGTTGATGATATTTGGACAAACCTCGTGCCGTAACTTCTCAAAACTAAATCCTATGCTGATTGCGACTCCAAAGCCGGGCTGTCCATCGGCAGTGGAATCGAATGCAGCCGTCTTCCCCACCTAACAAGATCGACCGACTTCGGGTTCGTTATCCTATCGGAGTCCGCTTATCGCATTTCGGTTTTCCGATCTTCGTTCAGTCACTGCATTAAATCGCGAATGAACACTTGACACCATCTGCTCTTGGGCTACCGGACTTGGGAGAACATCACTAACCCTCTCGTGAAAGGAGTACACATGAAACTTGACGATCAAATTGTTTTCGTGCTGTCTCAAGCAAAACGGCCTATGAGTGTCGACGAGATTGTGTCCAAGATCGAAGAGACGTTCGGGCCAACGCCATGGATTACCGTCCTATCCGAGCTTGAGCGGGGCATCGCTGGCGAGGATACCAACTCCTAAAACGTACCCGGGCATTTACATCATGCGGCCGAACGCAGGGACAGTAGAAACCAAGGAAGGACATTTGGAGGATCACCTCGAATCGCCGGGAGCGATAACCTGCAATGGTAATGGCTGGCACTTTGGGGGTTGAACGCGGAGGCGGCGGCTTCGATGTTGTCGGTCTTTGTGGATGTGGTTCAGCCCCCGGCAAACCGGCGGTACTATGCTCTGTTTTCCGCCCTTGAATTTGCCCAAAGGTAGTCCTCGCGTACGCAGTTCCACGCAGATGATATGTGCTCTGCCTAAACAGCAGAGCACATACTTTCAGAAGCTTTCAGAGCGCGCTTTCTAACACCTACATCATGGAGAACTTGGGCAATCCGCCTTCGCTCACGGTGTCCGGTCTGGATCAGTTGGTTGGCCAAGCCTTGGCATTGCTGGGATCTTACCCTAAGTTCCTCGACCGTGCGGGCCAGTTCTGCCGTACGATCCCGAACCTTCTGCTCCAGCTCGCGCTTCGCCTCAAACAGGGCCTGTTCGGCATTGAAGCGGTCGCTGATATCCATGATCGCCAGCCGGAGCGCATTCGGCTCCCCCTCTAACAACGTCGGCCTCGACCCGCGCGTGGAGTCGGCTCCCATCCGTCCGTACCATGCCGAACTCGCAGGCCTGCCCTTTCTCAGCCCGAAGCGGACGGATCATCAGATCCGAAAAAGAGTCCTCGTCCTCTGGCACGACCAACTGCCGGAATGGCTTCTTGATGAGGCGAGATCTTGGGTCCCAAACATCTGCGCTGCCCTGAGATTGCAGTCAGCGATTATGTTGTAACGGTCCAAGACGAAGAACGCTACAGGGGCAAAATCGAATAAGTATAGGTACTTGCCATTCTGCTCGGCCAGAAGCTGCTGAGTTTGCACAAGTTCTTCATTTTGCATCTCCAGCTCGATCGGATGGGTTTTCAGCATCACAAGCTCATGGCTTGGCTGATCGGAGCGCAGCGACAGAAAAAGGGCTGTCGTTATCAGTTGGCCTGACCTTCCTGTCCCCCGCGAGCGCCATCTGCAGAAAACACTTGCAATCTCCTTCGCGTGGGCTACCCCCATTGTTAAGATTTTAAACCACTCTACCAAGCAAGGAGGTATTACGCACATGAACAAAGCGACACTTGGCAAATCAATCGCCGAGATTATTTCGGACTCCTCGGGGCCCATGGATTACGGGGAAATCGCTTCGAAGCTTGCAGAAAACGGCAAAATCGCCCCGTTCGGGGCGATGCCATACAAGTCGGTCAGCGCAATCATCGAGGATGCTATCCTGAAAGACGGAGACGATTGCCCATTCGTGAAAACCTACCCCGGAGTTTACATCCTCGGGAAAAATGCCCGCCCTGCACATCTCCGGGCTGCGAAGACATTGCCTTCAGACTTTCCCGACCCTTCCCTTGGCATCATCACCTGCTACGGGCAGTTCTGGCACCGTGACCGCGTGAACTGGATGCCAAGCGCCCAAATCATGGGGTGCCAGATCCCAGCTTCCCCGAAGGTAAATTTTGCCGAACAAGCCGGTATCTACGCTCTCCACCTCAATAATGAAACCGTTACATACATCGGTCAAACCGGGGAACGGACCCTGGGTGAATGCCTCTTTGACCATACTCGGGGTCGTATGAACGGACATTTCGAAAAATTTTCATTTTACGGTTTTCGCCCCGTACTTGATGATG
Source organism: uncultured delta proteobacterium (assembly GCA_963791285.1). Classification (GTDB taxonomy): domain Bacteria; phylum Desulfobacterota; class Desulfobacteria; order Desulfobacterales; family SpSt-501; genus SpSt-501. Next base: position 220,019 of record CAWBSC010000023.1, read on the forward strand.
GCACCTTTGGGTCTTTGCCGGAGAAAGCCGACATTCAGGAGGTCATGGCCTCAATGCTGTCGGCTCTGGTAGAAGTGGCAAATCCGAAGGCGAACCGGCGTTACTTCGACAAATTTTCGCAACTTGAATTTGCACAGTGGCCAGGCCTTGGGGCCTATGCCATGCGTGAAATAAACCATCCCGCCCCGGGTATTAAGTACGTTGCCCAAATTTAATTCTTAATTTCCAGGGGCTGGTGTATCCTTACGGGGTGCACCAGCCTTTCTTTTTCGCCATCTTGCATCTTGTCCAGCATAAATTTCAATAGTTTCAATTCACGAATTTGCTTGCATTTGGAGTGTACGGTATTATAAATACCGACCCAAATTTGGACCGCACAACAACAAAGGAGGATATTGTAATGCCGAAAAGAAAAGTGGTCGATCATGCCAAGTTGATCAAAATGGTTCAGGACGGGGTTGCCCAAGCCGACATCATGAAAAAATGCGGAATCGGCACGGCAACCCAATTGAAGGTCGCATACGCGAACGCCCTAATTCAGTCCGGCCAGGCCCCCGCAATTGTCGGCGGTCGTGGATCAAGGGAAAAAGTTAAAGCTGCCAAAGCGGTTAAAGTCGGCAAGCGCGGCTCGATAATCATTCCGGCCGAGATGGTGTCCGAACTGGGGATTGGTGCCAAGGACAGGTTCACGGTTCGAAAATCGAAGTCCGGGGTTGCACTCAAAAAGGTCTAAAATTCCGACAAGGTCATCCGAAGGCAGGGGCGGAAGATCGGCCTCTGCCTTATCTATTGGCCTTAGGGTGGATTGAATTTTGACCGCAAGATGTTTCTTTGGAGTGCTTGATTCTTCATTAAAGATCCCTAAATTGAACGTGCCGCACCTGTCACAGTCTTCAAATTGCCCACGTAATTTGATGAATGGTGTTTGAGTGCACATCGGGAATCGGCCCGCCGCAATTCCTTTGCGGCTACTAACTTGCTATGGAGGTTTTGATGGAAGTGCAGGCGACTTTCAAATCGATTGAGGCTTGGATTTCACAACCGGATGGATTGGTGAAAAGCCTTCCCCAGATTCATGAGGACATACTATTTGACCGGGCAGTTACTGCACAAATCAACTGCCCCAAGAAGGTCCAATTTACGGCATATTCCACACCCGCATTGGCGGCCGTTGGACCTGACAGTGTACCCCTTGAGGGAGTCGAGCCTCATCCCTATAGGTATATCCCGACCAAGAAAGAAATTCTGACTTATGCTGCAGCGGCTGCTGAAACGAATCGCCTCCGATGCTCCTTTCGATATCGTTACCCGCGACCTTCTTTATGTTTTCCCAAATGGCCGGGCCAGGCTTGGCGGAATGCAAGCGGAGGCGACTGGGGAGTTTTCATCGACGGTTGTTTACCGGCACCGGCCAAGTGATAGCGGCGGTAATGCATGAGTCTTGAGTGGCCACTCAAGTGTCGTACCGGGCAAGCCGGTTAGAATGAAATGGAAAAATCCTTACAAAACGAGAGGCGTAGCGCTCCGAGGCCCCCTGCCGCTTCAGAGCACATGGTCAAATTTGGTATTCCTGGCGCGCTCATTTACCAACTCAAGTGTCAGGACGTCTCCGAAGGGGGAGCAGGAGTCATCGTAAAATCGGATTCCAAGTTCCTGGATCTGATCAAAGTCGACCAGCAACTCAAAGTGAAGCTCCTTTCCTTTGGTGGTCCACAACCCTCCCAAGGCATCTACCAAACCCGGATTGCCCACATCACCGAATCAAATGACGGCAAATTCAAAGGGCATGTAGTTGTGGGAATTGAGTTGCTGCAGAAAATTCCAGACTATTGATGAAAATTACGAGAAGTCACCGTGCTCAATTCGGCCGAGGATTTCAATGACCTCATGGAAACCATCCTCGGTTTCACATTCATCATATGCAGTTTTACCGGCGAGCGCGATAAGCGGCTCGTGCATCCATACCAGCGCGGTCGCATGGGTATCAAAAACTTCGGTCGCCAGTTTTAAAACAGTTTCCCGTCGAAGGTCAGCTTCACTCATGTCGCACCCTAATCTTTCATTTGGGCGTGCGCCAAACGATTGTTCCTTTGCCAGGCTTCTTGCTGCCGATCTCCTTGCCGTCCTCGTCAATGATCTGCACCCACCAGACTTTGGGATCATCGATCTTTTTGAGCCATTTTTCAATCTCGGACTTGGTGCCCTGAGTGTTATGGGCCAACCCATGCTGGTTGTGAGCTGTAATATGTAGCTTTTTCTATGCCATCACAATGCCCCTTCTGTATGCGCTCCCTTTCTTCAGCTATTTCCCGCTTGATCTCCGGGCTCCCCCTGGCGATCCCCGCATCGGAAGCCTAATACCACCTATTTCATAGGGACCAGTGAGCAGCATGCGAAAATCCCCAGTTTCAGCCCAGCCTCTCCACGCGAATGTCAGCCATAACTCGACAGCGGCTGTCCAAATCACTCAGATAGCTGCGCCACCCACGTAATACCTTTCTCGCCAAAATGCTTGTGTCCGACCACGACCCCGCTCTTATCCCGGATGGTGATGCTCATCTTCTCGGCACCGGGCCACTCGTTGTACCCGTCGTCAACATCCTGCCGCGTGTAGCAGTATGCCAGGATTCACCCTTAGCTGTCACGGCTTCCATTCGAAATCGTTTTGCAGGCACTTCATTCATTGAACATGCTGCGCGTTGGGGCGGATACAAGTCGGGAAAGGTCGTAGCCAGATGGATACGCGACCCGCATAAAAACTAAGGCCAAGGGGTTCATAGCCTTGGCCTTTGATGACGCCCGGCTTCATGGGCTTCGCGTCTGGCAAAAGGGGGCGGCCATGGCGACACCGGTCAAACATGGGGAAAAATAATCGGAGGCGGGACTATCAAGCACAGGTAGATTTTGGGCCTATTGCTGCATTTTCGATCTTCTTTACAGTTTTCGGATTGCCCTCGACGGCTGCCTCCGCAAAAATGCTTGACCACATCAATATGCGTCGTAGGACCCTGGTTGATTTCCACCATTCTGGGCCGATTATAGGCCCCTCCTAAAAAAAAGGAAGGACGAATGCTCAAGACTGTAACCAAAGAAGGAGACGGCATCATTAAGAACATTGACATTACCCGCTACTTCCTGGTTCCCCATCATGAGGACGCCTTCCTAACCGTCCAGTCGGAAAATGGCGTTTGGGGGATTTCGGACGACCACGCAGGCGAGTTCATCTTCTGCGCCAACCGCGAGGAAGCGGAGAAAATGGCTGAGCAGAAAATCGTCCAATATCGCCGTGAATGGATGGAGATTCGCGAGGAAACCCTACCGGATGACACTGACGATCCCGGGTGGAATGCCCATGAGGAAGACAGCATGTGGATGGAAAAGGCGGCAAAGGCGGTAGACACCCGAGCGAAAAGCCTATCAGTTAAGCCGTGAGATGTACGAGCAAAGCGTAACTGGTATGGCAGGCACCCGCTTGTCGCCAAGCCTGTTGACCTCCTGGAGGCGTGTAAGCGGTTTGCCACCTTTACGCCCCAGGCCCCCTGAAACTGATAACAGATCAAAGCAGCGGCTGCACAAAGACGTTATTGCAAAATCGTCAACTCATCTTCATATCAAGGTCGCTGCAGTTGCCCTTTGGAGTTGCACAAAGAGTGAGCCCTTGCTGATTTGTCGAGGAACCTGTATTAGCGTTGAACATTATACACTTTTGCCTTTCGTCCATTTCGGTGATATACGACGCGATAATATTCCAATGACCGTTTCAGAAAGGGAATCAAACGAATGTCCAAAAAGCAGGAAAATGCAGCGATTGAAAAGTGGTATGGTAGTGATAGAAAGACACAAATTGCCAGAACAAAAGATGCAATCAACTACAAAACTCATAACCTATGGCGAATGGGTCAAAGCAGTGCTGATAACGAACCAGAACACCCATGAGAATGAAAAGAGAGCTGCAATCGAGTTATTGAACACTCTGCTCCCAAAGATCCATGCTCAAATCGATAAATCCCCCGAAAATGGGAAAGCCTTTGTTGAACACATGTTAGGTTACTATATTGGAGAGTATGACGAGGACGATGTTGACCTTTTTTATGGCAGTTCTGAGGCGGGAAAACTTTCAAAAGAAAGAGATACAAATTTAAACGAGTAAACATTTAAAGTTTTCGTGTAGACCCCCATGAGCCTTTCTTTTTCGGCTCATGGGGGTTATTGGTAAAAGGATAGTAGCCGCTGTTTCCCTTGGCCAGTAACGGCACACTCACGAAAATCTGAAACGTTTCTCCCCGGAAGGGATAGAATTATCTATTACGAGGAATTCGCCATCGCGTAGGCAGTAATCTCAACATGGGCTCCTGCTGGAAGCGCTCTCACCTCGACAGTTGTCCTGCCGGGCGGATTAGCCGTAAAATATTCAGCATAGATTTTGTTCATTTTTTGAAAGTCCGTCAGATCTGTCATGAAGACGAATGTACTTACGACCCTGTCGATACTTGATCCGCCCGCTTCCAAAATTGCTTTGATATTTTCCAGCGTTTGCCTTGTTTCCGCCTCGATCCCGCCGGGTACGATCTGTTTAGTCACCGGGTCCATACCTTTTTCCCCGGCCACAAAGATAAATCCTCCGGCCCGAATGCCTTGTGAATAAGGGCCGACCGGTGGGCCAGCTTTATCGGTTTTGATGACCTCGATTCCTGCACCTTCCTTAATCATTTGAACACCTCCCAATTTGTTCTAAGGAGTTCCGGTCACACCACTTATTTTCTTGATAGGGATACCGCATCCGCTGCTTTAAGACTACCCTTGGTAACTGGAAGATAGGAAAAAAGCGAGCCTCTTGGGGCTCGCTCATTAGCGCGACTTTTGGCCAATTTCAAAAGGCCTCTTTCAACGCCTTGCTGCTCTTAAATCTTACTGAAACGCTAGCTTTGATTTTGATAGACTCGCCCGTACGGGGGTTGCGACCCTTTCTCGCCTTTCGTTTTGTCTTGGAGAAGGTTCCAAATCCTGCCAGAGAAATTTTGCCCTCCTTCTTGAGAGTCTTCTTAATAGTTTCAATCAAAGATTTGAGCACCGTGGCTGCTGTGGATTTGCCGATGTCAGCCTCTTCCGCCATTTTTGCGATTATCTGCATCCGATTCATTCTCAATGCCTCCTTTTCAAGTCGAGTGTGATTCTCGCCAGCAAGTGGTGCTAATCTAAATTGATATAGAAGCCACTGGTGATAGAATTATGAATCTTCCCCAGCAGAGCGTGCGTTGAGGTATACCCATGCCTGCTTTCTTGAAGCAAGCTTACGCGGGGCCCTTTCTAATGCTTGGATGATATCTTGTTCATTGCATCTCTGCAATCCCCAGTTTATAATTCACGCTCCAGTGTACGCAGGCTATAGGCGGCTCCTTTGGAGAGCATGATATATAGGGGAGCAGGGGTGACGCAATGGAGATGGTATTGCGCTATGGTTAAGATTGCGACTGCTAAGCGGCAAAATTTGAAACAACTTCAACCATGCGATTTATGGCATATACCCTATGAGGCCCCTGGCAATTGTGCTCCTTCGGTTGGTTCGATTAGCAGATCAAATTGTCATTACTGGAAGAGTTAATTCATCGCCGAAGTCAGATTTCCTCAACTGTTAATGATTGTTTCGTAAAAATCACGTAAAGGACTGGCCAAAAGGACGATTGGTAGGCAGTCTCAATAATCGTAGCTACACGCACTTGCGGATTGCAGAAATTAGCTCAGACGACAAACACCTTTTGGTTTTATAATCGAAGGCACCGGCATCACGCATGGCCTGGGCCCGTTCGGGGTCTTCATACATCGAAAGGCCAATGATGCAAATATCCGGGTGCTCCCGATGAATTGCCCGCGTAGCTTCGATCCCGCTGATCCTGGGCATGCTGATGTCCATGAGGATGACATCCGGTTTGAGTTCACCGGCAAGGTTGATCGCCTCCTGACCGTCCTTGGCATGGCCGACCACTTTGAGATCCGTTTTTTCGTCAACATCCGGGCCAAGCCGTCACGAAAGAGCGCATGGTCATCGGCAACCAGACCCCGAATGACCGACCCCGGCTTGGGGGCCGTCTTTCGCTTGTGACCGGCGGCATCCGAAGGCCTATTGCTGGCCGTAAGCGGCTCTGCCGATGTTTGCAGAATTGGTACGATCAGGTTAAAAAGGCTGCCTTTCGAGGGAGCGCTTTCAACTTCGAACCTGCCCCCGACCAGACTCATCCGCTCGCGGATGCTGAACAGGCCGAAGGTTTCATCATGTGCACTCGCGCTCGCCGGTTCAAAAATTCGATTGAACCTCAGTTTTTGGTGGAAATCAGGCCGTGCTCGAAGGCGAACGCGGTTAGGGCGGCGGCATTGTGCAGATCGAGCTTGGCCATGATGTTGGCGCGGTGTTTTTCGACGGTCTTCACGCTGATGTTCGCCAGTTCGGCGATTTCTTTGTTCTGGTAACCCTCCCCCAGCAGTTTCAGGACCTGCTTTTCGCGCTCTGTCACCGTGTCGAGGGCGCTTTTGCTCTTCAGCGTTTTACGCCCATTGAGGTAGCCTTCCAGGACATTGGCGGCAACGCCCGGGCTGATGTACTTTTTGCCCTCCAGCACGCTGCGGATGGCTATCCGCAACTCCTCGCGGCTGGAGTCTTTGATGGCGTAGCCGTCTGCCCTGGCTTCGAACGCCTGCAGCACGTACTGGTCGGATTCGTGAATGCTCAGGACCAGGATCTTAACTTCGGGCATCGCCCCCTTGATCTCCTGCAGGACCGAGAACCCGTTCATCCGAGGCATGGAAAGGTCCAGCAATACCAAGTCGGGTTTCTGTTTTTTGATCAGCCGGATGGCCTCCAGTCCGTCCTCGGCCTCGCCGATGATTTCAAACTCCGGGCTGGGGGACAGCATAGCCTTGAGGCCTTCCCGGAACAGCCGGTGATCCTCGACGATGAAGAGCTGCTTCTTCGGTTCCATGGCGGAAATATCCCTGTAAAAATTGCCAGTATTTTCCGGCGGCTAAGTTAAAAAACCACCAGCAAGAACCGGGACGTTTCACTTCTGCTATTAGCACGACGCGCTGCAACAGGCAAACGAACTAAACCGGGTGTACATGCCACGACGAGAAAATATACTGGATCAACCCCATTTATTTGCATCGCCAGCTTGAGTACGTTCGGAGACGAAATGGGTTACCGTAATCAACACCGACTCCGATCATGAAGGGGGGCTAATCCGGTATGAACGCAAGACAACTCGACTATTTCAGACAAAAGTTGGCGGACGAAATCAACCGGTTGGTTCTAAATGAAACGGCGGTGAAGGTTCGCGTGCAGGATCATTCCGAGGTGCGTCCTGATATTATTGACCGGGCCGTTCATGAAGAGCAGCTTTCCTTTGCTTTGCGAATTCGCGAACGGGAGAGATTATTTAGCCGGAAAATCAAGCATGCGCTGCGCAGAATAGAGGAAGGCACCTATGGGATCTGCGAGGGGTGCGGGGAGGATATTCCGATGGCCAGATTGAAGGCGCGACCGGATACCAATTACTGCCTGGACTGCAAGACCCATATGGAGACCCAAGAAAGGCCTTTCAAAAACAGTCGCATGGGAGAAAGCAATAAGCTGGTTCCCGCCTTCTTTTAAACACTCGACGCTCGCGAGGTGTCAAATGCTGGCAGAATCAAGATTTAGCAGAAGCGAGCGCTTTCGTCATGAATCCATAATTAAGATTGAAGACGATTTGGCGCTATCTCCTTATTACGCGGTATCGTATAATTTAAGCGAAGGAGGCATGTATTTTAAGTCCCTATTTGAATTGTTCCCAGGAGTTCATATCCTGATCAGAATTGATGACTATACATTGAGCGGAAATCAAGTCCCGGCTAAAGTCGTGTGGTGTAAAAAGATAGAAAATACCAATAGTTTTCGCTATGACGTAGGTGTAGAATTCCTCCAGTCTTAAAAGACATCTGGCTTAAAGGAATCCCTTCCGATTACCCCGCAAATGAAGACCGAAAACAGTAATTCGGGTGGGGTTGTGATTAAAATGGAGAAGCGCTTACCAGAATAAGGGAGGATATTTTATGGCATCAAATTTCGGGATAGACCTCGATAAAACCAGCGACGGAGTTAGCCTGAAATTGGCGGGCGACCTCGACGGCACATCGGCATATGAGCTGATCTATGCCATAAAAAAATTGCCTGAAGACACCGGAAGGATCACCATTTGCACCAATGGACTGAAAAACACATACCCTTTTGGCTTGGACGTTTTTCACAGGTTTATGCGCTCTCTTAATGGTCAATCCGCCAAAATTGTGCTCACAGGCAATAACGTCTCTAAATTAGAGTAACAGGCGATCAACTTCGGAGGACTCTTTCCACAATAAAAACCATGAAAGCCCAACCCGAACCCGCGAATATTTACTTCCGTCGAGGGATCAAAATGAAACAGCAATTCGTTCATATTATCGGGCAAAGTGATGGTCTCAAGTATGTTCTCTATCGAGCGGAGCAGGTCGCTCCAACGAACACAACGGTCCTTATCCTGGGCGAGACCGGTACGGGAAAAGAACTGATCGCGGCCGCCATCCACGACATGAGCCCCCGCAAGAAACGGCCTTTGATCACGGTCAACTGCGCTGCTCTACCGGCCAATTTGATCGAAAGCGAATTGTTCGGCCGGGAGAAGGGGGCATTTACCGGGGCCGATGCCCGGCAGGTCGGCCGGTTCGAGATCGCCAACGGGTCCACCCTTTGCCTGGACGAGATCGGGGAACTGCCCCTGGAGGCGCAGGCAAAGCTGCTGCGGGCGATCCAGCACGACGAGTTTGAGCGCCTGGGTTCATCCCATACCATCAAGGTCGACACCCGGATCATCGCAACGACCAATCGAAATCTGGAGGAAGAAGTCCTCAAAGGCCGTTTCCGGCAGGACCTTTACTATCGGCTCAACGTATTTCCCATCACGGTGCCTCCGCTACGGCAGCGGAAAGAGGACATCCCGCTGTTGACCCAAGCCTTCATAGAGCGCTGTGCAAAAAAAATGGGCAAACGGATAACGTCGGTGCAAGAGAAGACGATGAAGACCCTTCAGGATTATCCGTGGCCCGGAAACATCCGTGAGCTTGAAAGTGTCCTTGAACGGGCCGTGATCCTGTGCTCCGGGCCGGTCTTGCAACTCGCAGATAAACTGGAGATGGCAGCCCCCCCAGTGGTATCCACCGTCAGATCTTTAGAAGCGGTGGAACGGAATCAAATCCATAAAATCCTTGTGGAAACCCGATGGCGCATCGAGGGAAAAGAGGGGAGCGCAGCGATTCTCGGCCTCCACCCGAGTACCTTGAGAGCGAAGATGCATAAGCTCGGGATACTTCGACCAGAAGCCAGGGTTGGTCGCCCGGTACCTGGCAATTACAGTCTCTACCCCATGGATTCCCTCAATAGTCGGTGCTAACCTGCACCTGACGGAACCAACATTATTAGGACGATTGTTATGGGAGCTACACCTATTCGAATTGTTATTGTTGATGATAGCCAAGTTTATCGAAAGACGATCTGCAGTATCCTTAAAAAGGAACCCGACCTGCAAATCGTAGGTGAGGCAGAAGATGGTCTTGCTGCCATTCAAGCAGTCGAAACGCACAGACCAGGCGTAGTGCTGATGGACATTAGCATGCCGATTCTTAACGGATTCGATGCAACCAGCATCATTACTACTGATTTCCCTGACACCAAAGTCATCGTTCTCACGATGAACACAAACAAAATATTTTCAGACCGGGCGTGCAATGCCGGTGCATGCAACTTCCTGGCAAAGGATTGCGACAAAGAAAAGCTCCTTAGCGCAATCAAGCATTGTTCCCTTCGATAGTGACGGCTTGGTGTCCGGGTCACAGCAGAAACTTCCGTTGGATTTTCCTACTTATAGAATCACTCCTGTTAAAGATATTTGCGTCCCAAGGCAATTATCGCCGGATTGAAGAAGTACCGTTAGGGGTCAGTAGCAGCTAATGAACGCAGCAAATACAGATATCCGAATAGAGAGGAGGAAAGTCGTGAAAAATCAGAAAAGTGGAATCGGGCTTATGTTGGCAATTTCGTTGGCTGCAATGTTGGTATTCGGGTGTAGTGGTGCATCAAAGCAACTTACTGAGGCCGATCGATCGCTGCAACCAACCGGGAGTGTCCGAGATGGTGTTCGGGTAATTCAATTGCAGGCGAAGAAATACGAATTTACCCCAGACCCGATGGTAGTTCGTGTAGGGGAACGCGTGCGCATTGAGGCAGTGAGTATGGACGTAGAGCACGGACTGGATATCCCAGGTTACAGCATCAGCCGCGAGCTTCAACCCGGGAAGCCCGAGACCATTACCTTCACCGCCAACCAGGAAGGCGTCTTTCCCACCCACTGTTCAGTGTTCTGTGGCTGGGGTCACATGAACATGGGCGGTCGTTTGGTGGTTCTGCCAGCTCAGAAGTAGCGCTCCCCGCCCCCGAGTCGCTAACCTGTGTTATCCCGAACGTGTGTTTGAAGGCTCTCCTGTGCGGATTGCCCTCACCACGGTTCTAATGGTTCATATTTACCTCTTCAACTCACGGATCACTGACTAATATTTATATATGATAAGCCTGCGATCGAACTCCCAAAACTCGGAAAGCATGGCTTGATTTTCTGGGTCTGAGAAATAAGCTCTGCCCATCGGGAAAAGCACTTTGCCTTCCTTCTCGACGTGTTTGGATAGAATTCGACAAGAGGTTAAGGAGGGTTCGCAAATTTGGACAAGGCCAATTCATCACCCGGTCTTTGGCACCCACAAGGCTATGGCGATCTGGCGGTCGAACGGGTGATCTTCAAGCTGTTCCTCTATTACCTGCCGGTCTTCAGGTGACAGCGGTCTCCTGTTCAAATTGCGGAAAAGGATGCCCTTACCTTCCCCATGATGTACTCGATCCGAATACATCGGAACCTTGTCACCCAGACCGGGCGCAAGGATAGAAAAGGTCGTAACCCCTCCCACGAGTGAGGTCGTTGAGAATTTGAGCCACAGACTTTGCCGAAGGTAAGCTGAACTCTGCAAACGCAAGCAGAAAAAACTCGGCTCCCAACCAGGATACACAACTCCCTGATGCGGACAACCTGCTAAGATCCTCTTGCATTCCCTGGGCGGGCAATATAATTCGGATGTGCGTAAAACAGAGAACATGCCATCAATCTTTGACAACCAGGCTGGAAAATTCTGCCGCCATTACGACAAGAAAATGGATAAGCTGAAGAAAGTTGACACAGGAAATCTACGATTGCATCGACAATGATCTGTACCATGCGACTGGAGACGGATGGTGGCAATCAGACTCCCCGTTTTACCTGATAAATCCTCAGTCAATCCCGCCCGAGTTGGTTATTTTAAAAATTTACTGTTCAATGAACTGAAATTTAACCCACAAGGAAAAACTGCGATAGAGGTTGGCTGCGGAGGTGGCGTCTGTGCGAGGAAATTGCACGAATGGGTTTTGATGTCACCGGAATCGACCCTTCTGAGCATTCGTTGCAGATAGCTGCAATCCATGCAAAAGCAAACAGCCTGCAAATCAACTATGAAAAGGGAACGGGGGAGGCTCTCCCGTATCGGGACAACTCCTCCGACATTGTTTTCTGCTGCGATGTCCTTGAACATGTACGCGATGTACCGAAAGTCATTTCGGAAATATCACGCGTCCTTAGACCCGGAGGGGTGTTTTGCTACGACACGTTCAACCGCACTTTTATAAGTAAACTGGTGGCGATAAACATTTCGCAGGTGTGGAAGCGATGGGCCTTCGCTCCGCCCAACCTCCATGTATGGAAGATGTTTATCAAACCGGATGAATTGACATATCTTCTAAGGCAACACCGTCTGGACTGGAAAGAACACTGGGGCATGGAACCTAATGTTTCCTTTTGGGTCCTTCTACGCTACCTGCGAAGAAGAGCCAGAGGAGAGATAACCTACCAAGATCTCGGCGAGAGACTTTTTCTGGTTAAAAGCAACAACATGAGCATAATGTACATGGGGTACGCCATCAAAAGTTAATAATTCAACAAAATGGGGTTAATGCATTGCCAGTGAGGTTGCCTACAGCGAGGAGTTACCACATGGAAGCATCAACTCTGTCCGACACAGCGAATGCGACGTATGAAGCTCTGAAAATCGCAAAAAATTGCAGGCATTATGCGATGTGCAAGATCGATTTTTTAGGAAAAGGGGTATGCGCTTCAGGGCTTGAAAAGCATTATGTTAGTTTTTATCCCGAAGGCCGAATGGACCTTTATGCAGCGATTGTTGAAAACTCGATTCCCGTCACTGAAAAATGTATCGAAATTGCAGATAGTTGTAATCTATGCGGCAAGTGCGATTACCAATGTTACTTTGTTAATGAGATGCGTCCCTCAAAAGTCATGAGGGCATTGAAGGATCATATAGGTGCCTATCTAAAAAATGGCGGAGAAATATACCCTACGCAAGATGACAGGATTCTGATTGAATTAAAAAGAATTGTCGGCGATTTCTGGGCTTCTAACGATTTGGCGGTCAGAATTGCATATCATCACGACCTCTGTCCTCATGTAGCATTCAAAATGCCCGAATACGTTGTCATGCCAAATTCAAAAGAAGAGATTGCTTCCATCATTAAACTCTTAAATACGTTTGAAATCCAATATATTGTGCGAGGCAATGGTGCATCCAGTCATGGACTGGTGTTCAGTGAAGGTGTGATCCTGGACCTGAATCGAATGAAGACCATCAATTTTGATGAAAAGAACTGGTTGGTGAAAGTAGGGCCTGGTGTGGCATCGTTTGATCTTCAATCAGAAGCCAAAAAGCGCGGCTACAGAGTTCACACTGCAGAACCGGCAGCTCTCGTTTGCGCCAACATCATGACCTCCGGTTTACTTTCCACTTTTTCCACTACATACGGTATCTCTGCGGATAACTATATCAATGCAGAATTTATTGCACGAGATGGTTCATTCTTCAGTCTGAATGACATGACTGCGCCTAATCTGTTCTCGTTCCAAAATTCTCTCTCCGAGCAAAAAGCGGTTGCCATATGCGTATCGGTGAGCATGAAACTTCATCCGGTGACCAATGACGAAGCGGGAGTCCTTGTGCCCTTTGTATCTCTTGAAAATGCTCTCGAATTCGCCAGGGAATGTGCAATCCGTCATATCGGTATTGCGATTGGCATTCTCGGGAGCGAATTTGTATCATCTTTCATCGCCCCGACAAAAAAACTTGCTGCGGAAGCAAAGGATGTTTTAACTCAAGAATTAGGAATGCCCTATCTTGTATTGATCATTGGAGATAAATATGCATTACGTTCTGTCCGTGAGATGGGTTATCCTGCCATAAACCAGAAGCTTTTTAAAACCCTTTCCTATGGATTGGCGAAGTTAAAATACGCGAAGTGGATAGAATTGCTGAGGGAACTTTCAGACGATGAGCCATTCTCCTATCTCCGACTTACCCAATTCGATGACCTTGCCCAAACGGCCATTGCTCCTTCTCCTTCTCAACTGACTCAAGACATCGACTCGGATTTACGAGCCTTTTTCGAAGAACTATACGATAAACCGGAAATGACCGACCTCGTCTGGCTGAATACGTTCAGGATACACAGTTCGCGCTATTGCCGGGAAAAACCTCCTGTGGCGCTTGTCCTTTATCTCCCGATTGACACTTCACTAATTGCCGAAATTCAAGGTGATTTAAAGGATATTGCCGAAAAGCATCACCTGAAAGGTGAATTCGGGTTTATCACCCCGATCGATAGTGGGAAAAGATGCGTGTGGGAATATGATTATTATTTCGATCATAATGATGCGGACGAAATCTCAAGGATTCAGATAGCGACACATGAAGCTGGCGCTTTGTTAGATAGTTATTCCGAAAAGACCGGCACAATCAGGCAGGTTCGCTATGTCGTGAATCGAGGCTGCTGCAGGAAAGAAAACCTGCTGTACTCATAGTTCTAAAAAGTGGTGTCTGCGATAAATATATAACCCCATCATTGTAGAAGTGCGGTAAGAAGGCAATACAATGAACCGTTCAATTGTTCTAACCGGCGCAACGGGCTTTTTGGGGGCATTCCTGATGGCAGGCCTCTTGGACCGGGGGTATCATGTAACGGTCTTGGGACGCTCCTCGAAGGGCACCGGGCTATCCGATAGACTTTTAAATCTCACCCGTTGGCTCGGCATTGCCGATCCAGGGGAAAGGGTGCTCGCGCTTGAGTCTGATTTTTCGAAGACCCGCCTGGGTCTTGATGATGCGGCGTACGGCAGTCTGTGCGCTGCTGCGGGCAAAGTCATCCACTGCGTCTCGGACACCAGCTTCGCGGAGCGCAATCGGGCGCAGGTGATGGCAACCAACGTGAACAGCCTCCCCTCAATGCTCGATCTTGCCGCTGATGCCAGGGCCGACCACCTGTACTATGTCGGTTCAGCCTATGCCGCTGGTATGCACGAAGGCATCTGTATGGAGACACCGATCACCACTGATCGCTTCACCAACGTGTACGAAGAAACCAAGGCACGGGCCGAAGGAATAATCGCGCGTTACTGCGAAAACAAAAGGGTGCCTTACTCCATCCTGCGGCCGTCTATCGTGTACGGGCATTCGAAAACAGGTTTAGCTCTGAAGTTCAAAGCATTGTACTACCCTGTAAAATCAATCCTGTGCATCCGGGATATTTTTGTAAAGGACATTGTCGAGCAGGGGGGAGGACGATCTAGACAGTGGGGCGTCAACCTGGGAGATGATGGCATATTATGTTTGCCCCTGGCGATCTACCTGCCGAACAGGGGATCTGTGAACCTGATACCTGTTGACTATTTCGTTGAATGCGCTCTGGGCATTATCGAACATTCCGGATCGGGGGGCATATATCACATAACAAGCGACAACTCGCCCGACATGCCTACACTCTTGGAATACACTGAACGGTTTCTGGGATTGCGGGGCATCCGCGCACAGTGGGAACCATCGGACAAAAATCACGCACCCAACCCGGCTGAGGAACTGTTCGACCGGTTTATCCACCAGTACCGCCCCTATCTCTCTGACAGGAGGATCTTTGACCGGAGTCGCGCGAAAAGCATCATTCCCGGCCTCTCTGCTCCACCTTTTTCGTACGATATTTTCGAGCGCTGCATGGCTTACGCTGTGGCATGTGACTGGGGGAAGAATGTAAGCTCTGCTAACGTCAGCATGCCTGAATTGGCCCTATAAAGAGGCGACCTGCTGAATCCTGCGCGGAGCAGTCTATCGGACCGCGCCCTTATTGTTATCGGTACCGAGGCCGTCTATATGCCCGACGACAGGAACACAATAACGTCTTTAGGTAAGCCACGGCTCTGCCGGTGGACTCCCGGAATTTGACAGATTCGGGAAAAGACCGAAGCCTCCTCGAAATTTCGGGGTGCTTTCTTCGGACCCGAATTGATGCGTCACAGTAGAAAGCATATTGCGCTATGAGGCGACATTACAATATGATGAGTTCTATGCTGTCCCCACGTAGGCCGACAGATCCCTACTCTTTTGGCGTTAGCCCCCATCCCCTGAGGTCACTCGAATGAATGAACTCAGGCAAAAAATCCTCATCACTGATTATACTGTCAACCAAGTCTGACGGCCTGCTGGTTTAGCCGAATGGCAACGTCAGTCAGAGTTATTTAAATGCCATGCCAAAATGGCATACAGCAAGAACCTGAGTGTTGCTTTTTCGCCGTACCATGCAAATCCTTCATGCCGTCAGATGGATCTTCCTAACTGGCACCAATCTATATGGGGGTAATCCATCTTCGATTTTTTGACATCATATTGAGGTGAACCATGAGAAAAACAATTTTCCCAACGATTTTTGCTGTCCTCCTGTTTCTTGCAACGATTCCCTCGATTGCTATTTCTCAAAATATACCCGGTTCGTACGAACTCGGAACAGCGAACGGGATTCCATACGCCTCCGGCGGCGTTGGGAAAGATGAACAGATGGACATGCAGGCGTTTGCCGGGAACTATAACGTGAAAATGGTCTTTGTTGATGGGCAAAGAGCTTACACATCCGGCGTTGAGGTTAAGGTTATGAGCCATGATGGTAATCTGCTGCTGGATAAACGATCAAACGGCCCTTGGTTTTGGCTGAGCCTTCCTAAGGGTGACTACGAGGTTATCGCCGATCTGAAGGGTCGCGAGGAGAAGAAGGATTTTAAAGTGGGGAGTGCCCCTGAAAGCTTTACATTCGTCTGGGGGCCTATGTCCGGGTAATGCTCTTCAAGAGCGCGGAGGATTGTTTCCAAGGGCCGCGCTCTTGTATGCGAGAGGCACTATTTGGTCTCAGAGACTTTCAGTCTCAAAACGGCCTTACCCCCTTGTGGGATTCCAGCACCTAATAGTGCGAATTTTTAAAATTTTACGGAGGGGCTTATGAAAAGCAGAGCGCATTCTCTTGTCCTTTTCACTTTAGTGACTCTTCTGACTTTGTCTTTTGCTTATAGAGTGAGTGCAAGGGAATTCAGATCGGCCGAGGATCTGGCTATCACCTCTAAGGTTGAGAAAATACTTACAAAGGACGGCCAAGTGAGAATATCCAACATGATCGTGAATACCTACAAATGGGATGTCACGATAACCGGCAGCGTACCATCACAGTCCGATTTGGACCGCGCCAGCCAACTTGCGCGTTCGGTTGATGGGGTCAAAGAGGTCCATAACGACCTAACAATTGAAAAGTGAAAATCTTCCGGACGCACCAATAGGTAGGTTCGGCTGAGTTCAGGTTGGACATGGTTCCTTTTGCTGGCAGTTACAGAAAGTGAGGTGTTCCTTGCGCCAACTTTTTCGTTCGTCGCTGATCTTTGCGGTAATTGCGGTAATGGGAAGCTCAGGCCTTGCAGCAGAGCAGACCACTTCTGCGGACGTCTCCAGGAAGACGGGCGAGGCTTGGGACACAATAAGGTCTTACTCGATCGAAAAGAAGAAGGAAGCTGCAGACTACGGCCACCAGTTGCTTAAGGAGGCTGATTCCAAAATTTCTGAGCTGAAACAAGAATCTAAAAAGGCATCCAGCGAAGCCAAAGGGCAGTACGAAAAAAGCGTGAAGGAACTAAATTCTTTCCGGGATCGCGCGGGTGCTAAACTGGAGGAAATGAAATCGGCTACCAAGGCGACTTGGGAATCAACCAAGCAAGGTTTTGCAAATGCATTTCAAGAGTTGCACCAGGCTTACAACAAGGCAAGTGAGAAGCTTCGGTCAAGATCCACCTAATGTGGCGAGGCTGGAGTGAGCACCGAAGCCATAATAGTCCCCCCAAAACTGTTCCTGTTTCGGGGGGAACAAACAATATTTCGGTTGTTCCAAGGCTGATATCGCATCGGAAGCCCCCGGTATCGGTGTAAAGGAAGACGGGGGTTGACTGACCTATTTCACCGTGGTCGGCTCACAGCCACCGAACGAAAAGATGTGCAAACCTTTCCTTCATTCGATCCAAAAGGGGACGCGCCTTCCATTCCGACCGCTTTATCTCGTCAGACTCCTTTAAATCCGCTGCAAAGAGAGCCTCCATCTCGTCGGCAAACTTCCGACTAAGCACAATCGCATTGATTTCGTCATCATTTTGAAGGCTCCAGGAGTCGAGGTTTGTTGACCCGACCGTGGACCAGACTCCGTCGATAACTGCGGTTTTGGCATGCAGTAGAACCTTCCGTCTTTCATATAATTTCACTCCTGCCTTTAGCAGGGTCGAAAAGTTGTATCGGGCTGCGTGCAGGGCCATCGAGGAGTCCGAAGTCGCGGGGATGATGACCTTCACATCGACTCCGCGAGCAGCCGCATTGGAAAGCGCGTCGAGGATTTGCTCGTCGGGGACGAAATATGCGTTGGTAAGGTGAATCGATCGTTCAGCAAATGTGAAGGCGGCAACATAAGCTATAAAGGTGATTCGGTTACTTTGTCCGGGGGTATTCCCGACTACCCGGACCAAATAGTCGCCCTTTTCCCTTAGAACCGGAAAATAGTTCCGATCAGGCAACTTCTCCCCGCCGTCTCTTTTCCAGGTATCGATGAATAGCTTCTGGCATTCGGCAACAGCGGGACCCTCGATTTGAACGTCCGTATCGCGCCAAGGGGGCTGTTCGCTCCCACGCTCATCCCGGTCGGATGGCTTGCTTGAATAAACGCTGCTGATATTGACACCTCCCGTAATCGCGACAGTACCGTCTACAACCAAGAGCTTGCGATGGTCGGGATGAGCCAAACGCCAGGTACCCTCAACATTGAAGGGATTGATCGGATTGATTTCGAGGACGTGAATCCCGGCATCCCTCAGGCGCTTGAAGAAGGAGGCGGGGTCGCCGATACTGCCGAAGGCATCGTAAATGAGGTTGACTTGGACGCCTTCAGCCTGCTTCTTCAGTAGGAGATCGGAGAACCTGTGGCCGACTTCGTCTGCGTCGATGATGAATGTTTCGAGATTGATATGGTCCTCGGCACCTTCAATTAACCTGAACATAGCCTCATAGGTAGCCGGGCCATCCGAAAGGAGCGACACCTTGTTTCCTTTAGTCAGTGGGTTTTCGCTGACCAACTCCAGGGCAGCATTGTGGCGTTCCAACAGATCAGTCGGGTTCGTAGTCCGCTTAAGCCGGTCAATTATGGCCTTGCTCTTGGCGTCAGACAACAGTCCGTCGCTTGAAGCAATTCGTAACGGCTGTTCCGTATTGGAAGCCTCATCGAGGACCTCGGTAGCGTTTGGAAGGCTCGTGCAGCCGGTGGTCAGAGCTAAAGCGGATAAGCTCATTGCCAGGAACAATCGAATGCATTTCATCATCATTTCAGGATAGTTGAGGCCAAACAACCGCTTCGAACTTAAGTTCCCATGCGATGTCATAGCGGCTCCCTCGCGGTCGGTCGACACGGCCCCAAAATCCCGCCTCATAGCTTTACGATTTATGGTCCGATACGCGTGCGAATACTGCCCCCCTCGTACAAAGAAATGAAAAGCTTTACCAGCATTATAGGGCAAAATTGCTGGCCAAAGGTAGGAAGCGGCAATTCTCTGGTCAACATTGAAGGGCCCTAAATGTCGACAGCAGGAGAAAACAGAAAGGGACTCGCTCGCGAGGCTGACCGGCCCATAGACAAGGGGAAATAAAATTACACCACGGGCGATCTCGAAACTGTAGACCTGGCTACCACACGAAAGGAACAAGGCGACTTCGCACCTGTTTTCGGTATTCGGTATAACCGCGGAGGTTCTCGGATAAAAAACGTTCCTCGTCCAGGAGCCGCCATATCAGGAATGGCAGCATGGCGATGATAGGGATCACCCCACAGTATGACCCGAGCGCCAGAGGGGTCCCAAAGAGGTACAAAAGGGCGCTTGCATACATCGGGTGACGCACAATTGCGTATGGCCCGCTTGAAATGACGCTCTGGCCCTCAACAATTTCGATCGTCGCTGATGTAAAGGTGTTTTCTCTATATACGAGTAAGATGAAATAAAATCCGACTGTGACGAGTGCATCCCCGGCAGCGACAACAGCCAACGAAACAACAGACCATCCGAAGCGATGGTCGAATCCTGGCACAATAAGAAGCGCTATAAAACAGGCAGACGTACCAAGCATGATTAACTTTTGGGTTGGTCGTTTTTCCGCCATAGGCCCACCACGCATTCGAAGCTTGAGCAGGGCTGGATCATTCTTGGTTAAATAGAGCGTCGAGTAAACCGATGAGCCACAGAAGATTGTCAGGTACACCCATGCTTGCCAGTACCGAAGGGTACCCGCAGGAACGAAAAGCAGAAGCCCCATTACCAATACAAGGAGAAAGAGTGCGATCCAAGCCTTTGCGACCAGGTTCTTCATAGGTCTGCGCCCCGGATTCGGTCAAAGACATTATATGCGCCCAGGGACTTGCTGGACAGGAGTAGAGCCCTCAGAGGTTCGGGTATCTTTGAACCCTATCGCAATGGCGTAGAGCGGCGAGCACCTGGATCGGATGTGCAGTCCTCTGGTTCAGAGTAATCATCCGTCCCCTCTCATGCGCAAATGAATGACCGAGCCCGGTGGAAGCCGCAAGGCGCTCAAAGCCTGGAAGAAGTATGAGGTAAAGAACAGCATGCTCATCCGTTATGTCTGGTTTCGCAATGGCCCTCGCAAATTATGTAAGCTACCTGGCACCGGTCAGGAGGGTCTGCTCTGATGCACTCGAATAGACCCTCTTCCCAGCCGGTAAGGCAGTCAGCAATCCTCTCGAAAATTTTGCGTTCCTCGATCAAGTCCATCATTGCGCTTCTCCTTGGGAGTACCTTTACGGTGCTGCGCCATATCGTATACTAAGGGGGTCAGGTGCGCTCAACAGGGCTGGTATCCCGCAAGCGGGGCGTCTTAATCGTGTGCATAGCCTCGTTCTCCCGCGTACCCTCAGTGTCATGTTAGCTCCCCGATCATCTTAGTGGTCGTAACGCCCATAATGATCATGATAGCGGGCGTAATGATTGTAATTGCTATGGTCGTGATCGTGGCCCCAACCCCATCCTCCAATCGCGACATAGCATCCTTCAGTAGACATCAACATTAGGGCCAACAGCATGCCCAAAATCATCCTTTTCATAGCGAACCTCTCCATGGCGACCCTTCCTTGCGGCCGTGAGTTAGCGCCTCACCAGTGTTTGATGGTGCCATGGTTCCAACAGTTTACATGTTCGCCGTGGTGTAACCCCAATTTCAGGAGGAAGGGATTTTACGCAGGGTGCGCTGCACACGGGCATAGAATCAAGAGGTTTGAATTTTACTGGATGCAATTAGACATAACCGATGAGTGTAGCGCGATAGCGATCGTATTGCGTAATCCGGGACGGATCATCCAACGCAAGGAGGACTCGGAGTAAAAAGCAAACGCGTATGAGACGCTCCTTCTCCGAGGTTTCTACCAGAGAAAGGCAACCGACCGTTTTCCTAAAATGTAGTCATCAAAAATTTTTGTTCCGGTCTTCCCTGCTATTCCCACACATACATGTAATGGCAACAAGTGCTCTTCACGTGGATGACAATAGCGCGCCGATGGCGCTTTCTCCCATTCCGTTAGCCGTTTTTCGCGCTCCGATTGAGATATCTGACCCGCGCATGCTTCTACTATCCAATTTTGAAAGGAATCATTTGCTGAATCACTTGCATCCCCTCCGCTCCATGAAAAGGCTCTCATGTTATGGAACGAAAATCCAGATCCAATAATAAGGATGTTTTCATGCATCAATTCTCGCAAAGCCTTTCCAAGAGCTAAATGATCGCTTGGGTTAAGGCCGTTCAAGAGAGAAAGTTGCAACGATGGGATATCGGCTTGAGGGTACATTAGCATCAATGGAATATATAGACCATGGTCGAACCCTCGTTGGATATCAATGCGAGCTGCTATTTCATTTTTGGTAAGTAAAGCAGCGATTTTAATAGCAAGCTCTGGGCTGCCCAGAGCCGGGTAATTGATCTCATATGCCTCATTGGGAAAGCCGTAATAATCATAGAGCATGGTTGGATTCTGAGCCCCAAGTAATGTTGCGACGCGCTCTTCCCAATGGGCACTAATTACAATGATCGCATCTGGTTTTCTAAGCTGAGACGGCAATCGGATCATGAAATCGACCATCGATTTGTGACCAACATCACCAAGAACAGGCAAAGGTCCCCCACCATGACTAAAATAGACAACTTGGGCTTTTCTCTCGCAGATGTTCCGATTGTTCATAATAACCTGTCCTTCTTGGGTCCGTTTGCCTCAGTCTTTATCTGTGGATCATGTAAGAGCCGTTCTATCGACGTATCACTCAGTGCCTATGCGGCATCGCTGTGGCACTTATAACATCCTACAAACCCTGGGTGCGTAGTGGGCGGACCCTGGGGATTACGGTCAGGATGATGACATGCAAGGCACTCACTGTCTTCCTTGACGCCCTGATGGACTTCCGGATGCTTCAAAATCGATGGCCCATGCATCCCTAAATAGTACCGGTACGCACATCCAGAACCGAAAAATATTCCAAAGGCCAGCATTCCGATCATGACAAAGCTGATCTTCATTTGGAGTCCTCCATTCTGCCGTCCCTGAGGAAGAATCGGCGGGTTCCCATTGCGATCACATCCGGGTCGTGGGACGCCACCAGTAATGTGCAGCCCTGCTCGGTGCTCAGTTGCTTCATCACGTCTATCAACTGCTTCCCGGTAATTGTGTCCAGATTCGCTGTGGGTTCATCCACCAGAAGGAAAGCAGGTTTATGGGCTATCGCACGTGCAAAAGCGACCCGCTGAACTTCTCCCCCGGACAGTTCGTGGGGTAGCGCCGGACCCACGCTCCGAAGCCCAATATTGTCCAAGAGTTCGGTTATTCGGCGATTCCGGGCTCCACCTGTGATGCCGTTGAGTTCAAGGGGAAAGGCAAGATTCTCTTTTATTGTCAGATAGGAGATCAGGTTTCCCGATTGAAAAACGAACCCAACGTGTTTCCTCTGAAATAGAGATACTGAGGTTGATGAAAGGTTGCCGATATCTGTCCCATCGCAGAAGATGTTACCCTTGTCAGGTCTTTCTATACCCCCAATACAGTTCAACAGCGTAGTCTTGCCTGAGCCGGACTTCCCGGCAACGACGGATACCTCTCCGCGTCCGGCCGTGAACGAAACGTCTTGGAGCGCAGCTACTCGCCCTCGCCCGGATCGATACGATTTACAAAGTTGATAAACTTCTATCACGGCTAAATCGTCCTTAGGATGTCGGCGGCCCTTTTTCTAATGACGAAGGCAACCGGCCAGATGGACGCAATCAGGCCAAACACGACTGCCGAAAGCGGCGGCCAGAGGATGGAGTAACACGTGAGCCGCGGATAAATGACGCCTGAAATCACGAAATACTGGTTGTGGGACGTGAAGGTCGTCAGGTCGATGCCAAGGTGCCCAAAAAGCGTAACAGCCAAAGCGCCTATAGCCGTGCCTCCAGCCGCCGCGGCCAGTGTGAGCACGGCAACCTGATTCACGATAAGCCACGCAGTTTCGATCGGCAGGACCCCGAGCGCTTTCATTATGCCGTGTTCCCGGAGATTTTTAAGGATGAAGATGATGAAGGCGCAGGCAATCCCAATGGACACGATCCCGAACACCAGGACCATGACGATTCCCATCGAGACATAATTCAGGTCGATCAATTGTTTCAAATCCGGCATGAAATCGACCCAAGATTTGAATCCAGATGAAACTGAAAGGTTGCGGTAAACGCTCAGGATTTTGCTGGGATCGACCCCGTCTCTCAAAAATACCGCAACGCTCGGGTTAGGATCGGAGTCCGGGAAAACCCCAGCCGGGCAGAAAATCAGATTGTCGAGGCGAGAGATTCCAGTCTGGAACGTCCCACTGACGACCCATTCGGTTGATGTCGGGTCCTTAGGGAGTGCGACTTTCACGCGATCTCCGGCCGATAGCTTTAGCCTGTCAGCCGCCGCCTGACCAATGAAGAGCGCCCTCTCGCCAGATTTAAGGTAGCGGCCATGGACGGTTTTTTTCCAGATAGCGGTGTGGTTTCGCTCCTTCTCAGGGTCAATGCCCACGAGATCGACAACAACCGGTTCAGCGCCCCCGAAGAACCGGGCCGTTTTGTTCTCACGCAGCAAAACGGCATCCACCCCTGGAATGAGCAAGCCGTCCACCAGATAACGTGGGATATGCTCCGCCACGATGTGCCCGGAGAAGAGCCCCACCGAATTTGTGATCATGGCATCATTGGTGCCGACTGCCAAAGAGGACAGGAAGACAAGAGCGGCAGTCGCCGTGAGGATCATAGTGGCCAGAACGGTAGTCGAGCGCCATGACCGGCATATGAAAAGAAGGGCAACTTTGGACAGGAATCGGAATTGTATCATCTGGTGCCGCTTGCGGTCGCCGTGATGCGTTCGAAACCGATCCGTCGTGCGATAAAGCGCCCGGCAGGCAACACAAATGCCTGGTGTTCCGGTCGCGAACAGGCTGGACAGTCCGTCCTTCAGGTATTTCCATGCGATTACCTCAGACGTAGCCATGAGGTCTGGAAATTCCTTAAAGAACTGGTCAACTGTTCCGGGGTATGACTCCTGGAGCCATTTACGAGCTTTCAGATCGGCACCGTGTTCAATCAATGACGCGATGTAATTATGCCGCCGCGCTTGCAAGTCTGACAGCAGGTCGACCGCATCGTCCATGATCTGGCAGCCCAGACCGATCTGGTAGAGGGCCTTGGTAATTTCATTGTCCTTTAGGGAGGGGTCTCCCTCGATAATGGGCGGTATGGCCCAAGGGCATAAAAAAAGCAGCCCTGTTTTAAAGTGATGGATTTGGGTCAGGACCTCCTCCGGGGGTAATCGCGAGTCGATTCCGGCTTCTTCTGAAGCCTCCTCAGCACCGCTGCGGGCCAAGGATACCAATGAAGCTCGTTCCGCATCGATAATCGTTTTACGCGACAGCCCGTTCAGGTTGCAGAAGCGGATAAGGATTTCAAACAGCACTCGATCCGAGACCATGATGTCAAGAATCGATCTGAACTTCCTGCCATTGACCGGCAGGTCGGTTTCGAGAGTCACTTTGTATTCGTCATCCAAGAGGTTGTCACATCCAGTGACCATCCCTCTTAGGCACTGGTTGACGGCTACATAGAAAGTTCGATGTTCGCTGGAGATGCCCATCCTGAAATAGGAATATAAAAAAAGTGCGGAGAAAAAGTTCCTTTCGAGCGAGAGGTACTCGTTTTTGCGATCAAGGAGGCGGACGCCGCTTTCGGACAGGATTTCTCCAGCGGTACGCCAGTAAAGATCAAGTCCTTCCTTCAGTTCGGACATCAAAGACCCAAAGAGAGGGCTCGATTCGAGGTCCACAGAAGGAACATCGATCGGAAGACACATGGCCAATCTCGTCTGAAGGTAATTTATGCTTTGGTCGTCGAAAACACAGCGATGTACCCGAAGTAGTACGCCACGATTTGCGGGGGAGTGA
The DNA here is from genome assembly GCA_963791285.1 of uncultured delta proteobacterium. Lineage (GTDB taxonomy): Bacteria > Desulfobacterota > Desulfobacteria > Desulfobacterales > SpSt-501 > SpSt-501. The sequence continues at coordinate 245,062 of CAWBSC010000023.1, forward strand.
ATCCGGCCGCTTCGATCAGGCCGGGTAGCACTCCACGGGTGTTTTCCCCGATCTGCGGCTGCATGAAAAACCAGCGTGAGACATGCGAGACAAGGGCCCCCATCCATGTCGTCGGAACGTGCATGTCCGCGATCACCAGTTTGCCTCCGGGCTTCAACACGCGATGGGCCTCACAAAGGGCTCTCTCCTTGAGGTCGAGCTGAACGTGGTGGAAAAACAGGCTGGAAACCACCGCGTCGAAATACTGGTCGACAAAGCCCATTTGCTCAGCCGCCATGGCCTTGAAGCGGCAGGTGGCAGTTTGGCGCTTTTTTCTGGCAACCCGTATCATTTTTCCCGCGGCATCGATTCCGACCGCTAACCCGCCACGTTTGGCATCGAGTCTTTCGGCGATCATTCTGCAAAGTACCCCGGTCCCGCAACCGATGTCCAACACCCTGTGGGACGGCTTCAGATCCAAGAGGCTTAGGATCTTTTGGTCATACTCGTTTTACTTTCCCAATAAGAAAACGGGCTCCAGTAGGTCGTAAACGATTGCCGCATGATCCAGGGTGCGCCCGCGGGTTGGGACAGAGTCGATTTTCATCCAGACTCCTTTTGTAGGGAAAATGTTAGTTGCAATGCTATTCCGCTTCTATCCGATAGGTCAAGCGCCAGGTTTCTGGCTCTTCGCTCCAGTGCTCGACGGCGGTAACCACCCACATCTATCTGACCTTAAGCGTGAACACCTTAGGTCGGTTCCCCACATGAGGTTGGGAGCCTCAGGACGATGGTCCCATCGTGAGCATTGAGAGCCCAGCTCTCCCCCGGCACCATCGATGGACGGACGGTGTACGGGTTGAGCGCCGCGTTTTTTCAAGGAACCCGTGTTGTTAGCAGCCGAATTGCCCGCGGGATGGTGGAAGATTTGTAAAGCTCAGTTTGCATATGATTGCGAATCCGACTGCTACCGCCCAAGGTTGACCTTATGCTTGTAAAAGCGCTCCTCTGGCCTAATCTTAGCTGTAAATCAAAAGCAAGGCCAATGTTTAGCTTCTTGGGTTTTATTCAAAGGGTCAACCGAGGTTACGGTCATGAAACGATTCTTATACTGGCTAAAGCTGCTATTCTCACAACCGCTTGCACTACTCCTTCTGCTCCCGCTGAGCGCCTGCACATTGCAGAGCGTGGTAGCCCATCCCGCGGGGTGGAGGAACCCACCAGCAATCGCTTTGCAGGACTGCGTCCCAGTGGAAAGGGCTATAGGAAAGAATCCGCTTTCGGATGCTGCCAATGATTTTGCACTTGTGACCATGTACCGAGAAAAGCACGGAGAACCGGCAAAGGCTCCTGACAATGCACTCTACCTGGTGAAGGGTGTGTTACTGGATCAGGAGCATCAAGCCCAAGTGGTGTACTTTTCGGCTTTAATCGTAAATGTCAGCCGAAAAGATCATGAACTCCGCCTGGTCTCTAACTGGGTCTTGGCCGACACAAAGTCAGACGGGAAAGTGGACAAGGCCATTTACCGCGAAAAAATGGTCACAAGTTCTGGCGATGAAACTGTCGATTTCGAGGCGCAAGCTACTTCAGAGCAGATTGTAATTCTTCAGGCCTACTATGAAGATGCAATTCACAAACTGAACTCTAAGGCGAATAGCGAGCTTCCAGAGAGTTGTAATCCGGAGGATGGAGAATGGATATAATCAAATCCGCTGCCAGTCGGGAGGAGGGACAGCCTCCGTGCATTGCGCTCTCCATTATCGATGGAAGATTACAATGAGGCTTTCCCTCTCGACATCTCCGCGCTGCTGAAGCCTCCTTGCAATCAGCCACCATTAAAAGGCATAGCTTGCCCCTGCATTAATCCGTTCGTCCATATCTGGCTGACACCGCCCCCGATGTGTGGGGGGGGGGGCCTTCAATGGGTCCGAAAAAGATCCAGCTAACTCTCAAAGAGAAAAAGATATGGCCTAAGGAAAGCTGTCGGAAGCAGCCAGAACATTGTCGTTGTGTTAGCAGCTTTATGTGGAGGGTTTGTCACCGGCAAAACAAGCGCAGAAGGTTCAAGAGTGTAGCTCAAGCATGGCCAGAAGCGATTCTGGAGCTTTGAGTTCGGATGTCGTTGGCCGATTTAAGGAAATGCAAAATGACGCCGCCGAGGAAAGTAACACGCATTTTGTGCAAGACCCCTATTTCTTTCGATTGGCCGCCTTCCAGATCTTGATGAACTCCTCGACGGACTCCCCAGCAGCATCTCTGAGGTCGGAAAGATTCGAGGATATCGCCACCTCATCAAAGATCCGCAATATAGTGGCTGAGACTTTAATATTGGAGCGAACCAACTTAACCGGTTCCCTCAGGGACAGCCTCATATTGTAGGCGTAACCCAACGAGCATTTCAATGCATCCACATGCAGATAAAGACATGGGGCGTCAGGTTTGTTTTCGGCCTCTTCATCTGAAAGAACCTTTACCCCGCCGATACGCAGCCTGAGTTCCATGTCCTCCCGCAGGGTGCTCCGGAATAACCCGTCCCGCTCGATCTCCGGTTTGATCCTTTCCACAATTAACTGGAAACCGTCTAAGCCTCGGAGCAGTTCCAGCTCCGAAGCGTTGAGATGCGCCAGGGCATCTGCCGATGAGATTGCCAGGGCCCCCAACACGATCGAAAAAATAGAGGCCAATTTCTTCATATGATCGATTCCTTTCGCTTCCCTATAAATGGGTCCCCGGTCCGTGCGTCAACAAATTGATATCCCGATAACTATCGCGCTTTCGCTGGAGGCCGCCAAGGCTCCGATTTGAACCATGCAACAATGTAAGCGATTAGCATCAGCAAACCTATACCGACGGCATTTACGACGACGGTTTTCGAAATGCTGCGATTCCAGACATCCAGCGCCACCCTGCCGAAAACGACATGGCAATCCCTGTGAGAAATACAGGCAAGGCCTGCTGGCCACTCTTGACAATCGGTGCGACATATCTGCTATGAAGCGAGTCCTCGTGGCCTTTAAGTAGGGTGACCGCGAGGTACGCCAAACATAGAAAATGCACGTAGCGCAGGACGCCTAAATTGGTCTTACTCACCACCGGTTCGATATAAGCCCGCGCAGTGCCAAAAAATGCACACTGGAATTCAATGAAAAATTGCTGAAGGGGATGGCCACAATTACAAATACGGTACAGATGATCGTCAACGAGCGCCTGGAGGTCGGCGGCATGATCCACCCGGCACCCAGGAAAAAACCGGTGTAAAATAATAATTGCCACGCAAAGGGATTGAAAAACCAGGGCCGATCAAACTCTAATTCTGCCGGTAACTCCCATCCTAAAAGAGGTACGCAAAGATACAGGGCGATGCTGGCAAGCCCAGCCAACGCCACATGCAATCGGGCAAGCAGCATCATAAACGGCATCATCGCTATCATCACCATGTACATAGTCAGGATGTCGAAATAGTTAGGCACCCACCTTAGGGCAAACAAACTCAGCAGGGCATCCTGGGTGTGATCGAAAAAATAGTCCAGATTCATCATGTTGACGTAATCGATGCCGGTGTCTAGAAACCGGTCCCCGGCCGTGCATAGGGTTACGATGATGAAAAACAACCCCAGATTGCAGGCGTATAACTCAGAGACGCGTTTGACAACGCGGGCCGTGCCGATAAAAAAACCAGCGCGACCAAAAATCTTTCGATAGGCTAAGGCGGCGGCGTAGCCTGAAACAAAAACGAAAATATCAGCCGAGTCGCTGAATCCAAAGGCTCCCGGCTTGAATTGCGCCAGCCAGTTATCCGGCAAGTGGGAGACAAAAATGATCAGCAGCGACAAGCCACGAAAAAAATCTAGCCTCATGTCGCGCAATTTGGGGCGGGGTGCTACTTCAGCCATGATCAAATCCGCTGATTGGAGCATAGCGATCCCCCGAGCCACTAAAGCGTTTATAATTGCTGGGTTCAAATTGCAATCATAGCTGTAGTAAGTTGGTCGAGTTTAGGGGCAAGGCTTGGCCAATAGAAAGACATCCCTGCAAGTCAATTCAAGCTGCGAGCTGGATCGCCAGCGAATTATATCGGAAGCATCAACCAGACAAATGACACACCTTACACCAGCACCATAATGTTTTAAATGCCTCTCATTGAATGGCACCTCTAAATAGGGCCATCTCACATCGTAGTCCGACTTGTGTTGATCGGATTTCCGCCCTCACCAATTGCCTTTTGCGTGGACGCCTCACAAGGCAAAATACCTATGAGCAAAAACATCATTAGGACCACCACTTATCGATGCAAAATGCGATGCTCAGCATGAAAATGCGCATCGATGTTTAGCAGAGAGTAAACAGGCAAAATGGGCATTCTACCTAATGAGTTTCCTCTATCCTACATGGCAGTTGAGCCGCAATGCCGTTAATTACTTATCGAATCAAGTAGTTGTAGAAATCTTTTCGATGATAAATTAACAACAAATTTGAGGATTCCAGTGGAAATTCTAAGCTCCCAGATAAATTGGGGATAGCGGTTAATCAATTGGTTATGTAATATGCAGTGATCTTCTCTTGGATTCTACGGCCGAACGACTACCCGAGGCATGGGCTTCTGCGGCGATCAGAGGAGGATGTAATAGCGCAATATCGATCGTATATACTACCTCGCCTGATAACCATTCTGCAACCCTATTTCCACGATGAAACCACAAGACCATTAATCGCTCAGTAGCCGATTTTACTCAACCTCATCAAAATGCGCCAATTGTCAGTTCCGTAAGGTCGTCCAGCCGATTCCATCCTCCAGCATGAAGAACATCTCCCTATTTAACAATTCGTCTCAAATTTCCTGTTCAAGCTCTCGTTGTACCCGTTCTCCCTGAGCCTACCGGACTCTATAAATAGCGGCTTCACCCCGATTTGCTCCTGTCACTGCCGCACTTGACCATCGGCCGAGTGGCGCATAAAAGGGTTTCATCGGATAGTCAGGCGGGCATCGTGGACGTGAACGTCGACTATCCGGTTCAGAACCATCGACGCGCAAGGAGCTGACATGAAGCGAGTAGCAACAGTTTTCGCGGCCTCGGGGCTGCTGTGGTTATTCCTGACCGCAGCTGCGCTGGCTGACGAGGTCTTTTTGAAAAACGGCAACCACCTGTCGGGCACCATAATCTCCATGGGCGAGGGCAAACTCATTCTGGAGACGGATTTCGCCGGCCGGCTGACCATCGGCTGGGCCAGCGTTGAACGGCTTTCCACGGATGCGCCGCTCACGGTCGTCTTGGATGAGCAGGGGACGACTTTAAAGGGGACCCCACGGCCCTCCGCAGCACCGAACCAACTGGTGCTGAACGGAGGATCGATTAGGATCCCTTGATGATTGAGCTATCCAGGGTAAAGGCCATCAATCCCCCGGATGAGCAGCCGATCCAGCTCAACGGCCGCATCAACGTGGGGCTCAACAAGGCGAGCGGCAACACCGACATAGAAAACGCCCACGTCGACGCGGAGTTCATCGCACGCACAGTCAGCCATCGAGTAACCTTCGGGGGAGCCTACAACCGTGCATCCGAGGACAACCGCAAAACTGAAGACAACGCCATGGGCCGCCTGAAGCACGACTACTTTCTGACCCGGGAGCTGTATTGGTATTTGAACGGCATGGCCGAAAAGGGACACGTTGAGCGAGATCGACCTGAGAACAACAGTGGGCCCCGGTGTGGGGTATCAGTTTTTCGAGGGTAAGCTGATGAACCTGTCGATTGAAGCCGGCCCGAGCTATGTGAGGACCGACTACGACCAGGCCGAAAGCAAGGATTCCTTGTCGGGGCGCTGGGCGTTGAACTTCGACCGGTTTTTCTTCGAAAAGCTTTTCCAGTACTATCTTACAAATGAGGGCTACGTCAGTGCCGCGGACGCGAGTGATGTGTTCATGTTCACCCGCACCGGCCTGCGATTTCCCATCCGCGGAGGTTTGTCTTTCAATGCCGGCTTCGAATGGGACTGGGACAACACTCCGGCCGAGGGCACCGACAAATCCGACTACCGCTACATCCTGTCCATCGGCTATGGATTCTGAACAATACACCCCGTCGCTGAGGACGGGATGCTCTGCGAACACAAGCAGGCGTGCCCCATGGCAACCCTGGGATTCCTGGGATTTTTGACCTGCCCCCACTTTTTGTACCAGTTTTTAAGTAAGTTAAGCCCATCCGTACCTACATTAGGGCAAAATCGACCAGAAGGGATAGGTTCAGATATATGCCGAGAAGGTCTTGAACCAGCTAAACTCCGAGGCGATTCCTGCCGAAAAAGAGGGTAATATACTTTGCTGTTATGAGCGGGCCATAAAATTGAGCAGGAATACCCGAGGATGACCACGCCATGATCAGAGGCTTTTTGGTTTCCCCCCGCGAGCACAACTATGCGCGTGCTCACTGTCAGCTCGACCTTGCGTCTGGTCGGCTCTACCCCGAGCCATCCGACATCAAAAACGCTAGCGCAATTCGCAGCCAATACTTCGAGGATTACGAGGCCAATTCGTTTTCGGTCTGCCCCGAATGCAACCGCTTCGTCACAAGGCGAACCGTTGTATGCGGTCAGGAGGCGGTCGCATGCTCGGACCCCACGTGCCCGTCATGGGCTGAGCCCGGCCTCTACGAGGCCAACACCCCCCTGGGATTGGCAGCCGCATGATCATCCTTTGGCGGTTTTTTATCCACCAGAGACCGCTCGCTTGGTTATCTACATTTGCGGCTCTCGGCGGCCTGACAGTTGCTCCCAGTCTTTAAATTATCGTTCCCAACCTACATCTTGCCCACATGATAGATACTCCACCGTAATCCACATTCAGACAGAGTTGGGGATATCGTTTGGCTATTGCAGGCGGATTTCGTCTTGAGATATCATCCGACAAATCACAAAGTAGTGCCACCTTGTGATATCGCATCAACGCCCATTAAAAATCATTTGATTTACCCCAATTAGCGGAGATATACTTGAGCTGAGTCTGATCATCCACTCTTTCTTTGCCGTGCCGAAAATGCAATTCCCTCTTGGGTAGCGGTTCGGAGCTCTCCTCTACAGTCAGTCCTTTATTTCGGCGTCTCCTTTTTTCTTGTGCAAACTCAAAAGCAAGGAGGTGCGTTATGCTCACATGCGGAAAGAATTTGAAAATGACAATATTGGTCATCTTTTTGTTATTTTGTTTAAGCTCAGTTACAAGTGCTGAACCATTGAATGAGGCCGCTAAAAATGGAAACTTAAAAGAAGTAAAGCGGTTAATTAGTAAAGGCGCAAATATTGAGGCTAAGGACGCATCTTCATCAACCCCGTTATATAACGCCGTGGACAAGGGGAATAAAGGTGTAGTGGAATTTTTAATTTTAAAAGGTGCCAACATAAATGCAAATTGCACTGACGGTTTCACCCCCTTGCACCGGGCTACAGTTCTTTTCGGAGGGGACAAGGAAATGGTGAAGCTTCTGTTATCGCATGGAGCTAACGTGAATGCTCTTAATAGGAATAATAGCACTCCGCTACATTTAGCTGCTGACGAGAATTTAGTGGAAATTGCGGAAATTTTAATAGCTAACGGAGCTGATGTGAATGCTGTTAACAAATCTGGCCGTACGCCACTGACATATGCAGAAAGGCTGAACTCTAAAGATTTAGCCAAACTGCTTATCAGCCATGGAGCACACAAATAGTCTAAAATAGATATAGCTTTCCGGTAAGGCTGCGATGCCCTACATGCGATTCGTTGCCAGAGCCACGCTTGAGAACTAACCTTTATTCTAATGATGTAGCCTTCTATAATATCACATTAAATTTAGTTTTAGGAAGAGCTGCGATACTGACAGCCTGTACGTAATAAATCCTGTTTTTTATATTTATATTGGTTAGTTAGTCGGCCTTTCCCTCTCCCACTTTTTTCTGCATTGTCAAGTCTTTTTTATAGTGCATGACGTTCCATCACCCTGGTAATGGCCTTGTGGTAGTCCCGCTGCACCTTGAGATTGGACACTTGGCAATAACGCTGCGTAGTTTTGATCCTGGAGTGGCCCAAGAGGTCCTGGATGGTCACCAGGTCCGCATCCGCATTGAGCAGTTGGGTCGCCATCGTGTGACGTAGCTGGTGGCAGCTCACTTTCAGCCCGGCTTTGCGAGCGTAATGCTCCAGGCGTTTCTGGATGGCACGCACCGATATGGGATTTCCCTTGCAGCGGCCCTTGTCTACCAGGAACAGCCGTTTGGCTTTTGAGAAAGCTCTGATCTTCAGATAGTTCACCAGGACCTGCTGCGCATCGTGGCTGAGATAGACCACGCGGTCCTTAGCTCCCTTGCCGTGGTAGACGAACAGCTGCGAGCGGGGCAGATCCAACGCACTCAGCGATAGCTGGGCGACCTCCTCCACCCGCAGCCCGCAGCGCAGCATCAGTATGAACACCGCCCGGTCCCGCGGGTGATCGATGACAGCAAACAGCCGCGCGACTTCCTCATCGCGCAGATACCGCGGCAGCGGCCGGGCGAGCCGCAGGACATAACCACGCTTGACCGGGTTGACCATCGCCACGGCTTCTTCGTTGATCAGGTAGTCGTAGAACCCGCGGATGCTGTCCAAATAGCAGTTGATGGTTTTCGGACTCAAGCGCTTGGCAAGCAGATGGTCGATGAAGGCGAGCACGCTGCGCGAGGAGACCTGCTCGATCGGCTCGGCGACCCAGATCACAAAGTGCTTGAGCGTGCTCATGTAGTTTCGCAGCGTGCACCGGGAGCAGTTGCGCCGATTGAGGAACCTACGGTAGTTGATGACCGCATCGGTAATCGCCATGGACCCCGTCCTTTTCGATTCTGTCCATCGCGCGGAAGTACTCCTCTTTGCGCGTGACATCGGTCAGCCGGGCGTAGCGGCGGGTCATCTCTATCGAACTGTGACCCAGCAGCTGCTGCAGGCACTCCAGCCGCATCCCGGCGTTGAGCAATTCACTGGCGCAGGTGTGCCGCAGGCAGTGCAGGGTATAGCCCTTGCCCCCGAGCTCGGCTCTTTCCAAAAGTGAGACGAACCGGGAGCGGACCACTTCATAGCTCAGCGGACGGCCCCCCTGGCCGCAGAAGATCAACGGCGTTTTGCGGCGCCTGACCTTAAGCCAGTCTTCGAGGGCCTGGCAGGCGTCGTCGGCCAGATAGACGATACGGCCCACGCGATTCTTTTGGGCTTCAAAGATCTCGATGCGCTTTTCGGGCAGGTTCACATCGGGGATCGCCGTGTTCAATAGCTCCCCGATGCGCATGCCGGTCCGCAACAGAATCAGCACCATCGCCCGGTCCCGGGTCGCTCGACCACCGCGAGCAGCCGGCGCACATCCTGCGGGTCGATCGCCCGCGGAAGGCTGGCCGGCATCTTGACACGCAGCTTGCGTTTGAGAAGATCCGGACTGAGAACTTCCCGGTCCACTAAAAACCGGATGAAGGCATACAAAGCATCAATGCGACAGCTGATGGACGCAGGCTTGAGCCCGCGGTCCTGCTCCTGCTCGATGAAGTCACACAGATCCTCGCGGCAGAGGAGTTCAAGCAGGTTTCGAGCCTTGGCTTTCAGATACTGCAGGAACACCAGGATGGTCGCAAACCGCGAACGAATCGTGTTGGGCCGGCAGTTGCGCCGGTAGAGGTCCATCAAGTACGGGCCGACATGCTCAGCGCCGCAGAGACTCTGAGCGGCAATCTTCTCCAACGCAATTTCGATCAGAATTTGTTTGAGCAAGACCTCGTTTGCGTTGCGCCCGGCATCGCCACGGCAATCGTCGCCGAAAGCCGCTTTTTGTTTCAGCTCACCGTGCCCACTCGGTCGGAAGGGTACCAAACGGGGATGTTCTACAGAAACAGGTTCGAGGTTCATCGCTGCCTCCCTTCGTGTTTTTGTAGAAAAAACAGGAGGATGATGAACTTCTCGCCCGAATCAGTCAATCATCGCTTTATTACGTAAAGTGACAGCATAGCAACAAGTCTGTATCGTCCACTCCGCGACGTATATCTGCCATGACACACAATTCTCTTACTCCCCCCCGACTTTCGGTTTACCATAACCCCTCATCTTCCCGAACGGTAGATTCTCCATCCTGATTCACTCCAGACCGTTCAGTGGAGCTTCCATCGTAATGGTGCCCTAATCTGTTAGACAAAAAACGTGCCATGCTGGCAAGATACCAAACCTGTCTTATGATAACTTGTGCCCGCAAAGTGAACCACTAACGAAACACTGGACCATGGAATGGAGGTAATCATGAGTGCAAAAAAGATCCTGATGATTGTCGGTGACTACGTGGAAGACTACGAAGTGATGGTGCCATTTCAGGCCCTCATGATGGTTGGGCATACAGTCCACGCCATCTGCCCTGGGAAGAAGGCGGGAGAGAAGGTTCGGACGGCCATCCACGATTTTGAGGGAGATCAGACATACAGCGAAAAACCTGGGCACAATTTTTCGTTGAACGCAACATTCTCAGAGGTCAAGGCCGAAAATTACGATGCATTAGTCATCCCCGGTGGGCGTGCCCCGGAATACATTCGCCTGAACGAGACTGTGCTCAAGATGGTTCAGCACTTTTCGCAGGCAAACAAACCCATAGCCTCGATCTGCCACGGAGCCCAGGTGCTCGCAGCAGCCGGAGTCATTGAAGGCAAAGGTTGTTCCGCTTATCCGGCAGTAGGCCCGGATGTTACGCTCGCAGGCGGCAAGTATGTAGATATCCCCGTGGACAAAGCCCACGTTGATGGGAAATTGGTCACCGCTCCGGCTTGGCCTGCTCACCCTGACTGGCTTGCAAATTTTTTGAGAGTTTTGGGAACAAAGATAGAGCCATAGGAAACAGAAATGAGTTAAGCACGGCGATACGTGGGGGCTGGACCCGTTAGGTCTGGCCCCTTTTTGGTTTCTCTGGAGCCCGACGTTCTCAGCTATGGCTTTCGCAATCAGGCCTTTTGTTAGCGCGGGCATCCTGCTTCCTCTGCCGTCTCACTGGTTTGTAGATGTACCGGCGGGCGACTTTTCGATCGGCTTCACAACCACCGGAACCGAAGCCTTCTCCCGAATCCGCTCAGCGTCCGCCAGGGACCCGATCCCCTCACCGACATGCAATCGGGATGGCCACCTTGGGTTGAATAGCCGTAGCAGCTTCTACGGCCTCCTCAGCGGATATGAATAGATGTCGCCAACCGGAGGGCCACGTCAGGCTTCAAACCCTTCATTTCAGAGCTTTCAGTTCCCGACAGGAAGTCTGTCCCGCGTCTTCATTCTCCTCTCCATCAGCGCCCCGAGACAGAGGAATCCGGCGGTCGCAAGGAAAATCACCCTCATGCCCATAAGAGCCGCGAGGCCCCCTCCGGCTAAAGGGCCAATCATGTTGCCGATTAGATATCCACTCTGGAAGATCCCGATAAATTCCTCCCCGCTCGCTCTCCTTGGTCAAATGCCTGACGAGGGAATTGATGACCGGCACGGTGGCTGACACGGCGAGGCCCATTCCAGCACGGCAAACCAGGAGCTGCCAGGCATCGGTGACGATCGCCATGGGTGCGAGAAAAACTATCATGCCGATGAGCCCAATACGAAGGACCCTGCGGTAGCCGACCCGATCCGCCCTTCGACCCCAGAACTGGGCCGTCAGAGCGCTCGTGACACCCGTGACTCCGAAGACGGCTCCGGACATGAGCCCCACGTTCTCCTGCTGCACCCCCAGAAATTCCACATAGAGGGTGAGGAAAGGCGCTACAAAGAAGAGGCTGAACTGAATGAGAAGCAGGAGAAAGAACAGGTTCCGCAGCTCGGGAGTATAGAACACCGAGCGCAAGTTGTCCCGCAGCCCGGATTTCTTTCTTTCCTTGTTTAGCTCGAAGGCTTCCTTGACGAAGCGCAGGACGACGAGTGCCCCGCAGAAGCAGAGGGCTCCAGTCACAAAGAAGATCGGCCGTGCGCCCATGAAGTGGATCAGCACGCCGCCGAGTAAGGGCCCCAGAATCAGGCTGGAAATGAGCGCCATTTGAAGCGTGCCGAGGGCATAGCCGGTTTTCTGCTCCGGGGCGCTCGACGACACGAGTGCCAGCGACGGTGCGAGAAACCCTGCAAAGCAGCCTTGAAACAGCCGGCACAGGAGAAGATGATGCGGGGTCTGCGCAAATCCCATGAGAATATGGGCAAGTCCGAGGCCGAGCATGGCCCTGACGATCATGGGTTTACGCCCGACCCGATCGCCCAGAATACCCCAGAGGGGCTGCATGCAGGCCGAGACCAGGAAGGCGGAGGAATAGACGACACCACTCCAGATCTTGAGCGACTGATCACCAACGATGCCGAGGTCCCTGAGGTAAAGGGGCAGGAAGGGAATCACCATGTTGAGGCCAAGACCAGCAATGAACTGGGCCAACCAGATGCTGTAAAGATTTTTTCTCCAGAGTTCCATTTGCTCCATTTGGATGGATTCGAGTACTTTTAGCAGTTTTTGGGCGGGGTCTAAACCGCGTTCTATGACGTCAAACCGGATTTTGATAGCTCGTCGCCTGCGGCTCACCTGTAACCGTCATAGCATACGACTTCGGTCACGCCCTTCCGTGGACGAGGATCAGGCCAAGAAGCAGGATATCCCAAAGGCGATAAGGCAACAACTCGGACATCCCTCGGAACAGTGAAGGGCTATGGTGTCGCATCTTGATTCTTGATTCTTAGCGCTGTTGAGGCTCTCTTTTTGATTTCGATTACGAGGCGGCACCGTTCAGGCGCCGTCTTTCGTTTCTGGCCGCCCGGGGGTCCCGTCTTGGTGCCCTGCCATACAAACCACTGGCGGCGGTTTCTTTTTGGAGGACAGGCTTTCATCCTCGATCGTCGAAAACGCCTTTGGCGGACGAAATGGATTTTCAGCCACAGACCCACACGGACGCACACGGACTCAGGCGACGGGAGGTTTTTTTGTCCGGGCGACCTGCCCGGGCAAAGACTCCGCGCGCTGCGCGCAGTTTGGGTTTGTCGTACGGCGAAGGCGTGGGCGTCGGCGGGGCCTGACCTGGATCGATGAGCCGGATAAGGGGAAAACATAGCGCCGCAGGCCGGCGGTTTTATGCCGGCCAGGTCGACCGCCATAAAGGACCCGTCTGCGTGTGTCCGCGTCGGCCCGCGGCTAATTTTGAGTTTGTTCGCTGTGGTTTTATGTGACGCTGCTGCTTCGTCAGGGCCGGCGGTTGCGGACCTCGTCCTTGATCCGCTTGACGTGGCCCGGCCCAGGCCCTTCACCTCGCAGCCGAGTTCGAAGTAGCGCCGGATCTGCGCGTCGTCCAGGATGCCGAAGCAGTCGATGACGGCGACGGGGCGGCCGGTCATGTTGATCACCTGCATCGGGATCGAGCTTCAGATAGGCCTGGTGGCGGACGGCCAGGACCACCGCATCGGCGCCCTTGAGGGCCGTCCTCGAGGTCGGGCTGAATCCGTAGCTCGGTGAGCTTCTCCTGGTTCCGGAAGAAGCGCGCCCAGGAGTGGCCCGGGGCGGGGTAGGTCTCCTGCTTCTCCAGCTCCCACCAGTGCTTCACGTAGGGGTCGTGGACGCCGATCTCCGCGCCCATCTCGGTCAGCTTGCGGACCAGCGACCTCGGAGCCGCTGTAGCGGGTGTCGCCCACGTCCTCCCGGTAGGAGGCGCCCGAGGATGACGATCTTCGGCAGGCGGCGACGATCTTGCCCATGTTCCGCAGGGCGTCGCGGACGAGCTCGGCCGCATGGAGGGCGCGGGTGTCGTTGATGTCGATCGCCAGCGGCGTGATCTTGAAGATGTCGTCGTCGAAGCCCATCAGGGTGCTGGTAGGCCCAGACGCCCAGGCCCCCGTCCTTGGGCAGGCAGTAGCCGCCGATCCCCGGGCCGGGGAAGATCATGTTGCAGTGGGTCGGGCGGACCTTGATCGCCTGGATCACCTTGATCAGGTCCACGCCGTTGCGCTCGGCAAAGAGGCTCCATTCGTTCAGGAAGGCGAGGATCGTCGCCCGGTAGGAGTTCTCCACGATCTTGCAGGTCTCGCTCTCGATCGGGCGGTCGAGGACGGTCAGGGGGAACTTCTCGACGTTCAGGACCTCGGAGAGGAACTTGCCGACCCGTTCGCGGGCGGTGTCGTTGATCCCGCTGCAGACCCGCCAGAAGTCCCGGATGGAGGCCACGTACTCCCGGCCCGGCATGACCCGCTCGTAGGAGTGGGAGAGGAGCGGCTCCGATCGGCGATGCCGCGCTTCTCGAAGGCCTTCTTCATGATCGGGTAGGCGACGTATTCCGTCGTCCCCGGGGGCACGGTCGTCTCGATCAGGACGAGGCAATCCGGGCTGGATCTTCTCGCCGATGACCTTCAGGCTCTCCTCCAGGGCGGCGATCTCCGCGTGGCCCTGGCGGCAGTTGCCCAGGGCCTCCTTGAAGTAGTCGCACTGGACGTCCACGACGACCACGTCGGCCAGGCTCAGGGCGTCGTAGGTGAAGGTGGCGGTGAGGGTCTTCTTCTCGTTGACGCAGCGGGCGATCAGCGGGGCCACCTCGGGGTCTTCCGCCTCGACCGGGGCGATCCCGCGGTTGAGGTAGGGGATCTTCCAGAAGGAGCGCGGCGGAGGGGCGCTGCATGCCGATGACGAACTTGTTGGGCTTGCCGGTCTTCTTGTCGACCGAATCGGCGACGACGCCGGCCATGACCGCCCCGACGAAGCCGACGCCCATGACGACGACGATCTCGCGGCCCTTGCGGCGCTCCTCCCGGACCGCCGCCTCGAGCCGCTCCCACTCCGCCTGGTAGTCGCCCGCCTGCGGCAGCGGGAATTCCTGGCCATTCGGGCAGGTGGAAATGTTCCGGCGGGCGGACGGCCCGTCGCTCTCAGGTCCGGTCGGTTTTTGCACGCTCAAGCCCTCCCTTTGTGTGGTGTCGAATTCGATAGGGTGTCAGGTTTTTATTTTAGACCAATGCGGGGCGGGAAACAACCGGACCCATTCCAACCGTTTTGCTTCCTCCTTGCAAGGCCGCCGCGCTCATTGTAAACAGGCCGGGCAGTTTGAAGGGTGTCCGGTTTTAGGTGTCAGGTTTTAGGTTTTAGGTAACCCTTAACACCTAACACCTTTCCGCCCCTTTAACCCAAAAAACACTCTGCGCTGCGAACGAACTGAACCTCAGACCTTAAAGGAGCGGAACACATGAAACGCGTTGTCTTGTTTATCTTCTTAGCAGCCCTGTTTTTAATGCCGCACACCGATGCCGGCGCGGTCAACTTCGAGACCTTCTTCTTCCAGACCAGCTACTCGACCAACCCGGACCCCGCCATGCAGCAGTACCCGGAATACTCGCGGGACATCCGGCTCGACTCGGTCAACTACAACGGGACGACCTTCTCCAGCTTCCAGCTCGTCTCGGCCGCCCACGTCATCCAGAACGACTACGACCCGACCACCGGCAACGTTGACGCGACCCTGGGCTACCGCCGCGAGCCGTACACCATCGTCAACACCGGCTACGGCAAGTACACCCCGATCGACCCCTGGGTGAACGAGGGCACCCGCTCCGGCAAGTACGGCGCGACGGACGCGGACATGGTCGCGAGCTACGGCAACCTGAACCTCAACTCGATCAACTACAACCGCGAGCGCAAGACCTACGGCATCTTCACGATCTCGTTCGCGCAGCCGACCGACCGGTTCTTCATCTTCGAGCGCGGCATGGACTCCGACATCCACCTCGACGCCCTCGACGACAACGGCAACGTGCTGGCGCACTGGGACTTCCTGCGCAACGGCGGCTACGTGGACACCGGCTTCGACATCATCGTCGACACCGGGTTCCCGGGCTGGGAGAGCACCGCCCCGCAGAGCGTCGGCACGGTGGGGATCCTGCTGAACGGCGCGGCGGCCCGCACGCTGAAGTTCACGATCGACTCGATCCCGGACTTCGGGCCCGACCTCAAGGTGTTCGGCGGGGCGCCGGTGCCCGAGCCGGCCACGCTGCTGCTCCTCGGCGCCGGCCTGATCGGCCTCGCCGCGGCCGCGCGCAGGCGTTAACCTTACACGATGCAAAGGGGGCCGGGCGCGTCCGCCCGGCCCTTTTTGTTGCCTCTCCCCTGCCGTTTCGGCGGTATCCGCTCCGAAAAACCTATAATTGGCCACAGACCCACACAGACACACACAGACGGGTCCTTTATGCCGGCCGACCTGACCGGCATAAAACCGTCGGCCTGCGGCGCCATGCTTCTGCCCAACCCGGTCCATCAATTCTCGCCAGCCTGTCGTCCATAACCACTATCCGCGCGCAAAAACACCCAAGCTGCGCGCAGCGCGCGGGGCTTTTGCCCGGGCAGGTCGCCCGGGCAAAAAGAACCTGCCCTTGTCCGCGTGGGTCTGTGTGGGTCTGTGGCTGAAAACGCTTTTAGTCCGCGTCAGCGTGCGCCCATCCGCGGCTGATTCCACTCCTATGTCGACCGCCAAGGTTTTTTCCCCTGTGGGAGCGGCTTTCCAGCCGCGATGATCGATGCTAAAAGCCTCTCCCACCGACAACCGGACACCGGGCACCAATCACTTAAAACATAACACCTAAAACCTGGCACCCTTCTTCAATATGTGACCCCCAAAGGCGAAGGGCGGCGCCCGAACGGCGCCGCCCCGCAATCCACTTGAAACCCAACACCTGAATCCTGTCGCCGACTAGACCTTTCTTTTTCGGCCGTACCCGGCCAGCCCGATCAGGCCGGCGCCGAGGAGCAGCAGCGTGGCCGGCTCAGGCACCGCATTGGCCCCCACCACGATGGAGAACATGTTCGAATAGCTCAGCTCGTTGAAGTCGAGCTCGAAGGGGTTCACGTTGAAGAGGTTGATCGCGAGGGTCCCGGGGGACCAGTCCCCGACGGTGTAATCGATGTACGGCCGCAGCCCGAGCCCGAAGGCCGTGGCGAAATCGTTGTCCAGCGTGAGGTTGAGCAGCGAGAAGTACCAGGTCCCGGGCTTGTTGAGGTCGGCATTCACGGTGAGCGTGCCGTTCGGCCCCAGCAGGAAATCGGCCACCCCGAAATCGCTCGCCCCTGCGAGCTGGTATTTCAGCTGCCCGCCGATGTCCTTCACCGTCAGCTTGTTGGTTTCGATGACGTCGAAGCTCAACCCGACGTAGACCGGCCAGAGGCCGGCTTCCAGGCTGTACGCGGAGAACGAATCCTGACCGGACACCGTGCTGCCGATCCACGGCGTGAACGACCGGTAGACGTTCAGACCGTAGTTCTTCGAGAAAAGATCGCCCTCCATGTTGATGTTGGGCAGGGGCACATACCAGGGCGTGTTGACGTGGACGAACCACCCGATGTCCACCCACGCCCCCAGGTCCGACTTCAGGAACCCGTTCGTTCCGGTGAACCCCATCGTCACGGGCGTCAGCCCCGGTGCGGCGAGGTTCGACGAATAGTTGAGGGACATGCCGCCGTTGAACTGCCCGGAGGCGGTGCCGGTGTTCGCGCCGACGTCCCACGAAATCCCGAGCGCGCCGCCGGTGGAGCCCTGCTCCTGGAAGCCGAGGGCGACGCCGCCGCCCCAGAGACTCTGGTCGGGGGCAGTGAACGCGAGGTTGAGATTGGTGAGATCGGCGTAGGCGTTCGCGCCGCATAAGAGAAGGATCAGGCAGGAAACAGAGATCAGTGTTCTTCTCATAACCGGGGGTTCCTTTCACCAGGCAGGCCATGGAATGAGTTCATCGCAGACTACTTCCTTTTCAGGGTCGGGAGGCCTCTGTGGAAAAGTACTGCCGAAGTCGCTCACCTCCTTTTCTTCCGGAATTTCAGACTCCGGTGAAAATAATGCAAACCCTGTGCCCTATTCCGCTCCCATATTGTTCAATCTATCCCAATATCCTTTAAAATCAAAATAAAATTGCTTCGGTAACGAACGGCATGACGTTCCGGGATTCCCGGCTGGATACGCGACGAAATACTTTCAGGTAGTGTTTTCCTCCGGCGGGAGTCGAATAGTTGACACCCCGTGGGGAATGCTGCCGACCGGCGCCCGCCGGCCCGGCGTTTGCCCGGGGGGGCCCCCGCCCATTCCGCGAACCGCCGCGCTGCCGGGGCCCGGCGGCCCGATATGAGATGGCTGCCTTTATTTCAACCGCCGCCTCCAACAGGTCCTCAAGTTCCCGCGCGTTTTGGCCGACCTAACCTGCCATGACCCCCATCGATCACCCCATCCCCGGAGAACCTCGGCGCGACATGAAGCTGGCGTATGTTCTGACCAACGGCTGCCCTGAAAACCGCATCGACGGCAGCCGCATGCGAAAATGCCTGGAGCTGAACGGGTGGGGCGCGGCGGCCACGCCCGGCGAAGCCGACCTGATCCTGTTCAACGCGTGCGGGCTCGTCGACGTGACCGAAACGCTGTCCATGCGGATCTACCGCGGGCTCGAGCGCTCGAAGAAGCCGGGGGCGCGGCTCGTCGTGTGCGGCTGCCTGCCGCGCATCAACCCGGCCGCGCTGGCCGGGGAGTACGACGACGTCACGTTCGGTTCGGACGACATGGAGGCCCTGGGCCGGCTGATCCGGGCCGAGCCGGGAACCCTCGCCTGCTACGCCAACGATCTTCTGCCCTACACCGACCCGCCGAAGCCGACGCTCTTCGAGCGCCTCCGCGGCACGCACTTGAGCCTGCACCCGTATGCGCTCAAAACCCGAAAGTTCCAGACCGAATACGAGTTCCTGTTCAAACGCGTCAACATCACCGGCCACGGCGGCTTCTTCATCAAGGTCGCGACCGGGTGCCTGAACGAGTGCGCCTACTGCGCGGTGAAGCTCTCCCGCGGCACGGTGCGGAGCAAACCCATCGCGGAGATCCTGCGCGAGCAGGAAGCGGGGCTGAGCCGGGGCCATACCGAGCTCAACCTCATCGGGACCGACCTCGGCAGCTACGGCCGGGACATGGAGGTCACGCTGGTCGACCTGCTGCGGGCGATGACCGGGGTAGCGGGCGCGTTCAAGATCAAGCTGCGGAACGTGAACGCCCGGTTCCTGAAACTGATGGCGCCGGAGCTGGCGCGGGTGCTCGCAGGCGGCAAGGTCGTCTACATGAGCTCCGCGGTGCAGTCGGGCAGCGACCGGATCCTGAACCGGATGAACCGCGGCTACACCGCGGAAGAGTACCGGCAGGCCGTGGCGACGGTCCGCAGCGGGTACCCCGATCTGCAGCTGCGGACCCAGATCATCGTCGGGTTCCCGGGCGAGAGCGAGGGGGATTTCGAGGAGACCCTGAGGCTCGTGGACGAGGTGGATTTCGACTTCGTGGAAGTCCGCACGTTCTCGGCCCGCGCGGGCACGCGGGCGTTCGATCTGCCGGGCAGGGTTTCGAGGGGGACGATGCTCAGGCGGTATTACCGCATGCTGAAAACGGTCGTGGAAAAGTGCGGCCGCAAAATCGATTTGCCGAACTGAGACGCCCGACGACCCGCGGCGCGCCCCGGTCCAGCGGCCGATCCCAACCCTGGCGTTTAAAATCAAGAATCAAGGGGCTGTTGCTCAAAGCACTGCCCTCATATTAAATTGCCGAGTACTAACCTGTTCGGGAACGGCCGAGCCGTCCAGAGGTGCGATAACCAGCCGGCCGCTTTTGCGACTAACTGCCTGCCGATGCCCTGCGCTACGGGTCTTGAGCTGTCCTCGACCCGCCCCAAGGGCCTGGGCACCGCCCGCAGTGGCTCTTTGAGATAGCGAACCAAAACCATGACGTTCTGGATGGTGGCGGTCAGATATTCCTGGATGGCCACGCGCCACAGCCTGCGCCAGCGCGCCCGCTTGATCCCGTAGCGGGTGCCGCGGGCAAAGGAGCGCTCCATGAGGTGCTGGCGCTGCTTGCGGTCCGCTCGCCCCTGCAGGCTCTGGGATTGCAAGAGCATCTGGTCGAGAGCCTCTTGCCGCAGGTGACGCTTGAGGCTGCGTCCGGCACGGCTGCGCGTGCACTGCGGCCGCAGGCTGCAGTGGCTGCACGTCTTGGAGGCTGCCGTGTACTCCCACTGTTGGCGCTGAGCGTTGAAGCGGCGGCGAGTCAATCGCCGGCCGGCCGGACAGATGAAGCTATCGGTGCTCGCCTCATAGCGAAAGGACTCTTTGGGCAGGATCCCGGCTTGCCGGCCCGAGCCCCGCTGCCCGTGCTCCAAAGAGGCAAAATGACTTTTGACCCCGCGGTCATGGCAGCTGAGGTAATTGTCCATGGTGCCGTACTTGCTGTCGGCCACACAGACTTCGGCGGCAACACCCGTGTTGCGGGCGTGGCCATCCAGCAGGCTGTCCATGCGATGGGCCTCGTGCACCGAGCCGGTGCTCACCTCGGTAGCGGTGATGACCTCGCAGTGCTCGTCCACCGCCCGGTGCACCTGGTACTTGAGCCGTGAGCCGCCCGCGCCTCGGCGCACGGTGGAGGCATCCGGATCGGTCGTGGAGACGTGGGTGCGGTTGACCGCTTCCGGCTGCGCGGGCTCATCCAGGCGCTCTTGCAGCTTGCGGTAACCTGTATCCAGCTGGGCTTTAAGCGTTTGGGTGTTCACCACCGAGGTGTTGGAGGCGTCGGCCTGCACCAAGCAACTGTCCATAAACAGCTTGCGGCCGTCTACCAGACCGGCCTCAACGCATTGCAACACGATACGCTCAAAAAAGAGTTTGAACGCCTCGGCCCCCCAGCGCGTGCGGGCCTTGGAGAGCACACTGTGGTTGGGGATCTCGCTGTCGAGGTCAAACCCCAAAAACCACAGCCAGTCCAAGCGCTCCGGGATGGTGGCCAGCAACTCACGCTCGGAGCGCACGTTATAGAGGATCAACAAGAGCATCATCTTCAGGATGACCGGCGGGGGCACGGACACATTGCCATTGCTCCCATAGCGATCCCGGACTTCCTGGTAGATGAAATCAAAATCGATGTGCGTGGCGATCTGCCTCAACACATGATCGCTGCGGATGCGCTGATCCAGGCGGATCCGCTCGTAAAACAGCTTCTGCTGCGGCTTTGGCTGGCGGCCCATCATGGCGAAGGTGCACCTCAAGTGGAAGTAAACGAAATGCTTCCTACTAGCAGATTAACCCAGCGCTTGCGAGACCTATTTGATCTATTTGGGCAACAACCCGTCAAGATGTGACCCCAAAGGCTTCAGGAAAAAAAAGCCTGCAAGCGCTCGTCGCTGCTTGCAGGCTGGTGGTCTGTCGGTGGTGGAGGCGGCATCCGGATTTGAACCGGAGAGTGGAGGTTTTGCAGACCTCTGCCTTACCACTTGGCTATGCCGCCAAGACTCAACGACCAC
Organism: uncultured delta proteobacterium; assembly: GCA_963791285.1. Classification (GTDB taxonomy): domain Bacteria; phylum Desulfobacterota; class Desulfobacteria; order Desulfobacterales; family SpSt-501; genus SpSt-501. The sequence continues at coordinate 266,345 of CAWBSC010000023.1, forward strand.
CCGCTTCAGCGGGTGGTTTGTCTTTTCGGACGTAAACCGAAAAGACAAAAAGCACGACCGTGCTTCAACGTTGAAGCCTGCAACCGCGTCGGTTGCACGCGGTTTGAATGCAGGCAATAAAAATGGAGCGGGAAACGGGATTTGAACCCGCGACTTCGACCTTGGCAAGGTCGCACTCTACCACTGAGTTATTCCCGCTCGATTCGAAAGCCGCTTTTAGCGGCTGCATCCCTATTTGTCAAGAACCTATCTAAAAAATCACGTCTGACGGCCGCATGCGGCGTTGCCGCTCGCCTCGACCTGCTCACATACTGGTCCGTATGCTGCGCGGTCTCGGCTTGCGGCGCCTTGCCTGCGGCCGTGATCCGCAATTTTTTAGCGAGGTTCGGTAGAAAACCCGCGCCAGAAACCCGGCTCAGACGACCCGCTTGAACTTGATGAAATAATCCGTGCCGGACCACATCGTGAAGATCAGCGCGGCCCACAGCAGCACCCGGCCGATGCTGTCGAAGTCGACCCCGAGCAGGGGGTAGTGGATCATCAGCGGAATGATGGCCGCGATCTGGAACCCGGTCTTCAGCTTGCCCAGGCGCGAGGCCGAGATGTCGACCCCCTTGCCGGCGATGACGCTGCGCAGCCCCGTGACGGCCAGCTCGCGGCCGATGATGACGCACACGACCCAGGCCGGCGCCCACCCGTGGGCCGCCAGCATGATGAAGGCCGAAGAGGTGAGCAGCTTGTCCGCCACCGGGTCCATGGCCTTGCCCAGGAACGTGACCTTCCCCTGGCGGCGCGCCAGGAACCCGTCCAGGTAGTCGGTCGCCGCGGCGAAGCTGAACAGCAGCGCCGCCATGAAGCACATGAAGGGGCTGGACGGGAACGAGAAAACCGCGAGGATGAGCGGGATGCAGGCGATGCGGATGAGGGTCAGCCCGTTGGGGTGGTTGGCCGTGCTGAGCAGCCGGGTCCAGAGGTCCGGGCGCAGGGTCGCCTCGGCGCTGTGCGCACCCGCCGCGGCGCCGCCCCCGCCGTCTTCCGACCGGGGCGCGAACCCCTGCTTGTCCTGCGAAACGTTCATCGGCTCCATGGCGCGCGATTCAGCCTTCCGACTTTCCCGAGTTGACGTAGCGGTCGCGGCACGCGCGGCTGCAGAAGCGCAGCTCGCGCTCGCCATCTTTCAGGACGACCCCGTCGCGCTGGGGGAAGTAGCTCCCGCACTCGGGGTCCTTCACCATGACGTCGTCGATGCGGCCCGGCTCCCGGGGGTCCGGCCGCGGGGAGCGTCTCGACAGAAGCCGGCGCGCGGCGCGGTAGGCCAGAAAGAGCACCAGCAGAAATAGTGCCCAGCGGATCATGGGAGTTCGACCACCTCCTGGCCCGCTTCGCCCAGCTCGGCCAGCATCTGCGCGGCGGTTTTCCCCGTGACCGGGTGCCGCACGCCCGGATCTATATCACACATGGGCTTCAAAACAAAGCGCCGCCCGGCCATGCGCGGGTGCGGGATGACGACCCGCGGCCCGGCGCACACGAGCCCGTCGTAGAGCAGGATGTCCAGGTCGAGCACCCGCGGTCCGAAGCGCACCGCGTCCCCCGTGCGCCCGAACGCCCGCTGCACGGCCTGGATCCGGTCCAGCAGCTCCTCCGGCCGCAGCGCGGTCTCGACGCGCACGACCGAGTTGACGAACCAGTCCTGGTCCGCGAAGTCGACCGGCGCGGTGCGGTAGTCGCGCGAGCGGCCCGTCAGGCGCACGGCCCCGTCCGCACACAGCCGCTCGACGCCCTGCCTGCAGTTTTCGAGCGCGTCGCCCAGGTTCGAGCCGACCGAGAGGAAGACCGTGTGCCGCACGTCCTCCGCCTGCACCCGGCTCACCTCCAGGCCTCGGAGTGGATGACCCCGCTGTAAACGAGGCGGGCGTCGCCCTCCTGGTGCACGTCGCAGAACCGGCCCGCGCGCTGCTCGAAGTACACCGTCAGGACCTCGCCGCCGGCCGTGCGCACCCGCACCGGCGAGGGCAGCCCGAGCGCACGGGCCGCCACGAGCGCCCCGGCGGCCGCACCGGTGCCGCAGGCGAGCGTCTCCGCCTCGACCCCGCGCTCGTAGGTGCGGATCGCGATCCCGCCCGGCTCCGCGCTGATGAAGTCGGCGTTCGTGCCCGCGGGCGCGAACCGCGGGTGAAACCGGATCTCGCGGCCCACGGCGGCCACGTCCACGCGGCCGACGTCGTCGACCACGAGGACCGCGTGCGGGACCCCGGTGTCGACGCAGCTCACGCCGGCCGATCCGCCGGCGAGCTCCAGGCGCACATCGGTTTGAAGCTCCCCCGGCTCGGTCAGCTTCACCCGGACCCGGCGGCCGTCCACCCGGGCCGCGATCACCCCCGCGCCGGTTTCGAAGCGCAGCCGCGGCCCGCAGACCCCCTGCAGGACGGCAAAGCGCGCGGCGCAGCGGGCGCCGTTGCCGCACATGGCGGCCGGGCTCCCGTCCGCGTTGAAGAAGCGCCAGCGAAAGTCGGCCGTCTGCGAGCCCTCGATGAGGATGACCCCGTCCGCGCCGACCGACAGGCGCCGCCGGCAGACCCCGACGACGAAGGCATCGAGCCTCCCCTCGTCCAGCGTGCCGCCGCGGTTGTCGATCAGGATGAAATCGTTCCCGCTGCCGCTCATCTTGGTGAACGGCACCGTGTCCATGCTGGCCGACCGCTCAGGGGGTGATGTGGACGACATTGGAGTCGCGGCCCTCCCGGTTCAATGCGGAGTAGCTCCGGACCTTGTACTGGTAGCGGTACCCGGGTTCGAGGCGCTCGACGTACTGCTTGGCGCCGGACTCGACCGGGCCGGTCGGGCGCACGTCGCCGACCACCTGGAACTTCGGCGGGCAGCTCTGGCACTCGGCGGCCTCCTGCTCGGTCTGGCGCGAGCGCAGGACCTTGAACCCGACCGCCGGGCTGTCCTTATCGGGCGCGCCGGCCGGCACCGTCCAGCTCAGCACGACCTCCTCGCCGCGCACCTGGAACGCCAGGTCCTTGACGGCAGGGGGCGGGTAGGTCCCGGGCTGGATCGGCGGCAGCTTGCGCCCGCACCCCGCCAGGACGGTGATTGCCGCCGCAACCAGCACGAGCGCGAAACGCACGGGGTGGCGCGGCCGCAGCGCTGCGTGGATCGGCGGCTCAGGCATGGACCGGCTCCGGCCGCGGGGTCGCGGCGAAGAGCCGGTCCAGGAGATCGACCAGCCGGTCGATCTCCTCCGCCGTGACGATCAACGGGGGCACGAACCGCAGGATGTTGCCCTGGACGCAGTTGATCAGGAACCCCGCGTCCATGCAGCGCTGCACGTACGGGTCCCCCTCGACCGCGAGCCGGATGCCGAGCAGCAGCCCCAGCCCGCGGACCTCTTCGATCACGGGGTGGCGCTGCCGCAGCCACTCGAGCCGGCCGCGGAAGTGCTCGGACGTCTTCCGGCAGCGCTCGACGATACCCTCGGATTCCATGATGCGGCAGACTTCCCGGGCGGCGGCGGACACGATCGGGGTGCCCCCGAAGGTCGACGCGTGGGCCCCCTGCCCGAAGGCCGCGCCGACGCTCTCCCGGGCCAGCATGGCGCCCATCGGCAGTCCGTTGGCGAGCGCCTTGGCGAGCGTCATGATGTCCGGGGCGATGCCGAAGTGCTCGTAGGCGAAGAGCGTGCCCGTGCGCCCCATCCCGGTCTGGATCTCGTCGAAGATCAGCAGCACCCCGGCCTGGTCGCAAAGCGCGCGCACCTCCTTGAGGTAGCCGGGCGACGGGCAGCGCACCCCGCCCTCGCCCTGAACCGGCTCGAGCAGCACCGCGCAGGTCGCGGGCCCGATGCGCTCCCGCAGCGCCGCCAGGTCGTCGAACGGCGCAAAGTCGAAGCCCTCGAGCAGCGGGTCGAAGCCGTGCTTGACCTTCTCCTGACCGGTGGCCGAGAGGGTTGCCATGGTGCGGCCGTGGAAGGACTGCTCCATGCTGACGATGCGGAAGCGCTGCGGCTGCCCGGCGTCCTTGAAGTGCTTGCGCGCCAGCTTGATCGCGGCCTCGTTGGCCTCCGCCCCGCTGTTGCAGAAGAACACGCGGTCGGCGAAGCTGTGGCGCACGAGCCACTCGCCGAGCTCAATCTGCGGCAGCGTGTAGAAGAGGTTGGAGACGTGCCACAGGGTCTGGGCCTGGGCGCACAGCGCCGCGGCCACGGCCGGGTGGGCGTGGCCGAGGTTGCAGACGGCGATCCCGGCCACGAAGTCCGTGTAGGCCTTGCCGTTCTCGTCCCACACGGTGCAGCCGCTGCCGCGCGTCAGCACCAGCGGGAAGCGCTTGTAGGTCTTGAAGATGACGCCGTTCGCCCGGTCCATCGACTGCGTTGTTTCCATCGACACTCCTCTCCTCTATTCCTGCAAGTAAACGCGCTTAACGGACAGCCCGCGAAGCTCAAAGCTCATAGCACAGACAAAGGGTTACGTTGTCTCCTATCCCCTCCCGATAGAAAGGAAAATAGGATGGACCGGCAGCCAAAAGCAAGTATCGGGCCGTCAGCCAAGGCGCGCGGCCTTTTGGAAATCGCAGCATGCCGGAGGCATGTGAGCATTTGCAAAAGGCCGCGCAACGCCGGATCACGGCCCGAGACGCCGCTTTGGCGTTCAAAGGATATAGCGGCTGAGGTCCTCGTCCGCAATGATGTCCTTCAGCCGGCGCTCAACGTAGTCCTTGTCGATGACCACCTTCGGCGCCACCCGGTCGGGGGCGTCGAAGAGGATCTCCTCGAGCAGCCGCTCCATGAGCGTGTGCAGCCGCCGGGCGCCGATGTTCTCGGTGCGCGAGTTGACGACCTCGGCCAGCCGCGCCGTCTCCGCGACCGCCTCGGGCGTGAACTCGATCTCGACCCCGTCGGTGCGGAGCAGCTCGCGGTACTGCAGCAGCAGGGCGTTGCGCGGCTCGGTCAGGATGCGCAGGAACTCCGCCTCCCCGAGCGCGTCCAACTCGACCCGGATCGGGAACCGGCCCTGCAGCTCCGGGATGAGGTCGGAGGGTTTGACCGTGTGGAAGGCGCCCGAGGCGATGAAAAGGATGTGGTCGGTCTTGACCGGGCCGTGCTTGGTCGTCACCGTGCAGCCCTCGACCACCGGCAGCAGGTCCCGCTGCACCCCCTCGCGCGAAACGTCCGGCCCTTGGGAGGCTCCGCCCTTGGCCACGATCTTGTCGATCTCGTCGATGAAGATGATGCCGGACTGCTCGACTTTCTCGATCGACCGCCGGACGACCCGATCGAGGTCCACCAGGTTCTGCGCCTCCTCCTGCGCGAGCGCCTCCAGCGCCTCGGGGACCTTGAGCCGCCGGCGCTTCACCCCCTTGGGGAAGAGCCCGCCCAGCATGTCTTTGAAGTTGATGCCCATCTCCTCCAGCCCGGCGTTCGAGAAGACCTCCACCATGGGCATGGCGCGCTCGGCCGTATCGACGTCCACCGAGCGGCCGTCGAGCCTGCCCTGGCGCAGGAGCTGGCGCAGCTTTTCGCGGGTCGAGGCGCCCTCGCCCGCGGCCGGGTCGGGCGGCGGGCTCCCGGGCTCGTCCGCGTGCACGGCCGGCGCCGGGCCGGTCTTGGGCAGCAGCAGGTCCAGCATGCGCTCCTCGGCCAGCATGCGGGCCTTGTCCCGCACGGCCTCCTGCTCGGCCGCCTTGTCGTGCGTAATGGTGATCTCCAGCAGTTCGCGCACCATGGACTCGACGTCGCGCCCGACGTACCCCACCTCGGTGAATTTGGACGCCTCCACCTTGTAGAAGGGCGACTCGGTGAGGATCGACAGACGCCGCGCGATCTCGGTCTTGCCGACGCCGGTCGGCCCGATCAGGATGATGTTCTTTGGGGCGATTTCGTTGCGCAGCTCTTCCGGAACCTGCCGGCGGCGCCAGCGGTTGCGCAGCGCCACGGCCACCGCGCGCTTGGCGCGGTGCTGGCCGACGATGTACCGGTCCAGCTCCGCGACGATTTCGAAGGGCTTGAGCTGTTTCATAGGCGTAGGGTCCGAGGCGGCAGGCCGCCGCCCGGGCTCACATCTCCTCGATCGTGATCACGTCGTTGGTGTAGATGCAGATGGAGGCGGCGATGCCGAGGGCCTCCTCCGCGATGCGGCGCGCGTCCAGGCCCGTGTGGCGCAGCAGGGCGACCGCCGCGGCCTGGGCGACGGTCCCGCCCGAGCCGATCCCGATCACCCCCTCGTCGGGTTCGATCACGTCCCCGTTGCCCGAGACGAGATACATGTGCGTGGCGTCGACCGCGACCATGACCGCCTCCAGCCGCCGCATGGACTTGTCGGTGCGCCAGTCGCGCGCCAGCTCCGCCGCCGCCCGGGTGAGGTTGCCATTGTAGCGCTCGAGCTTTTCCTGGAGCCGCTCCGACAAGCTGAGCGCGTCGGCGGTCGCGCCGGCGAAGCCGACGATGATGCGGTCGTTGTAGATGCGGCGCACCTTGCGCGCGGTGTGCTTGATCACGCTCGCGTTCAGGGTGACCTGGCCGTCGCCGGCGACGGCCGTGCGCCCCTGGTGGCGGACGGCGAGAATGGTGGTCCCGTGGGTGATCATGCAGCGCCTCCGATCCGCGGCTGCGGCGAGGCCCGCTCCCGCTTACTTGCGGGGGTGGGCTTTGTCGTAGGTTTCCATCAGCCGCTCGATGCTCACGTGGGTGTACTTCTGCGTGGTCGAGAGGTTTTTGTGCCCGAGCAGCTCTTGCACGCTGCGCAGGTCGGCCCCCGAGTCGAGCATGTGGGTGGCGAAGGTGTGGCGCAGGGTGTGCGGGGACACCGGCGTCAGGATGCCGCAGGCCGTCACGAGCTTCTTGAGGATGCGGGCGATCGAGCGCGCGGACAGCCGCTGCCCGTCGCGGTTCAGGAAGAGCGCGCCCCCGGGAGGCGCGGCGACGCCCGCCTGCTGGAGCGCGGCGCGGTAGCCGGCGATCGCCGCGAGGGCCTTGGCCCCGACCGGCACCACGCGCTCCTTGGCGCCCTTGCCGAACACCCGCACCGTCCCCGCGGCCGGGTCGACGTCGTAGACGTTCAGGCCGGCCAGCTCCGACACGCGGATCCCGCAGGAGTAGAGCATCTCGAAGATCGCGCGGTTGCGGGCCGCGAGGACGCCGTCGGGCTCGATCGAGTCGAGCAGTCGGAAGACGGCGTCGACCGACAGGTACTCCGGCAGGTGCTGGCCCTGCTTCGGGGTGAGGATGCCTTCGACCGGGTTGACGTCGGTCACCCCCTTGCGGATCAGGAATTTGAAGAAGCTCCGCAGGGTGGAGAGCTTGCGCGCGATGCTCGACTTCTGGTTCTTGCCGTGCAGCCACCCGAGGTAACCGCGGATCATGACCGCGGTCACCGCCTGGAGGGCGGGAGCGCCCCCGTCCCGGCCGTTGCCCGTTGGAGCCTCCGCGGTGTCACCGAGGTAGCCGATGAACTCTTCCAGGTCCCGGGCGTAGGCCCGGCAGGTGTGCGCGGAGTAGCCCTTTTCGGCCGGCAGCGCTTCGATGAACGCGCGGACGGACTCCACCAGCGGGGACGGGGTCATGGGGTCACGATCTTTCTATTTTCGCGATGCTCGATTCCGGATACCCGATGCGCGGCCACCCGGTCGTTCAGCCACACACCCACACACCAAAATACCCAAACACCCCAATACCCCTACCCCCCTGATGTCCACCGTATCAACCCCTCGATCTGGTCCCAGGAGGCCACCTCGATGAACGGGTGCGGTGCGCGGTTCCACGGCTGCACGAAGAGGATCGGGTCGATCCCGGCGGCGTCCAGCGTGAAGCAGGTTTCGAGGCGGTCCTCCACGAAATGGGTGACCCCGCGCTCGAGCAGCACCTCGGTCTTGGCGTCGTAGGAGCCGGTCGCGACGATGTCCGCGCACTCGCCCGCGCACGGCATGATGCCGCGGATGAAGTCGGCGATCGGGCCGACCGTGGGCCGCGCGGTCACGAACAGAACCGACCCGCAGCACCGCACCAGGCGGTTCAGCACCTCGGGCGCGCCCGGGACCGGGTTGAGCCGAGCGCGGTAGCCGCCCTCGAGCAGCCGCACGATCACCCGGTCGATCACCGCGGCGGGCACGTCGAGGCACTCCTCGAGGTTGTAGCTGGTGATGTCCTCGTAGCGGATGCCCGTGACGTCGAACTCGTCGCGGGCGATGTCCAGGAAGAGCCGCATCGTGTCCGCGATGACCCCGTCGATGTCGAAGGCGATGCCCGTCGGCGCCACCTGCCCGCCGTTGCCGACCGCCACGGGGGTCAGGCCGCCTTCCGGGTCTGTTTTTTGAGCCGCGCGATCTGGCGCCGGCAGGCGGTCGCCTGCTTGCGATCCCGGGCTTCGAGGGCGGCGGCGCGCTGGGCCTTCAGGGCCCGGATCTTCTCTTTCAGGGTCCGAATCGACTCGCCGCCCTTCTTCGCCTTCGGCGCCTCGATGCCCTTGGACTTGCGCAGGGCGTCGATCAGCTCTTCCTTCTTCATCCCGTGCACGCCGGTCAGCCCCTCGATCCCCTTGGCCAGCTCCCGCAGCTCGGTCGCGGTGAACTTCTCCAGCGGCTGCTTCCAGTGCTCGATCTCTTTCTCGCTCATGGGCACGCGTCCTTTCCGTGGGGTTCAAAACACGGGGCGGAAGCCGTGCGGCCCCCGCCCGAACACTGCGTGATCGCGGTTCCTCCGTCCGTCGTCAATCGGACGACTCCCCGGGGAATTTCATAGTCCGAATCGAATTTGACTGTCAATAGGGCCCCCCGGGGGGGGGGTAGGTGTTTTGGTGTTTGGGTATTTAGGTGTTTAGTGTTCAGTGTTTGGTGTTTGGGTCGGGTGGAGCGGATCAGCTCGACTCGCCCCCGCCCTTCCCGCCCGCGGGCCGCAGGAACGGCGCGAACAGCTCGATCGGGATGGGCAGGAACGTGGTGGAGTTGCTCTCGGCCGCCATCTCGCTCATGGTCTGCAGGTAGCGCAGCTGCAGCGCGACCGGGTGCCGCTCGATGATCCCGGCGGCTTCGGTCAGCCGGTTGGCCGCCTGGTACTCGCCCTCGGCGTTGATCACCTTGGCGCGCCGCTCGCGTTCGGCCTCGGCCTGGCGCGCCATGGCACGCTGCATCTCCTGGGGCAGGTCGATGTGCTTGAGCTCGACCGTGGCGACCTTGATCCCCCAGGGCTCGGTGTGGGTGTCCAGGATCTCCTGCAGCTGGGCGTTGAGCTTTTCGCGGTTGGCCAGCAGGTCGTCGAGCTCCCCCTCGCCGCAGACGCTGCGCAAGGTGGTCTGCGCGAGCTGCGAGATGGCGTAGAGATAGTTCTCGACGTCGATGATGGCTTTAACCGAGTCGATGACCCGGAAGTAGATCACGGCGTTGACCTTAATCGACACGTTGTCGCGCGTGATCACGTCCTGGGGGTCGACGTCCATGGCCACCAGGCGCAGGCTCACCTTCACCATGCGGTCGACGAGGGGGATCAGCAGGATGAGGCCCGGGCCCTTGGCGCCGACCACCCGCCCCAGGCGGAAGACGACGCCGCGCTCGTACTCGTTCAGAATCCGCAGCGACGCGGAAAGGAAGAGAACCACGACCAGCACCACCGCGAGTATTGCGTACATGGCAGACCTCCTGACGTGAGACGGTCCTGTCCGGATGACGGCCGTCGTCGATAGCGTGAGCCCTCACTCCCCGTGGTCAACCGCCTTCGGGCCGGGCGCCCCCGGGCTCATCTCCGCGGGTTCCACCTCGAGGGACAACCCCCTCACCCGGGTCACCCGCACGCGCCGGCCTTCCTCCAACCCGGCGGGGCCGACGGCGTTCCAGAGCTCCCCGTGCACGAAGACCTTGCCCTCCGGCCGCAACGCCTTCCGCACGACCCCGATCTCCCCCACCATGCCGGCCGACCCGGTCGCGGGGCGCGAGCGCTGCGACCGGAACACCAGGAAGGCCGCGGCCGTGAAGGACCCGGAAACGAGCATCAGGGTGGGGATCAACACCTGCCAGGACAGCCGGTCCTCCGGGGAGTCCCCTTCAAACAGCATGAGCGAGCCGAGCAGCAGCGACACCATCCCAGCCACACTCAGCAGCCCATAGCTCGTGAGCTTCATCTCCAGCACGAAGAAGACCACGGCCAGAGCGATCAGCAGGATCCCGGCATAGTTCACCGGCAGCGTCTGCAAGGCGAAGAAGGCGAGCACCAGGCAGATGCCGCCGACCACCCCCGGGAAGAGCGCGCCGGGGTGGGAGAACTCGAAGTAGAGCCCCGCCAGCCCGATCATTAGCAGCAGGTAGGCGACGTTGGGGCTGCTGATGGCGCGCAGCACGCGGTAGCGCAGCCCCTCCTCGAGCTCGACCTTGCGCGCGGGGTCGAGCGCCAGCCGGCCCTTGCCCGGCACCTCGCGGCCGTTGATTTGTCGGATGAGGTCGTCGACGTCGGTCGCGATCAGGTCGACCACGTGCTCCCGCAGCGCTTCGGTCTCGGTCGCCGAGACGCTCTCGCGGATCGCACGCTCCACCCACGCGGCGTTGCGGCCGCGGCGCTCGGCTACGCTACGCGCGTTGGCCGCCATGTCGTTGACGATCTTCTCGGACATGGTGCCGCCGATGTCCTGACCGCCGGCCCCCACCGGGTGGGCCGCGCCGATGTTGGTCCCCGGCGCCATGGCGGCGATATCCGCGGCCAGGGTGATCATCACCCCCGCGGAGGCCGCCCGCGCGCCGCCCGGAGCGACGAAGACCACCACCGGCACGGGGCTGGCGAGGATGTCCTGGACGACGCGGCGCATGGAATCGGCCAACCCCCCGGGCGTGTCGAGCTCGATCACCACGCACCCGGCCCGGTCCAGCTCCGCTTTCTTGAGGCTGTGGTGGATGAACTCGGCCGTGCCCGGGCCGATGGCGTCGGCGACGCGAACGAGGTAGGTTTCGGCCGGGTCCGCAGCCGCCGGGGCCGGCATCAGGGCCGCCAGCGCGAGCAGAGCGATGAACGCACGGCAGGCGCGCAGCAGCAGCGCGCGCCGCCGCGTCGCAACGGAGAATCGTTCCATGGGGTCACCCCCCGTACGGGTACTCCTGCATGAGCAGCTTCATGTCCTCCCACACCTCGCGCTTGTGCTCCGGGTTGCGCAGGAGGTAGGCCGGGTGGAAGGTTGGCAGCACTTTAAAACCGTCGACCTCGTGGAAGCGGCCGCGCAGGCGCGAGATCGGCACGCGGGTGCGCAGCAGCGTCTGCGCGGCGCACGCGCCCAGGGTGCAGACGAACACGGGACGGATCGCGGCGATCTGGCGCCGCAGGAAGGGCGAGCAGCTCGCGATCTCGTCCTCCTCCGGCACGCGGTTGCCCGGGGGGCGGCACTTCACCACGTTGGCGATGTAGACGTCCTCGCGCCGCAGGCGGATCGCCTCGATGATTTTGGTCAGCAGCTGCCCGGCCGCGCCCACGAAAGGCTCGCCGGCCAGATCCTCCTCCTGCCCGGGGCCCTCGCCGACGAACACGAGCCGGGTGGCCGGGTTCCCCTGGCCGAAAACGATGTGCGTGCGCCCGCGTGATAGCTTGCAGCGCACGCACTCGCCGAGATCGCTCCGGACGTCGGCCAGGCTTTCCGCCGCCGGGGCCCGGGGCCGGGGCGAGACCCGCCCCCAGCGCGCGACCGCGTCCCGCGACTCGGGCGCGAAGGCGCCGGTCCGCGGCCGGGTGCGCGCGAGCTGCCGCAGGCTGCGGGCGGCCTCGTCGATCAGCTCGAGGAATGCGCCGCGGTCGACCATACCCCCTCCGACCCGGCCCGGGTCACTTCTTCGGCGGGGTGCCGTCGAAGGTCTCGTTCATCGGGACGACCCAGATGTCCGCGTAGGTCGTCAGGCTGTCCTCGGACAGGGCGATCACGGCCATGCGGTTGGCCTTCTGGAAGACCATGAGCGACTGCGGGGCCCGCATCACGGAGACCTGGCGCCAGCCCTCGTTGCCGAGGTTGTTCTGGAAGTACCGCATGAGCGAGCTCAGGTCGATCCGGCCCGACATGCGCAGAATGCCGATGCTCGCCCCGTCGCGGCGGTAGATAGCCGAGGCGTCCCGGTCGATGTCCATATCGCGCGGGACCAGGACGTCGTCGAACTCGCGCTGGTCGGGCAGGCGTTGAGGCTCGGGTTTGGCCGGGCCCTTCTCGAACAGGGCGCAGGCGCTCAGCAGCAGGAGCGACAGGGCAAGGGCCATCAGGCGGACGAACGGTTTACGGGTCGACATGGGGGCGGCCTCCTTTCGGGCAACGGTGAAAAGGTGGTGAGAGGTCCGGAGCGCAGCTCGGGCTGCCGCGGCTCACGCGGGCGGCTCGGCTGCAAACTCCTTGAAATACGCGATGGTGCGGCGCAGACCCTCCTCGAGCTCGATCGTCGGCTGCCAGCCGAGCTCGCGCTGCGCCAACGCGATGTACGGTCGCCGCTGGGTCGGGTCGTCGGCCGGCAGCGGGTTGAAGACGATCCGGGAACGCGAACCGGTCAGCCGGATGACGCGCTCGGCCAGCTCCAGGATGGTGAACTCGTTCGGGTTGCCCAGGTTGACCGGCCCGACGAAGCCGCCGGCGGTGTTCATCATGCGGAAGATGCCCTCGATCAGGTCGTCGACGTAGCAGAACGAGCGCGTCTGCTGCCCGTCGCCGAACACGGTGATGTCCTCGGCCGGTCAGGGCCTGCATGATGAAGTTGCTGACCACGCGCCCGTCGTTGGGGTGCATGCGCGGGCCGTAGGTGTTGAAGATGCGCACCACCCGGATGTTCAGCCGTGCTGGCGGTGGTAGTCGAAGAAGAGCGTCTCGGCGCAGCGCTTGCCCTCGTCGTAGCAGGTGCGCAGGCCGATGCGGTTGACGTTGCCCCAGTAGTCCTCGGTCTGGGGGTGCACCGCGGGGTCGCCGTAGACCTCGGAGGTCGAGGCCTGCAGGATGCGCGCGCGCACGCGCTTGGCCAGCCCCAGCATGTTGATGGCGCCGTGGACGTTCATCTTCGTGGTCTGCACCGGGTCGTTCTGGTAGTGGATCGGCGAGGCGGGGCAGGCGAGGTTGTAGATCTCGTCCACCTCCAGGTAGAGCGGGAAGGTGATGTCGTGGCGGATGACCTCGAAATCGGGGCTGCCGATGAGGTGGGCGATGTTGCGCTTGCTGCCGGTGTAGAAGTTGTCGCAGCAGATGACGTCGCAGCCCTCCTGCAGCAGGCGCTCGCAGAGAAGGGAGCCCAGGAACCCGGCGCCGCCCGTGACCAGGACGCGTTTGCGAAGGTGCATGCCCCATCCTTTCGTTGACGGTCGATCTGCCGGCTCTATAGCACGGCGCCACCCGCCAGACAATGGCGCGAGGGGGTGGGCTCGGGGGTGAGGATCAAAAGCAAAATTCAAGAGCAACAACGGGTTCAGGGTTCAGACAAAGTCACAACCGGTTTGAAATCCTTTTTCATTCCTGAACACTGAACCCTTTATCCCGAAGACTGGCTGAACCCCGAACCCTGAACCTGCTCCCTCAGTATTCCATCGCTCCTGGACCCTTCTCGTCCTGCGGCCACCGGACGGCCGGTAGCCGCCGCGCAGCCCGCCCGCGGAAAACACGATCTGCCACAGCTGGTTCGACCGGGCGCGGAAGCTGCCGGCGCTGGCGAGCAGGTAATACCGCCACATCCGGAAGAAGCGCTCGCCGTAGCGCTCCGGAGCCGCTCCCAGCCCGCGGCGAAGTTGGCGTTCCACGCCATGAGCGTCGGTCGTAGTGCGGCCGAAGCTGTGCCAGTCCTCGATGACGAACAGCCCCTCGGCGGCGGCTGCCAGCTGGCGCATCGAGGGGAGCATGCAGTTCGGGAAGATGTACTTGTCCGCACCACGGGTCCACCGAGCGCGCCGGAGATGTTGCTCGCCGATGGTGTGCAGCAGGAACAGGCCGTCCGGGCCCAGGCAGCGCGTGCCGACCTGCATGTAGCGCCGGTAGTTCTTCACCCCGACGTGCTCGATCATCCCGATGGAGACGATGCGGTCGAAGCTGCCGTCGACGTCGCGGTAGTCCTGCAGGCGGATCTCGACCGGCAGGCCGCGGCAGAGCTCCCGCGCGAGCTCGCCTGCTCCTTGGAAACGGTGATGCCCACCACCGCGGCGCCGTGCCGTCTCGGCCGCGTGCCGCGCGAACCCGCCCCACCCGCAGCCGATGTCGAGGACCCGCATTCCGGGCTTCTCGAGCCCGATCTTGCGGCAGATCAGCTCGAGCTTGTCCGCCTGGGCCTCGTCGAGGTCGTCGCCCGCTTCCAGTAGCCGCAGCTGTAGTTCATCGCCTGTCGAGCATCAGCGCGGTACAGGTCGTTGCCCAGGTCGTAGTGGCGGCGGCCGATGTTCGAAGGCCCGCGCGGGCCTCTGGGGGTTCACAGAGGCGGTCGAGCCACAGCAGACCGACAGCAGGCGGCGGGCAAGACCTTCTGCGGGGCGCGGTCGAGCCGGCGCAGGACCCTTCGACAAACTCGTCCAGGGCGTCGCAGTCCCACCACCCGTCCATGTAGGCTTCGCCGAGCGCCAGCGAGCCGCCCGCCAGGACGCGGCCGAAGAAGCGCGCGTCGCTGACCCGCAGGTCCCAGGGCCGCTCCCCGTCGATGGCCACATCGGCCCGATCCAGCAGCGCCTGCAACAACCGCCGGCTGCGTTCGACCTTCATGGCGCGCCCTCCTCCCCCTCCCCATCCCGCGCTGCGCGGGGTGGGCGGTTCCAGTGCGAACCCGGCCGCTCACGTCCTGCAATCGTTTCTGTGACACCCAGCGTAGCAAACTCGGGGCCCCGGGATCAAGCCGTTCGGCGATTGCCGGTTGACAACCGCGCACCGTTGGAGTTTGGATGACCAGTAGCAGCAGACTCTATTAGAACCAAGTGTCGGGCCGTCAGCCAAGGCGCGCGGCCTTTTGGAAAGCGCAGCATGCCGGAGGCATGTGAGCATTTACAAGAGGCCGCGCAACGCCGGATCACGGCCCGAGACGCCGGTTCTTGCGAGGTGCCCATGCCGGTCTCCGAGATCCTGCCCGACTTTTATTTCTTCGAACGCGGCTACCTGAACGGGAACCACTTCGCCTGGCGCGGCGAGCGTCCGGTGCTCGTCGACACGGCCTACCTGCCCCACGTCGACACCACCCTGGAACTCCTCGCCGGCATCGGGATCGACCCGGCCCGGACCGCCACGATCCTCACCACCCACTGCCACTGCGACCACGTCGGCGGTCACCGGCGCATCCAGGCGCTGTCCGGCTGCGGGGTGGCGCTGCACCCCCTCGGCCGGCACTTCATCGAGACCGGCGACGACTGGTCGACCTGGTGGCGCTACTACGACCAGCCGGCCGAGCCCTTCGAGTGCACCCACAGCCTCGAGGACGGGGAGGTCGTGGACGTCGGCCCCCACCGCTTCACGGTGCTGCACACGCCCGGGCACTCCGCGGACGGCCTCGTGCTCTACTGCGCGGCGGAACGGGTCCTGCTCTCCTCCGACGCCCTCTGGGAGCGGGACATCCCGGTGATGACCGTGCGGGTCGAGGGCAGCCGAACGCTCTTCGACGCCTTGCGCTCGCTCGAGCGCATCGAGGCGCTGGACGTCCGGCGGGTCTACCCGGGGCACGGGCCCGGGTTCGATGACCTGCCGACTGCAGTCGCACGCAGCCGGGAGCGCCTGCAGCGCTACCTGCGCCGCCCGCAGGACCTCGGCCGCGACCAGATCAAGCGCATCGTCGTCTACACGCTCCTCATGCACCCCGGGATCCCCGTGGACGGGTTTTTCGACCGCCTGATGGGGACGTTCTGGTTCCCCGAAACCTGCGATCTCTTCTTCCGCGGCGATTACCGCCGTCACTGCGACGACACCCTGGCCGGGCTGCTGGAGCGCGGCATCCTGACCCGCGCCGACGGCGGCTCTTTACAGTCGTCCCTCAATAAGGCCCGCCTCCAGCCGCACTCGAAGGCCGCAGGCCGCGGCGCTGGCAAATCCCCCCGGGTTCGTGTAAGTGGTATAGTCATCGGACACTCCGATCGTCCCGCCCGCGCGGGGCGACGGCCGCAGAAAGGAAATTTCAGGAAATCGACCGCGATACCCGGTGCGGTGTTCCACCGCGTTCTGGACGACCAGCTGCCCGTGGCAAAACGCTCCGCGGGCGTCTGGATCGAAACCGAAGACGGGCGGCGCTACCTCGACGCGAGCGGCGGTGCGGTGGTCGTCAACGTCGGCCACGGGCGGGCGGAAATCGCCCGGGCCGTGGGGGACCAGCTCCAGACCCTTTCCTACGTGCACCCCACCATGTTCACCTCGACCGCCCTCGAGGAGCTGGCCGCGGCGCTGGCCGCGCACGCGCCGGCGGGGCTGGACCGGTTCTACTTCATGTCCTCCGGCTCGGAGGCGGTCGAGACCGCCATCAAGCTCGCCCGGCAGATCCAGACCGCCCGCGGCGACGCGGACCGGCAGGTGCTCGTCTCGCGCTGGAAGTCCTACCACGGGCTGACCATGGGGGCGCTCGCCGCCGCGGGGCGCACCTCCTTCCGCCTGCCGTTCTACCCCATGCTGCGCGACGCCGTGCACATCCCGCCCCCGTACTGCCTGCGCTGCTCCTACGGCCTGAAGTATCCCGGGTGCGGCCTGCGATGCGCGCTCGCGCTGGACGAGACCATCCAGAACCTCGGCCCGGCAGTGGTCTCAGCCTTCATCGGCGAGACGGTCGGCGGGGCCAGCATCGCCGTCTCGCCCGCCCCCGGAGGGGTACTGGCCGCTCGTGCGCGAGATCTGCGACCGCCACGGCGTGCTCCTGATCCTGGACGAGGTGATGTGCGGCATGGGCCGCACCGGCCGGTGGTTCGCCTGTGAACACTACGGGGTCGTGCCCGACATCCTGGTGCTCGGCAAGGGGCTTTCGGGCGGGACGCTGGCGCTCTCGGGGGTGGCGACCACGACGGGCCACGTGGACACGGTGCAGCGCGCCGCGGGGAACTTCGCGCACGGCGGCACCTTCAGCCACAACTGCGTCAGCTGCGCCGCCGGCCTCGCGGCCGTGCGCATCCTCGAGCAGGAGGACCTCGTGGCGCGCTCCCGCGAGCTCGGCGAGCGCCTCGGGCGCTGCCTGCGGGACGCGCTGTCGGGTTCGCCCCACGTGGGCGACATCCGCGGCATCGGCATGATGTGGGGGGTCGAATTCGTCCAGGACCGCAACACCCTGCAGCCCTTCCCGCGCAGCCGCAAGGTGACCGAAACCCTCTGGCAGAACCTGTTCGACCGCGGGGTCATCCTCTACAAGAGCGTCGGCATGGCCGGGACCGACGGCGACGGGCTCATCGTCGCACCGCCCTTCGTGATCACCGCGGAGGAGATCGACCTGGTGGTCGAACGCCTCAAGCAAGCGATCGTTCAGGTCCTGGGGCTTGAACCCGCGAACGGCCCCGCCCGCCCGGGGCATTGACAAACGCCCGCGCCACCTCAATTGTGTGCACGGTTAGACCGGATGTTCCGCTCTCCGGGGCCGCCGGGATCAACAGAGCTTCGCGTCGTCAGCGGGCGCGAGGAGAGGAGTCGATTATGGTCGAAGGCACGGTGAAGTGGTACAACGAGAAAAAGCAGTACGGGTTCATCGAATCTCAAGGGATCGAAGACATTTTCTTCCACGGGACGAGCATCGTCGACCACGGTTTTTTCGGGTTGACGAAGGACGACCGCGTTTCCTTCGAAGTCCGCCAGACCGATCGCGGACGGCAGGCCTTCCAGGTGAAAGTTCTGCGCTGAGCCGCGCTGTGCCCGCCCGACAGGTCCTCGCGACGCTCGGCCGTCACCGGCCGGGCGTCCTGTTTTAACAGCCCGTTACGCCTATCTCAACCATGCGCCAGACGGCCCCATGCGGCGTTGCCGGCCGCTTCAATCGGCTCACATCCCGCGGCATTAACGCCCGCCTGCGGCTGGCGGGAGTCGTCGCCCTGGCCCTGCTCGCCGCCGCCTGCACCCGGTTGCCCGAGTACGCCCAGCCGCGCATGAACCCGGGGGACCCGCAGCAGGCCGCGTACAAGGGATTCACCTACCGCGACCTGACCCCGGCGGACTTTCGCGCCCCGGCGCCCCCGGACCACCTGGGCGGCCACGCCGCGCGCATCAACGCGCACTCGGCCATCCAGATCCGGCCCGTGCCCGCCTCGAAGTTCGTGGTCACCCAGGGCGAGCTCTTCGGCCAGCCCTATTTCTTCGGCCGCATCGAGCAGCTCGCGTTCGAAGCCGTCATGATTCCGGAGCGCAGCTGGTGGAACCCGGCCATGCCGCCCGCCGCGACCGCCTACGTGCTCCAGCACGAGCAGATCCACTTCGCGCTGACCGAGCTCGCCGCGCGCCGGCTGACCCGGGAGTCGACGGGCTGGGCCGCCGCGCAGCTCGTGATCCGGCCGAGCCCGCAGGAGGTGCAGGCCGAGATGGCACGGCTGGTGCGCGAGCGGGTCAACACGGCCATGGAAGAGGGTCTGAAGCGGCACGCCGAATTCGACGAGGACGCCTCGCTCTTCTACAACCCGCGCCGCCAGCGGTGGTGGGCCTGGAGCGTGGAGGACGAACTCAAGGCGACCGAGGCGGCGGCGCTTCAGAACGCGCCGGTTGCCCCGTAGCGCGAGACTCGGCCCGCGCCGGCTGCCGCCAAGCCGCCCGTCAGCTCGGCGACGAGCTCCGGGCAGGCCCGAAACGGGTTGGCGGGGGTCGCCGCGTCCGACACCCTGAGACCGGCGGCAAACGGCGTCGCCGCAATGTTGCGGTTGTAGGCCTCGACCAGGAGCCGCTCCAGGTTGATCGTGTCCTGGACGTTGTAGGCGAGCAGGGCCTCGAGCGCGCGGTCGTCGCGCGAGCGACGGTAGCGCTCCCACAGGAGGACGGCCGTGAACCCGTCCACCCCGTCCAACTCCCCGCGCCCCATCCCCAGGCTGCGCTCGCAGCCCTTCAGCCCGCCGCTGAACCCCAGATCCTTGAGGATGTAACGCAGATCGACGGCCGCCTGTCTCAGCCGCACCCCGAAGCAGCGTTCCAGGAAGGGCTGGTCGAAGGATTTTCCGTTGTAGGTGACGAGCACCTTGAAAGCCTGCACGTCGCGCGGAAACTCGTCCAGGTTCCGGCCGCGCACGTAGGTCTTCACCGTGCGGCCGTCGTAGAGGGCGACCGTCGTGACCCGGTCGCGCTCGCGGTCGAGCCCGGTGGTCTCGATGTCGAGGTACGCGGTCGCAGCGCGGAACTCGGGGAAGATGCGCCACGCCATGGCGGCCGGCAGGCGCCGCGCGAAATAGGCCGGGTCGTGGCGGTTCCGGAGCGAGTCGGCGACCCCGACGCGCAGCACCCCGCGGAGACGGTCGGGGACGTCTGCCGCGGCAGCGTCCAGACGGTCCCAGGAGAGCAGGCCGTCCTCCCAAAGCCGCTGCTCGGTCGTTCTCCCGATCCCCTGCATGTGCATGAAGGTGTGCGCGAGCAAACCGGTCCTCCTGCAGAATATGGTGCGAAGACCATAGCACGATTGCGCCGGGAGTCCAGAGTCGCACGCCCCCGGCGGGGGGTTTCGGCTTGACGGCGGTTGGATGCATCGCTATTTAAACGCATCCCGGTCCGCGGGTGCGACCCGCGTCGGGGCCGACGGGGACCACCGAGGGGGAGACGATTCATGTCGCAATCCTTGCCGAAACACATAAAATTCCTGGTGATCGGCGCCGGGGTGCACGGCTTGAGCACCGCCTACCACCTCGCGTGCGAGCTGAAGGCCCGCGGGCGCGGGAGCGCCGACGACGTGCTGGTGGTCGACAAGACCGCGGTCGGCGCCGGGGCGAGCGGCATCGCCTGCGGGGTCGTGCGCAACTACTACGTGCAGCCGGCCATGGGTGCCTTGATGGCCCACAGCGTCGGCGTTTGGGAATCCGACCCGGAGGCGTATCACTACCACCCGGTCGGCTACCTCGCCGTCGCCGGCGACGTCCAGCGGGAGGATTTCGAGCGCATCGCCGCGCGCCACGAGCGCATCGGCTACCGGGCGCGGCTCGTGCGCGGCGAGCAGGCGGTCTCCGACTACATGCGCGCCCTCTTCCCGGACTGGCGCGCGCGCGGGCTGAGCGTCTGCCTGCACGAATTCCAGGGCGGGTTCGCCTTCAACCGCGAGTCGATGCGCGGGCTGGCCAAAAAGGCGACGGACGAAGGCGTCCGCATCCTTCAGGGAGTGCGGGTCGAGGGGTTCGAGATGGCCGCCGACGGCCGCGTGCGCACGGTCCGCACCACGGCCGGGGAGCTCGCGGTCGAGCACGTGGTCGTGGGCGTCGGCCCCTGGATCAAGGGCATCTGGGGCCTGCTCGGCCTCCCTCTGAAAGTCGACGTGCGGGCCGAGGGAACGCTCCACGCGGGGCTCGACATGTGGACCTACTGGCAGCTCCAGGAAGGCGAGATCCGGCTCGACCCCGGCCGCTACGTCACCGCCGAAGGCAAGACCCCGCCGGTCATCCACGTCGACTCGAGCGAGCCGCTTCTGGCCGACGGGACCGATCGAAAGATCTCCAACGGCCTGTGGGGGATCTACTTCAAGCGCGACCGTCAGGGGGTGCAGGGCGGGGCCGTTCCGCTCAAGCTCGGCCCCGACGCGCAGGTCGACCCGTACGGCCCGCGCAGCGGGCGCTACACCGTCACCGACGACTTCGCCGAACACTGGACCGCGGGGCTCGCCCACTGCCTGGAGCGCTTCCGCGGCTGCAGCAAACTGTATCAGCGCGCCCCCACCGGCGGGATCGGCTGCTTCACGGTGGACAACTTCCCGGTGTTCGACCGGATGCGGCCCAACGTCTACGTCATCGCCGACAGCAATCACGGCTACAAGATGATCGGCGTAGGCCAGGAAGTCGCGCGCGTGCTGATGGGCGAGACCAGCACCCTGCTCCACCCGTTCCGCTTCGGCCGCTTTGCCGAGGGCGACCTGCACCCGCGCTCCAGCGGCCCCTTCCCCTGGACGTGAAGGGGGTCACATCTTGACGGGTTGTTGCCCAAATAGATCAAATAGGTCTCGCAAGCGCTGGGTTAATCTGCTAGTAGGAAGCATCTCGTTTACTTCCACTTGAGGTGCACCTTCGCCATGATGGGCCGCCAGCCAAAGCCGCAGCAGAAGCTGTTTTACGAGCGGATCCGCCTGGATCAGCGCATCCGCAGCGATCATGTGTTGAGGCAGATCGCCACGCACATCGATTTTGATTTCATCTACAAGGAAGTCCGGGATAGCTATGGCAGCAATGGCAATGTGTCCGTGCCGCCGCCGGTCATCCTGAAGATGATGCTCTTGTTGGTCCTCTATAACGTGCGCTCCGAGCGTGAGTTGCTGGCCACCATCCCGGAGCGCTTGGACTGGCTGTGGTTTTTGGGGTTTGACCTCGACAGCGAGATCCCCAACCACAGTGTGCTCTCTAAGGCCCGCATGCGCTGGGGGGCCGAGGCGTTCAAACTCTTTTTTGAGCGTATCGTGTTGCAATGCGTTGAGGCCGGTCTGGTAGACGGCCGCAAGCTGTTTATGGACAGTTGCTTGGTGCAGGCCGACGCCTCCAACACCTCGGTGGTGAACACCCAAACGCTTAAAGCCCAGCTGGATACAGGTTACCGCAAGCTGCAAGAGCGCCTGGATGAGCCCGCGCAGCCGGAAGCGGTCAACCGCACCCACGTCTCCACGACCGACCCAGATGCCTCCACCGTGCGCCGAGGCGCGGGCGGCTCACGGCTCAAGTACCAGGTGCACCGGGCGGTGGACGAGCACTGCGAGGTCATCACCGCTACCGAGGTGAGCACCGGCTCGGTGCACGAGGCCCATCGCATGGACAGCCTGCTGGATGGCCACGCCCGCAACACGGGTGTTGCCGCCGAAGTCTGTGTGGCCGACAGCAAGTACGGCACCATGGACAATTACCTCAGCTGCCATGACCGCGGGGTCAAAAGTCATTTTGCCTCATTGGAGCACGGGCAGCGGGGCTCGGGCCGGCAAGCCGGGATCCTGCCCAAAGAGTCCTTTCGCTATGAGGCGAGCACCGATAGCTTCGTCTGTCCGGCTGGCCGGCGATTGACTCGCCGCCGCTTCAACGCTCAGCGCCAACAGTGGGAGTACACGGCAGCGTCCAAGACGTGCAGCCACTGCAGCCTGCGGCCGCAGTGCACGCGCAGCCGTGCCGGACGCAGCCTCAAGCGTCACCTGCGGCAAGAGGCTCTCGACCAGATGCTCTTGCAATCCCAGAGCCCGCAGGGGCGAGCGGACCGCAAGCAGCGCCAGCACCTAATGGAGCGCTCCTTTGCCCGCGGCACCCGCTACGGGATCAAGCGGGCGCGCTGGCGCAGGCTGTGGCGCGTGGCCATCCAGGAATATCTGACCGCCACCATCCAGAACGTCATGGTTTTGGTTCGCTATCTCAAAGAGCCACTGCGGGCGGTGCCCAGGCCCTTGGGGCGGGTCGAGGACAGCTCAAGACCCGTAGCGCAGGGCATCGGCAGGCAGTTAGTCGCAAAAGCGGCCGGCTGGTTATCGCACCTCTGGACGGCTCGGCCGTTCCCGAACAGGTTAGTACTCGGTAATTTAATATGAGGGCAGTGCTTTGAGCAACAGCCCCTTGATTCTTGATTTTAACAGGGCGTTGAAAACCGGAGTCTCGGTCCGTGATCCGGTGTTGCGCGGCCTTTGGCCATGCTCACTTACTGCCGTGTATGCTGCGCCGGCCAAAGAGCCGCGCGCCTTGGCTGACGGCCCGATACTTGTTTTCCAACACCCTGTTAAACAAGACCCATGGACCGCATGACCGCACCCGCCCCGCACGCCCGCAGGCAGGAATTCATGGCCGGCGCCCGCGACACTTTCCCGCTGCTGCTCGGGGCCTTCCCGTTCGGAATGATCTACGGCGCGGTGGCCGCGACATCGGGGCTCACGCCGCTGGCGGTCATGGCCATGTCCGCCCTGGTGTTTGCCGGTGCGTCGCAGTTCATCGCGGTCGGCCTCTTCGCAGCGCAGACGCCCGTCGCGATCATCGTCCTGACCACCTTCGTGGTGAACCTGCGCCACATGCTCTACAGCGCCACCCTGCTCCCGCACCTGAGCCACCTGCCGCAGCGCTGGCACATCCCGCTCGCCTTCTGGCTGACCGACGAGACCTTCGCGGTCACTGTGCACCGCTACGGCCGGCCCGACCCCGCCGGCACGCGGCACTGGTACCAGCTGGGGTCCTCGCTCGCGATGTACCTGAACTGGCAGCTCTGGTGCCTGGTGGGGCTGCTCATGGGGAGCCGGATCCCGGACGCCGCCGGCTGGGGGCTGGACGTGGCCATGCCGATCACGTTCATCGGCATGATCATCCCCTTCGTGAAGAGCGCCCCCATGGTCGTGTGCGTCCTCACGGCCGGCGCCGCGGCGCTGGCCACGGTTGGGTTCCCTTACAAGCTAGGAATCCTCATCGCGGCATTCGCCGGCATCGGGGCGGGCATGACCGCCGAAAAATTTTCGCGGGCCCGCGCGGAGGCACCCCGCCCATGACCGCGACCGAAATCCTGATGATCGCGGGGATGATGGCCGTGACCTTCGGCATCCGCTACGCGCTCTTCGCGCTGGCGGGCCGCATCCGCATGGCGCCCTGGATCGAGGAGGCCCTGAAGTTCATCCCGCCGGCCGTCCTGACCTCCATCACCCTCCCGGCGGTGTTGCTGCCGCGGGGCGCGTGGGACGTCTCGTGGTCCAACCCCTACCTCGTCGCGGCGCTCGTCGCCACGGCGGCCGGCGCCTGGACGCGCAACCTGCTCGCCACCATCGCCATCGGGCTGGCCGCTTTCTTCCTGTTCCGACTGCTCGTTCCGGGAGTCACATTCTGAGGGGCCGCTGCCCGGGTGGGGCCGCCGCCAGCGGGAGGCTGTGGGCGAAGACGGCCGATGGCTCGAGGACGCCGGCCGCCAGCTCGAGCAGGTGCCGGTGGTGGGTGAAGAAGATGACCTGGGTCCGGGCCGACAGCGCGGACAAGGCCTGCAGCGCGGCGGCCGCGCGCTCGTCGTCGAACGTGATGAGGATGTCGTCCACCACGAAGGGCATGGCCTCGTTCGCGTCGAGGTAGTGCTCCAACCCCGCGAGCCGCAACGCCAGGAACAGCTGGTCGGCCGTCCCGTCGCTCATGCCGTCCACCGCCACCGCCTCGCCGCCGCCCGGCCGCACGCCCGCGATCACCGGCTGGCCGTCGGCGCCGAGCTCCGCGCGCAGGCTGTCGAACGACCCGCAGGTGAGCTGCCGGAAGAGTGCGCTCGCGCGGCGCAGGATCGGCCCCTGGTTGCGCTCGCGGAAGCGCTCGATCGCGGTTGTCAGCACCCGGCTCGCGATCCGGATGCGCGCGTAGTGCTCCACGTCGCGCCCCATCCCGCCGAGGATGGACTGGATATCCTCCGCGATGCGGGCCGCCCGGTCGCTGCCGTCCATGCGGTTGAGCTCGGCGCGCTCGCTGCCGATCTGCTGATCGAGCTCGGATTTGCGGGTCGTGAGCTCTCGGATCTCATCCTGCAGCCGCCCGATCTCGCCGCCGATGCCGTCGGGGTCGACCGCGGCGACCTCCCGGACGAAGTCCTCGACCGCCGCCCCGCCGCCCAGCTGGAGCAGGCGCTCGGTCTCGCGCCCGAGCCGGGCCTCGAGGAGGCGCCTGTCGTCCGAACGCCGTTCGGCGTGGGGCAGCTCGGCCACCGTCGTGCAGCCCGCCTCCGCACACATGGCGGTCAGCACCGCGTGGGCTTCGGCAATCGCCGCCATGGTGTTCCGCAGCCGCTCTTCCGCCTCCTCGATCTGGCGGCCCAGCGCCGCCCGGCGCGACTGGGCCTCCCGCGCCGCCGTCAGCCGCCGCTGCAGCTCGAGCGCGGCCGGCTCCGCCGACGTACGGCTCAGGTCCCGGGCCACCTCGGCGGCGAGCAGGCTCACGTTCCGGCCGAACGCCTCCGCGTCGCGTTCGATCCCGTCCAGCCGCTGCTGCAGGACCTCGGCCTCTCTCAGGTGGTCGAAGAGCCGCTTCAGCTCCTCGATGACGGCGCCGGCTTCGGCCGGCCGGGCCTCCGCGCCGAGCCCGAGGGGCTTGACGGCCAGCGCCCAGTCCGTCTGCCAGCGCCTGAAATCGGACTCGTCGGACTGCCGGCGCGCCTCGGCGGCGGCGATCTCCACCCGAAGCCTCGCGCGCTCGCGTTCGAGCTCGTCCCGCCCGCGCGCGGCCTCGTCTTCGGACGCGACGAGCTCCCGCGCCCGGCGCACCAGTTCGGAGAGCACCTCCCCGGCCTCGACCGGCTCGCCCAGCGCGGCCAGCCCTTCCCCCACGCTGCGGCGGGCCGCGGCCACCTCGGCCTCCATGTGCGCGCAACGGGACCGGCGCTCGAGGGCGTGCACGGCCTGCGCGAGAGCGAGGGCGAACTGCGCCAGCCAGCGGCGCATTTCGCGGGGCGACCCGGGTCGCACCGGGACGTCCCGCCAGCGCGCGCCCCACTCCGCAGCGGTCGCGCGCAGCTCCGCCTGCACCGCGGCGAGCTCCTCGCGGAGCGCACCGCGCCGGGGGTGCAAACCGGAGCGGTCGGCCAGCAGCCGCGCCTTCTCCGCGACCCGGTCCGCCTCTCGCCGCAAGCGGTCCGACAGCGCGTCCGCGCT
Source organism: uncultured delta proteobacterium (assembly GCA_963791285.1). GTDB lineage: Bacteria > Desulfobacterota > Desulfobacteria > Desulfobacterales > SpSt-501 > SpSt-501. The sequence continues at coordinate 291,986 of CAWBSC010000023.1, forward strand.
GCGCAGGGCGGTCTCGAAGCCTTCCGCGAGCGCGCCGGCCTGCGCCGGATCGGCAGGCGCTCCCTGCAGCCGGGCGCGAATCTCCCGCCAGCCGTCGTCGCGCGCCCGGCGCGCCGCCTGCAGGTCGGCCTCGGTCGGAACCTCCTGCTGCAGCCGGGACTCCTCGAGTCGGCGCTCGATCTCGGCCAGGCGCTCTTCCACCAGTCGGGCCTCTTCGGCGGCCGCCGCAGATCGGTGCTCGAGCCGGTCGAAGCGGTCCTGGAACACCTGGACGGTCTCGTCCGCGGGCACCGGCAGGCGGGCGAGCTCGCGCAGCTCGGGGACGGCCAGGCCGAGCTGGGCGACGGCGTCGGCGCACCCGTTCAGCAGGATCTCGGCCTCCGCGCGCGCCGTCGGCAGCTGGCGCTCGACCGCCAGCGCCGGCTCGGCCGCGGCCACCCGTTGCCTCAGCTCCCCGACCGGCCGCGGGGCGGGCGCGGCGTCGAGAGCGGCCGCCACGCGGCCGGCCTGGCGTTCCAGATCCGGAGCCCGGCTGCGCGAGCTCTCGATCCGTCCGACGATGCGTTCGTACTCGGCCCCGAGCTCGTTGATCCGGACGGCCTCGGTCCTGCGGATGCGCAGCCGCTCCGACTCTTCCAGGGTCAGGTCCTCCCGCAGCGAGCGCAGAATCTGGCGGGCCTCGCCGCGCTGCGCGCTGCGCCGGGTTTCGAGGCCGATGCGGTCACGGGCGGCCTTGCGCTGGCTGCCGAGGTCCTGGTAGGCGTCCTCGACCCGCTCGGCGTAGCCCAGGACGGGCTCCGGTTCGCCCAGCTCGGCCAGCGCCGCGCGCAGGTTCGCCAGGGCGGACAGGGCCTGGTCGCGTTCGCTTTCCGCCACCTGCAGCCGCGTGAACGCCGGGCCGCGCCGATCCGCGAAGCCCTCCGGCAGCAGCACCGCGTCGGCCACCGGCTGGAGGGCCTTGAGGGTTTCGCGGCGCGCGGCCATCACGGGGTGCGCCTCGGCGATGCGCTTCAAGCGGCTGAGGCGCTTCTGCGCCGACTGCAGGTCGCCTTCCGCCGCGGCCTTGGCCGCGAGCGCCGCAGACAGCTCGCGATCGTGCCGCGCCCACTCGGCCCCCATCAGCTGCACCGCGGCGAGCTCGGCGCGCCGCTGCTTCAGCTCGGAGACGGCCGCGTTGATCCGCTGCTTCTGCCCCGCGGGCCGGAAGAGCGCGTCCGCCTCGGCATTGAGCTGGTCCAGCACCCGGCCGAGCGGCGCGGATCCGCTGCCGGCGGCGAACAGGAGCCGGCCGAGGTCCCCGCCGCCCCGGACGACCTCGGTCCCGCCGGCGACGAGGTCCTCATAGCCGATCCCGAACATGGTCGCAAAAAAACCGGCGTCCACGCCGTTCAGGAACCGCTGCAGCTCCGCGTCCGGCACGACGCTCTCGTCGGCCGCGCGCCGCAGCGTCCCGGCCCGCCCCTTGCGCCGCACGACGTCCAGAATGCTCCCGTCGGCGGAGCGCAGGACCCCGCCGATCCGCAGTTTCGGGAAGGGGTGGCGGAACGCGTCGGCGCTGCGCTCCGGGATGCCGTAGAGCAGGTGTCGCAGCGCGCGCAGCGCGGTGGTCTTGCCGGCTTCGTTGGGCCCGTAGACGATGTGCAGGCCGTGGTCGCCGCCGGAGAGGTCTATCGTCGCGTCCGTGAAGGGGCCGTAGGCCGCGAGATCGAGGCGCAGCACCTTCATCCGTCGTCCCCCGCCTTCATCAGCCGGCGCACGAGCATGGACCGGGACTCCGCCAGCAGACCGGCCAGCCGGCCGGGGGAGTCGGGAGTCCACCCCTCCGCCCCATCCCGGAATTCCCGCGGCAGCTTTTTCTCCAGATCGCTCAGCTCCGCGGCCAGCGCACCCAGCGCGGCGGGATCGGACCCGATCTCGTCGATCAGGCTCATCAGCTCGCCCACCGCGCCGTCCGGAGGCAGGTCGTCGGTCAAACTCCGCGCGCGCGTGCCCAGCCTGACCTTCTCCACCCACAGGCGCTCGCCCCCGTCTTCGGCCGCGGCCGCACGGATCTCGTTCTCCCATCGTTCCGGGTCGGACATGAGGTCGTCGTGCGCCGGGGTGGCGCCTTCGACCCGCACGCGCACGACCGTGAGCCCTTCCGGGTTCGCGGCCAGGAGCGCGGGGATGCCGCGACGGAAGCGGTCGACGAGGTCGTAGGCGATGTCGCTGCCGGCCGCGTCGACGGCCACCGCCGCCCAGCGCACGACATCCAGCGGCCGGAAGTCGATCGCCGCCCGCCCGGCATCGTCCACGGTAACGAGGATGCAGCCCTTGGCGCCGGTCTCGCGCGCGTGCCGGCCCTGGGTGTTCCCGGGGAAGACGACGAGCGGCTCCGCGCTCAGGACCTCGCGCTGGTGCACGTGCCCGAGGGCCCAGTAGTCGTAGCCCTTCTCGCGCAAGGCGGCGAGGGTGCACGGCGCGTAGGGCTCGTGGCCCTCCCGCCCGTTCACGCCGGTGTGGAGCAGGCCCACGTTGAAACAGCCGGGCACCGGCGCCGGGTACCCCCGGCTCAGGTCCGCGCGCACGGCCGGGGAGCCGAAGCTCTGCCCGTGCACGGCGACGTTCACGGACTCGATCCGGAAGGTGTCGGGCCGGTCGTGCGGGAAGACCCGTGCGTTGTCGGGCAGGCGCAGGCTGCGGGAGATGCTGCTGGCGGCGTCGTGGTTGCCGGCCGCGAGGATCACGGGGATCCCGGCCTCGCGCAGCCGCGCGATGCGGGAGGCGAAGTGCAGGCCCGTGTTGTAGTCCTTCCAGTCGCCGTCGTAGATGTCCCCGGCGAGCACGACGAAGTCGACCTTCTCCGCCAGCGCCGTCTGCACGAGGTTTTCGAACGCCCGCCGCGTGGCGCCCCGGATTTCCGCGGCCGGCGCGCCCTCGTAGACGTCGAGCCGCAGCAGCGGGCTGTCGAGGTGGATGTCGGCGGCGTGCAGGAACTTGAACACCGGTAGGCTCTCCTTGTCGGTTCGGGATAGTCTTTCAATTCGTGCACCCGACGGCTACCACTAATGCAGGCAGCAGGCAAGCGCCACGCTGACGGCTCCATCGCCGGCTCACGGCAGCGGCCGGCCCCCCTCCCCCGTCCGAAGGTCGGGCCCGGAGCGGCCACCTTCCTGTTTTGATTGCTCCTGCTCGGTCTTGGCGCTCCGGCTTCAGTCAAACACATGACCGCCAAGGTTCCCCCTGAAACGTGATAGGCGCGCCTCAACCTCGTCCAACCGATTAGAACCCCTCTCCAAAATGCATCTGACGGCCGCATGCGGCGTTGCCGGCCGCCTCAACCTGCTCACATACTGTACCGTATGCTGCGCGGTCTCGGCGACCGGCGCCTTGCCTGCGACCGTGATCTGCTATTTTTGAGATGGGTTCTATCCTTCTGAAGCATTCCCACCCCCCGCGCAACTTGTCTTGCCAGCCTTGGGTTTGCTAATTAAAAGGACATAGCACCGCGTTACGGCAACGTCTGTCCTCGAGAGGAGAAGAGATGACTTCCGGATGGCTGTGGTTTGGGTTCAACGCATTCGTCGTGCTGATGCTCGCGCTGGATCTCGGGGTGTTCCACCGCAAGGCGCACGCGGTGGCGTTCAAGGAAGCGATGATATGGACGCTGGTCTGGGTGGCGTGCGCGCTGGGCTTCAACCTCTGGATCTGGCAATCCCCCGCCTTCTTCTTCCCCGTAGAGATGCTGCAGGACTCCATCGCCGCAGGCCTGCTGCCGAAGGGTGCGACGATCGCGGACCTCGGTGACCAACGGGCGCTCGAGTTTTTGACCGGATACCTGATCGAGAAAAGCCTAAGCATCGATAATGTTTTTATTTTCGCGATGACTTTTTCATACTTCGCCGTCGCCCCGGCCTTTCAGCACAAAGTGCTGTTCTGGGGGATCCTCGGGGCCTTGATCATGCGGGCCGTCATGATCTTCGCCGGGGCGGCGCTCATCCGCGAGTTCACGTGGGTGGTCTACCCCTTCGGGTTGTTCCTATGCCTGACCGGCATCAAAATGGTCGTCAAGAAGGAAGGGAAGTTCGAGCCCGACAACAATGTGCTGGTGCGCGGGTTCAAGCGGATCATGCCGGTGACCCCCGATTACCGCGGCGACCGGTTCTTCGTGGCCGAAAACGGGGTGCGGCACGCCACCCCGCTTTTCATCGTGCTCTTGGTCGTCGAGTTCACGGACGTGATCTTTGCGGTGGATTCGATTCCAGCGATCTTCGCGATCACGACCGACGAGTTCATCGTGTACACCTCGAACGTGTTTGCCATCCTCGGCCTGCGCTCACTCTACTTCGTCCTGGCAGGCATGATGGAGAAGTTCCACCTTCTGAAAATGGGGCTGGGGTTCGTTTTGGTGTTCGTCGGCATCAAGATGTGCCTGGGGCACACCGCCTACAAGATCCCGACGGGTGTTTCCCTGGGGGTGGTGGTAATCATCCTGGCGGCTGCCGTCGCGGCTTCGCTGCTCTTCCCAAAACGAGCCCATTCCGAAGCGCCTCGTCGGCCGGAATAAACGAAGGATTCCTCCGACCGCACCGGCCGGCGCAAGGTGGATGGAGCGGGATCAGGTTGAGCCGGTAATTCAGCCCGCGAGATAAATACGGCATTGCAATCATGCGCCCGCCTGGAGTAGTTGTTCTGCGAACCGCTCGTAAGGGAGGACCGCGATGAGGTGGAAACAGTTTCTGACCCCCGTGGAATCGATGGACCCGGCCTTGGCCCGCGAAACGCTCGCGCGCCAGGGCGGGGCGTTCACCCTGCTCGACGTGCGGCAGCCCGAGGAGTACGCATCCGAGCACCTGCCCGGCGCGACGCTCATCCCGCTGCCCGAGCTGAGCAGCCGCCTGGCCGAGCTCGACCCCGGCCGGCCGACCATCGTCTACTGCGCCATCGGCGGGCGCAGCCGCATCGCGGCGCAGATGCTCGCGGGCAAAGGCTGGGAGAAGGTATTCAACCTCTCCGGCGGCATCAAGGCCTGGCAGGACGAGAAAGCGGCCGGCCCCGAGGATGTCGGCATGCACCTCTTCTCCGGGTTGGAGTCGGCCGAGGAGACGCTGGTCGCGGCCTGGGCCCTCGAGGAGGGCCTGCGCGCCTTCTACGAATCCATGACCGCAACGGTGCGCAGCGAGGCGGCCGGGCGCCTCTTCCGCCAGCTCGCGGGGATCGAAGTCAAGCATCAGGAGCGCATTCTAACCGAATACCAAAAGGTGTCGGGCCGGGCGCTGTCGCGCGCGGAGTTCGACCGCACCGTCGTGAGCCCGGCCATGGAGGGCGGGATGCCGACCGAGGACTACCTCGAACGCTACCACCCGGACATGGAGTCGCCGGCGGACATCGTCTCGCTCGCCATGGCCATCGAGGCTCAGGCGCTCGACCTCTACCAGCGGGCCGCCGCGCGGGCGTCGGCGGACACGCGCGCGGTCCTGTCGCAGATCGCCGACGAGGAGCGCGCGCACCTCGAGCAGCTGGGCAGGCTTTTCCGCAACCCGATGTGACGGAGGCAGGCATGCGAGGGGACGATCCGGGCGTTTCGAACGTGGCGGTGACCCTGGCCGACGAGTCCAAGACCCGTCTCAACCGGCTGCGGGGTGACGCCGTCCTGGTGCTGGTCTTCCTGCGCCACTTCGGCTGACCGTTCTGCCGCGCGCAGGTAGCGCAGTTGCGCTCCGAGGAAAACCGCTTTCGAGCGGCGGGCGCCCGCATCGTGCTGGTGGGGATGGGATCCCCCCCGGAGTGCCGGGCCTTTCTGCAGAAGTTCGACGTGCCCTTCCCCATGATCGCCGACCCCGAACGCGAGCTCTACCGGCGCTTTCACCTCGAGCGCATGTCCCCGCTGCGGGTCCTGTCGCCGGGCATGCTGGTCAAGGGGGTCGCGGCCCTCTCGAGAGGCCACCTGCCGGGGGTCCCTCAGGGCGACGTGCTGCAGCTGCCGGGGGTCTTCGTCATCGGCGCGGAAGACCGCGTGTGCCGGGCCTTCGCCCCGGCCGACCCCGCCGGCCACCCGTCGCCCGACGACATCCTGAAGGCCGTCGCGGACTGCCCCGGGGGCCCAGCGCCGCCCCGGCCCTGATCATTTCTCGGAATTTCTATGATTATTTCCGCGTCAGGCGGCGGCGCAGTTCGGCGATCCGGTTCTGCGACTCGGCGCGGGCCGCGCGCAGCGACTCGACCGAAACCTGCGGCCGGCGCAGCGCTGCGAGCACCACCTCCTCCGCGGCGATGAACTCGTCGCCGGCGTCCGCGACCTCGGAGGCGATCGCAACCGGTATGCCGGTGACGCCGTTGCGGTCGGCGTGCAGCAGGTCGTTGGGATAGACGGCCAGGCCGCCCACGTGCACGGGCACGTGGATCTGCGGGATGTGGACGTAGCCGTGCGAGCAGTTGGCCCCGCTGGTGAAGACGGGGAAACCGATCGTGTGCACCTGGTCCAGGTCCCGGCCGGTGCCGCTCGTGACGAGCCCCTGCGCGCCGAACGTCTTGTAGACCGTGCACATGATCTCGCCGAAGGTCGCGGCGACCGAGGGGCTGTCGAGGTCCTGGAAGACGACGATCGGGGGGCCGTCCAGCTCCCCGAAGCGGGCGACCTGCGCGTCGAGGCCGGCGTACGCGTCCCCCTTGCCCGGCGGCGCGGAGGCGCGGAAGGTGGCCGTCGCGGCGAAGCCCACGATCGGCGGCAGGTCGGGGAAGCAGGCCCGGATGCGCTCGTCCATGTAGCCCGTGTTGCGCGGCCTCACGTCGAAGAGCTCGATCACGTTGCAGATCGTCGGTGTGTCGAACCGGCGCAGTTTGTCCAGCACTTCCGGTGAAATCTTCATAAGAGCTCCTGTTTTGATCGTGTGTTTTCGCTCGACAGGCAAGAGCTCCAGAGGACATCGCGGCTGGAAAGCCGCTCCCACAAAGAAGACGGGTGGTCTTTTCCCTCGGTCCCTTGACCCCTGGACCCCTTGGCCCCTTTACTTCGGCACCCGCAGCACGGCGCCCTTGTCGGCCGAGGTGACCAGCGCCGCGTAGCGCTCCAGCGCGCCGCCCCTGGCCTTCTGCGGGTGGACGACGGTCTTGAGCCGATCGGCGATCTCCTGCGCGCTCAGCGCCACGTCCAGCTTGCGCGCCGGGATGTCGATGCGGATGACATCCCCGTCCCGCAGCGCCGCGATGGGCCCGTCCAGCGCCGCCTCGGGCGAGATGTGCCCGATGCAGGGCCCCCGGGTGGAACCCGAGAATCGTCCGTCCGTGATGAGGGCGACGCTCTCGTCCATCCCCCGGCCGACCAAGAGCGAGGTCGTCATGTGCATCTCGCGCATGCCCGGGCCGCCCTTGGGACCCTCGTAGCGCACCACGATCACCTCGCCCGGCCGGATCGCGTCCCCTACCACGGCGGCCGTGGCGTCCTCCATGGAGTTGAACACCCGGGCGCGGCCCTCGAACCGGAACATGGAGGGCTTCACGGCGGACTGCTTGACCACGGCGCCGTCGGGCGCGAGGTTCCCGCGCAGGATCGCCAGACCGCCCTCCGGCTTCAGCGGGGCATCCACGCCGTAGATGACGTCCCCGGGAGTGAAACGGACGGCCGCGAGATTGGCCTGCATGGAGTCGCCGGTCACGGTCAACTGCTCCGGCTTGAGGAACCGCTCGACGGCCTTGAGCACGGCCGGGATGCCCCCGTGGTCGCCGAGGGCGCCGACCGGATAGACCCCCGAAGGCTTGATGTTGCAGAGATGCGGAACGGTCCGGCCGATGCGGTCGAAGTCGTCCAGATCCAGCCGGATTCCGGCTTCGTGGGCGATGGCCATCAGGTGCAGAATGCTGTTGGTCGAGCCGCCGAGCGCCATGTCGGCCACGATGGCGTTGTGCAGCGCCGCCGCCGTGACGATCCGGCGCGGCGTGATGCCCTTCTCGAGAAGGGCGATCACCTGCCGCCCGGACCGGCGCGCAAACGCCTCCTTGGAAGCGTGCACCGCCATGGAGGTGGCGCACCCGGGCAGAGTCAGCCCCAGGACCTCGGTGAGACAGCCCATCGTGTTCGCGGTGCCGAACATGGCGCACGTGCCCGGGCCCGGGCAGGCCACCTGCTCGATGGCGGACAGCTCCTCCAGGCTGATCTTGCCGGTCTGGGCCCGGCCGATGAACTCGCGCATGTCGGTCAGCGTCAGGTCGGTGCGCTCCTTGTAGCGCCCCGCCTCCATCGGGCCGGCCGTCACGATGACGGTCGGGATGTCGATCCGCAGCGCGGCCATGATGTGGGCCGGCACGGTCTTGTCGCAGCCGGGCAGCATGACCATGGCGTCGAAGCGGTGCGCCTGCACCATCATTTCGATCGAGTCCGCGATGAGCTCGCGGCTCGGCAGGGGGTAGCTCATGCCCTCGTGGCCCTGGCACATGCCGTCGCACACGGCGATCGTGTCGAACTCCTTGGCGACCCCGCCCGCCTCGACGATGCCCTGCTTCACACACTCCCCCAGCCGGCGCAGGTGGATGTGCCCCGGCACGATTTCGTTCCAGGAGTTCACCACCGCGACCAGCGGCTTCTCGAAATCCTCCCGGGTCATGCCCGTGGCGTAAAGCAGCGCGCGGTGTGCCGCGCGCTCGATGCCGTGGGTGATCAACTTGCTGCGATTCGGTTTCATGGTGGTCCCTCCGTAACGAGGTGGTTCGGTTGACGAGGTGCGCGTGACGAACGATTCCCGGGGCATCCCGCTCGGGTGCGTCTACCCGGGGCCCGGGGATGGCGCCGGGGCCGCTTCGCGACGGATCAGCCGCATGACGCTTCGGATCACGACAGGTCCGACCAGGGCGAGGAGCCCCGTCGCCAGGATGACGGCCGAAATGGGGCGGGCGATAAAAATCGATAGATCCCCGCGGCTGATCATCATGGCCTCCCGGAAGCTCCTCTCCATCATCGGGCCGAGCACCAGCGCCAGAACCAGCGGGGCCAGATCGTACTTGAGGTGCCGCAGCAAGTACCCCAGCAGTCCGAAGCCGATCATCAGCCAGAGGTCCAGGACCGAGTTGTTGACCGAGTAGACGCCGATCAGGCACAGCAGCATCACGATCGGCATCAGCAGATACAGCGGCGTGCGGATGATGCTCGCGAAAAACCCCACGAGCGGGAGGTTGAAGATCAACAGCATGAAATTGCCGATGTACATGCTGGCGATCACGCCCCAGAACAGGTCGGGCTTCTCGTTCACCAGCTGCGGCCCGGGGTTGATCCCGTTGATGATGAGAACCGCCATGACCACCGCCATGACGGGCGTGAACGGAATGCCCAGCGCCATCAGCGGGACGTAGGCGGCTCCGACCGCCGAGTTGTTGGCCGCCTCCGGGCCGGCGACCCCTTCGATGCTGCCTCGGCCGAACTCGCCGTGGCGGTCGAGCTTGCGCTCGACCGAGTAGGAGACCATGGTCGCGATGACCGGCGACGGGCCGGGCACGAGGCCGACGAAGAAGCCGATGAACGAGCCTCGGATGATCGGCCAGAAAGAGCGCTTCCATTCCACGAGGGTCGGCCAGAGCTCCCGGAAGCGGACCTTCTGCAGCTGCACGCTGGAAACCTTCTCCTCCGCCGTCACGAGCACTTCCGAAATGCCGAAAAGCCCCATCGCGACCGGGAGAAAATCGATCCCCTGGGCCAGGAGCGGCTGCCTGAAGGTGTAGCGCATGTAGCCCGCGACGGTTTCCATGCCCACCGTGCCGAGCGCGAGCCCGATGCCGATCATCATCAGCGATTTCATCAGCTCCCCGCCGGTCAACCGCGACATGATCACCAGCCCGACCAGCGCGACCGTGAAGTACTCGGGCGGCCCGAACTTGAGCGCGGCCCGGGCGAGCGAGGGCGCGATCAGGCTCAACCCGATCAGGCTGATGGTGCCGGCGATGAACGACCCGATCGCGGCAACCGCCAGGGCCGCACCGGCCCGGCCGCGGCGCGCCATCTGGTAGCCTTCGATGACCGTGATGACCGAAGCCGCCTCGCCCGGGATGTTGAGCAGGATCGAGGTGGTCGACCCGCCGTACATCGCGCCGAAGTAGATGCCGGCGAACAGGATCATGCCGGCGATCGGGTCCAGTCCGTAAGTCAGCGGCAGCAGCAGCGCCATGGTGCCCAGAGGCCCCAGCCCGGGCAGGATGCCGATGACCGTCCCGATGACGGCCCCCAGGAACCCGAAGAAGAGGTTCAGGGGCGTCAGCGCGACTGAAAAGCCGTGCAGCAGACCACTCGAAAAATCCATGGTCAGTTTCTCCTATCCCGACCTATCCCAGGACATCGTCGAGGATGCCAAGCGGCAGGGGAACCTTGAGCCACATCACGAAGGCCACGTAGGAGACGGCAGTCAGGACGACCGCCATCCCCAGGGCGGGGACCCACCGGCGGAAGCCGAAAATGCGGATGGCGACCAGCAGGAAAATGCAGATGCACACCGGGAAGCCGAGCGGCTGCAGCGCGAGGACATAGGCCACCATCAACCCCATGAGCGGCACCGTTTTGCCGCATGCGGCGCCGGGCGAGGCGCCCGCGGCCTGCAGCGCATCGTCCGATCGGGCGGATGCGCCTCTGAGTCTCAGGATCTCGCGGGCCAGGCACCCCAGCGCCGTCGTCAGCAGGAAGACCCCGACAATAATGGGGTAGAGGCCCGGCCCCGGGTGGTGGATCGACCCCCGCGGCATGCCGATCGCCATGACTTCATAGACGACGGCGACGGCGATCATGACCGACGGGAACAGCAGCGCGCTCAGCTTCATGCGGAACCCTTTCGCATGGAAAACGGGAGGGGGCGGGCCCCCCTCCCGGCGGGAGCTCATTTGCCGGCTGTGGCTTCCTTGCCGTACTTGTCCCAGAGCGGCCGGTAGATCTCGCCCAGCCGGGTCATGAAGGTCGAGAATTCCGCCGGCCCCATGTAGTCGGCCGGGAAAGCGGTCTTCGCGGCGTTCTCCTTGAATTCCTGCGACTCCATGACGTCCTTCACCGCTGCCGCGAACTTGTCCACGATCGCCTTGGGGGTCTTCGCGGGCATGCCGAAGCCGCGGGCGCTGCCGCTCGTGAAATCGTAGCCGAGCTCTTTGAAGGTGGGCACGTCCGGCAGGAAAAGGGAGCGCTTGTCAGTCATGACGGCGAGGGCCCGCAGCGCGCCGGCTTTCACCTGCGGGTAGACGATGCCGAGGTTGTTGGCGGAGGCGTCGACGTGCCCGGCCAGCGCGGCCTGCCAGGAGGGGCCGTCGCCCGAGAAGGGCACGATGTTGTACTTCGTTCCGGTCGCCTGCTGCAGCATGTGCATGGCGAACCAGTCGTCGCCGGGGGCCGACGCGACGCCGACGCTGATGGTGGCCGGCTTCTCCCTGGCCGCCTGGATGAAGTCGGCCAGGGTCTTGTAGGGGCTCTCGGCCCGCACCACCAGGATGCCGGGGTCCGTGACGACGTTCGCCACGAATCCGAGGTCAGAGATTTTGTAGGCGGTCTCGCGTACGTAGGCGTTGATGGGGATCATCGGAGTGGTGGTGACGACGACCGTGTAGCCGTCGGGCTTGGACACCGCCAGTTCGGTCAGCGCGATGTCGCTCCCGGAGCCCGGCTTGTAGACCGGGACCAGGGTGGTCTTCAGGACCCGCTCGAGCTGCGGCCGGATCATGGACAGCATCACGTCGCTGCCGCCCCCGGGCGCGTAACCGATCAGGACGTTGATCGGCTTGCGGGGGTAATCGGCGTCGGCCGACTTGCCCTGGGCCGACAGGTTGGTTGCGAGGAGCACACAGCCCAGAACGACGAGAACGGACTTCTTGAACATTGGCAGTCTCCTTGTTTGAGAGGTGCGGAAAGCCTCGGTGGCCATCGCAGGAGGTTCCCGATGCCGCGAATGTTTCCTTTACCGTACCCGGCAGAACAAGTGGAGTGCTTTTTTTTGACGCATCCCTATCCTGTCGCAGCCGGGTCGATCAGGGGCATGGGCTGATGCGGTACCCGGGTCGACGAGATGCGTCGCATCCGCCTGAACGACGTGTGCGGGGACCCGGGCGTATCGATCCTGTAGGCTCAAATCGGCAGCAGCCAGTCCGGCAGCAGCATGACCGCGGAGGGCAGATAGGTGACCAGGGCCAGAACGACGATGAGGGCGCCGATGAAGATCGCGCACTCGCGCGTGAACTCGGCGATGGTGATCTTGGCGATCCCGCACGAGATGAACATGCACACTCCGACGGGCGGGGTCAGCTGACCGATCGCCGTGTTGACCGTCACGATGATCCCGAAGTGCACCGGGTCGATGCCCAGCTTGGTGATCAACGGCATGAAGAACGGCACCATGACGATGATGATCGCGGTGGGGTTCATGAAGCACCCCAGGATGAGCAGCACGATGTTGACCATCAGCAGGATGGCCCAGGGTTCGCGCGAGATGGAAAAAAAGAATGTCGTCATCATCTCCGGGATGCGTTGATAGGACAACACCCACCCGAGCACGTTGGCCGTGGCGATGATCAGCATCACAACGGCGGTCGAAACCGCGGCGTTCATGAAGATCTTCGGCAGCTCGCGGGTCTTCAATTCGCGATAGACAAACGCGCCGACGAGGTAGGCGTAGACGACCGCGATCACGGCCGCCTCGGTCGGGGTGAACACCCCCCCTAAAATTCCGCCCAGGATGATGAGCGGCATCACCATGGCCCAGAACGAGGAGTAGAAGCTGCGCCATATCTGCGCCAGGCCGGCGCGCGGCTCCCTCGGGTAGCCGCGCCGTGTGCTGATGACGTAGGCCACGCCCATCAGGAAAATCCCCATGACCACCCCGGGGATGACCCCCCCCAGAAAGAGCCGCCCGATGGAGACGTTCGCGATCGACCCGTAAACGACCATCGGGATGCTCGGCGGAATGATGGGGCCGATGGTCGAGGCCGCGGCGGAGATGGCGCCCGCAAAGGAGGGGCTGTAGCCGCGCCGGATCATGGTCGGGATCAGGATGGCGCCGGTCGCGGCCGCGTCGGCCGCGGCCGACCCGGAGATCCCGGCCATGATCATGTTGGTGACCACCACCACGTGCGAGAGGCCGCCCACGATGTGGCCGACCAGTTTGTCCGCGAAATCGACCAGGCGCTGGGTGATCCCGCCGCTGTTCATCAGTTCGCCCGCCAGGATGAAGAACGGGATCGCCAGGAGCGAGAAGGAGTCCACTGCGACGAACATGCGCTGCGTCACCACCGCGAGCGGGACGTCGCCCTGGGCGATCAACGCCGCGAGCGCGCTGATTCCGAGCGTGAACGCGAGCGGGGTCCCGACGAACAGGAAGACCAGCAGGCCGAGCAACAGGATGAGCGTCATCGGTCACCCGCCTTGCATTCCGACGGGAAGCGGAACCGCTGCACCATCTGGATGAGCGTGCAGACTGCCATGAGGGCGAACCCGATCGGCACGGCCGACATCACCAGGCCCATGGGGATCTCGAGGGCAGCCGACTGCTGGATCATGTTCTGCTCGGCCATCCGAAACCCCTGGTAGCTGATGAACACCAGGAACGCCAGGACCGAGAGATCGCCGAAAAGCAGCGTGTACCGCTTCCAGACGGGCGGCAGCTTCGCGACGCAGACATCGAAACCGATGTGCACCCCCTTCTGCAGGGCCACCACCGACCCGAGGAAGGATATCCACACGAAGAGGTAGCGCGCCGCTTCCTCAGACCAGTACAGCGAGTAGCCGATCAGGTAGCGGAACACGACCTGGGCGAAGGTCACCACGACCAGCACGAAGAAGGCGACCGAGATGACCGGGGTAAGGATCCGGTTGATGAACCCCACGGCATGTCTCCTGGGTTGGAAGTTGGAGTGATGAACGGTTGCCGACGATGCGACGGATTCACTTGCTTGTGCGGATCTGCTCGATCAGCTCGACCGCCTTCAGTTTCTCGCCGTATTCCGTGTAGATGGGCCGGACGGCCGCGCGGATCGGGGCCATGTCCGGGGAGGTGATCGTGACCCCGGCCGCCTTCAGCTTGTCGAAGTAGTCCATCTCCGCCTTGATGGTGACGTCCGTGAGCCACCGGCCGGCTTCCGCCGCGCTTTCGGCGATCGCTTTCCGGGTGCCCGCCGGCAGCCCGTCATAGTACTTCCCGTTCACGATCAGCATGGTGCAGTTGTAGATGTGCCGTGTGGGGCAGAGAAACTTGGCCACCTCGTGGAGCTTGGTGTTGTAGATGCTGTCCGGGGCGGACTCCATCCCCTCCACCACCTTGGTCTGCAGGCCGGTGTAGATTTCGCCCCAGGGCATGGGGGTGGGGTTGGCGCCGAGCAGGCGGAAGATGCGCGAGTACACGGGCGACTCGGGGACGCGGATCTTCAGGCCCTTGAAGTCGTCCAGGCCGTTGACCGGCCGGACGGAGAGGACGTCGCGGAAGATGGTGTCGAACCACGCCAGGACGACCACGCCGGTCTTTTTCTTTATGGCCTCGATCATCTGCTGCCCGATGGGGCCGTCGAGGACCTTGTGGACGTGGGTGATGTCGGTGAAGAGGAACGGCAGGTCCAGCACCCCGATGAGGGGTTCGAAGTTGACGATGGTCGCCGGGTTCGCGAGCGACATCTGCACCGAGCCCATCCGCACGCCTTCGAGGTTGTCCCGTTCGTTGCCGAGCGACCCGCCTGGGAAGACCTGGACTTCGACCTCTCCTCCCGTTTTCTGGGCCACGAGCTTGGCGAACTCGTCCAGGGCCAGGTTGCGGTTTTCGGTGGGCGGCAGGTGGTGGGCCACCTTGATCACGGTCTTGGCCTCCGCCGGGTCAAAGCCATCCGCAGCAGGCGGCGAGGACAAACAGGCAGCAGAGCACGATCCGAAACATCGCGTGGGTGTTCATGGGGTCCCTCCCGTTTTCCGATGGTGGTTGTGAACGAATCTCGCTTCAGGCCGAGCGGACGGCTCAGCTCGGTTGCATGAGGCGCTTGACGAGCGGCACGGCACTGCCGGCGTCCTTGGCATACCCGTCCGCGCCGATGTCGTGCGCGAATTTCTCGTTCAGCGGCGCCCCGCCGACAATGACCTTGAGCCCGTCGCGCAGGCCGGACTCGGCCAGCTGCCGGATGATGGACTTCATCTCCGGCATCGTCGTGGTGAGCAGGGCCGAAAGGGCCAGCACGTCCGGCCGATAGTCCTGGACCTGCTTCAGGAACTCCTTGGCGGGCACGTTGATGCCCAGATCGCGGATCTCGAAGCCGACCCCGCGCAGCATCGTGGCAACGATGTTCTTGCCGATATCGTGCAAGTCCCCGCGCACGGTGCCGATCAGGACCTTGCCCGCCCTCCGCATCTTGTCCTTCGACAGGAACGGCTCGAGCGTTGCGGTCGCTTCGTTCATGGCGCGCGCGGACAGCAGCACCTCCGGGATGAACACTTCGCCGTTGCGGAACCGCTCGCCGATGACCTCCATCGCGGGCAGCATGCCCTTCTGCAGGATGTCGCCGGCGTCAACGCCCATTTGCAGCAACGCCTTCACATGCTGCGTGATCGCCAGGTGGTCGCCCGTGAGCACGTCGGCCTGGACGTTTTCGAATCCCTGCGCGAAACTGAAGGCCGTGCGAGGCGCCGCGGCCACGTCCGCGGGTGCGAAGACCGGGTTGAACCCCCCGGCCTCGATCGGCAGACGGGCCTCCTCCGCGATGCGCTGCCCGATGCGGCGGATGCGGTCGAAGACCGCGTTGGGGGGAACCGAGTCGGCGATGCCGAAGATCATCCGCCGGCCCGGGGCGACCGCCTTGAAGAGGTGCGTCATGTAAGCGTCGAACTCCTCGTCGCTGGTGCTTTCCGCCAGGAGCAGGATGGACGGGATTCCCCCGTAGATCGTGAGCGTCCGGCTCCACCGCGCGTAGTACTCGTCCATCGTGACCTTGGTCATCGGGTGCGGCGTCACGGCCTCGGCCACGTGCATACCCGAGTCGCGGATCAGATCCATCAGCCCCCTGTTCTCGCCGTCGCAGTGGCAGGAAATGTAGATCCCCTGGGCGCCCAGGGTATCGGCCGCTTTGCGGATCCACGGCATGATATCCGCCTCGAAGTACGCGGGGTAGGTGATCATGTCGTCGAAGTTGGCCCCCCAGTAGACGGCCTCAGCGGGCGAGCGGCCGATGAGGTCGATGGTCTGGTCGAAGAAGGGGGCCATGCTCTCGGCGAGCGCCGTCATCTCGCGCCGGTGGTCCTTGTAGTGGAAAAAGAACTCGGTCGCGTCGATGAAGTACTTCTGGATGTGGTGCACCGGGGACGCGGCGCGGCCCGCCATGGTGAAGGCCAGGCCGTCTTCGCCGATGTCCCGCTTCCAGGCAACGAAGTCGTCCCAGTCCGGATGGAGTTTCAGGTTGGCGAAGATGTGGGCCAGGGGCGCGTAGTCTTTTGCCGTCTTGATCGGATGCTCCTCAATGTTGAATCCGGTGACCCCCGCCCGCCGCATGGCCTCGGTGAACACGATGCACGTGCTGACGTCCCCCCGGGGGGTGTGGTAGGTGATGCGCGTACGCCCGTTGTCGTGCCGGATGTCGACGTCCACGTCCGAGGGCAGCGTGTAGTTGAAGACCATCTCCTTGAAGGAGAGGATCCCCAGCCCCCAGTGGATGTGGTCCTCGGGCCGGCGGACATCCTGGTAGGCGGGGTTGATCTTGTGCAGTCCCCAGCCTTCGGCGCGCGAGATCTCGTCCTGGGTGCAGTCCCGGTACGTGGCCGGCAACCCGCCCAGGCTCTTCTGGGCCGAGTACCAGAGGTCCAGCCGGGGGGCGAAGGGGATGACGTCCGGCATCTCCCCCCTGATCGCCTTCAAGATGCGTTGCTTGTTGGTCATTCACTCCTCCTTCGGTGCGTGTGGACGGCCCGCGGGCCTCAGCCCATCTCGAAAATTTTCCGGTGCATTCTGAACGACCGGGTTCGCGCTCCGAGGAGCGATGCTGCCAGCGGTCGGGTCAGCCGGCGAAAGGGCTCAATGTCGGTCTGGATGAACACCGCGCCTTGCCGGATCATCTTCGCCTTGTCGTCCGACCAGAGTTGAAGCGTTTGGGCGGAGTAGTCGCGGCCGGCCTCCGTGCTCACCTGATGGAGCGCGGCCTGCAGGTCCTTGCGCAGTGACTGGAAGCTGGCTTCGCCGATCAACAGGCAGGCGCGCGAGTACAGGTGACGGGTGTGCGTGATGTAGCGCGCCAGCCGGTGCAACCCGGCGTCGCGGATCGCGTCACGCGGCACGTCCGCAGCATCCACCTCCCCCGTTTCGAGGCAGCGCCGGATATCGCGGAAGGCGGACGGCACGGGGACGGCCCCCAGCGCCTCCCAGTGGCGATGGTAGCTGGGAATGGGCGGCACGCGCAGGCGCAGGCCGGCCAGGTCCCCCACGGTCATGCACGGCCGCTTGGCGATCAACACGCGGGAGGGCCTGAGCCAGTTGTCGGCCAGGACCCGCACCCCGCATTTCACGCGCACCCGATCCCTCAGCTCGGCCGCGATCTGGCTTTCCACGAAATCCCGCACATGCGCGAGATCCCGGAACAGAAAGGGGATGTTGGTGATGCCGTACACCGGGTCCAGCTTCTCCAGCCAGTCTGCCGCGGCACCAAACATCTCCAACTCGCCATTGCAGAGCATGGCCAACTGCTCGGTGTCCGACCCGATGCGCGAGGATGGGACCACGTCCACACACACCTGGTTGCGCGTCAGCTCCGCCATCCGGCGGGCGAACTGGGTCTGCGATTTAACGATGAAGGATTCGGGGGGGTAGATGGCCCCCAGCCGCAGCCTCACGCCGGTCGGCGAGGGATCGCCTTTCATCCGCAGCGGGGCGACGAAGCTCCCCGCCCCCTGCCTGCGGGTGACCAGGCCTTCGTGAGTCAGGAGTTGCAGAACGTAGCGCGCGGTGTGCCGGCTGACCGCGAACTGCTCCGCGATCGCCTTTTCCGTGGGCATGCGTTCGCCGGGGAGATATTTCCCGGAAGCGATGAGGGCCTTCAGATGGCTGTGGATCTGGCGGTAGCGCGGGGCGCCGTCATGCAAGGGCGAGGAGTGGGGGGGCGCGATGGGTCCCATGAATTTGTATGGTTTTGCGTACAACCCGGCATTATGCGGGTTGAACGAAAAAGTCAACCGCTGTCGGGTTCCGCGCATCCGGGCCGGTGCAGGCCTCTCCGGCGGTCGATCCCGCTCCCGCCCGTACGACGCATTTCGGCTACGGTTGACGTATGTCGTTGCCGGACCAGTCAGTCGCCTCTCCGGCGTCGAACTGCCATTGACATCCCATTTTGTCATATGATAACTGACGCCCCATGGGAAAACGATTGCCCACGCCCCCGACCCTGAAGGACGTCGCGAGCCTGGCCAAGGTCAGCATCCCCATCGTGTCCAAGGTCCTCTCCGGCAACCCGCAGGTCCGGGTGAGCGCGGACACCCGGCAACGCATCCAAAAAGCCGCCAGCCGCCTGTCATACCGCCCGAACGCTTCCGCCCGCAGCCTCAAGGTCAAACGCACGTACACCCTTGCCCTGTTCGTGCCCGATGTCGGAAACCCGGTCATCCCCGAGATCATACGGGGGGTCGAGTCCGGCGCCCGCGAGCGCGGCTACTCGGCGTTCGTGAGCCACCTCGATGAAAAGGCGACTCGGGACCGGCTCTACCTCACGTGGCTCCAGGAGGGACGCTTCGACGGGTTGATCATCGCGACCACGCGGGTGGAGGATGCGATCATTGCCGATTTGATCCGGTCGGGACGGCCGTTCGTGCTCGTCAACCGCCGGGAGGCTTCGACCAACCAGCACATCACCGTGGACGATGCCGGCGGGGCCCGGGTCGCCGTGGCACACCTGGCGGCGTTGGGCCACCGTCGCATCGCCCACCTGGCCGGCCCCCTGCTGTTCGACACCGCCCTGCGGCGCCTTCAAGGCTACCGCCAGGAGCTGAGCACCCATGGGATCCCCTACGACCCGGGGCTGGTGCAGGAGTACGAGTGGCACACCTGGGAAGGCGGCAAGACCGCGATGAATCGTCTGCTCCGGAAGAAGCGGCGGCCGACAGCGGTTTTCGCGGGCAACTTAATGGGAGCGGTGGGGGCGCTGAGCGCCGTCAAATCGGCGGGAATCAAGGTCCCGGAGGAGATGTCGATCATCGGACTCCACGACTCGCCGATAGCGGATGTGCTCGATCCGCCCCTCACGGTGGTGAGAATGCCGTTGTACGAAATGGGAAAGGGGGCTTCGGCCATGCTCGTCGATCTGCTGGAAGAGCGGGCGGAGGTGGCCCCGCTCATGCTCCCGTGCGGCGGGCTGGTGACTCGGAGATCGACCTGCCCCTGCCCGACAGGGGCATGAGGGCTTGAACCTGGAACCCAAGCGAGCAAACGATTAACCCCGGAGGGCAAAATGAGAATGAACCGGCGCACCATCACCATCACCTGCATGTTCCTGACCTTGGCGATCCTGTGGGCCGTCCCGGCCAGTGCCGCCCGCACCCTGAAGTATGGCCACAACACCAAGGAAAACCAGCCGACCGGCAAGGCCGCGCTCCTGTTTGCCGACCTGGTTCAAAAGAAGACCAACGGCGAAATCGTGGTCCAGGTGTTCCCCAACAACCAGCTGGGCAACAACAAGCAGATGGCGGACAACCTGCGCATGGGCGCCCTTGACCTGAGCACGATGGGGCTCGCCGCCCTGGCCTATCTGAACGACGCCTACATGATGATGCAAGTGCCCTACGTGTTCCGCTCCCAGGAACACATTCACAAGGTCGTCAACGGCGAGATCGGGCAGCAGCTGAAGGCCGATTTCGCGCAGAAGAACGGGATCGTCCTGTTGGCGCAGGATTGGGACCGGATGCCCCGGCACATTGCCGGGCGAAAACCCATTCGCACGCTCGAGGACTTCAAAGGCTACAAAGTCAGGGCCGGAGTGCTTCCGCCGATTGTCGGCTTCAAGGCCATCGGTGCGAGCCCGGTGGACATCCCGCTGAACGAGATGTACCTCGCGCTTCAGCAGGGGGTGGTGGACGGAGCCGAGCTGCCGACGGACTACATCTACGAGTACTCCATCTTCGAGGTCAGCAAGTATTTCAACAAGACCTCCCACACGTTCGGGACGCAGTTCCTCGGGATCAACAAGCGCGTGTGGGACTCGCTCAAGCCCGAACACCAGAAAGCCATCCAGGAGGCGGCCGACGAGGCCGGGAGATTCAACAACAAGCTGGATGCCGAGCTGCAGGATGACTACATCGAAAAGCTGAAAAAAGGCGGCATGGAATTCGTCGACACCGACGTGGAGGCGTTCCGGAAGGCCACCTTCGAGAAGATCAACGAGATCTCCAAGAACTGGGAAGGCGGGGCCAAGCTCTTCGAGCGGATTCAGGCGACCCAATAAATGGGTACGACGGGCGGCCGGGCGGCGAACCGGACCCCCACGTGGAGGCGGACAATGGAAACGTTCTTCAGCTTTCTGGACCGAGTGGAGCATTCTCTCAAGTGGGTGTGCATGGCCCTCGTGATCGGGCTGAGCCTGCTCGTGTTCTCCTCCGTGATGTTCCGCTACCTCCTGAACAGCCCGATCGAGTGGGCGGACGAGGTCGTCGGCTTCTTCATCCTGGGGCTGACGTATTTCGGGTCGGCCGTGGCCTGTAGCCGCCGTTCCCAGATCTATGTTGAAATCGTGGAATCGGCCCTAAAGAAGAAACCCGGAGCCCTGCGATGGGTGCGGATCGGCGTGGACACGGTCGTGATGATCGCGCTGGTCGCGATGGTGTTCGTCGGGCTTCAGCTCTGCGTCGACTGCCGCACCCAGAAGACCGGCATCCTCGTGCTGAGCTATTTCTACGTTTACCTGATCATGCCGGCCGGCGTGTCCTTCATGAT
Source organism: uncultured delta proteobacterium (assembly GCA_963791285.1). GTDB lineage: Bacteria > Desulfobacterota > Desulfobacteria > Desulfobacterales > SpSt-501 > SpSt-501. Next base: position 312,850 of record CAWBSC010000023.1, read on the forward strand.
TCTCATGATGATCAAAAAGCTGATCCAGGACACGCGGGAAGGCAAAGCGCCGAAGACCGCAGCAGCTCCACAGATCGGCCGCTATGCATCGAACCCGGGCAGGAGGGAATCATTCATGTTGAGCCTGTTGATCGGAGGGCTGCTGTCGCTGATGGCCACCGGGATCCCCATTGCGGTGTGCATGCTCATGATCGGCATCATTTACATGATCCAGCAGGAAATCCCGCTCATGGTGGCCGCACAGTACATGACCGAGGGCGCCATGCTGAACGTCCTCATCGCCATCCCGCTGTACCTGCTCACGGGGGTGCTGATGAACGAGGTGGGGATGAGCCACCGCATCGTACGGCTCTGCAACGCCGTGGTCGGGCACATCCGGGGCGGGCTGGCCATCGTGAACGTGATGGCCTGCATGATCTTCGCGGGCATGACCGGCGAGGCGGTGGCCGAAACCGCGGGCCTGGGCTCGGTCATGGTGCCCGCCATGGAGAAGGACGGCTACGACAAGCCGTTCGCCTCGGCGCTGACGGTCACGGCGGCCGTGATCGGCCCGATCATTCCGCCCTCCGTGCCCATGATCATCTGCTCGGCCCTGGCATCCCTGAGCGTAGGGCGGATGTTCCTGGGAGGCATGATCCCGGGGATCCTCTTCGGGGTGCTCCTGATGGGCCTCAGCTATTTCTACGCGGTGCGGCGCAACTACCCCATCAAGGCCAAGGCCGCCAAGGGCGAATTCTGGGTTTCGCTCAAGGATGCCTGCTTCGGGCTCCTGACGATCTTCATCATTTTGGGGGGGATCTTCACCGGGGTGTTCACACCGGTGGAGGCGGCCGGCATCGCGGCCGTTTACAGTTTCCTGGTGGGCCTCTTCATCTATCGCAGCCTCGACCTGAAAAAGCTGCCGAAGATGTGCCTCGATGTGGCCGTGAGCACGGGCGTCATCATGTTCATCATCGCCATGGCCGGGCTTTATAATTTCGTGTTGACCCGCGAGCGGATCCCGCAGGAAGTCATCCGCCTGGTCATGGGCGTCAGCCAGGACCAGACCGTTCTCCTGATTATGATCAGCATCGGACTGTTCATCCTGGGCTGTTTCCTGAGCACCACCCCGGCGCTGCTCCTGGTGGTGCCGGTCCTCTCGCCCCTGGTGCAGCAGGCGACCTTTCACCCGATCCACTTCTGGGTGGTCATCGTCCTGGCGCTGTTGCTGGGAACGCTCACGCCTCCGGTCGGGATCAACCTTTACCTGATCACCAGCATTTCCGGTGTAGGTACCGGGCGGTTGATCAGGGAATTGCCGCCGTTCTACATGGTGCTCATCTCCGTGATCTTCATCGCGATTTTCTGCCCATGGATCGTGACCGCTCCCGGGGATTGGGTATACGGAACGCGGGTATGAGGAAAGGAAAGCATATGAATTCAAGAGAACGGGTCCTTGCGGTGCTGAACGGTGAGATCCCGGACCGGGTCCCCTGGATCGAGAATTTCATCTCCAACGAAGTCATGGCGGGGCTGGCCGGGAACACCGAGTTCGTGCACGCCACCTATTCCCAGAAGATCGAGACGCCCGGCATGATCCGGATCCCGCCGGAAATCCACCGGCTGATCCCGCTCGACAACATCAGCTACGACCTCGCCCCACCGCGCTTCGCCAAGACCGAGCGCATCGACGGGCACGACCACATCACCGAAGGGCTCATCAAGGAACAGGCGGACCTCCGCTACCTGGATGCGCTGCCCGACCCGGACGACGAAGCGCTCTACCGGCCGGCGGAGGAGTTCCTGCGGCGTTACAAAGGCGACCTGGCCGCGATCGCGACCGTGCGGACCGGCCCCGGGAATACCTATCTGTCCATGGGCATCGACCGCTTCTGCACCAAGCTCGTGACCGACCCCGAGCTGGTCAAGGCCATCCTCTGGCGGTTCAGCCACTGGAGCCGGCGGGTGGCGATCAACATGCAGGAGCTGCCGTTCGATCTCTTCTTCATCCCGGACGACATCGGCTTCGGCCACGCCCCGATGATCTCGCCCGCGCATTTCCGCGAGTTCTGCGTCCCGGTCATGCGCAACGTCATGGACGCCGTGAAGCTGCCGGTCATCTACCACAGCGACGGGAACATCATGCCGCTCATGGAGGAGATCATCGGGCTCGGCGTGGCCGGGATCGCCAACATGGAGCCGGGCCCCATGGACATCGAGGAGGTGAAGCGGCTCTATGGCGACCGCGTGACCATCGTCGGGAACATCGACCTGCATTACACCTTGACCAAGGGGACCCCGGAGGAAACCCGCGACGAAGTGCGGCGGCGGATTGAGGCCCTGGCACCCGGCGGCCGATATATCCTGGCAAGCGCCAACTCGCTGCCCAACTACGTGAAGCCGGCAAACGTGCGCGCCATGGGGGAGGCGCTCATGCAGCACGGGGTCTACACGGATCGACTCAAGGCCAACGTCCGGCCGCGACAGCAGGCTGCGCCAAAGGCGCCGCAGCCCGTGGCGGCTGCGCCGCAAGCGGGGCCGCAGGTGGCTCCCCCCATCCAGGCCATCCGGAACGCCATCATCGGGCTCGAGCGGGAGAAAATCGGCGATTTGGTTCGAAGTGCGGTGGCCGCCGGCTGCCCGGCCGAACAGATCATCCAGGACGGGTTCATCGCGGCCATGGATCAGGTCGGGAAGAGCTTCGCCGCGAACACGATCTTCGTCCCCGAGATGATGGTGTCGGCCATGACCATGAAGGAAGGGCTGGAACTGGTGAAACCCATGCTCCAGGGCCAGAACGCCTTTTCCCGCGGCCGGGTCATGCTGGCCACGGTCAAGGGCGACCTCCACGACATCGGAAAAAACATCGTCGGTATGATGCTCGAGGGCGCGGGGTTCGAAGTCATCGACCTCGGGATCAACATCGATTGCCCGGCGATCCTCCGGAAGGTTCGTGAACTGCAGCCGAAGGTCTTGGGGCTCTCGGCCCTGCTGACGACCACCATGCCCGAGATGGCGCGTGCCATCCAGGAGTTGCACTCAGACGGGCTGCGAAAGCAGGTGAAGGTCATGGTCGGTGGAGCGCCGCTCAGCGCGAAGTTTGCCGGTGAGATCGGGGCTGACGGCTACGCAGCCGATGCGGCCACCGCTGTTGATCTCTGCAGAAAGCTTACCGACACCTTGTGACGGCCAGCAGGGGATGCCGGCAGAGGTTCACTCTCCATAGCGAACAGGGCTTGTCGCGATGCAAAAGTTGGTGTAAGGATCTGCCACGATTTGAGACAGGTCGCGGCACCTCCGGGTTCTCCACGGCGTGCCCGGGCAACCATATGAAGCACTGTCACATCCAGCCCTAAGCCCCTGTAGCTCAGTGGATAGAGCACCAGATTCCTAATCTGGGTTTGCGCAAGTTCGATTCTTGCCAGGGGCACCACCAATCCCCCCCTGCTGTATCGGGCCCGCGGTACTCGCACTTAGGGATGTCGCAAACGACAGGATGTTGCATACGGGCAGGAACGCCTGATCAAGCTCGCCTGCCATAGCGCAATAGAAAAGGTGTTGAGCCATAATGCGGCGCTATTATTTGCCCAGATCTTGTGCTTGATGGAAATTTAAATTCGACCGAATTCCCGCAGATATGTTTGGGAGGGACCGGCAGACAGAGCTGTTGCAGACGCGCTTGCGTGTAAGGCCGTGTGGGACTACAGGCAGAAGAATCCGAAGGCCCATCCTTCCACAGAATCAAAGGGAGTCGAACAGACGGAGACATCATGCGACATGCCCCGGAAGCAGGCATGCATATGCAACTTAACCCTCTGAGTGAGTGACGTTGCCATACTTGAACCACCCCCCGCTTAGTCGTGATTGATTTCCACGTCGTTGGGCGCAGGCTGCCCTTTGCCTTTTTCTAAAAGGTCCTTGAGGCTCAACATAAAAACCGCCCATTTTGTTGAGCAGTGAGGGAGAAGTCCGCTATCCCTGCGCCAGCCTGAATGACTGAAGTGGACGATAACACTGTTTTTCATCGGCGCTTAAAGAAAAGGCTACCTCAGTTCCAGCCCATTCCTCTACCCCTTCATTTTTATTAGGCTTTCCAACGAACGAGCTTGCCCGGTTGAAGCTCTACGACTTCAAACTTCTGACAAAAGTCTCCGAACCAGAACTCAAGTACGTCTCCGACCTTTGAGCCACTGCCACGGGTATCAGAGGTCCACCATCCCGCGAGTTTATTTGTGTCCGTTAATGCCTGGTAAACGGCTTTCGGTGATGCGTTGATCCCGACTTCGTGAAGGATGTTGTATGTTGTCATTTTTTGCCCCCGTGGTTCGGACCGTGAGGGGTCGAAGCCCTGGCGGTCTGCTGAGTCTTTCCGGGAACGCCGATTCAGATCGCTGCGCCCTGTCTCGATTGCGGCAAGCCCCTGCGAGTTGTCGTGCGGGACGGGGTAATCGAAGGTCGAGATCCGACCGGGACCTGCGGGTATTGGCCCGTCGTCCAGGAAATGTTTTCTTCTTCTTTAGCTATATCCAGACGTACATCTTCTGTGCTGCGATAGCTTTCCGATTCTATTGTGCTACGTAGATGCTCCCTTTATGTCATGCTTTGCCCCCCTTGCAGATGCCCCCACTGCTTTTTGAGCCTGCCGGGCTAGTACACCCCGAGGAACTTCAAGACCACCACGACTACCACGATGACGCCGATAATATAAAAGATGCTGTTCATACGTTTTCTCCTGCGATAGATGTTTAAATATCGATTTCTTCTTCGTCGCGAAACACGGCTGCTACGTTTTTGAAAAACTGTCCTAACCGCTCAGTGAAGGACAACCACAAAATTGGGAGAATGACACCTATCCTCTGCAACTGTCTTGCCGACTTCCTGATAGCAACCAAAGTTATTTATAGGCAAACGATAACGAGTGGTTATATGAGCGTCGAGAAGCATATAGGAATGTAGGAGGGCTCGTCGGGCCTCAACATTTGGTGGAACCTCAAAGGATGGAGGGAACCTTTAGGGTTAATCCCTATAAAAAATCTGAAAATGAGATGCTATATTCGGGGTCTGTTTAGAAGAGAAAGAGTTTCGAGGAGCTCGGTTTGAGACGGGTTTCAGAACGAACCAAACGGCCGCACCAGGACCTTCAACTGCTCCCGGCGGGCGAACTCGTCCGCGTGGGCCTGGGCGGCTTGGCGGCTGGGGAAGTCGCCCACCCGCACCGTGTGCCAGGTGCGGTTCTGGCCATCGCGGATCTCGAAGATGTAGGCCCGCACCCCCTTCTCCGTCAGCTTGGCGACCAGCTGCCGCGCGTTTTCAGGCTGCCGGAAGGCACCCACCTGCACGGAATGGGTCATGCGTGCAGGGGCAGGCGCAGGGGGCCGGGATGCCTGCACGACCTTAGGCGGTGGCGGGGATCGGGCCGGGGGGGCGGGGGGAACTCCGGCAGTGGCTCGACGGGCGGGGGCGGCGCCGGGGTTGGCTCGGGTGTGGCCGGCAGGGACAGCACCACCGGTTCGCTGGCGACCGGCGGCACAGGGGCTTCGTTTCGCCGAGCGAAGTAGACGCCGGCGACGAGAATCAGGCCCCCCACCAGGCCGGCCGCCGCCGCCGTGAAGAGGAAACGCCCGCGGCGCTGCCGGTCGGGCTCCTTTGAGAATTCGCCCGTGGCCTCCTCGGCGAGCTCACGGCCGATGGCGCCGGCCTGGCGGCTGCGCGCCAAGCCTAATGCGGTGGCACAGACCCGGTTGATGAGCCGGGGGTTGCCCTGCGTGTGCCTGAAGACCACCTCCGCGGCCTCCCGCGTAAACCCCGGGGCCTCGCCGTCTGCGTGGAGGTCCATGCGCTGGCGGATGTAGACCGCAGTCTCGTCCTCCGTGAGCGGGCCGATTTCGTAGCAGACCGAAACGCGCTGCCCCATCTGCCGCAGCTCGCGCGAGTCGAGCAGTTCGAGCAGCCCCGGTTCGCCGGCCAGGACGATCTGGATCAGCTTCTCGCGTGTGGTTTCGAGGTTCGAGATCAGCCGGACCTGCTCGAGGACCTCAGCGGGCAGGGTCTGGGCGTCGTCGATGAAGACCATGACCTTTCGGCCGGCAACCCGCTGCTGCATCAGGAAGCGGTTCAGACCGTCGATCAGGTCCTTGGTGCTCTCGCCGACGGTCTCCAACCCGAACTGCCGGGTGATATGCCGCAGGAGCTCCCCCGACGTCTGCTGGGAACCCGAGAGATAGGCCACCGCCGCCTGCGCCGGCGCCAGCCCGCTCACGAACGCGCGGCAGGCGCTGGTTTTCCCGACTCCCCGCTCTCCGGTGATGACCGTGAAGCCTTCGCCTTCCGTCAGCGCGTAGCTCAGGTGGGCGGCCGCCTCCTGCTGGTGCCGACCGACGAAATAGTGGGCGATATCGAAGCTCGAGGCGAACGGGTTATCGCGAGCGGGGGGATCCATCCCGATCCTTCGGTTTGGGCGTCAGGGGGTGATCGGTTGCGAGGATGCACCACAGGCCAGCGGATGTCAACCGGGCGCAGTTGCAGTCGGCGCCTGGGTCCGGTATAAGAGGGCGGCACCGCGAGCACGTTCGCCCACCCGAAGGAGGTCAGGCCATGTTCATGGATCTGTTGAGGAGACGCCGCAGCATACGCCGGTTCACGGACCAGCCGGTCGAGCCGGAGAAGATCGACCTGCTGGTGGAGGCGGCCCTGCGGGCTCCTTCTTCCCGCGGGGTCAACCCCTGGGAGTTCGTGGTCGTGACCGACCGCGCCATGCTCGCCCGTTTGGCGCAGGCCAAGGAGCACGGCTCCGCGTTCCTGAAGGATGCCCCGCTCGGGCTCATCGTGTGCGCGGATTCGCGGAAATCAGACGTCTGGGTGGAGGACGCGTCGATCGCCACGATCATCGTCCAGCTGGCGGCCGCATCGCTCGGCCTCGGCAGCTGCTGGATCCAGATCCGCCAGCGCCCGCACACGAAAGACCGGGCGGCCCAGGATTACGTCGCGGAGTTGCTGAACCTGCCGCCGGGGGTGATGGTCGAGGCGGTCGTGGCGGTCGGGTACCCGGCCGAAGGCAAATCCGCCCACCCCCAGGACGCGCTGCTCTGGTTGCAGGCCCACCGCGGCCTCTTCGGCCGGCCCTACGGCAAGCCCGGGGCCTGAGCGCGCCATGTTCGCCTACCAGCAGAACCAGCGTTACTTCGCCCAGGCGGCCGAAGGCTTGGAGGAGTCGAGCGCGGAAGAGCTGCGCGGGCTGGGCGCCCGCGACCTAAGCCCCTCCTACCGCGGCCTCTATTTCGCCGCGGACCAGCCGAGCCTCTACCGCATCACCTACCGCAGCCGGCTGACCACCCGCATCCTGGCACCGCTCGCGGCGTTCCCCTGCCACTCGACCGACTACATGTACCGCAAGGCCAAGCTGATCCCCTGGAAGGAGATCATGGGGGTGGATCAGACCCTGGCGGTGTTCGCGAACCTCTCCAACAGCAAGATCCGCCACTCTCAGTACGCCGCGCTCTGCCTCAAGGACGCGGTCGTGGACTACTTCCGGGAGGACTGCGGCCGGCGGCCGAACGTGGAGCGGACCGACCCGGACGTGTGGCTCAACGTCTTCGTGGACAGCAACCGCGCAGTCATCAGCCTGGACGTGTCGGGCGGGTCGCTGCACCGCAGAGGCTACCGGCGGGAGGCCGTCGAGGCTCCCATGCAGGAGACGGTGGCCGCAGCCATCGTGCGGTGGACCGAGTGGGAGGGCGCCCAGACGCTGGTCGACCCGATGTGCGGCTCCGGAACCCTGCTGGCCGAAGCGCTGATGCACTACTGCCGCATCCCCGCCGGCTACCTGCGCTCCCGCTTCGGGTTCGAACGGATGCCGGACTTCGACCGGGCCGCCTGGGATGAGGTGCGGGAAGCCGAGAACCGCCTGATGCGGCCGCTCCCGGAGGGGTTGATCGCAGGCAGCGACATCGCCGCCGACGCGGTGGCGCTCGCCGCCGAGAACCTGCGCCGACTCCCCCACGGGGCCTCCGTCCGCGTGCAGCGCACGGAATACCAGCGCCGGCAGGACCTGGGCGGCCGGGTCATCGCCTGCAACCCGCCCTACGGCATCCGCCTGAAGCAGCCCGGCGGCATGGAAGGTTTTTATCGAGAGCTCGGCGACTTCCTGAAACACAGCTGCCAGGGCTCGACGGCCTTCATCTACTTCGGCGACCGCGCGATGCTCAAGCACATCGGCCTGAAGCCGTCCTGGAAGCGGCCGCTCAAGAACGGCGGGCTCGACGGTCGGCTGGCCAAATTCGAAATGTATTAGCAGGCCGTTAAAATTTCCAGCACCCCTTAGCAGCCATCCGCCCGAAGTTCCCCGATGGCCGGAACGCGCTTAACCCTTCCAGTAGTCCGTGACCTCAAACACCCGGCGCTTGATCTCGCCGATGAATCGGGGAAGTTTCCTGCCGTCCTCGGCCGCGAGCGCCCGCTCCGGGGAGTTCAGCGCCGCCTCCATCTCCGTGCGGCTGTCGAAATACAATTCGGCTATCTGGTAGAGGTCGTCGCCGGGCTGCCCCCGGCTGAGCACGATGCGCCTGATCCGAGGCCAGCGGACAACGAGCGGCAGATGGTGGTCCCGATAGTACGTGTCGAAAGCGGCGGGGTCCTCGGGCTTGCCGTAGTAGAAGACGCAGAACTTGACCATTCGACTCCCTCTCTTCCCGATCAGGTCGACTTTTCTCTCCGATAGCCCGGGCCGGGCCCCTCACAGATCCGGGTGCAGCTCCACGCGGCGGTTCTGGGCGCGCCCCTCGGCCGTGTCGTTGGCGGCGACGGGGTACGCGGCACCGAACCCCATGGCGCGGATGCGCTCGGGCGCAATCCCCTGCTTGACGAGATAGTCGCGCACGGCCCTGGCCCTGGCGTCCGAGAGCTTCCGATTGAGCTCGAGCGAACCCGTGTTGTCCGTGTAACCGCGCACCTCGCCCGTCATCGCGGGGTTCATCTTCAAAATTTCCACCACCTCGTCCAGGACTTCGGGGTTCTTGATCACGGCCTTGCCGACATCGAAATTGACGTCGCGCAGCTCCCAGCAGCCGATGGCATTGACTTTGACGCCTTTGGGCGTGTTCGGACACTTGTCGATGTCGTCCGGCACCCCGTCGCCGTCGGAGTCCGGGACCGTGGCGGGGGCCGGGGCCGGTGTCCCGGCACAGCCCGCGAACGACATGACCAGGGATACTGCGAGAATGGCTGCCGCGAGTTGCTTGTACATTCGTCCATCCCTTTCAATGCGAAATTGTCTGGAGACCGCCAAGACCGTCACACAGATCATCCTACCGTTCAGCCCTACTTTGCAAGAGACCACATAGACATGGGCAAGCGATATTTCGGAGGGAAAGTCTGAAACGGACCGGCGGTCAGCGGTAGAGCAGAAAATACCCGACCGCGGCCGCCGCCAGGGACGCGCCGAGCAACGCGACCGGCCGCCAGTTCCTCTCCGGCGCGTCCGGGGCCGTGGTCGAGCATTCGGCTGCCGCGGCCGCCTCCCCCGTGGCCGGCACGTCATCGAGACCCAGCGCCACCGACAGGTCCCGGCTGCACTCCCGGACGGTCCGACGTCGATCCGCTCGAGATCGGCCCCGTAACCGTAGAGCAACGCGTGGTCGCAGACGATATTGACCAGGCGCGGGTAGCCCTGCGACAACCGGTGAACTTCGCTGATGGCCTCCCGCGTGAACAGGGGCGTGTCCCTCCCGGCCACCTTGAGCCGGTGCTCGATGTAGCTCGGGTTTCGCCCCGGTGAGGGGTTCGAGGTGATAGTGCGCGGCGATGTTTGACGAGCCCTGGGCATTCTCTTCCGGCTGCAGGAGCCGGTTGAGCTCGAGCTGGCCGACGAAGAAGACCTTGAGCGGCGTGCGGCCGGATAGCTTTGAGATCAGACAGGCTCCGCGGTTTTCTCGAAAACCTCCGGTTTCAGTCGCTGGGCCTCGTCGACGATGACGAGCACGTTCCGGCAGGATCGAAAACGCCGGCAGGAGAAAGCGACTCGAGCGCCGCAACGAAATCTCGCGCAACTGCCGAATCGGCGCCCCATTTTAATTCGGACCGCCAGGGCATTGCAGAAATCGAGAGCCGAGAGGTCCGGGTCGTCTACGGTGAGGAAAATGGCGGCGACACCGTCCAGCCGAGCCATCCCCTGGATCAGGCTGGTCTTCCCCGTCCCGACGTCGCCGGTCAGCAGCAGGCAGCCGTCCCGCCCGCGAGGATGCCGCGTTTGAAGGCTGCGAGGGCCTTGGCGTGATTGCCGCTCAGCCAGAGAAACTGCGGGTCCGGGCTGATGCTGAACGGCGGTTGGTTCAAACCGAAATGCTGCAGGTACATAATGCTCCCTTCGTGCGCAAGACGCCTGCCCTTCCGGCGCGAACCGCTCTCTGGCCCTCCGGGCACCTGTGGCAGTCGATGTGGATGCTGTCGAAGTAAATAGGACGGATCGCGTCATGATTTCAAGCGGGCTGTCCGTCCGAGCGCTCCCCGCTTGCCGTCGCTTTGACCTCATGCACGTTTTATACTAAATTGATTTCATCACCCCAATCATGGAAGACCGATCATGACGTTCAAACGCAGCTTCACTCCTGACCCCTCGCCCAGCGAACGGCGTTCGGGCTTGAACCGCCGCTGGATCAAGGCCCCATACGACGGGGTCGACCGCCGCAGCCGGCAGGATCGACGCGGAGAACCCGCATTCGAAGAACTCGTCGCCGCCGCCGACTCCGACCCTGGGCATGACGAATCGCTCGAAGCGCTGCTCGTCTCCACCTCCGTGCGCCTCGAGGCCCTGGCCCGGCTCCTGATCCAGAAGGGCGTCCTGAGCCACCAGGAGCTGGCCGACGCGCTCCGCGCCATGCAGCAGGAATACGAGCGCCCCCGGCTCAAAAAAGAATGACGGCCACCCATCCCTCGATGCGCATTCTTCTGACCGGCGGCGAGGGCCAGCTCGGCACCGAGCTGATCGCCCAAGCACCCCGCTTCGGTATCCATCTCGTCGCGCCCAAACTCGCGCAGATGGACCTGACCCGGCCCGCCGCTGTCGACGCGGCGTGGGGCGCGGCCCGGCCCGCAGCCGTGATCAACGCCGCCGCCTACACGGCCGTGGACCGTGCGGAAACCGAGGCGGAGCTGGCCTTCGCGATCAATGCCGCCGCCCCCGCCCGCATCGCCGCCCGCTGCGCGGCGGAAAACATCCCGCTCGTCCACATCAGCACCGATTACGTGTTCGACGGGTGCAAGCGGGAGCCCTACCGCGAAGAGGACCCCGTCGCCCCGCTCGGCGTCTACGGCCGCAGCAAGGCCGAGGGGGAGACCGCAGTGCGCGCGGCGCTCGACCGGCACCTGATTCTGCGCACCGCCTGGCTATACAGCGCCCACGGCGCCAACTTCGTCAAAACCGTGATGCGCCTGATCGCGGGAAGGGACGAGCTGCGCATCGTGGACGACCAGGTGGGCTCGCCGACCTGCGCCGAGGATCTGGCTGCGACGGTCCTCGCCATCGCCGCGCGCGGCGCCGAAACTCCCTGGGGCACCTACCACTACTGCGGCGCCGGGACGACCTCCTGGTGCGGGCTGGCGCGCCACGTGCTCGACACGATGGCGGCGCGCGGCCGCATCCGGGGCTACCGCCTCACCCCGATTGCCACGGCCGACTACCCCACCCCGGCCCGGCGACCGCCTTACTCGGTCCTGGACTGCCGGCGCATCGAAGATTGCTTCGGGGTCGTGCGCCCCCCCTGGCAGGACGGCGTGGAGAAGACCGTCGATCGGTTGTTGAGCGCCCAGGCCCCGCGGTAGCCGCTTAACATTTTATCTGACTGTTTTTATTACAATTTTAATGATACCGGCGCCCCGTTGCACTTGACCTCGAATCTCCTTTCGTAATAAGATGCGTGCAATGGAATCCATTTCCGCCAAAGACGCTCCCGTTCTGGTGGTCGACGACGATGAAGGGTTGCTGCTGAGCATCAAGGCGACCCTGATCAGCTCCGGCCTCCCCGAACCGGCGCTGGTGTCCGACAGCCGCCGGGTGGTCGAACTGCTGCGACAGCACCGGTATCGCCTGGTGCTGCTGGACCTCATGATGCCCCACATGGGGGGCATGGAGGTGCTGCAGCTCATCCGCGAGGAATTCCCGGACACGGACTGCGTCATCGTCAGCGCGATGGACGACGTGCCCACCGCCGTCGCCGCCATGAGCAACGGCGCGATCGACTACCTCGTCAAGCCGCTGAACAGCGAGCGGCTCGTGGCGCTGGTCAGCAGCCACCTGGAGCGCTACCGCTTCCGGGACGAGCTGGCGCGGGTCGGACGCAAGAAGATATTCGCCAACCTGAAAAATCCCGACGCCTTCAGTCGCATCATCGCCGAAGACGAGTCCATGGCCCTGGTGTTCCACCAAGTGGAGGCCGTGGCCGGCACGGACTACAGCGTCGTGATCAACGGCGAGTCCGGGACGGGCAAGGAGATGCTCGCCCGGGTGATCCACCAGTTGAGCCACCGGGCCAAGGCGCCCTTCTACGCCGTCAACATGGCCTCGTTCAGCAAGACGCTCTTCGAGGACGAATTCTTCGGGCACGCCAAGGGGGCCTACACCGATGCGGGGGCCGAACGCCGCGGTTTTTTCGAGGCGGCCAACGGCGGCACCCTCTTTCTCGACGAGATCACCGAGCTCGACCCCTCGCTGCAGGCCAAGCTGCTGCGCGTGATCGAGGAACGCGAGTTCTACCGGCTCGGCAGCACCGAGATCCGCAACGTGGACGTGCGCATCATCGCGGCCACCAACCGGGACATCCCGGAAGAGATCCTCAAGGGCCGGTTCCGGGCGGACCTGTTCTACCGCATCAACACCTACAACATCAAAATCCCGCCGCTGCGCGAGCGCACGAGCGACATCCTTCCGCTCGCCCGCTACTTCCTCAAGCTGCACGGCGAGGCCAACCACAAAAAAGTCGACGACCTGGCCCCCGACCTGGCCGAGCGACTGCTGAACCACCCCTTCCCCGGCAACGTGCGCGAGCTCGAAAACATGATGGCTGCCGCGGTCCTGCTGGAGAAGGGCAAAACGCTCACACTCGCCGCGGCCCGCTCGCTGCTCCCCTACGAGGGGCCCGAGCGCCGCCGCAGCGTCGAGCTGCTCACCCTCGAGGAACTGGAGCGGCGCCACATCGAGCGCGTGCTGGAGGTCACCGGCGGCAACCGGCCGCGCGCGGCCCGGATCCTCGGCATCAACGTCTCCACCATCTACCGCAAGCTCGAACGGCTCAACCTGTCGGACAAGAGCGACGGTTCGACATGACACGCAACGGACGCACCTGACGGAGGGCAGCCATGGCGGATGGTCTGGATGTGGTCGTGCTGGACGATGACCCGGGAATCAGCCAGGTCCTCAAGGAGCTGATCGAGTCCTTCTACTCTTGGGGCAAGGTGGTCGCATTCTCCGACGCGGAAAAGGCCATCCAGTGGTGTCTCAAGCGCGAGGTCGGCCTGGGCATCTTCGTGGTCGACGTTTTCCTCAAGGGCATGAGCGGCTTTTCCTTCCTCGAATCCATCGAGCCGAAATTCCCCGCAGCGCACCAGGACGCGATCGTCATCAGCGGCAGGGCGAGCGACGACGTGGTCGACATGTGCCTGGCGTCCAAGGTGACCTACCTCCTCGAAAAGCCGGTCAGGCCTTACGCGCTCCAGCTCGCCGTGCGCGCCGTCACCGGCAAGTACCTCGACTTCGCCAAGAAGCTGCTGCGCGACCCGGCGCTGGCTAAAAGCATCAGCCGCCTTTAACCCGACAACGCCGGGTTAAAGAACGACCGTCATCCCCTCGCGGGCAAAGCTCACCTCCAGACTCGTCCCCGGCCGCGCCCCGCCGTAAGCGACGGCCATCCGGTCCAACTCGCTGTCGGTCCGCATGGGGTCGTGGTGGACCAGCGCCAGGTGCCGCACCCCGCTCGCCTCGGCGGACCGGATCGCCTCCTCGACCGACGAGTGCCCCCAACCCTGTCGCCCGGCCCGGTACTCCGCTTCCGTGAACTGCCCGTCGTGAATCAGCAGGTCCGCGCCGTTGAAGAACGCGTGCATGCGGCCGACGGCGTCCCGGACCGCCTCGTCCCCCTCACGTGCCATGAGCTCGTCGTAGCGCGGGTCGGCCGGGTCCGTGATGAACAGGTTGCGAAACGGCTCGGTATCGAAGGCCGTGCACAGCGCCCGGCCCCCGTACTCGATGCGGTAGGCCATGCACAGCAGCGGGTGGTTGAGATAGGCCGCACGCAGCCGGATGCCGTCGCCCAGCTCGTACGCGCCTTCGCGCAAATCGATATAGGTCACCCGGGCCGCGAGCTCGACCTGGCGCACGGGGAAATAGCGGTAGGACATCTGCCCGCCGATCACCTGCTCGAGCCCGTCCTCGGGCGAGATGGCCGGCCCGTAAAGAGTAACGCGCGTGTCCGGCAGGTAGAGCGGGCGGAAAAAGGGCAGCCCCAGGATGTGGTCGAGGTGGGTGTGCGTGAGCAGCACGTCCAGGCGCAGGCCCTCCGCGGGCGGGGCGCGTCGCACGAGCTCGTCCCCCAGCGCGCGGATGCCGGAGCCCGCGTCGACCACGAGGGTGCGGCCGCAGCCGGGCAGCTCGACCGCCACGCAGAGGGTGTTGCCCCCGTAGCGCGAGGTCTCGAACCCGGGGGTGGGAATCGACCCGCGTACGCCCCAGAAGGTGACCCGCATGGCCTCAGGCCCGGGCTGCGATTTCAAGGAACACCTTCGCTTTCTCGATTTCCACCGCGACAGCGCCGCTCATCTCGGTCAGATCGTCGTCCCGCAGCTGCCAGCGCCGATTGAGCCATGCGCGTTCCTGCTCGTTCAGGCTGTGCCCGCCCGGGGTGCCCGTCCCCATGACGTGCGCCAGCAGGTCCGCCAGCGCCACGGCCTGGGACAGCTCCAACCCGTCTGCGGACGGCGATTCGCCGACCGTGTGATGGCCGGCCATGGAATCGCCGAGGCCCGGGCCGAGCTGCCACTTCTGTGCGATCATACCGCCCACCTCGCAGTGGTCCAGGCCGACAAAGCCGCGTTCGGCCGCGCGCAGGCCTACGGGGGCGTGACACGCGGTTTCGGCCGCCTGGCGGTAGGCGTCCGGGAACAGGTGGTTGAGCGGGATCTTGCCTAGGTCGTGCATCAGGCCGGCCACGAAGAAGTCCTCGCGTTCCGAAAGCGGCACGCCGTGCCGGACGGCGAACAGCTTGGCCGCCGCGGCGGTGCTCAGCGAGTGCGCCCAGAACTCGTCCGGGGTGAACACCCGGAAGTTGTCTCGCCGCGCGAAGCTTTCGAAGACGGCGAAGCCCAGCACCAGGTTCTTCACCGTGTTGAGGCCGAGCAGGATGATGGCGCGCGTGAGCGAGTTGACCTTGCTGGGGAGCGAGTAGTAGGCGGAGTTGATCAGCTGCAGCACCCGGCCGGTCAGCACGGGGTCCAGGGAGATGACCTTGTTCAGGTCGTTGGCGCAGGCGGTGGGCTCATTGCACGTGCGCAGCACCTTCATGGCCGTGGTGGACAAGCCGGCCATGCGCAGGATGTAGGCTCGGACCCGGCCCAGCGGCGGTTTTACGGTGGTCTCCGGGAGCGTCGCCATGACCCCGCTTTCAGGCCGGCAGGTAATCCCCTCGGCGGTAGCGCGCGATCTCCGACTCGGCCGTCACCAAAGCCCGGTTCAGGATGTCCTTCAGCCCTTCGGCCTCCGGCAGCCGCGCGAGCACCGGCGCGAGCGCGTCGCGCGCCTGCTCGATGGACCGCACGGCCGGCTCGAGCTGCCGGAGGGTCACCCGGGTGTCCGCGAGCTTGTCGCGGTAGTCGTCGAGCAGGTCGATGAACCGCTCCAGCCGCTGGACCGCCCCGTCCGCGCCATCCTCGATCGGCTGGATCGGCGGACGGAACCGGATGGCGGTGGCGGCGCCCGACGCCGAGGCGGCCGGGGCCTGTTCCAGGGTTTCCTTCAGCACGGCTCCGAAGGCGCCCTGCTTCGGCGCGGCCTGGGGGCTCGTCCGTTCGGGCGGCTGGAGCGGCGGGAGGCCGTCGCTGCCATGGATTTTCATGGGTCGAATCCTCGTTTGTGGCGTGCGGTCCACGGGCCGCGATTTTCAGCACCCCGCATGCGGGTGCACATCACCTGTTCTGTGGCCACAGTAGTGATGCAATTTCCGTGCAGCCGGTATTGCCGCGAAAAAACAGGCGTGATTTCAAGCCCCAGCGCACGCAGACGATCCGGCCGCACCACCGGGTAGGCAAGATTTGCCGGGTGCCGCAGCAGCCTACTTGACGTCTTTTTCGGAAACCGCCCGGTTCTTGCCGGACTGTTTGGCCAGATAGAGGGCCCGGTCTGCGCGCTCGATCAGGGACGCGGAGGTGTCCCCTTTGCGCAGCGCGCTCACGCCGATGCTCACGGTGATGCCGAGCGTCTCCTTAGTCGGCATGCCTTCCAGCACGTAGCGGGTCGATGCGATCGACTCGCAGATCTGTCGGGCTTTCTTCACGGCGTTTCTCAGGCTGGCGCCTGGCAGCAGGACGCAGAACTCTTCCCCGCCGTAGCGCGCCAGCACATCCTCGCCTCGGGTGGACTGACGGCACTTGTTGACGACCGCGGCGAGCACGCTGTCCCCCGTGAGGTGGCCGTACTGGTCGTTGACGCGCTTGAAGTCGTCGATGTCGATCATGAGCAGCGCAACCTCCTGCTCTTTCACGGTGTTGCGCGCCGTCAGGTCGGCCAGAAAACGGTCAAAGGTCCGCCGGTTGAGGATTCCGGTCAGCCCGTCGCGCTCGGACTCGGTGCGCGCGCTCTGCAGCTCGACCTTGAGCACCGCCACCTGCTGCGAGAGCTTCTGGATCTTGGACCCGTCGCGGGTTTCCTTCTCCCGCACGGCCTCCCGCAGCTGCTCCACCTCCTTCACGATCGCGAGCTTCACGCGCTTGATGTCGTCGAGCAGCGTGATCTCCTCCAGGCGTCGGCTCTGGTCGAGGATGCTCTGGTTGTAGTCGCGGTTCTCGGAGTCCTGGACCACCACCGCCTTGGTGAGGACGTCGATGATCCCCTTGAACTCCGATTCCCGGTCGCGCACGTAGTCCTTCTGGCGCCGGGCGAAGCCGCCGATCGTGGTCGTGCCACGCTCGAACTCGGACTGCAGGCGGCGGACCGCCTCGCTCGAACCAAGGGCCTCGGCGAGCTCGGCAAGCCGAGACTTGTAGCCGTCGCCGTCCAGCTCCTGGGTGTCCAACGCGAACTCCCGCAGGCATTGCAGCAGCGCGCGGGTGCAGATCAGGTAGAACTCACGCCGGAGCTCGCTGCGCTCCAGCTCCGCGGCCCAATCGACGGGCTCGCCGCCATTGACCTCTCTCTTACGGAAGGGGAACAGCATGGGCAGGTTGCCTTTCGTCGGCCCGGGATGTCAGGCCGCCTCCGCCAGCAGCGCGGTCTCTTCGCTGCTCAGCACGCGGTTGATGTCCAACAGGATTTTGATCCCCCCGTTCATCTTGGCCATGCCGAGGATGAAATCCGTGTTGAGGCGGGTCCCGAACGAGGGGGTCGCCTCGATGTCGTCGGCCTTGATGTTGAGCACCTCGGAAACGGCGTCGACCACGACCCCCACCTGAACGGTGCCGGCCCCGCCGTTGATCTCGACCACGATGATGCACGTCCGCTCGGTGTAGTCCATGGGCGGCATGCCGAAGCGCAGGCGCAAGTCCATGACCGGGATGACCTTCCCGCGCAGGTTGATGACCCCCTTGATGAACTCGGGGGTCTGCGGCACCGAGGTGATGGCCATCATGCCGATGATTTCCTTGATCTTGAGAATGCCGATGCCGTACTCCTCGCCCGCGAGGGAGAAGGTGAGGTATTTGCCTTCGCGGTCGGCCATGGCCTTCACGGCCTGTGCGATTTTCTCGTTCTCCTGGATCATCTGCTCGACTCCTTTGCGATAGGGTGAATGGGGTTTGCGATTCACGGCGCCCGCAGGGTGGTCATGACCGGCGCCGGCACGGCCAGCATCAGGCGCGCGTCTTCCGGCTCGCGCAACGGGAACACCCAGGCCGCCATCCTCCCGGTCTCGATGGGCGCTTCTCCCGCGAAGACGGGGCCCGGGATGAGCACCCCCTTTTCGCCCAGCCCGACCCGCTTGAAGGCGCTGATCACCGCCCCCAGCGACGAGGGATGGACCACCGTTTCCAAGCCCGCCCCGGCGAGCCCGTCGTCCGGCACCCGACAGAGGCCGGCCCACGCGGCGTTGGCGCCCCATAAGGCCAGCCCCTTGAACACTGCCGCCGGACAGTCGATCTGGTGGATGAACTGAATCCTGGCGGCGTACATCTCTCGGAAATACCGACACTGTCCGCAGGCGGAGGGGCATCCGCGCACGGCAGAGTCGCCCGTGCAGAAGCACTCCTCCGCCCGACGCCGAAAGACCAGGCAACGGCTGCACAGGTGCCCTCCGTCCGAGGGCCAATACTCCCAGCACGGCCGGAAGCTCTTGAACGGCAGGCCGTCCGCGTCGGCTTGGCTCAGCTCCGGGGGGATGGGTTGGCCGGTGGTCACCAGGAAGTGCAGCAGGTCCTTTACCGGGATGGCATAGCTGCGCCCGGCCCGGCGCGCGAAGAGCTTGCCGGATCTCACCCAGTAGCCCACCGTCGTACGGCCGACGCCGCAGATCGCCGCCGCCCGGGAAACGCTGAGTTCGGGCGCGCTGCGCGGTCCGCCGGCCGGCCCGGGTGCCGGCCTGAGAGCCATACCGCGATCGGCGCGCACACGCAGTGGGGTCGCGAAGCTGTCCGCGGCGGCCGTCGAAGCGACATCGTCTCGAATCGGTCTGCTCATCGGTAACGTTATCGGCCATCGCCGCGAAAACTTGACGGCTTCCGTCATCTCCACGGTCGGAATTTTCTGCCGGCCGATCGTCGCCGCGACGGAAATTTGACGAAAAATTTGCCTGTAGGGCCACCGGTGAGCAAAAAAGAGAATCGAACCAGCCTCTTGAACAATCTATAAATCGTTACAACTAATTGTTATAACTTAAATTACATGATTTCCACGATGACCCGCCCCGCATCTCCACAAAGATGGCATCTCGATTGCATAGCTATGTAGTGAACACGGAATGAAGTTTCCTCCTTTCCTTCATTCCCACCTCCGACCGACCCTGCCGGGTACCCCCCTCGGCAGGGTTTTCATTTCTTGCAAACAAAATTTCCTTCTCACTCTTGGCTAAAGTCCCCGGAAACAACTGCCGATAACCATTTTAACAGTTTGGTACGTAACTTATGTGTAGATGGGGAAAGCAGACGTGGCCGACACCGGCCCGGACCTGCTCCCGAAACTGCGCGAATATTCCAATGTAGGCAGAAAAGTCATTCGTAGGCTTAACTTGGCGCGCCTTAAATCTTTTAATAGCCATTCTGGTTGAGATGACCGTTGGTGGACGCCGTTTCTCTCCTCTTCACACTAAAGAAGCTCGGTAGTGGAATTGAAGTATGAACTTTTCGTGGCTCATAATTTTTTATTTATGCTTAAACGCCATTTTTTTGTTTTTCTGCTTCATCAGGTATTGGCTCAGAAGACGAGAAGACAGAGTAAGATTCATTGACATAGAAAATTTCTGCAGCACGCTCCCTCCCAATTTTCACACTTTAGATCCCCATTTCTTAGAAAACGGGAAATGGATCCGCAAAGAAAAACCATAGGACGAACTCAATCTGTAAGTTTGCGGCCCCCGCCAGGAGCGGCTGACCGGGGGCGCTTGACAGTCGTTTCCTTGCTCGTATAAAAGGGTTTTAGGCAGAATGTCGCTAAGCCATCCCGGCTCAGAAAGAGTCGGACCTCAATTGGGGTCCGGTTTTGTATTTGGTGCGTAACGGAAAGGATTTGACATGACTGAAGCGGCGCTGATTCTGAAGCGCTTGTGCGACAATTCCAATGTCGTTGAGGTTCCAAGTCATCCCGCCGAAAATATGGACCGCCGCTTTGCCATTTGCGACCGTAGGCAATGTCACACGTATTTGGCAGAGGACCGCCGAAGTGGCATTGCTGAGCGCCGCGGAAAAAACCCATACGCTCATGAGGTGGCCAATATTTTGAGGCGAAGAAGACTGCGTTCACAGAACTGACCTCATTGATAGGAATGCGGCCCCGGCCAGCGGAGGCGCGTTGACGGGGACCGCCGGACACGTTCGCGGGAGCCACCGCGCGAGCGTGCCCAATCGTTTCAAGGTTCGCACCGGAACTCCCCCCCATGCATAAGACCCCCCTATAATTGTTGGTAATTGATCCTATTTTGGCACCTGTGTTTGGGGTGCCGCATGGATATAGACTCATACTACAAGCTGATTTCAAGTGAGAGAACCGCTTTCTATCCCCCTGCCCTACCGATCTATCCGATCTGTCCTGAAACGTCCTTTAGCCTGTGATTCCATTTGGTTCAACTTGTCCCAATCAATCCCGTAAAGAGAACATAATATCCCGTTTATACAAAATAAAAATACTAACTCCCTCGGCAGGGTTTTCATTTGTGCGGGCCGGCGACAGCGCACCTGTCCCTCTGAAATCGCAAGGCGGAGAGAATTCCTCGGCGGGGCTTGACAAGGCGATCGCGAATGACAAAAGTCACAGTCACAGCGAAGTTCCGGGGGGGGGGAGGATCCGCACCTCCTGCGAAAGGGTGACCTCGTAGACACTCCACTATCCCGAGGTCACCCGACCTATTCCTTTAAGGCGGCGTAGCCAAGTGTTAAGGCAGGAGACCGCAAATCTCCGATCGGTGGTTAAATTCCATCCGCCGCCTCCACTCTTTCTTCCGTCTGCAGCCGGTCCGGCGGCAAACGGCCTTTTGCCTTTAGGTTTCACCCCATGGTCACTCTTCGGGTGCAGCGGGGGGAACCCACGCCGACATGCCCGCATTATCGTTCTTGACAACCTTGAAGGGTGTTGCGAAGGATGGGGCAAATCCCTTGGAGGTGCCTATGGCGGTGCAGCTTCAAAAGAGCCCGATCGTGCCGGAGTGCACCGGGTGCGAGAACGTCGAGGGCGAGGTCTGCCGCATTTGGGCGACCCCGGGCGCCAAGTGGCGGCTGGGGGTCTGCGCGTCGGCGACCCATGTGAAGGCGGACGTCAAGACCGGGGAGACCAAGGTTCGCGTGGGGCAGCAGAAGCAGAAGAAAAAGTGAGCGACGCTCAGGCCGCCTCGGCGCGGTGCGGCGGTTTTTCCTTGAAGAGCCGGCAGTCGCCCCCGCCGGTCGCCCGTCGGACCTCCTCCGCAGGCGCCGCGCGGCTCTTGAACCCCATGCACCGGCAGCCGTTGGGGAACCGCTCGTCCCAGGTGACGAAGAAGTGGACGCATCGGCGGCAGTCGCGACGCGTGCGCATCACCCCTCCATCTTGACGATCACCAGCGTGGCGTCGTCCTGGATCTCGAGGGGGAAGACGAACTGACGCAGCGCATCCAGGATGACGGAGAGGATCTCCACCGCCGGGCGGTCGCAATGCTCGCGCAACATGGCCTGCAGCGTCTGCTTGCCGAACATCCGCCCGTCCGCATTGCGCGCCTCCCAAATGCCGTCGGTCCCGATGGCGATGACTTGGCCGGCGTCCAACTGTCGGCTGCACTCCTCGTACCCGGCCTCCTCGAACACCCCCAGGGGCAACCCCCCGCGCCCGCCCAGTTCCTCGATCTGCCCGGAAGCCGGGTCCCACAGGAAGGCGGGTTCGTGCCCGGCCCGCACCCACCGGATGACCTGGGCGCCGCGATCGATTTCGGCGTAGAAAAGCGTCATGAAGCGGCCCGAGGTCTGCACGTCGCGGGTGAGCTGCCGGTTGACGCTGCCGACGACGGCGGAGACGCTGCCGCGCCGCTTGGAGCTCTCGCGCAGAAAGGCCCGGGCGGAGGTCATTAGCAGCGCGGAGGGCAGGCCGTGGTCGGACACGTCCCCCACCACGACCACGACCCGCCGGCCGTCGGCGGTGTTCTTCTCGAAATAGTCGTAGTAGTCCCCGCCGGTCTGATCGCAGTAGATGCTGCGCCCGGCGATGTCCAACCCCTCGATGCCCGGGGCCGCGTCCGGCATGAGGCCCTGCTGGATGTCCATGGCCTGGGCCAGCAGGCGGCGGGTGCGCCGGTTGAACTTGCGCTCCTTGTGCGAGTGCCGGTACTCCTGCATGCCGGTCTTGAGGGCGTCCAGCAGCGCATCGGAGGAGCAGGGCTTGGTGAGAAAGCGATAGATGTTGCCCTGGTTCACCGCCTGGATGGCCGCGTTCAGGTCCGCGCTGCCGGTGAGCAGCATGCGGACGGTTTCCGGGGCCATCTTCCGGACCTCGGTCAGGAATTCGATGCCGTTCATCTCGGGCATGCAGTAGTCCGTCACCACCACGGAGAAGGGGCCTTCGCGGCGGATCGTGTCCAGCCCGTCCCGGCCGCTGGTGACGGTTTCGATCTCGACCTTCTTGCGCAGCTGGCGCCTGAGCGCCGCCAGGATCTTGGGGTCGTCGTCGACGAACAGGACGCGGTTAGGCACGCAGCGCCTCCTCCAGGCGGATCTTGCGGCAGGCGTCCTCCCAAGCCGGGATGCGCTCGTAGACCTGGAGCTGCCGCAGGGTTTCGACCTCGCCGGCCGGGAGCTCCTCTACCGACGGCTCGGCCGCCAGGCGGTGATCCAGCAGGTTCGCGGCATACACGACCGCGGTGACGCGGGCGGCACTGCCCGCCGGCGGCGGCTGGTGATGCTGCGCCACCGCGGCGACCACGTCCTCCCCGATGCCCCACAGCCCCAGCAGGTACGCCCCCAGCTCCGCGTGCGACGCACCGAAGCACTCGATCTCGACCTCCCAGAGCGGCCGGTTGTGCCGGTCCGACTGGGCGATCGCCTCCGTGTAGTCGTCCGGGAAGTTCTGGGCCAGGATCAGCTTCCCCAGGTCGTGAAGAATGCCGGCCGTGAAGGCCTCGTCCTGGGCCTTGCGCGGGAGTTTTTCGCCGAGGCCGATCGCGCGTGCAAACAGGGCCGTGCTGAAGCTGTGCTGCCAGAGGGCGTCCAGCCAGAACCCGGGGATGCGCTGCAGGTCGACCTGCGAAAAGATCTTGGCCGAGAGGACCAGCGCCCGCACGGTGTCGTAGCCCAACAACGAGACCGCGTCCTGGGGGCTGGCCACGCGCCGCGCCAGGCCGAAAAAGGCCGAGTTGACCAGTTGGAGGATCTTGGCCGTCATGCCGAGGTCGCGCGCGACGAGGTCCCCGACCTTGCGGAAGGAGGAGTTGGGCGCCTGGATCTCCGCCAGGATTTCGGTGTAGAGCGCCGGCAGGCTCGGCAGCGACTCCAGGCGGGGCAGAAGCGACTTGAGCCGGCGGTCGTTCAGCAGCTTGCGCAGCGAGGACGCCCGGGCGAGCGTGCGCTTCAACGTGTCCGCGTCGCAGGGTTTGGACAGGAACTGGTGGGCGCAGTGCACCGTGCGAAACGTGAGGTCCCGGTCCATTTCCCCCGAGAGCACGATGCGCGTCATGTGGGGATAGCGGTCCATCACCGCGCCGAGCAGTGCCGCACCGTCCATCTCCGGCATGCGCAGATCGCTCACCACGGCGTCGAACGGCTCGCGCTCGAGCAGGCCAAGCGCCTCGGCCGCGCTGCGCGCAAAGCGCATGTCCCAGTGCTCGCGCTCCGGCCGCAGCATGCGCTGCAGCCCCTGGAGCACCAGCGGTTCGTCGTCCACGAACATCACGGCAAAGCGCCGGTCCGCGGTCGTCATACCAGCCCTGCCTGTTCTCCGATCGGCAGACCGATCGTGAAAGTGGTGCCCCGCCCCGGCTCGGAGTCGAAGGACACCCGTCCCCCGTGTTTGTCGACGATGACCGGGTAGCAGATGGCGAGCCCCTGGCCCGTTCCGCGGCCGATCTCCTTGGTGGTGAAGAAGGGGTCGAAAATGCGGTGCCGGATCGCTTCCGGGATCCCGGCGCCGGTGTCGCCCACCTGGATCTCGGCCCAGTCCCCGCGGCGGTGCGTGGAGACGGTGATCGTCCCCTTGGACGTTCGGCCATGCTTCGCCGCGTCCTCTATCGCGTGCGCCGCGTTGATGATCATGTTCAGGATGACCTGCCCGATTTCGGCCGGGTGGCAGACCACCGGCGGCAGCGATCGATCCAGGTCGGTGACCATGTCCGCCACGTATTTCCACTCGTTGCGGGCCACCGTGATGGTGGTCTCGATCACGTGGTTGAGGTCGGCCGACATTTTCTCCTCGCGGCCGGGGTGGGCGAAGTCCTTCATGGCACGGACAATCTTGGAGATGCGCTCGACCCCCTCCAGCGTGTGCTCGATGGCGACCGGGATTTCGGACACCAGGTAGTCGAGGTCGGCCTTGCGGCGCGCCTTCTCCGTGCGCCGGACCGCCTCGGCGAGCGCGCCGCCGTCGCGGGCGGCCGCCAGGAGCGCATCGGCGCGGGTCAGGACCGTCAGGATGTCGCCGAAGGCGTCCTGCAGAAAGCGGATGTTGTCCCCGACGTACTGGGTCGGCGTGTTGATCTCATGCGCGATCCCGGAGGCCAGCTGACCGATGGAGCGCAGCTTCTGGGACTGCGACAGCTGCTTCTCCATGAGCTTGCGCTCGGTGATGTCGGCCCCGATGATGGTGAACCCCTCGCCGGATGCCCCGCTTCCCACTTCGGGGTTGATGGTCAGCCCGAGCACGCCTTCCGTTCCGTTGCGCCGCAGGAAGGGGATGTCTTCGATGCGCACGGACTCGCCGCTCGCGCGGCAGCGCTCCAGCCCCTGGCGCACCCGCTGCCAGTCCCACCCGATCTCGATCCGGTCCAGCGGGTGGCCGCGGGTGGCCTCCGCGCAGCGCCCAAAGACCTTCTCCGCCATGAGGTTCCAGAGGCGGACGCGCAGGTCCGCGGAAAGCCCGATGAGGATGGTCGGGAGGCCGGCCAGCAGGGCCTCGGCTTCGCGCAGCCGGCGTCGGCCCTCCGCACAGCCCGCGCAGCTGCAGCCGCCGGGTGGCGCCGTCACGTCTGGGGCCGCCGCCGGTGCCGGATGGGGCACCCGGGGCTCGAGGCCGGGCTGCTGGAGCGATCCGCTCATCGCCGCATGTCCACCCATACGCCGCTGTTGCGCAGGATGTCGAGCGCCTGCTGCCGCTCGGCATCCCCCCCGCCGCGGCTCGTCAGGGCGATCGCCTGCAGGACCTCGTCGCTGACGCCCGCCTGCTTCAGCGCAATGAGGTCCGCCGGGGTGCTCAGCGAAATGGGCTTGAGGTCGTTGCCGTAGACGACCGGTTCCCGGTCCTTCATGAACGAGCCCGCCGCGACCACGGCCTGCAGCGCCTTCTCGCCCATGCCCGCCGCCTTCATGGCGATGATCTCCTCCACGCTGAACGCCGCGGTTTCAATCGCCCGCTCCCGCACCAGGACCTCGATGGTGGCGTCGCTCACACCGGCGCGCTTCAGGCGGACGATGCTCGGGCCGTCCAACGCGTGCGCCGCGGGCAAGACCGCGAACGCGAGCGCCAGGACCAGGGTCGCGAACCGCAATGGAGTCGCCATAGGATCGATTCTCCCGGGCCGGGTGCCACGGCCTATTTCAGAAAATTCACCAGGCTGGATTGAGTGATCTGCGAGGCCGCCGCCAGCGTGGACTCGTAGGCCACCTGGAGGTTCTTCAGCTCGATGATGGCCTGCGCCACGTCCACGTCCTCGTCGCGCCCGATCGCGTCCTGGACCGCCGACTTGAGGTTCGTCCAGTGCTCCCGGGTGGCCTGGAGGCGGGCGAGCTTCGGCCCGTACTCGGAGCGTTTGTTCATGATCTGGACATGGGCGTCGGTCAGGGGGTCGATCGTCGCCTGGATCTGGGCGGTGCCCGCGGTGGTGTTCGTGTTTTCCAGGCCCGTGATCAGGTCCCGCATCTCGTCGAAGATGTCGACGCCGCCGTTGGCCCCGTCCTGGAAGTAGTTCCGGCCGTCGGCGTCGATTGTGACCTCGACCCCGTCTGCGATCGGGATGCGGAAGCTGCCGGCGTCTCCATGATAGGTCGCCGTGTAGGACGCGTCGCGGGTGAAGGGGGCGGTGCCGGTCTGGTCGCCGGAGAACATGGTCCGGTCCCCGTAGGTGGAGTTCGCCAGCTGCAGGATCTGGTCGTAGATCTCCTTGACGTTCGCGGCCGCGAGCTCGCGGGCCTCGGCCGTGACCTCCGCCCCGCTGTTCTCCTCGGCCGTGCGCCGCGCCTGCTGCACCAGGTCGTCGATCGTGCTCAGGGTGTTTTCCGAGAACTGGAGGCGCGAGGTGCCCTGGGTGACGTTGTCCGTGTACTGCGCGATGGCCGCGAGCGTCGAGCGCCCGTCGAGCACCCGCGCCATCCCGGCCGGGTCGTCCGACGGGCGGTTGATCCGCTTCTGGGTGGCGATCTGCTCGTTGCGCTGCAGCATCGCCTCGGTCTGCTTGCGCAGGTTGTTGACGAAGACGGCGGACATCATGTTCTGGGTGATGCGCATAGTCCCTCCTGTGCCCGGCTATCGGACCATCCCGATCAGCGTGTCGAGCATGTCGTCGGCCATGGTGATCATCTTGGCCGCCGCGTTGTAAGCCGCCTGGAACTTCACCAGGTTGACCATCTCCTCGTCCAGCGCCACGCCCGACACGGAGTCGCGGTAGCTTTGCAGATACGACGTCATGTCGGCCTGGTGCGCGGCGTAGCTCTTGGCCTCGGCCGCGTCGTTGCCCACAAGGCTGACCAGGGTGTTGGCGGCGGCGTCGAAAGTGGTCGTCCCGCCCCCCAGGGTCAGGTCGTTGCGCAGCGCGTGGATCGCGATCGCGTTGCCGGCGTTGCCCGGCGCCCCGGCCGCGGTCGACGAGGCCGCAATCAGGTCGAGGTTCGAAAGGATCCCGGCGCTCACCCGCATGTCGGCCGCCCCGCTCCCGGTGAAAAAGGCCGTGCCGGGCGTGCCGTTCACATCGTAGCCTCCGGTGTGCAGGGCGTTGACCTCGGTGATCAGCCCCTGCGCGAGGTCGTTCAGCCGCGTCTGGTAGGCGTCGATCTTGACGTCGCGCGCCTGCAGCCATCCGCCCATCTTGCCGCCCGAAATCTCGGCCGTGATGTCGGTGCCGCCCGAGACGTCCGGCCACACGACGTCCACGTGCCCCGCCGAGTTGACCCGGGTCGTGAGCGCCCAGGTGTTGCCGCTCTCGACCAGGACCCGGCCCGAACCGGTGGACACGACGGCCTGCCCCTGGCTGTCCTCGTAGCTGCTGATGGAGATGATCTCGGAGAGCTCCTGCAGGGCCAGCTCGCGGCTGTCGCGAAATCGTTGGCGGTTCCGCCGGTCGTCTCGATGCCGGCGATTTGCGGTTGAGGTCGGCGATCCGGGACGTGAGACGGTTGATGTCCGCGACGCCCCCGTGAGGGCGCTGTCGATGTCCTTCTGGACCTGCTCGAGCTCGCCGGTATTTCTGGCGGATGGCGTCGGCCAGGTTCTGGGCATTGCCGGCCAGAACCGAGCGTTCGGTCGTGCCCGAGGGATTCATGGCCGAGATCCTGCCAGCCGTTCCAGAAATCGCTCAGCGCCTGGTTAGCCCGTAGCCGCCGCTCTCGTCGAAGACGACCTCTACCCGGTCGAGCATGCCCTGCTGGGCCTGCCAGCGGCCGAGGCCGGAGGTTTCGTCGTCCAGCTGCACCCCCAGGAACCGGTCATAGACCCGCTCGACCTCGTGGCGTTGTACCCCGAAGGCGACGGTGCCGACGGGGGATGTCCGCCGGGGTCCCGGTCTGCATGTTCAGCCGTTGGCGCGAAAACCCGGGGGTGTTACGTTGGCGATGTTGTTGCCGGTCACATTGATCGCGCGCTGCTGGCCAGCAGGGCGCTCGGCTGCCGACCGAGAGCAACTCCGAGCAGATTGGTCATGTCTCTCCTCCGGCGGCCATCCGGCGGGGCGTTGGGCGGACCCTGCAGCGCCCTGCAGGATGGCGGCGGCCATGGCGCCGATGGATACCACTTCGTCGGCGGCGCCCAGCTTGATGGCTTCCTTGGGCATGCCGAAGACGACGCAGCTGGCCTCGTCCTGGGCGAGGGTGTAGGCGCCGGCTGTCGCGCATCGCCGAGCAGCCCCTGGCGCCGTCGGCCCCCATGCCGGTCAGGATGACGCCGACGGCGTTGCGGCCGGCGGCTGGGCGACGGAGTTGAAACAGCACGTCCACGCTCGGCCGCTGGTAGTGCACCCGCGGGCCGTCCTTGATCCGGACGAGGTAGGTCCCGCCGCTGCGCGTGCAGGACCATGTGGTGGTTGCCCGGGCGCGATCAGGGCCAGCCCGGGGACGACGTGGTCGTTGTCGCGCGCCTCGCGCACCTCCAGCGGCGCAGACCTCGTTCAGCCGCTTGGCGAAGGAGGCGGTGAAATGCTCCGGCATGTGCTGGACGATGACGATGCCCGGCGCGGTCGGCCGGCATCCGCGGTCAGCACCGCCTCGATGGCCTCGGTGCCGCCGGTGGAGGCGCCGATGGCGATGATCTTGTGAGTGGTCTGCACCAGCAGGTTTTCGCCGCAGGCGGCCGCCGCGCTCGGGCCGCGTCGGACGCGGCGCGGGCGGCGATCTTGGCCAC
Source organism: uncultured delta proteobacterium (assembly GCA_963791285.1). GTDB lineage: Bacteria > Desulfobacterota > Desulfobacteria > Desulfobacterales > SpSt-501 > SpSt-501. The sequence continues at coordinate 341,441 of CAWBSC010000023.1, forward strand.
CGCCGCGGAGCGGATGGCGTGCACCAGCGGCTGGGCGATGTCCTTGGTCGAATAGGCCGCCCCCGGCTTGCAGAGCACCTCCACGGCGCCCGAGGTCGAGCGCCTTCATGCGCCAGCTCGCTGTTCCGGGGGGTCAGCGAGCTCAGCGATGACCACCGGCATCGGGTGGTAGCTGCATGAGCTTGGCCAGGAACGACAGCCCGTCCATGCGCGGCATTTCCAGGTCCAGCGTGACCACGTCCGGGCGCAGCTCCACGATCTTGTCCCGGGCGACGAACGGGTCGACCGCCGTGCCGACGACCTCGATGTCGGCGTAGCGCGACAGCTCCTCGGAGATCACCTTGCGCACCACGGCCGAATCATCCACTACCAGGACCCGTATCATGCGATCACCTCTATGCGGCCGAAACCGGACCGGCGGCGGCCGGCGGCAGCGGGGCGCCCGCGTCCAGCCGCACCCGCACCCGGCAGATCCCGTTGTCGAGCGCGAGCCAACAGCTGGCCGCGGCGGACGCCCACGCCGGCCGCGTCGGCCGGGACCGGGTGCGGCGCGCGGATGCTGAACTCGGCCTCTTCGCCGCCGAGCGCCGGCAGCATGTTGCCGCAGACCACGTTGGCGAGTTCCTTAAGGGCATCCAGCTGGGCGTCGGGCGCGAGCGGCTCGCCGTCCATGGCCCCCAGCATGTTGGCGGCCAACTCGGCCAGCACCGGCCCCGAGAGGGACACCTCCACCCCGCCTGCGAACGCGCCGGCGAACTCCACCCGCACGGTGGTGAGGCGTGACTCCTCGACCTCGGGCGGCGCCTCCGCCGGCGAGGCGAACAGAAAGGCGAGCTTCTCCAGCGTGTCGATCGTCACCTCGGCCAGGCGGCCGTCAGCGGCTGCGGTCATGGAACACCTCGCTGCCGAGCATCTCCTTGATGGTGTCGCGGATCGCCTCGGGCGTGAAGGGTTTGTGGATGAAACGCACGCCCAGGCGCTGCAACCGCTCGATGCGCGTCTGGCTGCCCTCGGTGGAGACGACCACCGTGGGGATCCCCTTCAGCTCGCCGCGGGTCTGCATCTGCTCGATCATTTCCTCCCCGTTCATCACCGGCATGTTGATGTCGACGATGACCAGGTCGATCCACTTCGAGCCCAGCGCGTCGAGCCCCTCCCGGCCGTTGCCGGCCTGGTGGATCTCCCCGACCTGAATCCCGCTCAGCAGCAGCGTCTTCTGGATCATGGAGCGCATCACCGCGCTGTCGTCGACCACCAGAATGTTGACCGCCATGACACACCACTCCGTCTGGGTTGAATCGCCCCTACCCCGCCAGCACCGCGGACAGCTCGTTGGCCCACTGCAGCGTCTGGCTGGCCACCTTCTCCAGATGCGCCGACGTCACCCCCAGCCGGCGCGTCACCTCCGGCGAGGGCTGCTGGTGCAGTCCGTCGCGCCCCATGCCGATGCCGATCATGCGGCACAGGAGGTTGGCGACGTGCACCACGTCAAGAATGATATCGGTTTTTTCGGACTTCTCGGGCGCATGGTGCCAGTGCACGGCGTTCACGATCCTCGCCGGCAGCGACCATTGGGTCAGCACCTCGGCGCCGATTTCGGCGTGATTGGTCCCGAGCACGATCGCTTCGGCCGTTTCGAACGGCAGGCCCTGGGCCAGCGCCCGCTCGATCTGGGCGTACTCCTCCTGGACGAACCGGCCCAGGATCAGCTTGCCCACGTCGTGCAGCAGCGCGGCGGTGAAAATTTCGTCCGCCGCCTCCAGCTTCATCTCCCGCACCAGCCCCTCGGCTGCGACCGAGACCGCGAGCGAATGGCGCCAGAGCTCGCCGCCGGGCAAGTCATAGCCCGGCACGGCGTGGTCCATGACCGCGCTCGTGCAGGTGGCGATGACCATCTGCACCAGGCGTTTCAACCCCAGCAGGACCACCGCCTGGCGCACCGAGCCGACCTTGGCGGGGAAGCCGAAATAGGCCGAGTTGGCCAGCTTGAGCAGGTTACCGGTCAGGCCGGGATCCTGCCGCAGAACCCCCTCGATCTGCTGCACGGTCACGTCCGGGTCGTCGATCAGGGCCAGCAGCTTCAGAGCCGCGCCCGGCATCCCGGGGAAAGTGGTAATCGTGCGGGTGATTTCTTCAGTGCGCATACGCCGACCCTTCAAAGCGGCTGCTTGACGCCGCCGCTGCTGAGAACGACCTGCCCGGTGGACACGTCGAAGTGGATGGTACGGCTGACCATGCCCCCGACATCCTCCGCTTCCAGGAGAATGTTGTTCTTCCACAGCAGCTTCTTCAGCACGGTGTAGTTCCGCTCGCCGATCTTGAACACCTCGTTCTTGCCCATGGGGTTGCCGCACCCGGCGGCCTTAACCACCAGACGCGATTTCACCGCGCCCTTCTCGTACAGCGAATTAAAGAGCAGCGGGACGCCCGTGTCCACGAACATGGCCGGGTTGGCCCGGGCCTTTTCCGGGTTGATGTTGGACAGCGGCAGCATCGCGTGCAGCAGCCCGCCTACCTTGACGGCCGGGTCGAAGACGACCAGGCCCAGGCAGCTGCCGAGGGCGTGGGTGACGACCATGTCGCCGGCGACCCCAAGCTTCATATCCCCCACCATCACGGTGTGGTTCATGCCGCCCACCTTCCGTCCAATGCGTCGGGGGCCGTGGGCGGCCGTCGATATCGGGCAGTGACGCGCACCAGTCGCAACGAGGACCTCATTTCCGGTACGCCGCCGGCCGCACGTAGCGGAAGCGGTGGGTGATCGCCGAAAGGCCTTCCGAGTGGCCCACGAACAGGTAGCCGCCGTCCTCCAGCATGCCGTAGAATCGGTTGATCAGCTCCTGCTGCGTCGGCCGGTCGAAGTAGATCATGACGTTGCGGCAGAAGATGACCTGGAAGCGCCCCTTCATGGGCCAGGGCTCCATGAGGTTCAGGTAGGCGAAGTGCACCAGGCGCCCGCGCCTCGGCCGCAATCCGGATCTCCCCCGTGCGCCCGTAGGCCGGGAAATACTTGCGGTAGGCGGGCGACGGGACCTCCTCGACGGCCTCGCGCGGGTAGATCGCCTGCCCCGCGCGCGCGAGCATGCGGCGGGAGATGTCCGTCGCCAGAATGCGCACGTCCCGGCGCTCGACCGCCCCCAGGTGCTCGCACAGCACGACCGCCAGCGTGTAGGGCTCTTCCCCCGACGAGCAGGCGGCGCTCCAGAACCGCAGCCGCGGCGCGGTCAGCTCCGGCAGGACCGTGTCTCGCAGGAAGGTGAAGTGGTCCCCTTCCCGGAAGAAGCTGGTCTTGTTGGTGGTCATCACGTCGATGAGACACGCCACCTCCTGCCCCTGCCGATCGTTCTCCAGGTAGTCGAGGTAGTCGTCGACCCGCTGGATGCCGAGGGTGCGCAGCCGCTTCATGAGGCGCGCCCGCACGAGGGCCTCCTTGCCCTGCTTCAAGTTGATCCCGCTGGTGCGGTACACCAGATCGCTGATCTTCTGGAACTCCTGGGGCTTCAGGTCGGTGGCGGCGAGGTTCATGGGTATCGGTGTCTCACGCCGCCAGGGCCTGACCGCGGTGCCCAACGTCCTCGCGGTGCCCCTCGCGGCGGTCCGGGGTGGCGAAGCGCAGCAGACCGCCCACGTCCAGGATCAGGCCGACCCGCCCGTCGGGCATGATGGCGCCGCCCGATATGCCGGGGAGGTTCTTCATGGTCTCCCCCAGGCTCTTGATGACCACCTGCTGGCGGCCGACCAGTTCGTCGATCACCAGGCCGGCCTGCCGGTCCTCGTCCTCGACCACCACGACGATCGCGTCGGTCAGCCTCTCGCGGGCGGCGCGGATTCCGTAGATCTGCGACATGCGGTAGAGCGGGATGAGGTCGCCCTGCAGCCGCAGCATCTCGCCCTGCTGGAACACCGTGACGATGTCGGCCTCGGCCGGCTTGACGGAGCGGATGATCGAGATCGTCGGCAGCACGTAGCGCTCGTTCCCGACGCGGACCACCATGCCGTCGATGATCGCGAGCGTCAGCGGCAGGCGGAACGTGAACTTCGTGCCGCGCCCGGCTCGGAGCGAGATCTCGATCGCGCCCCTGGATGGGCTCGATATTCCGCCGTACGACGTCCATGCCGACGCCGCGGCCGGAGAGGTCGGTGACCACCTCGTTCGTCGAGAACCCCGGCTCGAAGATGAGCTTGAAGACATCGCGCGTCCGACATCCCCTTCTCGCTCTCGATCAGCCCCTTCTCGATCGCCTTGCGCACGATGCGCTCGCGGTCGAGCCCCTTGCCGTCGTCCTGATTTCGACAACGACGTTGCCGCCGGCGTGATAGGCCGCGAGGCGAACCGGCCCGCGGCCGGCTTCCCCGCCTGCACCGGTGCCGCCGGCGTCTCGATGCCGTGGTCCACCGCGTTGCGCACCATGTGTACGAGCGGGTCGTTGACGATCACTCCACCATGTTGCGGTCGATCTCGGTGTCCTCGCCCTCGGGCGCCAGTTCCACTTGCTTGCCGCTGCGTGCGCAGCGTCGCGCGACAGGCGGACCATCTTCTGGAACGATGGCCTTGATGCGGCACCATGCGCATGGACATGCTGAGGTCCTGCAGCTCGCGGACGATTTTTCCCGCGTGCGCGACCTTCGCGAGAGTTCCTGACGGCTCGTGTTCGCCACCGTCTCGTCCTGCGAGATCATCGCCTGCGCGATCACGAGCTCGCCGACCATGTCGATCAGCCGGTCGAGCCGCTCCGTGGTCACCCGCACCGACGAGTCCACCACCGGCTGCCCGCCGGAGCACATCTGCTTCTGGGCGCGCAGGGCCTGGCCCACGTCCGCCACACTGGCGGCGCGGGCCTTCACGATGGCGACCCCGGCCTTCTGGTCGGGGTGCTCGGTCAACGCCTGCTCGACCCGGTCGCGGCCGACCTTGCCCTGGGCGACCAGCAAGTCCCCGAGCCGCGGGGTGCAGACTGCGGTCAGCTCTTCGGAGACGCCGGCCGCCTCCGGGTTCTTGAGCACCTCGAGCAACGCGTCGTATCCGTCCGGCTTCTCCAGGGGTGCCCCGCCGAGAGCGGCCTGTACCGACACCACCAGCTGCTTGATCGTGTCCAGGGCCTGCAGCGACAGGTCCGCGTAGCCTCCGCTGTAACGGATATTTCCGTCGCGGACGCGGCTGAGCAGGGTCTCGGCGTGGTGCCCCGAGCTCGGCGATCAGGGTGAGCTCCAGAAACCCGGAGGTCCCCTTCACGGTGTGGAAGGCGCGGAACACCCGACCCACCGCCTCCATGTCCTCCGGGTCGTGCTCGAGCGACAGCAGCGCCTCCTCGGCGTTCTGGATGAGCTCCGTGCTCTCGGTGATATACTCCGCCATGAGGTCGGCATCGATGTTGGCGGGCATGTAGTCCGTTTGACGGCCGGATCGACGGCCGGAGCCGGCGACGCCGCCCTCCGGGCCCATTGCGCGCGCCGGGACCACCGGGGCTGCGCCCGCCGGCGGCGGTGTCATCGCGGCCTCCAGCAACTCGCCGACGCGGCGGATGGATGCACCCGGGTCGTCTCCGGCGCCTTCGGCCAGGGTCCGGCACAACGCAGCGGCCTCGTTCAACAGCCCGCCGGTCGCGGGGTCGCGGTCGGCCAGCCGTCCCAGGGCGCCCCCCAGCCGCTCCCATCCCGCGCGGTCCTGCGCCTCGAGCCCGACCAGCATGGCGGCGGCTTCGTCGACGCCTTCCGGGCTGCCGGCCACGTGACCGGCGGCCGGCGGCTCAAGCCCCAGCAGGTCGGTGAGAGCCGCCGCGGCCTGGTCCATTCCCTCCTCGCCCGCACCGTCCAGCGCCAGGTGGGCCTGCATCAACCCCTGCGCGAGGGCGTCCAGCGCACCCAGCAGATCGGGCACTCCGCCGGCCGCCAGCCGTTCGACCCCCGCCGCGGCGGTCTGCAGCAATCGCTTCACCCCCGGCAACTCGCCCGGCGCGGCCGACTCGGCCTCCATCAACTCGGCCGCCAAAGCGGCCCAGGCGCTCGGGTCGCTCACGTTGATGTCGTCCAGTCCCTCGGCCAGAAAACGGAGGTGTGCGGAAAGGGTCTGCTTCGGTTTCGGTGCCTTGGTCGCTCGCTTCATTGCATGCTCCTGCCAGATTGATCGATGGCTTGCCCCAACGGTTTCAGATGTCGCTGCACACCAGCTTCCCATGCAAGCGGGCCCCCTGCACCTGGCCGCCGCGCCGATAGACCGGCCCGCAGCGTGCGGCCAAGCCCTTCAGCACCCGGTACGAGGACTGCAGCAGCTCCCCGGCGTGCTCGAGCAGCAACGCGGTGCGCCGGTTCTCCAGACGGAATCGCTCCGTGACCCCGACCAGCTCGTCGCGGCAGCCCACCAGGTTCGCCTGCAGACCATCCGGGAGCCGGGCCGCGAGACGGCTGACGGTCACCTCCTCCGGCCGGCAGGCGCATGCCACCGCCAACGTCTCCACCACCCGACAGCGCCTTGTCTCCAGCGACTGCAGGCGGTCGAGCAGACCCTGGCGGTCGGCCGCTGCGCTCCGGATCGCCTCCGCCCGCGACCTGCGGACGTCCTCGCGCTCGCGGATCGCGACCGCGAGAAGGCCCCGGTAGACCGCCGTCTCGGCCTGCAGGACGGTCACCAGCTCACGCACATGGTCCATCATCTCGGGAATCTGCATGCGAACCCTCTGTATGGAGTGTATCGGCCGACAGGGCCGAATCCTTGAGAATAAAGAGCGCCGGCCGGACGCGTCAGCCGACTCACGGGCGGGGCGGCTTGCCGGGTGCGGCCCCGTTGCGGCTCAGCTGCTCCAGCAGACCGGACGACAGGCCGAGGCCCCCGGCCCCGGCCATCTTCTTGGCCAGCTCGACATCCATGAGGGAGGTGTAGATCTCCTCCGCGCGGCCGCCGCCGAGGAAATCCGATTTCGGCACGGTCTTGCGCATCTCGCTCAGCATGTGGGTGATGAAGAGCGCTTCCATGCCCTCGCAGGCCGATCTGAGGGCGGGGTCCGGCTCTGAGGCGCCGGCCGTGCCCGTGGCAATCGTCCGCGGGGGAGCCGCTGCGCCGAGGTGCCGGTTCGGGGGCGAGAGCGGGCCCGGCATCAGATGATCTCCAGCTCGGCCTGCAGGGCGCCGGCCGCTTTCAAGGCCTGAAGGATGGAAATCAGGTCGCGCGGGGTGACGCCGAGGGCGTTCAGCGCCCGCACCACGTCGCCGATGCTCACGCCCGAGGAGACGATCTGCAGCGGCGCCCGGCCCTCCTTGACCGAGGTCTGAGTGTCGGGGGTCACGACCGTGCGCCCGGTTTCGGAAAACGCCGTCGGCTGGGACACGTTGTAGCTCGTCCGGATCTCGACGCTGAGGTTGCCGTGGGCGATGGCCACGGTGGAAATCCGCACGCCCTCGCCCATGATGACCGTGCCGGTGCGCTCATTGATGACCACCCGCGAGACGGAGTCCGGGGTGACGCTCAGGGTCTCGATGGCGGCGATCAGAGCGGGGATGTTGCCCACGAAGGCCGGCGGCACGGCCACCTGGATGCTGCCCGAATCCTGGGTGCGCGCCACGTTGCCCACCGATGCGTTAATGGACTGGGCGACCCGCGTGGCGGTGGTGAAGTCCGGCTTGTTCAGCGCCAGCGTCAACGAATCGGCCTGGTTGAGATTGAACGGGATCTCGCGTTCGACGCTCGCGCCTTGGACCACGCGTCCGACCGTGGTGAAGTTCTTCTGAACCTTGTCCCCGCTGTTCGCCCCCACCGTGAACCCGCCGGTCGCAACCGGCCCCTGGGCGATCGCGTACACCAGGCCGTCGGCGCCCTTGAGCGGGGTCATCAGGAGGGTCCCGCCCTGCAGCGCCTTGGCGTCGCCGATCGAGTTGACCAGCGCGTCCAGCCGCGAGCCGGTGCGCGAGAAGGGCGGCAGCTCACAGGTGACCATGACGGCGGCCACGTTCTTGACCTTGATGTCCTCGGGGTTGACCGTAACGCCCATTTTCTCAAGCATCGAGGACATGCTCTGCAGCGTGAAGAGGGCGTCCGAACCGTCGCCGCTGCCGGCCAGGCCGACGACCAGTCCATAGCCCACCAGCTGGTTGGGGCGGACGCCCCGGAAGGTCGCGATGTCTTTGAGGCGTGCGGCCCGGCCTTCGGCCGCGGCCGCCGCCAGGACGGCCAGGGCCAGGACCAGGGCCCCGAGTCGAACGAGAACGCGTGAGCGATGTGTGCGCATGGGCAATCCGTTTCTCTCCCGGTCAGAACGGCCAGACGGCCTCGAAGAAATTGGCCATCCAGCCCGGACGCTGCCGGTCGTCGATCACGCCGGTGCCGCTGTAGGCGATCTTGGCGTCGGAGACGAAGATGGACCGGATGACGTTGTTGCTGCCGATGTCGCGCGGACGGATCATGCCGGAGAGGATGATGACCTGGTTCTCGTGGTTGACCAGCACCTCGCGCGTGCCGACGATTCGCAGGTTGCCGTTGGGCATGACGTCGGTCACCCGGCAGGTGATGTAGGCGGTGAGGTCGCCGCTGCGGGTGGTGCTGCCGTCGCCCTCGAAGTCGCTCTTCATGCCGCCCTTGACCGAGGCGGAGCCGAAGGGGTTGACCTTGGGCATGTCGCTGCCCAGCCACCGCAGGACCTTGTCCTGCCACCAGCTCTCCACCCCGAGCATCGCGTCGATCCCGGCGGTCGTGCTGGAATCCCGCGCGGTCTTGGTGTTGGCCTTGTTGCTCGCCTTGGAGGACTCCTCGATCTTGACCGTGACGATGTCGCCGGCCCGGCGGGCCTTGGTGTCCTGGAACATGCTGGTCATCTCGCCGCCGGCGACGTAGGTCGAATTCTCCTGGTAGGCGGCCGCGCGCGCCGCGCCCTGGGCGTCGTAGGCCTCGACGGGCGGCGGCGGCGGGACCGCCGGCATCGGCATCGGCCGCTGGGCGGCGCACCCGACCGCGAGGGCCGCGCCCAGGGCGATGAGGATCGCCCGGCCGCGTGGCGCTTTGGGGGAGTGGGGGCTCATGGAAAGCTCCTTCCGGCCTCACGGCCGGTTCAGAATTCGATTTTCACGGTGTTCGCGTCGAGGACCCGCGCGTAGACGACTTTGTTGGAATCGAGGTTCATCACCTGGATCAGCTCGCCCTGGGCCCCGCGCTGCTTGACCTGGCCGAAGGCGGATATGCGCAGCCCCTCGGTTTCCGCGACGATGCGCACGCGGTCCCCGCTCTTGACCAGCGGCGGGGACTCCACCATGTCGGGCCGCAGTGCGGCCCCGGACTCCACCAGGCGACGCGTCCGCTTGCCGATCACCGCCGCGGGATCCGTGATGCAGTCGAAGGGCAGCCCGGCCGCGTCCACGGCCCGCACCTCGACGTCCTCCGGGTCGATGGGTTTGAAGCGCCCCAGGGGGCGCCGGGCCACGACGACCTTGCTCAACCGTTCCAGGCTGACCGTCGCGTTCACCCGCCGCTCCGCGTCGCCGTCCACTTTGAACGTGACCGTGAGCGGGACCGTGCCGACGAACTCGGTGGACTTCGGCGCCAGGACGCGCGTCGTCAGCGGGCCCTGCGGCAGCACCAGCGTGTCGGTGACGCGGATCTCCTTGATGCGCACGCCTTCGCCGCCGTGCTGGCGGATGTAGGCGCGCAGGATCTCCTCCACCTGCTCCCGGCCGATGGTGGTCGAGCTGCGGCCGACCGTGATCTCGGGGGGCACCTGCAGGTCGAGGCCGGCCGGGTCGAACCCGCACTGCCTCAGCCGGGCGAGGACGAGGGCCTGCTCCACGACCCGGGTCTTGCCCGGCAGCGGCGCCCGGCCGATCACGACCGCCTTCAGCTCGCGCACCCGGTCCGCGTCGGCGCCGTCGATGCGGGCGATGGACTCGAGCAGAATCTGGTCCGAATCGACCTCGGCCCGGTCGTACACCCGGACGCTGGTCAGCGGGGAAGCGACGGCGGGAAAGACGGCGGCGGCCAGCAGGACCAGCGCGGCGATTGCCCTCACCCATCCCTCGGCCGTGCGTTGAGTTGCGTGCATGGGGCCCTACCGTTTCAGGTTGTTGGCCGTCTGGAGCATGTCGTCCGAGGCCTGCACGACCTTGCTGTTGGTCTCGTAGGCCCGCTGGGCCGTGATCATGTTGACCATCTCGTCGACGACGCTCACGTTCGAGCTCTCGAGGAACCCCTGGGCGATCGTGCCGAAGTTGTTGTCACCGGCCGTGCCCGTGATGGCCGTGCCGGAGGCGTCGGTCGGCAGGAACAGGTTCTTGCCGAGACTCTGCAGCCCGGCCGGGTTGGTGAATCGCGCGAGCTGGATGTTGCCCAGCTGCCGGGGGGTGGTGGCGCCGGCCTGCAGCACGCTCACGGTCCCGTCCACGCCGACCGACAGCGAGATGGCGTCGCTCGGGACGCTGATCTCGGGGTTGAGCAGCAGGCCGTCCGAGGTGACGATGCGGCCGTCCTTGTCGAGCTTGAAGGCTCCGGCGCGCGTGAAGGCCGTGGTCCCGGTCGACTGCGTCACCTGGAAGAACCCGTTGCCCTCGATCGCGAGGTCCAGCTCGTTCTTGGTCATCTGGAGCTCGCCCTCGCTGAAGTTTTTCGCAATCGCCACCGGGCGAACGCCGTGCCCGAGCTGGATGCCCGTGGGCGCCTGGGTGTTCTCGGAGGTCGACCCGCCGGGGGGCTGCATCGTCTCGTAGAGCAGGTCCTGGAACTCGGCGCGGCTGCGCTTGTACCCGGTGGTGGTGACGTTCGCCAGGTTGTTGGCGATCACATCGATGTTCATGGTCTGGGCCTGCATGCCGGACGCGGCGGCCCACATGCTGCGGATCATTCGTCCTCCTCGGCGTTGCCGGGCCGCGCGCGGGCGGCCCATTCGGGTCCGGGGGCGTGTCTCAGGTGGTCCGCCCCACTTCGCTGATGCTCTTCGCGTTCACCTCGTCCACGGCGCGGATGACCCGCTGGTAGGACTCGTAGCCGCGCAGGATCTCGATCATCTCGACCATGCCGTGCACGGCGTCGACGTTGGCCATCTCGAGGTAGCCCTGCGCCACGGAAATGTCCTCCACCGGCTCGCCGGCCGCTCCGCCGGCCGTCTGGAAATAGCCCTTCTCGGTGCGCACGAGGCTCCCGGCCTGGGGGAAGTCCTCGACGTTGAGCCGCCCGACCTGGCGCCCGTTGACCTGCACCGTGCCGTCCTTGCCGATGCTGACCTCGACCCCGTTCGGACCGCCGTTGCGGCCCTCGATGCGGATCTCGCCGCCGCCCTCGCCCTGCACCGGCCAGCCCTCCTGGGTCACCAGCCCGCCCTCGGAGCTGATGGTGAAGTTGCCGCGCCGCGTGTACACCGTTCCGCTCGGGGACTCGACGCTGAAGAACCCCTTGCCGTTCAAGGCCACGTCCAGGGGGTTGCCCGTCATCTTCAGCGGCCCGGGCGAGAAGTCGGTGCGGCTCTCGTAGGAAATCCAGAATGAGGAGCCCGCCTGGGGGGTCTGGTAGGGCGGCTGAACGGCCTGGGCCTGGCCCTCGGCAGATGTCAGGTAGGCCCGGAACGACACTTCGTCACGCTTGAACCCCGCGGTGTTGACGTTGGCCAGGTTGTTGGCGATCACCTCGAGCCGCTTTTCGTAGGCCAGTGCGGCCGCGGCCGCCATGTAGATTTCACCCGGCATGTCCCTTCCCTCCCGATTGGTTACGCATGATCAAAGCAAGAGCCGTACCACGATTTCGCCGGCCGTCGCTGCGCCCGCGGGGCGGGTCCCTGCCGCCCCGACGGCCGCGCGCAGCGCGCCCGTCGGCAGATTTTGCCTATCTCCGCCCCGGCCGCTCAAGCGTTGAGCCGTCGCAACTTGAGCGCAAGCTCGATCTCCCCGGCCGGCATGCGGGTCTGGGCGGCAAGCTCGCGCGGCGTCAGGCCCCCGGCGGCCAGCCGGGGCAACGCGTCGTACGAGGCGGCCGCGCCGGGTTCGCCCCCGCCCAGACGGAAGGGAACGAGATCCGCGGGTTCGGGGTCCGCCGCGGCGGCCCCGCCCGGGTCGATCGGTGCCATCCATCGGTTCAACTGCAGGCGCTCGGCCCGCACGGCCTGCTCGATCGCGGCCAGCGCCTGCTCCGCCTGCTGGCGCAGGCTCTGAAGCCCCACCTCGTCGGCGAAGGCGGCAAGCGGCGCCGGCCGCACCTCCGCCCGACGCGACGCCGTCAGCCGGCGGCACGCCAGGCAGGCCAGGACCACCCCGCACAGCAGCACCTGAACACCGTCGCGTACCCCGTCCACCGTCACCAGTTCCAGAAATCCCATCGTGCCTCCTCCGGCCGGGTGCGCTCGGATCACACCCGCACATCAATCAGCTTCTTGGCAGCCCCCGGGTCCGCGGGCTCGGGCACCGCGTTCGCCCCCCCGGCGCTCTCGCGGTGTTCCGCCGCGGGCGCAGCCGCCTGCCGGGGTTCCGCGTCCTCGGGGGAATCGCGGGCGTCGGAATCCTCCTGCCGGCGCCGCAGGTACCGGGCGAAGGCCGATTCCCTGTCGCCGTCCCTCCGCGGCTCGGGCCGCTTGACGCGATCGGGGTGAGCCACGGGGGCGATTGTGGTGGGATAGATGACCGGTTCCACGGGTCAAATCCTCCTGACGTTCGCCGGCGCCCCCCACGCCGGGATCAGTCGATGTCGTCGAGCAGACGCTCCTTTCGCAGCCGACTGCGCAGGCGCATGATGGCCTGCGAGTGGATCTGGGACACCCGGGACTCGGTGATGTTCAGCACCTCCCCGGTTTCCTTCATGGTCAGCTCGTCCAGGTGGTAGAGCGAGATCACCATCCGTTCCTTCTCGGGCAGCTGCTCGATCGCCTGGGTCAGGGCGGACTTGAGCTCCTTGAGACGGGTCTGGGACAGAGCGTCGTCCTCGTGGTGGACGAGGTAGTTCATCAGCTTTTCCTTCTCGTCGCGCGAGGACACCCCGAGTTCCTCGAAGCTGATGAACGAAATGCTGGACATCTGCTTGGTGCGGTGGAGCTCCTCCAGGTCGACCCCAAGCTCCCGGGCGACCTCGTGGTCGTCGGCGTCGCGCCCCAGCCGCTGCTCCAGGCGCTGGCAGGCGGTTTCCATCTCGCGCAGCCTGCGTCGGCTGGAACGCGAAAGATAATCGCGCGAGCGCAGCTCGCTCAGGACCGCGCCCTTGATCCGGAAAATGGCGTAGGTCATGAACTTGTTGTCGCGCTTGGGGTCGTAGCGGTCCACGGCCTGGATCAGGCCGATCACGCCGACGTTCATCAGGTCCTCCACGTCGACGCTGGACGGCAGGTGGGTCGCGATGCGCTGCACAATCCGTTTGACGTAGGGCAGGTATTCGTTAAGGAGCTGCTCCCGGTAGGCCGGCCGTTTCTTGGCCGGGACTCTGGGACTGCGGCGTTCTGCCAGTTGCATGTGCATGCGGGTCTCCCGAGACGAACGTCCATCGATCGCGGGTCGATGGGGTATGCGTTGCTTCGAACAGGGTCCCGGCGCGGCCCTCACATGGAGGTGCTGCGCACCAGGTGGTGCCAGAACAGGTTGGTGTTGCCCTTGGGCCGGCTCGGCGGCGCGAGCCGGGCCATGCGGCGCGCGAGATCGGTGAAGCAGCGGCTCGCCCTGGATTCCGGGTAGAGGTCGCTGACCAGCCGCTGGTGCTTCACCCCGCGCGCCAGCTTGTCATCGCGCATCACGTATCCGAGGTAGTCGATGTGGATGTCCAGAAAGCGCTCGGTGACCAGCTCCAGCTGCCGGTAGACATCCTGGGCCTCCTTGGGCGAGGCGGCCATGTTCACGAGCAGCTTGCACGACTTCTCCGAGTACTTGAGCGACAGCACCTTCATCAGCGCGTACGCGTCGGTGATCGAGGTCGGCTCCGGCGACACCACCACGATGATCTCGTGCGCCATGACGTTGAAGTCCATCACGTTGGACGAAATGCCGGCGGCGGTGTCGATCAGCAGCACGTCCATTTCGTCGATCAGCCGGTCCAGGTCCGTGAAAAACTGCATCTTCTGGTCGTGGGTGAGCTGGGTGAGCTCCTGGACCCCGGAGGCCGCCGGCAGGATCTTCATGCCGCCCGGGCCGTTTTCGAGGATCTCGGCGATCGTCTTCTCGCCGCGGATGACATGGGAGATGTTGTGCTTGGGGGCCACCCCGAGCAGCACGTCCAGATTCCCCAGGCCCAGGTCGGCGTCCAGGATGATGACCTTTTTCCCGAGCTGGCTCAGGGTGAAGCCGAGATTGGCCACGATGTTGGTCTTTCCGACCCCGCCCTTGCCGCTGGTGATGGCGACCACCCGCGTGTGCGGTTTCCGGCGCCGGGGGGTGTCGTCCTCCGTATGGGCCGAGCCGCGTCGCTGCAGCGGGATCACCTTGTTCGAGGGAATGGTGGTGGCAGTCATCCGGGAGCAGTCTCCTCGTTCTCGTTCGGGTTAGCGGTAGGCGGAAATCCGCCGCCCTTCCCTCGTTGCGGCAAGGTCCTCGGCGCCGGGGGCGTCCGGGCTGCAGTTCCGGCACGGAATGAAGTGCCGGGCCTCGGCCTCGGCGGTCGAAGCGAATCGAACCAGGTTTTCGGCCTTGATCTTGCGCACCCACTTGCAATCGGGTCGGTGGTAGAGGTCCGAGCTGCGGTTGGCCACCAGACTCGCCCCGGCGTTCGCCGACGCGACCCCTGCCGGCATCCGGACCTCCACCGCCTCGGACGCGCCGGGCAGCACCCGGGAGAGCAGCATCTCGGCGGGACGCTCGGCCAGGTCCTCGGGGATGCGAGGGCCCGTGCCCAGGTAGGACAGCGGCAGCCGGGTGCGGATCAGCAGGTTCAGCAGGCTCCCGCAGCTGCAGGCCTCGTCCAGGCGGGTGAAGGCCAGGTGCCCGACCGGGGCGCCCTTCCAGCCTTCGACCACCGCGAGTGCGTCCGGCTCCCGCGTGCAGGCGTTCAGCACCAGGTGAATCTCGCGGCACGACAGGGCGGCGAGCGTGCGCTGCACCTCGTCGCGCCGGCCGGTTTCTCCAGGGCTCACGCCCGGGGTGTCGATGACGATCACGTCCGCCGGCCCGAGGGCCTTGAGCTTGCCGGGCGCCTCGTCGGCCGTCGGGGCCACCTGCATCGGCAGACCCAGGATGCCCGCGTAAATCTTGAGCTGCTCCACGGCCCCGATCCGCTGGTCGTCCAGGGTCATCAGGGCGACGCGACGGCCCTTCCCGAGCGATTCCGCCAGCGCGAGCTTGATCGCGAGCGTCGTCTTGCCCGCCCCGGCCGGCCCGACGAGCGCGACTCGGCGCGGGGTCCCCGGGTCCACCGTGCCGACGGCTCGGCGGACCCCCATGTCGTGCAGCACCGCCGCCGCGTGGGGCCGCAGCTGATGCGCCGCCAGAAGCGGGTCGTAGCCCGGCATGCGCCGGATCTGGCCGATCAGGTCGGCCGCGACCTCGCGCGCCACCTCCTGGCCGAGGAGGTGCTGGTGCAGCTCCGCCAGTGCGGGGGAGCTTCCCGGGTCGGACTCCGAATCCGCCGCCGTCCGACGCCGTCCGAGCGACCGCAGCCCCTCGTTGAGCGACTGGAACAGCCCGCGCCGGTCGCCGGCGTCCGGCCCGCCCGCCGGCGCAACGGCCGTCGGCCGCATCGGCTCGGCACCACCGGGCCAGGCGTAGTCCCGGGCGGCGGTAACCTCGACGCCGGTGGGGCGACCCGCCCCGAAGAGGCCGTTGCGGCGCAGGGTCCTCGCGGACAGGATGACCGCCTCCAGCCCGAACTCGTCCTTGACCATCTTCAGGGCCGCCGTCATCGTCTTGGCTTCGAAACGCTTAATCTGCATCGGAGAGCTCCACCGACCCGATCGACCGGATCTCCACCGTGTTCAGAATTTCTTCATAGGACAGCACGAACAGGTTCGGGATGAACCGGTCGGCCAGACGTTTGAAACACAGCCGCACCGGGGCCGAGCAGAGCACCAGCGGCTGGAGGTTCATGGCGGTGCACCGCTCGATCATGCGACCGAGGCTCGACATCATGCGGTTGGCTGCGGCCGGGTCGAGGGCAAGCACCCGGCCGTGGTCGCCTTTCTGCAACGCCTCCACGAGAGCGGTTTCCACCGCGGGCCCCAGGGTGATCACCGCCATGCGGCCGTCGGGGCCCACGTGCATCTTGGTCAACGTGCGGGCCATGCCGTGACGCACGTGTTCGGTCAGCAGGTCCGAGTCCTTGGTGGCCGGCGCCCAATCCCCGAGGATCTCGAGGATGGCGAGCAGGTCGCGGATCGGGAGCTGCTCGCGCAGCAGGTTCTGCAGCACCTTCACCACGACCCCGAGACTCAGCAGGTTGGGCACCAGCTCCTCGACCGCCTTGGGGTGGGACTGCTTGAGGTGATCGAGCATCTGCTGGGCCTCCTGCCGGCCCAGGAGCTCGTGGGCGTGGCGCCGGATGACCTCCGAGAGGTGGGTGGTCATGACCGTGGCGACGTCCACCACGGTGAAGCCCTTGGTCAGCGCGTTTTCCTTCGCGTTCTCGCGAATCCAGACCGCCGGCAGGCCGTAGGTCGGCTCGCGCGTGGCGACGCCGTCGACCTGGCCGTCGGCGTTGCCGGGGTTCATGGCGAGGCAGTGGTTGGGCATGAGCTCGGCGCGGGCGACCTCGTTGCCCTTCAGCAGGATGACGTACTCCCCCGCCCCCAGCTGCATGTTGTCCTGGATGTGCACCGGCGGGATGATGATCCCGAGGTCGAAGGCCATCTGGCGCCGGATGGCCTTGATGCGCTCGAGCAGCTCCCCGTTCTGCTCCGCGTCCACCAGCGGGATGAGGCTGTAGCCGACCTCGATCCCGAGGACGTCCAGGGGCGGCAGACAGGTCAGGGTATCGGAGGCGGGCGCCTTCTCGATCTGCTTCTGGGCGTCCTCGGCCTGGGCCATCTTCCGCCGCGCCTGCACCAGGCTGTAGGACAGCGTTCCGGCCAGGGCCGCCATCACCAGAAAGGGAACGGTCGGCAGGCCGGGGATCAGCGCGAAACCGAACAGGACGCCCGACACCATCCCGATGGCGCGCGGGTGAAAGAAGACTTGGCTGGTGATCTCGCTGCCGAGGCTGGACTCGTTGCCCGCGCGGCTGACGATGATGCCCGCCGCGGTCGAGATGATGAGCGCGGGGATCTGGGTCACCAGGCCGTCGCCGACGGTCAGCAGGGTGTAGTTCTGAGCCGCGAGGGCAAAGGGCATGTTCTTCTGGAAGACCCCGATCGCCAGCCCGCCCACGATGTTGATCACGGTGATGAGGATGCCGGCCACGGCGTCCCCGCGCACGAACTTGTTGGCGCCGTCCATGGCCCCGTAGAACTCGGCCTCCCGCGAGAGGATCTCGCGCCGCCGCCGTGCTTCCTGCTCGTTGATGAACCCGGCGTTGAGGTCGGCGTCGATGCTCATCTGCTTGCCGGGCATGGCGTCCAGGGTGAAGCGGGCGGCGACCTCGGCGATGCGGCCGGCGCCCTTGGTGATGACGACGAAGTTGATGACCACCAGGATGGTGAACACGATCATCCCGACGACGTAGTTGCCGCCGACGACGAACCCGCCGAAGGACTTGATGATGTTGCCCGCGGCGGCGGTGCCTTCATTCCCGTGCAGCAGCACGATCCGCGTGGTCGCGATGTTGAGCGACAGCCGGAACAGGGTCGTGAGCAGCAGGATGGAGGGGAAGGACGAGAGCTCGAGCGGCCGCTGGATGTACATGGCGACCAGCAGGATGACGAGCGAAAAGGTGATGCTGAAGGTCAACAGCAGGTCCAGGAGAAAGGTCGGCAGCGGGATGACCATGAATCCCAGGATGCACACCACCGCGATGGCGAGCGAGATGTCGCTGTTGCGGGTGACCCGCGTCAGGGGTTCCGGTATCGATGTGCTCTGTGCGACCGCCATGTCCTTCCTTCCTGTTCAGACCGCTCCGGTGCGGTTCTAAAACCGGAAGGAGGATTGTGCATTTTCCATGCCGCCTGTCGGTTCCCGTTCCGGCACCCGGGCGGCCGCGGGGCGTGCCCTGCGGCTCCGATGTGGTTGTGTAGACAAACAGGCGCGTGCTCCGGCGCCCGGGCGGAAACTCCCCCACCGGTTGAGGCCGGCACGCGCGGCGGCCCGACGGCTTGGGCCCGCGCACGCTCCGACGTCAGGGGTGCGCGCCGACGGGCGAGACCCACAGCGACAAAATTTTGTCGGCGACGCACGGCGACGGGCTGACGAGCTGTCGGTCGGCAAAATGGGGGCGGGAGAGAACGGATACGCGGCGTTTACGGTTCAGGGTTCGGGGTTCAGGCAGAGGACGTAGCGGTCAGGGTTCAGGGAAAATCAGAAAAATGGAAACCTCGCACGGTCCTTTTCGTTGCCTGACCCCTGAACCCTGAACTCTGACCCCTCAGAGACAAACCCTGAACCCCGAACCCTGTGCACTGCATCCTGATTCCGGTGCTCTACAGACTGTGCTTCCCCTTGAGCCGGTAGACGTAGGCCAGGACTTCCGCCACAGCGCGGTAGAGGTCCACGGGGACGTAATCGCCGATCTCGGCCATCTTGTAGAGCGCCCGCGCCAGGGTCTTGTTTTCGACGACAGGCACCCGGTGTTCGCGGGCGATCTCGCGGATGCGTTCGGCGATGAAGTCGGCGCCCTTGGCGACCACGCGCGGGGCGGCCATTTCGGAGGGGTTGAACCGGAGCGCGATCGCCAGGTGGGTCGGGTTGGTGATGACCACGTCCGACTTGGGCACCTCGGCCATCATCTGCTGATAGGCCGCCTGGCGCTGGAGCGACCGGATGCGGGCCTTGACCTGCGGGTCGCCTTCGGACTGCTTGCGCTCGTCCTTGACCTCCTGCTTGGTCATCTTGAGGCTCTGCTCGTACTGCCAGCGCTGGTAGGCGTAGTCGAGCACCGCCAGCACCAGGAGCGCGAGGGTGACGTAAAAGACGATCTTGAACGCGCCCGCTTGGGTGAACGCCCAGATGTGGCCCAGGTCCAGCCGCACGAGCGACGGGAACTCGGCCAGGTACCCGGCGACCACCGACCAGGCGATCAGGCCCACCACGGCGAGCTTCAGGATGGACTTGGCCAGCTCCACCAACCCGCGCGCCGAGACGATGCGCTTCATCCCGGAGAGCGGGTCGAGCTTCGAAAACTTGGGTGCCATGCTCTCGGCGTGAAACTCGAGGCCGATCTGCGCGACGTTGCCGGCCACCCCGACGATCAGCAGCGGCAGGCAGACGGGCATCAGCAGCATGAGCGCGGTCTGCATGAGGTCGTAGGCCAGGGCTCCCGCGTCGTTGACGCTCTGCAGCCGGGTCGTGTGCAGGTTGGCGTACATGCCGGCCACCAGCGCGGTCAGGCGGTCCACGAGGTGCCCGCCAGCGAAGGTGAGAACGCCGAGCACGGTCATCAGGATGAGGGTGGAGGGAATCTCACGGCTGAGCGCCACCTGGCCGCGTTTGCGCGCGTCCTGGCGCCGCTTGGCGGTTGCGCGTTCGGTGCGGTCTTGGCCGGTGGTGTCCGCCACGGGTTCTCCCTACATGGGCCTCAGCAGCGAGACGGCGTTGGGCGCCACCCCCCCGAAGAGATCCCCCAGGTAGCCGGCCAGGTGCGGCAGGCTCAGGCCGAAGAACAGCAGGCCCACGGCGATGTTGACCGGCATGGACACCACGAAGATGTTCATCTGCGGCACCGTGCGGGCCACCAGGCCGAAGGCGACCGTCGTCAGCAGCAGCGCGACGATGACCGGGGCCCCGGCCTTGATGCCGATGACGAACGCCTCGGCCGTGAGCCGCACCAGCCGATCCAGGACCGGTGCGGCGGCGTGGAACCCGAACGGCGGCACCAGCTGGAAGCTCTCCACCAGCGTGCGGATGAACAGGTGGTGGCCGTTGAGCAGCAGGAACACCAGCGTCGCCAGCAGACTGGTGAACTGGGCCAGGATGGCCACCTGGTCTTCCGAGGTGGGGTCGATCACCTCGGCGATCGCGAGTCCCATCTGGTAACCGGCCAGCTCTCCCGCCATCTGGACCCCTTCGAAGACCAGGCGGATGGCGACCCCGGCCAGCAGCCCGATCAGCACCTCGCCGGCCGCCGCCGCCGCCAGCGAGAACACGTCCGGGGACACGGCCGGCGGGCTGAGGCCGAGCGCGGGGAGCATCAGCAGGCTCGCCGCCAGCGCCAGGGCGATCCGGAAGATGACCGGGACGCTGGGGGCGTTCAGCATCGGAATGGACATGAGAAAGGCGCCGGTGCGCAGGAAGACCAGCAGGAAGAGATGCAGCTGCGGCAGCGATACGGAAAGGGAGGCCATGGCGCGCCCCGCTCAGCGGATGAACTGGTTCATGTTCATGAACATCTGCTCGGTGAACCCGACCAGGGTCTGCATCATCCAGGGGAAAAAAAAGATGAGGGCGGCGGCGACCGCCAGCATTTTCGGGATGAAGGTGAGGGTCATCTCGTTGATGGAGGTGGCCGCCTGGAAAATGCTCACCAGCAACCCGACCACGAGCCCGGCCAGCAGCATCGGCGCCGAGAGCAGGATGGACAGCTTGATGGCCTCGTAGAAAAACCCGGTGATGTAGTCGGCGTTCACGTCCCCTCCCCGTTCACCCGAAGCTCTTGACCAGCGAGCCGATCAGCAGGTACCACCCGTCGGCCAGCACGAACAGCAGCAGTTTGAAAGGCAGCGACACCATGACCGGCGGCAGCATCATCATGCCCATCGAGAGCAGCACGGCCGCCACCACCATGTCGATGATCAAAAACGGCACGTACAGCAACAGCCCGATCTCGAAGGCGGTCTTGACCTCGCTGATGATGAACGAGGGGATCAGGACGCTCGTCGGGATCTCGTCCCGGTTCTGCGGCCGCTTCATTTTGGAAATGTCCACGAAGAGAGACAGGTCCTTTTCGCGGGTCTGACGGAACATGAAATCGCGCAGCGGCCCCGTGGCGCTCTCGAGCGCCTGTTCGCCGCTGATCGTCTTGTTCAGGTAGGGCTGCAGCGCCGCCTGATTGATCTTCTGCCACACCGGGGCCATGATGAACACGGTGAGGAACAGCGCCAATCCGATCACGATCTGGTTGCTCGGCAGCTGCATGGTGCCGAGCGCGCGCCGCAACAGCGACAGCACGATCACGATGCGGGTGAAGGAGGTCACCATGATCAGGATCGCCGGCGCGAGCGACAGCACCGTCATGAGCAGGAAGATCTGCAGCACGACGGTCGAGCGCGAGGGGTCTTCGCCCGGCGATACCCCCAGGCTGAAATACGGGGTCGTCACGCCGCCGGCCCCCTGCGCTGCCGCGGCGCAGGCCGGCAGCAGCCAGATGAGCGTCAGGGCCGCTGCGGCGAGCAGGCGCGCCGGGGTGCGGCGAGGCGAATGGGTGGGTCGCAGCGCGGACATCTCACTCCTCGGGGTCGGCCGGGGTGCGGCGCAGCCCCAGCCGGGCCAGCTGCTCGGTGAAGGACGCGGGCGCGGCCGCCGATCGGCTGCGCAGTCGTTCGAGCGCCTCGGGGTCCCGGATGCGGGTCAGCACCTGGATGCGGTCCCCGGAGAGCCCCAGCACCAGGACGCAGCCGGGGACCTCGACGAGCGCGATGGATTTCTTGACCCCGAGCGGATGGGACGCCACCGTGCGCACGAGCTGCCCGCCCGCCGTCGCTCCGGCGCGGTGCAGATAGCGCCGGGCCACGTGCACGAGCAGGAACATGCCGCCCAGGACGACCGCCAGCGCGGCGACCATGTTCAGGGCCGACGGCCACAGCTCGGGGGCGCCGGTCATCGCAGCCTCTCGACCCGCTCCATGGGGCTGACCACTTCCGTCAGCCGCACGCCGAATTTCTCGTTGATGACCACCGCCTCGCCGCGCGCGATGAGCTTCTGGTTGGCGAGCACCTCGAGGGTCTCGCCGGCCAGCTTCGAGAGCTCGATCACCGACCCCTGCCCCAGCTTGAGCAGCTCGTGGATGAGCAGCTTGGTCCGCCCGAGCTCGACGGTCACCTCCAATGGGATGTCCAGGATGAATTCCATGTTGGCGGGCGCCCCAGCGCCGGGAGGGGCCGCATCCGCGGCCGGTGCCGCTCCGGTGTCGGATCGCGTGTCGGTCGTCGTGCCCATTCAGAGCGTGCCTCCGTTGCGGTTCAGCAGCGTCGAGATCTCCACCGCCCGGTTGCCCTTGATGACTCCCGGGTAGGCGAGGTATTTGGCCACGTGGTCCACCGAGATGACGATGTGGTCCTCCGGCCCGGTCGGCAGCAGGATGACGTCGTCGGTCTGCAGGTTGAGGATGCTGCCGATCGTCTGCTGCGTGCGGCCGAGCTCGGCGATGAGGGTCACCGGGGTCTCCTGCAGCAGCTGCTGCAGCTGGCGGTTCCAGGTGTTTTCGATGTCCTTCTCGCGCTGGTACTTGGAGGAAAGCTTCTCCTTTATTGGCTCCAGCATGAGGTAGGAGAGGCAGAAGTGCAGGTTGCCGGAGAACTCCTTGCCCTTCACTGAAAAGACGATGACCACCATCATATCGTGCGGGGAAACCAGGTGCACGTACTCCGGCTTGGTCTCGGTCTTCTTGATGCTGATGCTGACCGGCTGGACGATCTGCCAGGCCTTCTGGAGCTGCCCCAGCACCTCGTCGGCCAGCTTGCCGATCATGCGCCGCTCCAGGTGCGTGAACTCGCGCACGCGGTTGATCGGCTTGCCCTTGCCGCCGAACATGCAGTCGATGATCGAGAACACCAGGTTCGGCTCGATCGCGAGCAGCGCCGACCCGATCAGGGGCTCCATGGTGAAGATGATGAAGCTCGTGGGGCTCGAGAAGGCGCTGATGCACTCCTGGTACTTGACCATCTCGGTCGTGACGAACTCGACCTCGATCGAGCGCTGCAGCATGGCGGAAAGCGACCCGTTCAGCAGCGCGGCGAACTTGTCGTAGACCTCCTCCAGGGCACTGAACTGGTCCCGGAGCATGATGTTCTGGGAGGTGAGGTTGTAGGGGGTGGCCTCGGGCTCCCCCTTCGGCGGCTCCAGATCGACGTCCCCCTTGTCCATCGCGGACAGCAGGGCGTCGATCTCCTCTTGGCTCAGAATCTGGTCGGGCATCGGGTTCCTGCTACTGGATCACGAATTCTTTGAAATAGACCCGGGCGATCTTGGCGCCGGGCAGCAGCCCGTTCAGCGCCCCGGTCAGCTCTTCCCGCAGCGCCGTTTTCCCCTCGGTCGTGCTGATGTCGGCGTAGCGCTTGGTCGGGAGGATCATCAGGATGGTGTCCCGCATCTGGGGCACGCGCCGGGTCACCTCCTCCTCCGCCTTCTTGTCATCCGACTTCTTGTCGCCGACCACCTCCAGGTCCATGGTGATGCGCAGGTAGCGGTTGCCGCCGGGATCGGCCAGGTTGACCACGAAGGTGTCGAGCGAGATGACTTTGCCCATCTGCTCGGGCTTGGGTTTTTCCGCCCCCTTGTCGTCCTCGACCTTGGCGGCCGCCGCGCTGACAGTCGAGAGCTTGGTCCAGATCATGAACATCCCGCCGCCCAGCGCCAGCACCAGCACGAACAGCACGCCTACCAGAATGGTCACCAGTTTGTTGGACATGAATCGCTCCTCGCCGGTTCGACACAGGGGTCCGCCCGGTCGCACCGGCCGGACCGACCCGCACAATGGAAACAGCAAGAGGTATGCCACGCTTCGGGAGATCGGCGGACGGGGGGGCGGGAAACGGGGCCTGGCGCGGACGCGCCGGGCCCGACGGGGCGCAGGTCGGTGGCGCCGGTGCCGGGACGAGGATCGGGGATTCGGGCGGGAGCTGCGGCCGGAGTCAAGTCTTTGACGCCGGCCGCGGACCCGGGCAACGTCAGGCGGCCGGGCGATACCCTCCCGCGCAGACGGCCGAGGCCTCCTGCTGCACGACCCGGCGATACTGCACGATGCGCCGGCTGACCTCGTCGGCGCGTTCCTTCACGATGAGCCGGTCGCGGTTGAGAAAGGTGATGACGGTGTCGGGGTTGGCCTCCACCGACTGGATGGCCTCCGCGTTGATCATGAGAGTCGAGTCGTTCAGGCGCGTCACGCTGATCATGGGAAAACCTCTGGTGAAGTGTTCAGGGTTCAGGGTTCAGGGTTCAAGTTGACCCCTTGGCCCCTCATTACCGCTTGATGTTGATCAGCTCCTGCAGAATCTCGTCGCTGGTGGTGATCACCCGGGAGTTGGCCTGGAAGGCCCGCTGCGTGGTGATCATCTTCACGAACTCCTGGGCGAGGTCGACGTTGGACATCTCGAGGCTGCTCGGCGCGATGCTGCCGAGGCGGCCGTTGCCGACCACGCCGGGCAGAGCCTGCCCGGAGGCGAGCGATTCCGCGTAGAGGTTTTTGCCCATCTTGCTCAGGCCTTCGTAGCTCGGGAAATCCACCAGGCTCACCTGGAAGAGCGAGGTCATCTCGCCGTTGCTGTAGTTTGCCGTGACGACCCCCTCCTCGTCCACCCCGATGCTGCGCAGGCTGCCCGCCGGGTACCCGTCCTGGTACTGGAAGGTCGTGCCCGAGGTGGAGGAGAACCCGGTGACATCGCCGTGGCTGACGCCGGCGTTGTAGAAGTCCCAGGTCAGGCTCAGCGGCGTGGTGGCGCCGTTGGTCAGGGCCATGGCGACCGTGACGTCGGCGGCAGGGGTGATCATGGCGCCGCTGGCGTCGAAGACGATGTTCGTGCTGGCGGCCCCGCCGAAGGTCACGCCCGTGCCGGCCGTGGTCGGGATCGACCCGGTCACCGCCCAGGTCCGGGCGGCCGCCTGCCGGGTGAAAGTGAGCGTCATGGGGACGGCGTTGCCGAGCGAGTCGTAGACGGTCTGCGAGGTGGTGTACGTGTCGCCCGCGACCGCGGCCGAACTCAGGTTGATGTCGAAGTTGAACTCGGTCGTGGCCGAGGGCGGCGAGATGCGCTCGCCGGGGACGTAAACGTCGCTGATGCCGCCGACGTTGCCGTTGCGGTCGAGCTGGTAGGCCTGCAGGCGCAGGCCGTCGGGGTTGACGAGGTAGCCTTCCTTGTCGAAGCTGAAGGCCCCCGCGCGGGTGTAGAAGCGCGACCCGGTCGTGTCCTCGACCATGAAGAACCCCTTGCCGTTGATGGCGAGGTCGGTGGAGTTGGCGGAGTTCTCGAGGGACCCCTGAGTCCACTGCGCGCTGGCCCCCCAGAACTCGACCCCGCGGCCGACGCCGGAGGTCGCGGACTCCCCCCCGAGCGAGCTGCTGAGGATGTTGGCGAAGTGCGAGGTGTTGCTCTTGAAGGCCGTGGTGTTCACATTGGCGATGTTGTCGCCGATCACGGTCATGGCCGTGGCCTGCGCGCTGAGACCCGAAATGCCGGCGTAAAGCGATGCGATCATGGGATGACTCCTCCGATTTGGGATGGATTGCCGTTTTTATCCGTTGGTGGAACCGGCCGTTTGCGTGATCTGGACCACGTCCCCGATGGCGACCTTGCCCCTTCCAAGCGTCAGGTAGGTGATGCCGTCCTGGAAGGTCACGCCGCTGACCGTACCCCTGGAGTAGGTGGTGGCCGCGACGGTCTCCTTGCTGGAACCCTCGGCCTGGACCTCGAAGGTGTAGGCCCCGTCCGCCGCCGTGTTCCCGTTGCGGTCCTTGCCGTCCCAGCTGACCGTCTGCTTCCCGGCATTGAGGCTGGTGGCGACCACGTCTTTCACAAACGCGCCGGTCGAGTCGTAGATGCTGACGACTGCGCGCTTGGCCGCTTTGGCAAGCTCAAACTCGCAGGCGACGGGTTGGCCCGATTTCGCCTCGATCGTATTGCCCTTGGACACGACCTCCTTCCCGATGAAGGACACGGCCTGGGCGTTGTTGATCGAGGCCTGGTACTGCTTGAGGGAGGCCAGGTTCTCGTTGACGTTGTTCAGCTGCTCCAGCGAGCTGAACTGCGCGAGCTGGGAGGTGAACTCCGTGCTGTCCGCGGGGTTGAGCGGGTCCTGGTGCTGCAGCTGGGTGACCAGCAGTTTCAGGAACGCGTCTTTGCCCATCGTGGTCGAATCGGTCGAGCCGGACGAAGTGGTGGAAGTCGTCGCGCTGCCGGTGAGTGCCGAAAGTGCGCTGATGGTCATGGTGTCCCCTCTTTTCTGTACCCGCGTTGCCGCGGGGTGTGTTTCACACGAACATGTCGACCGTCGATCGCCGGGCCGAGGGCCGCTGCCGGAAATAGGCCGGCTCCGTGCGATCGGTCGCGGTGGATCGATCCGTCTCGTCGACCGCGGCGACCCGCGCGTCCTCGCCGCGTTCCCCGGCCTTGCCCTGCCGGCGCCGCGGCTCGCGGTAGTCCTCGGACACCGAGACCTCGAGCCGGTCCACCTGCAGCCCCTGGCTCTGGAGCTCGGAGCGCAGCTGCTGCAGGCCGGTTTCGATCATGTCCCGGACGGCCGGCGCCTCGGTGAGGATGCGCACGCTCACCTGCTGGTTTTCGGTCACGATCTGCATGCGCACGTTGCCCAGGAACTCCGGCTTGAGATCGATCTTGATTTCGCTCTGCTCGTTTTTGACCTGCAGGACCGCACGCTGCACGATCTGATCGAAGACGCCCGTGCGCGCTGCCCCGGCCGCTTCCTTGTCCTTGCCGGCGGCGGCCCCGGCCTCGAGCGTGCGCTCCAGCCGGCCGTCGTGCACCCGGGTCAGGCGCGCGTCCGCGGGCGCCTGCTCGACGGGGGTCACCGGGTCGGCCGTTTCCGCCGGCGGCAGCTCCTCGGCGGAGGTCGTTCTCAGCTCCATGCGGGTCGCACCCGCAGGCTGCCCGACGCCCGGGTCCGGGACCCGGCCGGCGTCCTGGCCGGCCTGCGACCCTGCGTCCGGGGACGCCGGCATTTCCTGCCGTTGCCCGGCGGACCGGATCGGGGCGGCTGCAGCGACGGCGGGGCGTTCGGTCGACTCGACCTGCGCGGCCTCCGTCCGGCCGGAGCCGGAGGCGGGCTCTGAGGCGGCTGCCCGACGCCCGGCCGTGGTCTTCCAGGCAGGGGCGCCCTTGTCCGCTTCGGCTTGAACCAAACCGCGCGTGCCAATGGACGGGATCTCTTCCCCGGCGCCGGCAGCGGCACGCGCCGGGTCCGCCGGCGGTGTGCCGCTGGGGGCCGTTTCGGGCGGGAGCGATTCGGGCGCAGTCTGTTCCGCAGCGGCCGCGACGTCCTTCAGCGCCTGCCCCAGGCGATGCCGGAGAGGTGTTCGCGCAGCTCCCGCAGCATCTGGTGGACCTTCCCGGGCAGCGCGGCCTGGGCGTTCCCGGAGGTCAGAGCGTTCAGCTTTTCCAAAAGCGACGCGATTGCGGTGCTCTCTCCGGTACCGGAGCCGAGCGCCTCCTGGGCCGTTTGAATCTCCCGCAGAAGCTCGAGCAGTTCGGAGGGGGCCTGCCCCTGCTCCTCTTGGGCCGCGTCGGCCCCGGATGCCGGGGCGACCGGAGCGTCGACGGCGTTGCCGGTCACGGCCGATAAGGCCTGCAGCAAAGCCGCCATCAGCGCGTCCGCGGGCTGCGTATCGCTTTCGCGGGAGCCGGTTTCGTCCCGGCGTTCGCACTCGCACTCTGCGGGCGGAGTTGCCGCGGGTCCGGAATCGGCCCGTTCCGCCCTGCCCTCGCGCACTTCCGTGTCGGCGGGGGCGCGCTCGCGTTGCACGGCTTCGACGGCGCGCAGCTCGTCGCGGAAGGACGCCTTGGGAGCCGGGTCCGGACGGCCGCTGCGCCCGACCCCGGCCGGTTCGGGGCGGCTGCTCGGCGCAGACGTCGGGAGTGGGGCGGCGGCATCCAGCACAGGTGACATCAGGATCATGGGCGGTTCCGTTCCTCCAAAAGGTTTGTGCCACCTGCCCCTTTGCAGCGGCCATGCCATCCGCCCCTCGCACCGGGCAGCCACGCGCGGATCAACCGGCATCCGCTTGTTATAACGGCACAAAATTTATGCAGGCGAGCCACCCGGCGGCCGTGGATGCAGGCCTGACGGGGAACCGGGTGAGGTCGTCAGGCAAAATTTTCCCGGGGGGACTGGCAATGTTTTCCGCGGGCGTTCGAAGAAACCGGATCGCGGCGGCCGGCAAAACGCACCCGGCAGACAGGGGGAAAGGGGCGGTGGAGCGAACGGTGGGAGGCGGGCTCAGCGGATGCGCCCGGCAGCGCGCGCGTGGCGGCCGGTGGCGACCTCGTCGATGAACTTGCGCTCGTTGCGCGCGAGGGTTTCGAGGAACTCGCGTTCGTCCTTCTCGCGCAGCTTTTCGATGACCTTGCGCCGCTTCATGGCCTCGACGACCAGCAGCCGCTGCTGGTTGACCCTGCGCTCGGCCGCCGCCACCCGCTTCAGACGCGCGTCGATCTCCCGCGCGAGCCGGTCAAGGTAGGAGCCGAACAGCGCGAGGTCCGGTGCGCGAAAGCCCTCGGCTTGTCTCCGATGCAGCTCCGCCAGGCTGCGCCGGCGGGTATCTCTGGACTCCCGCAGCAGCGCCTGCTCCGTCGACAGGACGCGCTTGGCGTCCGAGAGCTCCTTCTGCAGGGCGTCCTCGGCGTGCCGTCGGGTCATAAGGAGAGTTTCAAAGCGAAAGGTAAACATGCCGGCATCCTGAACGTTGGAAAATGCGGCTATCTGCACGTCGCAGGCGGTTGAAAAACAAGTATCGGGCCGTCAGCCAAGGCGCGCGGGCTTTGGGTTTTACCCCTGCTTCGGATGGCGTCGCAGGAAGCCCAAGATCAAGGCGCGCAAGTCGCGCGGCGCGAGGCGTACCCGGAGTACGCCGCAGCGCCCACGCGATGCAGCGCAACGCCGAGATTGGGTTTCCTGCGACGCCATCAGCCGCCTGCCCCGAAGAGTGCGTGCAGCTGGGCCGCGCTGTCCGGGAACGACACGGTCTCGTCGACGCCCTGGCGCAGGTAGGCGTTCAGGCGGTCGATCATCTTCACGGCAAAATCGATCCGCGGGTTGCTGCCGCCCACGTAGGCGCCGATGTTGATCAGGTCCTCGGCCTTGCGGTACGTCGCGAGAGTTTCCTTGAGTCGGCCGGCGCTCGTGCGTGTGGGCGGGGTCGACGATGTCGTCCATCACGCGGCTGATGCTGCCGAGCACGTCGATGGCCGGGATAGTGGTTCTGGCGTCGCCAGCTCCCGCGTCAGCACGATGTGCCCGTCCAGGATCGAGCGCGCGGCGTCGGCGACGGGCTCGTTGATGTCGTCGCCCTCGACCAGCACGGTGTAGAGGCCGGTGATCGACCCCCGGCCGTCGCCGGTGCCGGCGCGCTCCAGGAGCTTGGGCAGCAGCGCGAAGACCGAGGGCGTGTAGCCCTTGGTGGTCGGCGGCTCGCCGACGGCGAGCCCGATCTCGCGCTGCGCCATGGCAAAGCGCGTCACCGAGTCCATCATCAGGATCACCCGGCAGCCGCGGTCGCGGAAGTACTCGGCGATCGCCGTGGCAAGAAAGGCCCCGCGCGTGCGGATGAGCGGCAGCCGGTCGGAGGTGGCCACGATCACCACCGAGCGCCCGAGGCCCTCCGTGCCCGAGGTCCCGTTCGATGAAGTCGTTGACCTCGCGTCCGCGCTCGCCGATGAGCGCGATGACGTTGACGTCGGCCGCGGTCTTGCGCGCGATCATGCCGAGCAGCATGCTCTTGCCCACGCCCGAGCCGGCAAAAATGCCCATGCGCTGGCCGCAGCCGACCGAGAGCAGGCCGTTGACGGCGCGGATGCCCAGATCGAGCGGCTCGTGGATGCGCCGCCGTCTCATGGGGTTGAGCGCCGCGGCGTACAGCGGGTAATCCGCTGCGCCGCCCGACCGGGCCCTTGCCGTCGATCGGCAGCCCGAGCCCGTCGATCACGCGCCCCAGCAGCTCGGATCCCACGCGCACGCTCGCCCGCTGCTGCCGCGCCACGACGCGGCAGCCCGGGGCGATCCCGCGGATCTCCTCGAGCGGCATCAAGAGCACCCGGTTCTCCCGGAACCCCATCACCTCGGCCGCCAGCGGACGCCGGCGTTCGCGGGTGTGGATGTCGCAGACCGCGCCCAGCCGGCAGGCCGGCCCGGAGGCCTCGACCACGAGGCCGACCACCTGGGTGACCTTCCCCTGCACCTCCACCGGGGTCACCCGTTCCAGGCACGCCCGATACCGGCTCAGATCGAGCGCCGCGCTCATCGGCCGTCGTCCTGCGGCGTCGTGTCGGGCTCACCACCCCACTGGGCCCGAAAGGCCTCCTCCACCACCCGGAAACGCTGCTCGATCCTGGCATCTACGTCCCCGCGGTCGGACTCGATCAGGCACCCGCCCACCCGGATGTGGTCGTCGGCCTCGAACAGAACGGCCGTGCCGCCGCCGGAGAGGGTTTCCAGCATGTGCGATCGCAGCCCGTTCAGGCGCTCCACGTCGGCCGGGTTCATGCGGATGGTGATGCGCTCGGCGTGTTCGACCCGGCCGAGGGCGGCCTGTACGACCGCGGCGACCGCGGCCGGGTCCTCCCGGACCTCGCGTTCCACGATCTTGCCGGCCACGGCGAGAGCCAGCTGCACCAGCTCCCACTCGTGCGTCCGGGCGGCTTCCGCCTGCAGCTGCTCCACCTCCGCGGCCGTGCGGCGCAGGCTTTCCAGCAGCGTGTCGATCTGCCGCAAGGCGTTTTCGGTCCCCGTGCGCTCCCCCTGCTCGAGGCCGCTGCGTTCCCCGTCCGCGAACCCCTTGCAGTAGAACTCCTGCTCGAGGTCGACGCGCGCCTGCTCTCGCCGACGCCCGCCCCGCGGGGGGATTCGCCCCGGGTCGGCGCCCGGCGCCTCTCGGCGGAAGCACGGGGATTCGTTGCGCGCACCGGCGCAGTCCGGTTCGCCCGAAATGTCCGGGAAGCAATACCCGAAGGAATCCCTCGACGCCATGTTCGCCCACCCGTCAGGTGATGATCTGTTCCCCGCGCCGGCCGCTGATGATCAACTCGCCCTTGGCCTCCATCTCCTGGATGATGGCGGTGATGGTCTGCTGCGCGTCGGACACTTCCTTCATCCGCACCGGCCCGAGCGTTTCCATCTCCTCGCGCAGCATCTCTGAGGCGCGCTCGGACATGTTCTTGTAAACCTTCTGCTTGACCTCTTCCGAGGCCGCCTTGAGGGCGATCGCCAGTTCCTTGGTCTCCACCCGCCGCAGCAGCTTCTGGAAACCGCGGTCGTCGACCAGGATCAGGTCCTCGAAGATGAACATCTTCTGCTTGATCTGGGCGGCGAGATCGGGCTGGGACTCTTCGATCTCGTTGAGGATCAGCTCGCTGGAAATCTCGTCGGCCTGGTTGAGGATCTCCGCCAGTCGATCCACGCCCCCGCTGACGCTCGCAACGGTGGTCTTCTTGTTCTTCAAAATGTCCTTGAAGACCTCGTTGACCTCGTCCACCATCGAGCCGATCACCTTTTCCATGCCCGCGATGCGCAGGGCGACATCGGTCTTGATCTCGTCGGGCATCTTGGACAGCACCTCGCTCGCGACTCCCGTTTTCAGGTGAATCATGACGATGGCCATCGTCTGCGGGTGCTCGTCCTTGATCAGCTCGAAGATGTCTTCCGGGCTCAGGGTCTTGAGCGCATCCAGACCCTCCATGCCCTTGCCCTCCGCCTCGTCGCCCCCACCCGCAGCCGGCGAGTGCGGCAGCATCAGACCGCCGCCGCCTTTGGCCCGCTGCGCCATCTGGGTGAACTCCTGGGCCACCTTGTCCACGAGATCGGGCGACAGCTGGCCGATCTGGCCCAGCTGCCGTGTCAGCACGTCCCGCTCCTCGGGCGTCAGTCGGTTGAGCAGCCCCGCAGCCGAACGTTCCCCCATCGAGCGGATGAGGATTGCGGCTTTGAGCGCTCCGGGCAGTTGTCGAGGGTCCATGAAACCTGAAGATGATGTGTTTAGTGTTTAGTGTTTGGTGTTGGGTGTTTGGTGTTTAGTCGTGTTGGGCGTTACGGGTTGGATGTTTGTTCCAGAGTCGACGTTTCCCTTCCCCTAAACACAAAACACCATCAACCAAACACCAAGCACTTACTTTTCCCTTATCCAATTCCGCATCACGCCCAGCGAGGCGTCGCTGTCGCTGGCGAGCAGCATGGAGGCCTGGTCCAGGGACGGCAGGCTCTTCACGCCGGCCAGTTCGTGCTCCAGCTCGCCGACGGTCTTGGGCAGCTGCTTCACGATCTCGACGTCGCCGATGGAGTGCTCGGTCAGCCAGCGTACGAGAGGCCGCACGAAGAAGAGAAAGGTGAACAGCAGGAAGAGTCCGATGGCCCCGTGCTTCATGTACGGGATCGCCGGCTCCAGCGCCGTGGTCCACCCGGTGGGCGCCGCGGCGGTCTCGCCCTTGGTCCACTCCGAGACCTCGAAGGGGATGTTGACCACCTCGACCGTGTCCCCGCGTTCCGTGTTGAAGTTCACGGCGCGCTTGACGAGGTTCTCGATCTTCTGGATCTCCTCGGTCCCGCGGGGCACGTACTCCCGATCGGTGCCGCCGCCCTTGCGGGGTGCGTTGCGGTAGGTCCCGTCCACCATCACCGCCACGGACACGCGCGTGAGCCTGCCCATGGGCTCGAGGATGCGGCTGGTGATCTTCCCGATCTCGTAGTTGACCGTGCGGTCCTGCTTCTCGAAGTTCGAGGCGCCCGCCCCGGCCGTCGGGGTGTTCTGCATCAGGTCGGGCCCCGGGGTGTTGGACCGCACCCCCGGCACCCCCTGCGGGGCCGCATCCCCGTTGCGTGACGACTCGTTCAGGCTCTGCTCGCTGCGGATCACGCGGTTGTCGGGCAGGTAATGCTCCTCGGTTTTCTCGTGCCGCTGGAAGTCGAAATCGCAGGCCATCCGGACGATGGCCTTGCCGTCCCCCAGCGCCTGCTCGAGCATGGATTTCACCCGGTCCTCGAGGTTCTTCTCGACGGTGGACTGGTACTCGAGCTGGTCCATGCTTAGCCCGCCGTAGGCGTTTTTGCCGCGCGCGCCGGACAGGAGCTTGCCGGTGTTGTCCACGACGGTCACGTGGTCGGGGGACAGCCGCGGCACGCTCGAGGACACCAGGTGGACGATGCCGTTGATCTGGTCCTGGGCCAGGCGGCGGCCGGACTTGAGCTTGACGGCGACCGAGGCGCTCGCGGGCTGCTCGTTGTCGGCGAAAAGGGCCTTTTCGGACATGACCAGATGAACGCGGCAGCTCTCCACCTCGCCGATGCGGGCAATCGTGCGCGCCAGCTCGCCCTGCAGCGCCCGCTGGTAGTTCACGTTCTGGGCGAATTCGCTCATTCCGAGCTTGGTGTTGTCGAAGACCTCGAACCCGACGCCGCCGCCCTGGGGCAAGCCCTCGGAGGCCAGCTGCATGCGGACCTCGTGCAGGCTCTCCGCCGGGACCAGGATCGTGCGCCCGTCGGCCGATATCCGGTAAGGGATCTTCTGCTCCTTCAGACGCGCGACGATCGCGCCGGCGTCCTGGGCGTCGAGGCCGTTGTAGACCGCGCGCATGTCCACCCCGCCGGACCAGGAGGTGAGAAACCCCAGCCCGACGGCCGTGCCGACCACCAGCGTGAGCAGCGTGATGCGCTTGGCCGGGCTCATGCCGCGGATGGCGCCGGCCACCTGTTCGACCATGTTCGGAAGTCCCGCCATGTTCCCCCCGCTCAGATCTGCTGCCGCATGAGCGTTTCGTAGGCGTTGAGAAGCTTATTGCGGACCTGCAGCGCCATCTCGAGGGTGATCCCCGCCTTCTCGACGGCGATCATCGTGGAGTGGATGTCGGTGTTCCCGCCGAGCGTCAGCTCTTCGACCGCGCGGTCCGCATCCGTCTGCGTACGCGCGAACCGGTCGAGCGAGGTTTGCAGAAGCTCCCCGAAGCCGCCGGCCGCCTTTTGAGCCGACTGCGGTTCGGGGAGCCCCAGGCCGGTCTGGCCGAACGCGGAGGAGATGGAAGCGATGTCGTTCATGGCTATTTCCCGATCTCGAGCGCCTTCAGGGCCATGTCCTTCGCGGCCCGGATGGCGGTTACGTTGGCTTCATAGCTGCGGGTGGCGGAGATCATGTTGACCATCTCCTCCATCACGTTCACGTTCGGCATGCGCACGTAGCCTTCGGAGTCCGCGTCCGGGTGCTGCGGCGCAAACTTCTGGAGCGGCGGGCGGGTGTCCTCGATGATCTTCGAGGCCTGGACGTCCGCCGGGGCCTTGCCCTGGTGGGCCTTGAGGGCGTCGCGAAACGCGCCCGGGTTGGGCTTGGCTTCGAACACCACTTCCTTGCGCCGGTAGGGCCCGCCTTCCGGCGTGCGCGTCGTGTTGACGTTGGCCAGGTTGGCGGAAATCAGATTCATCCGCAGCCGCTGCGCGGACAGACCGGAAGAGCTCGTTTGCAGCGCGTCATACAGGTCCATGATCATCTGCCTCCTTGAATCACGTTGCGCAGGGACTTCAGCTTGCCCGACAGCAGCTGAGCCGAGGTCTTGTACTTGAGGGAGTTCTCGGCGAGCGCCCCCATGGTGCGGTCGAGGTCCACGGTGTTGCCGTCCGCCCGCAGGCTGAAGGCCGGTGCAGGCACCGGACGCAGTGCCGCCGAGACCCCGGCCGCCGCTCCGCCCACCGGCAGGTGCTTCTCCTGCGTGCGCGCGAGATCGACCTGCCGGGTCGCCGCCGGCCGGTGCTTGCGAAGCTCCTCCTCCACGGCGACCTCGAAGGGCCGGTAGTGCGGAGTGTCGGCATTCGCGACATTAGAAGACAGCGCCTGGTGCTGCGCCG
Organism: uncultured delta proteobacterium; assembly: GCA_963791285.1. GTDB lineage: Bacteria > Desulfobacterota > Desulfobacteria > Desulfobacterales > SpSt-501 > SpSt-501. The sequence continues at coordinate 376,154 of CAWBSC010000023.1, forward strand.
TGCGCAGATCGAGCGTGCGCTGCAGGGTCGCCGTGGTGCTGTCGAAGAGGCCGATGGGCTGGGGCATTTCAAGGATCTCCTTCGCGCGAGAGTGCACCCGCACATGCAGCAAGTATCGTACCATGGGATCGGGGCCGTTTAGGCGCCGTGCACGGCGGCCGCCGTCTCCTCCCGGTACTCGCGCAGCTTGTTGCGCAGCGTGCGGATGCTGATCCCCAGGAGCTCCGCCGCGCGGGTGCGGTTCTGGTTGACCTCCGAGAGCGTTCCCATGATCAGCTGCCGCTCCATCTCCCAGACCGTGGTGCCGCTGCGCGGGACGGCCACGGTGGGCGCGGGCAGGCTCCGCCCCCCCTCGGGGGCGCCCGCCCACCCGAGGTGGCGCGAGGTGAGGGTGTCGTCGTCCGTCAGCAGCACGGCCCGCTCCACCCGGTGTTCCAGCTCACGCACGTTGCCGCGCCACTCATGGCGGGACAGGCGCTCGATGGCCTCGTCGGCAAACCGCCGGACGGCCTTTCCGGCCCGGGCGGCGAACTGCGCCAGGAAGTGGTCGGCCAGCAGCGGGATGTCCCCGGGCCGCTCGCGCAGGGGCGGAATCACCAGCGGCACTACCTGGATGCGGTAAAACAGGTCCTCCCGGAACGTCCCGGAACAGACGGCATTGGACAGGTCCCGGTTGGTGATCGCCACCACGCGCGCCTCGACTGCGACCGGCGCCGTGCCGCCCACGCGGTCGATCTCCCTTTCCTGCAGCGCCCGCAGCAGCTTGGCCTGCAGCGGGAGAGCCATCTCCCCGATCTCGTCCAGCACCAGGGTCCCGCGCCGGGCCTGCTCGAATTTGCCGATTTTGCGCATCACCGCACCGGTGAAGGCCCCCTTTTCGTGGCCAAAGAGCTCGCTTTCGGCGAGCGACTCCGGCAGCGCGGCACAGTTGACCGCGACATAGGGGGCATCCGGGTGCAGCCCGTGCCGGTGCACGAAGGCCGCGAGCAGTTCCTTGCCGGTGCCGCTCTCGCCCTGGACGAGCACGGTCGCCGTGCTGCGCGCGACCCGGCGCGCGGTTTCGAGCACCTCCATGAGTCGCGGGTCGCGGGTGATGAAGGTTTTTTGACTCGTGCTGTGGCGCGGCGCGCGCACGGCCGCGGCGACGGCGCCAAGGGCCTGACGTACCGCACTCTCCAGCGCCTCGGGGTCGAGCGGCCTGAGCAGGTAGTCGCAGGCACCGGCCCGCATGGCAGCGACCGCCCGGGCGACGGTCCCCCGGCCGCTGACCAGGACGACCGGAACGCCCGGGGCCTGGCACCCTACCGACTTCACCAGCTCGGTCCCATCGCCGTCCGGCAGTTCGGCGGCGGACACCAACGCGCGGAAGACGCCCTGGGGCAGTCGCGCCAGCGCATCCTGCATGCCGGCAGCGCCCGCGGGCTCGAAGCCGCAGCGTCGCAGGATGCGGGTGAGCTCCGCTCGCTCCGCGGGGTTGGGTTCCACGATCAGGATGGGGATCGACTCGGACGCCACTACTAGTCTCCATTAAGTGTCCGCGCGGCTCCGGGCGGCGGGCGCGGCATACCTGTCTCATGGAGTTTAAGCAATCCCTATGCCATTAGAGGCCATCCCCTGCCGGGAGATGGCCTCTATATGAAGGGCTCAAGATGAAACTGCAGGAGAGCGGGAGAGTCACCGGCATAACTGCCGGTTGGCGTGCAGGGGCGGCCGGTCGTTGAAAATAAAGAATCAGGCCGTCAGCCAAGGCGCTGAGAGCGTTGGCTCGTTTGCCCGTGCACCCGTGCGCCCGGAGACAAGGAACGAGCCTACGGGTAGGCGGAATCGGGGTACGGGTTTTACTCTTCGTCGGCGGGGAGGTCGCCCGCAGGGCGCAGCTGGTGGCGCTTGATCTTCTCGACCAGGGTGGTGCGATTCAGGTGCAGCAGCTTGGCCGCTTTGTTTTTGACCCAGCGGGTTTTCTCGAGGGACTGCAGGATCAGCGCTTTCTCGAACTCGGTCACCGCGCTGTTGAGGCAAATGCCCTCTTCCGAGATCTCGATCGCGGCAGGCGCCTCGACCGGGCGCAGCGCCCCGCGCATGGATTCGGGCAGGTCGCGTCGCGTGATGATGCCGTTGCCCTTGAGCACCACGAAGCGCTCGATCATGTTCTTCAATTCGCGTACATTCCCCGGCCAGCAGTGCCCGGTCAGGGCCTCGAGGGCGTCCTCGCTGATGCCTTTCACCTGGCGGCGGTTCTTGCAGTTGGACTGTTCGAGGAAGTAGTTGGCGAGGTATGGGATGTCCTCGGGCCGCTCGCGCAGGGAGGGCAGCGTCATGGGGATCACGTACAGCCGGTAGAAAAGGTCTTCGCGGAAGTTGCCCTTCTGCACCTCCTCGGAGAGGTCGCGGTGGGTGGCGGCAAGGATGCGCACATCCACCTTGATGGTCTTCGCGCCGCCGACCGCTTCGAACTCCCCTTCCTCGAGAACCTTCAAGACCTTGACCTGCAGGTCCGGGCTCATATCGCCGATTTCGTCGAGGAACACGGTGCCGCCGTCGGCCAGCTCGAATTTCCCCGGCTTGGAGGTCGTGGCACCCGTGAACGCGCCCTTCACATGCCCGAACAGTTCGCTTTCAAGCAGATTCTCCGGGATGGCGCCGCAGTTGATCGAGATGAAGGGCTTGGCGCGGCGGCCGGATTTCTTGTGGATGGCCCGGGCGACCAGGCCCTTGCCCGTCCCGGTCTCACCGTTGATGAGGATGGTGCTGTCGCAGTCGGCCACGCGTTCGATCAGATCGAAGATGTCCACCATGCGAGCGCTGCGGCCGATGATGTTCTCGAAGCTGCAGGCGCCGCCCGCAGTCGGGGCACCCGTGGCGGGTGCCGCGAACAGGTCCAGTTGTTCGGATCCGGTTTTCCGGGCGGCAGCGTTTTGCACAGGGCCTCCTTCTCCAGCGGGTGCCGCTCCCATCGAGGTGCGGCAACTTCGAGTCGCGCCATGTATTCCAACCACGCAGGGAGGTTTCAGCAATTAACATGCCGCGAGCGTCAAAAAATAGGCGCCCGGGATAGACCGCACGGGGATGCAGATTGACGCACCGGGGAAAAGCGTCAATGGATGGTGGGGGGGGGGAAATGGGAAGTACTACATTTTGAACCGGCCGCGCTCTTTCGCACCGCCGCCGAAATCTGCAAACGGCTCCACTGGAGGCGTGCAGCCCTCCGGCCGACCGACCACTGGTTTTGCAGGACGCGAAGAAAAAGCCCGTCCTGAAGCGGGCCCCGCGGGGATTCCCCGGAAGGATACGCCGGCGCCGCGCTCCTCTGCGCGCTCACATGCAAGCCGCGAGCTCAGCGCTCAGCCCGGAATCTGCCCGACTTCATAGGCAAATCCGATCGCCCGAGCGGGTGGTGCGGCGTTCCGCCGGCGTCCCGGGGACCAGGCGCAGGGGTAGATCCTGCGTTTATGCATTCTGCAAAACGCCCTTTTACTTTTTGCAAGCGCGCAAATCGACCGGGTTAAAACGATGCCTTGGCCTCCTCGATCGAGTTGGCGACGGCGACCTGGCTCGTCTCCTGGAACCCCTTCAGCTCTTCCGCCTGCTTGGCCCCGGCCACCAGCTTGACGGCGATGCCGGCCTTCTGGCAACCCTGGAAAATCGTGATGATCAGCTTGATGAGCAGCACGTTGGTCTCGGAGACCCCGCCCATGTCGAGCACCATCTTCTTGAGCTGGGCTGCGCCCATGTCCTTGATCTTGGCAGCCAGCCCGCTTTCCACTTCCACGGTCACCGGTCGCGTGACCTTGGCGGGCAGCGTCAGGACGACCACGTCGTCGACCTGGCTGAAGTAGCGCGCGACCTTGGTTTCGGAAGACTCCTCCTCGCCCCGGGCTTCGAGCGGGACGATCTTGCGCACGCGCTCGATCAGGTCTTCGCCCTTGAAGGGCTTCACCATGTAATCCTTGACGCCCTTTTTGACGATGTTCACGACGTTGTCCTTGCCGGACTCGGCCGTGAGCATGATGACCGGGATGTTCTTGAGGTCGGCGTCGGCCTTCAGCCGGTCGAGGGCCTCGATCCCGTTCATGACCGGCATGGTGATGTCGAGAATGATGAGCCCGGGCTTCTCTTTGGTGGCGGCCGCCAAGCCTTCGACCCCGTTCTCCGCTTCGAACACCTCGCAGCTGTATGCCTGAAAGGCCTTCTTGACGATCATGCGGATGGTTTTGCTGTCGTCGACCGTTAAAACTTTCAACGCCATGGTGATCCCTCCCGCGGTCCCTTAGGTTGCGTTTTTCACATAGATTTCGATCAGGGCGGAATTGTGGCTGTTGCGAAAGCCCAGCATCTCGTGCCGGTCCCACCCCTTGGATTCGACCCTGAAGCTGTTGCCGAAGGTGATGCTGGGGATGGACAGGGAGCATGTCAGCCCGGCATCGCAGAGCTTGGACTTCAGGTTGCCGCCCACCATGTTGCAGACCTCGCCGATGACGTCGTGGACCTCCTCGTCGCTGCCGATGTCGTCGACCGACATGCCCAGCATGGCTGCGGTCATCTCCCGGGCGAAATCCCGGCTGACGAACACGTTCACGTTCCCCATGACGGTTCCGGCAAAGCCGACCGTGCCGACGACATGGGTCCCGGTGGTGACGCTTTCGCGCTGCGGCGGGTCCTCCGCCGCAAGATTCATCGAGAGCATGGTTTCAAAGACGCTGGTAATCGAATGCGTGACGAAACCTCGCAGGTCAACGTTCTGTATACCGGTCATTTAGGATTCCTTTTCGGACGAATTGGGCTCACCCGCTGTCAATGCCCATATCGGCACGTGCAGGCGGAATCTGAAGGAATTTTTAAAAAATGGTGTTTTGTGTAGGGTGTTTCGTGTTGGACGTCGGGGGCTTCGCGGGGGCTTATCGCCGGGGCGGTTGCGGGGCTTTGGCTGGGCAGTGGAAGTTCTATAAGGAAGCGGGAGGCGCCTGTTTCAACGCAGGAAGGAGCTGATGTCCTCGAACTCGTCCAGCATGGCGCCGAGGATGTCGTCCAGCGCGTCGGCCCGCAGCCGCAGGAGGTCCCAGGCGGCATGATCCAGCGGCGGCACCTTCTCGTCCCCGCCGGACCCGATGCTGAGCGCGCGCGCGAGGATGTCGGCCAGATGCACGACGCAGGCCTCGGTCGTGAACGGCCCGGCCTCCATCGGGGAGTGGTGCAGCGCGATGACGGTCGCCAGTTTGGCCGGCAGGTTCCAGCGTTCGGCGAGCTGCCGGCCGATGTCCGCGTGCGTGCATCCCAGGACCTCCGCCTCGGCGGCCGACACCAGGAGCCCGCGGCCGCGCACGGCGGCGGCGATGCGTTCGAATTCCCCCGGCAGCAGCGTCATCTCCACGATCTTGCCGATGTCGTGCAGCAGGCCCGCCACGAACAGCTCCTCGAGCTTCTCGTGGCGCAGGACGCTGCCGATCACCTTGGCGCCGACGGCGCACCCCAGAGAATGGTCCCAGAGCAGTTCCTGCTCGCGGCGGCTGCGCGTGGAACGTGACGGGAAGAGGTCGAACACGGAGGTGGTCAGCAGCAGGTTGCGGATCGCGTCGAAGCCGATCAGCACGATCGCGCCGGTGACGGTGGAGATCTTCTGCGAGAACCCGTAGAAGGACGAGTTCACCAGCTTCAGCAGCCGGGCGGTCAGCACCTGGTCGTCGGTGATGATGCGGGCGAGGTCCTTGGCGGCCGCGCGCGGGTCGTTGATCAGCTCCGTGATCCGCAGCACGGTCCGGGGCAAGGTGGGCAGGTCTTCCACCTTGGCGACCAGGCGCCTGAAATCAGCTGCGGCCATGTCGGGCTTTCGTCTTGGGATGTCGGGCCGCGAGCTGGCGGCCTGCGGCGAGCATGATGGCGGCCATCAGCGGGTCGCCGGCCACATCCGCGAAGCGCCGCCGGACGGACTCGTCCGGCGCGGCCGGGGGGTCGGCCTGCGGTGGGCCCGCCGCGGGGTCGTCGGGTCCGGGCCGGACGTCCAACCGGCGGATCCCCCAGGCCTTGAAGACCTGGATGTGCTTCAGCAGCACCTTGCGCCCGGCGTCGAGCAGCAGCTGGTCCTGGTGATTGCGCACCGGTGCAGCCAGCACCATCCCCGGTTTCAGATCGTCGATCGCCAGCAAGCCCATCCGTATCCCCGTCCGTGCAACCCGTTTCGACCACTCTACCACAACCTCCCGGGCCGCGGAAGTGGCCGTTGGCCGCCGCGCCGGCCGCGCCGCCAAAAACAGCTAAAGTTTTCCCACGCCGGGTCCGATAGACACCATCAAAGGGCGCTGGAATCACGGGTCCGAAAGGAGGGGGGAAGCACAGACCTGACGGCGCCGGGACAAGAACCCGAAACCGAGACGAACCACCCCAATTTGGCAAGAATGCCAAATAACCAAAACTAGAAAAGGAGCACGCAGACTATGGCCATTCAACCAACCACCCTCACCTCAGGCATGCGGGCCAACCTGGTCGCCCTTCAGAAGACGGATAACGCCCTGGAGGTCACCCAGAAGCGGCTGTCCACCGGCAAGAAGGTCAACAGCGCCCTGGACGACCCGGTGTCCTACTTCACGGCACTGGCGCACGAGCAGCGCGCCGGCGACCTGGCCGCCCGTAAGGACGAGATGTCGGAAGGCATCCAGACGGTCAAGGCGGCCGACGCGGGCATCGAGAGCATCCGCTCCCTGATCGCGGCGGCGAAGTCCCTGGCGACCTCGGCCCTCTCGGGCGAGACCACCTCGGACATCAACACCCTGATGAACCAGTACCACCAGGTTCTGGCCCAGATCGACACGATCGCCGACGACTCCGGGTACAAGGGCGTCAACCTGCTGGACAGCTCCAACGTCACCACCCAGGTCAAGTTCGACGAACTTGGCAACTCCAACCTGACCATGACCGGGTTCGACGCCAGCGCGACCGGGGCCACCCTGACCCTGATGTCGTTCACCACGGGCAACCAGTGGGTGAGCGCCGGCGGGACCGCCGACAAGCTCGACATCAACTCCGGCATCACCCGTCTGGACAACGCCACCCGGGCGCTGCGGACCGAGTCGAGCAAACTGGCCAACAACCTGAGCATCATCACCGCCCGCCAGGACTACACGCAGAGCATGATCAACGTCCTGAAGGACGGCGCGGCCGGGCTGACCAACGCCGACATGAACGAGGAAAGCGCCAGCATGCTGATGCTCCAGACGCGTCAGTCGCTGGGCACCACCTCGCTGAGCCTCGCCTCTCAGTCGGCCCAGTCGGTCCTGAGACTCTTCTAACCTGAAGCGGATCCTCAACCCCGGGGGAGGGACCCTTTCCTCCCCCGGTCTCCCCAACACATGGCTCTTTTCTTGCAAAGCTTCACGGTCGAATGCGGCTCAAACCCGGACAGGTGAACCGGAATGGCTCTTAAAATCACGTTGAAGCCCGGCGAGCGGATGATCCTGAGCGGCGCGGTGGTCACCAACGGCAGCGGCGGCAGCTGCGACCTGGTGGTCGAGAACAAGGTGCCGATCCTGCGCCAGAAGGACATCCTGACCGAAGACAAGGCCGACTCTCCCTGCCGGCGCATCTACCTGGCCGTCCAGTTGATGTACATCGATGAAGCCAACCTCTCCACCTACCACAAGGCCTTCTGGGAAATGGCGGCCGACGTGGTCAAGGCGGCCCCCAGAACGGTTGGCCTGATCGATGGCATCAGCGAGATGATCCTCCAGCGCAATTATTACCAGGCCCTGAAGCTCACCAAGCGTCTCATCGACTACGAACAGGAGGTACTGCAGCGTGTATCAGGCAGCATTGAAAACGTATGAGAGCGTCACCAAATCGACGATGAGCGGCCGTGAGGTCGAAGCGGCGGTGCTGACCAAGGCGGCCCTCAAGCTCAAGGAATGCCAGGGCGGATGGGATGCGCCGGGCCGCGAGGCCAAGCTCGATTCCGCGCTCAAGTACAACCAGCGCGTGTGGAGCATCCTGCAGGCGGAAATATCGAAACCGGAAAACCCCCTGCCCGAAAAGCTGAAAATCGACCTGCTGCGCCTGAGCGGGTTCGTCGACAAGCGCATCTTCGAGATGATGGCCTACCCCAGCCCGGAAAAGCTGACCATCATCATCAACATCAACCAGAACATCGCCGCCGGACTCAGGGGAAACTAGGGCCGATTCGGCCCGTCCGCGGTTTTCACACGTCGGAACCCGCCATCCTCCCCGACCCCGGTGCGCAGGCGATCTGCCCCGGGGTCGTTTTTTTTTCGTTCGCCCGCTCCCGGCCGGCCCCGGAACGCGTTCGGTTCACGTTCGAGACCAGCCCCTCCTCGGTTCCATGGCATATATATTGCTGAGATTTGCCTGCTGCGACCGATGTGACCGCCGGCGGGAGTGGTGCGCCGCCCGTTTCGTGAAGGACCCGATTCTTGCCCGATCCAAACCAGACCTCGACCCCGGTTAGCGCAACCCGGCCCGACCCGGGGGGCGGCGTGCTGCAGAGTAAGCTACAGACTCGCCCGGGCGACCCGGATGCCCGCAACGAGCTGGGCAACAGCCTGCTCGCCCTGGGACGACCGGAGGCCGCCGCGCAATGCTTTCAGGAGGCCATCGCCCTGGAACCGGGGTTCGCCGAGGCCCACTTCAACCTGGCGCTCGCCTTGCGCAGCCAGGGGCAGGCAGGCGCGGCCATGCAATGCCTGAGACGGGCCACCGGGCTGCGACCCGATTTTTTCCAGGCGCTGTTCGTGCTGGGCAACCTCCTCTGGGATGCCGGCGACCTCGCGGAAGCGTCGGAATGCTACCGGGAGGCCATCGCGCTTGAGCCGGGCTTCGCGGAGGCGCACTTCAATTTAGGCAACGCAGCGCGGGCCCTGGGGGACAGCCGCGAGGCGGAAGCCAGCTACCGTCGGGCGCTGCAGGTGAGGCCGAATTTCGCGCAGGCCTGGAACAACCTGGGCCAGCTCTTCAAGGACCGCAACCGGATCGAGGAGGCCTTGGAGTGCTATGGCCGAGCCATAGAGATCAACCCCGGTCTGGCCGAGGCGCACTACAACATCGGAGTCGCCCGGCAACTGGACGGCCGGTTTTACGAAGGCCTCGCGCACTTCGAGCAGGCCCTGCGCCACGACCCGTCCTACGCGCCCGCGCGCTGGCTGCACGATCTGTCGCTGCCCATTCTCTACGAACGCCCCGAGGAAATCCGCGAGCTGCGGCAGCGCTTCAGCACACATCTCCGCCGACTGATCCGCGAAACCCCTCTGGACAGCCCGGACGACCGCAGGCGGGCGCTGTCCGGGGTCGCCAGCACGACCCATTTCTTCCTGCAGTACCAGGGGCAGAACGACCGGGACCTCCAGCGGGAATACGGGGAGTTCCTGCAGCGGGTGATGGCGAGCGGCTACCCCCAGTGGTCTTCGCGCCCGCCCATGCCCGCGCTCGGACCGGGCGAGCGGATCCGCGTCGGGTACGTCTCCTCGTTCATGCGCAACCACACGGTCGGGCAGTTCCTGCTCGGCTGGCTGGAGGGCCACCGGCGCGATCGCGTCGAGATCTTCTGCTACCACATCGGCAGCGATACCGACGCGGTGACGGACCGGATCCGGGCCCGCGCGGACGTGTTCCACCAGGTGGGCGGTCACCTCGAGGCCGCCGCCGGCCGGATCGCGGCCGACCCCCTGCACCTCCTCGTCTACACCGACATCGGCATGAACGCGCTCGCCTCGCAGCTGGCCGCCCTGCGGCTGGCACCCGTGCAGTGCAAGGGCTGGGGGCACCCGGTCACGACCGGGCTGCCGTCGATCGACTACTACCTCAGCAGCGACCTCATGGAACCCGACGACGCGGCGGCGCATTACTCGGAAACCCTGGTGCGGCTGCCGAACCTCGCGCTGCATTACACGCCCCCTCCCCTTCCCGCGCGGCCGCTCGCGCGCCCGGACCTGGGCCTGCGCGACGACGCTTTCGTCTATCTCAACAGCCAGTCGCTCTTCAAAAATCTCCCGCAGCACGACGACATCTACCCGCGGGTTGCCCGGGAGGTCCCGCACGCCCAGTTCGTCTTCATCTCGCACTCGCGGCCGGCCGTCACCGCTCGGTTTCGGGATCGCCTCGCCCGCGCCTTCGACGCGCACGGGCTGCCGGCTGACCGTTTCTGCCACTTCACGCGCCGCCTCGACTTCCAGGGCTTCCTCAGCCTGAACCTGGCGAGCGACGCGCTGCTGGACACCCTGGAGTGGTCCGGAGGCAAGACGACCCTCGAAGCCCTCAGCTGCGGGCTACCGGTCGTCACCTGCCCGGGCCGCTTCATGCGCGGCCGCCACGCCTGCGCCATGCTGCGGATGATGGGCATCACCCGCACCGTGGCCGCGGACAAGGACGATTACGTCCGCATTGCCGTCGCGCTGGCGCACGACCCGCATCTGCTGGCGGAAATGCGCTCTCAGGTGGCCGCCCGTAGCAATCGCCTGTACCGCGACACACGGGTCATGCAGCACCTGGAAGAATTCTACGCCGCGCTGGTGCACGCTCACGTGCAGGCTCCGAACGCCAAGGGGCGACCATGACCGCGACGCTGCAGGAACATCGACCGTCGTCGGGCGGACGACCGGATTCGAGCGGGATTGCCGGTACGGTCGGGGGCCCCCATTGCACCTCCGCCGAACGGCCGCGGCAACCCGTCGATTCGCTTTCGCCGAGGGCACGACTGAACACGGGGGTGTGGCTGGAAAAAGAGGGCCGCCTGAAGGAGGCCGCTGCCTGTTTTCAAAGCGCCATAGCGTGCGCCCCCGTTCACATGGGGGTCACGGAGTGGTTCACGTCCTATCTCCTGGACGGGCAACCGGTTGCCCGGGACTCGGCCGAGGTCGTCGAACAGGCGTACGAATCCCTCGCCAGAGTCCTCAGGAGCCTGGGCCGAGCGCGGGACGCGGCATGTGCGGAAGACGCCGCACGCCGGTTGCGCCCGAACCACGTCGGGGCTGCTCCATTATCCCGGACGGGGGACGATAGCGACTGTGACAGCGCCCTGCACGATGCCCTGCCCTCTCGACCCGGAGGCCGCGTACGGACCGACACCGCTCGGTCGTTGACCGTGCTGATGGTCACCCATTATACCGGCAAGCTCAACCGCTACGCACACCTCGCCCCGCCGGACACCGGCTTGGTCGCCGCGACGTACGACTCTGCGGTGGAGGTGCTCGGGAAGGGCATCGAACATTGCCCCAAGCTGCTTGTGTACGATGGCAAACCGGACGGCGGGGACGAACCGAAGCGCACCGAATACGGGCGCCGGCTGGAACGATTCGCACGCGAAGGGGGATTTGCGCTTCGTTGCACGCAGGGTGTGGGGTTGCTGAAAGCGCTGGACAGCGCCATTCGCGAGGTCAAGACGCCGCTGATCCTCTTTCTCGAGCACGATTGGCAGTTCGTGGGGCCGGCCGTCAATCTGGACCGCCTGGTCGAGGTTTTCGAAACGCACCCGTACGTCCACTCCATCCGCTTCAACAAGCGTTGCAACCGCGTGTCCAACTACGATTTCCTGCTCGAGCATGAGGATCGGATCGGTACGGCCGACCTGCTGCGCACGCCAGCCGTTTCGAACAACCCGAACTTGGTGCGGGTGGGCACGCTGAGGTCGCTCTGGCTCCCAACCTGCCTCGCCGACCCGGTGGTCCGTAATTCCGACCTGGCCGGCCACCCCTTCGGCGTGGAGGAACCGCTATTCAAGCATCAGATGCGGGATGTGCGCGCGATGGGGTTCAGCCGCGCGCACGCGCGCTGGGGCACCTATCTTCACGGCCGGATGAACACCCCGGCTCGAATCCGGCACCTGGGAGAGTAGTCATGCACGACGGCCAGTTCGCCGCCACAGATCACGAAAAGGCCCCAGCCGGCAGCCCCCGTGGCACCGGGCCCCTGTCTGACAGCGCGGCCTGGCTGCACCGGGCCGACCGCTGCCACAGCACCGGGAACCTGGCGGAAGCGCTCGCGTGCTACCGAAAGGCGATCCGCCTGCAGCCGGACCGGTACGACGCCTATTACAACGCGGGGCTCATCTACCAGTCGATGAACCGCACCGCTCAATCCTCGGCGTGTTACCGCAAGGCGCTCGAGCTGAACCCCGACCTTCCCCAGGCACACAACAACCTCGGGCGCCTGCACCTCGACGCCGGCCGAACCGATGCTGCCGTCGGCTGCTTTTTAGAGGCCATCCGCAGGCAGCCGGACTTTGCCGAAGCGCATTTTAATTTAGGCGAGGTGCTGCGGGGGCTCCAACGCCCGCAGGAGGCCATCCCTGCGTTCCGAACCGCGCTGCGGTTGAAGCCCTCTTTGGTCGGTGCCTGGAACAACCTGGGAAACCTGCTGCGGGACGGGGGAGATTTGGTGGGTGCCGCGGAATGTTTCCGCGAAGTGGTCCGGCTGCGACCCGACATGCACGAAGGCCACTACAACCTCGGCAGCACTCTAAAGGACACCGGGGACCCCCAAGCGGCGGTGACGCATCTTGAAACAGCACGCCGCCTCAACCCCCGGCATGCCGAGAGCTGGAATAATCTGGGACTGGCGCACAAGATTCAAGGCGGCTGGGACGAGGCCTTGTCCTGCTTTACCGAGTCCATCCGTCTCAAGCCCGATCTCGCTGCAGCCTACTGGAACCGATCCTTCGTCCGCCTGCTGCACGGTCGTTTCCGCGAGGGCTGGCAGGACTACGAGTGGCGGTTTCGGCTGCCCAACTGGCGGCGGATCTACCCCTATCGCCCGCGCCAACCGCGCTGGGACGGGGCCGCAGCCCCAAACCTGACGGTCCTGGTGCACGACGAACAGGGCCTGGGAGACACCCTTCAGTTCGTGCGTTACCTGCCGGAGGTCAGACGGCGCTGCGGTCGCGTGATCCTGGAGACGCGCCGGGAATTGATCCCGCTTCTGAAAGACAGCGCCGGGGCAGACGAGATCGTGGGCCGCCCGGAAGACGAGCGGGACCCCGGCGTGACAGCCGACCTCCATGTTCCGCTCATGAGCCTGCCGCTCATCTTCGGCACCACGGGAGATACCGTTCCGGCCGAAATCCCCTACATCCGGCCGGACGCGCTCAAGTCGTCTGCGTGGGCCGCGCGGATCGACGGCCCGGGGTTGAAGGTCGGCCTGGTATGGGCCGGACGGCCCGAGCATCAGAACGACCGCAACCGGTCCTGCCGGTTGGACACCTTCCTGCCGCTGAGCCGGGTCCCGGGGGTCCGGCTCTACTCGCTGCAGAAGGGCCCGGCCGAATCCCAAATCGCGGATTCCGCGCTGCGGGACGCGATCGTCCACCTGGGGCCCGAACTCCACGACTTCTCAGACACCGCCGCGGCGCTGTCGCACCTGGACCTGCTCGTGTCGGTCGACACTTCGGTGGCACACCTGGCGGGGGCCATGGCCCGGCCGGTCTGGGTGCTGCTGCCGCCCATCCCCGACTGGCGCTGGATGCTGGACCGGGAGGACAGCCCCTGGTACCCGACCGTACGACTGTTCCGCCGCACGGCAACTCAAGAGTGGGATGCTGTCATGGCCCGAGTGGGGTTGGAGCTACGCGAGGTCGGCCGGCAGAGACTGAACGAACAACGGGATCAGGCCCGCCGCTGACTCGAGGGAGCATCCGGCATGTCGGATGGAACAGCTGCTGGAGACTCTTTCTGCCTGAAATAGAGATTGGCTGGGATATAACGCCCTCAACCCTGCAGGATGATGGGGATCATGTCCGGAAAAACCGTCGTCTTCTACGACCCGAATGCCAGCGAACGCGGTGCATCGGTAGCGATCCATCAGTACGCCGATTACAACGAGCGCATTCTCGGCAATCGATCGGTCATCGCCCTTCCGCGCAGCGCCGAGGGGCCGTCCGTAAGCGTGTACCGCAACCGCTTCCCGGACACGGTGGCGTACGACTCGGTCGACGACCTCGGCTCTCTCTCGCGGCAGGTCGACGTGTTCTACATGCTGACCTATGGGCACGTGCCGCCGTTCGACCTGGCCGCCCTGCACTGCAGGACCGCGGTCCACTGCGTCTTCACGGCCCACAACCCGCACGGAGACGTTTACGCCGCCATCTCCGAATGGGTGGCCGATACCTACGCCATCACCGACGTCCCGGTCGTGCACCACATCGTCGACCTCCCGGACGCCGTCGGAGACCTGCGCCGGGAGTTGAACATCCCCGCCGACGCCTTGGTTTTCGGGCGCTATGGCGGGTTCACCCAGTTCAACATCATGGCGGTCATGCGCACCATCGCCCACGCCGTCGCCCACCGCGACGACCTATACTTCGTCTTCATCAACACGGCCCCGTTCATGGAACACCCCCGGGTCATCTACCTGCCGAAAACGGTGGACCCGGCGTACAAAGCGCGCTTCATCAACACCTGCGACGCCATGATTCACGCGCGGGCCGAAGGGGAAACCTTCGGGCTCGCCATCGGGGAGTTTTCGCAGCGCCGTAAACCCATCGTCAGCTGGTTCTGGTCGACCGATCGATTCCATATGCATGTGTTGGGAGAGCACGGCATCTACTACCGGACGCCGCCGGAGCTCTTCGCGACGTTCATGTCCCTCAAAAAGGGCGAGACGCGACCGGATTGCTATTCGGAGAAGTTCTCTCCGCATCGCGTCATGGAACAGTTCGATCGAGTGTTCCTGGCGTAAACCCGCCGACGCCGGGCGGACCCGGCACGACCCCTCAAGCGGAGAGCACGGCATATGCCCACCAGCCCGTACAGCCACATGGAAACGTTTGTCGCATTTCTGATGCAGTTTCGCCCCCGCTCGATGCTGGACATCGGTCTGGGCAACGGCAAATGGGGGTTTCTGGCCAGGGACTGCCTGGACGTGATGTTGAATGAATCCTATCATCGCAGCCGCTGGCAGGTGCGGATCGACGGCATCGAGGCGTATGCGGACTACATCCAGGATCACCAGCGGGCCATCTACGACACCATCCATATCGGGGATGCGTTCGATGTAATCGACCACCTCGGCACCTATGACCTGGTCGTGCTCGGGGACGTCCTCGAGCATTTCGAAAAGACCCGTGCCCGGGAGCTCTTCGACAAGTGTGTCGCTCATGCGCAGCGGCACGTGGCGGTGTTCATCCCCCTGGGCAACACGTGGAGCCAGCCGGCGATTTACGGCAACCCGTTCGAGACCCATCGCTCGGCCTGGTTCTTCGACGAGCTCGACCGCATCTCGGAGTCCCATGCGCTGTTCGATTACGGGCCCGGGCCCTATGGGGTGTTCTTCGTCAACCGCGAGCGTTACCTCGATCTCAGGACCCGGCAGGTCCTCTCCCCCGACCCGATTCCGCCGGATCTCCTCAGCCGCCGCCTGGCCATCCAGCGCGATACGGTCTCCCAGGTGGATCTGCGACCTCTGGCGCGGCACGTGGCCGACTCTCAGCACCTGAGCTATTTTCTCGATACGCAGTTCCGGGAGCACTACCGCCTGATCGCCTGTCTGGGTTCCCGCTTCGACCAGGCGACACTGTTCGACATCGGCACCAACCGAGGCTACTCCGCGCTGGCCCTCGCCTACCATCCTTCCAACCGGATCGTCTCCTACGACATCGTCGACTGCAAAGCGTTGCAGTTCCCGGAGGAACTCGACCGGATCGAATACCGTCTCGGGGATGTCATGCAGGACCCGCGTCTGCTCTCGTCACCGCTCATCATGCTGGACACCAACCACGACGGCGGCTTCGAAGGCGAGTTCTACGCGTTTTTGAAACGGAACCACTACCGCGGGTGGCTGTTCCTGGATGACATCCACCTCAACACGGCCATGATCCGTTTCTGGAATTCGATCACCGAGCCGAAGGAGGACCTCACCCCGATCGGCCACTATTCGGGTTCGGGGCTGGTGTCGTTCGGCGATGCAATCTGATCGAATCCGGTGCCGGCAGGCGCCGGGGAGTCACCGGCCGAATGGGAGGCGATGGGGTGGAAGGGGGTAGCGGATTCAGCGGTCCGGAAATGGACCCTGGCGGACGTAGTCACGGGTGGCGCCGGACGGCGGTTAAGCCGCTGTCTTGACGATGCTCAGCAGACGGGCGGCACAGGCCTCCCAGGTGTAGGCTTTCAAGTCTTCTCCGGCCTGATCTCCCAGCGCCCTGATGCTGTCGCGGTGCTGATACGCCCATTCCAGGCGCGCGATGAGTTCGTCCAGCGA
Organism: uncultured delta proteobacterium; assembly: GCA_963791285.1. GTDB lineage: Bacteria > Desulfobacterota > Desulfobacteria > Desulfobacterales > SpSt-501 > SpSt-501. The sequence goes on from CAWBSC010000023.1 coordinate 392,336, forward strand.
AGGCTCCTGCCAACGGGCGATGAGCTGGTTACCACCATCGACCACCCGGAACTCGGTCAATTCGTCCAGCAGCAGTGCGTTGTCCCCGGAGACGATATCGCGATGGCCGCTGCCGTTGGAGACGACGACGGGCCGGCCGCAGGCCATGTACTCCATGAGGACCAGGTTGGTGCCGCCCTCGCAGCGGTTGGGGAAGACGCCGAGGTGGGTACGGCGGTAGAGCTCGGGCAGGAGCTCGGGCGCCATGAGGTCGCAGGTAACGATGCGCGAAGCGTCGAGCCCGTTCAACTCGTAAGTGCGCCGCATCACCTCCTGCCAGGAGCCCTCGCGCGCCTCGAAGCGGATGTGCTTGGAGCTCTCCATCAGGCGCATGGACTCCGGCCAGAGGTTGTACCAGCAGTTGACCAGCCAGATGTCCGGGTATTTGTCCTGCAGCACCTTGACGGCCCGCAGCACCAGGTCCTGGCCCTTGCGCAGCTCGAACTTCCCGCCCGAGAACAGGATGAAACGGTCTTCGTCCGGCTCCTCGGCGGCCGGGTGGAACAGCTGCGGGTCGATCCCCTGGATCAACACGTCGCAGTTGGCGATGCCGGCCTCCTGCAGCCGGTCGCGGCACCAGCTCGATCCGGCCAGCACGAGGTCGTAAGTCTTGGCATTTTCGAGCGAGTGCCGGGTCAGCTCGTTTTCGAAGAAGGTGTAGCCGTAGTTGCGCCGCGCACGGGCCTTGGGGAACATGGGGAAGAAGTCGACCCCGGTGAGCGCCTGGAAGAGGCTGCCCTCCAGCTCGCCGTTCGACGCGCTGCCGTCCGCGTCGCTCAGCACCCGGCAGTCGGTCAGGCGGGAGAGCTCACGAATGAGATAGCGGCTGCACACGCCCCATCCGTATCCGTTCCCCGCGACCAGACCCAGGTGAAGGGGCCCGGCGGCATCGGGGTCGCGTCGTGACGTTTTCATCCATCCGCCCTGCCCCGCTCGCCCCAACAGACGATCCCCGATGCGGTCAAGGAAATAGCGCGCCCGGCCGGTGGTCAGATGGTGGCGAAAGAGGTGATGGCGGCCGGCGGCGATCAGTTCCCGCGGGTCGTCGCTCCCGCCCAGCGCGGCGTCGACCTGCGGGCGGAGGTCGTCGATGGTGCCGAACCGCCGGATGCTCTCCCCGTCGGAGAAGTCGTCCGGGAAGCGGATCGGGAACCGCTGGGCCAGGTGAACGGCGTTGCAGCCCGCGTTTTCCCAGAACCGGAAGGTATCGTACCCGGCGCCCGGCAGCGACAGCACGACCCGGCAGGCCTGCAGCTCCCGGTAGTATTCGTCGCGGCTGTAGCGCCCCTTGGGAAAGGGGTTGCGCTCAGAGGGCACGACCGACGCGCTGAAAAGGCCGTCCGGATAGAAGGCGGCCAGCTGCTCGATGAACTCCCGGCGACCGTCGTCCTGGGTGCTGCCCAGGAAGCCGATCGAATGCCGTTTCGGCTGCCCGTCGTAAGCGGCGATCCAGTTGAAGATCTCCTCGGGGAGGGACATCGGCAGCGGGATGCTGCCGTCAGCGCCGTCGGTCTCCCGGCGGAAGAGCACCGCCGACCCGCGGGTCACCGGGAAGGGGCGATCCTCGCCGTCGATGAGCGCCAGCGGGGTCGGCGATGCGCCGAGGGGTTCGATCCACCGCTGCAGGGCGCGCACGTCGCACACCACGCAGTCGAAAAACCCGCTGCGGATCTTGCGCGGCACGTCCTCGCGATCGACCTCGCCGCCGTCGGCCGGGAACCACCCGGGGCAGAGCTGATTGGGGGGACAGACCCCCAGGCCCAAGACCCCGTCGTAGACGCAGTCTTTGCGCGGGTAGTCGACGACTGCCGGGCCGATCAGCTTCCTGAGGCCGTGCAGCAGCAGGTCGGGGACATAGTTGGGATAGGGATGGGTCAGGAACAGGAGCATCATCGCGCGCGTCCGATTGCGACCGAGACCTCGAGGGCGGGCCTCATACGGCCGCTACCCGCGGCGGGGGCTTTTGGTGGAACCACTTGTCCAAGAACTGGCGGCGGTTGGCCTCCAGCACGTCGTTGCGGAAGACGTCCCTTCCGAAGTAGCTGATCCTGGTGTTGTCGCACGCGCCCGAAATGCCCCAGTGGTGCTCGAAGCCCGTTACGGGAACGGCGTAGCAGGCCAGCTCGGCCTGGATCACCTGCAGGCCCATGTCCCACTCCTCCATGAAGCAGGGGCTGTACCGGACGTCGAACTGCAGGCGGTGCCGCCGGAAGCGCTCGCTGTCCAGCGCGAAGAAAAATCCCGACACGTCGTGGGTGCGCACCGGCGCGTCGAAGGTCCCCTTCTCAAAGTAGCGCAGGGGTTTCAGGTTCTTGAAATCGATGTGCGTCCCATGGGGCCCCACCATGACCGCGTCGGGGAGGCTGAAGAGATAGCTCTCCAGCTGCTCGATGGCGGCCGCCGAGACGTGCAGGTCGGCGTTCATGATGACGATCGTGCGCCCCTCGGCGAGGTTGATCCCCATGTTCCAGGAACGGCTCACGCCGGCGTTCAACTTGTTGAAGCAGAACTTGTCGATGCGGGGGTGGGTGCGAAGCTTTTCGAAAACCTCGGGGCTGTTGAAGATGCAGATGACCTCGCCCGCAGCCGGTGCGAGGTCCTCCAGCAGCGTGAGGATGTTGTAGGCCCCGTGCGGGGATAAATCCAGCACGGGAATGACCATGCTGCGAGGGATGGCTGCGCTCGACATCACAAACGGCTCTCCAGGGGGCAGACTGATGAACGTGCACGCCCGCCCCCTCGAAACAGCAGAATCCATGCCACCATGGATTGGTTGGCCCGAGCAGCGAGCCCACAGTAAAGCCCCGGGCAGGGGCGCGCGTCCGCGGGCGGTGGCGGCAGATACCCCGGCACCGGCTCCGCTGATATCATCGGTCCACAGTCAATTTTCTGACGGCGCAGGGCATGAATCCGAGGCCAAATCGAGGCGTTGCCGCTTTCTCCCTGCCACCGGGCCGCCGTGAATAGCCGGGCCGCGCGCTATTCGCGGCGCCGGGCCGCTCCGCAGAGCTTTCCCGCCCCGTAAGGTACAGCTTTTGCTTCGGTGTGCAGGGTCGAGCACCCAAAAGGACCTGCCGTGAAAAGAGCCGCAAACATCCATTCTCCTCCTGCGTCCGAAAACGCTGCCGTCCGCGACCGGCACGCCACGGTGGGAGTGGGCCTGGACGCGATCCGGAGCGACTACCGTGCGGGGCGTCGGGAACAGGCGCGGGAACGCTGCCGGAACCTGCTGCAGCTCTGGCCGGACGATCCGGAGCTGCGGCACGTCCTGGGGCTGGACGCGTTTGCGGCGGGCGATTGCGAGCAGGGTGTGGACCTGCTGCGAAACGCCATCCGGGCGAGCCCCGAAAACCCCGGTTACTACAATGACCTGGGGGCGATGTACCGGTCGCGCGGCGCCCCTGCCCTGGCCATCTCGTGCTTTCGCCGCGCCCTGGCCCTCGCGCCCGGCTGCGCCGATGCGCACGCGAACCTGAGCGCCGCCCTGCGCGCCACGGCAGACCTGCCGGCCGCCCTGGTCTCGGCCCGGCGTTGCCTCGAGCGGGTTCCGGACCACCCGGAGGGCCTGCTCAATCTGGCTCTCGCCTGCCACGGGCTGGGCCTCGGGGACGCCGCCGCCGATGCGTTCGCCCGCATCCTCGCCGGCTCCCCGTCGCAACCGTCCGCGCACTACAACCTGGCGACCGCACGCATGGGCCAGCACCGCGTGGCCGAGGCGGCCGAGCTCTACCGCCGCGCGCTGGAGCTGAAGCCGGAGTACCCCGATGCGGCCAACGGGCTGAGCAACGCCCTGCGCGTTCTCGGGCGCTGGGACGAGGCCCTGGTCCATGCCCGGCTGGCGCTGGAGCTGCGCCCGGATTTCCCTGACGCGCTCGGCCATCTGGCCATTCTCATGCGCAGCGTCTGCGAGTGGAGCGGCCTGCCGGAGCTGGACGCCCGGCTGGCCGCACTCACCTGCAGCCAACTCGCGCGCGGCGAGGCAACCGCCGTGCAGCCGATGCTGAGCCTCTGGATGGACACCGACCCGCACACGCGGTTGAACATTGCCGCATCGCACTGCCGCGCTGCCCGCCAGCGCGCCGCGGCCGCCGGAGCCGGGTTCTCGTTCGAAGGCCGCCGGTCTGCCGCGGGCCCGGTCACCGTGGGCTACCTCTCGGGCGATTTCCGCAATCACCCCGTGGCCCAGCAGATCCGCAGCCTGTTGCGCCGGCACGACCGCACGACCTTCCGCGTGCACGCGTATGCGTTCGGCCCGTCGGACGGCAGCACGGTGCGGGACGAGATCGCGGCGGCCTGCGACCGGTTCGTCGACCTCCAGGGCGTCGGCGACCTCGCGGCCGCCGAGCGGATCTATCAGGACGGGGTGGACATCCTGGTCGATCTCGGCGGCCACACCACCGGCAACCGCATGGGAATCGGCGCGTTGCGGCCCGCGCCGGTCCAGGTGAGTTACCTGGGCTTCCCCGGGACGACCGGCGCACCGTGGCTCGACTATTTCCTCACCGACCGCACGGCCACCCCGGGCGAGGCGGCCGCCTTCTACAGCGAAGCGCTCGTCGCCCTGCCGCACTGCTACATGGCGACCGACGACGCCCAGGCCATCGCCGCGGCCCCGACCCGCCGCAGCGAGGTCGGCCTGCCCGAAGACCGCTTCGTCTTTGCAGCCTTTACCAACTTCGCCAAAATCGAGCCGGCGGGGTTCCGCTCCTGGATGGCGATCCTGCGGAGGTTGCCGCAGGCCGTGCTGTGGCTGCCGGGCGGGAACCCGGTGGCCGCCCGCAATCTGCGGCGGGCGGCCGAGACCGCGGGGGTCGCAGCCGAGCGGCTCGCGTTTGCGCCGAAACTGCCGTGCAAGGCCGAGCATCTCGCCCGCCTGCGGCTGGCGGACCTGGCGCTCGACACGCGCATCTACAACGGGCATGTCTCCACCTGCGACGCGCTCTGGGCCGGGCTGCCCGTTCTCACGCTGCGCGGCGATCAGTTCGCCTCGCGCGCCACGGCCAGCATGCTGGCGGCCATCGGCCTGCCGGAGCTCGTCGCCGGCAGCCCGCAGGAGTATGAGGATACCGCCGTGCGGCTGGCGTCGGATCCGGAAGGCCTGCGTGTGCTGCGCCGGCGCCTGGACCGCAACCGCGGCACCGCGCCGCTCTTCGACACGGCGCGCTTCGCACGCAACCTGGAGCGCGCGTTTGCGGCCATGTGGGACACTTACCGGCGGGGCGTGACGCCGCATTCGATGGACATCCATGACCCCTGAACCGAACGCCGATTGCGCGCCGACGACTCGCCTTGCACCCGCACCGGACGGCGACAGCGCCGAGAAGGCTTACCGCGACGGCCTGGATCTTCACGCCTCCGGGCGGCTCTCGAATGCCGTCGAACGGTTGCGGGCCGGCCTGCGCTTCGCCCCCGACGACGAACGCATCCACTTCAGCCTGGCGAAGGCGCTCCACGACCAGGGACGTCGCGACGAGGCGCTGGAGGAGTATCGGCGCACCATCGGCCTGCGCGCCGACTGCGCCGAGGCCTACTTCAACGTCGGCCTGCTGTTCTGGGAGACGCGACGCCCGGAGGACGCCGCGGCGGCCCTGCGGGAGGCCGTTGCGCTGGCGCCCGGCCTGGCCGCAGCCCACAACAACCTCGGGATCGTGCTGCGAGCGCTGCAGCACGACGATGAGGCGCTGGCCTGCTTCGAGCGGGCGGTCCAGGAGCACCCAGGGTACGCCGAAGCCTGGTGCAACGCCGGACGCGTGTGGTTCGACCGCGAGCGCTGGGACGATGCCGCCGGCTGCTTCGAGCACGCCCTCGCGCTGAGTCCGGACTACGCTCAGGCCCTGCACAACCTCGGCCTCTGCCACCACAAGCGGCGGGAGCTGGATCGGGCCGAAACCTGCTACCGCCGCGCCCTCGCCGCAGCGCCCGGCCTCCACGCCGCCCACATCGACCTGGGCAACGTCTGCCTCGACCGCAACGACCCGGAGGGCATGGTCGCATGGTACCGCCGCGCGCTGGGATTGGCTCCGGAGGATGCCGCGGCCTGCGTCAATGTCGGCCGGATGCTCCGCGACCTCGGCTGGCTGGACGAGGCCCTGACCCTATACGAAGCCGCGCTGCGCCTGGACCCGGACAACGTCGAGTCGCATTTCAGCCGCGGGCTGATCCGCCTGACCCAGGGGCGCTACCCCGATGGCTGGCAGGGCTACGAATGGCGCTGCCGCCGCGCGGAGTGGGTCAAGGGCTATCCTCACTGCCTGGGTTCCCCGCGCTGGAACGGCGAGCCGTTCTCCGGTCGGACCCTGCTCGTCCACCACGAGCAGGGGTTCGGCGACACTCTTCAGTTCGTCCGCTACCTGCCGATGGCCAAGGCGCGCGGAGGCCGGGTCCTGTTCGAAGTCCCGGCCGCGCTGCGCTCGCTGGTGCGCGGCGTCGCCGGCGCGGATGACGTGCTGGAGCTTTCGCCGGACGGCCCGAGCCGCGTCCCGCACGACCTGCACGTCCCGCTGCTGAGCCTGCCCGGCCTCTGCGGCACCACGCTCGACACCATACCGGCCGAAGTCCCCTACCTGTTCGCAGAGCCCGTCAAAACCGCCGCCTGGGCCGAACGTCTCGACCCCCTCGGGTTGAACGTCGGCATCGTCTGGTCGGGCAGCACCTGGACCCAACGCCTGGCCGAAAAATCCTGCCCCGTCGATCAGCTCATGGGTCTCACGGCGATACCGGGCACGCGCTGGGTCGCCTTGCAGAAGGACGCGCCCGCGGCGGAGTTTGCGGCCGCGCGCGCGGCCGGTGTCGCCTGCTGGGGCCCCGAGTTCAGGGATTTCAGCGACACGGCGGCGGCCGTGGCGGGTCTCGACCTGGTCATCGCGGTCGACACGGCCGTGGCGCACCTGGCCGGTGCCATGGGCAAGCCGGTCTGGGTGCTTCTGCCGCAGCGCTCGGATTGGCGCTGGATGCTCGACCGCACGGACAGCCCCTGGTACCCGACCATGCGCCTCTATCGGCAGGGGGGTCCCGACAGCTGGGCGGATGTGATCGCGCGGGTTGCGCACGACCTCGCGTCTGTGGCCCGGGGACGGGAGGGGGCGCGATGAGGCTCCCCGTCGACGACTCCGCGGCGATCGCACCCCGGCCGGCCGGCACCGACCCGGGCGTTGAAGACTGGTTCCGCCGCGCCAACCGGAGCTTCATGCAGCGCGACTACCCGGACGCCCTCGCCTGCTACCGCCGGGCGATCGCGCTCGCCCCGGAAACCCCCGAACTGCACTTCAACCTCGGCAACACCTTTCTGGAGCTGCAGAACTGGGACGAGGCGGTCGTCTGCTTCCAGCGCACCCTCTCGCTATCGCCCGGCTTCACCGACGCGCACGTCAACCTGGGCATCGCCCACTACGAGCTCAAGTCGATCGACAGCGCGATCGCGTCCTACCGCAAGGCGTCCGAACTGGCCCCGGGCCGGGCGGACATCCTCTACAACCTCGGCCTCGCCTGCCAGGAAACCGGTCGCAACGGCGAGGCCATCGCCTGCTACCGCCGGGCCCTCGACGCCCGCCCGGATTTCGTGGAGGCGCACCACAACCTGGGGATTGCGCTGCAGGAGGCCGGAGAGCTCGACGCGGCCGCGGACGCCTACGGCCATGCGCTCGCCCACCGCCCCGACTACGCCGAGACGCACTACAACCTCGGCCGCCTGCGCCACCTCCAGCACCGCCTGCCCGAGGCGGTGGCGTCCTACGCTGAGGCGCTCCGCCATCGTCCCGACCACCACCAGGCGTGCAACAACACCGGCAAGGCCTGCCAGGACCAGGGGCGGATCGAGGCCGCCATCGCGTGGTACCGCCGAACCCTGAGCCTGAAACCGGACTCCGCCGAGGCGCGCTTCAACCTGGCCACCGCACAGCTGCTGAACGGGGAATACGAGGAGGGCTGGCAGAACTACGAGGCGCGCTGGGCACAATCCGACTGGCGGCGGTTCTACCCTCGTCGTCTGCCGCAGCCCGCGTGGGACGGCGGGCCGCTCGACGGCAAAACCATCCTGGTGCACTCGGAGCAGGGGCTGGGAGACATGCTCCAGTTCGCGCGCTACCTCCCCATGGTCAAGGCGCAGGGCGGCCGTGTCGTGTTCGAAACCCGAGCCGCCTTGATCGAGCTGTTCCGCGGCTGGGCCTGCCTGGACGACGTCGTGCCGATCACTCCACCGGAAGCGGAGCTTAAGATAGAATTCGACGTCTATGCACCTCTGCTCAGCCTGCCGCGCCTGTTCGGCACGGTCCTGGACTCCATCCCGCGCCGGATTCCCTATGTGGCCGCAGATCCTGGGCGGGTCTCGGCCTGGGCCCCCCGCATCCAGGGCGATGACTTGCGGGTCGGACTGGTCTGGGCCGGGACGGCCACCGATCCGCGCCGCGCGACGCCCCTGGCCTGGTTCGCCCCGTGGTCGACCATCCCCGGCGTGCGGCTGTTCGGACTCCAGAAGGGACCCGCGGCGGACCTGCTGGAACGCGAAGGCCCGCCGCCGGGGATGACGATCGACAACCTCGGGCCCGAGTTCGGGGACTTCGCCGATACGGCGGCGGCCATCGCTCACCTGGACCTGGTGGTGTCCATCGACACGTCGGTCGCCCACCTGGCCGGCGCCATGGGCAAACCCGTCTACCTGCTCCTGCCCCATGTGCCGGATTGGCGCTGGCTGCTCGACCGCACGGCCAGCCCCTGGTACCCGACCATGCGGCTCATGCGGCAGGACTCGCCCGCGGACTGGGCGGCCCCCATGACCCGGGCGGCCCGGGGGATCGACACCCTGGCGCGCAGCCTCGCGCTCGCACGGTCGGCCTCCGGAGATGACGGCCTCCAGGCTGGGGCCGCGCACTTCCACAAGCGGGGCGATGCGGTCGAGGCCACGCTTTTCTACCAGCGCCTGCTGCGCGAGCGCCCCGATCACCCGGAAGGCCTGCACGGCCTGGGGCTGCTGGCCTACCAGGCGGGGAACCCCGAGCGTGCGGTCGATCTCATCGGGCGTGCCGCGGCGCTCTCCCCTGCCGTCGATCGCTACCACTACCATCTCGGCCTCGCGCTCGCGGCCGTGCAGCGTCACGACGCAGCGGAAAAGGCCTTCTCGGTGGCGTACGCTCTCAGCCCGGGATAGAAGGACGCACGCGTCAACCGCGAACGCGCCCGCCGATAGATCCGCATCCTCCGCGCAGCGGCTCCATGCACCGGACGCACCGGTCACGCCGGCATTCTTCCAGAAGAATTTACCGTGTTCAAACGCGGGCAGAGCGGGATTGGGCGAAACGCGGGTTACGGAGGATCGGAATCAGCAGGAGGGAACGGCAGAGAGGGTTTTCGAGGCGGAAGCGTGGGGGGCGGACTGGCGCGGGGAACATCTCATCAGGCGGCGGCCGAGCTCTTCCTGCCCCGCGGCCGCCAGGGTTCGGGCCAGCTCGCGAAAGGAAACCGGCAGCATTGGGCCCAGGGCGGTTGCGCCTATCGGCTCGAGGGTCGCTGCGCATCTCTCCGCCTCGGCGTCGCAGGCGTAGGCGGCCGCCAGCAGGAAACGGGCGTGGACGTAGTCGGGAGCCTGCGCTATCAGGGGCTCCAGCACCGCGACGGCCCGGGCAGCGCCGCCGCAATGCAGCGCGGCCAGCGCCAGGTTGACGTGGGCCTCACGCATCGTGGGCGCGCACCGCAGGGCCGATTCGGCGCACCGCACGGCCTCGTCGTAGCGGCCCAGCTGCAGGCAGGCGGCGCCCATGTTCACGTAGGCTTCCGGTGAATCGGGGTGGCCCTTTAAAAAGCGGCCCCAGAGGTCGACCGAGTCCGCGTGGCGGCCCATCCGCGCGGCCTGGATGGCCGCCTCGCGCAGGCTTGCGGGCCGGTCGGTCGGCTCCTGGAGTTTCCGCCTTTCGAGCTCCGAGTAGGTCCGGGTCTTGCGCAGGGCCTGCTCGGCCTGCAGGGGCCCATAGTGGTGAACCTGCAGCTCGCATGCCTGAATGGGAATGCCCGCCTCTCTCAGGCTGTGCTCGACGAGCTCATGGACGGGGTGGCGGAACGCGACCCCCGGGGTTCTGGGAAACACCCTCACCTTCTCGCTCGGGAACCAGCCGGCGCCCGCCTCCTGCTCCGCGTACTCACCCGTGTTGGGCCGCCATCCGACGGTGTTGAGCTCGGAGGTGTAGTTGCGGGTCCGCACGGTGAACGCAGACGTCGGGGGACCGGCAACGATCTCGCGAAAGCGGCCGTAATCCTGCGGGGAGACGACTTCATCCCCGTCCAGCACGAGGATCCAGTCGCCGGACGCCTTGGAGATCGAGGCATTGCGCGCCTCGGAGAAATCGTCGCGCCACGGATGCTCGTAGACCCGGGCGCCGAACGCCCGGGCGATGTCCGCCGAGCGGTCCCGGGACCCGGTGTCGACCACGACGATTTCCTCCACGATCGGCTTGGCGCTGCGCAGGCACCGCGCCAGGTGGTCCGCTTCGTTTTTGACAATCATGCACAGCGAGACGCAGGGGGGGCGCAGGCAGGCGGGCGGCCGCAGTTTCGAACGCACCGCCAGCGCCGCGTCGAGCAGGCCGTCATCGATTTCGAAATCCACCATGGCCGACTCGATCTCAGTCATGGCGGATTCAAACCTCTCCCGACGCAGGAGCATCTCGATAAGCAGAAAGCGCAGCCGACGATTCATGCCGTCACCATGTCAGGCGCTGCTCAAGGTGCCCCAGGAGCTGAAGGGCTCTGGCGGATGTCGTGTGATGCGCCAGCAGATGGCGGTAACCGGCCGCGGCCACCTGCTCGGCCTCTTCGACGTGCGCACGGTAATACTGCAGCTGGTCCTCCAGCTCTGGCAGGTCATCAAAAAAAACTGCCGATTGTCCATCGATGAAATTGCTCGGAATACGGATCGGCGGATGTTCAGCCAGCAGCATGGCCCCATGCGCAGGAATTTCCCAATACCGAACGGTGTCAAACCCGGTTCCGAAAAACGAGAGCCCGATTCGAGCCGAACGCAACCGCTCGGCGTACTCCGCCTGAGGGTAGCACGCTTGCAAGTGCCGGCCCAGCATGCGCTCGATCGCGGCCAGGTAAAGGGGACGCAACCCCCAAACCGGCTTTCCCGCCCAGAACACGTCGAGGTTGCGTTGGATCGGTCCCCGCACCGGAATCAGGGTGTCGGGGTAGCCGAACGGCAACGGAATGGTTTTAGACCCGTAGTCTACTCCAGCGAGCATCTCCCGTTTGAACAGCACATCGATCGGCTTGCCGCCGATGTAGTTCGAAATCACATCGACGGGCGTGCAGCAGTTGTCCCACGTGTCGTAAACCACCAACGGCAGATCGCGGCCAGCCTCCATGATCCGCTGCACATCGGACATCCGCGTCATTTGCACCACATCGGCATACAGAATCAGGTCAAAACGCCGGTCTCGGAGTTCCGATAGGATGGATACCAGAGGCACCGGTGACGACGCATGGTCGAAGACGCAAGGATAGTTGTGAGCGTTGTCCGCAGCACGGCCGTGAAGCATCGGCTTCCAGGGGTACTCCACAACGTTTTCTGAACCGATGGCCCGCACCAGAGCATCGAAAATAGTGTCCATCCCATAATCCGAATGATCATGGGTCAGAACGAGAATCCGCGGCGCCCTTCTGACCCCGCTCCACGTGACCGCATTCTCCATAGCCGACGGGCTGTCGCATGCCTGCGGCAATGCATCGAGATACCGTTGGCATTCAGGGTCGGGCGAGACATGAAGAACCGATCTCAACGTGCGCCGAGCCATGGCAGTATTGCCTATGTGCCGCCAGAACCCCGCCTCGCGGCAATACGCTGGATGGTGGTGCGGCAGCGCCGATGTGATCTGTGCGAACTCGCGCCGAGCTTTGAAATAAAGTTTGTGCAATGGCTGATCGGCCGGCAGTGCCTGCTGCCAGGCCAGATATAGCTTCTGTTTTTCGGCTGCCACATAAGCCAAGTTCTCGTCGGTGTGGAGCAGCTCGAACGGGATGTCCTCGAGGACCGCTATGGCATGTTGGAATTGTCCATCCCGTGCAAGCGCACCAGCATGCGCGGCGGGGTTGTAGGCGCAACGAACCGCGACAACCCTTATAGCGGCAGCCTCTCCGGCCTCCGGTTGCAGGTGCACGGTTTTGAACCGCAACAGCCCATGCCGGTGCAGCAGCAGGTCCAATTCGCTCAGGAGGTCCCCTTCGGCGCCGTTCCGGGTGACAAAGCTTATCCTCCCGTTAGGGCCCAGGAACTGAAGCAAATAGGCCAAGTCTATGCGACGGTCGACTCTGCCGGTTACGGGGTCGATCACCATGCAATCGAATTCGGCGTTACCCAACGCCGCGGAGCCGGCGGCCGGCATGCTTGGCAGGTACCAAACCCGGCCCCTCTGAGCGTATTGCTGCCTGCAGGCACCGGACGGGACGGCGCCGATATGCAAAATGCGGTCGATGAAAGGGGGGATCATTTCACCGCAGGCATTTGCCGTCATAATTTCCTGCCCTAAAGCGGGTCGTGGCGTACGGAGATCGCACGGATCATGCGGCCTTGGAGGCGGCTGCCAATCGGTCCAGTTCCCGGCCGGCTTCGACGTTCCAGGGCTCGATTTCGAGCATGCGCTCGAAGAAGGTCCGCCCGTCCTCCGGTCGGCCGAGCGCCAGACAGAGCCTGCCCGTCGCGTGGAGGGTTTCCAGGTCCTCCGGGTAGGCGCTCAGGACGTCCACGTAGATCTTCAGGGCGTCTTCGTAGCGTCCGAACCCGACCCAGTAGCAGTCCGCCAGGTTCTTCTGAAACGTCAAGTTGGACGGTTCGAGGCGCGCGGCCTTCTCGTAACGCTCCAGGGCCTCCTGCCGGTCGCCGGCCTGGTAGGCGAGCACCCCCAGGTCGTTGTGGGCCAGCGCGAAGCCCGGGTGCGCGGCGACCATCTCGCGCAGCCGGTCCCGTCCGGCGCCCGTATCGCCGGCGGCGATCAGGCGCGCGGCGTCCTCATAGCTCGCCTGGGGTGAGGCGACGGCTGCGGCCGTATCGACCCGCGGCGCCCGGAGCTGGTTCAATGCGTCGTGGGCATCGGTGTTCCAGGGTTCGAGCTCCAGAATCCGTTCGTAGAACACCCGGGCGTCCTCACCCTGCCCTAATGCGGCGCAGACACGGGCCACTGCGGTGAGCGCTTCGATGTCCTGAGGGGAGTCCTCCAGCACACGGACATAGATCTTCAGGGCGTCCTCGGTGCGGCCCTGCTCGACCCAGTAGAAATCGGCGAGGTTCTTCTGGAATGTGCCGTTGCCCGGCTCCAGCCGGGCGGCCTGCTCGTAGTGCCGCAGCGCCCGGTCCTTGTCCCCCGCCTGGTAGCACATCACCCCGAGATCGTTGTGGGCCGCCGCGAATTCGGGATGCGCGGCAACCAGTTGCTCCAAGCGGGTTCGCGCCGCCGCCGTGTCGCCGCCCTGGACGAGGCGCTGCGCGTCGGCGTATAGCTCCTCCGCACCGCTCCGGCCGGCAGCCCCGCCCAGGATTCGCTGGATCTTCGCGAGGTTCTCGTTCGCTTCGGTGTTCCAGGGCTCGACGTCCAGCACCTTGCGATAGTGCACGGCTGCTTCGGCGAAGCGCTGCAGGCTGACGTGAAGATGGGCCGCGGTCATCTGGATCGTCGTGTCGTTCGGCCGGATGGCCAGGATCCGGACGTACAGCGCGAGGGCGTCTTCGACACGCGAGAGCTCCACGTGGTAGTAATCGGCCAGGCTGGTCAGGAAGGTTGCGTCGCCGGGGTTTAGGTGGGCGGCGCGCTCGAAATGCCCCAGCGCCTTCTGCCCGTCCCCGGACCGGTAGTACAGCCCGCCGAGGTCGTGGTGCGCATCGGCGAAATCCGGGAAGGAACGCACCACGTTCCGCAGCGCCTGAAACGCGTCTTCGGGGCGAGCGGCCTGGAGCAGGGGCCGCATGTTCTCGTACATGTGTTCGATCGGCAGCATGTCTTGCCTCCTAAGGGGTTTGGCATCGCGCATACGGATGCGCGGGGAGTGGTAACGCTGGGACAGACTACGGATGCGCCTGCGGTGCATGGGAGATTCATGCAAGATTCAGTCCCGCCATGCGGTTTGCGGGCTGGACATCGGGGATGCGGCGGAGGATTGCGCCGTCCCGTGCGGCCCGCCGATAGGCGGAGAGAATACGCGCGTCCTCGAGCGTCTTGAGGTCGCGGTGGCGGTGCTCGACGCTGTCGGGCCGGGACAGGTAGAGCCCGAGCGGCTCCCGGATGTGGTGGAATGAGTGGGTCTGGGAAATCCGCAGCCAGAATTCGAAATCGCCGGAAGAGACCAGGCTCTCGTCGAAGTATCCGTATTCCGCATGCACGCAGCGCCGCCACATGGGCTGGGGGCCGATGAAGCAGCCCTGCGTCAACAGCGTGTCGCGGTTCCAGTCGTGCCAGCTGAGGACCCGGGTCGGGGTGCAGCGGTCGAAGGTTTGGTTTTCGGCGACCGTTTCCACGACATCCGCGTAGACCAGCGCCACGTCCTGCCGCAGCTCCAGCACCCGGCCCATGCGCTCGAACGCATTGGCCTTGTGGCGATCGTCGGTGTTGGCGTTGGTGAGGTACGTCCCCCGCGCCATGCGGATGGCCCGGTTCCAGGCGGCGTAGACCGTCTCCCGGCGCTCGGTGCGGGTGTAGCGGATGCTGGGGTAGCGTTCCTGCCAGCGGCGGACGATGGCCCCCTCGCCTTCCTCCGACGCACTGTCGACGACGATGATCTCGATCCGGTCGGCGATGGTCTGCGCTGCGAGATCGACCAGGCACCCCTCGATGAAGCGAGCCGAGTTGAACGTCGAGATGATGGCGGAGACGAGGGGGGGATTCATGCTCGCGGCACTGGGTTCGCCGAAGGCGCGGCTCGGTCGGGTCGCGTTCCCGCGGGCGATGGGGCATGGGGGGAATCGCCCCGGAACAGCCGCTGCAGCGCCCGGGAAACTCTTCGGCCGTAGAGGGCCGGGTTCAGGAAGTCCGGGGTCAGGCTCATGCGCGCGCGAATCCGGCTGCGCAGCGCCTGCCGCAGCGATGCGTCGCGGCCGAGTCGCACGGCTAGCTGGACATATTCGTCTTCGCCGATCGCGACCATCTCCGGAACGCCCAGTTCCCGCAGCATGGCGGCCCCCTGAGCGAAACGCAGCGCGCCGCCGTCGGCGACCGCCATGGGAATGTCGGCTCTCAGCGGATCAAGGAGAGAGGTGGCGCCGTTGTAAGGGACGGCGTCCAGATAGACGTCGGCCATCCGGTTGAGGGCGTCGATGCATGCACGGTCCGGCATTGAGTCCAGGACGACCAGGCGCCGGGGGTCCACCCTTTTTTCGGAGAGCGCCCTCCGGTACATCCCGGTCATGGCGGCGCGGGGATAGATGTCTCCCCACGCCGGACCGAAGGGGTAAAGCACTAAAGAGCTCCCCGGCGTCCGCTCCAGAACCGTCGCCCAAGTACGCATCAGCTCGGGCAAAATCTTGAAACAGTTGGCCCCGGAGATGAACAACGTACCGTTGCCCGGGATGCCCAACTCCTCGCGCGACACGTCGATCCTCCGGGGCTCCGGCTGCTGCGTCAGGTCGAAACAGAGGCCCGATCCTTGGACGGTCAGCAGGGCTTCCGAGAACCCGGACTCTTCCGGGAGTCCGGCGGCGATCGACTCCCCCAGCAGGAAGAAGTCGACGTGGCGGGATCCCGACGAAACCGGACTGCAGAAATGGACCCCCTGGCGCCGTGCGATCCGGTGATGCGCCAGAATGACCTCGTGGGTGCATCCGGCCGTGATGTTGTTGCCGAAGAACAGAATATCCAGGTCGGCTTGCCGCATAAGCGCGATACTGGCCTTCAGGTCCCCCGGGAGAACGGTGAGCGAGTCGGCGTGCTGCCGCGCGTAGTGTTCCAGGGGATCGTGCGTGCGCCGCAGGACGAAGAGATGAACTTCAAACGCCTCCCGGTCGAGGCCGGTAAAGACGGGAAGCGTGGCAAACACCTCCGAGTGCGGCCGAATGGATCTCAGGTAGACGCCCAGGCGCAGCCGCTGCCGACGGTGCACCCGCGATGCGCAGGGAGCGTCGACCGGGCTGCCCGCCCGCCGGAGCACGTACTCCATTATCCGGCCGCGCCGGGCATAGAACGGCCCGGGATCCCGATCGGAGAAAAACAGCTGCATGGGGTTGGCGGAGTTCAGGAACTCCGACGCCTTCCGGTACGACTCCGGGGATTGCGGATCGGCCTGGGTTTCAGCATGGACCTCTTCGGTGAGCCGCAGCAGATAGTCGCGGTAGGCGTCGACCTCGCCCGGCTTCTCGAAATACGACGGCCGCGCCAGCCGGTAGCGGAAGACGTCCTCGCGGAGCCAGTCGGGGACCGCGAACTTCAGGCCGTCGAGGCGGAGCGGCGACAGGTAAATCATGGCCGGCGGCAGGAGCCGCTGAACATGGGCCGCGGATGCCGCTTCGGCGAGCTCTTTCCGCAGAAGTTCGGCAAGGATCTGCTCCCGGGGCGACAAGGTTCGCGGCAGACTCAGCTGACTCAGGAGCTTGCGGGTCGCGTCGAGGACGCCGCCTAATCTTCCCGTGGCTATTCCGGTCAGGTCGGATTTGAGCCACACCCGGGCGAGAAACGCCCGCTGCCGTGCTCGGGCCTCGGTCCAGTCGTTGCCCCCGTCATGAGCCGCGCCGGGACGACCGGGAGCGGTCGACCCCGCAGAGGCGACGGACGCGCCCGCCGAGTCGGCCGGAGCAGCCGATTCGTCCCGATGGCCGTCTTCGGGCAGGGACGCCTTGAACACTTCGGCGTCGAGGAAGGCGCGGGTGAGGACGCTGTCGGGCATCGCGGCCATCGGGAACAGGCGGAGGTCGCGTCTGCCGGTGGGATGGCTCGCCAGGCGTTCGTCGTAGACCGATCGGTATGCCGATAGGACGCGGTCCAGGTCGAATGTCGCCGTCGCGTGGCGCCGGGCCTCACGCGAGTAGGCCTCGCGGGCGTCCGGGTGCCGGATCAGAAATTCCAGGGACCGCAGCAGCCCCTGAATGTCCTCGTCTTCCACCAGGCATCCGTTCCGGCCGTCGAGCACCAGCTCCGGGATGCCGCCGATCCGGAACGACACGACCGGGACGCCGCAGGCGAGCGCCTCGATGACCACCAACGGGCAGTTGTCGGCCCTGGGCGTGTATAAAAAGACGTCCATCGCGTTCAACGCAGCGGCAACGTCCGGCTCGTTGTCGAGGTGCCCGGTGCTGACGACGCCCGGGACCTCAGGGGTCCGAGGCGCCCCGGCGTTTAGAAACACCAGACCGGGATGACTTCGTCGCATCTCCTGCAGGGTGCGTTGGAGGTGGTGCCCGCCTTTCCAGGCGTTGACCAGCGCCCCGCCGTGGGACAGGCAGCCGACGACGACTGCGGTGTCCGGGATGCCGAACCGGGCACGGGCCGCAGATCGCTCCGTCGGCTTGAAGACGTCGCAGTCGACCCCGTTGGCGACAAGCGTGACCGGGTGGTCGCGCAGGATGCTACGCTCCACTTTCTGCTGCAGCCAGCGGGACGGAACGACGATGTGCAGCTTCGAATGCGCGTAGATCAGTTTCTTGTGCACCCACAGCTCCGCGGTCCGGTCCGTCCAGACACCGGGCTGCGTGTCCGGATAGGGGCACCCGCCGCACCCCGACAGCCATTTCTCGCAGTCGAATGCGTGGGCGCAGTGCCCGGTGATGGCCTGCATGTCGTGCAGCGTCCAGACCGTCGGTTTCTGGTGCGACAGGACGGAGAGCGAGAACGGGTTGAAATAGCCGCCGTGCAGATTGTGGCAGTGGAGGACGTCGGCGGAGCGGACGGCCGGGTGGCGATGGAGCCCGTGACTGCCCTGGAACTCGTAATCCAGCTCCCCGCGGAGAAAACAGATCATCTCATCCAGCGGGTCCGCCCCGGCGTCGAAGCCCTCGACCCAATCCCATGCGCTCGTTCGGGTGCCGACGAGCATCCGGGACGCGTGCCCCTGACGGCGCTGGCCGGTGCACAATCTTTCGGCGACCTTGGCGGCCCCGCCTGCAACGTCGTGTGTGTTGATGTGGAGCACGCCGGGCGGCCGGTCAACGGATGGGATGCGATTCAGCGGGTTCAATTGGCCTGCCCCCCCTGTGAATCCGCTGCCCGGCGGGCCGTCGGGGGGGCGGTGGGCCGGAGCCCGAACGTCTGCGTCCCTCCCGTCGCTGCCTGCTCCCCGCCGAGCCGCTCGCGCCGCTGCAGGAGCGCGAGCGATTCGAAGCGTTCGGCCCCATTGGGCTCCGCCAGCCAGGTCGCGAATTGCTCCGCGTCCCAATTCCGCACGAGTTTGCGCGGCAGCGCAAAAAGGGCGGCCGGCAGTCTCAGGCTCCCCTGGATGTTGGCGATTCCGGCCCGATACCCTTCCCGGGCAACCATCTGCGCCGTCTCGACCGTGAAATCCGAGGCACTCCCGAATGGATAGGAGAAGAAGGCCACCGCATCCCCGGTCATGCCTTCGATCTGTTTGCGGGACGCGACGATTTCCTCCAGTTGCTCGTTCGGGGGCAGCGTCGACAACCGCGCATGGGTGACCGAGTGCGCACCGATTTCGATCAGCGGCGAAGCGCTTAGCATGCCCAGCTGCCTGGCGCTCAACACCGGGTGTGCGACGGGCGTATCCGTCTGCACCTGAGCCCATTGCCTCAGCTGGGCCAGTGCCGCCTCGATGAGACGCGGAGGCATGGATCGCAGCAGGGCGCAGACACGATCGTGCGCCTGCAGGCGTGCGGGCCGGCTGCGCAGGTCGAAGTTCATTGCCTCCCGGGTCAGGCCGTCCACACGCAAATCGGAAGGCAGCCGGTCCTGGCGCAGCAGGATCTGCTCCACCTCGTCCCACCAGAAGGCGTGCGTGGCGCCGACCATGCCGGAGGTGACGAAAACGGTCGCGGGGAGCCCCAGGGCTTCGAGGACGGGCAGCGCCCGGGTCAGGTTGTCCGCATACCCGTCGTCGAACGTTACGGCGACGGTGTTGCCGGGCAGCCTGCCCCGGCGCATGTCGTCCAGCAGATCTCCAAGCGGGAGCACCCGGAACCGAGACCGGAGGTGACCCATGTGGCTCTCGAAATGGTGCGGTGCGACCGAGAGAAGATGGGCATCGGACGGGTCGTCACACACCCGGTGATAGAGGAGAATCATTGGAGGCAGTGCGGTTCCCGACGGGGTGACCGCCCGCCCGATCCCGGACGCACGCGGCTCCCCTGCCCCGGTCTTCACCGCCTTAGCGGTGACCAGGACCTGATAATCCGGGTCGGAGGCGTCGAGCACGGCGGCAGGGATTTCCTGCATGCTGAGACCTTCCAGAAAGGCCTTGGCCACAGCCAGATTGCCGTGCGGCGCAACGTGGATCTCGTCGCCGGGCATCACCTCGGAGAGCAGCGTTTTCAATGCCCTGTCCGTGAACCGCCAGTACTCCCCCCACCGGTCCATGTCATAGCGGGATATCTGGCTGATCCCCGATCCGGTCGCCAGGAGGACGCCGCCGGGCTTGAGGGCGTCGACCGCGTGGCGCACGGCCGCCTTGACGTCGCAGATCATCTGGAGCGTCTGGACCAGAATGATGCAGTCGTAGACGCCGCGCGGTATGTTTTCACCCGTGGCCAGGTCGCCCACGATGGTGGCCTGGGGGTCGTCCACCACGCTGAGCACGTCGGCCCGCTCCACGTCGCGACCGTATTTTCGCGTGTACCCGCTGTCGCCGATTTCGAGCACCCGGCCGCGGATGAGATCCCGGTTGGCGTGCAGGAATTTTTCGATGTAGTAGCGGTCGATCGGGAGCCCGCGGTCGAGCCCGAACACCCGGCTGCGCGGCGTCGTACGGCAGTCGAAATCGGCGCCGTGTTTCGAGGGGCTCGCAACTCCCCCTGCCCGACCCGAGGCGGCCGCTGCCGTCGCCGGAGCGTCGGGCCTGCCGGCCCGGCCGACCAGCGACGGGTGCCCGTAGATACGCTGCCACAAGCGAGGGCATTCGGCGTCTTCCACCGCGGGCGGCCAGCAATCCGGTGGAGCGGGGGCCGGCTGCAAGGGCGGATTGGTGAACCACTCCTCTTTCTTGGTGTTGGTGGCATCCTCCCCGTAGCCGATGTGCTCGACCATGCTCCTGGGCGGCCGCAGGCACAGGCCGCGCCGCAGGATGTGCCAGTAAAGGAACCGGACGGCCCAGACGTTCTTCTGCAGCTCCTGTTTGGCGGTCGCCGGCAGGTCCGCGCCGTACCGGAAGACATCGATGCCTCCGCGGTGGCACTGCTGCAGCAGGCTCCACGCGTCCTGCGTCATTCCCGTCCAGGACCGGGCCCATGCGCCCCATGCCAGCGACTCGGCGCGGCCGTCGAAGTAGGGCCGGTCCTGAACGCCGGCCGGCGTGACGCGCGGGTGGGTCCAGCCGGTGACGCTCATGACGCGCGGGTCGTCCCGGTAGTGCCGCAGGGCACTGCAGAGATAGTCGTAGGTCCCCGGGACGCACACGAGGTCGTCTTCGAAGACGACGGCGGCCTCGTGCCGCTGAAAGATCTCGGTCACGCCGGTCAGGATGGAGCGCCCGAGGCCCAGGTTCTCCGATCGCTCGACCGACTTCACCTCGCACCAGTCGACGGACCGCAGAACGGACCGCACCGCTTCGACCAGCGGGCGGTCCGCGTCGGACCGGGCCCCGTCGCTGAAAGCGTAGATGAGGGGGACGTGGTTCTTTTCGAGACAGGACAGCGTCCGCCGCACGTGCTGCGGCCGGTTGTAGGCGAAAAGGACGACGGGGATTTCCGCTCGATTCATGCTCATGCACCTTCATCTTTCGTTACATCGACGTGGCGCATTATGATGCACTCGCCATGGTGGCGTAGTGGTCTGGACATGCCTGGTAATACGGCTTTATTGCGGAGGAGACGGCGTGCGGATCGGAACGGCGGAGCAGTGAATTCGCCGATTCAAATTGGCTGTGCGCTGAGATCTCAGGAAAAAAATACCGACAGACGTCCACGATTTCACTGAGCTCCATGCACCGATCCCGGTAAACCCACGAAGGCAGATGAGCGTCAACGGATAGTTGCTTTATTTGATTCAAAACATCGAATGCCTCATTCAGCATGAGGGATCCGAATCTGTGCCTAAAGCAGTTCCGGGTATCCACGAACAAGATGTCTTTTGCCTCAGTGGTAAGGGCGGAATCGCGGACAACCTTTATGTGCTCATAGGCCAACATCGTCCAAGGGGCGAGTGCCTTGGACCTGGATTTGACGAACCAGCTATATTGTCGCCGAGTCTGCTCTTGCGCGGTCTCGCACGGCCGGTTCAGTCGGCGAAAAAAAAGCGGAGTGTCTACCTGGGCAATTGAACCGATCAAACTGAGTTTGGCAAATATGGTGTGATCGGAACCGATGGTCGTGTAATAATCAAGCGCTTCTTTTAAGATGGATGTGCGGTGTAGACCATAAAACATATTCCCCCAGTTAAACTCCCAGATGGTTTTGCTGAATCTCCGACACGGGTCCAACCCCTTGGTGTCGAAAGCATCCGCCACCAACTCGACCGGCCGGTCGTCCTCATCAATCAGTATGGTTCGTGGATACGCGACGACAACGGACCCTTCCTGTTGGAGGATGTTCAGCAGAGTGGGCATAAACCGCGGGTGGTAGATATCATGGTCCGCCGCGCACATGATGAACTCGCCTGAACACAGATCGACGGCCTTAATACAGTTGCGTGCGGGTCCCATGTTCATCGTGTTGCGATAATACGTTATGCGATTATCGCGCCGGGCATAGTCCCGGCATATCTCGCTGGATCCGTCTTCTGAGGCGTTGTCGGATATAATGAGCTCAATGTCCGGATGCTCCTGAGCCAGAAGGGATTCGATCGATTTGGCTATAAATGGAGCGGAGTTGAAAACGGTCATTGAAATGGATACCAGCGGTTTTTTTCCAGAGGCCATCCTACCTCCCAGAGACCTATTGCGTGCCGTCTATAACCACCATCGCCAAATTGGGGTGGCACATGGGTGAGGGGGACCCAACAGACCAGTAGTCCGCCTCGCCCCAACCGTCACACCCGTTTCAGGAAGCCGTCCGGGGCAGCGGTGATGGCAAGTTTGTGCTCAATCTGTTTGTCGATTTCCAGTTTCAGCGCCGCACCGTCGACGCCGGCAAGCGGTTTGGCCTGAAGCTGCCGCAAAAACTCGAACACCGCCGTTTTGGGGTTGTTGCCTTTGCCCCAGGGACGGTCGGTGACGAATCCCTCCGGCAGGTCCTCAACCCCCGTATCCCAAACTACGCAGTAACTGCTTTTCGAGACCAGGGGGGCGTAGGCGTGGAGTTCTGCAAGTACATGGCTGTGCGTGTGGTTGGAATCGAGAAAAACCATGACGGTCTTGAATTCAGCGGCTCGCCCATGCACACGATGGACCACGGCCGGGTCTATCGATGAGCCCTCGATCATCTCAATCATGTGGCGCATCGGATGCGCATCGATTGCGTTGCGGTTGTGCGCGCGGATTTCGATGTCGATGCCCAGCACCCGTCGCCGCGACGCCGCGGGTAGGATCGTCGTGCCGGCGACGACGGCCTCGCAGTAGTCGAGCAAAGCCAACATCGAGGCGCTCATCACCAGGGAGCCGCCGTGAGCGATACCGGTCTCGATGACCAGATCGGGGCGAATGCGCCATATCAGCTCCTGAATGGCATATGCATCCTGCGGAACTTGGATGATGGGGCGGCCCAGCCAGGAAAAATTGTAGGCATAATGGTGCTTGATGGCCGCCTGGTTCCAGTCGTTGGACAAGGCGATAAACGACTTGTCCTCGCCGATCCCGCGGACGTTACGAGCCACTTCCTCCGAGAACAAAGCGATTGGATCCATCGGTCGCCGGATTCCTATTTAAACGTAGTGGGCATGCGGAACGACACCGCCAAATCCTGCCAGCGCGGGTCTGCTGCAACGATGGCCTCATAGCGGGACAGGTGTCGTGCGAAGACGTGGGGATCCACCCCCAGTGCCTGCTGCGCCTGAGCGAGGAAATAAAGGGCAAACGGGTGATCGGGATGCCGGTCCAGCACCTCCTCGAAGCACCGCTGGGCCGTGACGTAATCGCCGGTCCGCATCCGGTAATTGTCGACGAAGTTTGCCTCCAGGTTCAGGCGGTAGATCAGATCGGTGATCCGCTGGGGATCTATGCCGGGTGCGCGGATAATGTACTCGGTCATATCCACCCGACCGATCCCGATGTACTTGCTGTCGATCCAGCCCTTTTCAAAGCAGGTCCTGAACAACTCCGAGCCGCGCAGCGGCGTAGCGTAATTGAAAAAACTCCAATCAATCCCGGCGTCGTGAATGAAGCGCCGGGTCGCCTCGCGATCTTCCTCGGTCTCGCCGGGGAATCCGATGATGAAAAAGGATTGCACGAAAATGTCGTTGCGGCGCAGGCAACCAATGACATCCTTAGCCTTGTCGAGCCTCACCGGCTTCTTGATGATGTTCTTGAGCACATGGTCGGACCCGGATTCGATCGCCAGAATCACCGTGTCGACCCCGCCCTGCTTCATCAGACAGGCCAATTCCTCGTCGATGAACGTCAGCGTGATGCCGTTCGGCATCTCGACCCGAATGCGGAATTCGGCGAGACGCCGAAACATCTCCTTGGCGCGCGGGACATCAATCAGCAACTGGTCGTCGTAGATCGTCAACACATTCATGCCATAGTGTTCGACCAGGTGGCGAACGTGCTCGACGATCGCGTCGACGTCGGCGAACCTCATACTCCTGCCATGCAATGACGGCTCAGCGCAAAACACGCAATGGAAGGGGCAGCCGCGCGAGGTGACGATGAAGAACTGTCGGGTATTGCGATCATTCCGGTAGCTGGCAAACGGCGAAAACGCCTCCTTCATGCTGTAGCGCGTGTTCTCCACCAGGTCGTAATCGAGTCGGATCGCCTCGTTGAGGTTTGCCGTCACCACGGATTTCGGCACCCGATGGGCGGCAAGCGACTCGCGTGTAACCCAAGGATCCTTTTCCAGTTCGCGCCGGGGGTCGTCCGACTCGACCAGCGACAGCATCGCTTGCTCGCCTTCCGAGTAGCATAGCGCGTCCAGATTCGGCTGATCGGCCAGGATTTCCTCCCACGCGGTCGTCACTGCTGGACCCCCCATCAGGGTCAGGATGCGCGGGTCGAAGCGCTTGACCGTTTCCGCCAGGTAGGCAACATGAGTGTAGGACGTGTCGTAGCTCATCGAAAAGCCGATCACCTCGGGGCCGGTTTCGGCCAGCACTCGTTTCAGCTCTGCGATGCGCTGCCCCTCGGTGGCGTACAGATTGAGATCGAGGATTTTCACCTCGGGCGTCGGCCGCGCCTTGGCCTTAATGTACGAGGCCATGGCCAGCACACCATAGGGGAACGCCAGGAACGAGCGAACCGCCTTGCCGGGCACGGGTGCGCCAGCCTGGAATACCAGGTACGGCAACACGCACAATATCACCTTGGCCGGAACCTGACGCTTGACCTGATCCGAGACCGGAGCCCAGGGCTGAGCCAAAGACGGATTCGCCGAGCCGCCTCGAGGTAAGTACGCGAGTTCGCTGCCTCTCGGCACGATTGCCATAGCGTCGCCCATGTTCCCGCACCCTCCACGGTGCTTCAGCGATTCAGGAGATACAGCACGGCGCCAGTGCCATGCCAGCTGTGCAGGCGGAATTTATAGCGATAGCCGCAATCCCTGAACGCCTCCATCAGCGCCTTCGGGCACTCCCAAAGCCCGAGGCGGTTGTGATAGACCGCCAAAGTAACCAGAGGACGCCACGCACGTATCGTGCCGACACCGCCTAAAATGGCGTCCAGTTCCGCCCCCTCGATGTGAGCCTTGATAAAACTCGGCCGCAGCCCGAGGTCGTCGATACGCCGGACCGCCACCTGGACGTTACCAAAGTCACAAAACTGCGACGCGAAATCCAGACCATCGAAAAAGACCTGGGTCGTGCTCGCGCGACCCACGGCGCAGGCCAGCACATGCATCCGCAACCGTTCGTCGGCCGGAAGAGCGTCCATCCACATCTGCAATCGCGCGCGGTTCTCGTCATCAGGCTCGACCGCCCAGATCTCGCGGAAGCGATGCCCGACACGCTCCAGAAAGGTCCGGCACACACTGCCGTGGTGCGCGCCCAGGTCCAGCAGGCTTTCTTCGGTACCGAGGGTATCGGCCACTTCGTCGATAAAATAGCGGTTTTCAGTATTTACCGGGGCGTCGTCGAACAACCACTCCTCGTGGAGACGATGCCATGCCAGGAACTGCAAGTGGTGGGCGCGCGACGCATCGTCGTCATAGGCTCTCAGCACGGCGCCGATACCGTCCACCTCATCTTGAGTCAACTCGTCGACGAACCAGCCGTTTCCCAGCGGGTGGCGGTCGGCATAAGATGCGGTAATGGTATAGAAAGGGACCATGTCGCTCCATCCACTCTCGGCCAGCGGCGTCACCACGCGGGTGTAGGGCACCTTGCCGACGCAGATCGCCAGCAGGTGTGCGGCCTTGTCGCGCGGCGAAACCTCTTCGGGGGCATGGAGGGCTACGCTTCGCCAAAACGGATCCGAGCGGCGGGTCGCCGCGTCGGCGTCGATGACGAAGGCCACGGGGATACCCAGCCGGTCGAAGTACTGTTTGGCCAGTTTGCCGAGCGCGCCGGCGCCGTAAAGCGCCAGCGGCTTGTCGACAGGCCGAGCCCGGGCCGTCACCGGCCGCGCGGCGATTTCGTGCAGCAGCGATATCGCTGCGTGAGCGTCCGGTGAGGTGGTCAGCCGGCGAGATGCCACTCGGTCCCGTGAGGCCATGGCCGTCTCCCCTCAGACCGGCATGCCGAATTCTACCGCGTACGAACGCCACTCCGGATCGTCGCGTACCAGTCTTCGGTAGGTGCGCATGTTCTCCTCGATCTGCACCGCATCCGCGTTCAGCGCCCGATAGGACTGCGCCAGATAGTAATGGCCGAAGGCATGATTGCCGTAGCGCTCGATCACTTCTTCGAAGCAGCCGGCGGCGATCCGATAATCGCCTATTTTCATGCGCCGATTGTTGACGAAATTAACGTCGAGGTTCATGAGATAGGCGCGCCGTGAAATCTTCGCAGGTTCCAGGCCTATTTCAGGCGCGTTGAGGATGTACTGGTTGCCCTCGATATCGCCGAGCTTCATGTTGCGCGGGATATAGCCCTTTTCAGTCGCAATGCGATACAGCTCGCTACCCCGCACCGGCGACGCCATGGAGAACCCGCTCCAATCGAGCCCCCACTCCTTGATGCAGCGCACGGTTTGCTCGCGGTCCTCCTCACGTTCGCCTGGCAGCCCGACGACGAAATAGGCTTGCACGAAGATATCGTTTTGTTGCAGCGCCTTAACCACCGGGCCGACACGCTCCAGGCGGATCGGTTTCCTGATCACCTTGCGCACCACATGGTCCGATCCCGACTCGATGGCCAGTGGCAGGGTATCCAGTCCCGCCTGCTTCATCAGGCAGGCCATCTCGTCGTCGATGAAAACCACGGTGACCCCGTTGGGCGTCTCCAGCCGCAACTTGAATTCCGCGAGCCGGCGGAACAGCTCCTTGGCTCGCCGCATATCCATCAGCAGTTGGTCATCATAGATCGTCAACACGTTCATGCCATACCGGTCGACTCGAAACCGCACATGCTCGATGATGGCATCGACCTCGGCATAGCGCATGCTCTTGCCGTGCAGCGAGGGCTCGGCGCAGAACACGCACTTGAAAGGGCAGCCGCGTGAGGTGACGAGAAAAAACTGGCGCACATCGGTCTCGTTTCGATAGGAGGCGAACGGGGAGAATGCCTCTTTCATGCTGTAGACCTTGCGGTCGATTAAGTCATAGTCGACCGCGATGACATCGTTGAGACGTGAAACATACACGCTGGTGGGTTTGACGCCCCGCGATAACGAAGCGCGGGTCACCCATGGCGCGCCGGCGAACGCGTCGTCCAAGCTGGGCGAATTGACCACCTTCAGCATCGCCGCTTCGCCTTCGGAGTAGCACAACACATCGATATCCGGCTGGTCGGCGAGGATCTCCTCGTACGCGGTGGTTGCCGCTGCACCGCCGATGATGACTCGTGTCGCCGCCGAAAATGACTTGGCCTGGCCGGCGATTGCGGCAACGTGTTTATAAGACTGGTCAAACATCATTGAGATGCCGACGATGTCCGGCCGCAACTCGGCCATCGCCGCGTCGAGCGCCTGTGCATACTGGTCCGAAGAGTAGCGATTGAGATCGACAATTCGCAGATCGGGAACGGCATGGGCCCGGCGGCGCAAATACGTCGCAATCGACAACACGCCATATGGAAAGGCCAGGAAGCTGCGGGTCTTGCCCTGAGTGGCATCCTTCTTCTTTTCCAGGTAAGGCAATATCACGAACAGCAGCGACCGGCGCGGGGCGCGGCCCGCAACCGATACCGTCGGATCGCAATGCGTTGGGTTCACATCCATGCTGCACTCCTGTCCCCGCGCCGGATCATGGCGCGCCGCAACCATCGCGCGTTCGGCTCAGTGCTTCGGCCCATTGCGCCAGCTTCGGGTCGGTGGGAAAGTAATGGTGGAATTGAAAGGCGCTGCCCTTGGTCTCTTCGAAGGCGTCGTGCGGCATGGTTGGGAGCGCTTTAATCGACAGCGTTCCGTCGTCATTGAAAATGCGGCCCGATTCCTGGCACGCCAGGAACCAGTTGTGGGGCTGATCCCCCAACACGCTTCGAAAATCGATCCGAGCGCGTGATCGCGACACCAGGTTCTGATAGGTGACGATGAATGCGTCGGCCAGACGCGCGCGGGTGAAACGCTGCCGGACATTCGACGCTGCCCGTCGAGCCATGGCCTGACGTTCGGCGGGGGTGCGAGATAACCACCGGATCGCCTCCGCGAACTCGCGTCGGGACGACACCACCATCCCCGTCACACCGTGAGAGACGATCGCGGTCTCGGCCGCGTTGTCGAGGACAACGGGCACCACGCCCATCGCCATGGCCTCGATCAGCGCATTCTCGGCCGTGCCATAGTGCCGAGGGTTGAGCAAGTAAGCCAGGACATCCATCTGGCCGAGTTCGGCGGCCACATCGGTGACGTATCCCCGGAACTCGATCAGTTGCGGACGCCCCGCAGCGACACACTGGCGATGCAACTGCGCACGGTTCAGCTCGTCGCCCACCATCCGCACTCGAAATTCGGGGTCGCGTACGGCGGCTAACCAGTCGACGTACTCGGGGTGCAACTTCGAGAAGTTCAAGCTGCCGAGGTAACCGGTCACCATGCGACGAGTTGGGTGGGCCTGTCGCCACAGGGGTGCCGGCAGATCTTCACAGCCGACTCCACTGGAAATGACCGTGATCCGCCCCTCGGCCGCCGATCTTGTCCCGCGGATATTGGGAGCACCCAGCGAGCAAGGCGACGTGAGCACGAACTGTGATGCCGCATCGGCCAGCCCGGCCGGTATCACCGGATTGACCAGACCGGACTGATGGCACCAGACCAGCAGCCTTGCCGTCAGAGCATGCAACCCGCACAGGGTCTCCAGAGTAGCTGGATGGTTCCACCACTCCACCTGGACGATGTCTGCCGTCTCGATGCGCCGCCTCAGCTCCTCACGGCCCGGCCGAACGACAACGTCGCAGCCCGCGTCACGGATGGGCCGAACGAATTGGGTCTTTTCCGGACTCTCCAGACAAACGAACGAATGCCGAATGTCGCTACCGGCTGCGGCCGTTGCCCTGACCAGATTCGACAGCGCCCTGCCCACGCCACCGCCCAGATGCGGCGTCAAATGCAAAACGGTAATCACGCAGAAACCGTCGAGATACGGTTCACGCCGGAGGTAACGCCTGGAACCGACTCGAGTTCGCCGGGTGCATACACTTTAAACTTCGCCAGCAGGCCTTCCCTGTACGCGTCAATATTGTCCGGCATGCCATGAGATAATTGTCCGCACTGACCGCACACCGGATTCTGCTTGCGCTTCCCCTGCAGATGCTGCTTGCGCAGGGCATTCATCCGATCACCATGCCAGATGGAAGGGATGGACTGGGTCCTGGCATCGCCGATGACCAGCTTCCGTCCCCAGTCCAGAAAGCAGGAACTCACCAAGCCATCCGCATTCACCGACATCGAATAGAAAATGTAGGGGCAAGTGTCGGTGAAGGTGATCGGCTGCTTGTAAATCCCCTCGATGATTTTGGCGCCCGTGTACGCCTCGACATCGAACCCCGGCCAGCATGGAGCGAAATTCTCTATGAAGATGCGGTCACAGGAATCGCCGAAGGTATCCAGGAACTCCTGTCGTTGGGACGCAGAGATCAGATCGCCGGGAATCTTGATCACCACTTCGCAGCCGTTCCGGTTGGCATACAGCCATCGCACATTTTTGACAAAGCGGCCGAAATCGAAATCAAAGCCGGTGAACTTCAGGTAGTGCTCACGATTCATCCCGTCGACTGAAATATTGATCTTGTCGAGACCCGCGTCGAGGACGGGCCCAAGCCGCTCCGGCGTTATGAGTGAGCCGTTTGTGGTGGTGTCGACATACTCGACATGGCCGCTGGCCTTGGCGTACGCGATCATCTTCGCCAGGTTCGGGTTGAGGAAGGGCTCGCCGTCCTTGTACAAGCGCAGCACCTTTATCGGCTTTTCAAACGCGCCCAGGTCATCAACCACCTTCTGAAGAACCGGGAGTTTCATCACCCCTTGATAACGACCGGTTTCATCGATCAAGTCTCGGTGCCCTGTCGGGCAAAATGAACAGTGAAAGTTGCAGACACTCGCCGGATCGGCGAAGACCACGAAGGGAGTGGTCAACGGGATCACGTCCTGCAACGGGGTGCGGCCTTCAAGATTTATTCCAGGTTTCAGCTTGGCTTTCATATCTCACAGGCTGGTCAGCGACGGGGAACCGTCCGGATTCATCTGGTTTCGTGAATATGGTTTCCGCCATCCCCTCTTCGAGGGTATAGCGCGGCTGCCACCCCAGATTTTGCAACTGGGTATTCGCCCCGCAGATCATGGGCGGTTCCCATGCGCGATACGGCAGCGCACCGAACTGCACCAATTCCGAGCGACCGATCAGGGTGGCGATGGTCGTCACCACTTGACGAACGGACACCGGACGTCCGGACGAAACATTGAAGACGCCGCCGGCCCCCTTTTCCAACAGGACGCAGAAGGCTGCGGCCACATCGACGACGTAAATGTAATCCCGCACCTGCTCGCCGGCTGTTGTGAGAAACGGAGCGCCCCGCGTCAGCGCCCGGATGGCGGCAGGTGGCAGCCGGCGTTCGTCCTCCTGGGGACCATACGGGTAAAAGATCCGCCCCCAGGCAAACTGAATACCGGCCCGCGCGGCGATCTGCTGGCCCATCAGGCAGCAGGAAAGCTTGGCCGCCGCATATAGACTTTGGGGCCGGAGGGGGCTGTCCTCGTTCAGGCAGCCCGCGGCCGTGTCGTACTCGAAGCAGGTTCCCGCGCCCACGATCCGGCGGCAGCCCGCCCGGATCAGCTCGCCGAAGAGGGATAGGCTCCCGGTCAACGAATGGATATTTTCCGCAGCATTCAGGTAGGCGCCGGGTTCGGCATGCCAGGCCAAGTGAACGCAACCCTCGGGCCGGACGTCCGACAGGGCGCGTCGCAGCGCTTCCGCGTCGCCGAGATCTCCGGGCATGACCCGGATCGACCGGCGCACCCCGCGCAGGCGATGCAAGTCATTCCCGGGCCTTGCCAGGACGACGACCTCGTGCCCCCTCGCCAGCAGGGCCCGGGTCAGGTGCGCCCCGATGAAGCCGGAGGCACCGGTCACGAACACCCTCATGGAAGCGGCTCCCAATCCCGGTAGGACATGTCCTTTGCGGAAATTGAGCCCACCGGCAGCGGCCACTCGATTTTAAAAGCGGGGTCGTCCCATCGCACACCCCCCTCGCTTCCCGGGTGGTAGAAGGCGGACACCTGGTAGAAGACTTCCGCACCCTCCGTGAGGGTCTGGTACCCGTGGGCGAAGCCCTCCGGAACATAGAGCAGCCTGCGATTTCCGGCCGACAGCTCGACCGCCGCCCATTGCGAGAAGGTCGGGGAGTCGGGCCTCAAATCGAGGATGACGTCGCAAATGGCCCCGGCGGTGCAGCGCACGAGCTTCGCCTCCGCGTGCGGCGCCCGCTGGTAATGCATTCCGCGCACCGTGCCGACCGTGTGATTGTAGGACAGATTGCACTGGACCAGATCGGGGTTCAGGCCGTGCGCCAGGAATTCCCGACGGCAAAACGCACGCGCGAAAAAACCCCGTTCGTCCGCGCGGATTTCGGGTTCGATCAGGTAGGCGCCTTTCAACCGGGTGGCGACGAAACGCATGCCGGGCTACCACACCTTCCACTCGGCGCGGCCGGATTCCCATAGTCGGTTGAGGTCTTCCTTGTCGCGCAGCGCATCCATACACTTCCAGAACCCGTGGTGCTTGTAGGCCATCAGCTGCTGGTCCCGCGAAAGGCTCTCCAGCGGGTCCTGTTCCCACATTTTCTGGTCCGAGTCCGGCGGCAAATAGGAGAACACGTCCGGCCGCAGGACGAAAAAACCGCCGTTGATCCAGCCGCCGTCGCCGACGATTTTTTCCTTGAAGCTGGATACGCGTTCGTCGTCGTCCAGCGTCAGCAGGCCGAACCGCCCCGCCGGCTGGACGGCCGTCACCGTGGCGATTTTCCCGTGTCTGCGGTGAAACGCGATCAACTCTTCCAGGCGGATGTCGGCGATGCCGTCGCCGTAGGTCAGCAGGAACTCTTCGTTGCCGACGTAGTGTTGGACTCGCTTCAGGCGGCCGGCCGTCCGAGTATGAAGCCCGGTTTCCACCAACGTCACCCGGAAATTCTCCGTATTGGCGTGATAGATTTCAAAGCTGTTGGTTTTCAGATTGAAGGTGACGTCCGAATTGTAGACGTAGTAGTTCATGAAGTACTCTTTGATCATGTACCCCTTGTAGCCCAGGCAGATGATGAAGTCGGTATGCCCCTGCGCGGCGTAAATTTTCATGATGTGCCAGAGCATGGGTTTTTCGCCGATCTCGATCATCGGCTTGGGTTTCAGCCATGATTCTTCCGATATGCGAGTACCGAGTCCGCCGGCAAAAATGACGACTTTCATGTGATCTCCTGCTGGTCCTGTCGGTGCTTCAGGATATTCTGCGGCCTTGGTCCGCGCGGTCTATATTGCGATCGGCCTCGGCCCGCGACACCGCGTGCGATCGGCCGGTTTGGGCGTCTCGACGACCGGACGCCTGCGACCCCGATGCTCAGCCGCGGGAGCGGCCGCCCCCATTGCTTTTTCTTCGACCTGTCGAATCTGCTCCCGACAATACGGGTACATGTCCTTTGCCGGGTGACCGGAGTAATAGGCTTTATACCAGTCGGTCGTCATGCGCAGGCATTCGTCGACAGTGAGGACGCTGCGCCAATCGAGATCAGCATGGGCCTTGTCGCAGTTCAGCTTGAGACGCATCGCTTCGTGGGGGGCCTGCGGATCGGAGAGGTCATCCCAACATCCCTTACCCCAGCAGTCGATGAGCCGGTCGGCCATCGCGGCCACCGTCAGGGCGCTGCGGCTCTCGGGGCCGAAATTCCAGGCGCCGGAATAGGCCGCGGGGTCTCGCCAGAGGGCGGCGCCGAGGCGCAGATAACCGTGAAGGGGTTCCAGAACGTGCTGCCAGGGCCGGATGGCGTTGGGGTTGCGAATGCCGATGGCCCGCCCGCTGCTGAGGGCACGGATGCAATCGGGGACGAGGCGGTCTGCACCCCAGTCGCCGCCGCCGATGACATTCCCCGCCCGCGCGGATGCGGCTCCGATGCACGCGACCCCGGGCCGTGAACCGGAAGGGCGCGGGGAAAAAAACGATTTCAGATACGCCTTGAAGACCAGTTCCGCGCACCCCTTGGATGCGCTGTAGGGATCATGGCCCCCCAGCGGGTCGTTCTCCCGGTAGCCCCAGGCCCACTCCTGGTTTTCATAACACTTGTCGCTGGTCACATTGACCATGACTCTGACGCTGGCGGTTCGGCGGACAGCCTCCAGCACGTTCACCGTGCCGCCGACGTTCGTGTCGAAGGTCGTTTTCGGCTCATCGTATGAAAGACGAACAATGGGCTGGGCGGCCAAGTGAAAGACCACCTCCGGCTGATAGGTAGTGAACGCCTCCATCAGCCCGTTCAAATTTCGAATGTCTCCGTAAAGGTGCGTTATTTTCTCGTGCAGCCTCGTTGCCATAAAATTGCTGGGGCTGCTCGGGGGCGCGAGTGAATAGCCGATGACGTCCGCACCCAATTCCTTCAGCCAGATCGCCAGCCAGGACCCTTTGAAACCGGTGTGGCCCGTGATGAGCACCGTCTTGTCTTTGTAGCTGTCAGCGAACACGAACGTGTTTTCCCCTTGGGCTGCCGGTTTGAAACGACTCGTCGATCTGCGTCAGATCCCCCTCCGTGTTTGGCGGCGCGAGGGACTGAGTGGGGGCCGACGCCGCGCTCTCGAAATAGCGATTGACCTCGTGCTTGACCAGTTCGGCGATTCGCGCGGCAAGGTGCTCCAGTGAAGGCGCAGGTGACATCGCTGCGTCCTTCCGGCCCGACGATATCCGCACATCGATTTCATCCAGGCTCAGGCCGTCCGCCTTTAGGCGCTTGATCAGCGCGATCACCGCGACATGCTCGGGGGAGTACCGCCTCTGGCCGCCTTTGCTGCGATCGGGGAACATATGGGCTTGGAATTTTCTCTCCCAAAACCGCAGCGTGGACTTGGACACCCCGCACTGCGCGCTGACCTGCTGGATGGTGAATAACTGAGAATTGGGTTTCATCTGAATGATCGATTTTCCGGGAGGTGTGGGATGCCAGGGCATGAGGTCGCGAGCCGGGAATATGGCTCCGCCCCTTCGATTACATCCCAAGGCGGATTTTCGGGCGTGAACTTTAACTTCCGGTTCAACTTAGCAACATATATGCCATGGACTTCCGCAAAAATTTTTATGTTTATTTTCAGAGTATTGAACGTGGTTTCACGAGGATAACGTGATCGGAAGTCAAGTCGCTGACGTTCAATCTTCAACCACATGCGCTGCAAGTTTGACGGTCCAAAATCGGGCCGGCGCCTAAACCTTTCCCCGGCACGGGCGATATTCATATGC
Organism: uncultured delta proteobacterium; assembly: GCA_963791285.1. Classification (GTDB taxonomy): domain Bacteria; phylum Desulfobacterota; class Desulfobacteria; order Desulfobacterales; family SpSt-501; genus SpSt-501. The sequence goes on from CAWBSC010000023.1 coordinate 426,606, forward strand.
GGGACCTACGGATTTCATGCGGCAGGAGCAGGCAAGACGTGGACAGCGAAATCATAGCGGCAGTCGCGAACAGACTCTTCGGCGCCAGCACGATCCGGACCGACGGGCTCGAGAGCATGGCCAACGCCGCCCTGCAGCGCGGCATCGACGCCTTCATGGACAAGCACTACGAAAAGGCCGTGGAGGAGTTCAAACGCTCGGTCGGGATCGGGCGCAACGGGGCGTATGCGGCGGACGCCGCGCAGTACATGGCCATGTCCTACCTCCAGATGGACCAGCCGGAGGAGGCCGTCAAAGCGTACCAGACGGCCCTCGAGATCGACCGCTATCGCGACGATCTACGCGTCAAATTGGGGAATCTGTACTTTTCCCAGGAAAAATACGAGGACGCACGCACGCAGTACGCCGAAGCCGTGCGCTTGAACCCCAGCACGGTCAACCGTTACTCCCTCGGCCAGGCCTACATCGAGCTCGGCCGTTACGACGATGCCGAGGCCCAGTACGCCGAAATCCAGCGCATCAGCCCCGAGCAGGCCGGCGGCTACCTGGGCATGGGGTTGACCTACAGCCGCAACGGGAAACACGAGGACGCCCTGCAGCAGTTCGACCAGGCGATCGCGCGCGACCCCGGGCTCTTCGATGCCTACGCCCAGAAGGGGTACACCTACGCCGACATGGGCGACATGGACAGTGCCCAGAAGATGGTCGACCACCTCGAAAGCGTCGACCAGGCCGACACGGCCGACACCCTCAGCCGCTACATGTACAAGGTGGACCCGCCGAAGATGCTGTTCGGGATGTCGACCAGCTCGTTTCAATTCTCGATGGGAAAGGGCACGCCGTTGGTCGCTCTGAACAGCTACCTGGCGACGCCGGGAGCCTCGCGCACCTTGACGATGACGATCCAGTTCGACAAGACCATGGACCGGGCCTCGATCGAGAACGTCGCCAACTGGCAGATCAGCCGCACGACCGGCGCGGGGCCGGGGGAATCCTACAACTTCGGCCTGCGGATCCCGTCGACCGAGGTCGGGGTCCAGGGGATCCCGGAGGCGGTCGCCTGGGACGAGGACAACCTGACGGCGACGGTCTACTTCAAGATCCGGCAGAACTCGAAGGCCAACGGGACGATCGACCCCTCCCACATCGAGTTCCGGTTCTCCGGCAAGGACATCTACGGCCTGAGCATGGACCCCAAGGCCGACCAGTTCACCGGGTTCAAGGGAGTCGCCTGATACCGTGCCGCATCTGATCGAACATGCCCGCCGCCATCCGGTCGGCGGCACCTCCGGGGAAACGCTGCGGCGGTCGCTGCGGCGGGCGTTCGAGCTCTCGCGGGACGGGATGTTCCTGGTCGAGGGGGGGCGGATCCGGGCCGGCAATCGTTTTCTGTCGGAGTGGGGCGGTTACCGCGGGGAAGAAATCGACGGCACCTGCTTCGCGAGCTTTTTCGCCCCCCAGAGCATGGCGGCGGTCGAGGCGCTGTGCGGCGCAACCGGGGCCGAAGGTTCGCCGACTGAAGCTGCGGCCGTCCTGGTCCGCAAGGACGGCGGGCGGTTCGCGGTCGGGTTGAAGGCGGAGGGCTGCCGCTTCGACGGGCGTTCCTGCGTCTTGATCGTCGTGGAGCCGCGGGAGCGGGTGTGCCGCGACGCCGCCGGGTGGGACAGCGACGTGGAGGGCTGTTTCGCGTCCGAGGATGCTCCGTGCGCGCCCGCCTGCGCCTGAGTCTCGGCGCTTGTCACCCCTTGGAGGCCATAGCCTTCAACGCGGCTTCCAGCGTGCGGTTGATGGCGAGCGTCAGATCCACGGCCTCCATGAGCCGCCCTCCGACATCCCCCAGCGCCATCTCCTCGGCCCGTTGCGCCCACTGCCGGTAGGTCTCGGCGTGGGCGTCGTTGTGCTTCATCCAGTGCGCCAGCAGAATTCTCAGCTTGTCGGCCGGACCCGGTTCGGGATCGGCCTGCGGATGGTCGTGCAAATGCGGCATGGGGTTCCCCGGATCGGTTTCCCGGCAGCGTCGCGGCCCCGGCGGGGTGCGCGTCAGGAGTAGATGAAGTTCACAGGCAGCGGCGGGTACTTCCACACTCCCGGCTTGGGCAGGATGTGCTGGTCGCCGACCGTGAGCCAGTTCAGGTCGGGTTTGAGGTCGCGCAGCTTCCCGTCTTCCGGCGGCCGTGCCTGCGAGGTCAGCGCATAGGTGGCCTGCACCGTGCAGACGCGCTCCCGGCCTTCCCGGGCGATCACGTAGTACTTCTTGATCTTGTGGGGCGAAAGCCCGGTTTCCGCCGCGATCCGCTCCAGGTCCTCCTTGTGGAACTTCATCAGCACGAGCTTGGACACCCCGCGCTCGCAGATCCGGATCAGGGCCCGCGCCGCGCTGCTGCTCACGTAAACGGTGCTGATGCCGCCGATGCGTCGCAGATACTGCGCCGCCACGATCCCCGCCGTGCGCCGCCCGCCCGAAATGAAGGACTGGTTGTAGTACTCGAAAAACTTGCGCTGCATGTCCTCCGCGTACTTCTCCCCCTTTTCGTAAAGCTCTTTGGAGATGTAACGCAGGGTGCGGCCGAGGTCCTCGGCCGCCTCGCTGATCGGCCAGTCGATGCGCACGTGGTAGTGCGACAGGTGATAGCGGTTGCGGCTGACGCCGAGCGGGTCCCGCTGGATCAGCACCGCGTAGTCCACCGGGAGCAGGCCCCGGATGAAGTTGCGGAAATGGATCGATTCCAGGTAGCGGGCCTGCCGGTCCTGCCGGTCGAGGACGGGCACGATGTCCGAGCGCATCAGGTTCGCCTTGGTCGCCCGGTTCTCGTCGAAGAAGCGGATGTATTTCTTGTGCACGGCCGGGATCGCGTCCTCGACGAACACCACGAGGAAGGTGTTGTGCAGCTCGTATTCCTGCTCCGGGATACGGCCGCGTGGCTTGAGCTCCCGTTTCTCGACGAACGGATAGGCCAGCCCGCGGTTCAGGAAGTTGTGATAGGAGTCGATGAGGGCGTACTGGATGAGGAACTGATCGAGGTCGTCCCGCAGCAGTTCGTAGTAGGAGCGCCTCAGCTTGTGGGCCAGGCTCAGCTCTTCACGGTACAACCAGAATGCCAAGGGGGCTCTCCTTCGATCGGTTCAGCCGTGGCGGCTGGGAGGCGTCCGCGAATCGTCACATAAGATATAGCATAAGGTTCAAAGGAGGAAAAGCGTTCGCCCGGGCGCTTACGGCGCCAAGTCGCACGTGCTTCTCTTCCTCAACCGGGCCATCCAGCGGTAGAGCGGGTCGCGCAGCAGCCAGGCGGCCAGCGCGAACACGAGGGTCAGCGCCGTCACGATGGCGAAGAACATGTAGTCCTTCTCGAAGACCGAGGCCCCCTGCAGGCTCAGCGCCAACGTCCCGGGAATCCGCCCGATGGTGGAGATGACGAAGAATACCCGCCCCGGGAGCGTCGTCAGCCCGAGGAACATGCAGAGGTAGTCTTTCGGGAACCCGGGGACCAGGAAAAAGATGAAGATGACCAGGATCCCCTTGTACTGGACCATCTGGTTGTATTTTTCGAAGCTCTCGCAGCGCACGAGCTTGCGGACGACTCGTTCGCCCAGGAAATGCCCGATCCCGAAGGCCAGCATGGAGCCGATGGTCAACCCGACCGTCGACAGCAGAAAACCGTTGAGCACGCCGAACATGTAACCGCCGAGGAAGCCGGTTACCTCCCCGGGAATGGGGGCAAAGAGGACCTGCCCGACTTGCAGCCCGACGAACACCAGCGCGGAGGCCCACCCGGCCGACTTCACCATGTCCCGCACCCACACGCGGTCTGTGAACAGGTCGTAGTACGCCATCAGGTGTTGCCACCAGCTGGATTCGACCAGCAGGAAGACCGCCAGACAGGAGAGCAGGAACATGACCACCACGATGGTGATGAGCGTCCAGCCGGTTTTAGCTGTGGATTTAGGCATGCGGTTCTATGTTGAATCCGTTCACTTGGATCCGATGCGCCGCAGCCGGCCCCAGATACCGGCCCATCGAGATCCTTGAGGTTCTTGCCCTGCGATGCTTTTCTGGCGCGCCCACCGCTCTAAAAACCCCACGCTCCCGGCTCGGTAGGCCCGCTCGAGCCGTTCCGCATGCACGGGAAGCCCCTGCTCGCCCGAAACGGCGCGGCGCAGGCACTCGGTCTTCACCTCGCACCGAACGCAGCCCTGGAGGCGACTCCCTCAGGCCCTCGGGTCCGACCGGGAACACCTGCTCGAGGCGCCCAAAGCACTCCGGGGGCGTCTTGCTGAGATTATCGGCCATATGTCGATCCGGCTTTATTCACGGTCGGGCCGCCCGTTCAGCGCCGAACTCGGAGTTCATGCGCGCGATGTAGCCCTCGTCGGCGAAGCTGAAGCAGCGGTTGTCGCCGATGATCAGATGCTCGTGCACCACCAACCCCATCACACGAGCCGCAAACACCAATTGCCGCGTGACCGCCAAGTCCTCCTCCGAGGGGCGCGGCTCACCCGACGGATGGTTGTGGGAGAAGATCAGGGCGGCTGCGTGATGCTGCAGCGCGGACCGGATCACCTCCCGCGGGTAGACGCTGCTCGCCGTCAGGGTCCCCTCGGAGAGCGTTTCCAAGGCGATCACCCGGTTCTTGGCGTCCAGGTAGACGGCCAGGAAACACTCGCGCGTCCGGTCCCGCAAGACGCCCGTCAGGTAGCGCAGGAGGTCCTGCGAGTTGGCCACCATCTCCCGGCCGACCACCTTCTTGGCCAGATAGCGGTCGCAGACGGACTTGACCAGTCGGAGGCCGATCGCGTTTATCGGCCCGACCCCCGGGACCTCCTGCAGGTCGGCCGGGTCGGCCTCGAGCGCCCCCTGCAGGGTTTTGAACCGCTTGAGGACGGCCTTGGCGGCGTCCTTGCAGTCCCGGCGCGGCGTGCCCAGCGTGAGCAGCAGCTCGATCACCTCGTAGTCCAGAAAGGCGTCGAGCCCGGCCGTCAGGAAGCGCTGCCGCAGGCGCCCCCGGTGCCCCGCCCCCTTGTGGTCCTCCCGCTCAGGCATTGCGAATCCGTCCAGTCAGATTCAGGTAAGGACGTCTATAAGGCGAAGCCCAAAGCCCAAGTTCAAGGCGCGCGAGCCCTGCCGAACGAGGCGTGCTGTCGGCACGCCGCAGCCAGTGCAAGGCGAAGCGCAACGCCGAAATTGGGCTTTCGGCTTCGCCATCAGTCGTCGTCCAGCTCCGGTTTGGGGTCCCGCGTCATCAGTTCGTGCAGCGCCTCCCGCGGCGGCAGGTCCTCGTAGAGGATCCGATACGTCTGCCGGCTGATCGGCATCTCCACCCCTAGCCGGCTGGACAGCTGGTGGACCGATTGCGCTGTGCGCACCCCTTCGGCCACCATGCGCATCGACTCCAGGACGTCGCTCAGCCGCCGGCCGGCCGCAAGCTCGCGGCCCACCGTGTGGTTGCGGCTCAGATTCCCCCGTGCAGGTCAGGATCAGGTCCCCGTAGCCGGCCAGCCCGCTGAACGTCCGCGGGTTGGCCCCCATGCGCTTGCCCAGCCGGCGGATCTCGGTCATGCCGCGGGTGATGAGGGCCGCCCGCGTGTTCAGCCCCAGCCCCAGCCCGTCGACGATTCCCGCAGCGATAGCGATCACGTTCTTGAGCGCCCCACCCAGCTCGACCCCGACCGTGTCCCGGCTGGTGTACACCCGGAAGTTGGGCGTCGCGAAGGTGCGTTGCACCGCCCGCGCCAGTTCGGCCTTGCGCGCGGCCACCGTCACCACCGTCGGCATCCGGCGCGCCACTTCCACCGCAAAGCTCGGACCCGAGAGCACCGCCAGGCGCTCATCCGATAGCCCGAGCGTCTCCTTCAGCACCCCGGTCATGGTCAGCTCGGTCCCGTTCTCGATCCCCTTGGAGACCGAGACCACGGCCGCCCCGGGTTCCATCCGTGCAGACAGGGCCCCGGCGACCGCGCGCAGGTGCTGGGAGGGCACCGCCATCACCACCAGGTCCTTGCCGACGACCGCGCGGCCGAGGTCGCCCGTGGCCGTCAGGGTTTCGGCCAACCGGATGCCTTTCAGAAAGAGCCCGTTTTCATGCCACGCGTTGACCTGCTCCACGATCTCGGGCTCGCGCGCCCAGAGGTCCACCCGATGCCCGTTGCGCGCGAGCAGGTCGGCCAGCACCGTCCCCCAGCTCCCCGCGCCGACTACTCCGACAAGCCGGCTCTTGCCGGCGGCCGCCTCAGCCCGCATCGGTCCCCTCCACGCCCGGCTCCACGCCGTCCTCGTCCTCCTTCTCGGCCAGGCGCGCCGCCCCGACGATGCGCTCGCCCAGATCGACGTCCATCAGCTTCACCCCCTGGGTGTTGCGGCTGATGACCGAGATCTCCCGGATCCGCGTGCGGATGACCTTGCCGATGTTGGTCATCAGCATGACGTCGTCCTCCTCCTCGACTCCCATGATGGCGACGACGTTGCCGTTGCGCTGGCTGGTCTTGATCGAAATGACCCCCTTGCCTCCGCGGTTGTGGACCGGGTACTCGTCGATCGACGTCCGCTTGCCGAACCCGTGCTCGGTGACCGCGAACAGGGTCTGGCCGTGGCTGAGCACCTCCATGCTGACCAGGCGGTCCCCCGGGTCGACCGTCATGCCGCGGACACCGCTCGCCACCCGGCCGGTGGGGCGCACGTCCGACTCGTGGAAGCGGATCGCCTTGCCGCCGGCCGACCCCAGGAAGACGTTCATGGTGCCGTCCGTGATGCGCGCGGAGATCAGCTCGTCGCCCTCCAGCAGGTTGATGGCAATGATGCCGCCCGCACGCGGGCGGCTGTAGGCCATGATGTCGGTTTTCTTCACGAGCCCGTTGCGCGTGGCCATGAGGACAAAGGCGCCCGGGACGAACTCCGGCACGGCCAGCACGGTGGCCAGCGTCTCGTTCTCCTGCAGGTTGAGCAGGTTGACGATGGCCTTGCCGAGACTCAGGCGGCCGGCCTGCGGGATGTCGTAGCACTTGCACCAGTAGACCTTGCCGAGGTTGCTGATGAAGAGGAAGGTGTGGTGGGTCGAGGCCACAAAAAGCCGTTCGACGAAGTCGTCCTCGCGCGTGCCCATCGCGGTCACGCCCTTGCCGCCGCGTCGCTGGCTGCGGTAGAGGGTGATCGGGTTGCGCTTGATGTAGCCGCGACTCGAAATGGTGACCACCATGTCTTCCTCGGCGATCATGTCCGCGCGGGAGATCTCGCCGGTCTCGTCCACGATCTCGGTCAGCCGCGGGTCCCCGTACTGCTGCTGGATCTCCCCGAGCTCGTCCTTGATGATCTGCAGCACCAGCCGCTCGCTCGCCAGGATCTCGCGGAAGCGTGCGATGTCCTGCAGGACACTCCGGTATTCCTCGAGGATCTTTTCGCGCTCCAGCCCGGTCAACCGCTGCAGCCGCATGTCCAGGATCGCCTGGGCCTGGATGTCCGAGAGCGCGAAGGTCGCCGCCAGCCCCGCACGCGCCTCGGCCGGCGACGCCGAGCGCCGGATCAGCGCCACCACCTCGTCGAGGTGGTCGAGAGCGATCTTGAGCCCTTCCAGGATATGGGCCCGGGCCTCGGCCTTGGCCAGGTCGTAACGCGTGCGCCGCACGATGATCTCCTTGCGGTGCATGACGAAGTGCTCCAGAACCTCCTTGAGGTTCAGCAGCTCGGGGCGGTTGTTGACGATGGCGAGGAATATGATCCCGAAGGTGGACTCCATCCGCGTGTGCTTGAACAGCTGGTTGGTGACCACCTCGGCCATGGCCTCCTTCTTGAGGCCGAGGGCGATGCGCATGCCCTCGCGGTCGGACTCGTCGCGCACGTAGCGGATGCCGTCGATCTCCTTGTCCCGGATCAGCTCGGCGATCTTCTCGACCAGCTTGGCCTTGTTGACCTGGTAGGGCAGCTCGGTGACGACCAGGGTTTCGGCCTGGGTGCGCTTGTCCTTCTCGACCGCCACCCTCGCCCGCACCCGGATGATGCCGCGGCCGGTGGCGAAGGCCTCCCGGATGCCCGTCCGGCCGTAGATGATCCCGCCGGTCGGGAAGTCGGGGCCGGGGATGTGGCGCATGAGCTCCTCGCAGGTGGTCTGCGGGCGGTCGATCAGCACCTGCAGCGCCTGCACCACTTCGCCCAGGTTGTGCGGGGGGATGTTGGTCGCCATGCCGACGGCGATGCCGGCCGACCCGTTGATGAGCAGGTTGGGGATCTTGGACGGCAGCACCGAGGGCTCGGAGAGGGACTCGTCGTAGTTCGGGGTGAAGTCGACCGTCTCCTTTTCGAGGTCCGCGAGCATCTCGTGAGCCAGGCGCTGCATCCGGATCTCGGTGTACCGCATGGCAGCCGCCGGGTCGCCGTCGATCGACCCGAAGTTCCCCTGCCCGTCGATCAGGGGATAGCGCATGGAGAACCCCTGCGCCATGCGCACGATCGTGTCGTACACGGCCGAGTCCCCGTGCGGGTGGTATTTACCGATGACGTCGCCGACAATGCGGGCGGATTTCTTGTATGGTTTGTTCCAGTCGTTGTTCAGCTCCCCCATGGCGTAGAGCACGCGGCGGTGCACCGGCTTCAACCCGTCGCGCACGTCGGGCAGCGCCCGCCCGATGATCACGCTCATGGCGTAATCGAGATAGGACTTCTTCATCTCTTTTTCGATGCTGACTTCCGGCGATCGGTCGATCTGGTTCATCTCCACTCCTGAGACAACGGGCGGTTTGCGAGCCTCCCGGGCGGCCGGCGGCTTGCCCGGGGGTTCGGCGAAAACGACGTTCGGGGTCGGGAAGGCTTTCGCCCGGCGAAGAGGGCCTTTCGACTGCAGGCGGACACATCGCACCGCCGACGGCCGCACGTGGGGCAGCGGCCGCCGCGGAGCGGCGGGGCAACCGCTCGGGATACGACGGCGTTACCGGCTGACGAAGGCGCCTGCTCCCACCAGGAGCAACACCACGAAAACGGCCACCGCCGTCAGCGAACCGAAGGTGTAGTATACGACGCCCCCGCCGACGATGGCGGGCACGGCGCAGAATACCAGAATCCCAAGCTTGCGAGCGACATCCATGGGGGTGATCTCCTGTGGGAAGGTTTCAAATTGTGTTAACAACAACCCCGAACCAAGTAAAGTGAAAATCAGGGCCTCAGCGCTCCACGATCATGGCCATGCCCATCCCGCCGCCGATGCACATGCTGATCAGGCCGGTGCGGTAGCCCTTGCGCCGCATGTGGTGCATGGCGGTCACCATCTGCCGGGCCCCGGTGGCGCCGATCGGGTGCCCGAGCGAAATGCCGCTGCCCACTTCGTTCGGCCGGTCGTTCTTCAGCCCGAGCTCGCGCATGCATCCGATCGCCTGAGCTGCAAAGGCCTCGTTCAGCTCGATCATATCGATGTCCGAAAGCTGCATCCCGGCCCGCTTCAACGCCTGGCGCACCGCCGGCACCGGCCCCAGGCCCATGTAGGCAGGGTCGAGCGCACCCGAGGCGAAGGCCTTGACCTTCACGAAGGGGGTCAACCCGAGCGCCTTGGCCTTCTCGGCGCTCATGATCAGGACCGCGGCCGCGCCGTCGTTGATGCCCGAGGCGTTGCCGGCGGTCACGGTGCCGTCGGCCTTGAAGGCCGGCCGGAGCTTGCCCATCTTCTCAACGGAGGTCTCCATGGGCCGCTCGTCCGTCTTGACGACGATGTCGCCCTTGCGGTCCTTGATCACCACCGGGACGATTTCCTCGTCGAACCAGCCGGCTCTGATCGCGGCCATGGCGCGCGTGTGGCTGAGCACCCCGAGCTCGTCCTGTTCGGCGCGCGAGATCCCGTAGAGCGCGGCGATGTTCTCCGCCGTGACCCCCATGTGGTAGCCGTAGAAGATCTCGTACAGGCCGTCGAACACCATCAGGTCCAGGACCTCGCCCTTGCCGGTGAGCTCCATGCGGTAGCCCCAGCGGGCCTTGGTCATGGCCATCGGGGCGAGGCTCATGGTCTCCATGCCGCCGGCCACGACCACGTCGGCCTGGCCGGACATGACCGCGGACGCGCCGAGCGCGATGGCTTTGAGCCCGGAGCCGCAGACCTTGTTGACCGTCATCGCGGGGGTCTCCTTGCAGAGCCCGGCGCGGATCACGGCCTGACGGGCCGGGTTCTGGCCCTGGGCGGCCTGCAGCACGTTGCCCATGATGACCTCGTCCACCGCCAGCGGAGCGGCCGCGGCGTCCCAGTCGGCCGCCTTCTTCTCCAGATCGATCACCCCCTGGTTCTTGAGCTTGTCCGGGGCCGCGGCCTGCATGTCGGCGCTCGGAGCCGGCCTGAGGTTGACGCGCTTCAGCGTCTGCTTGATCACCAGCGCCGCCAGGTCGATGGCCGCCACGTCCTTCAACGCGCCGCCGAACCCGCCGATGGCCGTCCGCGCACCGCTCACGATCACCGCATCTCTCATGTCCGAGCTCCTTCAGTGGTGGGTTGACCGGGCCGCCGCTCAGCGCCGTTATTCAGCCCGGTTGATTGATCAGAAAAGGTTATTTTATAGCAGAGTTGGGTGGACAGGGTCAACCGGTATCACCGGGGGGGAGGACGTCTTGCCCCTGGACTGGGCGCGCAGTTTGCGCCAGCGTTCCAGCCGCTCCGCGACCGTACGCTCGTAACCCCGGTCGGTCGGATGGTAGAACACCTCGCCCTGCAACTCGTCGGGCAGGTAGTCCTGCGGCGCAAAGGCGTCCCGGTAGTGGTGGGCGTAGCGGTACCCCTGGCCGTACCCGAGCTCTTTCATGAGCTTCGTCGGGGCGTTGCGGATGTGCAGCGGGACCGGCAGCGACCCGCCCCGGGTGACGGCATCCTGCGCGCTGCCGTAAGCGGCGTAGATGCTGTTGCTCTTGGGGGCCGTGGCCAGATAGACGGCGGCCTGCGCCAGCGCGAGCTCGCCTTCGGGGTGCCCGAGGAAGCGAAACGCCTCCATGGCGGCCAGCGTGACCGCCAAAGCCTGCGGGTCGGCGTTGCCGATGTCCTCGGAGGCAAAGCGGACCATGCGCCGCGCGATGAAGAACGGGTCCTCGCCCGCCGCCAGCATGCGCGCCATCCAGTACAATGCGGCGTCGGGGTCGCTGCCGCGCAGGCTCTTGTGCAGGGCCGAAATCAGGTTGTAGTGCTCGTCGCCGGACTTGTCGTAGACGAGCGCCTTCTTCTGGAGCGCCTGCTCCATCAGCTCGCGCGTGATGCACCCGCCCCCGGTCAGCGACGCAGCCACCTCCAGGCTGTTCAGGGCCGAGCGCCCGTCCCCGTCGGACACCCGCACCAGGAGCTCGAGGGCGTCGGGCGCCAGGGTGAGGCGCAGGGTGCCGAGGCCCCGCTCCGCGTCGTCGAGGGCCTGGCGGACGATCGTCGCGAGGTCCTCCTCGGTCAGGCGGTTCAGGGTCACCACGCGGCAACGCGACAGCAGCGGGGCGATGACCTCGAACGAGGGGTTTTCGGTCGTGGCGCCGATCAGGGTGATCAGGCCGCTTTCGACGTGGTGCAGGAAGGCGTCCTGCTGGGCCTTGTTGAAGCGATGGATTTCGTCCACGAAGAGGACGGTGCGGCGGCGCTGCAGCTGCTGCTGGCGCCGGGCCTCGTCGATCACGGCCCGGATCTCCTTGACCCCCGAGAGCACGGCGGAGAACTGGAGGAAGTGCGAGCGGGTCTCGCCGGCGATGATGCGCGCCAGGGTGGTCTTGCCGCACCCCGGCGGCCCCCACAGGATCATCGAAAAAATACGGTCCTGCTCGGCCGCCATGCGGACGATCGACCCCTCGCCCACGAGGTGCGGCTGCCCGACGAACTCGGACAGGCGGCGCGGCCGCATGCGTTCGGCCAAGGGCCGTCCGGCCTGGGACTCTTTTTCGGCGTGGTAGTCGAAGAGGTCCATGACGGACGGCCTTACCGCCAGGGTCAGTGTAAAAGGGTTCAGGGTTCAGGAAAGGGAGATGCCCTGATGCTTGCGTTTCCTACTGAACCTGAACCCCGAACCCTCTATACTCCGTTCTGAATCCTGTCTCCTGCCCTCTTAGTCCGTTGGGCTCTCGCGCCGCTCCCGCTTCCGCAGGATCAGCCGGATCGGGGTCTGGTCCAGTCCCGTGTGCTCCCGGAGCTGGTTGAGCAGGTAGCGCTGGTAGGAGAAGTGCACGGCATCCGGGTGGTTCACGAAGAAGAGCACCGTCGGCGGCTTGGCTGCGGGCTGAGTGACGTAGTAGAATTTCACCGGTCGGCCCCGGTACAGCGGCGGCGGGTTGCGCGCGAGCGCGTCCTCGAGGATCCGGTTGAGCTGCCCGGTGGCGATGCGCTGAGTGTACTGGCCGTACACCTGGTCCACCACGCTGAAAATGCGCGTCACCCTCCGCCCGGTAAGGGCCGAGACCGTGATGGCCGGGGCAAAGCTCAGGAACTTGGCCTGATCGCGCAGATCGGCCACCATCCGGTGTTCCACGGCGCCGGCGGTTTCCGCCAAGTCCCACTTGTTCAACACGAACACGCAGCCGCAGCCGCGGTCGTGGGCGTATCCGGCGATCGTGATGTCCTGCTCGGTGATGCCCTCGCTCGCGTCCATGACGACCAGGGCGACATCGCAGCGCTCGAGGCCGCGCAGCGCCTTGATCACCGAAAATTTCTCCAGTTTTTCGGACACGCGCCCCTTGCGGCGGATCCCGGCCGTGTCGATCAGCCGGTAGGTTCGCCCCCGGCGCTGGTAGAGGCTGTCGATGGCGTCACGCGTGGTCCCCGGCTGGGCGCTGACGACGAGTCGACGCTCCCCTAAAATGGCGTTGATCAACGAGGATTTGCCCACGTTGGGACGGCCGACCACGGCCAGCCCGACGACGTCGCCCTCCCCTTCCGCCGGCGCACCGTCGGGCGGCGCGGGCAGGGCTGCCACCAGGTCGTCCAGGAAATCGTTCATGCCGTAGCGGTGTTCGGCGGAAACCGGGTACAGGGTTTCGAGCCCCAGGCGGTAAAAATCGGAGAGCTTGCCCTCCTGCTCGGGGCCGTCGATCTTGTTCACGGCCACCATGACCGGTTTGGGCGTTCCCCGCAGCAGGTCGAGCATGTCGCGGTCGAACGGCGAAAGCCCTGTTTTTCCGTCCAGCACGAGCACCAGGAGATCGGCCTCTTCGACCGCCTGCACGATCTGGAACCGGATTTCCTCCGAAAAGGCCTCGCCGTCCACAAAACCGCCGGTGTCGACCACCGTGAACTCGACCTCGTTCCAGCTGGCGCTGCCGTGATGCCGGTCGCGCGTCACGCCGGGATGGTCGTCCACCAGCGCATCCCGGGAACGCGTGATGCGGTTGAACAGGGTCGATTTGCCCACGTTGGGCCGTCCGACGATGGCGACGATCGGGGTCATGTGAAATCCGTCATGGTCTCTTAGATAGGGTTTTCAAGGCTGGTATGTCTAATATGGGCCTCAGCCTTAAAAAGCAAGGGCAAACGATTGCGACGATTGGGAATCCAACGCCCGCAGCTCTCCTTTGAGGCTGAAGATTGCAATTGACAGGAATTTGAAAAACACCTAAAAAATTTCCGGTATATTCACACCCCGACCGAATCGGAGGGCAAGACCATGCTGGCTGCGGCGGAAACGATACTGCTGGTGGTCGACGTCCAGGAGAAGCTCTCCCGGGCCATGGCGGGCCGCGAGGAACTCGTCCTCAAGACCCGGCAGCTCGTGGAAGGCGCCCGCGTGCTGGGGGTCCCGATGGTGTTCAGCGAGCAGAACCCCAAAGGCCTCGGCCCGACCCTGCCCGAAATCGCGGCGCTGGTGCCCGACTTCCGGCCGGCGGAAAAGACCAGCTTCAGCTGCTGCGGCAGCCCGGACTGCATGCAGCAGCTCCGCCGCAGCGGCCGCCGCGACGTGGTCGTCGCGGGGATCGAAACCCACGTCTGCGTCTACCAGACGGTGGTCGACCTTCTCGCGGAGGGGTTTCGCGTGGAGGTGGTCGCCGACGCCTGCGCCTCGCGCACGGTCGAGAACAAGCAGATCGGACTCGAGCGCTGCCGCCGCGCGGGCGCGGCGGTCACCAGTGTCGAAACCCTCCTGTTCGAGCTGCTCAAGGCAGCCGAAGGGATGCTGTTCAAGGAAATCCTTAGAATTGTCAAATAGCCCGTCACGGTACGTGAAGCAGCTTCCCAGAGGTGCCGCCCGAGCCGCGCGCGCAACTTCAGCGGACCGCAGGAGAACGAGATGACTACCCCACCCCGGGTCCTCGTCATCGGCGCCGGTATCGGCGGCCTCACGGCCGCGATCGTCCTGGCGGATCACGGGGTCGAGGTCGACCTGGTTGAACGGGGACCGGCGCCCGGCGGCCACGCGGCTCGACTGGCCTGCAAGGCGACCGACCACTGCGTCCGGTGCGGCGCCTGCCTAGTGACCGCGGCGATCGAGGTCGCGACGGATCACCCCCGCATCCGCCTGCGCCTCTCCAGCCGCGCGGAGACCGTCCGCGCGACCGACGCGGGCTTCACGTACCAGGTGGTCTCGGAATCCGCCTCCACGAAGGCTGCGGCCGATGCGGTTCTGATCGCAGCGGGCTTCGACCTGTTCGACCCCCGGGACAAGCCTTACGGGTTCGGTCTCTACCCCGATGTCGTCACCAACCTGCAGGTCGAGACCCTGCTGCGCTCGCCCGGCGGAGTGGTCAAGCCGTCCGACGGAACCCCGCCGGCCCGGGTGGCCTTTCTGCAGTGCGTCGGCAGCCGCGACCGGAAACTCGATCACCTGTGGTGCTCCACATTTTGCTGCGGCGCTTCGGTGAGGGCCGCCGCGCGCATCCAGGCGGCCCATCCGGAGACCGAAATCACCGTCTTCTATATCGACATCCAGTCGTTCGGCCGGGATTTCGAGGCGGCCCGGAGCGAATACCGCCGCAGCCTGCGCTTCGTGCGCGGGGTGCCGGCCGAGGCATTCCAGGACGGCACCGCGGGGATCCGCCTGACCTGGCTGGACCTGGAATCGCGCCAGGCCAGCGAGGAAACCTTCGACCTGGTGGTCCTGGCCTGCGGCATGGTGCCGGCGGCCGGGCTGGCCGAGCCGGCGGCCGGGTTCGGCCTGCACCCGGAGGCGACCGGCTTCCTCCCCGCGGCCGGTGCCCCGGGTGTCTTTGCCGCCGGTGCGGTGCGCGGGCCGATGACGATCCCCGAGACCATCGCAGATGCGCGCCACGCGGCCGCCCGGCTGCTGTCCCATTTGAAACCAGACGCGGCTGAGCGCCCGGGCCGGTCCGCCGCGACCCGACGGACGATCTTCCCGTGACCGCGGCCGAACCGGACGAGGACACGCCATGACCCATCCCGTGTGCATTTTCGGCACCCCGGCCGATTCTCGGGAGATCGTCGACGTCTTCCTGGAGCAGGGACGGCACGTCCTGCTTGTGCCCGGCCCGGACGCGGAGGCCGCGCTCGCGCGGGAGGGTGGGCGCACGGACGGATTGGAGGTTCTGGCGCCGGCGCGGCTGCTCGCCTGCGGCGGCCGACCCGGTGAGTTCGATCTGACGTTCACCGCCGCAGATGCGGTGGTGCGGCGCCGGGTGTCGGCGCTCGTGCTCGCCCACAGGCCGGAACGGCATCCGCATTACGCTTCGTACGGGCTGCGGCCCGCACCCGCCGTCCTGCCGGCTGCGCGTCTCGTCGAAATGGGCTGCCGCCCCCCGGCCGGCACGGTCTGGAAGGAGGTGGCGATCCTGAACGGGCTGCAATCCGAAAGCTCCCCGCGGGCAACCGGCGCGCTGCTGCAGATCGCCCTGCGGCTCCGGCGTGAGATGCGCGCCCGCTGTCACGTCTTCACCCGCAACCTCCAGGTCGCCGCCGACGGGCTGGAGGCGCTCGCTTACGACGCGCGCACCGCCGGGGTGGTGTTCCACAAGTTCACCCACTCCGCCCCGGTCATTCGCCAGGACGAGGACGGCCGGGCGCATTTCGCATTCACGGACGAGATCACGGGGGTCGAGCTCCGGCTCGCGCCCGATCTCGTGGTCGTCGACGAAGCCTTCGAGCCCCCGGCCGTCGTGCGCGAGCTCGCCCGCACCCTCGAACTGGAGACCGATGCAGCGGGCTTTCCCCAGGCCGACAACGTCCACCGGCTCCCCGTGTTCACGAACCGCCGGGGGGTGCTGATCGCGGGGGCGGCGCTGCCGTGCGGTGCTGCGGGGGCCGCGGACGCATCCAATCTGATCCTGGCGCTGCGACCCGAATCGAATCCGACCGCCGCGCAGATCGACCCCGCACGGTGCGTACGCTGCCTCACCTGCTACCGGGTCTGCCCCTACCGCGCGGTGTCGCTTGTCAATCGGCCCGAGGTGCAGCCGGCCGCCTGCGAGGGGTGCGGGATCTGCCGTGCCGAGTGTCCCCGCCAGGCCATCCGCATCCCCGGGCTGGAGCCGGCGGATATTCGCGGCCTCATCGCGTCCGAGCGGCCCGCGTCCGGGCGGCGGCCGCGCCTGACGGTGTTCGCCTGCGCACGCTCCGGCGGGCCGGCCGTGCGCTCGGCCGCGGCCGCCGGGCCGTCGTGGGAGGCGCAGGTCACGGTCGTCGAGGTGCCGTGCGCCGGCAGCCTGAGCCGGGATTTCATCCACTCGGCCTTCGACCTCGGCGCCGACGGCGTCCTGGTCCTCACCTGCCACGACGAGAACTGCCACTCCCGCACGGGCAACCGTCTGGCCCGCTCCCGGGTCGCACAGACCCAGGCCTTTCTGGACGGCTGCGGACTGGCGGGCCGGCTCGTCCTTCGGACGATCGCCGCCAACATGCCGGCCGAGACCGGCCGCGCCCTGGCGGAGCTTGCGGCGCAGCTGACCGCGACCGAGCCGGGTCCCGTCCCGGGGCCGGCCGACTGAAGGATTCCCTATGCCGAACACAACGGATCCGACCCCCCCGGCGACCGCACGCGAGGTGTCCCACCCTTTCGACCTCGAAGCCTGCATGACCTGCGGCCTGTGCGCGAGCGTCTGCCCGGTTGCGGGCGTGGACGACTTCGACCCGCGCCTGTTCGTGCGTCTGCTGGCCCTCGGCCTCGAGCAGACGGCCGTCGATGCCCGCTGGCCGTGGATCTGCACCATGTGCGGCAAGTGCGAACACATCTGCCCCATGCAGGTCCGCATCGCCGACGCCGTGCGCCGGGTGCGCTCGCTGCGCGCGCGGGACCGGGTGCCGGGCGTCCTGCACAAGGGGCTGCAGGCGGCGCTCGAGACCGGCAACAACCTGCGCCTGCCCCGGGAGGACTTCCTGTTTATCCTGGAGGACGTAGCGTCTGAAATCCGCGAGGAGAAGGGGTTCGAGACGTTCCAGGTCCGGCCGGACCAACGGGGCGCCCGCGTCCTCACGACGATTCACAACAAGCTCGTCAACACCCACACCGAGGACCTGAAGCACTGGTGGAAGATTTTCCACGCAGCGGGGGAACGCTGGACGGTGTCCTCTGAGAACTGGGAGGGGACGAGCTGGGGGTACTTCACGGGCGACGACGACGCCATGAAGACCATGGCCGGCCGCATCCTCCGGCAGATGGAAGATCTGCAGGTCGAGACTCTGCTCTGGCCCGAGTGAGGGCACGCCTACCTCGCGACCCGGTCCGGGTTCGAAGCGCACTTCCCCGAGGCAATGAAGACATACCGCTTTGTGACGGTGTTCGACCTGCTCACGGAGTACATCCGTCAGGGCCGCATCCGTCTCGACCGCAGCCGCTTCCCGCAGCGGGTCGCCTACCACGACCCGTGCAACTACGGCCGCAAGGCCCAGATGAAATTCGGCCACGGGTTCTTCGAGGAGCCGCGCTGGATCCTTGGCCAGTGCGTCGAGGATTGGGTCGACCTCTATCCCAACCGCATGAACCAGACCTGTTGCGGCGGCGGGGGCGGCGCCCTCACGACCGGCTACAAGGCGGAAGGCCTTTTCTACGGCCGGCGCAAGATGGAGCAGATCCGGGCGACCGGCGCCGCGATGGTCGCCGTCCCCTGCCACAGCTGCCACGGCCAGCTGGAGCAGGTCAAATCCCATTACGGAATGGCGGATCTGGAGGTCA
This sequence comes from uncultured delta proteobacterium, assembly GCA_963791285.1. GTDB lineage: Bacteria > Desulfobacterota > Desulfobacteria > Desulfobacterales > SpSt-501 > SpSt-501. Next base: position 444,636 of record CAWBSC010000023.1, read on the forward strand.
AATACCTCTGGGAGCTCGTGGCGGACGCCCTCGTGATCGGCTGACCCTCTCTGGCCCCATCCCGCCGCCTCGGCGCCGCAAGGCGCCGAGGCGGTTTTGTTTCCGAGCGCAGCGAATCTGTCTTCGGAATTTCCGACTACGCGGGTGATGTCGTGCGGAGCCGGCTGGCCAGGAAAGAACCGAGCAGAACGAGCACGCCCGTGACGACCAGCCCCCCGGCGAACGACCACACGTCGCCGGCGAACCCGATGAGGGTGGGCACGACGCCGGCCCCGATGATGAAGGCCGCCGGGGTGGTCAGAGCGACCGCCAGGTTGCGGGCGTTTGGGGGTACGGACAGGCCGATGGCCGAGAACCCGGCCGGAAAGAAGCAGACCGAGAGCGCCGGCTGGATGCAGACCGGGACGATGAGCCAGGGCATGGGCAGAACGGCCAGGGCGATCGTCAGGCACCCGTTCAGCAGCAGGACGGTCGTCATGGTGCGCTGCGGGCCGAAGCGGTCGCTGAACCACCCGCTCACGAAAGCAACCGCGACGCCGGGAATCCGCGAGAGGGCCAGGATGGTGTTGGCCTGCTCACGCCCCAGCCCGTGGCCGTCCACCAGAACGATCGGCAGCACGGCGTAGATCCCCAGGCTGGCGCCGATCCCGAGACCGAACACCAGCATCAGGATCCAGTAGGCGCGCCCCGCGAGGATCGTCCGCACGGCCCGGAAGTCGGGCGCCTCGCCCCGGAACTCGCCGGAGCGCCCCCACACCGCGAAGGCGGCCGCCGCCGCCCAGGCCGCAACCCCGAAGGCGCCGATGGCGGCGGTCCAGGGCAGTACCGCCAGCAGCGCCTCGCACAGGAACGGGGCCAGCACGAAGGCCAGATTGGGGGCCGCTTCGTGGATGGCGATGCCCTTGCCCCAGTGCCGCGTCGGCAGGAAGTCCATGATGGCCGCCATGGCCGACGGCAGGTAGAGGCCGGCCGCCAGCCCGGCCGCGATCAACCCCAGGCGGACGGTCCAGAGATGGGACCCGGCGGCGGTGAACAGCAGGGCGGCGCCCAGACCCGTCATGGACAGGATGATCGTCCACCGGTGCGTCAGGCGCGAGGAGACCAGGCCCGAGCCGAGCAGGGCCACGCAGTACCCGGCCGAGAGAATGAAAAAAAGGAACCCCGACTGCGCGTGGGAAATGTGCAGGTCGCGCTCGATGGCGGGCAGCAGCGGGGCCAGCGCGATCCGGCCCACGAAGTTGACGAAGAAGACGACGCTCAGCAGGCAGAGCGGGCCCAGGCGGGTGCGGAACGGATCGTTGCCGGTCGACGGACGGGGCATCATCGACATCGGTGCACGCTCATACCCGTCGACGCAGTCCGGAGTCGACACGCGTGGCCTCTGCGTCGGCAGCCCTCTCGATTCCGGCTCATGATTGAAAAACGGCGCCGCAGACCGCCTGCCGGCGACGGAGGGATCGGCCTGCGAGCCGGCAGGAAAAGGAAACCCGGGTCATGATCCTATGCGCCGTTTTTCAAAGCTCGAAGGCCATGACGTCGATGATGAGCGGCAGGCTGCGCAGTTCCTGCATGACCTCGTCCGGGATGAGAGAGTCCGTCCGGAAGTAGATCATGGTCTTGTCGCCGTCCTCCTGCTGCCCCACACGCATCTGGCTGATGTTGATCCGCTTGTTGCCGAGCAGGGTCCCGATGCTGCCGATCGCCCCCGGGCGGTCATGGTTGTGGATCAGCACGAAGCGCCCGTAGGGGGGCAGCTCGAGGCGGAAGTTCTCGATCTTGACCAGGCGCGGGTACTTGCGGCCGAAGATGGTCCCGGCCACGCTGTGCGCGGTCCCGTTGGCCACGGCCCGCACGGTCACGAGGTTGATGTACTCGTCCGAGGGCGCCCGCGTCTCGGAGACCTTGATCCCGCGCTCGCCGGCCATGACCTTGGCGTTCACGAAGTTGACCGTGTCCTGCACCATGGGCGTGAGGAAGCCTTTCAGCAGCGCGGTGCTCACCGGTGAGAGGTCCTGCTCCGGGAACTCCCCGGCGTACTCGATGGCGATCTCGCGCGCCGGCCCGCGGCAGAGCTGGGCCAGCAGGCACCCCATGCGCTCGACCAGCGTGAGCAGCGGCCCGATCTTGCCGAGCAGCTCTCCGCTCACGGCCGGAACGTTCACGGCGTTGATGATGGTGCCCGTCTTCAGGAAGGCCAGGATCTGCTCGGAGATCTGGACCGCCACGTTCGTCTGGGCCTCGAGCGTCGAGGCGCCCAGGTGCGGGGTGCACACGACCCGCTCGAGCTCGAAGAGCGGCAGCGCCCCGGGCGGCTCGGTTTCGAACACGTCCAGCGCGGCGCCCGCGACCTTGCCCGAACGCAGCGCCGCGTTGAGGTCGGCCTCGTTCACGATCCCGCCCCGGGCGCAGTTGATGATCATGACGCCGTCCTTCATCTTCGCGAAGGCGTCCCGGTTCAACAGGCCGGCCGTGTCCTTGAGCTTGGGGACGTGCACGGTGATGTAGTCGGAGCGCCGGTAGAGCTCGTCCAGCGCGACGGCCTCGTAGCCGGCTTTTTCCACCGCCTCGGCCGTGACGAAGGGGTCGTGCACGATGACCTGCATCTTCAGCCCCCGGGCGCGGTCGGCGACGATTGAGCCGATCTTGCCGAAACCGATCAACCCGAGCACCTTGTTGAACACCTCCCTGCCCTGCAGCTTCTTCTTCTCCCAGACGCCCGCCTTCATCGTCGCGGTCGCCCAGGGGATGTTGCGGCTGAGGGCCATCAGCATCGCGATCGTGTGCTCGGCGGTCGTGACCACGTTGCCGCCGGGGGTGTTCATCACGATGATGCCGCGACGAGTCGCGGCCGGGATATCGACATTGTCCAGCCCGATGCCCGCGCGCCCGACCACCTTCAGCCGGGACGCCGCCTCCATCAGGCTCTCCGTCACCTTCGTGGCGCTGCGGATGATCAGCGCATCGTAATCGCCGATGATCGCCCTGAGTTCGTCGGGCTTCAGACCGCTGCGAACGTCCACCTGGATGTCCGCCTCCCGACGCAGGATCTCGAGGCCGACCTCTTCGAGGTTGTCGCTGACCAACACCTTGAACATGCGCAAGACTCCCTTCTGGATGAATGTTACCCCTCAGGCGGTTTCGAGCGCTCCGCCAGCCCGACGAGACAGGCCGTCTTCGGCATGGGGCGTGCGATCAGCAACCGCTCGAAGGCCTGCTCCGGCAGGTGGTCCTTTAAAAACCGCACCACGTCGAAGATTTCCCACCAGCAGTCGATCACCTTGAAACACGGGCCGGAGTTCTCGCCGGTCAGGCAGTAGCGGAAGGTCACCGGACCGCCCAGCCGCGGGCATCGCCGGCATAACGGATGCGCGCGTTCGTTTTCAGGCTCCGACATCCCTACTCCCTCCGACCGGATAACGCGCCCATCAGCGGCTCTTCAGGGCCTGAGGCTTCGGGTATTTCGCCAGGAGCCGCACGGCCTCGTCGATCTCGTGCGCCGGGTACTCGATGTCCGTCAGACCGCCGGCCAGGTATTTCGCGTAGGACCCGAGGTCGATCAGCCCGTGGCCGCTCCAGTTGAAGAGGATGACCTTTTCGCGCCCTTCCTCCTTGGCCTTGCGCGCCTCGTCAACCACGCAGGCGATGGCGTGGTTGGTCTCGGGCGCCGGGATGACCCCCTCGGTGCGGGCGGCGAGCATGCCGGCTTCGAAGGTGGCCATCTGACCGTAGGCCCGCGGCTCGGCCAGGCCCTCGGCGACGATCTGGCTCACGGTGGGCGCCATGCCGTGGTAGCGCAGGCCGCCGGCGTGGATCGGCGGCGGCACGAAGGTGTGGCCCAGGCGTGTGCATGGGCAGCAGCGGCGTGTAGCCGGCCGTGTCGCCGTGATCGTAGACGAACGGGCCCTTGGTCAGGGTGGGGCAGGCGGCCGGCTCGACCGGCAGGATCGACACCTGACGCCGTTGATCTTGTCGAGCACGAAGGGGAAGGCGATCCCGGCGAAGTTGCTCCCGCCGCCGGCGCAGCCGATGACGACATCCGGGTACTCCGCCGATCTTCTCCATCTGCTTCTTGGCCTCCAGGCCGATGATGGTCTGGTGCAGCATCACGTGGTTGAGCACGCTGCCGAGCGAGTAGCGCGTCTTGCCGGAGGTGTCGCTGACGGCCGCCTCGATGGCCTCGCTGATGGCGATGCCCGAGGCTGCCGGGGGTGTCGGGGTGCTGCGCCAGGATGTCGCGGCCGGCCTTGGTCTCGTTGCTGGGGCTGGGCACGCACTCGGCCCCCCAGGTCTGCATCATGAGTCTTGCGGAAGGGCTTCTGGTCGAAGCTGATGCGCACCATGTACACCTTGCACTCGAGGCCGAACTGAGCGCAGGCGAAGGCCAGCGCGCTGCCCCACTGGCCGGCGCCGGTCTCGGTGGTCAGCCGCTTGATGCCGAACACCTTGTTGTAATAGGCCTGCGGGATGGCCGTGTTGGGCTTGTGGCTGCCCGGCGGGCTGACGCCCTCGTACTTGTAGTAGATACGTGCCGGCGTCTTCGAGCGCCGCTTCGAGCGACCGGGCGCGGCACGAGCGGGCTCGGGCGCCAGATCGTGTAGAGCCTGCAGCACCTCCTCCGGGATGTCGATCCAGCGCTGGGTGCTGACCTCCTGCTCGATCAGGTTCATCGGGAACACGGGGGCCAGTTGTCCGGGCTGATGGGCTTGCCGTCCGGGCCGAGGGGCGGGTTCATTTTGATGTCGGCCAGAATGTTGTACCACTGGCGCGGCATCTCGTCTTCGCTCAGAAAGACCTTCTTCGTTTCCACGGGTATGCCCTCCTGGTTGCATCGGGACCGGACGGTGCGCGGCAAGCATGTGACGCCTGGAGCCGCCCGCGGTTCGCCTCGGATCCGGAATTTGTGCCACGCTTATAGCACATCGAAAATCGGCAAGTAAAATGGTAAACCATTCATCGACGAGCGGTCGACCCACGCTGGCGCCGGGGCCGTCATCGGCCTGGATGCCCTGGCGTGGGCACCCGGGTTTTCTGTGGACATTTCGACGCAAATCGGGGTAAGTTTTTTACTTCAGCGCGATAGGCCCGAGGGGCAGGACCGAAGGAGGAAGCACCACCCATGGTTCAGAAACGCAGAAGCACCGCCATCCGCAAGCAGCAGATCATCGACGCCGCCCGCAAGCTGATCATCCGCAAGGGCAGCGAGCACCTCACCGTCAGGGCGCTGGCCAAGGAAGTCGGCCTGACCGAGGCCGCCATCTACCGCCACTTCAAGAGCAAGCGCGAAATCCTCTCCTTCCTGATGACCCACATCATGGACGGCATGCTGTTGGAGATGGAACGGACCGTGAGCAACGGCCTGGAATCCCTCGACACGGTCGGGCACGCCCTGCGCCAGCACCTCTCGGAGATCGAGCAGCGCAAGGGCATGTCCTTCCAGATCATTGCCGAAATCATCAGCCTGGGGGACAAGCGCCTGAATCGCGAGGTCTACGAAAAGCTCCAGATCTACATCAGCCAGCTGGAGCATCTGCTTTCGCAGGGCTCCCGCAGCGGCCACGTCCGCGACGACCTCGACCTGCAGGCCTGTGCCACCCTGCTCTTCGGGATGATCCAGGGGCTGGTCAACATCTGGGCGCTGGCGGGCTACAACTTCGACCTCGCCACCAAGTACGAATCCATGTGGAGCATCTTCCAACTGGCCATCCGCAAGCCCGCCGGCGAGCAGACGGGCTGATCGGCCGCGCGCTTCAGCCCCACACCCGCCATCACGCTCCCCACATCATCCTCGGGATCAATAGCGCCGCCGTGCCCCGTGCGCGCGGCGCGACGGGTCGCGCGCCTCCTCGAGCGTCACGAGCCCCCGGGCGGCCAGCAGGGGGATCTGCCGCAGAAAGACTTCGGCCGTCGCGACGGCATCCCCGAGCGCGGTGTGGCACCCGATGACGATGACGCCCAACCGCTCCGCCTCTCAAAGCCGGTCAACCCAACTAACCCTCCAATTGCCGATACGATTCCAACCATTTGGATTTTATCGTATTTGCCTTACCGATATTGTTGCAGCTTGACCGTGGTGAAGTTTTGCAGAAATCCCTTTTACCAGTACCACATTGTAGTGATAATCATTATATGCTTGACAGTTGAAAATATGAAAATATTTTTGTTGACAAACTATAAATAGGTTTTTTATAATTTAGCACAATATAAATCAAATTTAGTTTCTTTAATTTTGTTCACGAATCGCACTCTCAGTCCCTCTTTTTTTCCGGCAATTTGGGTACCGGCGGAGAAGCCGGCGAAGGAAGCCCTGTGATGGTTTACACCGCCTCTCCTGCGCAGCGTGTAAGACACCGGCCCCTCCCCAGCGGGTCAGAAGCCTCTACTTCGAATTCCCGAAGAGTATCACCGTGCGGTCCTCAACTTCCCCCTGTTCTGTCCGAAGGCTTTGGCTGGTAGTGGCGCAAGAGCAAACGAGGCGCGTAGTGCAAGTGTTGGTGTGAAACCCTTTCGACTCGTCACGATTCTTTACCTCACAATTGGCGGATAGTGACTTGCGGATGAAACGGCCCCGTGCAGCATCCGCATCACTCCTGCATTTCCATGGGACAGGTGGGCGTTGTGCGCGCACGTACTCCTTCACGGGTACGCGTGGGGCACCAGGCAGGAGCTTTTCAAAACCAACAACAGGGGGTTTAACGAAGGAGGACAAAGATGGCAGGCAAAGAGCTAACCGGGTCTTCGGAAGCTGAAATTGCGGTACACTGGGGGGAAGAAGGGCTGATTTACCCAACGCCTGATTTTATCTCCCAAGCCAACATGACCGACCCATCCATCTACAAGCGGTTCAGCCTGGAGGATTTTCCCAACTGTTTCAAAGAGTACGCTGACATGCTCGACTGGTACGAGTATTGGCACACCATGCTGGACACCAGCGACGCTCCCTGCTGGAAGTGGTTTGTGGGGGGCAAGATCAACGCATCTTACAACTGCATCGACCGGCACCTGGCGAAGAACAAGAACAAAGCCGCCATTCACTTTGTCCCCGAGCCCATGGGCGAGAAGTACGAGCACATCACCTACCAGGAGCTCTACAAGCGGGTGAACGAGTTTGCGGCATTGCTGCGCGACTTCGCCAAGCTTAAAAGGGGCGATCGCGTCACACTGCACATGCCGATGGTACCTGAACTGCCGATCACCATGCTGGCCTGCGCCCGACTCGGGGTGATTCACTCCCAAGTATTCGGAGGCTTTTCGGGACGCGCCTGCGCCGACCGCATCGTGGACTCGCAGAGCCGGGTGCTGATCACGATGGATGCCTACTGGCGCAACGGCACCCTGGGCGACCACAAGCAGAACGCGGATATTGCCTGCGACCTGGCAGCCAAAGACGGCCAGAAGGTGGACACCGTGCTGGTGTGGCAGCGCTACCCCGGCAAGGCCTCCAGTCCTGCGCCCATGGTCAAGGGCCGCGACCACTTCGTAAATGATATCCTCAAGGACTTCTACGGCGCGATCGTCGAGCCGGAAAAGATGCCGGCCGAAGCACCGCTCTTCCTGATGTACACCAGCGGCACCACCGGCAAGCCCAAGGGCTGCCAGCACAGTACGGGCGGCTACCTGGCCTACACGGCCGGCACCTCCAAGTACGTGCAGGACATCCACCCCGAGGACGTCTACTGGTGCATGGCCGACATCGGCTGGATCACCGGGCATTCCTACATCGTCTACGGTCCTCTCGCGATCGGCGCCTCCACCGTCGTGTACGAAGGCGTACCCACCTTCCCGGATGCCGGCCGGGCCTGGCGGATCGCCCAGGACCTGGACGTGAACATCTTCCACACGGCGCCGACCACCATCCGGGCGCTGCGCAAGCTCGGGCCGGAAGAGCCGGCCAAGTACAACTTCAACTTCAAACACATGACCACCGTGGGCGAACCGATCGAACCGGAGGTCTGGCGCTGGTACTACGAACGTTGTCGGAAAGGGTAAGGCCGCCATCGTGGACACCTGGTGGCAGACCGAAACCGGCGGCTTCCTGTGCAGCACCCTCCCCGCGATGAAACCCATGAAACCGGGCAGCGCCGGACCGGGGATGCCGGGCATCCATCCCATCATCTACGATGAGAACGGGAACGTCATCCCGCCGGGGGCCGGCCGCGCCGGGAACATCTGCATCCAGAACCCCTGGCCGGGCGGGTTCCAGACCATCTGGGGCGATCGCGACCGCTTCGTGAGCACCTACTACGCGCGCTACTGCAAGAACCCCAAGAGCAAGGACTGGCGCGACTGGCCTTACATGACGGGCGATGCCGCGGTCGAGGCGCCGGACGGCTATTACCGTATCCTGGGACGCGTGGACGACGTGATCAACGTGTCCGGGCACCGCCTGGGGACCAAGGAAATCGAGTCCGCGGCCCTGGCGGTGGAGGAGGTGGCCGAGGCGGCGGTAGTGCCGGTGGCGCACGAGATCAAGGGCCGCGAGCCGGATCTCTACATCGCGCTCAAGCCGGGGTTCTCCTCAAGCCCCGAGTTGGAGAAGAAGATCTCCGACGCCATCATCCGCGAGATCGGCAAAATCGCCAAGCCGCGCAGGGTCTGGATCGTGAAAGACATGCCCAAGACACGCTCCGGGAAGATCATGCGTCGGGTGTTGGCCGCCATTTCCAACAAGCGGGACGTGGGAGACGTCACCACCCTAGCCAACCCCGAGATCGTCGAGGACATCCAGAAAATGGCCGCCAAATAGGGCGTCGCCCATGGGCGCCCTTCCGCTTACAGCCACGCGCCATTCGCGCGTGGCGAAAGGAGAGAGGGTATGTCGGACACGTACGTAAAGGAACCGACTCAGGCGTGGGTCACGACCTTCGCCGGAATGGCCATCAATCTCTGCCTCGGAATTCTGTATGCCTGGAGCATGTGGGGGGGGGCGTTGGTCAGTGAAATGACCCTGTCGGCCGGGGACATCGTCACCCCGAGCAAGGTCATTTCCGCCGCCCAGGCCCAGAAGAACGCCTACGCGGTGCAGCCCGGGGACATCGTGGTCAAACCGGCCAACGCCGTATCCCGGGTCGAGGCACTGAAAGTCAAATTCGGAACCGCTTCGAAGGAAGGATACGCCCTTTTAAGCGAGGTCACCCAAAAGGGCGAGGCGCTGAAAGCCGGCGACATCATCACGCACGCCGGCGAGCCGATGTCCGACCCGAAGAACGCGGGGTGGCTATACCTGAACAACGCCGAAGCCGCCACGCCCTTTTCGCTGTGCGTAATCATGTTCGCCCTGCTGATGATCCCCGGGGGCAAGATCCAGGACCGGATCAGCCCCAAGTTCGGCGCCACATTGGGCGGGCTGTTCCTGGCGGCGGGGTGCATCATCGCGGGGCTCATGAAAAGCTATGCCGGACTGATCATCGGATTCGGCATTCTCGGCGGCATGGGGATGGGGATCGGGTACGCGGCGCCGACCCCGGCCGCGCTCAAGTGGTTCGGGCCCCACCGGCGCGGTCTGATAGCCGGACTGGTCGTGGGGGGATACGGCGGGGCGGCGCTCTACATCGGCCCGCTGGCGAAATATCTCATCGGCGAATACGGACTCACCCAGAGCTTCGTCATCCTGGGGATCGGCTTTGCCACCATCGTGATCGTCGCCGGCCAGCTCATCAAGATCCCGCCCCCCGGCTATGTGCCGGCGCCGCCGAGGGTCGCGCAAACCGCCAAGCAGCTGGCGGCCTCGACCAAGCACAACTGGGAAGCGGGCGAAATGGTCAAGACCTGGCAGTTCTATGCGCTCGTCTTCATGTTCATCCTGACCACGCAGTCCGGCTTGCTGATCATCGCCAACGCGGCGGGGTTGCTGAGCAAGACCGGCGCAAAGATCCCGTTTTTCGCCGAGAACGCGTGGCTGCTCGTTTCGTTCGGCGGCCTCATCAATGCGTCCGGCCGCGTGGGCACCGGCTTCTACTCGGACAAGATCGGAAGACAGAACGCCTACTGCCTGAACTGCGGTCTCTCCGCCCTGTGCCTGTTCCTCCTGCCCTACATCATTCAGTCCGAGAACATCCTGCTGCTCTTCCTGGCGGTCGGCGTCGCCTACTGGCAGTACGGCGGGGGGTTGGCCCTGATGCCGTCGTTCGTCGGGGACTTCTTCGGGCCCAAGAACCTGGGCTTCAACTACGGCCTCGTGTTCATCGGCTGGGGCCTCGGCATGTTCATGGCGCGCCTGGGCGGCACCATCAAAGACCTGACCGGAAGCTTGAACTACGCCTTCTACATTTCCGGCGCGCTGCTGGTCATCAGCGTCGTCCTGGCGCTCGGCACCAAGCGGCCGCTGTGGGAGGATTTGAAAGAGCAGGCCAAGTTCAAGGCCAAGGTGGCCAAACCCGCGTGATCCGAACGCAGCCGAGACGGTGGCGGGCCCGCCGCGTTTACTGCAGCGTGACGGCAGCCAAACCGCAGCGGGCTCAGCTGAACAGACCGGGCACCCGGTGCCACGGGATACCCATGATTGCCGGTCGTGTGGCGATTCATACCCGGCCGCGACCCGCTCCATCGCATATCCACTTCAACAGGAGAGGCCCATGAGCAACGCCTATGACATTGCTTACACCCAATCGATCCAGGACCCCGATGCGTTCTGGGGCAAGGTCGCCGAGGACTGCCACTGGTACAAGAAGTGGGACAAGGTCCTGGACGACTCGCGCAAGCCCTTTTACCGCTGGTTCACCGGCGGCGAGCTCAACACATGCTACAACGCTCTCGACTTGCATGTGGACCGCGGGCGCGGCGGTCAGACCGCCTTGGTCTACGACAGCCCAGTGACCCAGACGGTCAGGACGTTCACCTACCTGCAACTCCGCGACGAGGTGGCTCGTTTCGCGGGCGCCTTGGCCGCCCGAGGCGTCACCAAGGGCGACCGGGTCATCATCTACATGCCGATGATCCCCGAAGCGCTCGTCGCCATCCTGGCCTGCGCCCGGCTGGGCGCCGTGCATTCGGTGGTGTTCGGCGGGTTTGCCCCGCCGGAGCTGGCCGTTCGCATCAATGACGCCAAACCCAAATTGATCGTGTCGGCCTCCTGCGGGATCGAGATCAACCGGGTGATCCCCTACAAGCCCCTGCTGGATGCGGCCATCGACATCGCCTCGTCCAAGCCCGACGCACTGCATCATCGTCCAGCGGCCGATGCAGAGGGCCGAGATGAAGCCCGGGCGCGACCTCGACTGGAACGAGGTCCTGGAGAAGGCCAAGCCCCACGACTGCGTGCCGGTGAAGGCCACCGACCCCCTGTACATCCTGTACACCTCCGGCACCACCGGCGTCCCCAAGGGCGTGGTGCGCGACAACGGCGGCCACGTGGTCGCCCTGAAGTGGACCATGAAGGCCATCTACAACGTGGACGCGGGCGACGTCTTCTGGGCGGCTTCGGACGTGGGCTGGGTGGTGGGGCATTCCTACATCGTGTACGGGCCCCTCTTCAAAGGCTGCACCACCATCCTCTACGAGGGCAAGCCGGTGGGCACGCCGGATGCGGGTGCGTTCTGGCGGGTGATCTCGCAGCATAAGGTCAAGTGCCTCTTCACGGCGCCGACGGCGTTCCGCGCCATCAAACGCGAGGACCCGAACGCCCTGTTGATGCAGACGTACGACCTCTCCGTGCTTCAAGACGCTGTTCCTGGCCGGCGAGCGCCTGGACCCGGACACCCTGCGCTGGGCACAGAACAGCCTGGGCACGCCGGTGATCGACCACTGGTGGCAGACCGAGACCGGTTCGGCCATCGCCGGGAACTGCCTGGGCCTTCACCAGTTCCCAGTCAAGGAAGGCTCCCCGACCAAGGCCGTGCCCGGCTGGGACCTGGCGGTCCTGGGGCCCGACAAGCAACCGGCCAACACCGAGGAAATCGGCGCTCTGGTGGCCAGGCTACCCATGCCGCCCGGCACACTGCCCACCCTGTGGAACAACGACCAGGGATTCCTGAAGTCCTACCTCGAGGAGTTCCCGGGCTATTACAAGACAGCCGATGCAGGCTTCATCGATAAGGACGGATACGTCTTCGTGATGTCACGCACCGATGACATCATCAACGTGGCCGGGCACCGGCTTTCCACCGGTGCGATGGAGGAAGTCCTGTCCGACCACAAGGACGTGGCCGAGTGCGCAGTGCTGGGGGTGGACGATGCCCTGAAGGGCCAGGTGCCCATCGGGTTCATCGTCTTGAAAACCGGGGTGACGCGCAGACCCCGAAGAGATCGTCAAGGATGTCGTCCAGATGGTGCGGGACCGCATCGGCCCGGTGGCTTCCTTTAAGACGGCCACGGTCGTCAAGCGGCTACCCAAGACCCGCTCGGGCAAAATCCTGCGCGGCACGATCCAGAAGATCGCCGACAACAAGGACTGGAAAATGCCGGCCACCATCGACGACCCTGTGGTTCTGGATGAAATCAAGCAGGCGCTGGGAAAGGTCGGGTATGCTCAGAGACGGAAACCCTGAAAAGCAGCGACCGACAACAGGCTGATGGCTTTTGAGTGTGGAATGGGGGTGCGAGCGGTTGCTCCGCCCCCATTTCATTGCGGACCGAGCGGGGTTCCGACGGTGAGCTAAACGTACCTGCGCAACGCCTTCTCGAACCCGGGCAACGAATTGCGGATGGTGTCGTCGCTCACGCAGAAGGCGATGCGGAAATGACCCGGGCCGTGGAACCCGCTGCCGGGCACGACCAGCACGCGTTCGGCCTTGAGGGCCTGCACGAACTCCACGTCGTCGGGAATCGGCGCCTGAGGGAACAGGTAAAACGTGCCGGCCGGCTTCACGAACCGGTAGCCCATCGCGGCCAGGCCGTCGCACAGCAGCTCCCGCTTGCGCCGGTAGGCCCTCGATATCGGCGTGCTCGCCCTGCAGCCGTTCGATCGCGCGCTGCATGAGGGCCGGCGCGTTGACGAAGCCGAGGATGCGGTTGGCGAGCGCCATGCCCGCGATCAGTTTCTTGCGATGCGCGGCCTGCGGGTTCACGGCTACGAACCCGATGCGCTCGCCCGGGATCGAAATGTCCTTGGAGTACGAGGTTGCCAGAACGCTCTCGGGGTAAAACGCAAACAGGCTCGGCACCTCGATCCCGTCGTAGACCACCTTGCGGTAGGGCTCGTCCGAAATCAGGTAGATGGTGCGGTTGAATTCGCGCTGTTTCTGCCGGAGCAGCTCCCCGAGCGCCTTCAGGCTCTCGGCACCGTACACGGCGCCCGTCGGATTGTTGGGCGAGTTGATGAGGACGATCTTGGTCCGCGGCCCGATGGCCGCACGCATGGCCTCGAGGTCCAGCTGAAAGTCGGGGCGGCTCGGCACCGTGCGGAGGACGCCGCCGTGGTTGTCGGCATAGAAGCCGTACTCGACGAAACAGGGGACCGGGGTCAGCACTTCGTCCCCCGGGTCGAGCAGCGCCTTGAAGGCGATGTTCAGCGCACCGGCCGCCCCGCAGGTCAGGATGACATCCGACCCTTCCAGGGCGACGCCCTGCTCGCGGCCGACGAAACCGGCCACGGCCGCGCACGCGCTCGGGTAGCCGGTGTTGGGCATGTAAGCATGCGAGTCGTCACGGCCGGTTGCGACGAGTTCCCGCAGGACCTCCCGGAACCGGGGCGGCGGCGGCAGGTTGGGGTTCCCGAGGCTGAAGTCGTAGACGTTCTCGGGCCCGTGGATACGCTTGAGCTCGGCGCCCTCCTCGAACATGCGCCGGATCCAGGAGGACCGGGACAGGGTGTCCTCGATTTTCTTTGCGACCGTCATGGGGGTGTGCGCTCCTGCATGGGTCAGTCGTTAAAACCGAACGCTGCGCATCTTATCACCTCGCCCGTAGACTGGCAATCTCGATCGTCGGGTCATGCGGGTGAGCACGCGTGGAATGGAATTGAAAACGGGCAGGGCCGATGATATGGGAGAGAAAAACTCCGAGGAGGCGCTGAATGAGGGGATATCGGGTGATCGGGCTGCTGCTGCTCGTGATACTGCTGGCCGGCTGCGGTACCGCCAGCCGGCTGAACTCCGTCCAGCTGGGGATGACCAGGGACCAGGTCGTCGGCGTGGCCGGCACGCCCAGCAGCACGAGCGAGATGGGCAACACGCAATATCTGAGGTACCAGTTGATAAGCGACTGGATCTTCACGGACCGGTACTATGTACGACTGACGGACGGTCGCGTGGACGCGTTCGGGCGGGTCGGGGATTTCAACCTGGGGTTCTGACCGGGTCGCGGTCGGCTGATCATGCCTTCAGGCCGGCGTAGCCCAGGACCCGCTTCACGTACTGGCGGGTTTCCGCGAAGGGGACATTGCCGTTGTACTGCTCGACCGCCCCGGGGCCGGCGTTGTAGGCCTGCAGCGCCAGCTTGACGTCCCCATTGAAGCGGTCCAGCATCTGGCGCAGGTAGCGGGTCCCGCCGTCGACGTTCTGCCGGACGTCGAAGGCGTTGGTGACCCCGAGGTCTTTGGCGGTCTCGGGCATCAGCTGCATCAATCCCATCGCCCCGGCGGAGGAGACGGCGGTTGGCTGAAAATTGGACTCGGCGCGGATGACGCTGCGGACCAAGTCGGGGGAGAGGCTGTACTTGGCGGCTGCCTGCCGGATCGCGGTTTCGACTGCGCCGCTCGAGGCGGCCTCGGCCGGGACGTTCGACCCGACGGAACGGCTGCGCGCGGTGCGGCGCAGCGCCTGGGCTTCCGCGGCCGGCGTCACGGCCTTCGCCGCGACCGGGGTCCCGGACGCCTGGGCCGGTGCGGCCTGGGCGCTCGCGATCGACGCGGCGTCGGCTGCCGTGACCGCCGCCCGGGGGGCCTGCACGTTGCCGACCGGCCGTTTCAGGTACTCCGCGACCTTCAGACCGGCCGCGGCCGGCGCGCCTGTCTCCCCGGTTTTCTCGGCCTTCAGCATCTCCTCGAACGTGCCGAACCGACGACGGGCGGCCGTCCCCACCCGCGCCCCGGCGGCGGCCGAGTGTCGGGGCTCGAGGTAGTCGCGCACGGTGAACGTTTTTTCCAGTGCCATCCGGGCCTCCCGTGGGAATTCGCTCCCCGTATTAAAGCAAAGAGCATTCCACTCTCCCCCGGCACGGGCAGATGATTTGTCAACCGCCTGTAAAAACAAATGATTTGACTAGTCCGGCCGCCGCGTCCACCGGAAGCGACGCGGCGGAGGTCGGCAAAATCGTCCCGGGCGACCAATATCTTGGCGCCTCGGCCGACGCCGAACCGCGGGCGGGCGGTGCACACGCCGAAACAAGAAGACCGGTCCGGACCAAGACCATCCCGAAAGGAGATACGTCACGTGACTACCGAAAACGCGGGCCTGCGCCGGGACGCCCTGTCCATTTTCCAGGCTGCGCTGACGGCCGTCGACCCCGAGGAGGCCGTGCGCCGTTTCGTACGGCTCGAACGCCAGACCCTGCGGGTCGACGGCGAGGCCATCGACCTCTCCGCCTGCGAGAACATCTGGGTGGTGGGGGCCGGCAAGGCCGTGGCGCCGATGGCCAAAGCGCTGGAAGACCTGCTCGGCGAGCGCATCTCCGGCGGGGTGCTGGTGGTCAAGGACGGGCACGGCCTGCCGCTCAAACGCGTCCGGATCTGCGAGGCGAGCCACCCGGTGCCGGACGAACGCGGCGTGCAGGGCACGCTCGAGATCCTCGATCTGCTCTCCGGCGCCGGCGAGCGCGATCTGGTGATCTGCCTCATCAGCGGCGGCGGCTCGGCCCTGCTGATCGCGCCCTCGGAGGGAATCGACCTGGCCGACAAGCAGGCCACGACCCGCAGCCTGCTCGCCTGCGGCGCGACGATTCACGAGATCAACACCATCCGCAAGCACCTGTCGCGCGCCAAGGGCGGCCGGCTGGCCGAGGCCGCCTACCCGGCCCGGGTCGTGAGCCTCATCCTCTCGGACGTGGTCGGCGACGATCTGGACGTCATCGGCTCCGGCCCGACGGTTCCGGACCGCAGCACCTACCGGGACACGCTGGAAATCCTCACGCGCTACGAGATCTGGGAGCGGATCCCGGCGGCGGTACGCGCGCGCGTGGTCGCAGGGGTCGAGGGGCGCCTGCCCGAGAGCCCCAAGCCGGGTGCACCGGCCTTCGCGCGCTGCTCCCAGGTGCTGGTGGGCTCCTGCCTGCGCGCGCTCGCCGCGGCCTCCGAGAAGGCCGTCCAGCTCGGCTACCGCAGCCTGGTCCTTTCCTCCAAGGCGGAGGGCGAGGCGCGCGAGGTGGCCAAGGCCTTTGCATCGATCGGCAAGGAAATCCGTTCCTCCGGCCTGCCCCTGGCCCCGCCCGCCTGTGTGCTGATCGGCGGCGAGACGACCGTCACCCTGCAAGGGGACGGCCGCGGCGGACGCAACCAGGAGTTCGTGCTGGCGGGCGCACTCGCGCTGGATGGTCTGGACGGCATCGTGCTGCTTGCGGCCGGAACCGACGGCACCGACGGGCCGACCGATGCCGCCGGTGCGGTTGCGGACGGGCGCACCTGCGCGGCTGCCCGCGCACTGGGGCTGGACCCGCACGCCTTTCTCAAGCGCAACGACTCCTACGCCTTTTTCAAGGGGCTCGGCGACCTGATCGTCACCGGCCCCACGCGCACGAACGTGATGGACGTCTACCTGCTGCTCGTCGGGCCCGCCGCCTGAGCGGACGACGGCGCACAAGGCGGTAATGACCGGCAACTTCCGACGAACGCTGCGGGTAATGGCGCTGGCGCTCGCCGGGCTGGCGGCGGGCTGTGCGGCGCTGCACCGCCCGGCCTGGCCCCCGGCCGTGGCGACGCTCCCGCAGCGGAGCGAGATCGCGACCGTGCCCTTCTTCGCCCAGGCGGAGTACCAGTGCGGCCCGGCGGCCATGGCCATGGCGATCGGCCGCAGCGGCCTGCACGTAACCCCGGCGGAGCTGACCGAAAAAGTCTACACGGCCTCGCTGCGCGGCAGCCTGCAGCCGGCGCTGGTCGCGGCCGCGCGGCGCCTCGGGCGGGTCGCCTACGTCATCTCCACCCCGGACGCGCTCTTCCGGGAGATGGCCGCGGGATACCCGGTCATCGTGCTGCAGAACCTCGGCCTGTCGTGGGTCCCGGTCTGGCACTATGCGGTCGCGATCGGCTACGACATCCCGGCCGGCAAGATCGTCCTGCACTCGGGGCTGGAGGAAGGCCTGCGCCTCGACTGGGGCGTGTTCGCGGCCACCTGGGCGCGCGCGGACGACTGGGGGCTGCTGGTGCTGCGGCCGGAGGAGATGCCGGCCACGGCGGAGGAGACGATGTACGTGGAGGCAGTGGCCGGGGTCGAACGCGCCGGCAGCCGGGAGGCGGCGGTCGTGGGCTACGAAACCGCCCTCTCCCGCTGGCCGGACAACCTCACGGCGCTGATGGGGCTGGGGAACAGCCGCTATGCTCTGGGGGACATGGTCGCGGCGGAAGCGGTCTTCCGCCGCGCCACCGCGGCGCACCCCGGGGCGGGCGCGGCGTGGAACAACCTCGCGGACACCCTGCTGCGGCTCGGGCGCAAGGCGGATGCGCTGGAAGCGGCCGCCACCGCGATAAAGCTGGGCGGGCCGCTCGCGGCGACGTTTCAAAAAACCCTTGACGAGATCCGGTCCACCCCCTGAACACCCCCGGGTTCGATCAACCGACCGGGACGATCCAGTCCGAAAAATCAGCGTTCGCGCCCGACGTGATCCCGCTCAGGATTCCGGCCAGGCGCACCTGCATCGGACCGGGCACGGGCGCGAGCTCGCGGTGCTCGATCCGGCGCACGGGAATCACCTTGAACGGGGTGTTGCCGAAAAAGATCTCCTCGGCCTCGAACAGCAGCGCCGGCGTGTAGCGCCCCTCCTCGCAGGGAATGTCGAAGCGGCGGCAGATCTCCAGGATCGAGCGCCGGGTGATGCTGTCGAGCACGGTCCCCAAGCCCGGAGTCATGACGCGGCCGCCCCGGACCATGAAGACCGACTCCGTCCCGCCCTCCGCGATGAATCCCTCGCTGTCGAGCATGATGGCCTCCTCGAACCCCCGCTGCTGCACGTCCAGCTTGGCGACCATCCCGTTCAAGTAGTTGGCGGCCGCCTTGGCGGCCACCGGCACGGTGCGGGGATCCAGCTTGCGCCAGGCGGCGATCCCGGCCGTGGTGCCCGCCCCGAGCCCCGCACCCGAAAGGCCCAGGTCGGCCGCAGGGTCGAGCGCGAAGACCGCGAGGTCCAGCCGCCGCTGCGGTGGCTGGATGTCGAGAGCGAGCTGCGGGTAGTACCCGACCATCTTGACGACCCCCTGCTCCAGGCGGTTGGCGCGCACGGCCTCCGCGACGGCCGCGCACAGCTCCGCGTGTCCGCCCGGCAATTCCATGTGCAGGAGCTCGGCCGAGCGGCGCAGGCGCGCGATGTGGTCGTTCAACCGGAAGACGGCCGGCCCGGCCGGGGTCCGGTAGAAGCTGATGACCTCGAAGATGGTCGACCCGCGCGCGAAGCTGTGCGACATCATGTGTACCGACGCCTCGTTCCACTTCACCAGATTTCCGTTGATCCAGACGAGCCGTTCATCGAGCATGGGGGGTCCTTAAAGAGTGAGTGTTTGGGTATTTGGGTATTTGGGTATTTGGGTGTTCGGTGTTCGGCAATTGGAAAGTGTCAGGTTTCAGGTGATAGGTTTTAAGCGCATTGCCCTTAACTCGTAACCTGTAACTCGTAACTCATCCCTTTATCCCATAGCACAGCCACTTGAAGCGCTGGCGCGCGGCGGGGGGCAGGTCGGCGCCGATGCGCGCCAGGAAAAGGTTCTCGGGCTTGAGGCAGAGGTTGGCCTCGTTGGTCGCGTGCTCCCGGAACCCGCCCGGCGCGAACAGCCGGGCCATCATGCGACGGTAGGCGACAGCGTCCAGGCCGAGCCCCCGCAGGTCCCAGCTCCAGGCGTAGCCGACCACCACGACCGCCCACTCCTCGATCCGGGGATGTCGGGCGAGCAGGCCGAGCACGGCCCCGGCGATGCCGCGGCCGCGCCGGCTCCGGCTGGTTTCGATTGCGCCGACCTCCATCACCTCGTCCATCGCGGCCCAGCGCTCCTCGGGCCCGGGCCGGCACAGAACCCCGTAGCCCACGATCCGGTCTGCGGCCAGGGCGAGCACGACCTCGGCGTCGGGCGCAGCAGCCGCCTGCGTCAACGCTTCCAGCCGATAGAGCGGGTGGTAGTGCTCGTCCTCCGCGAACCCCTCGTCGAACCGCTCGCGCCGCACGTCCTCCGGACGGCAGAACGAGCGCAGGCGGATCTCCCCCTCCGGCGTGGCCAGGATGACGTCGTGCTGCGGGTACCGGTCCATCGCCACCTCCCGCGCGCGTGCGGTCGCCGCGTCTACCGGCCAGCTCTAGCCTTGCCGGCCCAGGCCTGTCAACCCGCGCGCGGGCACAGCCGGAGATTGCCATCGGCGGGATTTCCTGCTACACGAAGACCTCGATTCCAGCGGGAGGCCTCCCGCATCCAACACACCCGGAGAGTGAACCCAGATGCACAAGCTGTTGGTCGACCAGGTCGGCGACACCATGCTGCTGCTCGGCAACGAGGCCATCGCCCGCGGGGCGGTCGAGGCGGGCGTCGCCTTCGCGAGCACCTACCCCGGCACCCCGTCCTCGGAGATCGCGCTCACCCTGTTCCAGATCTCCAGGGAAACCGATCTCTACTTCGAGTTCAGCACCAACGAGCAGGTGGCGCTCGAGGTCGCGGCCGCGGCCGCCAACTGCGGCGTGCGCAGCATGGTCATGATGAAGCACGTGGGCCTCAACGTGGCCGCGGACGCGCTCATGACGCTGGCCTACGTCGGGGTCAAGGCCGGGCTGGTGATCCTGACCGCGGACGACCCTTCCATGTTCTCGAGCCAGAACGAGCAGGACAACCGCTACTACGCCCGGTTCGCGGGCCTGCCGATGCTGGAGCCCTCCTCGGTCGACGAGGCGCGCGCGATGGTCGCGACCGCCCTCGATCTCTCCGAGCGGCTGCAGGAGCCGGTGCTGCTGCGCACCACCACCCGCATCAACCATTCCTCGGGCATCGTGACGCTCGGCGACGATCCGGCCGCGCCGCACCCGGGGCGAATTCAAGAAGGACCCGATGAACCTCGTCGTGGTCCCGGCCGTGGCGCGCCGGCTGCACGTCAAGCTCCTTAAAAACCTGGAGGCGGCGCAGGCGCTGGCCGAGCAGTCCCCCTGCAACCTCACCGAGGGCGACGGCCCCTGGGGCATCATCTGCAACGGGGTCAGCTTCAATTACGTGCGCGACGCCGTCCGCGATCTCGGGGCCACCGGAAAGACCCGCGTGCTGCGGCTGGGCTTCGCGCACCCCTTGCCCCGCACCATGGTCCTGGAGTTCCTGCGGGGCTGCGAGCGGGTACTGGTCGTCGAGGAGGGTGAGCCCCTCATGGAGGAGGCCACCAAGGTGGTCGCCCAGGAGGCCGGGCTGACGCTGCCGATCCGGGGCAAGGCGCCGGATCTGTTCTCGCGCCTATACGAGTACGACCCCGCCATGGTGCGCCGGGCGGTCGCACGCTGCTTTGGGCTGGCCGATAAAGCGCCGACCCCGGTCGACCTCTCCGACCTGCCGCCGATCCCGCAGCGGCCGCCGACCCTCTGCGCCGGCTGCTCGCACCGCGCCACCCTGTACGCGGTCAAGAAGGCGGCCGAGGGGATGGACGCGATCTTCCCGAGCGACATCGGCTGCTACACCCTCGGGTTCCTGCCGCCGCTCTCCATGGCCGACTACGTGATCTGCATGGGGATGTCGACCGGGTGCGTGGGCGGGTTCGCCCAGGCGACGGGCCGCAAAATCGTCTCCTTCATCGGGGACTCCACGTTTTTCCACTCGGGCATCCCGGGGCTGATCAACGCGGTCTTCAACCACCACAATTTCACGCTCGTGATCCTGGACAACGGCACGACCGCCATGACCGGCCACCAGCCCCACCCCGGGGTCGACATGACCCAGCTGGGCGTGCAGGGGCACGGCCGGGTCTCGATCGAGAACCTGGTGCGCGGCATCGGTGTCCCGCACGTGACCGTCATCAAACCTTACAAAGTGAAGAAGAGCATCGAGGCCGTCCGCGAAGCGCTGCGCTTCCCGGGCGTCTCGGTCGTCATCTCCCAGGAGGTCTGCGCCCTCTACGCGCGCACGATCAAGCTGCCGAAGCGCAAACCCTTCCAGGTAACGGCCAAGTGCACGAACCACCGCACCTGTCTGAACGAGCTGGCCTGCCCGGCTTTTTATGTCTGGAAGGACCGCGTGCACATCGACCCCGACCTGTGCACCGGGTGCGCGCTCTGCGCCCAGGTGTGCCCGGAGAACGCGATTCTGCCAGTCAAGGACACGGACTAAACGACCCGGACCGGCCGCACCCCGGCCGGCCGGACGACCAAGGACACCGATGGACACCAAACGACTCGTGATCGTGGCGGTCGGCGGGCAGGGCAACCTGCTCGCCTCGAGCGTGCTGGGCGAAGCCTGCCTCCTCGCGGAGGTGCCGATGCGCATGAGCGAAATCCACGGCATGGCCCAGCGCGGCGGCGTCGTGGAATCCGCGCTCGTGTTCGGCGACGCTGCGAGCAGCATCATTTCCGACGGCGAGGCCGATGTGCTGCTCGGCTTCGAACCGGCCGAAACCCTGCGCGCGCTCGGCAAGTGCAACCGCGGCAGCGTGGTCATCACCAACCTCGCGCCGCTCATGCCGTTCACGGTCAACATCGGCCAGGGCGTCTACCCCGACTTGAAACGGCTCCAGGAGCTGATCCGCGGCAAGACCGCACGCCTGGTCGCGTTCAACGCGACGGCCTTGGCCAAGCAGGCGGGCAACGTGCTGGCGGTCAACATGGTGCTTTTAGGCGCCCTCATCCAGACGGGCGTCCTGCCGCTGACGGGAGATCCGGTCAGAGAGGCCATGCGCCGCAAGACCAAGGCGGCCTTCCTGGACGTCAACCTGAAGGCCTTCGACCTCGGCCACGCCGCGGCCCGGGACGCCGCCTGAAACAGCCGCAGAGAGGGAGAGCGATGAACCCGACCGCCCGCGAGTCCTGTTGGAACCCGGAAGCCGAAACCATGCTCCACGAGGCGTTGCGCCACCTGCAAGCGCAACGGCTGAGGGACACCGTGCAGTGGGCGTACGAGCGCGTGCCCTTCTACCGCGCGCGCCTGGACGAGACGGGCGTCCGCCCGGACCACATCCGCGCGCTCGAGGACGTGGCGCGGCTGCCCTACACCGACAAGGCCGCGCTGCGCGACCACTACCCCTTCGGCCTCTACGCCGTGCCGCTGCGCGAGGTGGTGCGGGTACACGCCTCCTCCGGCACGACCGGCAAGCCGATCACCACGGCCTACACCGAGGGCGACGTCGCGAACTGGTCCGAGTGCATGGCACGGGTCCTCTACGCGGCCGGCATGCGGCCGGGCGACATCTTCCAGAACGCCAACGGCCACGGCCTCTTCACGGGCGGGTTCGGCTTCCACCACGGCGCGACGCGCATCGGCTGCACCGTGGTGCCGACCAGCACGGGGCAGACGGAACGCCAGATCATGCTGATGCGCGACTTCGGCGTCACGGGCCTGTCCTCCACCCCCTCGTACGCCCTCACCATGGCCGAGCGCGCCGAGGACATGAAGATCGACCTGCGCGCACTCGCCCTGCGGGTCGGCATCTTCGGGGCGGAGCCCTGGTCGGTCGCCATGCGCCAGGAGATCGAGTCCCGCATGGGCATCCGCGCGCACGAGTGCTACGGCCTGTCGGAACTCTGCGGGCCGGGGGTAGGCTTCGACTGCGCGGCTCAGGACGGCATCCACATCAACGAGGACCACTTCCTGGTCGAGGTGGTCGACCCGGTGACCCTCGCGCCCCTGCCGATCGGCGAGAAGGGCGAACTCGTGGTCACGTCGCTGCAGCGCCGGGCCATGCCCATGATCCGCTACCGCACCAAGGACATCACCCGACTGCGGCGCGAGCCCTGCCCCTGCGGCCGCACCTTCATCAAGATGGACAAGATCCTCGGCCGCTCGGACGACATGATCATCGTCAGCGGGGTCAACGTCTTCCCCTCGCAGATCGAGTCCCTGCTGCTGGACATCCCGGAGATCGAGCCGCAGTACTGCCTGGTGCTGCGCAAGAAGGGTTACCTGGACCGCCTGACCGTGCGGGTCGAGTGCCGGCCGGAGGCCTATGCGGCCGGGCCCGAGACGCGCGCCGCGATCGCCGCCCGCGTGGCCGGCCACATCAAAAGCATGGTCGGCCTCGGCGTCACGGTCGACCTGGTGGAACCCAAGCTGATCACCCGCAGCGAGGGCAAGGCCAAGCGCGTGTTCGACGAACGCCCGAAAGATAGACTGTAGCGCCTCTCGCCCGTCTCGGCGCACGCTGGAATCCATGCCCGTGAAACTTGACGCCACCCCTCCGGTCCCGCTCGCCCCCGGCTTGTCCGGGGTCGCCCCCTCGCTCATCCGCCGCATCGCCGACGTCGCCTTCGGGATGGGGGACGTCCTCAAGCTGCACTTCGGGGAATCCGACCAACCCACCCCGGGTTTCATCAAGGAGGCGGCCGTCCAGGCGCTGGCCGAGGGCTTCACCTATTACACCGCGAATGCGGGGCTCCCCACGCTGCGCGCGGCGATCGCCGAGACGACCGCAACCCTGCACGGGGTCCGCCTCGACCCGCAGGGCGAGGTCCTGGTCACCGCCTCCGGCGTCCAGGCGTTGAACGTCGCCATCCGCTGCACCCTCGACCCGGGCGACGAGGCGATCGTGCTGACCCCGAACTGGCCGAACGCCTCGTCGATCGTCGCCCTCTACGGCGGCCGGGCGCGCGAAGTCCCGCTGCGCTGGTCCGGACGAGCGCTACACGGTCGACCCGGAGGCCCTTGCAGCCGCGCTCGGACCGCGCACCCGGCTGCTGGTGTACGCGTCGCCCTCCAACCCGCTCGGCTGGGTGGCGCGCGCTGAGGAGCAGGACGCCCTTCTCGCGTTCTGCCGCCGCAACGGGCTGTGGCTCCTGGCCGACGAGGTCTACGAGCGCATCTATTTCGACGGCCCGGGTCGCGCCCTCCATCCTGCGCCGCTGCACGCGCGACGACGCCGTCATCGTGGTGCAGTCATTTTCGAAGAGCTACTGCATGACGGGCTGGCGCCTGGGCTGGTTGACGGCGCGCGCCGACCTGGTCGGCCAGGCCGCCCAGTTGAACGAGTTCATCGTCTCGCACGCGCCGTCCATGGTGCAGCGCGCCGGCGAAACGGCACTGCGCCAGGGGGAGGACTTCGTGCAAACGATGCGGGCGCAGGTTGCCCGGCGGGTGGGGGCCTGCCACCGCCGCCTGCAGTCGATCCGGGGGGTGTCCGTGGCGCCGCCGGAAGGCTCGTTCTACCTCTTCCCGCGCATCGAGGGGGTCGTCGACTCGCTGGCCTTCGCCCTCGCCCTGCTCAAGGAAAGGCACGTGGCGGTCGCTCCGGGGGCGGCGTTCGGCCGCGGCGGCGAGGGGGCGGTGCGCATCTGCTGCGCGGCGGACGAGTCGATTCTGGAGCCGGCCATGGAGCGCCTGGCGCTCTTCATCGAGAGCGGCAACCGGGGCTGAAGCCGCTGCAGCCGCCCGTCGGAGGGCGGCCGCGCCTATTGCGCCGCACGCGGAATGATGGTACAAGCCGCTGCACAAAGGGTTCCGGGGCGCCCCCCGCCAACCGCTGTCCCGAAAGTGGACGTCCGACGATAGGAGTCAAAGGAGAACGCCATGCCGATCAACCGAATCCTGTGGCCGACCGACTTTTCCGAAAACGCCGCCAAGGCCCTGCCGCTGGTGACCGCGCTGAGCCAGAAATTCGGGGCCGAGATCCACATCCTGTACGTGATGAAGGACTACCCCGCCTTCGGCGCCTCCTACGGGCAGTTCGACCCCGATGAACTGAAGAAGATGCAGGAGTGGGAGAAGCAGACGGCCGAGTCGCGCCTGACCGAGATCTGCGACCAGTTCCTGAACGAGTGCCCGCTCTACATCCGGCACATCGCCGTCGGCGAGCCGGCCAAGGAGATCCTCAAGGTGATCGCCGCGCAGAAGATCGACCTGGTGGTCATGGCCAACCGCGGCAGCGAGGGCCACTTCAACTTCGGCAGCGTCTCCGAGCGCGTCCTGAAGTGCACCACCGTGCCGCTGGTCACCGTTCCGGTCTGAGACACCCGGAGCCTCCCGGCAGCCTGGAGTCCACAAATGAGCAAGCCCCTCGAAGATCTGTGCGGCGACCCCGCGCAGGACATCACCATCCGCATCCCCTGCCCGCTGGCCGAACGCGTGGCCGCGTTCGCGGCCGACAATCACACCTCGGTCGCCAGCGTGGTCATCGAGGCGCTCGACTTTTTCCTCCGCGAACAGATGCCCCGCTGAAAAACGGCGTATCAGGCCGTGATGCGGCGTTGCGCGACACTTTGCAAATGCTCACATGCTGGGCGTATGCTGCGCTTTGCAAAGCACCGCGCGCCTTGCCTGACGGCCTGATACGCCGTTTTTCGGAGACCGACTCGAAAATCTCAACTATCCCCCGCAGACCAGCAGCATGAAACGCACCCGGTCGCCGTCGGCCAGCCGACGCTGCGAAAGCTCGTCCCGGGCCAGGAAGCCATCTTCGTTCACCATGATCTGGATGGAGCGCTCCAGCCCGCCGTCGGAGTCGACCAGCACCCGGCGCGCCTCGGGCGGAAAGCGGCCGATGAGCTCATCCACCAGGTCCGCCACCGTGGCTCCGTAGAGGTCGATCTCCGTCCGGCGGCCGATCGCTTCCGCCAGCGTCGGCAGCCCCAGGGTTTCGATGCGGATCCGCATGGCGCCTACCGGTCTCCCATCCGTTCCCAGGTCTCGACTGCCTTGGAGATCACCCACGGCTGTAGGGTCGCGTCGAAGTTCTTGAAGTGCGCCGAGGCCAGGTGGGCGTCGAAGGCCGCCCGGTCCGTGTAAATCTCGTAGAGAAAGACCCGCCGCAGGTCGGAGGGGTCGACGCTCACGTCGAACTGGCGGCAGCCCGCCTCCAGCGTCAGCGAGTTGTGCGCCTGCGCACCCATGGCGCGCATGAACTCCGGGGCGTGGTTCGGATCGATGTCCAATCGCACGGTCACGACGTACATGGGGGTCCTCCTGGTTGGGTCGAAATTTTTCATAGCATGTTTCCGCGCGCGGCAAAAGCGCCCAGCAAGGAGGGGTCAGGGTTCGGGGTTCAGGAGGAGACGACAGCATCGGTACGTCCCTCTTTCCTGAACCCTGCAACCTGCATTCTGAACCCTGACCGCCAATCCAAGATTCTCGGACCCCTGAACCCCGACCCCTTGAATCCTTGCCCCTGGCCGCCGTTCTGGAAATCACCCCGGGCCTGTGCTACACCCGGACCACACTCTCGCTGAAGGAGCCCCCTTGCGATGACGCCTGTGCCTCCGGGTCTGAGAATCGACTTCGACGCCATCACAGGCCTGTTCGCCGCCGCCGCGGCGGAGGGCCGGCGATTCCTCTTCGAGCACGAGACCTACGTGCTCTTGAAGAACTCCGGGGCCGAGACCCCGCCGCGGACGGTCCTGCTCGCCAAGGGCTCGCGCCCGTCCGACGAGGAGCTGGTCGCGCTGCCCGGCGAGCGGGTCGTGCTCAAGGTGGTCTCCCCGACGATCGTGCACAAGACCGAGGTAAGCGGGGTGCGCATCGTCGCCAAGACGCCCGAGAAGATCCGCTCGGCCTGGCGCCGCATGATGGTCGAGGTGCCCGAGCGCTACGCGGACTGGATCGAGCGCCGCGTCGGTCACGCCCCTCCCTCCTACCACGGACTGCACGGCGACGCGCTGCGGGCGGCCATCGCACGCGACATCCGCGGAGTCCTCATGGCCCAGTACCTGCCGCCGGACTCCGAGGCCTTCGGCAACGAGCTGATCGTCGGCATCCGCCGCACGCGCGAGTTCGGCATGGTGATCAGCGCCGGGGTCGGGGGCACCGACACGGAGCTCTACGCCGAGCGCTTCCGCAAGGGCCAGGCGGTCGTGGCCGCCTCCACCGAGATGAGCGACGGGGAGAGCTTCTTCGAGCTCTTCCGCAGCACCCTCACCTACCGCAAGATCGCCGGCCTGACGCGCGGCCAGCAGCGCATCGTGACCGACGAGCAGCTGGTCGAGTGCTTCGGCTCGTTCATCGCCATGGCCAACCGCTTTTCGCCGGCCAACCCCGAGGCCGCGTATGTGATCGAGGAGCTCGAGATCAACCCGTTTGCCTTCCGCGAGTTCCTGATGGTGCCGCTGGACGGCATGTGCCGCTTCTCGCTGCCCGCGGAGGCCGACCCGCCGCGGCCGATCGCCAAAATCGACCGCCTCCTGCACCCCGCCTCGATCGGCCTCGTCGGCGCCTCGGCGACCCGCATCAACTACGGGCGCATCATCCTGCGCAACATCCTGGCCAACGGGTTCGACCCCGGCCGCATCACGGTGGTCAAATCGGACGTGGCCGAGATCGACGGCGTGCGCTGCGTCGCGGACCTCGACGCCGTGGCCGGCAAGCTCGACCTGCTGGTGCTCTCGGTCGACGCCTCCCAGGTCCCCGATCTCGTGGAGCGGGTGATCGCCCGCGACCGGGCGCACTCGGTGCTGCTCATCCCCGGCGGAATCGGGGAAACCGAGGGCTCGCAGGAGAAGGCGCTCGAGCTCACGCGCCGGATCGCCGACGCCCACCGGCAGGGCGACGGCGGCCCGGTCTTTCTCGGCAGCAACTCGCTCGGGGTCATCTCGCACCCGGGACGCTTCGACACCCTGTTCATCCCCGAGGAAAAACTGCCCAAGCAGCGCAGGGAGGCCCGGCGCTCGGCCGCATTCATCAGCCAGAGCGGGGCCTTCATGATCACGCGCCTGAGCAAGCGGCCCTATCTGGACCCCGCGTACCTCGTCTCGGTCGGCAACCAGACCGACCTGACCCTCGGGGACCTGGTGGCCTACTTCAAAGACCGCCCGGAGCTGACGACGCTCGCCGTCTACGCGGAGGGGTTCAAGGAGCTGGACGGTCTGGCCTTTGTCCGTGCCGTGCGTCAGGCGGTCGTCAACGGAAGGATGTCGTGTTCTACAAGGCCGGGCGCACGCCCGAGGGCAAGACGGCCACCTCCGGCCACACGGCCTCCCTCGCCGGCGACTACATGGTCTGCGAGTCCTGCGTGCGCCAGGCGGGCGCCATGGTCGCCCAGACCTTCACCCAGTTCGACGGCCTCTTCCTGCTCTCGGAGCGGCTGCACGGCAAGAAGGTCCGCGGCAACCGGATCGCCGGGGTCAGCTCGGCCGGCTACGAGGCCGTGGGCATGGCCGACCGCATCCAGTCCGACGACTACGCCATGCAGATGGCCGCGCTCAGCCCGGCCTCCGTCGAGGCCATCCACGCGGTGCTCCGGCGCAAGCGGCTCGACGCGCTCGTGAACGTCGGCAACCCCCTCGACTTCAACCCGGGCGCCGACGACGACGTGCACGTCGAGGTGGTCGAGATCCTCGCACGCGACCCCAACGTGGACGCCATCGTCGTGGGCATCGTCCCCCTCG
The DNA here is from genome assembly GCA_963791285.1 of uncultured delta proteobacterium. Taxonomy (GTDB): domain Bacteria; phylum Desulfobacterota; class Desulfobacteria; order Desulfobacterales; family SpSt-501; genus SpSt-501. The sequence goes on from CAWBSC010000023.1 coordinate 473,184, forward strand.
GGCCGACGACCCGCACCCTGCCCGGCCCGGAGCCCTTCGCCTTCACCTCCCCGGAGAGCATGGTGCAGCGCCTCCCGCCCCTGGTCGCCCGCAGCGAGAAGCCGATCATCGCGGTGGTCGACTCCGGCCGGCTCTTCGACCCGATCGTCGCGCACCTGGAGGCCGAGGCCGTGCCGGTGTTCCGTTCCTCGGACCTGGCGCTGGCCGCCCTCGGCCGCTACATCGCCGGCCGCCTGGCGGCCGAGCACCTGCGGCTGCGCGGCGGCCTGGAGGGATAGGCCGTGAGCGATCGCGCCCGCCGCGTCTACCGCCAGCTCTTTCACCCCCGCAGCATCGCCGTGGTCGGCGCGAGCAACGACCCGCGCAAGCCCGGCGGCCGGCTGGTGCAGAACCTGAAGCGCAACGCCTACGCGGGCCGGCTCTGGGCGGTCAACCCCCGCGGCCGCGTGCTGGACCTCGAGACCGTGACCTCCGTCGCGGAGCTGCCCGAAGCCCCGGATCTGGCGCTGATCGTCATCCCGGCCCCCGGGGTGCGGCCGGCGCTGGCCGAGCTTGCGGCGCGCGGCGCCGGCAGCGCCATCGTCATGACCGCGGGGTTCGGCGAGAAGGACACCGCCGGACGCGAGGAGGAGCAGCGTCTGCGCGCGATCGCCGACGCGGCCGGCATGGCCGTCGTCGGTCCGAACTGCTCGGGCTTCCTGACCCCCACCTACGCCGGCAAGTTCGCCGGCATCCTCACCCGGCCGCGGCCGGGCACCATCGACCTCGTCACCGGCTCCGGCGCGCTCATGGACTTCGTGGTCGAGCAGGCCGCGACACGCGGCGTCGCGTTCAGCAACGCCGTGAACGTGGGCAACTCGATGCAGATGGGGGTCGAGGACATCCTCGAGCTGCTCGACGAGAACTTCGGGCCGGACAGCGCCCGCATCCAGATGCTCTACGTCGAGCGGCTGGACAAGCCGGGCAAGCTGCTGCGCCACGCCCGCAGCCTGACCCGGAAGGGCTGCACGCTCGTGGCGATCAAGTCCGGCGTCACCGGCGCGGGGGTGCGGGCCGCGGCCAGCCACACCGGTGCCATGGCCACCCCGGACACGGCGGTCGGGGCCCTCTTCCGCAAGGCGGGCATCATCCGCGTCGGCAGCCGCGAGGAGATGCTGGACGTGGGCTGCGCGCTGCTGGCCGCACGCGGGCCGATCGCCGGCCGCCGCGCCTGCATCGTCAGCAGCGCGGGCGGGCCGGGGGTGCTGCTCGCAGACGAGCTGACCCGGCACGGCTTCGAGCTGCCGCCGCTCTCGGAGCGCAGCCGCGACCGACTGCGGGCCATTCTCCCGGCCGAGGCCTCGCTCGCCAACCCGCTCGACTGCCTGCCCTCCAAGGACGGGCAGAAGACCGCCCTCATCCTCCGGACGCTCCAGGAGGAGGAGCACGCTCGCCTGGACGTGATCGTGACGATCGACGGCCACTCCGGCATCGTCGACGAAGAGCCGATCCTGGAGGCGACGCTGCGCGCGGCCGAAGCCGGGCCCATCCCGGTCATCCCCGTCTTCAGCGCGCCCACCTCGAGCGCGGCGGTGCTGGAACGCTTCAAGGCCCGGGGCGGGGTCTGGTTCACCGACGAAGTCATGGCGGGCCGGGCGCTCGGCCGGATCCTGAGGCGGCCGACCCTGTGGGACGAGCCCGAGCCCCCGCCCGGCTACGACCACGAGGCCGTCGCGACCGCGCTTCGGGGCCTCTCCGGCCCGCTGTCGCCCGACGCGGCGGCCGCCGTGCTCTCCGCAGCCGGGTTCTGCCTGCCCCTGCAGGCCGTGGTCCGCGATGCGCGCGAGGCCGGCGAAGCCGCAGCGCGCATCGGTTTCCCGGTGGCCATGAAGGTCGTGGGCCCGCTGCACAAGAGCGAGGCAGGCGGGGTGCGGCTGGGGCTGCGCGACCCGGCCGAAGCAGCCGCGGCGGTCACCCACCTCTTCGCCCTGCCCGGCGCGACCGGGGTTCTGGTGCAGGCAATGGTCACCGGCACCGAGCTCATCGTCGGCGCGGCCGCGGAGCCCGGGTTCGGGCACGTGATCCTCTTCGGCCTGGGCGGCGTCTACACCGAGGTGCTGCGCGAGGCCGCGTTCGCGCTCGCGCCCCTGGCGCACGGCGAGAGCCTCGAGCTGATCCGCGGCACGCGGCTGCTGCCGGTCCTGGAGGGCGCCCGCGGCCGGCCGGCGGTGTCGCTTGACCGCCTGGCCGACGGCATCACGCGCCTGAGCATCCTGGTGAGCGACTTTCCCCGTATCCGCGAGGTCGACCTCAACCCGCTCACCGCGGCGGGCGAGCGACTGCGTGTCGTCGATGCCCGCCTCATCCTGGCCGATTGACCGGGGAACACCGTGAATCGACCCCACCGATCCGGCTCGCAAGACGGCATCCGCTGGCTCATCCCGGCCTGCTTCTTCCTGTCCGGCGCGAGCGGCCTGATCTACGAGATCCTCTGGACCCGCATGCTGGTGGAGATCATCGGGGGCGCGCCCTACTCCGTCAGCATCATCCTGACCGTGTTCATGGGGGGCCTGGGGCTGGGCAGCTACTGGGCCGGCCGCCTCGTCGACCGGCTCCCGACGCCGCGGCTGATGGCGGTCTACGGGCTCCTGGAACTCGCGATCGCGGCCTGGGCCGGTCTGGTCCCCTGGCTGCTGACCGGGGTCAAGCCGCTGCAGGCGCTCCTGTACAACCGGCTCTACGACCAGGCGTTCGCCTACCACGCGTTCACGTTCGGCCTGTGCGCCCTGGTCCTGATCCCGCCGGTGCTGTGCATGGGGGCGACGCTGCCGATCCTGTGCCGCTACTGCGTGGACGAGCTCGCGCACCTCGGACGACACGCGGGGCGGCTGTACGGCCTGAACACCCTGGGCGCGGCGCTGGGCACTCTGGCCTGCGGCTTCTACCTGATCGAGCGCGGGGGAGTGGACGGCGCGCTGTGGACCGCGGTGGCGATCAACGGCACGGTCGGCCTGGGGTGCCTGCTGCTCGGCCTGGCGCGGCAACGGGCCGCGGGCCTGCCGCGGAAGGCGCAGCCGCAGCCGGCGCCCGACACCGTCCCGGCGCCGACGGCGGACCGCGAGCGGCGCGCCGCGCTCGCGATCTTCGCGGTCTCGGGCTTCTGCGCCATGAGCTGCGAGGTGCTCTGGACGAAGCTTCTCGCCCTAATCGTGGGCCCGACCACCTTCTCGTTCACCATCGTCCTGGTGACCTTCATCGGCGGCCTGGCGCTCGGCAGCCTCGTGTTCGGCGTGCTGGCCGACCGCGTGCGCGACCGGCTCCTGCTGCTCGTCTGGACGCAGGCGGCGGCCGGCATCCTGCTGCTGCTCGTCAGCCACGTCCTCGGCCACACGCAGCTGTTCTTCGCCAAGCTCATTTTCACCTTCAAGGACCAGTTCGCGCTGCTGAACGCCCTCAAGGCCGCCGCCCTCTTCGGCCTCATGATCCTGCCCACCTTCTGCTTCGGCGCGAGCTTTCCGCTGGTCGGCAAGATCTGCGTGCGGTCCGTATCTCAGGTCGGCCGCACGCTCGGCTCCGCGTACATGGTCAACACGGTCGGCTCGCTGCTCGGCCCCTTCGTGGCCGGGTTCGTCCTCCTGCCGCTGCTGGGCAAGGAGGCGAGCCTGCGGCTCACCGCCGCCCTGCAGCTGCTGACCTGCATCGGGGTGGTCGCGCTGGCCGGCCGCCGCGGCCTCTCCCCGCGCGCGATGCTGGCGGCGGGAGCCGCGGCGGCGCTCGGCCTGGTCCTCTGCCTCCACTACCCCGCCTGGAGCCACCGCCAGCTGTCGGCAGGCAGGTACCAGGATTTCGAGGACACGCGGCCGCTCCTGGCCCGCACCGGCTGGGTCGAGAGCCTCTGGCGGGGCACGCGCATCCTCGAAAGCGTCCAGAAAGGGGAGCTGCTCTACTACGGCGACGGGGTCGGCGGGTTCACCACCGTGGTACGGTACCCGGACGCCTTCGGGAACTTCAACCTGGCGCTCGCCAACAGCGGCAAGACGGACGCCTCCTCGCGCCAGGACATGGAGACCCAGACGCTGCTGGCCCACCTGCCGCTGCGCCATCACCCGCAGCCGCGGCGCGTCATGGTCATCGGTCTCGCCAGCGGCATCACGGCCGGCGAGGTCCTCGGCTACCCGGTCGAGCACGTGGACGTGCTCGAGATCAACCCCCAGGTGGTGGCCGCCAGCGGCTGGTTCACCCGCTGGAACGGGGACGTCCTGACGGACCCCCGGACGCGCCTGATCCTCCAGGACGCGCGCGCCCACCTGCAGTTGACCGACCGGAGCTACGACGTCATCATCTCCGAACCCTCCAACCCCTGGATGGAAGGCCTGGCCGCGCTCTTCACGCGCGACTTCTTTGCCGCCGCCCGCGACCGCCTGGCCGAGGGCGGCCTCTTCGCCCAGTGGATCCACGCCTACCAGATGGACTGGGAGACCTTCGCGATGATCGGCCGCGGCTTCGCGGAGGTCTTTCCGGACAGTCTGCTCGCGCGCATGAGCCCGGTGCAATCCGAAGGCGACTACCTCCTGATCGGCTTCAAGGGCCGCCCGGGAGACCGGGACGCCGCCGGGAGGCAGCGCGCGCCTTCGCGCAACGTGGCGCTCTCCGAGCTGCGCCTGCTGGACCGCTTGATCGTATCCGACGCCCCGGCCGCCCTGTTCGGGCCCGGCCCGCTGCACACCGACCGGCACCCGCGCCTGGAGTTCGCCGCCCCGCGGCTGATGCACCTGAAGAGCACCCAGATCTTCGAGCGCATCCGTTCCGCGCCGCCTGCCGCGGGCCCCTCCGCCGCCACCCGCGCGGCGGTCGAGCGTATAGAACGGAATCCGGACGCCCGGCTGGCGCTGGCTGAGTTCGCCTTCTCCGTGTACAGCCCGTTTCGCGACATGGTCGACGTGGAACGCGCGACCGCTGAGCAGCAGGAGCGGTACACGGCGCTCTGGGAGGGGTACTGTGCGGGCAACGAAGTGGACTACGGGGTGATATCCGGCGGTATCCGGTCGCGCTGCGCCGCGGTGCAGGTCGCGCGCCTGGAACCGCGTTTGGCCGAGCTGCCCGACCGGGCGGCATCCCTTTCCTATCTGGGGGACGTTTACGCGCTGCAGGGACGCTTCGCCAAGGCGATCTCGGCATTCCAGGAGGCGTTGCGCCTGAATCCGCTCTCGGTCACCGGCCACATGCAGCTGGGGCTCGCCCTGATGCGCCAGGGCCGGCCCATCGAGGCGGTCGAGACCCTGCAGGCGGCACGTCGTCTCGACCCGGCCGACCCACTCGCGGCGTACCACTGCGGCGTGGTGCTCGCGTGGGCGGAACGGCCGGTCGAGGCCGCAGCGGCCTTCGAGGACGCTCTGCGCTTGGACCCGAACCTGTCCGATGCCCGGTACCAGCTCGGACTCGTCCGGGCGGGACAGGGGCGCATCGAGGACGCCGCGCGACATTTCGCGGAGGCGGTACGGCTCAAGCCCGACGGGATCGAAGCGCGCAACGACCTGGGCGTGGCCTACGCGCGCCTGGGGCGGTTCGAGGACGCCGCACGCCAGTTCCGCGAGGCGCTGCGCCTGCGGCCGCAGGACGCCGAGATCCACACCAACCTGGGGATGGCGCTCGTAAGCCTTGGACGGGTCGGCGAGGGGATCGACCAGTTCCACCTTGCGCTGGAGGTAAACCCGGACTACGCCGCCGCCCGCGCAAACCTGCGCGCGGCGACCGCCGGACGGCAGGCCGCCCCCTGATCAGCCGCGCGCCGGTCGCGGCCGATCGTCCGACCCGCGCAACGCGTAGTAGACCGTACCCAGCACGCCGCAGGCGAACGCCGCGATGAAGTTCACCCGCGGCCCCACCTCCCAGAGCAGTGCCCCGCCGAAGGCCGCGACCGCGACCACGCTGTCGCGCACCAGATAGTACATCCCGAACATCGCGGCCCTCTGGTCGTCCGGGGCAAGCTCGACGATGAGGGCCTTGCGGGTGGGCTCGCCGAACTCCTTCAGCCCGCGCAGCACGAACACCGGGACCATCCACTCGAAGGACGGCGCAACCATCAGCGCCAGGGGGAAGGCGGTGAACATGACGAAGGTGGTGAGCACGAAGGGCTTCTTGCCGCCTCGATCGGCCAGCCAGGCCACGGGGATGTAAATCAACACGGCCGTGGCCATCTCGATCGAGGTCAGCACCCCGAACTCGACCGCGCTCACCGGCCGCACGATCACCTTCATGCACCAGACCACAACGAAGGCGCCGGTGATCTGCTCGCAGAACCGCACCAGGATGTCGGCGACCAGCAGGTTGCGCAGCTCCGGGCGCATGCGCCGCCAGAGCGCGCGCGGGGAGGAAATGGGCCGCACGGTCGCGGGCCTGGATAGCGGCTCGACGATCATGGTCTGCTGCAGGACGAGGCCGACCAGCGCCAGGGCGAGCGCCGCTCCAAATGCCACCCGCACGCCGGCGAGCTCGCCCCACGCGGCGATGCAGAGCCCGCCTAAAATGGGGCCGAGCGCCATCGGAATGCGGTTGACCAGCGAATACATGCTGGCGCCCATGATCCGCTTGCCCGCGGGCAGCACGCGTACGATCAGCCCCATGGTCGCGGGCAAGGATACCGATGACCACGAAATGAACAGCACCGCGCCCGCAATCACCGCCTGCCAGAACGGGAACAGGATGACGATCAGAAACCCCGCCATGGCCACCAGGTTGAACAGGACCAGCGCGCGGCGGGTCCCCAGGCGGTCCGAGAGATAGCCCCCCAGGTAGGAGTAGAGCGCGGAAAGCAGGTGGTCGAGCGCGTTGAGCAGCCCGATGGACAGCGCCCCGCCGCCGAGCGCGATCAGGTAAATCGGCAGGAAGCGCTCGGACATGCGTTCGCCCATGCCGACGAGGACCACCATCGCAAGCACGCCGACCGTGCTGCGCTGCAGCCCCAGAAATCTCAGCCAGCGCCCGGCCGCGGATTCCGGCGCCGGGGGATCTCCGTGAGACGGCATCCTGGCTCTCCCCTCCCCGCGTTAGGCGCGGCGTGCCGTGTCCAGGCGGCACCAGGCGTATAAAGCGTCGTAGACGGCGAACTGGCAATCGAGGTTTTCGAGGTCGTCCGGGAAACGCAGGCTGTAGCCCACCGCGATGGCTTCGAGCCCGGCTGCCGCCGGGTCCCGCTCGAACCGGTCGGTGTCGGCCGCGTTCACGATGCGGGCCAGGCGCAGGAGCGCCGGGTCGGTCAGCCGGTATTTGCGGATGATGACGTCGAAGCTGCAAAGATCCCCGTCGTGGGTGAGCTCGACTCCCGGCGAGTCGAAGGGGATGGCCCCCTCGCGCTCGGCCACCGTCAGGACCTCGTCTTTGGGGGCGAACCGGAACTCGGCCTCCGAATCGATGAAGCGCGTGATCAGCCACGGGCAAGCGACCCGGTCCACGTGCACGTGGGACCGCGTGACCCATTTCATGGCGTCCTCCTTTCGTTGCGTGGATAGGGCGGCTTTGGGGGAACTGCCGTGCGCAATGATAATGCGCCTCCGGCGATTTGGCACCCCGCGTGCGGAGGGCCGCACTTGTAATGCCGACCGCCTTCGACTATTTTCATGGCGGCGCCTCGGGGGGAGGTCGAACGCACGGCCCCGCAATCCGAGGCTGCCTGCCCGCGCGCGCGAAAGGAGACACGTATGCGCACTTTTCTGATCGCCCTCGGAATCGCCGTTCTGCTGGTCGCGTGCGCCACCCCGCCCAAGGCGCCGGAAGGCCCGAAGCTGACCGCCGAGCAAACCGACCCCGGCCCGTTCCCGGAAGACTACGAGCTGCGCATCATCTCGTGGCTGCGCATGAACTCGCCGGACCCCGACGCCGTCCGGGTGGTGTCCATCCAGCCGCCGCACCCGGTCGCCCTCGACCAAGCCGCGCCCGACCTCGGCCTCGAGAAGGGCGAGGCGGTCTGGGAGTCGATCGTCTACACGCAGTCGACGGGGTCCGCTGCACCGCCCGCGCTGCGCCGTTTTCACTTCAAAGACGGGGTGATCCGGTCCGTTAACACGAAGTAATCGGCCTGCACCCCCGCCCGCCATCCCCTCCGCCGCTCTGCCGCACGTTCAGGGCTGCCGCCCCGCGTGCATCCAGTGGGAGTTGACCAGGAAGCGCTGCAGCCCGAGGGATTCCGCCAAGCGGATGGACGCGTGGTTGCTCTCGTGCGCCTGGTAGCGCGCGGTCAGCCCCTCGCGGCCGAGCGCGCCGTAGGCGGCCGACACCACCGCCTGCGCCAGCCCGCTCCGCCGCCTCTCGGAGGAGGTGGTGAGGGCGCCGATCTCCCAGATGCGGCCATAGTTGGGATAAACAAAGCAGGTCGAGGCCGGGCGGCCGCCCTCGTACACCGTGAAAGAGCGCGCGCCGCAGGCGAAGTGGTGCCGCACCTCTTCCGGCGCGTGGCCCTGCGCGGCGTATATCGCCAGCAGATCGTCCGCGAGCCGGGCCGAAACCGTAACGTTCGCTCCGATCTCGAAGCGCGTTCCGGCGGGAGGGGCAAAAGAGTGGTAGGCAGCCACCCGCCGGATGGCGAAGACCGGGTCCACCGCCGCAGGGTGCCGCTCGTCCATGAGTTTGAAGAGCAAACGGGATCCGGCAGGGACCTCCGCGAGCAGGCGCGGAATCTGGTCGAGGCGGGACACGGCCAGGAACACCACGTGGTCGACCGACGGGTGGTGGGCCCGGTCGAAACCCGACACCGACCCCGGCAGGAGCAGCAGCGCGGCCTCCCCGTCCGGATCGGGCCGGAAAACGCAGCGAACCGCCCGCGGGAACTGCGCGAGGGTCTTGAGCAGCACGAGGTTGCGCAGCGTGTCCCGCTCGAGGAAGGCGATGACGGCGTGCACCCGGTCGTCCATGCGGCACGCGCGAGCCGGGCCTTCAGTCGTCCGCGAGGCAAGCCCGCCGGGCCGCGAGGACCCGCGCCTGCAGGGCCTCAATCGGCGCGCTGAGGGCGTTCAACCGCACGGTCTGGGAGGCGATCATGGCCTCGACCGCCGGCCGCGACGGGGCCCCCGTGTGCCGCTTTTCAGCCAGCAGCGCTTCGGGCGTATTGAAAAGGCGCACCTCCTCTTCGGTCAGCCGCAGCGGGATGCCGGACTCGGCGATGGCCCGCTCCATCCCCGCCAGCGTCAGCTCGCCCTCCGCGTCGCAGTGCTTGACCGCAAGCGACAGCAGGTCGTAGCAGTCCCGGAACGAGAGCCCGTGCCGCCGCGCGAGCAGGTCGGCCACGTCGGCGCTGTTCATGAAGCCCTGCACCGCCTTGGCGCGCATCTCCGCGTGACGGAAGGACATGCCCATGACGACCTCCCCGAGCAGCAGGGGCGCGTCCCCGCACTCGCGGAACGCGTCCATGGCGGCGTACTTGCTCAGCTGGAAGTCGCGGTTGTACCCGCTCATGGAACCCTTCTGCACCCCCAGCAGAGCCACGAGCAACCCGTGGCACAGCGCCGCCCGTCCGCGGATCAGCTCGGCAAAATCCGGATTGCGCTTCTGGGGCATGATCGAAGACCCGGTGACGAACCGGTCCGGGATCGCGAGCATGCCGTAGTAGGGCATGCTGAGCAGGATCATGTCCTGCGCCATCGTCGCGAGGTGGTTCATCAGGAACGAGAGCGCGGCCGTCGCGCGCGCCTCGTGCTCGCCACGCGCGCTGATGCAGTCGAGCGAGTTCTCCTCGGGGGCGTCGAACCCCAGCAGCCCTGCCGCGTATTCCCGGTCGATCCCCCACGAGGTCCCGAAGGCGGCGGCCGCCCCGAGCGGGGAGCGGTTCAGCATCTCGAGGTCCTGGTACAGCCGCTCCAGGTCGCGCAGCAGCGCCTGGCTCCAGGCGGTCAGCCAGTGCGCCGCGGTCGTGATCATCGCCGGCTGGTAGTGCGTGAACCCCGGCATGACCGCGTCGAGCTCCGCCGGGGCCTTGGCGAGAATGCGCGCGATCAGCCCCGCTGTGCGGTCGGCGAGCTGCAGCAGCTGGTCGCGCAGGTAGAGCTTGATGTCGGTCCCCGCCTGGTCGTTGCGGCTGCGGCCGGTGTGAATCTTCTTGCCGGAGGCCAGGCCGCAGGTGTGCGTGAGGTGGTGCTCGATGTTGATGTGCACGTCCTCCTTGCCCGGGTCGAGGCGGAACCGCCCCGCGCGCACATCCGCCTCCAGACCCGCCAGCCCGCGGCAGAGCTCGCGCCGCTCGGCCTCCGTCAGGATGCCGCAGCGCCGCAGCATTCTCACGTGCGCCAAGTTGGTCCAGATGTCGTAGGGCAGGAGCACCTCGTCCGCCATGGGCAGCCCGGCCACGTCCCGCCCGGAAGTGAACTCAAGCGCCAGTCCGTCGGGGGCGTCACTCAACCGCTTGCCCCAGACCGGGTGTGGATCGGTGGTCATGGTCATCTCCTTTTCCCGGCGTCAGACTCAAACCGGCGCGCCCGATTTCGGCCCGACCCCCACCGACCGCGCCCATATCCGAATCTGCCTTATGCCCCACGGCAGGACGAAACTCAAGGCCCCGATCGTGTACATGCCGATGCAGATCGGCCGGCTGAGGACAGGCCAGATGTTTCCCCCGGTGATCGTGAGCGCCTGCCGCAGCGAGGTCTCGATCATCGGGCCGAGAACCATCGCCAGGATCAGCGGCGCGGCCGAGAATGCCACCTTGCGCAGCGCGAGGCCTATGATGCCGAAAATCGACAGCGCCACCAGGTCCAGCCGGCTGGAGTTGACGCTGTAGACTCCGATCATGCAGATGAGGACCACCATCGGCATCAGGATGTGCCGGGGGACCCGCAGGATGCCGACGAAGACGTTCACCAGGGGCAGGTTCAGGATCAGCAGCGCGACGTTGCCGATGTACATGCTGGCGATCACGCCCCAGAACAGGGCGGGCTTGTCCTGGATCAGATTCGGCCCGGGGGTGAGGCCGTGCAGCATGAGGGCCCCGAGGACCATCGCCATGGCCGGCGTGAAGGGGATCCCGAGCGCGAACAGGGGGACGTATGCCCCCCCGACCGCCGCGTTGTTGGCGGCTTCGGGCCCCGCGACCCCCTCGATGGCCCCGCGGCCGAATTCCTCGGGGTGCTTGGAGAGCCGCTTCTCAGTCATGTAGGAGACGAAGGTCGAGATCACGGGCGAAGGCCCCGGGATCAGGCCGATCAGGAACCCGAGGAAGGAGCCGCGGAAAATCGGCGGAAACGACCGCCGCCATTCGTCCCGTGTCGGTAAAAGCTCGCGCATCCTGACTCGGCAGACCTTTTGACCGGTGTCCGGCTCCTGCAGGCAGGCCAGCACTTCGGCGATCCCGAAGAACCCCATAGCCGCCGGCAGAAAGTCGATCCCCTGATCCAGGTCGATGATCCCCAGCGTGAAGCGACGCGCACCGGTCTCCAAAATCCATCCCAACCGTCCCGAGCGCCATGCCCAAGAGGATCATCATGACCGATTGGAGCGCCGAGCCCCCGGTCAGGCGCACCAGCAGCATCAGACCGAACACCCCGATGGCGAAAAACTCGGCCGGGCCGAATTTGAGGGCGACGTTCGCCAGGAAGGGCGACGCCAGCATGAGCCCGACGATGCTGATGGTGCCAGCGATGAACGAGCCGACCGCCGAAACGGTCAGGGCGGCGCCGGCCCGTCCTTTCTGGGCCATGCGGTACCCGTCCAGGCAGGTGACGACCGAGGCGGCTTCGCCGGGGATGTTCAGCAGGATGGACGTGGTCGACCCGCCGTACATGGCCCCGTAGTAGATGCCGGCGAAAAGGATCAGGGCCCCGGTGGCGTCCAGCTTGAGCGTGAACCCGAGCAGGATGGACATCGCCCCCAGCGGCCCCAGTCCCGGGAGGACGCCGGTGATGGTCCCCAGGACCGCCCCGACCAGGGCGTAGAGCATGTAGTGGGGTTGCAGGGCCGTGGCGAAACCGTTGAGCAGATTGGGCAGGAAATCCAGCATGTCGATCATCCCCGGACGATGTGATAGAGGAACTCGTCCGCCACGCCGAACGGGAAGGACACCCCCAAGGCGATCGGGAAAACCAGAAAGCACACGAGGGCTGTGACCATGGCCGTTGCGAGCGCCCACGCCACCCGCCGGGGCTGAAGCGAGCAACATCGCCAGCGCCGCTGCCGCCGTAGACAGGAAGAAGCCCAAGCCGTCGAGGGCGAAGGGATAGGCCAGGGTGCACCCGGCGATGCCCCAGACCGAGGCACGGCCGTACTGCGCAGGATCAGGATCCGGCGGCCGCGAGGTCTCCCGCGCGCCGATATGCCGGACCAGAAAGGCGACCGAACACACCGCGAGCGACGCCCCGATCAGCAGGGGCAGGAACCCGGGGCCCGGGTTGCCGACCGTCCCGCGCTTCAGTGGCAGCGCGAGTGCGAGATACCCGGTCGAAAAGCCCAGAAACGCAAGGCCCACGACCGCCTCTTTCGTGCGGAATCGGTGTTGATTCTTCATGTGCCCCCCAGCGGCGAGGCGGGCCGGAGACGATGCCGGCCCGCCCCTCCACCGATCAGTCTTTCAGCTGCTTGTTGTACTCGATCATCTTTTTGACCGCGGCCACGCCCTCGTGGATAATCTTTTCGAAGGAAGGCCCGTCCAGGAATCGCGGGGTCAGCCCCATGGAGGCAAACCCCTGTCGCACCTCCGGGTCCGCCATGACCGTCTTCAAGGTCGCTTCGAGCTTCCGGCGGATGGCTTCGGGGGTTCCGGCCTTGAGCGCAAATCCGTACTCGATCGTGGCCGTGTATGGATATCCGAGAGTCTTCAACTCCGGCAGGCCCGGGAAGGCGTCGATCGCGCCCTCGCCCATGTTGACGAGCGCTACGAGCTTGCCCTCGCGCCCGGCCTGGAACGCGGGGGTGCCGACGCCGGTCTCGCAGATTTCGACGTGCTGGCCCAGGATGGCGGTCGACGCCTCGCCGCCGCTCTTGAACATCACGTATTTCATCTTCAGTCCATCCTTCACGCCGATGGATTTGACGACCTCAAGAGCCCACTGCACGCCGCCGCTGCCCGCGGATATCGCGCCCGGGTGTTGCTTGGCGTAGGCGACGAACTCGGCGAAGGTCTTGTAGGGCTTGTCGGGGGTGGTGAACAGCACCCGCTGCTGCGGCATGTACCCGCCGACGAAGGAGAAGCTCTTCAGGTCGAAGGGGTCGACTCCCTGGAAGTAAGCACTGGTCAGCGATTCGTTCATGGGGGCGACGATGACGGTGTAGCCGTCCTCCTTCTGGCCCAGCGCGAAGTTGACGCCGACGATCCCGGTGCCGCCGGGCTTGTTGGCGACCGTGATCGGCTGTCCCAGCAGGACTTTCATCTTCTCGGCCAGCAGGCGCGCCGTGACGTCGGTCATGCCACCCGCGCCCAGCGGGACCACGAAGGTGATCGGCTTGTTCGGGTAATCGTCTGCGGCGCGGGCGCCCGTGAACGCGGTCAGAAGGACGAACAAGGTCAACAGCACGAACGGGTTTCGACGCATGGTGCACCTCCTCTTAAGTTGGCGATGAGTGGGACCGGGTTTTGAACCACCTCACCTCAAGAGATACGGGATCTCGACCCACAGGGCATCGTGGGGGCACTCCACTTCACACGGCAGGCAGAACCAGCACGTGCGGAACTTGCCGAACGGCGCCCCGCACGAATAGCAGCGCCCGGCCTCGCGCCGCGCCGCTTCCGGGGAGAGCGGCTGCTCCATTTCGGCGAAATCCCCGGCGCCATGATACGTCCGCAACGGGTTCTCCGTGCGCGGCGCGTGGCTGCCGACGCGGGTGTCGATGGCGAACTCCGTTTCATACGGGCCGGAGTAAGCGCGCCCCAGGCGCAAGTCCTCGCCACTGAGCAGGCGGTGGATGGATTCCGCCGCGCGCCGGCCGGAGGCCATGGCGTGCACCACGGACGACGGGCCGGAGTGGATGTCCCCGGCAACGAACACACGCCCGTCCGGGGCCTGCAGCGTGAGCGGGTCGCAGGATAGCCCGGCGCCGGCGATCAGGCCGGTGGCGCTCAGGTCGGCGTGCTCCGGGGTCTGGCCGATGGCGACGATCACCGTGTCGGCGGCTTCGAAATCCGTCTGGCAGACGTCGTAGACCGGCTGGAAATTGGACCTCTCGTCGAACACCGAAACGCACTTTTTCAGCCGCACGCCCTCCAGGCGCCCCTCCTTCGCCTGAATCGCCTGCGGCCCCCAGGTCCCCCGGAAGACAATCCCCTCGGCCTTGGCGCCGTGGACGACGTTGGGGTGCGCCGGCAGGTCGGATTCCCCCTCCAGGCTGATCACCACGACGCTCTGGGCGCCGAGACGCAGGGCGGTCTGAGCGCAGTCGACCGCCACGTCTCCGCCGCCGACCACCACGACCCGGGAGCCCACCGCCGCCGGGGCGCCGGCACGAACCGATTTGAGGAACGGCAATGCGTAAAGCACGCCGGGAAGCGCTTCGCCCGGGATGTCGAGCCTGCGGGTGCCGCGGCACCCGAGGGCGACCAGTACGGCATCGTGCGCCCGCAGGAGTTCGTCGAGTGACAGGTCCCGCCCCAACGTCCGCCCGCCCTGGAAGGTGACCCCCATCCGTGTCAGTCGCCGGATCTCCCGGTCGAGGACGCTACCGGGCAGGCGGAACTCCGGCACCGCCCAACGCAGCATGCCGCCCGGTTCGGGCTCCGCGTCGACGAGGACCACCCGGTGCCCGCGGCGCAGCAGGTCGAAGGCGGCCGTCAGCCCGGCCGGGCCGGCGCCGACGATGGCCGCGCCCCGCCCGGTCGCAGGCGCACAATCCGGTACGGGAGCTTCGGCGGACTGGTACCTGTTCGGTCAGGTAGCGCTTCAGGCCGCGGATGTTGACCGCCTGCCCCTCCTGCGCGTTGCAGTGGCAGCGGGTTTCGCAGGGCTGCGAGCACAGCCGACTGAGAACTTCCGGGAAGGGCAGTTTCTCCTCCAGCACCCGCAGCGCGTCCTCGTCCCGGCCGCGCCCGATGAGTTGGACGTACCCCTGGCAGTTGACCCCCAGCGGGCACGCGCGCGCACAGGGTGCCTGCTTCATCCGCAGGTTGTCCAGAATGCAGGTGTCGACGCAGATTCCGCAATAGATGCACTTGTCTTTGTCGATCACGATGTTGTCGGACAGCGCTTCCAGCAGGTTCATTCGCATGGCGATTGCCCTCTCTGCATTCGGATGATGTCCTTGTAGCTCACCTGGACGCCGCCGTCCGCGGGAGATTTCGTCAGAACGATGTGCTTGCGCCATTCGTCGCCGCCGGGCTTGGGGTAGTCGCTGCGGTAGTGCCACGGCAGCCAGCGGCTCTCCCGCCGCTCCTTGGACGCGATGGCGCTCAGGGTGGCGCACTCGATGATGTTCTCCACCTCGTAGGTCTTGAACAGGTCGTGCACGTCGCCGACCCGCACCACCTCGTCGAGTTCCCGGCGGAACCGGTCCATCCACCAGAGCGCGCGGTCGAGCTTGTATTGGTTCTTGGGCGGACGGATGTAGTCGTTGATGATGCGCCGGACCTTGTATTCGAACTCCTCGATGGTGACGGCCCCGTCGGTCTGTGCCAGACGGCGGTCGCGCTTGTCCGTGAAGGCCTGCACCGGTCGCGGGTCGGGATCCGCGTGATGAGTGCCGGCCGCGTATTCGGTCGCACTCTCGGCGGCGATTTCGCCGAACACAAACGCGCCCGAGAGGTGGCCGCGGGCCACGAGGGAGGTGTCCCCGGCCGCGTACAGCCCTTTGACCGTGGTCTCGGCCTTTTCGTTGACCCGCACGCCGGTCAGGCCGTGGCCGCCGCAGAGGAAGACTTCCGTCGGCCAGAGTTCGATTTCGCCGGTGCGGAAGTCAATGCCGCGTCCCTCGTAGAACCGCTGACAGGACGGCCGCTCCGTCGTGAACAGGATCGATTCGATTTCGCGGATCCGATCCTCGGGAAGATGGCTCAGCTTGATACGCATCGGGCCGCGCTCGTCCAGGTGCTCCAGGAGCATGGTGCGGATGGAGGGGTGGTCTTTGTCGCGACGTTCGTCGAACGCGTTGACCAGGTGGCAGCCGCGCGTCAGCGTGATGTAGAGCAGCGGGGCGTTGATGTCCTTCACGATGTAGTAGACCAGGGTGTACTCGAATCCGCTCAGCTCCGCCCCGGCGTGATAGGCCAGGCAGTAGCCGTCGCCCGTGTTGCCGGGGAAATCGTAGACCCCGTAGAGATACCCGTTGTTCGGGAGGCCAAAGCGGGCCGTTCCGCCGGCGGCCAGGATGACGCTCCGGGCACGGATGACGAACGGCTCGCCCGTGCGGACATCCATGGCAATCGCGCCGCAGACGCGGTCGCCTTCCAGGAGGAGTTCCTGGGCCATGGCACGGTTGATCACCGTTGCCCCGAGGTCCACCATGCGCTTGGCCAGGATGGTCTTCAGCTCCGGTTCTTTCATGGTCACGCAAAAGCGACCCTTGGGGTGGACCTGGAGGATCTCGTACTGCCCCTTCTCGTCGACGGGGAAGCACACCCCCCAGCCGACGAGCTTCTGCATGAGCGCATAGCTGCGCTCAGCCATGCGGTAGTTGACCGGCTCATCCATGATCCCCTCACACGCGAGGCTGTTGGATTCCACGTATAGCTCGGGTGTGGCGATGCCGGGCACCGCCACGATGTTGAGCGCATCCATGCCGCGCGCGATGCAGCCGGAATATTTGGCGTCCCCTTTTTCGAGAACGATGACCTTCTGGCGCGGGTTCACTTCCTTGGCCCGGATGGCGGCCATGGCACCGGCGCTGCCGCCTCCGACGATCAGGATGTCGCAATCCATCTGGGGATACGGGTGGCTCACGAAGGGGATCCTTTCTCTGCGGCGGTGGGGTTAGATGAGTCGAAAAATGCGTTCGGTCTCCGACCGGCAATAGCTGATGCGGTGCTCGTAGGGCTGGTCCTTGTACGTCATGGACAGCATTTCGATCTGAAGCACGGGGTGGTTCCGGGCAACCCTCAGGTGCCGGCGGACCGTGGAATCGGCCCGCGCCACGGAAAACAGCTCGTGGTTGGCGATGGTCGGCCGTCCAAAGTGGTTTTCAAGTATGAGGTAAAGCGGGGTGTCGATCATTTCGGCATCGGGCAGGCGTTCGAGGCCGGGGAACATGCCCTGCGGCAGGCGCGATATCGCCAGCACAACCGGCTTGCGGCGAAGGTAAATGAGACGCCGGATTTCGAGAAGCGGTTGGTCGGGATCGATCTGGAGGAGTCGGTTGGTGCGTTCGTCGGCCGACACGGCCTTGCGCGAAATCAGCTTGCCCTTCAGGTCCTGAACCGGATCGCCGAAATCTCGGACCATGGGATAGTACCGCAGGCGTTCATGGTGCCAGACGGTTTCCCGGACGAAGGTGCCGCTGCCCTGAACGCGCTCGAGGTAGCCATCCCGCACGAGGTTCGCGATGGCCTGGCGCACCGTGCCGACGCTGACTGCAAACTGCGCCGCCAACTGGCGCTCCGGCGGGATGCGGTCACCCGGTTTCCATCGGCCCGCCTGAATGCCTTTCTGGATCGTGATCTGAATCTGATAGTAAATGGGGGTGGGTGGGGTAGAGGAACGCGTGCGAGATTGCGCAAGACCCATAGTCGGCTCCCGAATTGATATAGAGCTCTATAGGTTTGCCCCCCGCATGTCAAGATGAGCCCGCGCGCAGGTCAACTCCGCTGCCGTCGTCTTTACATGCCGCCGGGATTCGGTCTATACCATCGGGCGTGCCTGGCGCACAGGGGGAGCGAGGGCCACTCCGCTGATCCTGCACGCCGGGCGTCGGCCCGATGGACAACCCCTTTTGGTACTGCGTGTGAGCGACGTGTTCAAGACCTGCCCCCTGTGCGGACACCCCTGGGCGACCCGCCGGGAGTTTCTGGAAGACCCCGGGCTCGAGCTGGTCGGCTACCAGGCGGACTTCCAGGAACTGTCCCTCGGGTTGTTCCTGTTCAACCACCGGAGCTGCCAGACCACGCTTGCGCTACATGCCCAGAGTTTCCGGGACCTCTACGACGGCCCCGTGTACCAGGGCTGCCGCACCGGCGAAGAGGATTGCCGGGGATACTGCCTGAAGCCGCTCGAACTGCAGCCGTGCCCGGCCGAATGCGAGTGCGCCTGGGTACGGGCCCTGCTCGGCATCATCCGCGACTGGCCCAAGCCCATCGAGGCCGAGCCGCCGGCCGCGGCCGCCGACCTCGACCTCTGACGTGAAGGACCCGCCTGATGGGAGTCGACTGGTTCGAACATCTTCATCCGGTCACGCAGGCCCTGCTCGGGACACTGTTCACCTGGTTCCTGACGGCGCTGGGAGCCGGGCTGGTGTTCTTCTTCACGCAGATCCGGCGGCGTGTGCTGGACGGGATGCTCGGGTTCGCCGCGGGCGTCATGATCGCCGCGGGCTACTGGTCGCTGCTCGCCCCGGCGATCGAGATGGCCGAGGAAGGCGGCGGTCCCGCCTGGGTGCCGGCCGCCGTCGGGTTTCTGGCCGGGGGGCTGTTCATCTGGCTGATCGACCGGCTGCGGCCGCACCTGCACGCGGGCATGCCGCGTGAGTCGGCCGAAGGCATCAGCACCAGCTGGCGGCGCAGCATCCTCCTGGTGCTGGCCATCCCCATCCACAATATCCCCGAGGCGCACGCCGACGGCCACAGCGACTTCGCCACGGTGGGGGCCATGCTGGGGTTCCCCGTGATGATGACCCTCGACGTCGCCCTGGGATAAGGGTAAAGGGCGGCATGGACGCAGCCTTCCTGGACATCGTCACCCGCGGAACCGTCCTGGGCCTCGCGGCCGGGTTCTCCCCGGGCCCGCTGACCCTGCTCGTGATCTCCGAAACGCTGCGCCACGGCCTCGGGGCGGGGGTACGCGTTTCGCTCGCCCCGATCCTGACCGATCTGCCGCTCATCGTCCTGTCGGTTCTGCTGCTCGAGCCCCTGGTGGCCGTGCCTGCGGCAGCCGGTGTCATCGCACTGGCGGGGGCGGCCTTCCTCTTCCACCTCGGCGCCGGCAGCCTGCGGCTGAAAACGGTCACGGCGCTGCCGAACGAGCCGACGGCGCGGTCGCTCGCCAAGGGCGTGGTCGCCAACTTCCTCAATCCCAACCCCTACGTGTTCTGGATCGGTGTCGGAACGCCCATTCTGCTCAGCGCCTTCGGCCGCTCGTGGGTCCACGCCGCGGGCTTCGCCGGCGCGTTTTTCGTCTGCATTGTGGGGTCCAAGATTCTGCTGGCGCGGATGGTCGACCGGTCGCGCGGCTTCCTGAAGGGCGGGGTCTACCTCTGGACGATGCGCGTACTCGGGATCCTGCTCATCGTCTACGGCTGCCTGTTCCTGCGGGAGGGGTTGCTCACGATGGGGGTGTGGCCGGCGGGGGGGAGTTGATGGACGCCGGAGGCCGGGTTCAGCCCTCCGGGGACAGGGCGACTCCGACCAGCAGGTGGCCTTTGTACGCGCCGTCCACCAGTTCGGTGATCTGAGTGATGCGGCCCCGGTAGGACCCCGCTCGGAAGCTCGACCCGCGCGGGACGACCAGCCTCACGCGCAGCTCCTGGCCGACCCGGACCATGCCCAGGAGCTTCGACTGGGGGTTCACAATGGCGCCGGCCCCGGTTTCGGAGATGTCTTTCAGTTTGAGCTGGTAGATGGGGGACCCGGGGAGCATGAATTCCATCATGTGCTCGGACAACACAGGGGCGCGCGGCCGCAACCGGCGTTCGACGGCGGGTTTCCCAGCGTTTCGGGATGTCATGAGAACATCATAACACAGCCGTTCAGGAATTACGACCTGCGATGACGTGGTGCAACCATCTCGTACGCTGGCGCGAGCGGGTGCTCGGGGACCGGTTCAGCTCCAGGATCGGGGCGCTCTTCTTTGCGGCCTGGATCGTCCAGCGCGTGGTGTTCCGGCCGGGCGAGCTGTTCGCGCCCACGGCGGCGGCGCTGACGTGGTGGCTGATCACCTTCCAGTTCGCCCTGTTCGTGGCCGCTTTCCTGACCCGCCAACCGACGCGCGCGGCAGCGCGAGGGGTCATGGAAACGTTCTTCCCGCTGGCCTGCGCCGCCATGCCCTTCGCGCTCGTCGTCTCCTACCCCTTCCGGCCGCCCGTGCGAGCGCTCGCCGGGGTGGGGCCGCTGTCCTCGGGCCTGGCCATCGCGGGGACCCTCGTCATCATCGCCGGTGTGATGCAGCTGAGAAAATCTTTCGCGATCATGACCGAAGTGCGCGAGCCGGTCTTTGACGGGATCTACCGCTGGACGCGGCACCCGATGTACGTGGGCTCCATGCTCACGGCCGCGGGGGCATTGCTGCAGAACTTCAGCGCCTGGAACGGGCTCGTCTGCCTCGTGTTCTGCGCCTGTCAGGTCTATCGCGCCCGGCTGGAGGAGCGCAAGCTGAGCGGCCTGAGCCCGGAGTACGACCGCTACACCGCGGCCGTCGGGTGGGTGGGGCGGCTCGGGCGCCTGCGCCCGGGCCGCTGACCGTCAGCCTAAAATCGCCTTCATGGACTTCATCGGGCACATGTCCCCGCACATCGTGCAGGTGCCCTCGTTGCCGGGCGGCGACGACGCCCGGTAGGCCGCCGCCTTCTGCGGGTCAAGGGCCAGCGCGATCATCCTGCTGAAATCCACGTCCGCCCGCGCACGGCTCATGGCGTCGTCCCAGTCACGCGCGCCGGGGATCCCCTTGGCAATGTCGGCCGCGTGCGCGGCGATGCGCGCGGCGATGATCCCCTCGCGCGTGTCCTCGAGCGTTGGCAGCCGCAGGTGCTCGGCCGGGGTGACGAAGCAAAGAAAATCCGCCCCGGCGGACGCCGCAATGGCCCCGCCGATCGCGCTGGTGATGTGGTCGTATCCCGGCGCGACGTCGGTGACGAGGGGCCCCAGGACGTAAAAGGGCGCCCCGCTGCAAAGCCGCTTCTGCAGCATGACGTTGCCGGCGATCTCGTTGACGGCCATGTGGCCCGGCCCCTCGATCATGACCTGCACGCCCTTTGACCACGCCCGGCGCGTGAGCTCCCCGAGCAGGATCAGCTCCTGCACCTGCGCCGCGTCGGTCGCGTCGCGCACCGACCCCGGCCGGCAGGCGTCCCCCAGGCTGAGCGTGACCTCGTAGGCAGCGCAGATTTCCAACAGCCGGTCGTAGTGCTCGTAGAACGGGTTCTCGCGGCCGTTGGCTTCCATCCAGGCGAACAGCAGCGAGCCCCCACGCGAAACGACGTGGGTCAGCCGGGGGTTGCGCTTGACGGTCTCGGCCGTGGCGCGGGTCATGCCGCAGTGCACGGTCATGAAATCGACACCGTCCTCGGCGTGGGTTTCAACCACCCGGAAAAAATCGTCGACCCGTAAGTCCTTCAACTCCTTCTCCAGGAACCCGACGGCATCGTACATCGGGACGGTCCCGATCATGAGCGGCGACATCTCGACCAGCCGGCGGCGGAACTCGCGCGTCTTGCCGTGGCAGCTCAAGTCCATGATGGCGTCCGCCTTGAGCTCGATCGCGAGCCGGGCTTTCTCCAACTCCAGGCCGACGTCGCGACAGTCGTTCGAAACGCCGATGTTCACGTTGATCTTGGTCCGCAGCCCCGTCCCGATGGCGGCGGGGACCAGCGCGCGATGGTTCCGGTTGGCCGGGACGATCGCGATCCCTTCGGCGACCCGCCGGCGCAGGGCCTCGGGGTCCAGGTTTTCAGTGCGGGCGGCCGCCTCGACCTGCGCGGTCGTGACACCGCCGCGCGCGAACTCCATTTGCGTACGCATGCTGGCACCTCCCGTGATGCGGGTAGTGGATTCGCTCACCGCCCGCGGGCCTGCCCCGATTGGAAATCGCCGGTCTCTGAAAAAAAGAAGGCAAGCCGCGCGGGCCTGCCCAAGGTCTGCCGGAACGTTCCCTACGGTGGTGCGAACCACATCAGGTTCAAAGGGTTGGACCGTGGTCCTCTCAGCCCGCGGGGGGCACCCCTATGTCGGTTTCGGCTGCATGCTAAGCCAATCCGAAACGGTTGTAAAGCGCTATCGCACCCCCGGTCACACCCCCTTGTCGCGGATACGCGGATCGTGCATGAGGCGCGCCTGGATGCCTTTGCCCACCTCGTGCGTGCGGCTGAACTCCGACCAGAATGCCGCATCCTTCGCCTTCCAGTCGGCCCCGAAGCGTCGGTCGAAAAACTCGCCCAGGCGGTCGAACAGCAACTTCCAGGGCGGCTCCCCGCGCGCTTGGGCGTCCAACAGGTCGTTCAGCAGGTCGGCCAGGTCGGCCAGCGTCTCCTTGGGCACGTAGGCGATGGCCCCCTTGCGGATCGACTCCATGAGGGTCTGCGCGCTGACGGCGTGGGCCGTCAGCATGACCGTCGGGATCCCGGCCGCGACGGTTTCCTCCAGCAAGCTCAGGCCGTCCACCCCCATGATGTCCAGGATCGCCAGATCGTAGCGGTTCTGCCGGATCTTGCGCAGGGCCGCGGCGTGGTCGCGGGCCGGATCGGTGCTCGCCCCCTCGAGCAGGTCGGCGAGTGTCGCGAGGATGTCCTCCTCGTCGTCGACGATCAGAACGCGCTTGCCGGCGAGGTGGTTCTTGCGGGACATGGTTCATTCCCCCCGTTGATCGAGATGATCGGTCGCGTCGGTTGACGTGAGCGGCACGGCCAGGGTGAAGGTCGCCCCCTGCCCCGACCGCCCGTCCACGCGGATGTCACCCCCCAGGCAGCGAGCCAGGATGAGCGCGCCCGCCAGCCCCAACCCGTGGCCCTTACGCGCGACCGTCGTGTTCGCCACTTGCGTGTAGCGCCGGAAGATCAGCTCCCGGTGGGCCGGGTCGACCCCCGGGCCGTCGTCGGCAACGCTGAGCACCAGACGGCCGCCGTCGAGCGAGAGGTTGATCTCCATCCGCTCCCGGCGGTGGTGCAGCGCGTTCTTGATGAGGTTCCCGGCCATGCGCCGAAACTGGGTTTCGTCCTGGAGCATCTCGACCGCGGCGGCCTCGGCGGAGGCGGTCAACTCGATGCCGTGGCGGCGCAGGAGGCGCTCGAGCCCCTCCGGCTGCCGGAATGCCCCGGGTGGATCGGCCTCTGGGCCGGCGACGGTTTCCAGCGCCTCCTTGAGGGCCGCGCGCACGGAACCCAGAGGTTGAAACCGGGTGCAGCAGCGGCAGGCGGCCTCGGCGCGGCCGACTTCCAGCAAGTCGTTCAGGATCGCCCAGGCCTTGCGCGCGCTGCGCAGGCTGCGCTGCAGCGTGTTGGCCTGGCGCTCGGTCAGCGCGCCGTAGCGATCCTGCTTCTCGATCAGGCAGCGCAGCCCGGTTTCGATCACGGCAATCGGGTCCTTCAACTCGTGGACCAGGAACTCGACGTTCACTTCGCGGAAGAAACGGGCGTCGGTCTCGGGCGGCGGCTTCATGTCCGGTTGGCTCCGGTGTCGGGTGTTCGGGCTGCCGTGTCAGCGATATCCGGCGGAAGCACCACGCGCACGACCGTGCCACCCTGGTCCCGGCACTCGGCCGGATCGGCCAGCGCGCCGCACGCACGGGTGTCGCCCGGACACGGGTTGCGGTCGGAGGCGGTGATCGGGCAGCGCCGGGAGGCCAGGCGCAGGGTGAACCCGTAGCGCTCAGAGAGGATCTGCAGGCGCAGGAGGTCGAACCCCCGGCCGCCGGCCTTGAAGTCGTAGGGGCGCCGCGTGGAGTAGGCGTCCGGGTCGGACCCGGCGAAAAAGTGGGCGAACACCAGCTGCTCCGTCTCCTCGGTCATGCCGGTCCCGGTGTCGGCGACCTCGAACTCCGGCCCTTCGGCGCCCGGTCGCACAGAGACCCTCACCTCGCCGCCGTCCGGCGTGTTCTCAACGGCGTTGCGCACCAGCCCCTCGATGATCTTGTCGAACACCTCGGGCGGCAGCCGCACCGCGGCCGTCTCGGTCAGGCGCTCGGTGACCCGGCAGCGCCGGTGCGCCCACCGGGGCCGCAGCAAGCCCAGGAAACGGGCGACGTGCTCCGCGGGCCGGATGGTTTCCGGGCGGGAGTCGCGCGGGCCGAAGACGCGGTCGATCTTGTGCCGCAGCCGCTCGGTCAGCCGCTCGGACCCCGTGGTTTCGGCCGCCAGCGCTTCGAGCTCGTCGACGCACTGGTCCAGGAGCCCGCTCAGCATGCGGTAAGCCGTGAGGTCGCGGCCGGCGAGGAGGTCCTCGATCTTGTACTGCATGTCGAGAAGGCGGCCGAGGTTGCGCTGGGCGCGCTCCAGCACGGTCGCCCAGCCCTTGGCGCCGTCCAGCCGCGCGAGCTGCTCGGCCAGCAGGTTGAGGGAGGCCGACAGCACCGCCAGCGGGGTCTTCAGCTCGTGGGACAGCCGGTGGATCACCGCGTCCTTGGCGCGGTTCATGCGGCGGATGTTCTCGACCGAGCGCGCGAGCGCCTCGTTGACCGCGGCGTTCTCGATCGGCAGCGCCACCAGGCCGGCGACCGCGGCGAGCAGCTCCGCGTCCTCGTCGCTGAAGGGGCCGCCCTTGCGATTCACCGCGCAGAGCACCCCGATCATGCGCTCGGGTGTGCGCACCGGCACGTCGAGCATGCAGCGCGTGCGGTAGGCCGCCTTCTCGTCAACGGCGGCGTAAAAAAAGGGCGACGTGGACGTGTCGTTGACGATCATGGGGCGCCCGGTGCGCAGGACCTCGCCCGCCACTCCCTTGTCGGCCGGGAACCGCACCTCGCTCATGCGGCGGCCGGTCTCCGTGTCGTCGAAGGCGGAACGGCGGAAGTAGAATTCCTGCCGCGCATCGTCGAGCAGGATGACGCTCGCCCCTTCGACCTCCAGGAGCTCACGCACCTCGCAGGTGATGAACTCCAGGACGGCATCGAGGTCCCGAAACCGGTGAAGTCCCAGGGCGATGCGGGAAAGGGCCGCCGCGGTCCGCTCGCTCCCGGAAGGTGGCTGGCGGCCGGCCGGCATCATTCACCGTCCCACTCGCCTCTTTCCACCAGAACCGACTGGAGGGTTTTCAGCGCGGTGTTGGCAGCCGGCATCCCCCCGTAGACGAAGGTCTGGAAGACGACCTCGGCAATCTCGGCCGGTGTGCAGCCCACGTTGAGCGCGGCGTGCAGATGCAGCCGGAGTTCGTCCGGCCGCGACAGCACGGTGAGGCAGGCCACCGCAACGAGCTGCCGGGTGCGGTGCGGGATCTTCTCCCGCGCATACATGCGGCCTGTGATGAACAGCGAGAGGTCCTTGGCGAGGTCCCGGTCGAAGGCTTTCCAGAGATCGAAGGGCCGCTCGCCCGTCACGCCCTTGAAGTAAAGCTCGGCCGTGCGTTTGGTCTTGTCCGCGACTTCGGTGTCGGCCATGACGCCTCCGCTCTCACACCACGGTGTAGTTCGGCCCGCCGCCCCCCTCCGGGCACGTCCAAAGGATGTTGTGGAAGGGGTCCTTGATCTCGCAGGTCTTGCAGTGCAGGCAGTTGGACGGGTTGAGCTTGAGCCGCGGCCGCCCCCCTCGACCGGCTCCATCTCGTACACCTGCCCGGGGCAGAACCGCGTGCAGGGGCTGCGCAGGGTGTCCCAGCAGCGCGTCACGCAGAGCTCGCGGTCGGGGATGATGAGATGGCAGGGTTGGTCCTCTTCGTGCGCGGTGCCCGAGAGATACACCCCCGTGAGCTTGTCGAGGTAGAGCTGACCGTCGAGCGCCTGGACCGGAGGCGCTTCCTCGAGCCGCCCCGGCTTCAGGGTGGTTGCGTCGTCCACGGTGGGCATAGGGTCGACGAGCCCGCGGCCGCCGCTGACCATCTGGGCCCCTACCAGAATGAACTTGGAAATCCCTTTGCGCGAGAGGGCCTGGCCGAAGTTGCGCGCGAGGTGGAGCTCGGTCTTGATCCAGCTCGCATCCACCCGGTCCGTGTAGGACTGCAGCAGGCGGGCGGAGGCATCCGCGGCGGCGAGCGCCGCGAGGGCGGTCTCGGCCGCGAGCATCCCGGACTTCATGGCCGTGTGGATCCCCTTGAGGCGCTGGACGTTGAGCATGGAGGCGCTGTCGCCCACGAACACGGCCCCGTCAACCGCCAGGCGCGGCATGGTGTAGTACCCGCCGGCCGCCAGCGTCTTGGCGCCCTGCTGGAGGACCTTGCCGCCGCGGATGATGTCCGCGATCAGGGGATGTTTCTTGAACTGCAGGAACATCTGGTAGGGCTCGAGCATCGGGTCCTCGTAATCCAGGCCGACCACGATCCCCAGCGAAACGCGGTTGTCCCGCATGCGGTAGAGGAACCCGCCCCCCTTGGTGTCGAGCCCGAGCGGGTAGCCGAAGGTGTGCAGCACCGTGTAGGGCGAACTTGCAAACGGGCTGCCGCCCGGGATCTCGATCACTTCCTTGATGGCGGTCTCGAAGACCTGGGGCTGCCGGCCCTCGAAGATGCCGAGCGTGCGACCAAACTCGCGCAGCAGGCTGCCCTTGGGGCCCTCGCCGAAGACGGTCACCTGGGCGAGCAGGTCGACGCCGGGCTCGGCGTTGGACTTGGGTTTCCCGTCCCGGTTGACGCCCTTGTCCCCCGTGCGTACGCCGATCACCCGGCCCGCCTCGTCCGTGAGCGCCTCCACCCCGGCAAACCCCGGGAAGAGGTTGACGCCCAGCTCCTCGGCCGCGGCGCCCAGCCAGGCGCAGAATTTCGACAGGCTGATGACGAAGCAGCCCTCGTTGTGCAGGTAGGGCGGGGTGTAGGGCAGCCGGATATGCCCGGTCGGCGTGAGGTAGAAGACGCCGTCGCGCAGGTCGGTCTCCTCGATCGGACAGCCCCTCTCCCGGAAATCCGGCATGAGCTCGCGCAGCGCGCGGGGGTCCAGGACCGCGCCGCTCAGGGAGTGTCCCCCCACCGCGGCGGCCTTTTCAATAACGCAGACCTCGACCTCCCGGCCCTGCTGCCGGGCGAGCTGCTTCAGGTGGATGGCGCCGGCCAGGTTGGCCGGTCCCGCGCCCACGAAGAGTACGTCGAATTCGAGTTGTTCGCGTTCCATAAGCAACGGTTTTTAGTGATTGGTGTTTGGTGTGGTGTTGGTGTTTGGTGGGGCGTCGGGTGTTTCGGTGTTTGGTACAAAACACCCAAAGAACCAAATACCCAAATACCACTTGCCCCCCTACCCCTTCAACTTCTTCACCGCTTCGGTGACCGCGGGCAGGATCTGGAACATGTCGCCGACCACCCCGAAGTCTGCCTTGGAGAAGATGGGGGCTTCCGCGTCCTTGTTGAGGGCCACGATCACCTTGGAGGTGGACATGCCCGCCAGGTGTTGGATCGCCCCGGAGATGCCGCAGGCGATGTAGAGCGCCGGTGACACGACTTTGCCGGTCTGGCCCACCTGGTCGCCGTGCTTGCGCCAGCCTTCGTCCACCGCCGAGCGCGAGGCGCCGACCGCGGCGTTCAGCGACGCGGCGAGGTCCTCGACCGGCTTGAAGTTGCCGCCCGTGCCCCGGCCGCCCGAAACGATGATGTCGGCCTCGGTGAGCTCGGCCCGGCCGCCGGGCTCCATCAGCTTCTCCACCACGGCCGTGCGCACCTCGCCCAGGTCAACGGCCGGCGTCTCGACCGCAGCCTCGCGGGGGGCCGTCGCGATCGCCATGACGTTGGGCCGCACCGCGATCAGCTGCGGCGTGCCCTGGATCTGCACGTCGGCGAACAGCTTGCCCCCGAACATGGGCCGGGTGCAGACGATCGCCCCGCCGGTGCAGGACACCGCCGTGCAGTCCATGGCGAGCCCGGCGTCCAGGCGTGCCGCCAGGCGCGCGGAGAGGTCCTTGCCCTGGACCGTCGCGCCGAGAACGACCACGGCCGGGTCGAGCGTCTTGAGCACGGACGACACGGCGTGCGTGTAGGCGTCCGTGCGATACTCCGCCAGCCCCGGGTCGTCCAGGATGACGATCCGGTCCGGCCCGTATGCCTTCAGATCCGCGGCCAGGGCGCCCACGCCCGCACCCGCGATCACGGCCGTCAGGCCCGTGCCCAGCGCGTCGGCGATGCGCCGCCCTTCGCTCACGGCTTCATACGACACCTTGCGCAGTGTCCCGTCGCGCTGTTCGGTGATTGCCACCACCCCTTGAGCCATGTCCGTCTCCTTTCACCCCGGTCCGCGCCGCATGCCGGCGCGCGCGGGTCAGATCAGTCGCGCGTCCTCGTGCAGCACCCGGACCAACTCGGCCGCAGTGGCCTCCGGGGTCTCTCCGGTGATCATGCGCACGGCCTGGCGCTGCGGC
Source organism: uncultured delta proteobacterium (assembly GCA_963791285.1). Taxonomy (GTDB): domain Bacteria; phylum Desulfobacterota; class Desulfobacteria; order Desulfobacterales; family SpSt-501; genus SpSt-501. Next base: position 501,402 of record CAWBSC010000023.1, read on the forward strand.
GGCAGGCGCAGCGCCTTGACCACCACCCGCCGGCCGGCGGCCCCGATCCGGGCCGCGTCGACGCCGAAATCCGCCGCGGTCTTGATCTCCAGCGGTTTCTTCTTGGCCTTCATGATGCCGGGCAGGGAGGCGTAGCGGGGCTCGTTCAGTCCGCGCTGAGTCGTGAACAGCATGGGCAGCGGCGCTTCGACCACCACGGTCCCGCCCTCGACGCTGCAGTGGCAGCGGACCTTGCCCTCGAGCACCTCGGCCTTGACCACCAGCGACACGTGCGGGATGCCCAGCAGCTCGGCCACCGCAGCGCCGACCTGGTAGTTGTCCTCGTCCACCGCGCGCTGCCCGGCGATGACGAGGTCGCAGGGCAGGCTCTTCACCGCGGCCGCCAGGATCCGGGCCGTGCCGAGGGCATCGCTGCCTTCGGCCTTCGGGTCGTTGACCAGCAGGCCCTTGTCCGCCCCCATGGCCAGCGCCGTGCGCACGGTCTCCTGGGCCTTCTGGGACCCGACCGAGACGATCGTCACGGTCCCGCCCTTGGCCTCGCGGATGCGCAGCGCCTCTTCAACAGCGAGCTCGTCGTAGGGGTTCATGACCCACTTGATGTCGTCCTTCTTGATGGAGACGCCGTCAGCGGCGATCTGGACGAGAGACTCCGTGTCGGGCACCTGCTTGACAAGAACGGCAATATCCATGCATGGCTCCTTTCTTAAGAAACGTACACCCGTCGGCTCGTGGACCCCGCATCCTTAAACGGGCTGACGGGTCCACGGGTGAACGAATCTTTACCGGTTCGCTTTGCGGATTCCGAGCTGGTCGAGGGCGATGATCCACTTGCAGATGTTCGCGGACCCCTCGACCATGGTGTAGGTCGGGGCGTCGCGGAAATAGCGCGCCACCGGGTACTCGGTCGAGTAGCCGTAGGCCCCCAGGATGCGCATGGCGTAGTTGGCGCACTTGGTCGCCACCTCGCCCGCGAAGTACTTCGCCTGCGCGACGTCCAGGCCGTTGTCCAGCCGACCCTGGTCCTTGGCCCAGGCCGCCTTGTACACCAAGAGCCGCGCGGCCTCGATCTCCGCCGACATCTGCGCGATCAGATCCTGGTTCATCTGGAACTCGCCGATCTTCTTGCCGAACTGCTTGCGGTCGTTGCAGTACTTGACCGCCGCCTCCAGGCACGCCTGGGCCAGGCCCACCGCGCCCGCCGCCGCCGACAGCCGCGTCTGGTTCAGCGAGCTGAAGACGATCTTGGCGCCGTCCCCCGGCGCCCCCAGGATGTTCTCCTTCGGGATGCGGCAGTCGCTGAGAAACACCTCGCCCGTCGGCGAGGAGTGCGAGCCCATCTTGTCCAGCTGCGAGGTCTTGACCCCGTTGAAATTCTTCGTCTCGAGCACGAAGGCCGACAGCCCCCTGGATTCCTTCGAACGGTCCGTGTACGCGTAGTAGATCAGCACGTCGGACACGTGCGCGTTGGAAATCCAGGTCTTGGAGCCGTTCACCAGCCAGTGGTCGCCCTGGTCCTCGGCCGTGGAGCCCATGGCCATGACGTCGGAGCCCGCGTCGGGCTCGGTGATGGCAAAGCCCCCCAGATACTCGGCGCTCACCAGCTTGGGGATGTATTTCTTGCGCAGCGCCTCGCTGCCGTATTTATAAATCGTGTACGCGCAGCCCAGCGACTGCATGTTGACCTGCACCCGCAGCGAGCTCGAGGCCCGCGCGATCTCCTCACTGATGAGGATCGCCGCCAGAAACCCCATGCCCTCCCCGCCGTACTCCTCCGGGATCACCGCCCCGAAAAAGCCCAGCTCGCCCATCGGCCGGATGGCTTCTTTGTAAGGGAAATGGTGCGTGGCGTCCCACTCGTCGGCGTTGGGCGCGATCTTCCTGTCCGCAAACTCCCGCACCGCCTTGCGCAGCATCTCCAGCTCTTTGGAAAGCGCGAAATCCATTCGTTTCTCCTCCCGTTGAGATCACCCGGTCCATGCGCCCCGGCCCGTTCCGGTGGGCGCGATACTATCGGGAAGAGCCTGTGAAGTCAAAGGCCACCGGCAAGGCGTTGGCCTGAAGTTTCGGTCGTAGGCCGAACCTACCGGGCGCACGGCAGTGCGCCTGTGCTGCACGTGCCGTCGCGTGCATGGCACGCGGCCTATTGCCGAAGCGCGGCCGCGGGGCGCCGTTCACTTGATGTACCCCATCACGCGCGGCAGCCAGAGGTTGCCCTCGGGCCAGTAGGCGACCAGGAACAGAACGGCCAGTTGGATCAGGAGGAAGGGGATCACCGCGCGGGTGACGTAGATGATGTCCTTGTTGGCGATCGAACCGGTGATGTAGAGGCTGACCCCCACGGGCGGCGTGCAGTAGCCGATGGCGAGGTTGACCGTCATGAGGGTCCCGAAGTGCATCGGATCCACGTTGAAGGCGCTCAGCATCGGCAGGAACACCGGGCCCAGGATCAGGGTGGCGGAGATCACGTCCATGAACATGCCGACCACGAGCAGCAGCAGTTGGGAGACCAGCATGAACACGGCCGGCGACTGGATCGTGTCCAACACGGCCTCGGTTACCCGGCTGGGCACGTTCTCCATGGTGAGCAGCCGGCCGAAGCAGGTCGCGCCGGCCACGATGATCAGCAGGGTGGCCGAGGTCACGGCCGAGGTCACGGTCACGCGTTTGACGTCCCGCCACTTCATCGTGCGGTGGATGAAGAGCTCCACGATCAAGGCGTAGACGCAGGCCACGACGGCCGCCTCGTTGGCCGTGAAGGCCCCTGAGTAGATGCCCGCGAAGATGACGACCGGCAGCATGAGCGACCAGAAGCAGTCCTTGAAGCCGGCCCATAGTTCGCCCGCCGGCGGGAACGGCAGGCGCACGATCGCGGTGTCATGGCGAAAGAGGACGTAGCTGTAAATGCAGGTCAGGGCCGTGATCAGGATGCCCGGCAGGTAGCCGGTCAGGAAGAGCCCCTCGAGCGAGACGCTGCTCACCATGCACCAGAGGATCATGCTGATGCTGGGCGGAATGATGACGCCCAGATTGCCCGAGGTGCACATGAGCCCGACCGTGTACTGCAATGGGTAGCCGTTGCGCAGCAGCGCCGGGATCATGAACCCGCCCATGGCGACGACCGTCGCCACGGTGGAACCGGAGATGGCGCCGAACAGGGCGCAGGCCGTGACACCGGCCATGCCGAGCCCGCCCGGCAGCCAACTCACCATCATGTTGGCGAAGCGGATGAGGCGCTCGACGATCGAGCCGGTGGTCATAATGTTGCCGCACAGGATGAAAAACAGCACCACCACCAGTGCGAAGTTGTCCATGCTGCGGAAGAGCGCCTGCGCCAGCATGAGGAGGGGAAGGTCGGTGAACAGGATAAACCCGAGCACGGCCGTGAAGAAGAGGCACAGGAAGACGGGCACATAGGCCGCCATGCACCCGAGCAGGATGAGTAGGATGATGAGATCGCTCGTCTGCATCCGGCCTCGCTCAGCCGCGCCCGCCCGCGGCGGCGCGGTCCTGCAGCATCGCCTGCACCACCCGGATGGCCATCATCACCCCCGTGAGGGGCATGATGGCGTAGAGGTAGACCGTCGGGATCTCGAGGATGACGGTCCTCTGGCCGCTGTCCGCCTGCATGGCCGCCAGCCGCACCCCGTACCAGATCACCATGAGCGCAAAGAGCAGGACACTCAGACGGCTCACGCCCGTGAGCACCCCCCGCAGGCGCGGGAAAAGCTGGAAGGCCGCGTCCACCTTGATCAAGCTGCCGGACTTCACGGCCGCGCTGCAGCCGATGAAGGTCGTGTAGATAATCACCTCCCGCACCAACTCCTCGGACCATGCCAGGGTGTAGTTGAAGCCGTAGCGCAGCACGACGTTGGCGAACAGCCCGATCAGAGCCAGCCAGACGGCAATGCACAGGGTCCACTCTTCGAACCAGGTCAGCGCCCGGTCGAGCGCGTTCAGCAGCTTGGGTGTCATGATCCGCCGATCGGAAGAGGTCACTTGGCCGAGTAGCCGACGAGCTCCTGCACGTCCTTCAGGTAGTCCTTCGGGCGGTAGCTGTCGCCCGCGTTGAGCTTGTTGATCTCAGCCGCGTAGGTCTGATGGGTCTTATCCCCGTCGCGGCGCATCTGCGCCAGGTCGGCGGCGGAGAGGGTGTGGAACGACGCCCCGTACTCCTTCTGCGCCGCCTCGATCGCACTCACCTCCTGCTGCTTGGTCTCCTCGCGGATCCGGGCGCAGACGTCGCGGACCGTCTGCTTGAAGATCTGCTGCAGGTCGGGGGGCAGCTTGTTGAACCAGGCCTTGTTGAAAATCCAGATGAAGAGGCCCTGAGCGTAGTTCACACGGGTGAAGTGCTTGGCGATGTCGAAGTACTTGTCGTTGTACATGACGATCGGTGCGTGGTCCAGCCCCTCGATGACGCCCTGCTTGATGGCGACCGGCACCTCGGGCCACGGCATGACCACCGGGTTGATGCCCCAGTTCTTGTAGTTCAAGCGGTTGACCGCCGCCTCGGCAATGCGGAACTTGTATTTGCGGGCCTCCTCGAGGCTCGTCACGGGGCGGCTCGTGCACCAGCCGTAGTTGCCGTAGCCCGTGATGTCGACCGCCATGATCCCCTGGTGGTCCATGGCCATGAGGAAGTGATCGAACAGCGGTCCGCTGTTGACGAATTTGTCCAGCTTCTCGAAGGAGTCGATCAGGAAGGGAAGGTTGACCACCCCGAAGCGCGGCCCCAGGTTGACCGACAGAACCGAGCTCACGGCCATCCCCTGGATAGCGCCCATCTGTACCTGGTTGAGCACCTCGAGTTCGCCACCGAGAACCCCAAACGGCTTGAAATCCATGTACATCTGTCCGTTCGTGCGCTTCCAGAGCTCGTCGCGGATCGCAAAACCGGCGAACACGCCTTTGATGCCCGGGTTCGACAGATTCGAAACAACGAACTTGATCTTGGCGCCGGACGGGTCGAAGGGAGGCTTCCAGGCCTCGAGGTTGGCCTTCTGCTGAGCCAGTGCCGGACCGGCCATGGAGGCGAGCACCAGAAATACGATCAGCATGCAGCGGTTGATCTTCGGCATGTCCGCTCCTTAAGGGATTTAAACATAAAATAACTGGCGTTCATATTGTCACTTGCCATAAAACAAGTAGGCCTGTCTTTGTCAAGCAAAAACTGCGACGGGGGATTGCCTTGCCGCGGCGGACATCGTATCAGGTTACATCGCCGGGTCGAACGCACCAGAGGGGACGATGAACGTCGAGGTCGGAGAAGACATCCCGATAGGCAAGGGGCTGCGCCTTGTCACGAACGATGACCCGCGCAGCACTCGGCTCGCGGACTTTTGCGACTCGCTCAGCGCGCGCCTGCCCGGACTGGAGGTGAGGCGGCAGCATGAATCCGGGACCGCCTCTCCGCACCTCTTACTGCCCGGGGGGGTGCGGTACATCGGGGTTCCGGACGGGCATGAAACCGCGCCTTTTATGGACGCCGTGTCCGGCCGGTTGCCGCCTCCGCCGCAGCGGCTGGCCGAACGGCTGGCGGCCCTGAGGCGGCCCGCCGCGCTCAGCCTCTATATCTCGCCCCAGTGCACATTTTGTCCGGTGGCCGTACGCAGCCTTATCCCGCTCGCCATCGCTCAGCCCCGGTTGAATTTGACGGTGATCGATGCGGTGCTGTTCCCGGAGATGGCCGAGCGCGAACAGGTGCTGGCTCTGCCCACGCTCGTGATCGACGGCCAGCTGCGCTGGTCGGGCACGATCGATGCGGTCGAGGTGGTCGAGCTGCTGATAGACGCGGACCCGGCTGCGATCGGTCCCGTGGCGCTCGAGATGATGCTCAAGGAGGGGCGTGCGCACGAGGTCGCCTCCATGATGCGGGGATTCGGGCGGGTCTTCCCGGCTCTGGTCGAACTTCTCGCGCACGATGAGTGGCCCGTGCGCCTGGGAGCCATGGTCGTAGCCGAAGAGCTTGCGCGTTTGGACGCCGGGCTGGCGCAGGCGTTGATCGAACGGGTCTGGGATCGGTTTGAGGCGGCCGAGAGCCCGGCCAAGGGCGATATGCTCTATCTGATCGGCGAGATCGGCAGGCGGGCAGATATTCAGCGCATTCGGGGGGCGGTTGCAGACGCCGCCGCGGCCGAGGTGCGGGAGGCGGCTGAGGAGGCGGTCGAAAAGATAAAAGACCGTTTTAAGTGTTAAGTGTCAAGTAAAAGAAGTAGATTACGCCATTTTTATCAACCTAAAACTTAACACCTGAAACTTAAAACTTTGAAACGAAAAAGCCCCGGCGAATACGCCGGGGCTTTTTCGTTTCGATGTCCGTTACTCGGAAGCCTCTTCCTTTTTGGCTTTGGGCTTCTTCTTGGCAGGTTCACCTGGCATGTCAGCCGTCGCGGCATCGGCCTTGCTGACCGCCTTGCGCCTCTTCGGTTGCGGCTTTTCCTCCGTTGGGTTTTCTCCGGAAGCAGCCGCGGCATCCTTAGCTGGTTTTTTCTTGGCGGCGGTCGAGGCGGCCGCCTTCTTCTTGGGCTTTTTCTTTTTGGCTTCAGTTTCGCCGCCGACGAACTCGACCAGCGTCATGGGGGCATTGTCGCCCGGCCGAAAGCCGACTTTGGTCGTGCGCGTGTAGCCGCCGGCGAACTTGCCGAAACGCTCGGCCGCCTTCTCGAAAAGCGCGTGGACCACCCCCGGTTCCTGGACGATCGCCAGAGCCTGACGCCTGGCATGCAGATCGCCGCGCTTGGCCAGCGTGACCAGATGGTCCCCCCACCGGCGCAACTCCTTGGCCTTGGTGTCGGTGGTGCGGATGCGATCGTGCTTCAACAGCGAGGTCACCAGGTTCCGGAACATGGAATTCAGGTGTTTCGTCTTGCGACTCAGTTTGAGGCCGGCCTTGCGATGTCTCATAAAACCGATTACTCTCCTTCCTCAGTATCTTCCTGGGGCGGCGCGAACCCTTCCAGCTTCATCCCCAGGGAAAGGCCCATTTCGGACAATACGTCCTTGATCTCGTTGAGGGATTTTCTCCCGAAGTTCTTGGTCTTGAGCATCTCGGCCTCGCTCTTGCTGACCAGCTGCCATATCGTGTGGATATCCGCGTTTTTCAGGCAGTTGGCGCTTCGAACCGAAAGTTCAAGTTCATCTACGCTCCGCAGGAGGTTCTCGTTGTACCGGGGCTTCTCGCGCGAATCCGATTTCAGCGAGAGGTCGGGCTCCTGCCCCTCTTCGAAGTTGATAAAGATGTTCATCTGTTCCTTGAGGATCTTGGCCCCGTAGGCCACGGCATCCTCAGGCTTGATGCTCCCGTCAGTCCAGATTTCCATCGTCAGCTTGTCGTAATCGGTCCGCTGCCCCACACGTGCGTTGCCCACCACGTAGTTGACGCGCCGGATGGGGGAATACACCGCGTCGATCGGGATAGTCCCAATCGGGGCCTCCTCGTCCTTGTTGGACTCCGCCAGCGAGTAACCCTTGCCCGTCCGGACGACCATATGCATCTTCAGATTGGCCTTTTCCGAAAGCGTCGCGACGTGGTTCTTGGGGTTGAGCACCACGCACTTGCCGTCGTCGCTCAGGATGTCGCCCGCCGTCACCTCGCACTCGCCCGAAGCCTCGATGCGCACGGTTTTGGGACGCGGATCGTCCACCTTGAAGCGCACCTCCTTCAGGTTCAGGATAATTTCCGAAACATCCTCGAGCACGCCGGGGATGGCGCTGAACTCGTGCATCACCCCATCGAACCGCACCGAGATGATCGCCGCCCCATGGAGCGAAGAGAGGATAATGCGGCGCAGGCTGTTTCCGATCGTGACCCCGAAGCCGCGCTCCAGCGGCTCGCAGACGAATTTCCCGTAGGTCGGGTTGCTGGTGACCTGGACTTTCTCAGGGCGTATCATCTGCTGCCAGTTCATGTACATGAGAGCATCAGACGGCATGTGTGTTTTCTCCTCATTCCTCAAGTGTTAGATGGAGCGGGTCGCCGGGCGACCCGTCCCCCGCCGCGCGAAAAGCGGTGACGCCGAACTGCTTACTTCGAGTAGAGTTCGACGACGAGCTGCTCCTGCATCGGCATGGTCAGGTCTTCGCGCACCGGAAGGTTCTTGACCATTCCTTTGAGGTTTTCCTTCTCGAGGTCCAGCCACTGGGGCACACCGCGCCGCACCACCGCATCCATGGAGTCCTGGATGAGCTGCATCGTGCGGCTGCGTTCCCGGACCTCCACGGAATCCCCTACCTTCACCTCAAAGGAGGGGATGTTCACCTTCTTCCCGTTGACGAGGAAGTGGCTGTGTTGAACCAGCTGGCGCGCCTGGGAGCGCGAGCTGGCGAATCCCAGCCGATACACGACATTGTCGAGCCGGCGTTCGAGCGAAACCAGCAGATTGGTGCCGGTGATGCCCTTCTGGCGGTCGGCGCGCTCGAAAAAGAGGTGGAACTGTTTTTCGGACAGGCCGTAAATGCGCTTGATCTTCTGCTTTTCCCGAAGCTGAATGCCGTAGTCCGACGTCTTGCGACCACGCCGCTCGCCATGCTCGCCGGGCGGGTAGGAGCGCCGGTCGAAGGCGCACTTGTCGGAGTAGCAGCGATCCCCCTTGAGAAACAGCTTCATGTTCTCGCGGCGGCAGATTCGGCAATCGGAACCGGTGTAGTTGGCCAAAACTTCCTCCCTGTGATTCCCTAATGTTGCGTGTGAGCGTCAGCCGTCCGGGCTACACGCGCCGGCGCTTCGGCGGGCGGCAGCCATTGTGCGGGACCGGCGTGACGTCTTTGATTGAGGTGACATTGAAACCCGTGTTCTGCAGGGCTCGCAGGGCCGACTCTCGTCCGGGGCCGGGGCCCTTGACGAAGACCTCGACGTTTTTCATCCCGGCTTCGACGGCTTTCTTCGCGGCGTCCTCCGCGGCGACCTGGGCGGCAAACGGCGTGCTCTTGCGCGAGCCCTTGAACCCGAGCACCCCCGCGCTGGACCACGCCACGGTATTGCCCGCACTGTCGGTGATGGTCACGATCGTGTTGTTGAAGGTGGACTGGATGTGGACGACGCCGTTGCCGACGCTCCGCTTGACCTTCTTCTTGGTCTGGGTGGTCTTGGTTGCCATGGAATCCTTCACCTGTCGATTGCCGAAATGAGGTTCAGCGACGGCCCCGCGGGGCCATCGCGCGTGTTATTTCTTGGTGGCGACCTTCTTCTTGACCGTGCCGCGCCGCGGGCCCTTGCGGGTGCGGGAGTTGGTGTGGGTCCGCTGCCCGCGCACGGGCAGAGACTTGCGGTGACGGAGACCCCGATAGCACCCGAGATCCATCAAGCGCTTGATGCTCATGGAGATCTCGGAGCGCAGCTCGCCTTCCACCTTGTGATCGCTGTCGAGGACCTTACGGATGTTGTTGATCTGGGACTCCGTCAGGTCATCGGTCTTCATGTTCGGGTCGATGTTCAGCTGATCGAGAATCTTGCGGGACGTGGACCTTCCCACCCCGTAGATGTAGGTCAGCCCGATCTCGATACGCTTGTTCTTAGGCAGGTCGACGCCCGCTATACGTGCCAAGGTAGAGGCCCTCCTTATCCCTGTCTCTGTTTGTGGCGCTTGTTCTCGCAGATCACCCGGACGACTCCCTTGCGTCGCACGATCTTGCACTTCGGACAGATTTTCTTCGTTGATGCCCTGACTTTCATGAAAACCGTCTCTCCTCTCGCGATCCGGCGGCCGACGCCGCGGGTTCGATTACTTGGACCGGTAGATGATCCGTCCTCGGCTTAGATCGTATGGGGACAACTCCAGGGTGACCTTGTCGCCCGGAAGAATCTTGATGAAATGCATCCGCATCTTGCCGGAAATGTGGGCCAGCACTTGGTGCTTGTTCTCCAACGCTACCCGGAACATAGCGTTCGGCAGAGTTTCGAGCACGACCCCCTCCACCCGAATGGCTTCCTCTTTTGGCATCTTCGTCTCCGCCCCGGCTAGTTCCGGCCCCGCACGCGCCCGGCGCCGCCCTTGAGGAAGCCCTCGTAGTGGCGGGTGAGCATGTGGGTTTCGATCTGCGCAACGGTGTCCATCGCGACCCCGACCACGATCAGCAGCGCCGTGCCGCCGAAGTAGAACGGCACGTTGAACTGCGCTGATCAGGATCGTCGGCAGAACGCAGACGAGCCGACACGTAGATCGCCCCGCCCAGCGTGATCGGCGAGAGCACGCGGTCGATGTACTCGGCGGTGCGCTTGCCCGGCCGGATGCCCGGGATGAACCCGCCGGACTTCTTCATGTTGTCGGCCACGTCGACCGGATTGAAGGTCACGGCCGTGTAGAAGTAGCAGAAGAAAACGATCAGGCCGACGTAGACGAGCGTCGTAGATCCATCCGCCCGGGCCAGATGGCCTGGACGATCTCCTGGATCCAGGGCACGGTGATGAAACTGGCGACGGTCGCCGGGAACACCAGGATCGACGAGGCGAAGATCGGCGGGAATGACGCCCGACGGTGTTGATCTTGAGCGGCAGGTGGGTGCTCTGCCCGCCGTACATGCGCCGCCCGACCACGCGCTTGGCGTACTGCACCGGGATCCGGCGCTGCCCGTGCTCGACGAAGATGATGACGCCCACGACCGCAACCATCAGGCAGGATGACGACCAGCACCAGCGAAGATCCCGATTTCGCCCGTCGCGTCACGCAGCTGGAACGTGCTGCCCGATCGCGACCGGCATGCGCGCGACGATGCCGGCGAAGATGATCAGCGAGATGCCGTTGCCGATGCCGCGCTCGGTAATCTGCTCGCCCAGCCACATCATGAAGATCGTGCCGGCGGTGAGCGTGATGACCGTCATGCAGGCGGAAGCCCCAGCCCGGGGCGCAGACCACCGACGCCCCGCCCGGCGCTGGTCATGCGTCTCCAGCGCCGACGGCGATGCACGAAGCCCTGGATCAGCGCCAGCACCACCGTACCATAGCGGGTGTACTGGGTGATCTTCTTGCGGCCCTGCTCGCCTTCCTTCTACAGCTGCTCCAGGTGCGGAACGACCACGGTCAGCAGCTGCAGGATGATCGAAGAACTGATGTAGGGCATGATGCCCAGGGCGAACACGGACAGGCGCTCGAGCGCGCCGCCCGAGAACATGTCCACGAGCCCGAGCAGCGTGCCTTTGGCCTGGGCGAAGAACGCGGCCAGCGCGCTGCTGTCCACGCCGGGCGCCGGGATCTGCACGCCGACCCGGTAGACGATCAGCAGTCCCAGGGTGAAGAGAATGCGCCGTTTGAGCTCCGGGATCCGGAAGATGTTGGCAAAGCCGGCTCCGATCATGCCCCGACCTCGATTTTGCCGCCCGCGCCTTCGATCTTGGCCTTGGCCGACTCGCTCACGAGCGAGAGCTTGACCGTGAGCGGACCGTGATCTCACCCTGCGCGAGCAGCTTGACCCCGTCCCATTCGCCCTTGATCAGGCCGATCTTGACGAGGGCCGCCCGGTCGACCACGCTGCCGCTCTCGAAGCGCGCCAGGTCCCGGATGTTCACGATCGCGATCCGTTTGCGGAAGATGTTGGCGAACCCCCGTTTGGGGAGTCGCCGCTGCAAGGGCATCTGGCCGCCCTCGAACCCGGGGCTGGTCTGCCCGCCGGAGCGCGCCTTGTGACCCTTGTTGCCTCGCCCGGCGGTCTTGCCCCACCCGGAGGCGACACCGCGTCCCACGCGCTTGATGCCCTTGCGCGATCCCTCTGCCGGTTTCAACTCGTGCAGCTTCATGCCGATATCTCCTCCGCCTTCACCAGGTGGCACACCTTTTGGATCATCCCCCGGATGGCGGGCGTGTCCTGGAGCTCCACGCTCTTGTTCAGCCGGTTCAGCCCCATGCCGCGCAGCACTTGGCGGTGCTTCTCCGGCCGGCCGATCATGCTCTTGACGAGTGTTACCTTCAGTTTACCAGCCATGCTCTTTGTCCTTCTTCGCCCGGCCCCGCGACGGGGCGTTAGGCCAGTTGTTCGGCCCCGATACCACGCCGGCTGGCGATCTGCTCCCGGCTTTCCAGCTGCTGCAGCCCCTGCACGGTGGCGCGGACGAGGTTGTGCGGATTGTGCGAGCCCAAGCACTTGGTTAGAATGTTCTGGATCCCGACGGCCTCCAGAACGGCGCGCACGGCTCCGCCGGCGATCAGCCCGGTGCCCTTGGTGGCCGGTCGCAACAGGACCCTGCCCGCCCCGAACTTTCCGGTCACCTCGAAGGGAATCGTGCCCTGGGTCAGGGCGACGGAGACCATATTCTTCTTGGCCTTTTCCACCCCTTTGCGAATCGCTTCGGGCACCTCGTTGGCCTTGCCCAGCCCGAAACCGACCGACCCCTTGCCGTCGCCGACCACCACGATAGCGCTGAATCCGAAGCGGCGACCGCCCTTGACCACCTTGGCCACCCGGTTGATGTGAACGACTTTGTCGATGAGTTGATCTTCGTTATCCTGCTTGTACAAGGACCTGCCTCCTTCGCCTCGAAAGGTCAACCGGGTACCGGTTAGAAATCCAGACCGGCTTCCCGGGCGCCGTCGGAAACGGCTTTCACCCGGCCGTGATAGAGGAACCCGTTGCGGTCGAACACCACCTTCGCGATCCCCTTGGCCTTGGCCCGCTCGGCCACCAATTTGCCGACCATGACGGCCTTGTCGACCTTCTTCTTATCGGCGGCTCCGTCCATCACGGCCTTGTCCAGAGTGCTGGCGCAGACCAGCGTGCAGCCGCAGGTGTCGTCGATGATCTGAGCGTAGATGTGCCGCGCGCTGCGGAACACCGAAAGCCGCGGACGCTCCTGGGTCCCCGTCACCCTCTTGCGGATCCGGCTCTTGCGCCGGACCCGTTGATCCGATTTCGAATTCACGCCCATGGTCGTTCAGCGCTCCTGTGATTGGTTCGATTACTTCGTGCCGGTCTTGCCGGCCTTTTTCTGGATCCGCTCTTCCGCGTACTTGATGCCCTTCCCCTTGTACGGTTCCGGGGGCTTCATCCGACGGATAGAGGCGGCCGTCCTCCCGAGCTCTTCCTTGTCGATCGATGAGAGCTTGATGACGGTGTTCTTCTCGATCGCGGCGCTGACCCCGGTGGGCAGCTCGAACTCCTTGGGCGACGAGAAGCCAAGATGAAACACCAGCAGGCTGCCCTTGAGTTCGGCCCGGTAGCCGATGCCGTTGATCTCCAGAACGCGCTCGAAACCCTGCGACACGCCGGTCACCATGTTGGCCACCAGGCTGCGCGTAAGTCCCTGGAGCGCGCGGGTGTTCCGCGACTCCGAAGCGAGGACCACCTGGACCGTCCCGTCCTGGATGGCGAGGTCCACCGCCGGGTGAATTTGCCGGCTGAGCTTGCCCTTCTTGCCTTCGATCGTGAGCAACCGGTCCTGATAGGACACCTTGGTGCTCGCCGGAATGGAAATCGGTTTCTTCCCTACTCGTGACATAGCCAGCTCCCTTGCTCGGTCGGGTGGAACGTGCGCGCCGTCGTCAGCTGACGGTGCACAGAATCTCGCCGCCGACGTTCTCCCTGCGCGCTTGTTTGTCCGTCATCACCCCGCGCGAGGTGGACAGGATCGAGATCCCCATCCCGTTCAGCACGGGTCGGATGCTCTTGCTCTTCATGTAGGTACGCCGGCCGGGTCGGCTGACCCGCTTCAGGCTGTAAATCGCGCTGGCCTGGCCGGTCCCGTATTTCAGGTAGATGCGCAGGATCCCCTGCTTGCCGTCCTTCAGGAACTTGTAGTTCTTGATGAACCCCTCGTCCTTCAGAATACGGGCTACTTCGACCTTCAGCTTGGAGCCGGGCACATCGACGCTGCTGAACTTGGCTTTGCCCGCGTTGCGGATGCGGGTCAACATGTCGGCGACTGGATCGGTGATTGCCATCGTGTTCTCCTCTGTTCAAATGCCGCCGCCGGGGCGGTCGGCGCAGGCCCGGGGATGCCGGAAGACCGACCTCGTCCCCGCTACCAGCTGGACTTGATCACTCCCGGGAGTTTCCCCTGGGAGGCCATGTTGCGGAAGCAGATGCGGCAGAGGCCGAACCGGCGCAGAAAGGCGCGGGGCCGTCCGCAAATCGGGCAGCGGTTGTAGGACCGGACCTTGAACTTGGGGGTCCGCAATGCTTTCAGCCTGAGAGACGTCTTTGCCAAATCATCCTCCTTGAGATTCTGCCGGTTGGGCCGACGCCCCCGCTTCAGTTCCGGAAGGGCATGCCGAGCAGCTTCAGCAGTTCCTTGCCCTCTTCGTCCGTGCGGGCGCTGGTAACGATGCTGACGTTCAGGCCCTTGATCTTGTCGATCTTGTCGTAGTCGATCTCGGGGAAGATGATGTGTTCCCGGACTCCGAGGGCGTAGTTGCCGCGCCCGTCGAAGGCCTTGCCCGAGACGCCGCGGAAATCGCGCACGCGCGGCAGCGCCACGTTGATCAGCTTGTGGAGGAAGTCGTACATGCGATCGTGCCGCAGGGTCACCATGCACCCGATCGGCATGCCCTCGCGCAGCTTGAACGCGGCGATGGACTTCTTGGCCTTGGTGATCACCGGCTTCTGGCCGGCGATCGCCTTGAGTTCCTCGGCGGCGGTCTCCAGGATTTTGATATTCTGGATAGCCTCGCCCAACCCCATGTTGAGGACGACCTTTTTCAGCCGGGGAACCTGCATCCGGTTCGTGTAGGCGAAGGTCTCGATCAGCTTGGGGACGACTTCCGTATAATAGCGCTGCTTCAATGCTGACATGCTACTCCTCCCGCGGGTTGCATCAGGAATCGATGGTCTCGCCGCATTTGGTACAGGCGCGGATCTTCTTGCCGTCTTCCAGACTCTTGTGGGTCACCCGCGTGGCCGCCATGCACTTGCTGCACATCAGCATGACGTTGGACCAGGGGATCGGGGCTTCGCTTTCCACGATCCCACCCTGTCGGTTCTTGGCGTTCGGCTTGGTGTGGCGCTTGATCACGTTGACCTTCTCCACCAGGATGCGGTCTTTCTTGCGAAGCACCTTGAGCACCTTGCCGATCTTGCCCCGGTCGCGGCCGGTGATGACCTTGACCTTGTCGTCTTTTTTAATGCCTACTTTTTCGAACTTCATCTGCCGTTCTCCCACCGCACCGCTGAGCGGTCGAGGCGCTTAGAGCACCTCGGGCGCAAGCGAGATGATTTTCATGAACCGCTTCGCGCGCAGCTCGCGCGCCACGGGCCCGAAGATGCGGGTCCCGATGGGCTCCCTGGCCTGGTTGATCAGGACCGCCGAGTTCTCGTCGAAGCGGATGTAGGAGCCGTCGGGGCGGCGCACTTCCTTCTTGGTGCGCACCACCACGGCCTTGAGCACGTCGCCCTTTCTTCACCTTGGCGTTCGGGATCGCCTCCTTGACCGACACGACGATAATGTCGCCCACCGTCGCGTAGCGGCGGCGGGATGCCGCCCAGCACCTTGATGCAGTACAGGACCTTCGCCCCCGAGTTGTCCGCCGCCTTCAACCGTGTTTCCACCTGGATCATGGTTCACGTCCTTTTTGCGTTAGATCGCCTTTTCGACGATCTTGCTGACGCGCCAGCGCTTCGTCCGGCTGAGCGGCCGGGATTCCGTGATCACCACCTTGTCGCCGATCTGGCAGCTGTTGGTCTCGTCGTGCGCCGTGAACTTGGTCTGCCGCTTGATGTACTTCAGGTACATCGGGTGCTTGACCAGGCGTTCAACCGCCACCACGACGGTCTTCTGCATCTTGTTGCTCACGACGACGCCGACCACCTGCCGTTTCATTCCTCGTTCTCTCATGGCCCTTATGCTTTCGCGGGTTGCGGTTTTGGGTCGGTTTCACGGATGACCGTCATCAGCCGTGCGATGTCCTGCTTGGTCTGCCGAATCCGCGGCCTTGTTCTCGAGCTGCCCCACCTCGAGCTGGAAGCGCAGGTTGAAGAGCTCCTGCTTGAGGTCGGCCACCTTGCGCCGCAACTCGTCGGCGGTCATGTCGCGGATCTCGCTCGCCTTCATAGGGCCTCGCTCCTCTCGATGAATTTGGTCCGGATGGACAGCTTGTGGGCTGCCAGCCGGAAGGCTTCTATGGCCATCTCGCGCGTGACTCCCTGCATCTCGTACAGGATTCGCCCGGGACGGACCACCGCCACCCAGCCCTCGGGAGCGCCTTTGCCCTTGCCCATCCGCGTTTCAGCCGGCTTCTTGGTGAGGGCTTGTCCGGGAAAATCCGGATCCAGATGCGCCCGCCGCGCTTCACGTAACGGGTCATGGCGATACGGGCCGCCTCGATCTCGCGCGCATTGACCCAGCCGCTGCCGACCGCCTGCAGGCCGTACTCGCCGAACGTGAGGTCGCTGCCCCGGCGCGCCACGCCGCGCATACGGCCTTTCATCTGTTTACGGAACTTGACCTTCTTTGGACTCAGCATGATCTGCTCTCCTGTGACTTAACTCTGTTCGGCGGGCGGCGCTGGGTCCTCTGGCGCAGGACCTCGCCCTTGAAGATCATGACCTTGACCCCGATCACCCCGTAGGTCGTGCGCGCTTCGGCAGTGCCGTAATCGATGTCGGCCCGAAGGGTGTGCAGCGGGACGCGGCCTTCGCGGTACCACTCCGTGCGGGCGATCTCCGCCCCACCGAGCCGGCCCGCGCAGATGCACTTTGACCCCGAGCGCGCCGAAGCGCATGGCGCGGATTGCACGGCCTCCTTCATGGCGCGCCGGAAGGCGACGCGCCGCTCGAGCTGCGGTGGCGACGTTCTCCGCGACCAGCTGCGCGTCGATTTCGGGCTTGCGGACCTCCTGAATATCGATGAGCACCTCCTGGACGGTCAGCTTCTCGATTTCCTTCTTGAGCTGGGCGATCTCCGCCCCCTTCTTGCCGATCACGATGCCGGGCCGGGCGGTGAAAATGCGCAGTCGGCTGCGCTTGGCCGATCGCTCGATCTCGATCCGGGAGATGCCGGCGTGATAGAGCTTCTGCTTGACGAACTTTCGCAGCTTCTGATCCTCGAAGATGTAGTTCGCGTAGTTTTTTCCGCCGAACCACTGGGATTCCCAGGTCTTGATGATGCCGAGCCGCAATCCGATCGGGTTGACTTTCTGGCCCAAGCTCAAACCTCCTTATGTTATGCCGAAATCTTTTCCGACAGCACCACGGTGATGTGGCAGGTCCGTTTCAGGATCTCGAGTGCCACGGCCGCGTGCCTTGGTCCCCCAGCGCTTCAGCGTCGGCCCGTCGTCGGCGGTGATGTTGCGCACGAACAGCCGGTCGACATCCACGTCCGGCTGTCCGGTCGGCGTTCGCCACGGCGGAACGGATCAGCTTCTCCAACTGTCTTGGCCGCCTTCTGGGGCATGAACTTCAGAATGGCCAAGGCCGTCTCAACGGCTTTGCCCTTGACCGTGCCGGACACCTTCATCACCTTGAGCGATGAAATGCGGGCGTATCTCGAAACAGCTTTTGCCTCCATGCTCTCTGTCGTCCTTCTTCCGTCTTCAGGTTGCAGCCGACGCCGATCAGGCCGCCTTGCTTTTCTTGTCGCCCGAGTGGCCGTGGAAGGTGCGGGTCGGCGAAAACTCGCCCAGCTTGTGCCCGACCATGTTCTCGGTGACAAAGACCGGGATGAACTTGCGGCCGTTGTGCACGGCGAGGGTCAATCCGACCATCTCCGGCACGATGGTCGAGCGCCGGGACCAGGTCTTGATCACCTTGTTGCTTCGGCGAGTCCTGCGCCTCCTGCACTTTCTTCAGCAGGCTGCTCGTCGATGAACGGACCTTTTTTCAATGACCGTGCCATAGTGTCTCCACTGTAATGACTTGCGGATTCCTCTGCAACTGCCGGCTGCAGGCTTATCGGCGACGCTTCACGATCAGCCGGTCGCTCGGTTTCTTCTTGCGCGTCTTGTGCCCCTTGGTCGGCATGCCCCAGGGGCTGCAGGGGTGCCGGCCGCCGGAGGACTTGCCTTCGCCGCCGCCCATCGGGTGGTCGACCGGGTTCATGGCCACGCCGCGCACGTGCGGCCGCTTTCCCAGCCAGCGCTTGCGCCCGGCCTTGCCGAGCGACATATTCTCGTGGTCGCAGATTGCCGACCTGGCCGACGGTCGCGCGGCAGTCGAGTAGCATCTTGCGCATCTCGCCCGAAGGCAGCTTGAGCAGGGCGTAGTTGCCCTCCTTGGCCATCAGCTGCGCGTAGCCGCCCGCGCTGCGCACGATCTGTCCGCCCTTGCCGGGCTGCAGCTCGATGTTGTGCATCAGGGTGCCGAGCGGGCATGTTGCGCAAGCGGCAGGCGTTGCCGGGCTTGATGTCGGCGGCGGGGCCGGCCTCGACGCGTCGCCCACCTTGAGGTCCAACCGGGCGCGAGGATGTAGCGCTTCTCGCCGTCGGCATAGTGCAGCAGCGCGATGCGGGCCGACCGGTTGGGATCGTACTCGATCGCGGCCACCTCGGCCGGGACGCCGATCTTGTCGCGCTTGAAATCGATCACGCGGTAGTGCCGCTTGTGGCCGCCGCCGCGCTGCCAGGCGGTCACCCGGCCGTAGCACGTTGCGGCCGCCGCTCTTGCTCAGCGGCTGCAGCAGCGACCTCTCGGGCGGTATTCTTGGTGATCTCGTCAAAGTCGGCATACGTCTGGAAGCGTCTGCCCGGCGAGGTCGGCTTGACTTTTTTCAGTCCCATCGTCTACTCCTTGCTCCGTTACGCGCCTTCGAAGAACTCGATGCGCTGACCCGGCATCAGCTTCACGATTGCCTTTTTCCAGTCCCGCCGCTTGCCCTGGATCCGGCCCCGCTGGACGTTCTTGCCGAGCATCTGCATGGTGTGCACCGAGGCGACCTTCACTTTGAAGCCTTCCTCGACCGCCCGCTTGATCTCGATACGGTTGGCCCGCCGGTCGACCTCGAAGGAAACCTGGTTGTGCATCTCCTTCTGCAGGTTCGTCTTTTCCGTGACCAGCGGCCGGATAATGACGTCGTAGTAGTTCATGCGGCCAACCTCCCCTCGATCGACTTAATGGCGGACTGCACCAGCACGAGCGTCTCGTACTTGAGCACGTCATAGACGTTGAGGCCTTCCGAGCGCAGCACCTTGATGGCCGGCACGTTGCGCGAGGAGCGCTCGAGATGGTCGTTCTTCGTCTCGGTCACGATCAGAGCGCTCTTCAGCTTCAGCGCCTTCATGGCCTCCACGAAGCGCTTGGTCTTGATTTCGGCCAGATCGAACCCATCCAACACCACCAGCGCCTTGTCCTGCAGCTTGCTGCTCAGGGCCATCCGCAAGGCGAGCTGTCGGACCTTGCGCGGCAGCTGGTAGGCGTACCGACGCCCGTCCGGCCCGAAGATGACGCCACCGCCTCGCAGCAGCGGGGACTTGATGTCACCCCGCCGCGCCCGGCCGGTGCCCTTCTGCTTGTAGAGCTTCCGGGTGCTGCCGGCGACATCCCCGCGGTGCTTCACCTTGGGGTTGGCCGACCGGCGGTTGGCGAGCTGCATCACGACGACGTCGTGCAGCACGTGAGCCTTGACCGGGACGTTGAACACCGCTTCGGGCAGTTCAACCTGGGCCACCTGTTTACCTTCGATGTTGTGCACATCCACCACAGCCATGATTCCCACCATCATCCCAGCGCGATCGCGCTACTTTTTCTTTTTGACGATCTTCGGTTTCCGTATGGCGACCAGTCCCGAGGCCGGCCCCGGAACCGCACCCCGCACCAGCAGGACATTGTCCTCGGTACGGATGTCGACGATTTCGATGTTCTGCATCGTCTGGCGCTCGGCCCCGTAGTGCCCGGGCATCCCCTTGCCCTTGATGACGCGGGAGGGCCAGGCGCTGGACCCGATGGAGCCCGGAATCCGGTGGCACTTGCTGCCGTGGGTCTTGCGCCCGCCGCTGAACCCTTCTTTCTTGATAACGCCGGAGAACCCGCGCCCCTTCGTGGTGCCGCTCACGTCGATACGCTCGCCCACCGAGAAGATCTCCACGGTGACCGTCTGCCCCACCGTGAAGTCTGCCGGGTTGTCGACGCCAAACTCCTGCACGTGCCGGAAGCAGGCCTCGCCGCTCTTACGGAAGTGCCCCTGCCGCGGCTTGGTCACGCGCTTGGGCTTGACCACGTCGAACCCGAGTTGCAGCGCGTCGTAGCCGTCGGTCTCCCTGGTCTTGACCTGGGTGACCACGCAGGGCCCGGCCTGGATCACCGTCACCGGGATCACACGTCCGTCCGGGGCGAACAGCTCGGTCATCCCCAGCTTCTTTCCCATCATGCCTTTGCTCATAGTCGCTACTCGTCCTTCCAACGGGCTCTTCGACCCGCGGGTTAGAGCTTGATTTCCACGTCCACCCCGGCGGAAAGGTCCAGCTTCATCAGGGCGTCCACCGTCTGCTGGGTCGGCTCGAGGATGTCCAGCAGGCGTTTATGGGTCCGGATCTCGAACTGCTCGCGGGATTTCTTGTCCACGTGCGGGGACCGCAGGACCGTGTACTTGTTGATCCGCGTCGGCAGCGGAATCGGCCCCACCACCTTGGCGCCGGTCTTGGGCCGTGTCCACGATGTCGTTGGCCGACTGGTCCAGAAGCTTGTGGTCGTAGGCCTTCAGCCGGATCCGTATTTTGGTGTTCATAATCATGGGATACTCGTTCCTTCTACTGCGATGACTTCGGCGACGACGCCGGCGCCCACCGTGCGGCCGCCTTCGCGAATCGCAAACCGCAACTCCTTCTCCATCGCGATCGGCGTGATCAACTCCACCGTGATCGCCACGTTGTCCCCCGGCATCACCATCTCCACGCCCTCCGGCAGCGTCCAATATCCCCGTCACGTCCGTCGTCCGAAAATAAAACTGCGGCCGGTACCCATTGAAAAACGGCGTGTGCCGGCCCCCTTCTTCCTTGCTCAAAATGTACACCTCCGCCTTGAACTTCGTGTGCGGCGTGATCGACCCCGGCTTGGCCACCACCTGCCCCCGCTCCACCTCGTCGCGCTTGGTCCCCCGCAGCAGCACCCCAACGTTGTCCCCCGCCTGCCCCTCGTCCAACAGCTTGCGGAACATCTCCACGCCCGTGCACACCGTCTTCAGCGTCGGCCGAATCCCCACGATCTCCACATCCTCGCCCACCTTCACCATTCCCCGCTCCACGCGCCCCGTCACCACCGTCCCGCGCCCCGAGATGCTGAACACGTCCTCGATCGGCATCAAAAACGGCTTGTCGATCTCCCGCTCGGGCTCCGGGATGTAGCGTCCACCGCCTCCATCAACTCAAATATGCACTTGCGCCGCATCACTCTTAGGATCGTCCGCCTCCAGCGCCTTCAACGCACTGCCCCGCACGATCGGAATGTCGTCCCCCGGAAAATCGTACTTGGTCAGCAACTCCCGCAGCTCCAGCTCCACCAGCTCGATCAGCTCCGGATCGTCCACCATGTCGCACTTGTTCAAAAACACCACAATGGACGGCACCCCCACCTGGCGCGCCAACAAAATGTGCTCCCGCGTCTGCGGCATCGGCCCGTCGTCGGCCCCCACCACCAGGATCGCTCCGTCCATCTGCGCCGCACCCGTGATCATGTTCTTGATGTAGTCCGCATGCCCCGGACAGTCCACGTGCGCATAGTGCCGCTTGGCCGTCTCGTACTCCACGTGCGCCGTCGCGATCGTGATCCCCCGCTCCTTCTCCTCCGGCGCCTTGTCGATCTGGTCGAACGGCACGTAACTCGCCATCCCCTTCAGGCTCAGCTGCTTGGTGATCGCCGCCGTCAACGTCGTCTTCCCGTGATCAATGTGCCCAATCGTCCCCACGTTCACATGCGGCTTCTTCCGCTCAAACTTCTGCTTGGCCATGCCTTCGTCCTCCCCTTAAAATGCGAAGGGCATAGTACCGGTTATGCCCTCCACGGTGAGACCAGGATTATAAGATGTAAGCGCTACCAGCGAAAATGGGCGAATGCCTTGTTCGCGTCAGCCATCTTGTGCGTGTCTTCGCGTTTCTTCACGGCGGCGCCGCGGTTGTTGGCGGCGTCCATGAACTCGGCGGCCAGTTTCTTGGCCATGCTCTTTTCGGGCCGCTGGCGCGCGTAGCTGATCAGCCAGCGGATCCCCAGGGCCGTGCGGCGAGAGGATCGGATCTCGGTGGGCACCTGATAGGTCGAGCCGCCGACGCGGCGGGAGCTGACCTCGATCATCGGCCGGACGTTTTCGACTGCCTGCTCGAAGACCTTCACCGGCGACTCCTTGACCTTTTCGGACATGAGCGCGAAGGACTCGTAGACGATTGACTCGGCCGTGCTGCGCTTGCCGTCGTGCATGAGGCAGTTGATGAATTTGGCCACCAACTTGCTGCCGAACTTGGAATCCGGGCGGATGGCCCGCTCGTTGACTTCTCTTCTCCTAGGCATCTCGACTCCGATTTAGAATCTGCGTTCCCGTGGATGCGGTCCCGGGGGCACGTCAGGCGCACGCCCGCGGCGCGTGAACTCCGCTCCCGGTTGGGTTACTTGGGCTTCTTGGCGCCGTACTTGGAGCGGCTCTGCCTGCGGTCTTCGACCCCAAGCGTGTCGAGAGTGCCGCGCACGATGTGGTAGCGCACGCCGGGAAGGTCTTTAACGCGTCCGCCGCGAACCAGAACCACCGAGTGCTCCTGAAGATTGTGGCCAATGCCCGGAATGTAGGCGGTCACCTCGATTCCGTTGGTCAGCCGCACACGCGCGACCTTGCGCAACGCGGAGTTGGGCTTCTTGGGTGTCGTGGTGTACACCCGCGTGCACACGCCGCGTTTCTGAGGCGCGCCCTTGAGCGCCGGGGTCTTGGTTTTCTTCTTCACGCGCTTGCGCGCGCTGCGAACGAGCTGGTTGATCGTGGGCATGGGTCTCCTCGTGGCGCCGAATGGCCGATTTTGCAAAATGGCGATATGTATATAGGAACGCCCCAATTGTCAAGCGTTTTATTGAGGGGTTCGGAATTAATCGTCGCGACGCTCGACGCGGCCGGGACCAGGGGCCAATCTCCCTGCCCGGGAGAGTCCCGCACTGCCAGCGGCTCCGTTCGACCCGCCGGGCCGATAGATCGGCGAGTCGAACGGTTTTCCAATTATTACCAGATCGTTACTGGGCGACTTCCAACTCCAGTTGCTCGAACTGGGGCATGCCGGTGCCGGCCGGGATAAGCCGCCCCATGATGACGTTCTCCTTGAGACCCCGCAGCCGGTCCACGGCTCCCTGGATGCTGGCATCCGTCAGAACCTTGGTGGTCTCCTGGAACGAGGCCGCCGACACCCAGCTCTCGGTGCTGAGCGAGGCCTTGGTGATGCCCAGGATCAGGGGCTCGCCGATGGCCGGCTTGCCGCCCTTGGACACCACGACCTGGTTGGTTTCCTCGAACTTCTGGCGATCGACCTGCTCCTCGAGCACGAAGTCCGTGTCGCCCACGTCCATCACCCTCACGCGCCGCATCATCTGGCGCACGATGACCTCGATGTGCTTGTCGTGGATGCGCACCCCCTGCAGGCGGTAGACTTCCTGCACCTCGTCCACCAAATATTTAGCCAGGGCCACCTCGCCCTTGATCTTGAGGATGTCCTGCGGGATGGCGGACCCCCCGATCAGGGCCTCGCCGGCGCGCACGTAGTCACCCTCGTAGACGTTGATGTGCTTGCCGCGCGGGATCAGGTACTCCCGTTTGTCGCCCACGTCCACCGGGGTGATGGTCACCTTCTGCTTGCCCTTCTTGGTTCCCTTGGAGATCGCGACGTAGCCGTCGATCTCGCTGAGAACGGCCACCTCCTTCGGCTTACGCACCTCGAAGAGCTCGGCCACGCGCGGCAGACCTCCGGTGATGTCTTTAGTCTTGGTGGTCGCACGCGGCAGTTTGGCGACGAGGTCGCCCGCCTTGACCGTGTCGCCTTCCTCGACCAGCAGGATGGCGTTGATCGGCAGCACGTAGCGCGCGAACCCGGAGGAGGCCGGCAGCTTGGCCGTCTTGCCCTCCTTGTCTTTGATGGAGATGCGCGGCCGCTCCTCGGCGCTCTTGGACTCGATGATCATCTGGCTGGACTTGCCGGTCACGGGGTCGACCTTCTCCTGCATGGTGCGGCCCGGAACGATGTCGCCGAACTTGACCGCGCCGTCGACCTCGGTGATGATCGGAGTCGTGAAGGGGTCCCAGGTTGCCAGCTGCTCTCCGGCCTTGACCTTCTGCCCTGCCTTGACGTTCAGGTGCGCGCCGTAGATCACCGGGAAGCTCTCGAGCTCACGGCCGCTGTCGCTCATGATGATGAGCTTGCCGCCGCTGCGGTTCATGGCCACGAAGGCGCCCTCCGAGTTCTTGGACGCATTCAGATCCACGAACTTGACGGTGCCCTCCAAGCGCGCGCGGATGTCCGCCTGCTCGACGCGCCGGCTGGCGGTGCCGCCGATGTGGAAGGTCCGCATGGTGAGCTGCGTACCCGGCTCGCCGATCGACTGCGCGGCCAGGATGCCGATCGCCTGGCCGATCTCGACCGGGCGGCCGTGGGCCAGATCTCGGCCGTAACACTTGGAGCAGACGCCTTCCCGCGACCGGCAGGTCAGCACCGAGCGGATCTTGGCCGACGTGAGGCCGGACTGCTCGACCCGCTCGACCACGTGCTCGTCGATGGCCTGCCCGGCGCGGGCGATGACCTCCTCCGTGAACGGGTCGATGATGTCGTCGAGCGCGGTGCGGCCCAGGATGCGCTCGCCCAGGACCTGGATGATCTCGCCGCCCTCGACCAGGGGCTCGAGCTCCACCCCGGCCATGGTCCCGCAGTCCACTTCCGATATCACGCAGTCCTGGGAGACGTCGGCCAGCCGCCGCGTGAGGTAGCCGGAGTTCGCGGTCTTCAGTGCGGTGTCGGCCAGACCCTTGCGGGCGCCGTGGGTCGAGATGAAGTACTGCAGCACCGAGAGCCCCTCGCGAAAGTTGGCGCTGATCGGGGTCTCGATGATTTCACCCGAAGGTTTGGCCATGAGGCCGCGCATGCCGGCCAGCTGCCGCATCTGGTCCTTGCTGCCGCGCGCCCCGGAGTCGGCCATCATGTAAATCGGGTTGAAGCTCTCCTCGATCACGGGCTTGCCTTTGGAGTCGAGCAGCGGCGACCCGTCCTTGCGGGTGACCGGCGCGAGCTTCATGACCGCCATCATCTCGTTGGCGACGTCGTCGGTCGCCTTGGCCCAGATGTCGACCACCTTGTTGTACTTCTCTCCCTGGGTGATCAGGCCTTCGACGTACTGCCGGCCGATCTCGGACACCTGCTCCTCGGCCTTCTTCAGGATCCCCCCCTTCGACGGCGGGATGATCATGTCGTCGATGCAGATCGAGAGGCCGCCACGGGTGGAGTAGCTGTAGCCGATGTCCTTCAGCCGGTCGGAAAGAATGACCGTCGCCTTGGGTCCGAGGTTGCGGTAGACGTGGTCGACCAGCTGCCGGAGCACCTTCTTGTCCATGACGTTGTTGACGGCGTCGAACGGGACCGCGGGCTCCTTCTTGACCACGTCGAAGAGGTGGAAAACGTTGTCGGCCTCGATGATCGGGCTGATCGCGCCGACCGCCAGACCGAAGATCAGGTCCACGTCCGCCTCGTCGCAGTTGAAGACGCTCTTGAACTCGTTGTAGGTGAGCTTGCCGATCGAGCCGTCGCCGGCCCCCTCGGGGTCGGTTGCGAGCTCCTGGGCGAGCTCCGCGAAGGCCGTGCCGGACTGAAGCCGGTCGCGGGCCGCCTCGGCCTCCTCGCGGGTGTCGAGCCCGATGTGGCGCAGCTCGAGGATGTCCACCTTGGGGATGATTTCCCAGAGCAGCACGCGGCCCACGGTGGTGTCGTAGCGTTTGCCCTGCATGCGCACCTTGATCTTGCTGTGCAGCTCGACCTCGCGCGCGTCGTAGGCCATGCGGACCTCGCCGGTATTGGCGAAGGACTTGCCCTCACCGCGACGGCCCGTGATGCCGCGGGTCATGTAGTAGGTCCCGAGCACGATGTCCTGGCTGGGCACGATGATCGGGCTGCCGTTGGCCGGGGAGAGGATGTTGTTCGAGGAAAGCATCAACACGCGCGCCTCGATCTGGGCCTCCACCGACAGCGGCACGTGCACCGCCATCTGGTCGCCGTCGAAGTCGGCGTTGAAGGCCGTGCACACCAGCGGATGCAGCTGGATGGCCTTGCCCTCGATCAGGATCGGCTCGAAGGCCTGGATCCCCAGCCGGTGCAGGGTGGGCGCGCGGTTGAGCATGACCGGGTACTCCTTGACCACCTCGTCCAGCGTGTCCCATACCTCCGGGACCTCGCGCTCCACCATTTTTTTGGCGCTCTTCACGGTGGAGACCATGCCCTTCAGCTCCAGGCGGTAGTAGACGAACGGCTTGAAAAGCTCGAGCGCCATCTGCTTCGGCAGCCCGCACTGGTGCAACCGCAGGTCGGGGCCGACCGTGATGACCGTACGGCCGGAGTAATCGACGCGCTTGCCGAGCAGGTTCTGACGGAAGCGTCCCTGCTTGCCCTTGAGAGTGTCGCTCAGGGACTTGAGCGGCCGCTTGTTGGTCCCGGTGATCACCCGGCCGTGCCGACCGTTGTCGAACAGCACGTCGACCGACTCCTGCAGCATGCGCTTCTCGTTGCGCACGATGATGTCCGGGGCCTTGAGGTCGATCAGCCGCCGCAGCCGGTTGTTGCGGTTGATGACGCGGCGGTAGAGGTCGTTCAGGTCGGAGGTGGCGAAACGCCCGCCCTCGAGCGGGACCAGCGGCCGCAGGTCGGGCGGCAGCACCGGGATGACGTCCATGATCATCCAGGTCGGGTCGATCCCCGAACGCCTGAAGGCGTCCACGATCTTCAGCCGCTTGGCCAGCTTCTGGCGCTTGGCGATCGAGCCAGTCTCGCGGATGTCGGCTCGCAGCTCGTGGTAGAGCTTCTCCAAATCGATTTCCTGGAGCATGACCTGCACCGCTTCGGCGCCGATGCCGGCGGTGAACTTCGGCCCGTAGGTCTCGAGGGCCTCCATATACTTCTCGTCCGAGAGCATTTGCCCCTTGACGAGCGGCGTGTCTTTGGGGTCGAGGACGATGTAGCTGTCGAAGTAGAGGACCTTCTCCATGTTCTTGAGGGTCAGGTCGAGCAGGTTGCCGATTTTGCTGGGCAGGCTCTTCAGGAACCATATGTGGGAGACCGGCGTGGCCAGTTCGATGTGCGCCATGCGCTCGCGCCGCACCTTGGACTGGATGACCTCGACGCCGCACTTCTCGCAGATCACCCCGCGGTGTTTCATGCGCTTGTACTTGCCGCAGTTGCACTCGTAGTCCTTGGTCGGCCCGAAGATCTTGGCGCAGAACAGCCCGTCGCGCTCCGGCTTGAACGTCCGGTAGTTGATGGTTTCGGGTTTCTTGATCTCTCCGTGGGACCATTTGCGGATCTGCTCGGGGGATGCGAGGGCAATCCGGATGGCGCGGTACTTGCGCGGGTCAGTCGGTTTGGCGAAAAAGTCGTATAGCGTATCCATCATCTCACTCCTGTGGGAGTAGGGTGTATTTCAGGCGTTCTCCGGCCCGACGCGCCTATTCCGCGGCGGATGCGGCCTGGTCGAGATCCTCCAGCAGTCCGATGTCCAGGCCGAGGGACTGAAGCTCCTTGGTCATGACGCGGAAGGATTCGGGGATGCCCGGCTCGAGCACATTCTGCCCCTTGACGATCTTCTCGTACATGCGGGTGCGGCCGGCCATGTCGTCGGACTTGACCGTCAGGAACTCCTGCAGCGCGTAAGCGGCGCCGTAGGCCTCCATCGCCCACACCTCCATCTCGCCCAGCCGCTGGCCGCCGAACTGGGCCTTGCCGCCCAGGGGCTGCTGGGTCACCAGCGAGTAGGGTCCGATCGAGCGGGCGTGGATCTTATCGTCGACCAGGTGGTGCAGCTTCATCATGTACATGGTGCCGACGGTGATCTTCTTGTCAAAGGGCTCGCCCGTGTGCCCGTTGTAGAGGGTCGTCTGGCCGGACCGGTCATGGCCGGCCTCTTCCAGCAGGGTCTTGATCTCGTCCTCCTTGGCGCCGTCGAAGACCGGGGTCGCCATGTGGACCCCATTGCGGTAGAAGCGCGCAAACTGCTGCAGGTCGTCGTCGTTCAATGTCCCGATGAACTTGCGCTCGGGGGCGCCGGTGAAGACGCGGCGCATCTTCTCCCGCAGCTTGCCGACCTTCTGATCGGCGAGGAACTGGTTGATCTGGTCGCCCAGCCCCTTGGCCGCGAGCCCCAGGTGGATCTCGAGGATCTGGCCGACGTTCATACGCGAAGGGACCCCGAGAGGGTTGAGCACCATATCGACCGAGGTGCCGTCCTCGAAGTAGGGCAGGTCCTCCACCGGCAGGATCCGGGAGACGACGCCTTTGTTGCCGTGGCGGCCGGCCATCTTGTCGCCGACCGAAAGTTTGCGCTTCATCGCCACGTACACCTTGACCATCTTGATCACGCCGGGCGGCAGTTCGTCGCCGCGCTCGAAGCGGCTCACCTGCTGTTCGAAGGCCAGGCGGCAGAGCTCGCGCTGGTCGCGGTAGCGCTCCAGAATGTCGTGCACCTGCTGAGTCATCTGCGCATCTTTGAGCACGACCCCCTCCAGCGCGGCCACCGGAACCCCCTCGAGGGCACTGGCGTCCAGCTTGACCCCGCTGTTGGCGTAGATCTTCTTGCCCTTCTTGAGCGGGGCCTGGAGCTTCTGGCCGTTCAGCAGGTCGGCGATCTGGGCCCGCACGACGTCTTCGATCACCGTGAGCTCGTCGTCGCGGTCCTTCTCGAGACTGGCGATCTCCTCGTCCTCGATCATGCGGGTGCGATCGTCTTTCTCGACCCCGCGGCGGGAGAAGACCTTGGCGTCGATGACGATCCCCTGGATTCCCGGCGGGACCCGCAGGGAGGTGTCTTTGACGTCCCCGGCCTTTTCGCCGAAGATCGCCCGCAGCAGCTTCTCCTCCGGTGACAGCTGGCTCTCGCCCTTGGGGGTGATTTTCCCGACCAGGATGTCGCCCGGTTTCACCTCGGCCCCCAGCCGGATGATCCCGCTGTCGTCGAGGTTCTTGAGGGCCTCGTCGCCGACGTTGGGGATGTCGCGAGTGATCTCTTCCTTGCCGAGCTTGGTGTCGCGCGCCACCACTTCAAACTCCTCGATGTGCACCGAGGTGTAAACCCCGTCGCGCACCAGACGCTCGCTCACCAGAATCGAGTCTTCGAAGTTGTACCCGCCCCAGGGCATGAACGCGACCGTCACGTTCTTGCCGAGCGCGAGCTCGCCCTGGTCGGTCGCCGGGCCGTCGGCGATGATTTCGCCGGCGCGCACCCGCTGCCCCTTGACGACGATCGGGCGGTGGTTGAAGCAGGTGTTCTGATTCGACCGCACAAATTTGGAGAGGTTGAAGATGGTCACGTTCTTCTCGTTGGGTTCGCCGGTCGGGTCGTGCTTGAGCACAATCCGCGAGGCGTCGACGTCCACGACCTCGGCGTCGCGGGGTGCGACGATCGTGACCCCGGAGTCCTTGGCGACGACCCCTTCGATGCCCGTGCCCACCAGAGGCGCCTCGTTCATCAGCAGCGGCACCGCCTGACGCTGCATGTTGGAGCCCATAAGCGCCCGGTTGGCGTCGTCGTTCTCGAGGAAGGGAATCAGGGAGGCCGACACACTCACCAACTGGTTGGGGGAGATGTCCATCAGCTCAATCTCCTCCCGGTTGACCATCATGAACTCGCCCGCCACGCGCGAGGTGACCGTCGTGTTCGAAAACTGGCCCTTCTCGTTCATGGGTCGCGTTCGCCTGGGCGATGGGCAGCGACTTTTCCTCGAAGGCGTCCAGGAACCTCACGCGCTCGGACACCCGCCCTCCCTCGACCACCCGGTACGGGGTCTCGATGAATCCGTAGTCGTTCACACGGGCGTAAGTGCTGAGCGAGACGATCAGGCCGATGTTAGGACCTTCCGGGGTCTCGATCGGGCAGATGCGGCCATAGTGGGAGGGGTGCACGTCACGCACCTCGAACCCGGCTCGTTCGCGGGTCAGGCCGCCTGGCCCCAGGGCGCTCAAACGCCGCTTGTGGGTGGTTTCCGACAGCGGGTTGGTCTGGTCCATAAACTGTGACAGCTGGCTTGTGCCGAAAAACTCCTTGACCACGGCCGACACCGGCTTGGGGTTGACCAGGTCGTGGGGCATCAGGGCGTCGACCTCCTGCAGGCTCATGCGTTCCTTGATCGCACGCTCCATGCGCACGAGACCGATGCGGTACTGGTTCTCGAGCAGCTCGCCGACGGCCCGCACGCGGCGGTTGCCGAGGTGGTCGATGTCGTCCACGACCCCTTGGGTATCCCGCAGCTCGATCAGCGACTTGGCCGTGAGCAGGATATCCTCCTTGCGCAGGATGCTGAGATCCGGTGCGCTGGTGACGCCCAGGCGCTGGTTGATCTTGAGGCGACCGACCCCGGACAGGTCGTAGTAGTTGGACTTGAAGAAGAGGTTGTCGATGAACTCCTGCGCCACCTCCGGAGTGGCCGGGTTGCCCGGCCGCAGCCGGCGATAGATGTCGATCAAGGCCTCTTCCTTGCTGTCCACCTTGTCGAGCAGCAGGGTCTTGCGGACCGAGTCGCTGCTGGACAGCCCGTCGATGAACAGCAGGTCGAACTCGCCGACGCCCGCCTCGGCGAGTCGGTTGAGGCTCTCCTCATCGACGGTGTCGTTGGCCCGCACCACCGGCTCCCCGGTCTGCGGGTGGGCGATGGTGAAGGCGAAGGCGCGGGTGTAGATCTCCTCCGCGTTGATCGGCACCATGTCGGTCCCGAGCGCCTTGAGCCGCTTCAGGACGCGCACGTTGTACTGGCGGCCCTTCTTGACCAGGATCTCGCCCGTCTCGCTGTCCTTGACGTCGCGGCTGGCCCGCTGCCCCTTCAGCAGATCTTCGTCGAAGGCCTTGAAGTAGCGCTTGCTCTGCACAATCACGCGCTCGGTGCGGTAGAAATAGGCCAGGAGGTCTTCGGAGGTGTAGCCGAAGGCCTTGAACAGGGTGGTCACCGGGAATTTGCGGCGCCGGTCGATCCGGATGTAGACGATGTCCTTGGGGTCGATCTCCATGTCGATCCAGGAGCCCCGGACCGGAATGACACGCGCGCTGTAGATGATCTTGCCGCTGGAGTGGGTCTTGCCCTTGTCGTGGTCGAAGAACACGCCCGAGGAGCGGTGCAACTGGCTGACCACCACGCGCTCGGTGCCGTTGATGATGAAGGTCCCCTTGGCCGTCATCAGCGGGATGGTGCCGAAGTAAATCTCCTGCTCCTTGATATCGCGGATGTTGGAGACACCGGACTCGGCGTCCACATCGTAGACAACCAGCCGCACGGTGATGCGCACGGGGATCTCATAGCTCATCCCGCGGTGGATGCACTCCTCGATCGTATGCTTGATCTCGCCGAACCGGTAGGAGACGAACTCCAGCGAGGCGCTCCCTGTGAAATCTTTAATAGGGAACACCGATTTGAACACCGCTTGCAGACCGATCTCCTCACGCTTCTCGTGAGGAACGTCCATTTGCAGAAATCGTGCAAACGAATCCCGCTGCATCCCGATCAGGTCGGGGATGTCGACGATCTTATCGATCTTGCCAAAGCTTTTGCGAATACGCTTGCTTGCCATAAGTCTCTCGGACATAGCAACTCCGCAATGGGGGTTGAGGTTACGGCACCTGAAATCAGATGTGGACTGATGTCGGACAGGCGATTGATGCCCGTGGGCTGCTGCAGGGGAGGCGGCGGTTCAGCGATGCAGGCAGCAGGCCACGGGTTTCGGTTAGTCGCTGACTATTTGATCTCCACGGTGGCGCCGGCGGCTTCAAGCTGTGCCTTGACCTTCTCGGCGTCCGCCTTGGCGATGCCTTCCTTAACGGGCTTGGGCGGGCTTTCGACCAGATCCTTGGCTTCCTTGAGCCCCAGACCGGTGATGGCCCGGACTTCCTTGATCACGTTGATCTTCTTTTCGCCGTGTGCCGTCAGGATGACGTCGAACTCGGTCTTCTCCTCCGCCGGGGCCGCGGCTGCGGCGGCGGGACCGGCGGCCATCATCGCCATGGGGGCGGCCGCCGACACACCAAACTTCTCCTCCAACTCCTTGACGAGCAGGGACAGGTCCAACACCGACATGTTGGAGATGAACTCGATCACATCTTCTTTGGTCACGTTTGCCATGGGGTTGTTCCTCCAGTTCTTTCTTCGAAATCGAATCCGGTGATAGTCCGAATCGGTGGAATTGCGCCGACCCGCGTACGGCCCGCGTCACGCGGTGGCCGGATCGGCGGTCGACTCCTTTTTGTCCTTGTGGGCGTTGAGCACGTTCAGCAGGCCGCGCGGCACACCGGCCAGCACCCGCACCATCGAGGTCGGGACGGCCGCCATGACCGACAGCAACTGACTGAGCAGCACCTCCCGCGACGGCAGGGCGGCCAGCGCCTTGACCGCGCTGAGGTCGATGAGTTTGCCGTTGAGCGCCGCCGCCCGGATCCCGAGTTTCTTGCTGTCGTCGGCAAACTTCGTCAGAATCTTCGCCGGCGCCACGGGGTCCGCGTAGCTGATCGCGACGGCACCGGGGCCCTGAAAGAGGTCTTTCAGGACCGCCGCTGGAGTGCCCTCCGAGGCTCTCGCCATCAACGTGTTCTTGGCCACCTTGTACTCGACCCCCGCGTCCTTCAGCTTGCGGCGGAGATCGCTCACCATCGCGACGTCCAGCCCGGTGAAGTCCGTCAGGATGACGAGGCTGGATTTCGCGAAGCGGCCGTGCAGGTCGTCAACGATTTCCTTCTTCTCTTCGATTTTCAAATGCGTTCTCACCTCCTTCGGGGTTTCTGAAAAACCGGAGGTCCCAAAGCCGATCCAGGGGTGCTGTCGGGCATCCGGATCGGCATACCCGCTAGAGTCCCTCTGTCTCGGTAGGCCGGCGCACGCGCCGATTAAACCCTCAGTGCCTACGGTCTTTGACAGAAAAAATAGACGCAGTCGCGCAACGGCCGCCCGCCGCCTGCCGGCGGAGAGGGTCGCTTCGCACCGTCGTCTGTTGCTACCTGATGATCCGAGTCGCTCCCGTTACTTCGCCATGTCCTTCACCAGGGTGGTGTCGATCTTGACCCCCGGCCCCATGGTGGTGGAAATGGCGATCCCCCGTACATACGTACCCTTGCTGCTCGAGGGTTTCATGCGCAGGATGGTTTCGAGGAAGGCGGAAACGTTCTGCACGAGCTTCTCCACGCCGAAGGACACCTTGCCCATGGGCGCGTGCACGATGCCGGCCTTCTCCGCCCGGAACTCGATTTTGCCCGCCTTGAGTTCCTTGACGGCGCGGGTCACGTCGAAGCTGACCGTCCCGGTCTTGGCGTTGGGCATGAGTCCGCGCGGGCCGAGGATTTTACCGATCTTGCCGACCGCACCCATCATGTCCGGCGTGGCCACGACCTTGTCGAAGTCGAACCAGCCCCCCTTGATCTTCTCCACCAAGTCGTCGCCGCCCACGTAATCCGCTCCGGCGTCCTGGGCTTCTTTTTCCTTCTCGCCCTTGGCAAAAACCAGAACGCGGACCGTTTTACCGATGCCGTTCGGAAGGACCACGCTGCCGCGGACCATCTGGTCGGCGTGACGGGGGTCGACCCCCAGGCGGACGGCCACGTCCACGGTTTCGTCGAACTTGGCGAAGGACGATTCGACCGCGAGCTTCACGGCATCGGCAACTCCTATGCCGGAAGGGCCGGTGATTGTCTGCTTGGCTGCTGCGTATTTCTTTCCCCGCTTAGGCATCTCTGTTTCGCTCTCCTTGTCTATCCCACGCCGCGGGCGGTGGCGCGATGCCCGGGCGTCAGCGTGTTCTCTCAGCTACCCGATTTCGATCCCCATGCTCCGGGCCGTGCCTTCGATGATGCGGGAGGCGTGCTCCAGGTCGTACGCGTTCAGGTCGACCATCTTCTGTTTGGCGATTTCCTCCAGCTGCTGCCGGCTGATCTTGCCGACCTTTTCGCGTTTGGGGTCCTTCGCGCCCTTGGCGATCTTGGCGGCCTTCTTGAGCAGGATTGCCGCCGGGGGCGTCTTGGTGATGAAGGTGAAGGATCGATCCTGAAAGATCGTGATCACCACCGGGATGATCATGCCGGCGTCGTTGGCGGTGCGGGCGTTGAACGCCTTGCAGAAATCCATGATGTTCACGCCGTGCTGTCCCAGGGCCGGACCGATCGGCGGCGACGGGTTGGCCTTCCCTGCTTCGACCTGAAGTTTTACCAATGCCATCACTTTTTTTGCCATGGGTCTATTCTTCTCCTGAGCTCATGATCGCCCGGCCGCCCGGCGGTTCGCAGCGGGGGCAGACCCCCCGGCCGGACCTTCGGCGGACGGCGCGTTACATCTTCTGAACCTGGACGAAATCCAGTTCGACCGGGGTGGCCCGGCCGAAAATGCTGACAAGAACCTTGATCTTGCCCTTCTCCTGGTTGACCTCCTCCACCGTGCCGTTGAAGTTGGTGAAGGGGCCGTCGATCACGCGGATGTCGTCGCCGATGTCGAAGAAGTACTTCGGCTGCGGCTGACGCTTTCCGGCTTCCATACGTTTGATGATCTGTTCGGCCTCGGCGTCCGAAAGCGGGGCCGGTTTCTGCCGCCCGCCGAGGAAGCCGGTGACCTTGGCGGTGTTGTTGACGATGTGCCACGTTTCGTCGTCGAGCTCCATGCGGACCAGGATGTAGCCCGGGTAGAACTTGCGCGACGAGGTCTTGCGCTTGCCCTTGACCAGCTCGACGACCTCCTCGGTCGGCACGATGACCTCCCCGAACTTCTCGGCGTGCGGGGATGACGCAGCGCGCTCCTGTAAGGCCAGCTTGACCTTGTTCTCGAAGCCCGAGTAGACATGAACGACATACCATCTGAGCGCCACGGGTTTCTCCTCCGCTACCTGAACAGGGACCGGATCGCGCCGGACAGCCCGAGGTCGACCGTCCCGAGAAAGACGGAGATGATCATGACCAGGACGATGACCACCAGCGTGGACCCCAGCGTCTGCTGGCGCGACGGCCAAGTGACCTTCTTGAGCTCGATCTTGACTTCCCTCAGGAACTGTAGCGACCGCGTGAAGACATTGTCCGCCGGCAGAGCCGCTACGACCGCCGGTGCAGTCTGCGGCTTCCGGATCACGGGGGCCGGCCTGTTCCTCGCATCGGCGTCCGCTTCCTTTGTCGCGACAGCCCGATCGGACTCGGCCGACGGGTCGGCCGTCTCCGACGATGTGGCGTCCTCGGGTCTCTTTTTCTTCTTCAGGATCGTCGGTTTCTTGCGTAAGATGCGTCCCATCGGTCTCCCAAACTGAGGAAAGCCCGCCGGCACAGCCGGGGTTACACTACCGGCTTCAGCCGTCTGGACTCACTCTTGAAAAAGGTGGCAGGCCAGGAGGGATTCGAACCCCCAACACCCGGATTTGGAGTCCGATGCTCTACCGTTAGAGCTACTGGCCTGCATGCAAATCGATCTGCCCGCGGCCGCGCCGCCTGTCTGGCCGGAGGGCCGCCCGCACTCACTTCGTTTCCTTGTGGGCCGTGTGCTTGCGGCAGAACCGGCAGTACTTCGAAAATTCGAGCTTGTCCGGCGTCGTGCGTTTGTTCTTGGTGGTCGTATAGTTTCGGCGCTTGCATTCCCCGCAGGCAAGCGTGATGATCACTCTCACAAGTCGTCTCCTTTTCCCTGATTACTGGATGACTTCAGCGACCACGCCGGCGCCCACCGTGCGTCCGCCTTCCCGTATCGCAAACCGCAGCTCCTTCTCCATCGCGATCGGCGTGATCAACTCCGCGGTGATCGCCACGTTGTCCCCCGGCATCACCATCTCCACCCCCTCCGGCAAATCCAATATCCCCGTCACGTCCGTCGTCCGAAAATAAAACTGCGGCCGATACCCATTGAAAAACGGCGTGTGACGGCCCCCCTCCTCCTTGCTCAATATGTACACCTCGGCCTTGAACTTCGTGTGCGGCGTGATCGACCCCGGCTTGGCCACCACCTGGCCCCGCTCCACCTCGTCGCGCTTGGTCCCCCGCAGCAACACCCCAATGTTGTCCCCCGCGCGCCCCTCGTCCAACAGCTTGCGGAACATCTCCACGCCCGTGCACACCGTCTTCAGCGTCGGCCGAATCCCCACGATCTCCACATCCTCGCCCACCTTCACCACTCCCCGCTCCACGCGCCCCGTCACCACCGTCCCGCGCCCCGAAATGCTGAACACGTCCTCGATCGGCATCAAAAACGGCTTGTCAATCTCCCGCTTGGGCTCCGGGACATACCCGTCCACCGCCGCCATCAACTCAAATATGCACTTGGCCGCATCACTCTTAGGATCGTCCGCCTCCAACGCCTTCAACGCACTGCCCCGCACGATCGGAATGTCGTCCCCAGGAAAATCATACTTGCTCAGCAACTCCCGCAGCTCCAACTCCACCAGCTCGATCAGCTCCGGATCGTCCACCATGTCGCACTTGTTCAAAAACACCACAATGTACGGCACCCCCACCTGGCGCGCCAACAAAATGTGCTCCCGCGTCTGCGGCATCGGCCCGTCGTCGGCCCCCACCACCAATATCGCTCCGTCCATCTGCGCCGCACCCGTGATCATGTTCTTGATGTAGTCCGCATGACCCGGACAGTCCACGTGCGCATAGTGCCGGTTCGCCGTCTCGTACTCCACGTGCGCCGTCGCTATCGTGATCCCCCGCTCCTTCTCCTCCGGCGCCTTGTCAATCTGGTCGAACGGCACGTAACTCGCCATCCCCTTCAGGCTCAGCTGCTTGGTGATCGCCGCCGTCAACGTCGTCTTCCCGTGATCAATGTGACCAATCGTCCCCACGTTCACGTGCGGCTTCTTCCGCTCAAACTTCTGCTTGGCCATATCGTCGTTCCTCCGAAGTTGAATAAGGTGTTTCGCTGATGCCGCCACCGCCGCAGCGGACGGCGGAAAGAAGTGGAGCCCATGACCGGAATCGAACCGGTGGACCTCTTCCTTACCAAGGAAGCGCTCTACCGACTGAGCTACATGGGCTCGAATCAACCTGGCCGGCCTACGGCCTTGTCAGCGGGGTGGAGCGGGCGACGAGATTCGAACTCGCGACATCCAGCTTGGAAGGCTGGAGCTCTACCAGCTGAGCTACACCCGCGTCTGCACGCTGGCCGTCTCGTCCGCCCCCGCCTACCGGCGGGGCGTCCGGCCCCCCAAAGAGGCACACTACTCATGCAGGAAGTCCTGTAGTGACTATCGATCTCGAGCTCGGCAGCCGAAATCTCCTACACAAGACTCTTCTCAGGATGGTGGTGGGGGGAGGATTCGAACCTCCGTAGGCGTTCGCCGACAGATTTACAGTCTGTTCCCTTTGGCCGCTCGGGAA
Source organism: uncultured delta proteobacterium (assembly GCA_963791285.1). Lineage (GTDB taxonomy): Bacteria > Desulfobacterota > Desulfobacteria > Desulfobacterales > SpSt-501 > SpSt-501. The sequence continues at coordinate 538,773 of CAWBSC010000023.1, forward strand.
CCCCACCGGAACCACCAAACCAACCGTAAACGAAACACTGGACGCCGATTTGCTTCCGGCGGGCACCCACTCGTTGACCGACGCCTGGAGCCAGCGGAGGGATTCGAACCCCCGACCCACTGATTACAAATCAGTAGCTCTACCAGCTGAGCTACGCTGGCAGCGGTCAGCCGTCTACGCGCAAAAGAACGGCGGCGGAGCGCAAAAACCCGACCACAGCCTTTTCAGAAAAAGGCTAATTATGTGCTTTATGACGATATGTCAAGCAAAAATTTAAGCCATTATATGGCTGCTTCGAAAGATAGCAAGTCGTTTTTGGGCGCGGGTCAGTTGTCCACGGCCAACTTCTGGCCCGGTTGCAGCTTGCTGCGGACGTCGAGGTGGTTCAGGGCGAGCAGCCGCTCGACGGACATGCTGTGTCGCCGGGCGATCGAATAGACGGAATCACCGTCGCGCACGGCATAGACCCCGGCCTTGGGCTTGGGCGCTGCCGGCTTGGCCGGAGACGCAGGGACGGGCATCGGGGCAATCCGCAGCACCTGCCCCGTCTTGAGTCCCGGTCTTGTCAGCTTGTTCTGCTTCTGGATCTCCTCGGGGGTGGTTCCATAGTGTTTGGCCAGGTCGGCCAGGGTGTCCCCTTTTCGCACTACGTGCTCCACCACCTTGGGATGCGCCCCGGACTTGGCGGCGGCCGCCGCCGGGGAAGCAGCGCGATCGGGCGGGCAGTTTATGGGCACCCGCAAGGTGCTCCCGACGGGCAGGGGCCCCGGCCGGCGCAGGTTGTTTGCGGCCAGAATGCTTCGTTCGTCGCTGCCGTATTTCCGGGTGAGCGTTTCGATCGTATCCCCCTTCTGCACCTTGTGCCGCACCACCGTGATCACCGGCGGCGGCTCGCGGTAGACTGGGATCTCGACCACCCGGGTGGCGACCCGCGCGGCCTCCCCTCGCGGCACGCGCAGCTCGTAGCCGTCTTCCGGCAAGATCCCCTGGCGCAACTCGGCATTCAGCTCCTGGAGCAGATCGATGTCGAGCCCGGTTGTTTGGGCGACGCTTCTCAGGCTGCACTGGCGGGGGATGGTCACGGTCTCGTAACGCTGCGGCGAGTCGACCGCCACATCCGCCAGGCCATACCGCGACAGGTTCTGAACGATGTGCACGGTGGCCAGAAAGCGCGGGACGTAGCGCGCCGTCTCCCGCGGCAGCCGCTCGTAGAGGTCCCAGAAGTTGTCGAGGTAATTGATGTTCTGGGACTGGATCGTCCGCAGGACCCGGTTCTCCCCGCAGTTGTAAGCCGCCAGCACGGTCGTCCAGTCCCCGAACATCCCGTGCAGCTCCTTGAGGTAGTCGATCGCGCCGCGGGTGGCCTTCTCGGCGTCCAGGCGCTCGTCGATGTAGCGGTCCCGGTTCAGGTTGTAGCGGTAGCCGGTGGACGGGATGAACTGCCACAATCCCAGCGCGCGGGCCGGAGAAAGGGCGGTCACTTTGAAACCGCTTTCGATCAGCGGCAGCCAGGCCAGTTCAACCGGCAGACCCGCCGCCTGCAAGGCGGCCTCGATCCGGGCCCGATGCCGCCCGGACCGCCGGTAGGCGTCGACAAAGAAATCCCGTTCCCGACCGACGGTGAAGGAGTCGATCTCGTCCTGGACGTGTTTGTTGATCGTCAGCGGTATCTCGTTGCGCTTGCCGTTCACGACCAGGTGGCGGGACGAGTAGATTTCGAGAATGCGTTTGGAAATCGTGTACCGCAGGTCTTCTTTTTCCTGCAGGAGATCGGCGTCGTTTCCGGGGTCGACCGACAGCACCAGGGCATAGGCCCGGTCGAGCGTGTCGATGGCGCTCTCGACGTCGCCGCGCTTCCAATGGGCCTGCGCCAGCCTGCAGTAGTAAAGGGCCCGGGCGAGTGCGGGTTGCTTCCCGCCGGGCGGCAGCGGGGCGTTCTCGGCTTCCTCGTCCTCGATGATGCAGGTCTCATCCGGGTCGACCGTGTCCGGCCGGGGAGAACCGGGGGCGCCATTGGCATCCCGCTTGGGGACGGACGCCACGGCGGTGCCCGGCCTGCCGGTAGGAGCCGGTGCGACCTCCGCCCGCTGAGCCGGGGGCTGCGGGGCGGGGCTGGTCCCGGTCGTGGCACACCCCTGGACCATGCAGAGCAGGGCGACCCCGCACCAGACGCTCAGAAACCGAATCATCAATGGACCCCTCTACGCTCGGCAGAGCCGCTGCCCGCCGGAAAAAGTGGGTTGGGTAGAACAAAAAGCGTGCGATTTGTCAAGACGGACTGGTCAGGCGCACACGGTTTCCAAATGATTTCGAAGGGGGCGTGTTGAACTGAAGGCGGCAAAGGATGCGGGCAAGCCCGCCGGTGCCACTCGGCCTTGCCTGACCTAACCCGAGCGGGCCGGTGCTGTTAATATGCCGAACTATATGGATGGAGACGGACCGCAGGCCGCGGCTCACAACCGTGCGTAGGTGATGCCCAGCCGGGAAGCCTCTGCCGGCGAATAACAGGCCTTCACGTCGAAGATCAACGGGGTGCTGGCACCGCAGAGGCCCGCGACCCCTGCCAGTCCCAACTCGCGGTAGGCCTTGTGCTGAACGGCTAAGATGACCGCGTCGACTCGGCCGAGGCGATCGACCGGGTGCAGATCGATCCCGTAGTGTTCGCGGGCTTCCGCCGTGTCGGCCAGGGGATCGGCGACCAGAGCCTCGACCCCGTAATCCTGGAGCTCCCGGACGATATCGACGACTTTGGTATTGCGCAGGTCCGGCACATCCTCCTTGAAGGTGATCCCCAGGATGGCGATGCGCGCCCCGAGCACCTGCTTGCCGGCGGCGATGAGCATCTTGACCGTGCGCTCGGCCACGTGTTTGCTCATCCCGTCGTTGATCCGCCGACCGGCCAGGATGATCTCCGGATGATACCCCAGGGACTCGGCCTTGGCGGTCAGGTAGTACGGGTCGACCCCGATGCAGTGCCCCCCGACCAGCCCCGGCCGGAAGGGCATGAAGTTCCACTTGGTCCCGGCCGCTTCCAGCACCTCGAGCGTGTCGATTTTGACGCGTTCAAAGATCATGGCAAGCTCGTTCATGAGAGCGATGTTGAGATCACGCTGCGTGTTCTCGATGACCTTGGCGGCCTCGGCCACCTTGATCGATGAGGCGCGGTGGATCCCCGCCCGGACGACCCGGCCGTAGACCTGGGCCAGGAGGTCGCACGTGGCAGGGTCCGAACCTGAAACGATCTTCACCACCCGCTCGAGCGTGTGCACCCGGTCGCCGGGGTTGATCCGCTCCGGGGAATAGCCGACGGTGAAGTCGCGGCCGAACCGCAGCCCCGACTCGCGCTCCAGGATCGGAACGCAGACCTCTTCGGTCGCCCCGGGGTAAACCGTCGACTCGAACACGACGCAGGTCCCCTCGGACAGGTGCCGCCCGACCGTGGTCGAGGCGCCCGCCAGCGGGGTGAAGTCCGGGATGCGGTAGCCGTCGATGGGCGTGGGCACCGCGACGATGACCATCCGGCAGCGGCCCAGATCGCGGGGGTCGTCGGTGAGCTGCAGGCGTGCACCGCGCAGCGCATCCGGATCGACTTCCAGGGTGCGGTCGACCCCGGACTGCAGCTCCTGCACGCGAGCGCTCTTCTGGTCGTAGCCGACCACATCGAAGTGCGCCGCGAGGTGCACTGCCAGGGGGAGTCCCACGTACCCCAGGCCCACCACCGCCACCTTCTCCTGCCGGTCTGCCAGCTGCTCGAACCGAACCATTCCGCACCCTCCGTCACGTTCTCACGAAATCGAGTTCATCCGGTGTAGTGTACCATGAAAATCCGGCCGTGCGAAATCCGCGGAGGCTCGCCCGGCGGGTGCCGCGCGGCCGAAAGACGAGCTGAACTCAATCGGATTCCGGGATTGCCGGCTGCTGGAGGACCGACACTTCGTCGGCGGTGAGGTGGCGCCAGGCGCCCTCGGGCAAGCGGCCGAGGCGGACGCCCGCCACCCGGATGCGCTTGAGGTCGACCACCTCGTTGCCGACCCGGCGGACCATACGCCGGATCTGTCGGTTGCGGCCCTCCTTCAGCACAATGCGAAAGCTCCGCTCCCCGAGGCGGGTGACGCGGGCCGGGCGCGTGCGGGTGTTCAGAATCGGCATCCCCCCGGCCATGCGCTGCAGCGCGCCGTCGGGGATGGGGCGTTCCACGACCACCTCGTACTCTTTCTCGTGGTCGAACGAGGGGTGCGAAAGCATCTGGTGCAGCCGGCCGTCGTTGGTCAGCAGGAGCAGCCCGGTCGAGTCCTTGTCCAGTCGGCCGACCGGAAACACCCGCCCGGGCACGTCCACGAGTTCCATCACGATCCGCTTGCCCGGGTGGCGGCAGCTCGTGACGTAGCCGCGCGGCTTGTTCAGGACGATGTAGACCAGCGTGTCCGGGGGCCGCACGGGTTGCCCCTCGACCGCCACCCGGTCGGCCTCCGGGTTCACCTTCGACCCGAGCTCGAGCACCGGACGGCCGTTGACCTCGACCCGCCCGGCCCGGATGAGGTCCTCCGCCCTGCGGCGCGAGCAGACGCCTGCTGCTGCTATGAATTTTTGAAGGCGAACCAACGTCACGGAAAAATCCTAAATCCGAATATCGAAATCCGAAACAAACTGCCGGATATTATACCTGTTTCGAATTTCGGATTTGGTGCTTCGGATTTGTTTCAACTGCGGTAATCGGCATTGATCTTGACGTAGTCGATCGAGAAATCGCAGGTGTACATCATCGCCCGCCCTTCCCCCAGGTGCAGGTCGATCGCGATGGTGAATTCAGCCTGCTTCAGCACCTGGGTGGCCTCGGCCTCAACGTCTTTGCCGCAGCCGCTGCCGCAGGCCACCATCTGGATCGGCCCGATGAAGACGTCCACCTTCCCGGGGTCCGAGCAGGCGCCCGATCGCCCGGCTGCGGCGCAAGAATCCGGCCCCAGTTCGCGTCCTCGCCGAACAAGGCGGTCTTCACCAGAGGCGAATGGGCGACGGTTTCGGCCATCCGGCGGCGCGTCGGCGTCCGATTGCGCACCGCGCACCGCGATCTCCACCAGTTTGTTCGACCCCTCGGCATCCTTCACGACCCACTTTGCCAGGCCAAGCATGAGGTCATCCAGGGCGGACTGGAAGGCCGCCTTGGACGCCGCCGATTCGACGACCGCCGGCGACGCCCCGCTCGCCATCAGAAGAATCGTGTCGTTGGTGCTCGTGTCGCCGTCCACGGTGATGCAGTTGAAGGAGCGGTCGGCGCCCGCTGCAAGCGCGGCCTGGAGGTCCCCCGCCCCCACGCGCGCGTCGGTCACGATGAAGCAGAGCATGGTGGCCACATCCGGCCGGATCATGCCCGCGCCCTTCACCACCCCGGTCAGGGTGAAGGTCTCCCCGTCGAGCAGCCCTGCCGCGAAAGGACCTTGGGCACCCGGTCGGTCGTCATGATGGCCTCGGCGAAATCCGATCAGCCCGTCCGGCGACAGGCGCCGCACCAGTTCGGCACCGCCTGCTCCACCCGCTCGACCGGCAGCGGCTCCCCGATGACGCCGGTGGAGGCCACCAGCACCTGCTCCTCGGCCGCATCCACCCCGAGCGCAACCGCGCGGGCCATGCGCAGAGCGGTGCGGTACCCGGCTTCGCCGGTGCAGCAGTTGGCGTTGCCGCTGTTGGCGACAACCGCCCGGCAGGCGCCGCCGCGCACCCGCTCACGGCAGACCAGAACCGGGGCCGCCTGCACCCGGTTGCGGGTGAAGACCCCGGCGACGGTCGCCGGCAGGTCGCTCACGATGAGGCCGAGGTCCCTGCGGCCGTTCTTCTTGATGCCGGCGGCGAGCCCGGCGGCCCTGAACCCGGGGCAGGGAAGGATATCCATGGCAGCGCTCCTGATTGAAAGGTCAAGCCGTCAGCACCGACAAAGGCGCACCGATTCGCACGGGCCCTGGATCCAGGGGTCAGGAAAAAGCCACAAACTCAACCGTGGAAACGCTTTTCCTGAACCCCGAGCCCTGAACCCTCTTGCCCATGTCTTCCCCCTGACAGAATCGCCATAACTTGTCAAACCGCCCGCGGCATCGCCTCTCCTGCCGCGGGCGGTTTGACAACCCGGCGGTGTTTCACTACGGTGTGCGCGCCCGCAACCGAAAGGAAGCCATGCATGTCCCCATCCGCCCTCGAACGGCGCTGCACGCGCTGCGGAGGCGAGCTCCGCTTGAACCGCACGTGAACCGCCGTGACCCTGTGCTGCAGGTCCTGCGGCACGCGGTATAGTCTGTCCGAGTTCCGGGAGAGCCTGGACGACATCCTCGAAGACCTGCTGGCCGACACCCGCTGCGACCGCCTCTGATGATCCACGTTCTCGAAAACCTTTTCCCGGTGTTCGCCCTCATCGGCGCCGGGTATGTCCTGCGGCGTTGCAACGTCACCACGGCCGAATTCCTGAAAGTGTCCGACCGGCTGGTGTACTTCGTCTTCTTCCCCGTCATGCTCTTCTGGAAGATCGGCGGTGCGCCGCTCGACCTCGCCGCGGACGCCGCGTTCTATGCGGCGGGGGTCCTCGCCGTGCTGACCGTGTCCCTCCTGAGCACGGCCTTTATCATCTTCGCCGGCGTCGCACGCTACCAGGCCGGGTCGTTCTCCCAGAGCTGCTACCGCTTCAACACCTTCATCGGCGTCGCCGTGGTGATGAGCGCCTTCGGCGAGGAGGGGGTACGTCGCTTCGGGCTGCTGATCGGGGTCCTGACCCCGCTGATCAACGTCCTGGCCGTCGCCACGCTGACCTGGTTCGGGGGGCGCACCATCTCTCCGCGGGCGCAGGCGTGCCAAACACTCCGAGCGCTCGCCACGAACCCGCTCGTCCTCGGGTGTGCCGCCGGGATGGTCTATGCCCGCTTCGTCCACTGGTTCCCGCCGTTTCTGGACAACACGCTGCGCCTGGCGTCTTACGTGACGCTGCCACTCGCCCTGATCTCGATCGGAGGCGTGCTCTCGCCCCAGGGCCTGTGGGCCCATCTGCGGCTGTCGCTGACGGCATCCGTCTTCAAGCTCGCGGTGTTCCCGGCGGTCGGCTTCGCGTCCATGAAAGCGCTGGGGGTCTCCGGCCCGTCCTTCGAGGTGGGCATGGTCTTCTTCGCGCTGCCGACCTCAACCGCGCTCTACATCCTCTCCTCCCAGCTGAACAGCGACACGGAGCTCGCGTCGGCGGCCATCGCCGTGTCGACCCTCCTGTCCGTCTTTTCCCTCTCCGCCGCGCTGCTCATGTGAGCGGAGACGCCGGGTGCCCCCTATGGCCAATTTCAAGCTCACCCTGGAATACGACGGCACGGCCTACAGCGGGTGGCAGCGCCAGGCCGAGCACCGCACGGTGCAGGCCGAGGTGGAACGCGCAATCGCCTGCATGACCCGGCGCCCGGCTACGGTCTTCGGCGCGGGGCGCACCGATGCCGGGGTGCACGCGCTGGGGCAGGCGGCAAATTTCCACGCCGACACGGGCCTCGCCCCGGAGGTTTTCCTCAAGGGGCTGAACAGCCTGCTGCCCCCCGACATCGCCGTTCGCGCCTGCGCGCAAGTACCCGAGGCCTTCCACGCCCGTTTCGACGCCCGCAGCAAAGTGTATCGTTACCATATCCTGAACCGCGAGGACCGTGCTGCCGTCGGCCGCCAGTACGCCTGGTTCATCCACCGCCCCCTCGACACCGACGCCATGCAGGCGGCCGCGCACGTGATCGTCGGGCGTCATGACTTCAAAGCCTTCGAAAGCTCGGGGAGCCCCCGGGCGCACACCGTGCGCACGATCACCATGGCCGGCTGGGAGGTCGATGCAGCCGAGCGCCGCCTGCGCTTCACGGTAGAGGCGGACGGGTTTCTGCGGTGCATGGTGCGCAACATCGTGGGCACGCTCGTCGCGGTCGGGCTGGGCAAGATGGCGCCGGACGCGGTCGTGGGCATCCTCACGTCCCGCGACCGGCGCCGGGCGGGCGCGACGGCGCCGCCGCAGGGCCTGTTCCTGGTGCGGGTGGACTACGGGGACGCCGAAGGGGCCGAGAGACGCAGGAGATGGGACCCGGGATTGAGGGTTCGGGGTTCAGGAAAACGGCACGTCCGACATCGACTTTTTCTCCTGAACGCTGAGCCCTTTTCCCTCACCGCCCCTGACCCCTCCTTCGAGTTGAACCCAACCCGCAGCGGTGATATAGAACGGCGCTCTCACCCACCACACGCACAAGGGGGACCCCGTCATGCCGGACGTCAAAGCCCTCAACCCCGGTCAGCGCCAGAAGGCGCGGGAATCGCTCGCTGCCCGCTACCGGGACTTCCAATCCCTGAAGATGAACCTCGACATGACCCGCGGCAAGCCCTGCCCGGAACAGCTGGACCTGTCCGCGGGTCTGCTCGACTGCCTCACCCGCGCGGAGTTCAAGGCCGCGGACGGCAGCGACTGCCGGAACTACGGCGGCCTGGACGGGCTGCCCGAGGCCAAGGCCCTGTTTGCCGCCTACATGGGCGTCCGACCCGAGGAAATCATCATCGGCGGCAGCTCCAGCCTGACGCTCATGCACGACGCGATGAACTGGGCGGTCCTGTTCGGGGCCGGCAAGGGTTCGACGCCCTGGGGCGTCGCAGCGGCCGGTCAAGTTCCTCTGCCCCAGCCCCGGCTACGACCGCCACTTCGCCATCTGCGAGCACCTGGGGATCGAGATGGTCCCGGTCGACTTGCGCGGGGATGGCCCGGACATGGACGCGGTCGAACGGATGGCGGCAGGGGATGCGTCCGTCAAGGGCATCTGGTGCGTGCCGAAGTACAGCAACCCCACCGGGCGACGTGTACTCGGACGAGGTGGTGCAGCGTCTGGCCGCCATGCGCACCAAGGCCGCGGACTTCCGCATCTTCTGGGACAATGCGTACTCGCGTCCACCACCTGGGGACGGGACCGGCGCCGCTCGCGGACATCCTGGAGGCCTGCCGACGCGCAGGGCACCCGGAGCGGGCGTTCCTCTTCGGCTCCACCTCCAAGATATCCTTCGCGGGCAGCGGCCTGGCGTTCATGGCCGGCAGCACCGCGACCATGGAGTGGGCCAAGGGGCACCTCGGGTTCCAGACGATCGGCCCGGACAAGTTGAACCAGCTGCGCCACGTCCGCTTTTTCATCGACCCGGCTGGCATCGAACGGCACATGCAGCGACACGCCGCCATCCTGCAACCCAAGTTCGACGCCGTGCAGGAGGTGCTCGGCCGCGACCTGTCGGGCAAGGGGGTGGCCGCGTGGACCCGACCTGCCGGCGGGTACTTCACCAGCGTCGACACCTGGGATGGCTGCGCGCGCCGGGTGATCCAGCTGGCGGCGGAGGCAGGGGTGAAGCTCACCCCGGCCGGGTCCACCTACCCGTACAAGCTGGACCCGCGCGACCGCAACATCCGCATCGCTCCGTCCTTCCCGCCGCTGGCGGACATCCGCCGGGCGATGGAGGTGCTGGCAGTGTGCATTGAGAGGGTCAGCCTGGAAAAGAAGGGATAATGGGATAGCGGAAACGAAACTCCCGCCCGGCGATACCGGGCGGGGGTCGATTCGTCGGTGAGGACTACTTGCCGGCGGCGCGCTTGCTGGCCTTGAGAGGGTTGACCTTCTGTTTGGGCTCGGTCGCTACGGTCGCGGAGACGTGGGTGGCCATGTTGCAGACCCCGATGCGCCATTTGAGCGGCGGCTCCGGGAACACGTTGCAGTACCACCCCGATGTGTGCTGCCCCTGCCGGCCGCAGCCGTTGCACTGGTCCACGATCGGTTGACAGATTCCGCCTTTATATCCACATCCCTTGGCCGTCATGAACGGACACTCAATCCCGGGCTTAACGCTGGTGCATCGCATGGAACGTCATCCCCTTTCAGTCATCTTCGTGAAGTGGCCGGAGAAATCCGGCTTCTGAAATCTGTTTATTTATCCTCCGAATTCCGTGTTGTCAACACTTTGGTTCCCTGCTATACCGGTTTCGACTCGTGGACCCGAGACGGCGACTGCATGCGATGCCGGCCGCGGGATCATCGAAGGGTGTGAACGCAATGGAGATGGAAACACGCAACACCGCTATCACCCGCCTGGGTGACTGCAGAATTCCCAGCCCGGTCGCCCGGCGCGCCCAGGGGGCCAACGGCACCTCGTTCGTCTCGGACGACGATCGCGTCCTGATCGACATCAACGTGAAGCGCGCCTGCCGGCCGCCCGAAGAGAGCGACGCCCCGTCCTACGAACTGGCGGGCCCGCGGGAACACATCTTCTACGACCCGAGCAAGCTGAAGTGCGCGCTGGTCACCTGCGGCGGCCTCTGTCCCGGCTTGAACGACATCATCCGCTCGATCGTGCTGGAACTGCACTACGGCTACGGGGTGCGCAACATCCTCGGGGTGCGCTACGGTCTGCGCGGCTTCATCTCGCGCTACGGCTACGACACGATGCCGCTCACCCCGGCCGAGGTGGTCAACATTCACGAGCGCGGCGGGGTCTTGATCGGCTCCAGCCGCGGCCCGCAGGACATCGACGAAATCGTGGACGCGCTGGAGCGCATGAACATCGGCGTGCTCTTCATGATCGGCGGCGACGGCACCCTGTCGGCCGCCACCTCGATCTCAGACACGGTGCTCCGCCGCCGGCTGAAGATCAGCGTCGTGGGGGTCCCGAAGACGATCGACAACGACATCCACATGGTGGACCGCTCGTTCGGCTTCGACACGGCGGTGGAGGTCGCAACCCGCGCGATCGTCAGCGCGAGCAACGAGGCCGAGGGCTACCCCAACGGCATCGGCCTGATCAAGCTCATGGGTCGGCACTCCGGGTTCATTGCCGCCACGGCGACGCTGGCCCAGCAGGATGTCAACTTCGTGCTGATCCCGGAAGTGGATTTCGAGCTGGATGGACCCAAGGGGCTTCTCGCCACGCTGGAAAAGCGGCTTTCGGACCGGGGCACGCCGTCATCGTCGTGGCCGAAGGGGCCGGGCAGAAGTTTTTCCTGAACGAACCCAAAGAGCTGGACATCTCCGGGAACGTCCGGCTGAAGGACATCGGCGCCTTCCTCAAGCAGCGCATGCTTGCGTACTTCGAGGAGCGGGGCATCCCGACCGCGATCAAGTACATCGACCCGAGCTACATGATCCGCAGCCTGCCGGCGAATGCCAACGACCGGGTGTTCTGCAACTTCCTGGGGCGCAACGCCGTGCACGCCGGCATGGCGGGCAAGACGGACCTGCTGATCGGCAACTGGAACAACGCCTTCGTGCACGTGCCCATGAAGCTCGTGGCCGGCAAGCGCAAGCACGTCAACCCCAAGGGGATGCTGTGGCGCAGCGCCCTGGAGGCGACCGGGCAGCCCGCGCTCAAGAACTGACCCGCCCGCTCACTGGAGCTCGACGAATTTCTTCCCCCGCACCGTCAGGATGTGCAGCTCCTTGTCGCAGTCTCCATCCGCCTCGAACCGCGTCCGGCCGGTCGCACCGGGAAACCCGTCCGCACGACGCAGGGCCGCGGCCACGTCCCGACGTGTTCGCACGTCCGGACGCGCGAACACGTCGAAAAACATGGCGGCCGAGTCGAACGCGATGGCCTCGATGAAGCCCGGGCGCTCCTGGTAGGTCTCCTCGAACGCCGACACGAACCGCTGGACCGGGCGCTCCGGGCTGCTGCCGAAAAAAGCGTCCGGCATGATCGCCCCCTGGACGTAGGCCTCCGCGTAGCGGATCAGGGCGTCCGAGTGCCAGAGGTTGGTGCCCAGCAACTGGACGTTCTTGATGTCGTGGTAGGCCAGCTGCGGCACCAGCATGCCGACTTTCTTCGGCTCGTCCGGGATGAAGATCGCCTGGAAGTCGAACACCAGCTCGGTGTCCTTCTCCTCCAGATTGCGACTGCGCCGCGGCCCCGTTTCCCGGGGCTCTTTGCGCTCGGGTCGGCCCTCTTTGGGGACCTCCCGGGAGTAGCGCAGCAGTCGCTTGATCACGGCGGAATAGTCGGTCGCCTCCGGGCTGTAAGGGACCGCGAGCAGCACATCAGCCCCCTTGGCCTTCATCTCGTCACGGAAGAGCCCCACGAACGTCCGGCCGTACGGCTCGTCCGGGTAGAGCACGACGGCCTGGGCGACGCCCAGAGTGCCGACGGCGTAGGCCACCAGCGAGCGCACCTGCGCAGTCGGGGTCATGAAGTTGCGGAACACGAAGTCCCCCACTCCGACCACCCCCTCCTTCTGGGTCACGGCCATCATGGGCATTTCGAGGCGCTGGGCCTCGCGGCTGACCGCCTCCGCGTGGACGATCGGGCCGACGATTCCGAACACGTTCTCGCGCTCCAGCTCCTGCAGCGCCTGAAGCGTTCGTCCGGCATCCGACTCCGTGTCCTTCACCGACACATTGACCAACGGCCCCCCTGCGGCGTTGTGCATGCTGGCCGCGAGCTCAACCCCGCGCAGAGCCTTCTGACCGATCGACTGGTAGTCCCCGCTCAGCGGGAGCAGACACCCCACCGACCGCGTGGCGACGGCGGGGCCGGCGGGCCGGAGCTCGGAGAGGGCTCTCTCGGCCCGCTCCGCCTGGTCGTGACCGGGATAGCGCTCGCGGAAAGATTCCAGCAACAGCCGCGCCTCCTGGGGGCGCCCCTCGCGTGCGAACAGCATCCCCGCCTGAAAGAGCAGATAGTCCATGGGCAAGTCGTCAGCGGGCATCATGGAGAGCGTTCGGACGTTCTCGGGGCTCAGGCCCAGGATGGCGGTCCGGAGCTTAGGGATGATCAGCTCCTGTTCGCCCGCCGCGGCGAGCTTCAACGCCCGCGTATAGCTTTCGACCGCCTCCAACGAGCGGCCCGACCCGGTCTGCGCGTCGCCGGTAAGCGTGAAGACCCGGGCCCGTTGCGCCGGGATGCTCGCCGCCGCGAGCACCTCGCCGCTCTGGGCGACCACCTCCGCGTAACGCCCCTCCCGCAGCAGCGAGCTCAGGGTTTCGATCAGGGCGTCCGTCCGGAGGGGACTGGCTGGATAATTCGTCACCAGGCGCTGGTAGGCATTGCGGGCCTGGGCGCCGTTGCCGAGTTGGGTGTGGATGGCGCCGATGCGCATGAGGGCGGAAGGCGCAAACGGCTCATCCGCGTAGCGACCGAGATAGTCGTTGAACAACGCCAGCGCCTCGACCATCGCGCCGGACTGGTACTTCCGGTCCGCCTGCTGGAAGAGGCTATCCGCGGCCGGATTGCTCCGGGGGAGTGGGACCAGGTCGGGTTTGGTTCTCTGAGCGCAGGCGGCCGCGACGACCCCCACCACGAAAACCAGCAGAACGAAACGAGCAAACGACGTTTTCATTGGAGCCTCGACCTCAAGCGTCCGTTCCCCACCCGTTGACCCGGGTGCGGAAGCGTCTGGTGTGAGGTGCCCGTGCGATACGCACACCACGCCGCCCGCAGAAGCCCGGGAAGCGGCGGCGGGGGCACTCACGGGGCCATAATCTACACGAGAACGTCTCTTTGTCAAAATTCGGCCCCGGGCTCGACCGGTCCGCCCCGGGCCGGCTAAAGTTTTTTGCGCAGATGCGGATATATGCGAGAGAGGATTGGCATCCCCAAGGAGACCCGACATGAAAGCGCTCGCTATTGCGATCTGGGCAGTCACTCTGTTCTCTGCCGCACCGACCCTGGCGCAGTTTTACCGGTACGTGGACGCCGACGGTCATGTCCGCTTCACCGACAACATCAACCAGGTTCCCGAAAAGCAGCGCGTGGTTGCACGCAGCTACGTGGAATCGCCGGGCGCGCCGATCGAGGCCAAGACGACCGACGAGAGCGCCGACCGCAAGGCGCCCGCAGCGGCGGCACCGGTGGAGATGGCGGTCGCCGCCCCGGTCGCAAACGAGGACCCGTCCGATTCGGCCAGGGGCCGCATCGACGACATGAAGAAACAGGTCGAGGCGCAGTATCAGTCCCTGCTCAAGGAGAAGGACGCGCTGGCCAAGGAGAAGGAAACACGTAAAACGCGCGAGCAGGTGGCCGACTACAACAAGCGCGTCGAGGCCTTCAACCAGTCCGCCGGCGCGTACGAGGCCAAAAGCAACGACCTGCGCAAACTGGTGGATGAGTATAACGCCCGGGTCATGGAGGAAAACGCGAAAACCGCGAAACCGGCCCAGAAGTAACCCGGAGGGTCCCCGCCCGTCGACCGCGCGGATCCCTGAACGCCCAGCCGCCTGCCGCCTTGCAGTTCGGTCGGTTCTGGTATAGCATGGTGGCACATCGGTTCAGGGAGGGATCGCGCGGTTTCCATGCCGATCAGCGCCGAATACAGCCTGGTTCCATATGAGCCCGTCAGACCATCCGGGTTTGCGGCTCAGCAGACCGGCCGCGTGGCCGCGGCGGTGACCCGTGGGCAGCCCGGGCGTTACCGGGAGCGCATGCCGGACCCCAGGCCGGCAGGCAAATCCCCCGCTTCCCCCGGCTTCCCCCACACGTACTCCGCCCGGCGCACCGTCGAGCCTCCGCGGCCGTTTGCAACCGGTCTGATGGTCGACGTCTTCGTCTGACCGCTGCAACACGGATCGATCCATCCGCATCGTCACCCTGCGCTCCAGGCGCACCATCTGACACGAACGAACCCAGACGGAAAAGGAGGTCCGCCATGCCGACAGCCAAAGCGCGTGTCCCCAAAGGATTTAAAAAGGCCCTCGAGATCGGCCGGCCGCCGAATGCGGTCAAGCTGTTTCCCCACTCGCAGGCACTGATCGTCAGCGGCAAGTTCGTCGACCGGGCCATGCGGATGAAGGGCGGAGCCATCGCCATGGCCGCCAACGGCCGCAACGCCTTTGTCATCCAGGGGGTCCTGCGGGCGGCGCAAAGGGCGAACGCGGCGGTCATCATCGAAATCGCCAAGTCGGAAGGCGGCGCCGGGGCCTACTGCGCGGTGAACTTCTGGAACATCGCTCAACTGGTCGACACCTGCTGCAACCAGATGGGCATCACCGTCCCGGTGGCGGTGCACGCCGACCACTACGGGATCAAGAGCGACAAGGACGTGGAAGTCGCGCAGCACCGAGATCCCCTCGATGTTCGACGCGGGCATCACCTCCATCGCGATCGATGCTTCGCACATGACCGACGACCAGAACCTGCTGGCGAGCATCGCCCTGAACCCCTTCGTCCCGAAGTGGGCCGGCCTTGAAACGGAGGTGGGCGAGATCAAGGGCAAGGAAGGGCTGTCCACGCCCGCGGAGGCCCTCTTCCTGATCCAGGGGCTCAACGCGCACGGGATCTTCCCGGACTGGATCGCGCTGAACAACGGCACCACCCACGGGATCGAGGCCAGCGACTCGGGCATCCAGATCGACCTCACCCGTCGCATCCACGAGGCGGTCGCCCGCTACAAGGTGTCGGGTGCCCAGCACGGCACCTCCGGCAACAGCTCCGACCGGCTGCGCGAGATCGCCGCGCGCACCCGCACGACCAAGGCCAACGTGGCGACCGCGCTGCAGATGGTGTCCTGGGGCGTGGAGGTCAACGACTACGGCAACGCCTTTCTGGACGCGGAGGGTCGTTTCCTGAAGGTGCCCGACCAGGGGATGACCGAGGCCCTGTGGCAGGAGATGGTGGCCTACGCTCAGGCGCGCACCCTCAAGGCCGGGGACTACAAGAAGCTCAACCTGCCCTTCGAGAACAAACTGCTGGGGCAACCGCGCGAGGTGCGCGAACGCATGGTGCGGCGCGTGGAGGACTTCGCCTACCGGATGATGGCGGAGGTCTTCAACTCGCGCGACACGGCGCCGCTCTGCATCGAGGCCATTTTAGAGGCCGGCTCCCACGCGGCGCCCGCCAAGGCCCGACGCCTCGATAAGCCCACCGACTGGACGCCCGACCGGATCCGGGAACGGGCCGCCGCTCTTCAATCCGACAAGGGGCCGCAGGGCAATTTCGAGGATTGAGAGACGTCGTCCGAATCGCGGTGTCCCCGCTCGTCGAGCGGCTCCCTCGTCGGGGAGCCGCTCGGCCATTTCCGGGTTGCCCGCCCCTGCCCCCCTTCCTGACGCTGCCCCTCCCGCATCGCCCCGAGTCCATTTTTCGCTAAAGTTTGGTTTTCCGCCTGCCGATAGAAGAGGTCAGGAGGGGGTCCTATGCAGGTCACCAGCTACCAGATGCACAGCATGTTGGAGTGTTACAGCCGCAAACTGAGCCGTACACGCCGAGCCGACGAGGCATCGCCCCAGCGGAACCGGGGCGAGGGGGCCCTGTCGCCGGAGAGCAGCCGCGAGGCCACTATGGACAAGATCTCGCGGCAGGTGCTGGAGAAGATCTCGGACGTGGTGTCGCTGTCGCGTTCCCGGAGGAAGCGTCGCCCGCGGACGCGGAGACCCGCGGCGTGCCGGATTCGGCCGGCGCAGGCCGCCCGGCCCGCGGGGGAGCGGATCATCGAACCGTCGCCAAGACGGATTCGTGGGTGTAGGTCCCGCACCAGGGACAACGGGGCAGTGCGGAGTTCGGGCGGAGCCGACGGCTCGGAGGTCGTTCGGGTGCCGGTCGCCGCACGCCCGCAGGGCGGCAGAACGTCGCCTTCAGGAGCAAAGGAGGAATCCATGTTCGACGTCATTGGAGACGCTGCAGCGCAGCAGGTGCCCCGGACCGCCGGTCACACGGGCGGGTCGGAAAAGGACGTCCTCGTGCAGAAGGCCGAACGGATGCGAGAAGCGCGGCCGGTCGAGCAGTCGGGCGCGGACGAGAAACCGAAATCGACACGGGATGACGACTTGTTTCACAACCGCACCCGGCTGGAGGCGGGTCAGGTCATCATCGAAAAGTACGACGACAGCGGGCGGCTGCTGAAGGTCACCCCGCCGGGGTATCTGCCCTTGAGCGAGGTCGTCTGACGGGTCGCGGTCACCACGTGCCGCGCACCGGGATGCCGCAGCCGCTCAGGTAGCGCTTGAGGTCGGGAATCGTGCAGGTTGCCGTAGTGGACCATCGAGGCGACCAGGGCGGCGTCCGCCTTCCCGGCCGTCAGGACGTCGCGCAGGTGTTCCGGCCGGCCCGCGCCGCCCGACGCGATCACCGGGATCGTCACCGCCCCGGAAATCAACGCCGTCAGGTCGAGCTCGTAGCCCGCCTTGCGTGCCGTCCGCGTCGATCGAGTTCAGGCAGATCTCCCCGGCCCCGAGGGCCTCCGCTCGCCGCGCCCACTCGAGCGCGTCCACCCCCATGCCGGTCCGGCCGCCGTCGATCACGACTTCGTAGCCGCTGGGGATCTCCGGCCGGGGCGCCACCCGCTTGACATCCATCCCTAGAACAACGCACTGGCTGCCGAAGGCCGCGGCCCCGCCGGCGATGAGCCCGGGGTCGCAGGACCGCCGCCGAGTTGACGCTCACCTTCTCCGCGCCCGCCAGCAGCACCGCGCGCATGTCCTCGAGGGTCCGGATAGCCGCCGCCGACCGAAAACGGGATGAAGATGTTTCCGCCACCCGGCGCACCACGTCGATCATGATCCCGCGCCGCTCGTGCGAGGCCGTGATGTCGTAGAACACCAGCTCGTCCGCGCCCTGCTCGTAGTAGAAGCGGGCCATCTCGACCGGGTCGCCGACGTCGACGTTGTCCTTGAAGTGGACGCCCTTGGTGGTGCTGGCCGTCGCGCACATCCAGGCAGGGGATGATGCGTTTGCTGAGCATAGGAGGTTGGGTGTTTCGTGTTTGGGTGTTTGGTGTTTGGTGTTTCGAACTTCGAGTTTCTGATTTCGAATTTTGCTAAACGGCCGGGTTCCAGGTACAGAAATTCCGCAGCATGCGCAGGCCGGGCCGCCCGCTTTTTTCCAGGTGAAACTGGGTCGCCGCCAGGTTGCCGCGGCCGATGACCGAAGCGAAAGCCACCCCGTACTCGGTGACGGCCAGAATGCAGGCCGGGTCGTCGGGGACGGGGTAATAACTGTGGACGAAATAGAACTCGTCCTCGGGGGCGACCCCGGCCAGCAGGGGGTGCGGCCGCTGCGGGGCGATGCGGTTCCAGCCCATGTGCGGGATTTTCGGGACCCCGCCCTCCTCCCCGGCCGGACGGAAGCGCACCACTCGTCCGGGAAGAATCCCGAGGCAGGCGGTGTCGTTTTCCGCGCTGTGCCCGAGGATCACCTGGGTGCCGAGGCAGATGCCCAGCATCGGCGTGCCCGCCGCGTGCACCTCGGCCAGGACCCGGTCGAGGCCGGCGCGGCGCAGGCTCGCCATGGCTGCGCCGGCGGCCCCGACGCCGGGGAAAATAATGCGCTCGGCGCGGCGGATGAGGTCGGGGTCGTGCGTGACCGTGCAGGGGAACCCCAGGTGCGCGACCGCTCGCGCGACGCTGGTGAGGTTGCCGGCTTCGTAGTCGATGATCGCGATCATGGCAGTGTCTGCAAGGCCTTTCGGCGGGCGGGGATTCCCCGCGCCGTGCCCATCCGGCGCGCCGGCCGTCCGGCGCCGGCTATGTCGCCGGATCGCTCGAGGTGGAGGTTGTGCTTCCGGGCTCGTTGCGTTTGATCTCGTCCCAGATGCGGTCTTTCTCCTCCTGGGGGACCGCGGCCAACTCCCGGCCCCCCGCCGTGGCGGTCTTTTCGAGGTCGCGGAAGCGGCGCTCGAACTTGCGCACCGCGGCCGTGAGCGCCGATTCGGGGTGCACGCCGCAGAAACGCGCGACGTTCACCAGGGTGAAGAGGATGTCCCCGAACTCCCGGGACGTCCCCTCCGCATCCCCGGCGGCCGCGGCCGCCCGGAACTCGGCGAGTTCCTCCTCCAGCTTGTCCATGACCCCGCCCAGGTCCCGCCAGTCGAACCGGGCGCGCGCGGCGCGCTCCGACACGGCGAAAGCGCGCAGCAGCCCGGGCAGGCTGGCCGGGACCGCGTCGAGGACCGACTCGCGGCGGTCGTTCCCCTTTTCGCCGCGCTTGATCTCCTGCCAGTTGCGGACGACCTCGGCGCTGTCCTTCACCTGGGTCGACCCGAACACGTGCGGGTGCCGGCGTCGCATCTTGTCCGCCACGGTCCGGCACACCCCGTCCAGGTCGAAGTGACCGCCCTCAGCGTGCATGATGCTGAGGAAGAGGACGTGGAACAGCACGTCCCCCAGCTCCTCTCGCACGGCCGCGGAGGTCTCGGACTCGACGGCGTCGGCCAGCTCGTAGGCCTCCTCGAGCAGGAACCGAGCCATGGAGCGCGGGGTCTGCTCGCGGTCCCAGGGACACCCCCCGGGGCCCCTCAGTGTCGCGATCACCCGGATGAGATCGTCCATCGCGGAAAGGGAGTGGGTCATTTGAACAGGTCCCATCCCTTTTTCAGCGCGTCCAGCTTGGAGGTGAACTCGTGCTTGATGTCGCTGGAGACCAGGGCCGCCAGGTGTTCGGCCGCCAGCGCCACGTACGGCGCGGTGGCCGAATCCCGGATGAGCGGGGTCCCCTTGGGCAGGAAGGCGGTGAGGACGAGAAAGATGACCGACACGATCAAGACCCCTTTGACGATCCCGAAAAAGAAGCCGCCCAGCCGGTCGAGCCAGCCGAGGAATACGATGCGCATGAGGTACTTGATGACGATGGCGATCACATTGACCGTGATCACCACGGCGCAGAAGATCGCCAGAAAGGCGAGAATGTTGCGGTAAGCGGGATTGGAGACCAGGCCCGCGAGATAGCCGGCGGCGGGGGCATAGAAGATGTAGGCGAGGAAGAAGCCGCCGATCACCCCGGCGACGGATGCCGCCTCCTTGAGCAATCCCCTGAAAAGCCCGCGCAGCAGGCTGTAGGCCAGGATCACGATCACGATGATGTCGAAGGTGTTCATGTCGCGCTCGAGTGCAGAAAGGCGTTTTGAGTGTGACGACCGGTGCAAGTCATGGACAGGGGCCGGGCCCCGGTCACCGCGACCGCGCGGCCGGCGTTCGGGAGACGAGCGTGTCGAGGCGGCCGGCCACGCGGCCTTTGGCCGTCGGGTGCATGATCGAGCCGGGTTCTAACAAATGCCGGCGGGACCCGTCAAGCGATACCCTGCGGAAGCGGCCGGCCCGGTTGCCTTCCGAGCGCCGGCTGTGGTAAACGTGAGGGGCTCTGGTAATCAGGCAAAAGGCTGCCTCCTCGAAGGGACCCCATGACCGACCCACACACCATCACGCTGCCGTTTACGGACAACGACCTGGCGCGCCAGCTCTTCGGCGAGCACAACGCCCACCTCCAGCGTCTGGCGGAGATCCTGGATGTCCGCATCAACACCCGCGGCACGACGCTGTTCGTGGAGGGGGAGCGCCCCCTGGCCGAACTGGCCGAGAACCTGCTGAACCAGCTCTACGGCCTGCTGCGCGAAGGCTATCCCCTGCACCCCAACGACATCGAGTACGCGGCGCGCATGCTGAGCGGCAACGAGCGCCTGAACCTGAAGGACATCTTCCTGGACACCGTCTACGTCACGGCCAAGAAGAGCGTCGTCACCCCCAAGAGCCCGGCCCAGAAGGCCTACATCGACGCCATCCGCACCAACGACATCGTCTTCGGCATCGGGCCGGCCGGCACCGGCAAGACCTACCTGGCCATGGCCATGGCGGTCGCGGCCTACACCAAGGGCCAGGTCAGCCGGATCATCCTGACCCGCCCGGCGGTCGAGGCCGGCGAGACTCTGGGGTTCCTCCCGGGCGACCTCGCCGGAAAAGGTGGACCCCTACCTGAGGCCCCTTTACGACGCGCTGCACGACATGATGCGCTTCGAAAAGGTCTCCAGCCTCATGGAGAAGGGGGTCATCGAGGTCGCTCCCATCGCGTTCATGCGCGGTCGCACGCTCAACGACGCCTTCATCATCCTGGACGAGGCCCAGAACACGACCTCCGAGCAGATGAAAATGTTCCTGACGCGCATCGGGTTCGGTTCGAAGGCCGTGATCACCGGGCGACATCACCCAGATCGACCTGCCGCGCGAGCGCACCTCGGGGCTGATCGAGACCAAGAACATCCTGCAGGGCATCGAGGGGATTCGCTTCATCTTCTTCAGCAAGCAGGACGTGGTGCGCCACCGCCTGGTGCAGGAGATCATTCGCGCCTACGAGGAGCTCGACGCGCGCCGCCACGGGGCCCCGGCCGGCGGGCCCGAAGACGGGAGCGGACGGGCGTGACCGCCGACACGCCCAGCCCCTTCGGGGACCGCCCCCTCGTCTGGCGCCTGACGGCGCTGTCCGCCGTCACGCTGGTCTTCACGCTGCTGATCTATCCGTCGTTGCTCAGCCCGCGCCACCGCTACGCCTTCGGTGACGTGGCCGAACGGGACGTCAAGGCCTCCCGCGACTTCCTGGTGGAGGACCAGGCCGCCACCGAGATCAAGCGCCGCGAGGCGGTCCAGGAGATCCTCACGGTCTACGACGAGGACCCCGAGCTCGGCTGGCGCCTGGCGCGCGCCGTGGACGAGGCCTTCGCGGACATGCGCGCGTCCCGCAAGGCGGCAGCCGATACGCGACCGCCGGGGGCCGCCCTGCCGGACGGGGCCGCACCCGCGACCCCGACTTCAATGCAGACGGAAGAGGCGCGCAAGGGGTTCGAGGACAGGCTCGGCATCCGGGTGAACAAGGGGGCTTTCGCCCTGCTGGAGGCCGAGGGGTACAGCAAGCGCATCGCGGAGGCGATCGGCGACATCCTGCAGAAGATCAGCGAGAACGGCGTGCTTTCCGCCAAGGAGACCCTGCTGAAGGACTTCGAGCGGGGCGCGATCCTGCGGGATGTGCGCACCCGCGACGAGCGGGTCGTCCGGGAGTTCAAGCAGTTCCACAGCGTCGAGCAGGCGCGCTCGCTCGTCCGCACGGCGGGCCAGACGGCCCTGCGCGAGTTCGACTACGGGCTGTCCAACCTGGCGGTGGATTTCGCGCAACGCCTGATCCAGCCCAACATCACGCTCAACCGCAGCGAAACCGAGCTGCGCAAGCAGCGGGCGGCCGCCGAGGTCAAGCCCGTCCTCTACCGGATCAAGCGCGGCGAGATGCTGGTGCGCGAAGGCGAGCGCGTGAGCGAGCTGCACCTGCTCAAGCTCAACGCCATGGAATCCGAAACGCGGCCCGAGCGCTTCTTCCTGAGCATTTTCGGCGCAGCCGGTCTGATGCTGTCCCTGTTCGCGACCGTCTACGTCTTGCACCTGCGGCGCATCCCGCTGCAGTCGGACCGCCCCGCGAAGGCCGTCATCCTGCTCGTCGCGGTCTTCACGGTCTTCCTGCTCCTGGCCCAGATGCTCGAGGTGGTCGCCCAGACCGTCATCCGCAACTCGGCCTTCGCGATCCCCGAGGCGGCCGCCGTGTTCCTCTTCCCGCTGGCCGCGGCCCCGATGATCGTCTGCGTGTTCCTCGGGCCGGCGGGGGCGATGCCGTTTGCGCTCGTGACCGCGGTCGCGGCGGCGGTGATCTTCCACGGCAGCGTCGACATGTTCGTGTTCTTCCTCGTCACCGGCAGCCTCGGCGCCCACTGGGTCCGCAACTGCCGGGAGCGCAAGGTGTTCGCCGCGGCCGGCGCCAAGACCGGGGTCGTGGGCATGGGGCTGGCTGCGGCCGTCGCCGTGCACGCCGGCGACCCGTCATGGACCGGCGCCCTCTGGGGCTCGGCGTTCGCGTTCCTGGGAGGAATCGGCGCGGGAGTCGTCACCGCCGGCCTGGTGCCCCTGGTCGAGATCGGCCTGGGGTACACGAGCGACATCACGCTGCTCGAGCTTGCCAACCTCGACCGGCCGCTGCTGCGCCGGCTCATGCTGGAAGCGCCCGGCACCTACCACCACTCCGTCGTCGTGGGCTCGATGGCGGAGGCGGCCGCGGCGGAGATCGAGGCCAACTCGCTCCTGGCCAAGGCGGCCGGCTACTACCACGACATCGGCAAAATCCGGAAGCCGCAGTACTTCATCGAGAACCAGCGTAACGGCCGGAACAAACACGACAAGCTCGCGCCCTCCATGTCGATCCTGATCCTCACCGCGCACCTGAAGGACGGGGTCGAGATCGCCCGGGAGCACCGGCTCGCCCCGGTCATCATCGACGGGATCCGCTCGCACCACGGCACCGGGCTGATCCGCTTCTTCTACGACAAGGCGCGGCAGTTGAAGGGGGACGAGGCCGTCAACCCCGAGGACTACCGCTACCCCGGCCCCAAGCCGCGCACGCGGGAGGCGGCCCTGGTCATGCTGGCCGACGTGGTCGAGGCAGCGTCGCGCACCCTCGACAACCCCACCCCGGCCCGTATCAAGGGGCTGGTGAAAACCCTGCTCGACCGGGTGTTCTCGGATGGCCAGCTGGACGAGTGCGACCTCACACTGAAAGATCTCAACACGATCTCCCGGAGCTTCAACGCCATCCTGAACGGGATCCACCACCACCGCATCGAGTATGCGGACCAGCGCCCCGCCCACGCGGAGAACGGCAACGGCAAATCCAAAGATGGACATCCAGATCGCCAACCGACAAAGACGCCGCCGAGTGCCCTTGAAGCAGATGCAGCGGACGGCGCGGATTCTGATCGACGCACTGGGACGACCTGACGCGGAGCTCTCGGTCCTGCTGGTGGACGACCGCCGGATCGCGGCCATGAACCGCGAATTCCTGGACCGCGAGGGCCCGACCAACGTCATCGCCTTCCCGATGCAGGAAGGGCGTTTCGCCGAGCTCAGCCCCGCCCTGCTGGGGGACGTGGTCATCTCGGTCGACACCGCCGCGCGCGAGGCCGAGCACGCCGGCATCGCCTTCGAGCGGCGCCTGGTCCAGCTGCTGGTCCACGGGGTGCTGCACCTCTGCGGCTACGACCACGAGCACGACCCCGCCCAAGCCCGCCGCATGGCGGCCCGGAGCAGGGCGCTGATGAAGAAGATCGAGGAACAAGGAGGTATTTAGGTGTTTTGGTATTCAGGTGTTTTGGTAGCTGGGTATTCGGGTATTTCGTAACACTGTTTTAGCCAAACATCTGAACCACCAAACACCTAAACACCCAAACACCTGAATACCCAAACACCTAACCCCCCAAACACCACCGAGGCCCCCATGTACCTTGTGACCTCCGCCGACATGCAGGCCATGGACCGGATGACGATCGGGCGCTTCGGAATCCCCGGCCGCGTGCTCATGGAGAACGCCGGCCGCGAGGCCGCGCGGGTCTTCCGGACGCACTTCCCCGCGACCGCCGGCGGGACGGTGGGGGTTCTGGCCGGCCGGGGCAACAACGGCGGGGACGGCCACGTGATCGCCCGCTGCCTGGCGGCGAGCGGGTACCCCGTCACCGTCTTCCTGCTCGGCACGGCCGACCGGGTTCAGGGCGACGCCGCCGCCAACCTCCGGCTGCTGCCCGCGCTCGGGATCCCGCTGATCGAGGTGCCGGACGAGAAGGCGTTCGACCGCCACGCCCCCCGGATGCAGGCGGCCGGTGTCTGGGTGGACGCCGTTTTCGGGATCGGCCTGCGCGACGCGGTCGGCGGGCTTTACCGCAAGGCGATCGAATTCGTGAACGGCGCGGGGCGCCCGGTGCTGAGCGTGGACATGCCCTCCGGCCTGGATGCCGACACCGGCCGGCCGCTCGGCGCGTGCATCCGTGCGCGGGTCACCGTCACCTTCGGCTTCCCCAAAATCGGCCTCATGGTCCACCCGGGCGCCGATCTCGCCGGGACGGTGGAGGTGGTCGACATCGGCATCCCCGACGCGGTCGCCGACGCCGTCGCCCCGCGGCAGCGCCTGCTGACGCCCGACGAGGTGCGGCGCATGCTCCCGGCACGGCCGGCCGACGCCCACAAGGGGCGCACCGGGCATCTCCTCGTGGTCGGGGGCTCCCCCGGCAAGACCGGGGCGGCCGCCATGACCGCGACCGCGGCGCTGCGGGTCGGGGCCGGGCTGGTGACCGTCGGGACGGCCGCGGCCCTGAACCCGGTCATGGAGACCCTGATGCTGGAGGCCATGACCGCCCCCCTGGCGGAAACGGGACAGGGCGGCTGGGTGCAGCCGCCCTGGAGGAACTGGCGGAGCTCGGCCGCGGCAAAGCCTGCCTGGCCGTCGGCCCCGGGCTCGGGATGGCGCCCGGGACCGGGGAGCTCGTCCGCGCCCTGGTGCGCTCCGCCGACGCGCCGCTGGTGATCGATGCGGACGGCCTGAACCACCTCGCCGGCCACCTGGACATTCTGGACGGCCTGCGGGTACCGGTCGTGCTGACGCCGCACCCGGGCGAGATGGCGCGGCTCGTGGCCACGGAGACGGCTGCGGTGCAGCGCGACCGCCTCGGCTGCGCCCGACGCCTCGCCACCAGCCGCGGCGTGCACGTGGTGCTGAAGGGCGCCCGCACGATCGTCGCCCACCCGGACGGCAGCGTCTTCCTGAACCCCACGGGCAACCCCGGCATGGCCTCCGGCGGCATGGGGGACGTCCTGACCGGCGCGATCGCCGGGTTGATCTGCCAGGGGATCGCCCCGGCTGAAGCGGCTCTGGCGGGGGTCTACCTGCACGGAGCCGCCGCCGACCGCCTCGCCGCAACCATCGGCCCGTGCGGCTACCTCGCCGGCGAGCTGATGCGGAGCTCCCCTCGGCCATGGCCCGGATCGTTCAGGGGGGATAGGTGCCGGGGCTCACGCTCATCAGCGACTCCGAGGAGCAGACCCGGGCCCTCGGGGAATGGTGCGGCCGGCGCATTCGGGGGCCGCTGGCGGTTTTCCTGGAAGGCGACCTCGGCAGCGGCAAGACGGCGTTCGTCCAGGGGCTGGCCCGCGGGCTGGGCGTCCCCGCCCGGACCTACGTCACCAGCCCGAGCTTCACGCTCGTCAACGAGTATCCGGCCCGTCTGACCCTCTTCCACCTGGATCTCTACCGGCTTGACTCGGGCGCGGACCTGGACGACCTCGGGCTGGCCGACATGCTCGCCGGCGAGGCCGTGACCGCCATCGAGTGGGCCGAGCGCCTGACTCCCGGGGCCGCCTCCGACCGGCTGGAGATCCGCTTCGAGATCACCGCCGCGGACACGCGCCGGTTGTGCCTGCATGCATATGGACAAGCCGCTGCGACTTTGCTAAAGGCGATGGACTCACCGGGCCTTCCCTGCCGGAATGAGTGATCGACACGCGGGCGCCGGCGCGCCCGCCAGGTACGGAGGAACGCATGGGACTGATCGTCCAGAAGTACGGCGGCACGTCGGTCGCCAACCTGGAACGCATCCAGAACGTCGCCCGCCGCGTGGTGCGGACGTATGAACAGGGCCACGACGTCGTGGTCATCGTCTCGGCCATGTCGGGCGCCACCGACGGCCTGATCGGCCTGGCCCGGCAAGTGACCGATAGCCCGGACAAGCGCGAGCTCGACGCCCTGCTCGCCACGGGCGAGCAGACCACGGCCTCGCTGCTGGCCATGACCCTCAGGTCCATGGGGCACGCGGCGCTTTCGCTGATGGGCTTTCAGGTGGAGGTGCTCACGGACTTCTGTTACGGCAACGCGCGCATCCAGGACATCCGCAT
This sequence comes from uncultured delta proteobacterium, assembly GCA_963791285.1. Classification (GTDB taxonomy): domain Bacteria; phylum Desulfobacterota; class Desulfobacteria; order Desulfobacterales; family SpSt-501; genus SpSt-501. The sequence goes on from CAWBSC010000023.1 coordinate 565,223, forward strand.
CGAGCGCCTGCGCGGGCTGCTCGAGAAACGCCACATCGTCGTGGTGGCGGGCTTCCAGGGCTGCGACCCGGACGGCAACATCACGACCCTCGGCCGCGGGGGGTCGGACACCTCGGCGGTGGCCATCGCGGCCGCGCTGAAGGCCGACGTCTGCGAGATCTACACCGACGTCACGGGGGTGTTCACGGCCGACCCGAACGTGGTCACCAAGGCGCGCAAGCTGAGCAAGGTCTCCTACGAGGAGATGCTCGAGATGGCCAGCATCGGCGCCAAGGTGCTGCAGATCCGGTCCGTCGAGTTCGCGATGAAGTACAACGTGCCGGTGCACGTTCGATCGTCTTTTTCCGATGAGGAGGGGACCATGGTGGTATCCGAAGAAAACGGCATGGAGCGTGTGATCGTGTCCGCGGTGACCATGACCAAGAACGACGCGCGCATCACTCTGCGCAAGGTGCCCGACATGCCCGGCATCGCCGCCCGGATCTTTACCCCGGTCGCGGACGCCGGCATCTGCGTCGACATGATCATCCAGAACACCCGCGCCAGCGGCAAGACCGACCTGACCTTCACCGTCCCGCGCGCCGACTTAAAGGCCGCGCTCGAGATCGAGCAGAAGGTCGCCAAAGAGATCGAGGCCGAGGACGTCTTCGGCGACGAGAACATCGCCAAGGTCTCGGTCACCGGCGTCGGTATGCGCAGTCACCCGGGGGTCGCCGCCCGCATGTTCTCGACCCTTGCCCGCGAGGGCGTCAACATCCTGATGATCAGCACCTCAGAAATCCGCATCTCGTGCCTGATCGAGCAGAAATACGCGGAACTCGCCGTCCAGAGCCTGCACACCGAATTTGGGCTGGACCAGGCGTAACCTCAAACGAAAACGTCCGAGGGGGGGCGCGTTTCCGTGCCCTTCCCCCGGACGTCTGCGATGCTCGCTTCAGGATGCGTGATTCTCGGTCAGGCCCCCGCCGACCCTGAAACCTTGGATCCCTTGCCCGGTCTCACCCCATGCCCCGATTCTCGCCGCGCCAACTGATCGTCGTCGCCCTCCTGGCGGCCCTCCTGCTGGGGCTGACGCTCTACCGCACATTCCGCCCTCTCTGACGGAGCCCGTTGCGAGGCCACAGGACAGAAACCAAGTATCGGGCCGTCAGCCAAGGCGCGCGGCCTTTGGGGATGCGCAGCATACTGGCCAGTATGTGAGCAATCACCAAAGGTCGCGCAACGCCGGATCACGGCCCGAGACGCCGGTTTCTAAATAGCCGAGGCGATTTCGTCTGCGACTCTCCTGGCCGCCTCACGCGGGTCGGCGGCGTCGCGGATCGGACGGCCGATGACGAGATAGTCCGAGCCGGCCGTGACAGCCGCGGCCGGGGTGGAGACCCGTGCCTGGTCGTCCTTCCCGCCCCCGGCCCACTCCGGCCGGATGCCCGGGGTCACCGCGAGGAACTCCCGGCCGAAGCGCGCCTTGACGCCGGCGACTTCGAGGCCCGAGCACACGATGCCGGCGCACCCGGCGGCGTTCGCTTCCGCGGCGCGCCGCATGACCAGTTGCGTCAATTCTTCCTGGAAACCCGCGGCCCGCGCCTCCGCGGCGGACACGCTGGTCAGCACCGTGATCCCCAACACCCGGACCGGCCCGGCCGCGGCGACGGCCGCCGCGAGCATGCGCGGGCTCTCCCCGCAGTGAACCGTCGCCAGGCGCACCCCCAGCTCCGCGACCCCGGCCATCGCGCGTGACACGGTCTCCGGGATGTCGTGCAGCTTCAGGTCCAGGAACACCCCGGCCGGACCGGCGGCGTGGATGTAGCGGACGATGGACGGGCCGCAGCGCACGAAGAGCTCCAGCCCCACCTTGAACATGCCGACCTCGCCGGCAAGCAGCTCCACGAGCCCTCTGGCCTCCGCCTCGGAGGCGACGTCCAGGGGGAACACGATGTAATCCTTAGCGTCTCGCATGCGCCCTCGATCGAGCTAAAGTTGGCAGGCTGGTACAGCAGGCGCGCTACCGCCGAGTGTATGGGGTTCAACGCCCCTATCCCTTCTCGCCATAATGCTGCCGGATCCAGTCGCGGTAGTGGCCACTGCGCACGCGGTCGACCCAGCCGCGGTTGGCGAGGTACCACTCGATCGTGCGCCGCAGCCCGGAACGAAAATCCTCCCGGGGCGACCAGCCGAGCTCGGTCTCGATGCGGGTGCAGTCGATCGCGTAGCGCAGGTCGTGCCCCGGACGGTCCTGGACGAAGGCGATCAGCCGGCGGCGCGGGCCCGCACCCGGCTCCGGCCGCATCTCGTCCAGCAGGTCGCAGATCATCCCGACCGTGTCGATGTTCGCCATCTCGCAGCGCCCGCCGACGTTGTAGACGCGCCCCGGCCGCCCGGCCTGCATGATCCGCCACACCGCCCGGCAGTGATCGGTCACGTAAAGCCAGTCGCGCACGTTCAGCCCCTTTCCATAGACCGGCAGCGGCCGGCCCTCGAGCGCGTTCAGGAGCACCAGCGGGATCAGCTTTTCGGGGAACTGGTAGGGGCCGTAGTTGTTCGAGCAGTTGGAGATCGTCACCGGCAGGCCGTAGGTCTCGCCGTAGGCGCGCACCAGGTGGTCGGAGCCGGCCTTCGAGGCCGAGTACGGGCTGTTCGGCCGGTAGGCCGTGTCCTCGGTGAAGCGGCCCTCCGGGCCGAGCGAGCCGTAGACCTCGTCCGTGCTCACGTGGTGGAACAGGCGCAGGCCGTCCGCCCGCTCGCGCGCCACCTCGAGCAGGGTGAAGGTGCCCTCGAGGTTGGTGCGGATGAAGGCGTCCGGCGCCGCGATCGAGCGGTCCACGTGCGATTCGGCCGCGAAGTGGCAGACCGTGTCGATCTCGAAGCGTTCGAAGGCCGCGCGCACCGCCGCTCGGTCGCAGATGTCGGCGTGCACCATCGCATACTGCTGCGGGAACGCCGCCGCGATGTCCGCGAGACTCTCCGGGTTGGCGGCATACGTGAGTTTGTCGAAATTGACCACCCGGCCCGTGAAGCCGGCCTCGTCCAGGAGAAACCGCACAAAGTTGGAGCCGATGAATCCGCATCCGCCGGTGACGAGAATGTTCTGCATGCGTGGTCGCCCCAGTCAATAACAGGTTCAGCGGTTCACAGTTCGTTTGTTCCAGGATTCCCGGCGCTCATCGCGGCTGGAAAGCCGCTCCCACAAACACCGAACACCCCGACTTCCAAACAGCCAAACACCCAAATACCCAAACACCCAAACACCCAGATACCCAAACACCAAATATTAAATACAAAACACCAACCACGATTGTACCCGCACCATACCTCAAATCCGGACTCCCATAAACAGCTTTCTGCCCGGCCGCGCCAAGAAAACGGTTGAATCCCCAAGATGGGCATGTTATAAAATTTCATAATGTTTCCGCATAAATAATCTGCGAGGCCGATCACCGCACCCATGCAGCACCAGCACATCAGCGCCGGGAGCTTTCACGTCGGGTCCGCCCAGTCGATCATGCTGGAAGCCTACCTGGGAACCTGCGTCGGGGTGGCCCTGTTCGACCCCGACGCGAGGGTGGGGGGGCTCGCCCACTTCCTGCTGCCCGAGCCGGTTTCCGCGACCAGCGACTGGCAACCCGAAAAATACGCCGCCAGCGGCATGCCCATATTTTTAGAGGCCCTCTATAAGGCCGGAGCCCGATCGGGGAGTCTGCGGGCAACGCTGGCGGGCGGCGCGCTCGTGGGACCGGTCGACGACATGGACCTGACCCTCGACATCGGCGGCCGCACGGCCGAGGCCGCCGAACGCATCCTGCGGGCGGAGGGCATCCACATCGACCGGATCGAGACCGGCGGGTTCTTCTCCTGCTGCATTCAAATGGACCTGCAGGACGGCGCCTGCCGCATCGAACCCTCCGGCGTCGCAGGGATGAACGCGGCCCGGCCGGCCCTGCTGCCGGCCGAGGGCGACATCGAGCGGGCCTTCGACCGGCTGCAGCCCATCCCCCAGGCCGCTCTCAAGATCATGCGCCTGATCGACCAGGAAGAGTACGACACCCGCATCCTGTCGGCCGAGCTGAGGCACGACCAGGTGCTGAGCGCGCGCACCCTGAAGCTGGCCAACTCGGTCATGTTCGCCACCCGCAGCCGGATCGAGTCGATCGACCACGCATTGATGTTCCTGGGCGTCAACCTGTTCATGAAGTTCGTCGTGACCGCGGCGGTCGAGGCGTTCTACTCCCAGTCCGAGTCCGGGTACTCGCTCGTCCGCGGCGGGCTCTACCACCACGCGACCGGCACCGGGCTCGTGGCCGAGCGCCTGGCGCGGCTGACCGAGGCGGCCAAGCCCGGGCAGGCCTACACGGCCGGGCTGCTGCACGACATCGGCAAGGTCGTGCTCGACCAGTTCATGGCCGGGGCCGCGCCGCTCTTCTACCGCCGCCTGATCGAGGAGAAGGCCCCCGATTTCACCCGGGCCGAGCAGGCGGTCTTCGGCACCACGCACACGGAGGTCGGACATCGCCTGGCGCAGCGCTGGTCGTTCCCGGACTCGCTCGCGGAGGCCATCCGCTGGCACCACTGCCCGGAGCAGGGCCGCACGCACGCGGAACTGAGCCACATCGTCTTCCTCGCGAACCTGATCATGTCCCGCTTCCACTCCGGCCTGGAAATCGAAGCGCAGGAGGGCGGCTCCCTGGCCGCGCGCCTGCAGGCGGTCGGCCTGTCGCTCGCGCGGCTGCCCGCGATCGTCGACTCGATCCCGCTGGCGGTCTTCGAACCCACCCCGGCTGCGGCCCTCACGGCGTGAGGCCCGGCGCAGAGACGAAGGACGTCCCATGACCTTGAGCCTTGACCAGCAGGAGCTGCTGCGGATGCTGCCGGCCGTGGACCGGATGATCGAGCTCGCCCGGGCCGAGGCCTGCTTCGAGCTGATCCCCGCCTCCGTGGTGGTCGCCGCTATCCGCGAGGTGATCGAGGCCGACCGCCGCCGTATCCTGGGCGGCGAACGCGTGCCGGCCCCGGCGGAGCTGGCGGAGACGGCCGTGCTGCAGCGCGTCAAAGCGGCGGTTGCCGTCGCCATGCGTCCCCGGCTGCGCCGGGTCGTCAACGCGACCGGGGTGGTTCTGCACACCAACCTGGGCCGCTCGTTGCTCGCCGAAGCGGCGGTCGCCAACCTGGTCGGCATCGCGGGTCGCTACTCCAACCTCGAGTACGACCTGGACGAGGGCCGCCGCGGCTCGCGCTACATGGCCGTGCGCGACCTGGTGTGCGAAATGACCGGCGCCGAAGACGCCATGGTCGTCAACAACAACGCCGGGGCGGTGCTCATCTGCCTGGAAACCCTCGCCCGGGGCCGGCCGGTCGTGGTCTCGCGCAGCGACCTCGTCGAAATCGGCGGCTCCTTCCGCGTCCCGGACGTGATGGCCAAGAGCGGGGCCGTCCTGACCGAGGTCGGTACCACCAACCGCACCCACCGGCGCGACTACGAGGACGCGATCACCCCCGCGACCGCCCTCCTCCTGAAGGTACACTGGAGCAACTACCGCATCGTCGGCTTCACCGCCCAAGTGGGCCTCCGGCAGCTGGTCGAGCTGGGGGCCGCGCACGGAGTCCCGGTGATGGAGGACCTGGGCAGCGGCACGTTCATCGATTTCGCGCGCTACGGCCTGCCGCCGGAGCCCACCGTCCGGGAGTCGGTCGCGGCCGGGGCGGACGTGGTCACCTTCAGCGGCGACAAGCTCCTGGGCGGCCCTCAGGCCGGGATCATCGTCGGCCGCAAAGCCCTGGTCGAGCGCATCCGCAAGAACCCGATCAACCGGGCGCTGCGCATCGACAAGCTCACCCTGGCCGCGCTGGAGAGCACGCTGCGCCTCTACCGGGACGAAGCCGAGGCCATCGCCCGGATCCCCACCCTGCGCATGCTGACCGAGCCCGAAGAGAGCATCCTGGCACGCGCCGAAGGCCTGGCGTCCCGCCTGCGGGCGCTCGACGACCGGCGCCTGACGGTCGAGATCGTGCGCCGGCCGTCCATGGCCGGGGGCGGCTCGTTGCCGACCATGGAGCTGCCCAGCCGCTGCGTGAGCGTCCGGGTGCAAGGGGTCCCCGACCACCGCCTGGAGCTCGCGCTCCGGCGCCATGAACCGCCCGTCATCGGCCGCATCGAGGACGGCGCCTTCGTGATGGACGCGCGCACCCTCCAGGCCGACGAGCCCGCGCTCGTCGCCGCCGCCTTCGAATCGGTATTGAAAGCGTTCTGACCCATGGCGAACCGACGCAAGACGATCGCACGCAAGGCCGGGATCACCGACCACTTCCTGATCTCGCAGACCGACCACCGCCGCTCGGGCGAGATCCCGCCGCAGGGCGAACGCACGCGGGACCTGCTGGCGCCGGCCTACCCCGACCTCGCCTACGGAGCCCGCCTGCGGCAGCTCGCCGTCGAGCGGACGGCGACGAGCGCGCGGTTCGCAGTCATCGTCCTGGGCCCGGGCACCCCGCCCGCCGCGCAGGCCACCGAACCGGACCTGCCCGCCGAGCCGCTGCCGCGGATCGCCGCCTGCCTGGAGACTCTGTGCGGGCAGGAACGCGGGTTCTGGGGGGTCGAGGACAGCGGCCTGCTCGCTGCGGTCTGGCCGGGCCGCTCGGCCGAGGATGCGCTGCAGATCGCGCACCGCCTCCAGGAGGCGCTCGGCGCGGCGGCCGCCCGGCCGGTGCGGGTCGGGGTCGCCGGGCATCCCACCCTGGACTTCCCCCCGCAGGCGGCGCTGGACAACGCGCGCAAGGCCCTCGACCACGCCGCATTCTTCGGCCCCGACAGCCGCGTCGCCTTTGACGCGGTCTCGCTCAACATCAGCGGGGACGCGCTCTACGAGCGGGGCGACGTGCAGGCCGCCGTGCGCGAGTTCCGGCACGGGCTCGAGCTCGACCCCGGGAGCGTGAACCTGCACAACAGCCTGGGGGTGTGTCACGCGGTCCTGAAAGACTACGAGCACGCTCTCGCGGAGTTCACGGCTGCGCTGCGCCTGCAGCCCGACGACCACATGGCCGTTTACAACCTCGGCCTCGTGCAGGCGCTGCTCGGGCGCCGGGACGCGGCGCTGGGGTTCTTCCTGCGGGCCAACGAGCTGCGCGGGGACGTCTTCGAGGTCCTCCTCCAGACCGGCAAGCTCTATCTCGAGATAGGGCAGCCGCAGTCGGCACGCCCCTTCCTCGAGCACGCCGCGCGGCTGCGCTCCAAGTCCGGGAGCATCTACCGGCTGCTGGGCGACTGCTACACGGCCGTGGGGGCTCCGGAAAAAGCCATCAACGCCTACAAAAAGGCCGTCAAAGCCAACCCGGCCGACGTGGCCGCTCTCTCGGCTTTGGGATGCCTGTTCGATGAAAAGGGGGAAAACCCCGAAATCGCGCTGGTCTTCTGCCGCGAGAGCGCACGGCTTGCCCCGGACAACGCACTCTTCCGTGCGCGCCTGGGGGCGCTCTTCCTGAAGATGAACCGGCCCGAGGAGGCGCTCGCCGAATACGAGCGGGCCACGGCTCTGGGCCACGACGCCGCGGCCGAACTCGCCGGCCTGCGCGACCGCTTAGCCGGGTGCTCACCAACCCGCAACGATCCCCCCGCGCCGTAATCCCCCGGGGACAGGACGCCCTCGCGCACCGCGCCCCGGTGCCGAGGCCGGAGCCCACATGCCCGACCACCTGAAACTCATCGCCGAGATCCTCGCGGACAGCCTGCGGGTGAAACGTGCAGCCGTGGAGGCGAACGCCGCGGCCATCCTCGCCGCGGCCGAGACCGTCGCCGCCTGCCTCGCCTCCGGGCGCAAGGTGCTGTTCTTCGGCAACGGCGGCAGCGCCGCCGACGCCCAGCACCTGGCGGCCGAGTTCGTCAACCGCTTCCGCATCGAGCGGCCGCCGCTGGCGGCCCTCGCCCTGACGACCGACACCTCGATTCTGACCAGCATCGGCAACGACTACGACTTCGACGAGGTCTTCGCCAAGCAGGTCCTCGCCCTGGGGGCCGAAGGGGATGTGGCCTGCGGGATCAGCACGAGCGGCAACTCGCCCAACGTGGTCAAGGCCGTCGAGGCCGCCCGCGCCAAGGGCCTGCGTACGATCGGCTGGACCGGCCGCGGGGGTCGGCTGGCGGAGTGCTCGGAGCTCGTGCTGCGGGTCGACTCGGCCGTGACCGCGCGCATCCAGGAATGCCACATCACCTTCGGCCACATCCTCTGCGAACTCGTCGACCGCATCCTGTTCCCCGAGAGGTTCACGGAATGAAACCCGACGTGCACCCCATCGATCTCGGCCGGGTCGCAACCGGCCCGATCGCCGACCGGCCGAGCAAGGTCGGCCAGGCCGAAATGGCGACCCCCTGGGCGGCGGGCGGCAGCCTGGCCGCGTTTCTCGACCGCCTGCCGAACCTGCTGGCCGCCGCCGACCTGAAGGCGGTCGTCGCCGCGCTGGTCCAGGCGCGGCGCCAAGGGGCGCCGGCGATTCTCGGGATGGGCGGACACGTGATCAAGGTCGGCCTGGGGCCGGTCGTCGTCGACCTCATGGAGCGCGGGGTCGTCACCGGAGTGGCCATGAACGGGGCGGGCATCGTGCACGAGACCGAGCTCGCCATGACCGGCCGGACCTCCGAGGACGTGGGGCCGGCCCTCGACACCGGTACCTTCGGCATGTCCGCCGAAACCAACGCCTTCATCCAGCAGGCGCTCCGCACCGCCCCCGAGGGGACGGGCCTGGGGCGCGCGGTCGGCACGGCGCTGCTGGCCGCCGGCCTCCCGCACGCCGGCCGGAGCATCCTGGCCGCCGCGGCCCGCCTGGGCCTGCCCGCAACCGTGCATGTCGCCATCGGCACCGACATCCTGCATATGCACCCCGGCTTCGACCCCGGCCGGACAGGTGCGATGTCCCACCTGGACTTCCGCATCCTCGCCGCGCAGGTCGCCCGGCTCGAGGGCGGGGTCTACTTCAACGCAGGCTCGGCGGTCATCCTGCCGGAGGTCTTCCTGAAGGCGGTCGCCGTCGCCCGCAACCTCGGCCACCGGCTGGACGCCTTCACCACGGTCAACCTCGATTTCAACCGCCACTACCGGCCCACCGTCAACGTGCTCCAGCGCCCGACCGCCCGGGGCGGCCGGGGCATCGGTCTGGTCGGGCACCACGAGATCCTGCTGCCGCTCATCGCGGCCGGCGTGATCGAGGCGCTCGCCGGCAATGAGCCTTGAACCCATCTCCAAAATGCGTCTGACGGCCGCATGCGGCGTTGCCGGCCGCCTCAACCTGCTCGCATACTGGACTGTATACTGCGCGGCCTCGGCGGCCGGCGCCTTGCCTGCGACCGTGATCCGCTATTTTTGAGATGGGTTCTTGACAAACCGTTGCCGATTTCATTAAAGCCGTTACCTTTAAATGCAAGACTCACTCGGCACCCCCCGTCTTGGATCGGCTTGCCCCCCGCCCGTGCCGAGCGGCGGTAAAAAACAAGTATCGGGCCGTAGGCCAAGGCGCGCGGTTTTTCGGGAAGCGCAGCATGCCGGGAAGCATGTGAGCATTCACGAAAGTGCGGCGCAACGCAGGATCACGGCCCGAGACGCAGTTTTACGGAAAAGGAGACCATTGTGCCCATCTACGAGTACCATTGTGACAAATGCGGAGCGGATTTCGAGTGCCTGGTCTTCGGCAGCGAGAAGCCCGAGTGCCGTTGCTGCAGCAGCAAAAAGGTGCACAAGCGCATGTCCGCCTGCGGCTTCGTCAGCAAGGGCTCGGGCGGCCGGCCCGCCAAGACGGCGGCCGGCTCCTCATGCGGCAGCTGCCATGCCGGAAGCTGCGCGGGCTGCAAGCACTGATGGCCCGCCCGATCACGATCGGCACCCGCGGCAGCCGTCTGGCGCTCTGGCAGGCCGAGTGGGTGCGCGCGCAGATCGAGCGCCGCTTCCCCGGGACCGATGTCGTGCTCGCGATCATCAAGACCCAGGGCGACAAGATCCTGGATGTCCCGCTCGCCCAGGTCGGCGGCAAGGGCCTCTTCGTCAAGGAGATCGAGTCCGCCCTGCTCGACGGCCGCGTGGACGTGGCGGTCCACAGCATGAAGGACATGCCGGCTGAAATCCCGAACGGTCTCGAGATCGGCGCAGTGCCGGAGCGCGAGATGGCCACCGACGTCCTCATCTCCCGCGGCGGGCTGCCCCTGCGGGAGATCGCGCCGAACGGCGTGATCGGCACGAGCAGCCTGCGGCGCGCCGCCCAGATCCGATACCTGCGGCCCGACCTCAAGGTCGTCCCGCTGCGCGGCAACGTCGAGACGCGCATCGCGAAGCTCGACGCGGGCGACCTCGCCGGGATCGTCCTGGCCGCGGCCGGCCTCAAGCGCCTCGGCCTGGCGGCACGGGCGAGCGAGCACCTGCATCCCGACGTCATGCTCCCGGCCGTGGGCCAGGGGGCGCTGTGCATCGAGACCCGCCGGTACGACCCGCGCATCGGCCCGATCGTCGCCGCGCTCGACGACCGCGACAGCCGGCTGGCGGTCATGGGCGAGCGCGCCTTCCTGCGGCGGCTTCAGGGCGGGTGCCAGGTCCCGATCGCCGGTCATGCCCGCATCGACGGCCCGCGGCTCACCCTGGCCGGGCTGGTGGCCGGGGTCGACGGCACGCCGCTCCTTGCGGAGCGGCTGAGCGGCCCGGCCGAAACGGCCGAAACGATCGGCATGGAGCTCGCCGAAATCCTCCTCGGCCGCGGCGCGGACGAGATCCTGCAACCCTTCAACGCGGCACCCGGAGCGTGAACATGCCCAAGGTGTATCTGGTCGGAGCCGGCCCCGGGGACCCGGGCCTCATCACGGTCAAAGGCCGGGAGTGCATCGCGGCGGCCGACGTGGTCGTCTACGACTACCTGGCCGCGCCCGCCCTGCTCCGGCACGCGCGGCCGGAGGCCGAGCTGATCTACGTCGGCAAGAAGGGCGGCGACCACACCCTGCCCCAGGACGAGATCAACCGCCTGCTCGTCGCCAAGGCCGCCGGGGACAACGTCGTCACCCGTCTCAAGGGCGGCGACCCCTTCGTGTTCGGGCGCGGCGGCGAGGAGGCCGAGGCGCTGGTGGACGCCGGCGTCCCCTTCGAGATCGTCCCCGGGGTGACCTCGGCCGTGGCGGCCCCGGCCTACGCCGGCATCCCGCTGAGCCACCGCCGGCTGACCTCCACGATCGCCTTCGTGACCGGCCACGAGGAGCCGGGCAAGGAGAGCTCGGGCATCGACTGGTCCGCGCTCGCCACCGGCATCGGGACCCTGGTCTTCTTCATGGGGGTGAAGAACCTGCCCACCATCGTCTCCGAGCTCGTCTCCCACGGCCGGGCGCCGGAAACCCCGGTCGCGCTGGTGCGCTGGGGGACCACCCCGGAGCAGGCGACCGTGAGCGGCACGCTCGCCGACATCGTCGCGCGCGTCCAGGCGGCCGGACTCAGGGCGCCCGCGATCATCGTGGTGGGCGAGGTGGTCGGCCTGCGCGAGCGCCTGCGCTGGTTCGAGGACCGGCCGCTCTTCGGCCGGCGCATCGTGGTGACGCGCTCGCGCGAGCAGGCGAGCGACCTCGTCAAGGCCCTGTCCGACCTCGGGGCCGACTGCCTGGAGTGCCCCACCATTCGGGTGGTTCCCCCGGACGACCCCGGCCCGCTCGACCGGGCGATCGACCGGCTGCCCGACTACGACTGGATCGTGTTCACGAGCGTCAACGGCGTCGCCGGCTTCTTCGAGCGGCTCTTTGCCCGCGGCCGGGATGTGCGGGCGCTCGGGCACCTGCGCACGGCCGCCATCGGGCCGGTCACGGCCGAGCGCCTGAAATCCTTCGGCCTGAGGAGCGACCTCGTGCCCGAGACCTTCCAGGCCGAGGCGGTCGTCGCGGCCTTCGGTCGGCAGGAGCTCCACGGACGCAGGGTGTTGCTGCCCCGGGCCCAGGAAGCGCGCGGGGTGCTGCCCGAGCAGCTCTCCGCCATGGGCGCAACGGTCCACGAGGTCGCGGTTTACCGGACGGTGCCGGCCGACCCGGACGCCAGGGTCCTGGCGGAGCGAATGGCCGAACGGCCGGCCGATCTGCTCACCTTCACGAGCTCGTCCACGGTGAAAAACTTCAAGGCGCTGCTGCCTTCAGGCGTTTTCGAACAAGTGCGGCGGGTGCCCGCAGCCTGCATCGGCCCCATCACGGCCGACACCGCACGCGAGCTCGGGTTCGACGTGCGGATCGTGGCGGAGAGCTACACCATCCCCGGGTTGTGCGGGGCCATCCTGACCCACTATGCCGGGGGCGGCCGCCGTCCGTCTTGAATTCTCAACGGAACTGCGCTAACAGGGTTCAGAACGTCAAAACGGAAGGGCCTGCGATGAAAATCGAGCAGAGCGAGAAGGAGGGCGTCACCTGCCTGGCGATCGAGGGCCGCCTCGACGCCGACTCCGCCCCGGAAGCGGAGCCCCTCATCAAGGCGATCCTGAAGGAAAAAAAGCCGGGCTTGCTCTTCGATCTCAGCCGCATGGAGTACATCAGCAGCGCCGGCCTGCGCGTCATTCTCATGGCGGTCAAGGACATGCGCAACCGCAAGGGCAAGGTGGTCCTCTGCGGGCTCACGCCCTACGTCAAGGAGATCTTCGACGTGAGCAATTTCTCCTCGATCATCCCGATCACCGACTCCGTGGAGGCCGGTCTCGAGCAGATGCGGTAGTCCCGAAACCCGTCTCGGCGCACGGCCGGCGCCGGGGCATACCGCCCGCCACCCGGAAGTCCCCATGACCAACGCCCCACCCCGCGAACTCATCGACCGCTGCCAGCGCCGCCTGAACTACCTGCGCATCTCCGTGACGGACCGCTGCAACCTGCGCTGCGCCTACTGCCTGCCCAGCGAGGACATCCCCCGTCTGCGCCACGAGGACGTCCTGCGCTACGAGGAGATCCTGCGCGTCGCGCGCGTCGGCGCCGGCCTCGGCATTACCAAGATCCGGGTCACCGGCGGGGAGCCGCTGGTTCGCCGGGGGGTCATCGACTTCCTCGCGGAGCTTGCGCGCATCCCCGGGATTCGCGACCTCTCCCTCACCACCAACGGCCTGCTGCTCAAGGAGAACGCCGGTCGACTGAGAGCTGCCGGGGTAGCGCGCGTCAACGTCAGCATGGACACGCTCGACCCCGGACGCTACCGGGGCATCACGGGGGTGGACGCCTTCGAACAGGCCTGGGAGGGTATCCGCGCCGCCCAGGCGCACGGCTTCCACCCCATCAAGATCAACGTGGTCGCCCTGCGGGGGGTGAACGACGATGAGCTTCCGGCGCTCGCACGGCTGTCGGTGGACTCGCCCCTGCACGTGCGCTTCATCGAGTTCATGCCGATCGGCCGCTCGCGCTTCGCCGGCGCGCCGCTGCTCTTCCCCGAGATCATGGAGCGCATCGGCGTCATCGGCCGGCTGCTGCCGGTCGAGGGCTCGCCCCTGGACGGGCCGGCCCACCGCTACCGGTTCGATGGGGCGCAGGGCGAGGTCGGATTCATCCCCGCGATCAGCCACCACTTCTGCAGCCGCTGCAACCGGCTGCGCCTGACCGCGGACGGGCACCTGCGGCCCTGCCTGCTGTCGGACCGGCACGAGGACGTGAAAGGACCGCTGCGCGCCGGCGGCACGGACGCCGACATCGAGGAGATCTTCTTCCGGGCGACCCTCCACAAGCCGTCGGACCACAATCTCGCGGTGGGCGAGCCGGCGCACGTCTGCTGCCAGATGCGCTCCATCGGCGGGTGAGATCGGCTTCGCCGGAAGCCCAGGCTCGGCGTTGCGCGGCGGCTCGCGGGTCCTGCGGCGTACAGACGTACGCCTCGGACCGCAGGCCTTGCGCGCCTTGATCCTGAGCTTCGGGCGAAGCCGATACGGACTCTGGCATATCTTATTTCGGTTTCACTTGAACCCTCGACCCTTTGAACCCTTTTGTTGCGGTCCTGAACCCTGACCCCTGAACCCTTTTTTAATGAACCGTGAACCCCCTTTAAGTCGTGGAGGCCCCCATGGAGATTAAAATCGTCGCCATCGAAAATCCGAACCAGCTGAACCTCATTCTCGGGCAGTCCCACTTCATCAAGACGGTCGAGGACATGCACGAGGTCATGGTGTCGACCGTACCCGGCGCCAAGTTCGGGCTCGCCTTCTGTGAAGCGTCGGACGTCTGCCTGGTGCGCCACTCGGGCACGGACCCGGGGCTGGTGGAACTGGCGAAGAAAAACGCGTTCGCGCTCGCCGCGGGGCACAGCTTCATCGTCTTCATGAAGGACATGTACCCCGTCAACGTCCTGAACGCGGTCAAGAACCTGCCCGAGGTCTGCCGCATCTTCTGCGCCACGGCCAACCCGGTTCAGGTGGTCGTCGGCGAGACCGAGCAGGGACGCGGCATCCTGGGGGTGATCGACGGGTTCAAGTCGAAGGGGATCGAGGGCGAGGCCGACATCCAGAAGCGCAAGGCGCTTTTGCGCGCGATCGGCTACAAACAGTAAAACCCGCCTAAAAATGCGTCTGACGGCCACATGCTGCGCTGCCGGCCGCCTCGAGCTGCTCACATACGGGTCCGTATGCTCGCGCGGTCTCGGCGACCGGCGCCTTGCCTGTGGCCGTGATCCGCTGTTTTTAAAACGGGTTTTTCCCTGGCAGGGCTGCCCCCAAAACCGCAGGCTGGAGCACGGGCTCCATGCGCGTCCTCAACCCCAAGCCGGAGGCATCGGTCATGTCCAGATGGTATCGCACCGCCCGGGTTCTGCTGCTGGGAATGCTGCTTCTGCTGGAAGGCTGCATGTTCTCCACGCTGCGGGACGAGCTGACCGAGATGGAACGCGTCCACGCCCTGACCGGCAGGGTTTTCAAACAGACCCAACCGGAAACGAACGTGCTGCTGATCCTGTATCAGCAGACCCCCGGCGGCCTCAGGATTTCGCAGGGCACCATCCTGAGCTCCGCGGTCGGCCGGTTCGTGGTCGAGGTCCCCAACGGCACCTTTTACCTCTTTGCGTTCGAGGACCTGGACAGCGACCTGGCCTGGGACGGCAGGGAGCCGAGCGGGTACTACGGCAGCCCGGACCCCATCGTCGTCACGGACCGCTCCCCCCAGACCCTGAAAGAGTTGGACATATACCTGAGCGCGCCGGCCGCCCGGCCCGACGGCTTTCCGGAAGCGGTTTCCCTCTCGGCGGAGAAGCTGGGCAGATCGGTCGTGAAGATCGGGCAGGTCGTCGGCTTCGACGACCCGATCCTGTCGCAGGAGTACGGGAACAAGGGGTACTGGGAGCCGCTGACCTTCATCCGGGAGGTCGGGATCTGCCTCTTCTTCCGGGAGAAGTTCGATCCTGCCAAGATCCCGGTGCTGTTCGTCCACGGCGCCCTGGGGACGCCGCTCGGCTGGACGGACATCGTCGAGCGGCTGGACCCCGCTCGCTTCCAGACCTGGTTCTACTACTACCCCTCGGGGCTCTCACTGGAGACGACCAGCGCAGCGCTCAACTGGATGGTCAACCATCTGCATCGACACTACGGTTTCAGGGAGCTCTACGTGGTCGCCCACAGCATGGGCGGCCTGGTGGCCCGTTCCTTCATCCTGAAGAACGGGCATGAAAACCGACAGGATATCGTCAAGCGCTTCGTCTCGATCAGCACTCCCTGGAACGGCCACAAGTTGACCGCCAAGGGGGTCCGGCAGGCCCCCGTGGCCGTGCCGAGCTGGTACGACATGGTGCCCGGCAGCCCCTTCATCACCTCTCTGTTCGCGCGCCGGCTGCCCGAGTCCGTGGCCTACGACCTCTTCTTCAGCTACCGGGGGGACTGCAGCCTGTTCCTGGAGAACAACGACGGGACGGTGGAGCTTGCAAGCGAGCTGGATGCGCGGGCCCAGCGCGAGGCCCGGCGGATCTACGGCTACGACGAGGACCACGGCAGCATCCTGACCAGCGCCGAGGCGATCGCCCAGCTCACCCGCCTCTTGTCGGCGCATTCAAGTTCAGCGCAATAAAGCAATTGTCAGAATGGCGTTCCGATTGCGATCGTGATCTTCGTGTGGGAGCGGCATCTTGCCGCGATCCCGATCGAGGCGGGACGCCTCTCCCACGGGTTCATACTGCCCGTCCAAACGGAACACCTTTCTGGCAGTCGCTATAACACCAGGTGGTGACTGGCAGGTGGTTGAGAGATTACTATCGGCCCGCCGGGGTGCGCGACTTTCTGGCCCACGCAGCATCAGCCGCCCGCACGAATATCCGTTAGTCTGGAATTTTGGGTTTGTTCCGGATTTCGAATTTCGTGCTTCGGATTTCTCGACCGCAACGCAACGCCGTCCCCCCAAGGCTCGCCTATCCGCGCGCCTCGAGCGCCCGCCGCATGCGCCGCAGCCCCTCCCGCAGCATGTCCCGCGGGCAGCCGAAGTTCATCCGCACGAACCCCGGGCCATCGAACTCGCGGCCGTCCTGAAGCCCGACCCCGGCCTCCTCGAAGAACCGCACCGGCTCGTCGATGCCCGTACCCCGCACGTCGATCCAGGCCAGATAGGTGCCCTCCACCGGCGCCATGGCCAGCTCGCCCGGCATCGCCGTCAGGGCCTCGGAGAGCGTGTCGCGGTTGCCGCGCAGGTAGTCGAGAAGCGCCCGGCGCCAGTCGCCGCAATCGCGGTAGGCCACTGCCGCGGCGAGGTAGGCGAAGGGGTTGATCATCGGCACGATACCGGCCTTGGCCTGCACGAAGCGGCGGCGCAGCGGCTCGGAGGGGATGATCGCGAACGCGCAGCCCAGCCCGGCCAGGTTGAAGGTCTTGCTGGGCGCCATGAGCGTGATGCTGCGCCGGGCGGCCTCGGGCCCGAGGGTCGCAAACGCGATATGTCCCTTGCCCGGGTCGAGCACGAGGCCGCAATGGATTTCGTCCGCGCAGACGACGAGATCGGCTGCGGCGCTCAACTCGGCCAGGCGCTCCAGCTCCGCCCGGTCGAACACGCGCCCCACCGGGTTGTGGGGGTTGCAGAGGAGCAGGAGCCGGGTGCGGGGGGTGACGGCCGCGGCCAGGCGCTCGAAGTCGATCGTCCAGCGGTTTCCGTCCGACTGCATCGGCACGCGCACCAGGCTGCGGCCCGAGTTGCGCGGGGCGGACAGGAAGGGCGGGTAGACCGGCACCAGCGTCAGCACGTCGTCCCCGGGCTCGCCGACCGCGCGGCAGGTGACGTTCAGTCCGGAGACGAGCCCCGGCAGCCAGACGACCCAGTCCGGGTCGACGGCCCAGTCGTGGTCGCGCGCGAGCATCTCCACGACGGCCTCGACCACCTCGGGCGTGGGGCCCGTGTAGCCGAAGACCCCGTGCTCCACGCGTTGCCGCAGGGCGTCGACGACAGCCGGGGGCGAGCGAAAATCCATGTCCGCCACCCACATGGGGATGACGGTGCGACCGCGATACTTGTCCCACTTCTCCGAACCCGTCCCGTGCCGCTCGATCACGCTGTCGAAATCGAACACGCTTCTTTTCTCCTCGTCAGGTTGAGGTTTTTCGCAAAGAGCTCATAGCTGATAGCTCATGGCGAAGAATAAGAAAAGGGGCGGGTGCTGGCAGCAGGATGCAGGCTGCGAGATGACGGATGAAGGACAACCGGATCCGTGCACCCGTGGACCCGTGTGCCCGTGCATCCGGGGTGTTGAATGGGATCGCTCATCGGCACGAAACGGGCGAACGGGCCTGACGGTATCTACCGTTTCGTGCGCATCAGGTGCACGTACGCCTCGGACAGTCGCACAAAACGCTCGTGGTCGCCGCCCTTGTCCGGGTGCAGTTCCTGGGCGCGGCGCCGGAAAAGGCGCGTGAGCTCGCGGCCGCTCATCTGCTTGAGCGCCTCGCGGCTCGCCGCGAAAACCTCGGCCATCTCCTGCAGGCTCGCCGCGACCGAGGCGGGCGGCCGGTAGTCCCGGTGCCGGTTGATGAAATCCTGAATGTAGGCCGCGGTCGGCGAACGCGACTCGAACTCGTGGTCGAAGTACATGATCGCGTAGCGCACGAGGTAGTCGTTGAGGCGCGTGCCCGGGTCCATGCCGGCCCAGAAGGCGGGGTCGGCCTGGAGGGCGCAGAGCGCCTCACCGTACACCGCGTCGAGCCGGTCAAGGTCGAGGAGCTCGGGGGTTGCACGGGCGAAGCGCTGGTCGAAGGCCTGCTGCAGGTCGAAGATCGTGTAGACGTAAGCCTTCAGCTCCCGCGGTTGGAGCACGGCCTCCATCTCGATAAACCCCTGCTCGAGCTCGTCGCGCGATTTGCCCTGGAGCGCGCGCAGGCTGGAGAGCGGCAGCGCCCCGAGCGAGCGCTGGTCCATGCGGCCGGTCTTGAGGAAGAGCAGCCTGCGCCGGTCGAACAGGTGCGGCGCGGCCGGGGGACCCGGGTCCGGGATTTCCCGCGCGCGGCGCACGCGCTCCTCCCGGCGCCGGAAGCCTTCGAGCTTCCAGCGGATGTCCGGGGCGATGAACGGCCAGAAGATCGACTCCAGCTCCGCGGCGGACGGGTCGGCTCCGCGCGCGCGCAGCGCCTCCTCCAGCTCGGGGTCGATGTAGAACGCGTTCCCGCCCGGGTAGACGATGAAGCGACCGGGCGCGGGGCCCAGGTCGAACACCTCCCGGAACAGCAGGTGCGCGCCGCTGCGGTAGGACTCGCGCAGCGCGTACCGCCATCGACCCGCGATGCGCTGCCGTGCAAGGTACATGCGTCACCTCTCAGGAAGCCATCTCAAAAGTGCATCTGACACCCGCTGGCGGCGTGGCCCGCCTCTGAAAAAGGCTCACACCCCGGCAAGCTAGCGCATTTTAGCCGTTTGCCAACCCCAAACTGTCGTCGCCCGCACTTGAGTTCCGGTCGCTCCGGCGTTATTACACCTCTATCGGAAAACGTCGCATACGGACCGGAGACCGACCACAAGGGCGGCAACAGGCCAAGTCGAGGGGGGGAGTCATGAACGTGCGGGAGTTGGGCAAGAGCGGCATCCGGGTGTCGCCGGTGATCATGGGGATGTGGCAGGCCGGCCGGGAGATGTGGTCCGGGATCGACGACCGGGAAATCCGACGGGCGCTGCGCGGCGCGCTCGACGCGGGCATCAACGCGTTCGACACCGCCGAGATGTACGGCAAGGGCCACTCGGAGCGCATGCTCGCGGCCGCGCTCGGGGACGTGCGCGCGCAGGTGGTCTACATGACCAAGGTCTTCCCCAACCACCTGAGCTACGACCAGCTGATCGCCGCCTGCAACCGGTCGCTCAAGAACCTCAAGACCGACACCATCGACCTCTACCAGATCCATTGGCCGTCCGGGAGCTGGGGCAGTCGCAAGGTCGCGATCGAGGAGACCATGCGGGCCCTCAACGACCTGAAGGCGCAGGGGAAGATCCGGGCGATCGGGGTGTCCAACTTCGCGGCCGCCCAGATCGAGGAGGCCGCGCGCTTCGGCGCCGTCGAGACGCTGCAGCCCCCCTATTCCCTCTTCTGGCGGACGATCGAGCACACGGAGCTGCCCTGGTGCGCCGCCCACGGGCTGACCGTGCTCGCCTACTCGCCCATGGCACAGGGCATCCTGGCCGGCCGTTTTTCCGCGCAGCCGGCATTCGAGAAGGACGACCACCGCAGCCGTCACCGCCTCTTTCAGCCCGACATCTACCCGCTCGTTCACGCGGCGGTCGAGCGCCTGCGGCCGATCGCGGAGCGCAACGGCCTCACCCTCGCCCAGCTGGCGCTCGCCTGGGTCATCTCCCACCCGAACGTCTGCGCGATCGCCGGGGCGCGCAACGCCGCCCAGGCGGCGGACAACGCCCGGGCCGCGCGGGTAACGCTATCCGCAGCAGACGTGGCCGAGATGGATGCGATCGGCCGCACGGTCACCGAACGCTTAGACGGCAACCCGGTCCAGTGGAATTTCTGAAAACCGGTTTTCAACGAACTCCGGTTTCGAGGTAGGCTCTGATCCCTTCGCGGTCCAGCCCGGCGATCCCCAGGGCCTCGACCGTCCGTGCGCCCTTCTGGAAGTACGCTTCCCCCGATATGGCTTCCCCCATGCGGACGATCGTCTCGCTCACCGGGGTCGGCACCCCCAGGACCTTGCCGAGCGAGCAGAAGAAGACCAGCCCCATGCCCATGTCCTCGTGGAAGTAGCGGTTGTCGAGCGTGTTCGGGAAGCGGAAGTTCCCGTAACCCGGGCCGTTCTTGTAGCACTCGTAGTAGTCCGAGCTGGCGGCGTAACCCTGCTCGACCGAGGTCAGCGGGTCCGGCTGGGCCGGGTAGCCCAGCGCCCGCAGGAGCGCCATGCGTTCCTCGTCCAGCTTGCGGATGAGGGCCGCTACCGCCGGCGAGACCCCGTCGCGGTAGAAGAACCGCCGGTCGCCCTCGTTTTCGATGAGCGCGGCGTTCAGCAGGGTGATGGCCGGGTGGATCACCGGGTTGGCGTTGTTGAGCCCGGCCTCCAGCACGCTGGCGCCGCGCTTGAGGCCGGGGAAGAGGCGCTCGAGCTCCGGCCCGAAGCGCTCCAGCGCCGCCGCGGGCATGGCGCCGTAGAGGACGCGGCCGGCCTTGACCGCCACGTCCACGCGGTCCCCTTTGGCCCGGCAGCCGTAGGTCAGGGTCGAGGTCTCGATGAGGGGCGGCAGCCGGCGCATCCCGCCGCGCCGGAAGAGCTCCGCGAAGCGCAGGCTGCCCCCGGTCGACCCCGGGTTCAGCACGATCGCCTGCTCCGGCGTCACCAGCGGGGCGAGCGCCGCGGCCGCGCGGTCGTGGGTCAGCGCCTGGGTGCAGACCATCACCACCTCCGCCCCGTCGAGCGCCTCGCCGAGGTCGGTCGTGACCCGGTCCAGGACGACCGTCCCCTGGACCACGCCGACGGCCGTCAGACGCCGCGACTGGGCCATGCCGGCGATGTTCGCCGCGAATTCGGAGAACTCGAACAGGCGCACGCGCTTGCCCTGCAGCGTCAGATCGACCGCAACCGCTTTCCCGCCGCTCCCGGCGCCCACGACCGCAAATCGCTCCATCCCATCTCCCCTTTCATCCGGTTGGCTGTCTGAAAAGGCCGTTCCGGTTCACGCGGGGCTGCCTCCCGCCGGTCCGGCGCGAGGCCGATCGGCTCGTCTATGCGCCCGTCGTTGACCCAGGCGGCGAGCAGCGTGTAGGCCACCGCAAGCACCACCGGCCCGACGAAGATGCCGATCAGCCCGAAGGCCATCAGCCCCCCCACCACGCCCGAGAAGATCAGCAGCAACGGCAGGTCGGCCCCCTTGCGGATCAGGATGGGGCGCAGCACGTTGTCCAGCGCGCCCACGACGACGGTCCACACCAGCAGGAAGGTACCCCAGCCCGTGCCATCGTTCCAGAAGGTCCAAATGACCGAAGGGACCAGGACCAGCAGCGGCCCGACCTGGGCGATCGCCAGCATGAACATGACCGCCGTGAGCACGGCTGCGAACGGGATGCCGGCCACGGCCAGGCCGATCCCCCCAGCACCGATTGCGCCAGGGCCGTCACGACGACCCCGAGCGCCACCCCGCGGATGGCCTGGCCCGCGAGCCGTACCGCGTTCTCCCCCCGCTCGCCCGCCAGGCGGTGCCCGAAGCGCATGACTCCGGCCGCGACCCCTCGCCGCCCGAGAAGAGCAGCGCGGACAGCACCACGGTCAGCAGGAACTGGACGATCACGATTCCGAAGCTTCCGACCTCGGCCGCGAACCACCGGAAGGTCCCGCCCGCGTACGGGGCGGCCTTGACCACGAACTCCTGCACGCCCAGCTTGGCCGCCGCCTCCCAGGCCTGCACGGCTTTCTCGCCGACCAGCGGCAGCGCCCCCAGCCAGGCCGGCGGCGCGGGCACGGTGAACGTGGACAGCGACTTGACCCACGCGGCGATCGGGTCGACGTTCGTCACGATCGTGTCGATCGCCAGCCAGAGGGGGATGATCAGGACGCAGAGCAGCAGCAGGGTCATGGCGGCGACCGCCAGGCCGCGCTTGCCCCACATCCGCTCCTGGGCCGAGAGCATGAGCGGCCAGGTCGCAACCACGATGGTGGCGGCCCAGATCGCGGCGCCCAGGAAGGGCTTGAGGATCCAGAAGGACATCCCGATGAGGGCGCCGACGAACAGCACGGCGAAGATGACCCGCATCAGATCGCGTTGAGGTTCGGTCATGTGGCCTCCTGCTCAGCTGCGGCTCGCTGCGATGCCGGCTGACGCGAACCGGTTTCAGACACCGCGGATCACGCCCGCGGGCAAGGCGCCGGCCGATTCGAAAGCGGAGCAACCGTTCAGGTTGTGAGCAATTCGAAGAGGCCGGCAACACAGCCCCCGGGCGTCAGACGCGGGGTGTGGAACCGGTTCTCAGCACGTGAACGGGTAGAAGTGATGGAAGCAGTACCCGCCGGGGTCGCCGTAGGCCAGCTCCGTGTCGGCCAGGCACTGCCCGACCGCTTCCTTGGACACGCTCTCGTAGTCCGGGCGCCGTTCCTCCGCGGCCTTGCAGCCCAGGCAGATCGGCTCGTGATCGTAGACCGAGAGGATGCGCCGGTCGCGCCCCGCGAGCTCCTGGCTGCAGCGATGGCACGCGGTGGCGCAAGACAATTTTTCCTTCCAGCTCTGCGTCATGACGACCTCCTCTTTTATAGGCGCCTGCGTTCAGCGTTTCTTGACCCAGTCGGCGACGAGATCTTTCACGATGTCGACGAGGTTGCCGCCCCGGCGCCGCAGGATGCGGTGCGCCTCGTCGACGATCTCCGACGCCTTAGCCCGCAGCTCTTCGACCGCAGGCTCCGCCAGTCCCTGACCGGCGTAGCGCCCGCGCAGGATCCGGACGACCACATGCTCTTCCTGGCGGCGGAAAAAACCCATCAAAGCCTCACCCGAAGGCGACCGGCGTCGGCGCCCCCGCCCGCGCGGGATCCGGCCCCGTCCACCGTCGCGGGGACAGCATAGTGCGCGCCCGCGCCGAAATCAAACCCGGCGCGGTCCCGGCTTCCCGGCCCCCGCAGCCTCCCCGGGGCCCGGCCTGCACAAGGTGCGGATGACGCGCTCCAGCACCAGGCGCGGGTTGAGCGCGGAGGACTTCAGCGTGATGTCGGCCTCGCGCACGGCGGCGAGCGCCCGCAGCAGCTCGTCGCGGCTGAAGCGCTCGGCCTTCTTAAGGAGCTGGTAGATCGGGTAGGCGTTGGCCGGGGTCTTGGCGAGCAGCAGATCGGTGGCGACCTTCGCCTTCTTTTTCTTCTTCCGGCCGGCAGGCTCGTCCTCCGCGGCCGGGCCGTCCCAGGCCTCCAGCCGGGCGAGCAGCTCCCGGTCGTGCTGGACGATGGCGGGCATGACGGCCTGCTGGAACCGCGGGTACGGACACCCGCGCTGCCACGCAGACCCGCCGGGGCTTTCCATGAAATCCTTGGCGACCAGCAGCTTGCGAACCTGGTTGACCAGTGCGGCGAGGGCCTGCAGCGCGTGGATCTCGCCCCCTAGCACCGAGCCCAGGAAGCGCAGGGAGGCCTCCATCTCGCGGTCCGTCACGGCGTTGGTGAGCTCGAACAGCGGGTCTTTGCGGCTGCGCGTGAGGGCCGCCCCCACGTCCTCGGCGGTGATGTCCCGGCGCTCGCCCGTGTAGGCGACCAGGATTTCGAGGTTGTTGGAAAAGATCCCGGGCTCGAACCCGGTCATCTCGCACAGGGCGAGAAAGGCGGCCGGGTTCATCGCCTTGCGGTGCGGCCGCAGGAGGGTCTGCATGAGCTCGGACAGGACGGCCTGCTGCGCCTCGCGGTCGGCCTTGCGCTCGCCCTTGGGGACGGAACAGTCCACCACCGTCCCGACGCGGCCCAAGAGGGCGTAGAGGCTGCGGCGGCGGTCGACGAGGTCGGTCGTGATCAGCAGGTGGTGCCCCGGGGGCAGCCCGGCCTCGAGCGCCTTCTCGAGCAGCCCGCCGGCGTCGACTGCCGCGGGGGCCTCGCTCCGGTTGGCGGAGCACTGTTCGACCAGCGCGTCCAGCCAGGCGTCGTCCTCGCCCGCCTCGAAGCCGTGAGGCAGGCGCTCGGCGCGGTCGCCGCCCTTCAGGTCCTGCGGGGAGCAGCCCATCTGGGTCAGGGCCGCCAGAAAATCGCGGGCGGCGCGGGTGCGATCGCCTTCGAGATGGGCGCCGCGGGCGCTCGCAAGCAGGCGCGCGGCGTCGTCGCGCGTGTGGAAGAGCCGGGCGTCCCGGTAGGCCACGACCTTGGTGCCGCCGAGCAGGGCGTAGGTCCCGACGGCCGCGACGACGTCGCCGACCCCGGCCGACCCGTCGATCGGCTCGTACCCGAGGCTGGCCGTCCCGTCGGGGAGCAACGCCCGCAGCAGGTCGCCGAACGCGTGGCGCACGAAGAGCGGCTCGCCGTGGATGAGGTAGACCGGGTCAGGCGCGGCACCCGGCGCCCGGAGACGTGCGAGGAGGGTCGGAAGGTCCTGGTAGCGGATCTCGGCCATACGGCTGAACTATCGCCCGGGGTTCACGGTTTCGGACACTCCCCGGGGGTGTCCTTCTGCAGGAGCATGCGCACTGCGACCAGCACGACGCCGACCGTGATCGCGCTGTCGGCGACGTTGAAGGCCGGCCAGTGGAGCTCGCCGGCGTAGACGTCCAGGAAGTCCACGACGATTCCGAGGCGCACCCGGTCGACGAGGTTCCCGACCGCCCCGCCGAGAACCAGCGCGAGCCCGAAGGCGGTCACGCGCTCGGTCGCGGGGGTCTGCCAGTAGAAGACCACGATGAGCGCGATCGCCGCCAGCGCCACCGCGACAAAGAGCAGGCTCCGCGCCTCGGCCCCCATGGAGGCGAGGAACCCGAAAGCGCCCCCCGGGTTGTGCACGTGGGTGATGTCGAAAAAACCGGGGATGACCGTGAACCCGCCGCCGAGCGGCAGGTTCGCCAGAACCCAGGCCTTGGTGACCTGATCCAGGACCAGGATCACCCCGGACACCAGCGCCAGCAATTTGAGTTTGCCAAGGTGTGTCGCGTTCAGATGGAGCATCCTTTTCTTCTTCGAGAGAGATGGCTGCTGCAGCGGCTCAGCGGATCGAAAACCAACGTGTCACGCCGTCAGGCAAGGCGCGTGACGATTCGGGAATGCCACGGCGACGGTGACCCTGGATATCGCAGACCCCGAATCCCCCACGGTGGCGGGGCGTCTTGAAAACCTTCGCGGCTGGAAAGCCGCTCCCACCCAACACCAGACACGACACGCATAAAACCGAACACCTAACACTTAACACCCTTCAGCATGTGAGCATTCACAAAGGGCCGCGCAACGCCGCATCACGGCCTGAGACTTTGTTTGCCTAAAGCACATAGACAGCGATCGCAGATGGTGGGGTGCTCGGCGCTCTCGCCCACGCTGGGCGCGTGCACCCAGCAGCGTTCGCATTTGCGACCGGACGCCGCGGCCACCCGGATGCGCAGCCCGGGCAGCTCGGTGCTCGCCACCGCGCCCTCCGGGGCCGCCGTCCCGGCGACCAGCTCGGCTGCCGACACGATGAAGAGCGCGCGCAACTCGGACGCATAAGGCGCCAGCCGAGCGTAGAGCTCGGCGTCCGCCGCGACCGTCACGGCCGCGTCCAGGGCGTGGCCGATCTCCTTCTTCACCCGCGCCTCTTCCAGGGCCTTGGTCACCTCCCCGCGCACGCGCAGCAAAAGCTCCCAGCGCTCGGCGAGGTCGGCGTCGACGAGCGCGGCATCGACGGCGGGCAGCAGCGCCAGGTGAATGCTCGCCGGCTTGCCCGGCGCAGCGGGCATGTGCTGCCAGATTTCCTCGGAGGTGAACGGCAGGATCGGCGCCATCACGCGCGCGAGCGTGTCGAGCAGGGCGTGCAGCACGGTCTGGGCGCTGCGCCGCTCGCGCGACGCGGCCGGCGAAGTGTAGAGCCGGTCCTTGAGAATGTCCAGGTAGAGGGCCGAGAGATCGATGGCGCAGAAATTGTGCAGGGCGTGGTAGATGGTGTGGTACTCGTAGAGGTCGTAAGCCCGCCGCGCCTTCTCGACGAGGAGCTGCAGCTTGTGCAGCGTGAAGCGGTCAATCTCCGGCATGTCCGCGGCCGCTACCGCGTCGGTCGCGGGGGCGAAGTCGTAGAGGTTGCCGAGCATGAACCGGGCCGTGTTGCGAATGCGCCGGTAGGCGTCGCTCAGCTGGGCCAGGATGCCGTCCGAGATGCGGATGTCCTCGCGGTAGTCCGAGGCGGAGACCCACAGGCGCAGAATCTCGGCGCCGAACTTGTCGATGACCTCGCGCGGGGCGATCACGTTGCCGATCGACTTGGACATCTTGCGCCCTTCCGCGTCCACGACGAAGCCGTGGGTCAGGACGGCGTTGTAGGGGGCCCGTCCGCGCGTGCCGACGGCGGTCAGGAGCGAGCTGTGGAACCAGCCGCGGTGCTGGTCGCTGCCTTCCAGGTAGAGATCGGCCGGCCAGCGCAGATCCGGCCGAACCTCGAGCACGGCCGCGTGGCTGACGCCCGAGTCGAACCACACGTCCAGAATGTCGGTCTCCTTCACGAAGCGGTCGTGGCCGCAGGCGCGGCAGCGCGCTCCGGCGGGGAGGATCTCCTCGGTCGACCGCTCGAACCAGACGTCCGCCCCGTGCTCGTGGAACAGGCGGTGGACGCGGTCGACAATCTCGTCGTCGAGCAGCAGCGCCTCGCACTTCTCGCAGTAGAAGATCGTGATCGGGACCCCCCAGGCACGCTGGCGCGAGACGCACCAGTCGGGGCGGTTCTCGATCATGCCGAAGATGCGCTCGCGGCCCCAGGCGGGGATCCACTGCACGCGGTCGATCTCGGCCAGCGATTTGCGCCGCAGGCCGGCCTTGTCCATCGAGATGAACCACTGCGGGGTCGCCCGGAAGATGACGGGCTTCTTGCAGCGCCAGCAGTGCGGGTAGGAGTGGCTGAAGGCGCCCTGATGGACAAGCCCGCCCGCCTCCCGCAACCGATCGCAGATGTGCGCGTTCGCGTCGAAGACGAACTCGCCGCCGAAGAACTCGACCGATGATTCGAACCGGCCGCGGTCGTCGACCGGTGAGTAGGCCTCCAGGCCGTACTGCAGGCCGACGTCGTAGTCCTCCCGGCCGTGCCCCGGCGCGGTGTGCACACAGCCGGTGCCCGCCTCGAGGGTCACGTGCGTGCCGAGCACGATGAGCGAGTCGCGGTCGTAGAGCGGGTGGCGGCAGCGCTTGCGCTCCAGGCGGCGGGGGTCGATGTCGCAGAGCACGGCGTAGTCGCGGATCCCGAAGGCCCGCATGCAGCTCTCCACCAGGTCCTTGGCCAGGATGTAGACCTCGCCCGCATGGACCTCGACGGCGGCATAGGTGAAGTCCGGGTGCAGCGCGACGGCGAGGTTCGCGGGCAGCGTCCAGGGGGTGGTCGTCCAGATGACCACCGACACCGTTTTCCCGGCGAGCGCCGGGCAGTCCGCGGACAGGTCGTCCTGGAGCGCGAACTTCACGTACACGGAGGCCGAGCGTTCGTCCTGGTACTCGATCTCGGCTTCGGCCAGCGCGGTCTGGCAGGTGAAGCACCAGTGGATGGGCTTCTTGCTGCGGATGAGATCGCCCGAGAGCCCGAATTTCATGCACTCGCGCGCGATGACCGCCTCGTAAGGGTAGTTCATCGTCAAATAGGGGTGGTCCCAGTCGCCCATGACCCCCAGGCGCTTGAATTCGGAGCGCTGGATGTCGATGAACTTCTCGGCGTAGGCCCGGCAGAGCTTGCGCACCTGCGACATGGACATGCTCTTCTTTTTCGCCCCGAGCTCCTTGTCCACGTTGTGCTCGATCGGCAGCCCGTGGCAGTCCCACCCCGGCACATACACCGCGTCGAAGCCCGCCATCTGCCGCGAACGCACGATGATGTCCTTGAGGATCTTATTGAGGGCGGTCCCGATGTGGATGTGCCCGTTGGCGTAAGGCGGGCCGTCGTGCAGGATGAAGCGTTCGCGACCCGCCGACGACGTCCGCACGGTTTCGTAGAGGCGCTCCTGCTCCCAGCGGGCGAGCTGCTCCGGCTCCCGCCGGGCCAGGTTGGCCTTCATGGGGAAGTCGGTCGAAGGCAGGTTCAGCGTCTGCTTGTATTCCATCCGGTCCTCCTAAACGATCGATTGAAATTGCATGTGCAGATTGATTCTTCCGGCGTCACAGGGGCAGGCCGTCTTCTCGGGCCACGTCCCGGAGGTAGCGCCCGTAGTCGTTCTTGCTGTACTCCTCGGCGGTGGCGAGCAGCCGGGCACGATCGATGTACCCCTGGCGGTAGGCGATCTCCTCGACGCAGGCGATCTTGAGACCCGTCCGCTCCTGGATGGTCTCCACGAAGCTCGCGGCCTGCTGCAGGGCCTCGTGGGTGCCGGTGTCGAGCCAGGCGAAGCCGCGGCCGAGCGGTTCCACCCGCAGCGCGCCGCGCTCGAGATAGGCCAGGTTCACGTCCGTAATTTCGAGCTCGCCGCGCGCGGAGGGCTTCAACGCCTGCGCGATGCGGATCACGTCGTTGTCGTAAAAATACAGCCCGGGCACGGCGTAGTTGGACTTGGGTCGCTGCGGTTTCTCCTCGATCCCGATCACGCGGCGTTCGGCGTCAAACTCGACCACCCCGTAGCGTTCCGGGTCCCGCACCGGGTAGCCGAACACCAACCCGCCCGTCTGCAGACCGACCGCGCGGGCGAGGATCTCCGATAAGCCCCCGCCGTAAAAGATGTTGTCGCCCAACACCAGGCAGACGGTGTCCCGGCCGATGAAATCACGGCCGATGACGAACGCCTGGGCCAGGCCCGCGGGGCGGGGCTGTTCGGCGTAGCTGAACCGCAGCCCCAGGCGCGAGCCGTCGCCCAGCAGGTGCCGGAAGACGGGCAGGTCGTGCGGGGTCGAGATGATGAGGATCTCACGGATCCCGGCCAGCATCAGCACCGAGAGCGGGTAGTAGATCATGGGCTTGTCGTACACCGGCAGCAACTGCTTGCTGACGCCCAGGGTGAGCGGGTAGAGGCGGGTGCCGGAACCGCCGGCCAGGATGATGCCCTTCATCGATTCAACTCCTTGTGCGCAAAAAACGCGGCATTTCCGCCCGCAGGCCGTCGGCGCGTGCCGGCCGGCCTGCCGCCATGCCGCGTTGCGTGTTGCGAATGTCAGCTCCCGAACTCCGCCAGGACGTCGTGGAGCCCCAGGTGCTGGAACTTCAACCTCAGGAATTCCGATATCGTCGGCTGAAAGGCCTTGACCCGCAGGTACATACCGGCTTCGCTCGGTGTGCGCCCGCCCTTTTTCAGGTTGCAGGCCTTGCAGGCGGTCACACAGTTCTCGAAGGTCGTCCTGCCCCCGCGCGAGCGGGGGATGATGTGATCGATGGAGAGCCGGTCGCGGGGGCTGCCGCAGTACGCGCACCGGAATCCGTCCCGCACGAGGACGTTGCGCTTGGTGAAGGCGACACCTGCGCGATAGATGGTGCGGATCAGCTTGATCAGGCGCAGCACGGCCGGTACCCGGTAAGCCACCCCGCCCGAGGCGTGCACGGTCGCCTGCGAGTCCTTGACCACTTCCGCCTTGCCTTTGGCCATCAGGCAGAGCGCCCGCTTCCAGTGGACCAGGTTGAGAAACGTGTAATCGGCATTCAGCAGAATGCACTGGCTCATCGACCCGTCTCCCCGCTATCAGCCGGGATTATTCGGCTAAAATACCGTATCCCCCGTCACAAATCAACCCTCCGCGGCAGGGCCGCAGGGGCAGGCGCCCCGGAGGATCCCCTTGAAAGAATGGGGGGTTCTGGTTATTACTGCGGCTATGGACCACTTTCGTTTCCTCGCCCCGGTTTACGACCGCCTCATGGGGGCGCCCGACGTCGACCCCCTGTGCGAACACCTGGGCCTGCCGGCGCACGGGTGGCTGCTGGATGTCGGCGGCGGCACGGGCCGCGCGTCGCTCCCGCTGCGCGGCCTGGTGCGGGGGGTGGCGGTGTGCGACGTCTCGACGCCCATGCTGCGGCGGGCGCTGACCCGGGGGGCGGCAGCGGTCTGCGCACCGGCCGAGCGCCTGCCGTTTCCCGACCGGACGTTCACGCGCGTCCTGGTGGTCGACGCCCTGCATCATTTCAGAAACGCGACCGACGCGGTCGCGGAGATGGTGCGGGTGCTCGCGCCCGGCGGACGGCTGGTCGTCGCGGAGTTCGACCTGGCGCGACGCTGGGTGCGCTGGCTCGCGCTGGCGGAAACCCTCTGCGGGATGCGCAGCCGGTTCTTCACGGCGGGGGAAATCGGCCGACTCCTCGCGGACTGCGGGCTCGCCGTCCGCATCCGGCGGGGCCGGCGCCTGACAACATGGGTGATTGCTGACACGTGATCCGGGACGACACTACCGATCGAATTCATGACGAGACCACGCGGCGCCTGCAGGCTCTGACGGCGATCCTGCTCGTGCTGGCCTGCGCCGGCTGCGGATGGGTGCGCATGCTGCGCCCGCAGACGGAGGCGCCCGCGGCGGTCGTACGGGACGTCGGACCGGTCCGCACCGCGCTGCAGGCGGCCGACGAGGCCTCCGCGCACCTCCTTCTCTCGGCGATCGGCCATACCAACACGCCCGGGGTGGAGCTGCCGATCTGGCGGATGGTCTACCGGCCGTTCCGGCCCGATCTGAAAGCCGTGCTGCTGCTGGCGGGCGTGCACGGCAACGAGACGGCCGGGGTCGAATGCACGCTGCAGATCGTCGACCGCCTGGCGTCGGCCGCGCCCGCATCCGCGCCGTACGATCTGGACATCGTCCCGCTGCTCAACCCCTGGGGCTACGTGCACGACCTGGCCTCGGCCCCGGGCGGCGTCGACATCGGGACCGATTTCGCGTCGTTCGACTCCTACGAAGCGCGGATTCTGCGGCGGTTCCTGCGTGAGAAACGCTACGACCTGGTGATCGACCTGCGCGAGGACGCCGAGGCCGAAGGGTTCTGCATCTGGCAGTACGGGCCGCCGGACACCACGGTCGCCCGGCGCGTCGTCGCGCAGGTGCGGGCGGCCGGCTACCCGATCGAGGACAGCGCGGCGGTCGCGATCCTGCGGCCGCAGGACGGCGTGGTCGACGCCCCCATGTGGGGCCTGACGATCCTGCGGCTCATCCGCAGGCTGACGGTCGCGGGCTACGTCCGCGGCGAGGGCGTCAGCGCTCTCGTGTTCACCGTGGTGACGCCCGCGGGCATGCCGCTCGGCGACCGCACGGCCATGCAGCGGATGGCGGTCGAGACCCTGATAGACGCCTACGGCGTCCCCGGGACGGGCGGCGCCAGGGAGGCCGCCCCATGAACGTTGCGACGGTCGCACCCTTGACGAAGGTGACGGTGTCGCGCGGGCCGGCACCGGAGCGCCGCGGCGTGTCGTTCATCCTTGGGGTCGGTCCCGAGGGGCTGACACCGTTCGAACACCTGCTTTTCGGCCGCGCCGTCGGCGAGGAGGTCCAGGTCACGGTCGCCGCGGACGAGACCGGGGCATTCTTCGGCCACCTGGCCCCCGCGGTCCGCTCGATCTTCGACTGCGCCGGGCCGGTTGCGTTCACGGCGCGCATCGACGCGGTCGACCGCCCGGACCCGCGCGAGGTCGTCCGCGCGCTCGCCGCAGCGACCGGGCACGGCCCGTGCGACTGCGGCTGCGGGTGCGGCGGATCAGTCGGAAAAAGGGAGGCACTCGATGGACAGGCGGATTCGTAACGCGGGGGGCGCGCCGCGCTGCGCGTGCCGGGGGCTGCTGATGATTCTCCTGGCGGCCGCACTCCTGCTGCCGGCGGGCGCGGCACAAGGGGACGGGCCCGGCCGCTCGCGCGGGCAGCGTGTGTACGTCCCGGCCTACTCGCACATCCTCATCGGCGACCGCAGCACCCCGTTCAACCTCGCCGCCACCCTGTCCGTCCGCAACACCGACCCGGCCAACGCCGTGACCGTCACCGCGATCGACTACTACGACGGCAGCGGCCGGCCGGTGAAACGCCACCTCGAGCGCCCGCACGTCCTGCGGCCCCTGGCCGCCACGGAGGTGTTCGTGCCGGAGGGCGACACGTCCGGCGGGTTCGGGGCGAGCTTCCTGGTGACCTGGACCGCGGAGGCGGCCGCCACCCCGCCGGTGATCGAGTGCCTGCTGATCGGCGCGCGGTCGGGACAGGGCATCTCGATCCTGAGCCCGGGGCGCGTGATCGAGCAGACTCCATAGCGAATCGACCCGGGCATGGATCCCGGACCGGCGGCATAGTGAAGGACCCCACATTCCCAGGGTGTTGAAAAACCAGCGTCGGGCCGTCAGCCAAGGCGCACGGCCTTTTGGGATGCGCAGCATACTGGCCAGTATGTGAGCAATCACAAAAGAGCCGCGCAACGCCGGATCACGGCCCGAGGCGCCGTTTTTCAACACCCTGGTCAGAGGACATCGATCGACCATGACTGCACGCACCATCACGCTGAAGTACGGCAAGGGCAAGATCCGCTTCGACATCCCGGAACGCCAGCTCGCCCAGGAGATCCGCGGGCGGAACCACCCGGCCGCGGCCGACCTGCGCGCGGACTACCTGCACGCGCTCGACCACCCCGTCGATTCGGCCCCGCTGCGCGAGGTGGTGCGGCCGGGGGAGACCGTCGCCATCACCGTCAGCGACATCACCCGCGGCTGGCAGCGCAACGCCGACACGCTGGCCTTCCTCCTGGATTACCTGAACGCGGCCGGCGTGCCCGACCCGAACATCACGGTCCTCATCGCCGTGGGCGCGCACCGGCAGAACACCCCCGAAGAGTTCGCTGAGATCTGCGGGGCGGACGTCTGCCACCGGGTGCGCGTGGTCAACCACAACGCCTGGGACGACGCGAACATGGTCCACCTCGGCCGAACCAGCCGCGGGACGCCTGAGGTGGAAACCGCCTCGCGGTCGAGGCCGACCGGCTGATCTTGACCGGCGGGGTCATCTACCACTACATGGTCGGCTACGGCGGCGGCCGCAAGAGCGTCATGCCGGGCATCTGCTCCAACCGCACGATCCAGACCTGTCACCTCTGGTCGCTCGAGCCCGAGGTGGGCCGCGGCCGCAACCGCGTGTGCCAGTCCGGGCGGACCCGGGGCAACCCGGCGCACGAGGACATGGTGGAGTGCGCCTCGCTCGCGCGGCCCGACTTCATCGTCAACGTGGTGCCCAACATGGACGGGCGCATCTGCGGGGTCTTCGCCGGCAACTGGGTCTCGGCCTGGCAGGAGGCGACGCGGCGGGTGGACGACATGTACGGGGTGGAGATCGCGACCGCACCGACATCGTGATCGCGACGTCCGGCGGGTATCCCAAGGACATCAACCTCTACCAGGTCACCAAGACCATGGACAACGCCGTGCAGGCCGTCCGTCCCGGCGGGGTGTGCATCGTCGCCGCCGAGTGCAGCGACATGCGGGAGCCCTGGGAGTTCTTCGGCTGGTTCGAGCGGCCCACGGTGGAGGAGATGGACTTCGGCTTGCGGTCCAACTACACGATCGCGGGCTGGGTGGCCATGACCGTGCGCGAGTTCTGCCGCACCGGGCCCATCATCCTGCTGACCCGGCCCGAGAACGCGCAGTTCGCGCGGCAGGCGGGGTTGATCCCCGCGGCTACGATCGAGGAGGCGCTGGGCAAGGCCCGCGAGCTCTGCGGCCGGACGGACCCGACGATCACGATCATGCCCAACGGGGCCAACACGCTGCCGATCTTAAAACGGAACACCTGACACCCCCCGGCATGTGGGCGGTTCCGAGAGCCGCGCAACGCCGGATCACGGCCCGGGACGATGTTTTCTCAGCAACCGGTGGAGATTTCTGTGAAGACCTGATGCCGGCGCGCAGCGCTGCGGTGGCGCACGAGGGCCTCCGGCGGCAGCGGCGCGACCGCGCGTAGCCGCTCGTCCGCGCACCCGGACGGGTCGAAGCGCCGCAGGAGGTAGGGCTGCTTCGGGCTGCCGGTCGCCTCCGCCAGCCAGCGGGCGGTCGCGGCGATCTCCTCCGGAGCCGGATAGCCCGGCGGCGCCTCGGGGCCGGCACCGGCCGGAACGTAGGGCGCTACGGTCGTCTCGAACCGGTGCTCGGGGAAACGGCCCGCGACGGCCATGCTGCGGTCGACGTCCTCCGGCCCGGGGCTGCCGGCGTAGCGCGCGGGCGGCCCCTTCACGTCCATGACCACCCGGTCCCCCAGCCCCGCATCCAGCAGTCGCTGCAGCACCTCCGGGTTGCGGCCGTCGGTTCGCAGCTCCAGCTTCAACCCCGAAACCTTCAGGACCTCCAGCGCTCGCACGAGGTCCTCGGCCGCCGCAGGGTCTCCGCCCGAAACCTCGATGCCTCCGGCCCACCCCTTGACGGGGTCGCCCGGCACGATGAAGCCGTCCAGGCGGCTGCCCGCCGTGATCCAGGCCACGCCCGCGGCCACCCCCTGGCGCACGGCGTCCCCGTCCACGAGCACCGGGAACTCGATCCCCTCCGGCCCGCGCCGCACGTGCGCCCGGTTGGCCCGGTAGAAGCGCGCGAAGAGGTCCTTGCCCGCGCCGACCGCGTCGTGCTCCTCGTACGCGAGCCCCTTGGCCTGCAGCGCGTTCTTGGTGATGGCGCAGCGGGCGCAGCCCGCCGCCGTGAACAAGGTCAAGTTCATGTCACGCTCCACAAACTGAACACCGAACACGTGGGTTTACTCTTTCCCTGCGTCGGTGCGGACGCAAAGGGCGGCATCCGGCCGATAGGGCAGCACCCCCTCGACCGTGACGCTGCGGCGCGGGCCGGCCGGCGCGGCGCCCGGGACGCGGAAGCGGGTCACGTCGATCCGCTCGAGGGCTCGCTCCCGCGGGCGTTCGACCTGCGGGACCCAGTCGTAGGGCACCCGGTAGGCGCGGTAGATCATGTTGATCTTCAGCATCTTTCCCCAGTACGGGCTGATGTACTCCCAGACGATCTCGTGGCCCGGGGTGACCTCGATCAGTCGGCCGCCGGAGCCCTCGGTGATCAGCGTGTTGCCGTTCGGCAGGCGCTGGGCCGAGCTGATGAAGGGGCTGTAGAAGCGGCTCGCGTCCACCGGGAAGGCGAGGCCGGCCTCGACCGGGGTGTACTGCCAGACGACCTTCAGCGTGGTCGGCTCGATCTCCAGGACGCGCGAGTAGTCCCGCAACGCGTTGCGGAAACCGGTCGGCGACCCGGGGTTGGGCGCACCGTAGCCGGCCCAGCCGCCGTTGTCGAAGATCAGGAGGTTCCCCTCGCCCGGCAGGCCGCGCGGGATCATGTGGGCGTGGTGCTGGCCGACGATCCACCCCAGCCGGCGCAACTCGGCGGTCTCGTCGTAATTGGGCCCCAGGCGCCACGCAATCCGGCCGGAGCGCTTGTCGACGATGGCGGTGATGTTGCTCTCGCGCGCGCACCAGATGAGGTTGTCGGGGTGGAAGCGGGCGTCGCCCGCGTCGTACCAGCGGTTCGGGCCGAGCAGCGACATGGAGTTGATGTGCATCCAGTCCCCCATCCCGCCGCCCGACTTGAGCCAGTTCGGGTTGCGGAACATGAGGTTGCTGCGCGTCCTCGCGGAAGCCGAGCTCCTCGAAGTGCTCGCTGCAGACCCACTCCCAGATGACGTCCCCGGCCCAGTCGACCTCGATGATCGTATCGTCCAGCAACGGCCGGTCGCAGATCTCCGGGTTGCGGAGGTTCTTGTGCGAGAGGACCATGGTGTTGCCCCGGTCCGTCAGGGGCTCGAGGCCGGGCGCGTAGTACCCCACGGGGTTGCCCTCGCGCTGGTAGTCGTGGTGCTGGCGCGCCATCCAGCGCGGCCCCTCGCCCGGGTCCTCGACGTACTCGTAGCGGTCGAAGCGCCAGACGATGTTCCCGTCCCAGTCGACCTGCACGAGGTCGATCCCGTCCTGGCTGCCGAAGGCCGTGCTGCGCTCGCCGGTGCTGCCGATGAGGTGTCCGCCGGGCAGGATGCGGTTGGGCATCCCGTGCAGGTTCCAGTGCTGGACCTCGCCGCCGTTCATGTCGATCAGCAGCGCCCCGACTTCCTTGGCCTGGAAGATCGTGTAGCCGTTCCAGCAGCGGGCGGGGTCGTAGACCGTCGCCCCGGTGGGGTAGACACTGGGGTAGGTCATGTGAACGCGTGCCTCCTCTATAATGTTCGGCCGGGGGACGGCCCGGTTGGGGTCAGGATTCCTGGAAGGCCTTCTCGCGCCCCCGGCGGATGCCCGGCAGGGCCACGACGACCAGCAGCGCTGCCGCCAGCACCAGGAAGGCGAGCGACAGCGGGCGCGTGAAGAAGACCGAGACGTCGCCGCGCGAGAGCAGCAGGCAGCGCCGCAGGTTCTCCTCCATCATGGGGCCCAGGATGAAGCCCAGGATCAGCGGCGCCGGCTCGCACTCGAGCTTGTGGAAGATGTAGCCGAGCAGCCCGCACAAGGCCGTCAGCCCGATGTCGAAGGTGTTGTTGTTCACGCTGTACAGGCCGATGCGAGCAGAAGATCAGGATCGCCGGGTAGAGCAGCCGGAAGGGGATCGAGAGCAGACGCACCCAGATCCCGACCAGCGGCAGGTTCAGCAGCACCAGCATCACGTTGCCGACCCACATGGAGACGATGACCCCCCAGAAGAGCTCCGGGTTGCTGGTGATGACCCGGCGGGCCCGGCTGGACCCCGTGGATCATCATGGCGCCCGCCATCATCGCCAGGACCGACGTTCGGCGGGATCCCCAGGGTCAGCAGCGGGACGAAAGAGGTCTGGGCGGCGGCGTTGTTGGCGGACTCCGGGGCGGCGACCCCCCGGATGTTCCCCTTCCCGAACGTCTCGGGGTGCCGGGAGCATTTCTTCTCGAGCATGTAGGCGGTGAACGAGGAGAGGATCGCGCCGCCGCCCGGCAGGATCCCGAGCAGCGACCCGCACAGGGTGCCGCGCACCACCGCCGGCGCGGAGTCCTTGAACTCCTGGCTTGCGTCAGCCACAGCCGGCTGAACGTGCTGCGCAGGATGTCGCGCGTCTCCTGCTTCTCGAGGCTGTTGATGATGTCGCAGATGCCGAAGAGCCCCATGGCGAGCGAGACGAACCCGATCCCGTCGGCGAGTTCGGGGATGCCGAAGGCGAAGCGCTGGGCGCCGCTCGTCACGTCGGTACCGACCATGCCGAGCAGCAGGCCGAGGATGATCATGCCGACCGCTTTGATCGTCGACCCCGAGGCGAGCACGATCGAGCCGATCAGCCCGAAGACCATGAGCGAAAAGTACTCGGCCGGGCCGAACTTGAAGGCCACCTCCGCAAGCGGCACAGCCAGCACGGCCAGCACCAGCGTCGCGAAGCACCCGGCGAAGAAGGAGCCCAGGGCCGAGACGGTCAGGGCCGCGCCCGCGCGCCCCTGGAGCGCCATCTGGTAGCCGTCCAGGCAGGTCACCACCGACGAGGCCTCGCCCGGCACGTTCACCAGGATCGAGGTGGTCGAGCCCCCGTACTGCGCGCCGTAGTAAATGCCGGAGAGCATGATCAGGGCCGACACCGGCGGCAGCGTGAAGGTCGTGGGCATCAGGATGGCAAGTGTCTGCACCGGCCCGATCCCGGGCAGCACCCCGATCAGCGTGCCGATCAACGCCCCGGCCAGGCAGTAAACCAGGTTCATGGGAGAAACGGCCGTTTGAAAACCGAGCGCCAGGTTCGCGAGCAGGTCCATGGAGAGTTCCTCAGGCGGGCCGTGCTGAAAAGAGTTCATGAAATGTTCGGGCCAGCCAGGCCGGCCATACCGGGACCGGGAATTCGAGGAAGTAGACGAAGACGACCCACACGATGAGCGTCAGCGCACCGGCGTTCAGGACGGCTTCCTTCCACCGGAACTCGCTGCTGGCGCGGCTGCAGATCAGGACCAGCACCAGCGTCGCCCCGACCAGGCCGAGCGGCCGCAGGAGCAGGCCGAAGAGAACGACCGAGGAGAGCACGAGGGTGACCGGCAGCAGGCGCAGGGTCGGCCAGCCGTGGGCCCCGGTCGCCCACAAGAGGCTGCGCGCCAGGACCACCAGCCCGAGCAGCCCCAGCACCCCGCCCAGCGCGAAGGGGAAGTAGCCGGGGCCCATCTTGGCCGCTGACCCGATCGGGTACTCCGTCGCGAAGGCCATGGCAGCGGCCCCGAACAGGATGAACATGATGCCGGTGAGGAAGTCCTTGGGGTGGCGGATGTGCATGGGGGATGGTTTTCTGGTGTTTAGTGTTTGGTGTTTAGGTGTTTGGTGTTTAGGTGTTTAGGTGTTTGGTGATTGGTGTTTTGGTTCATGCCGAACCTGTTGCCGGAATAGCGGATCACGGCCGCAGGCAAGGCGACCGGCCGCCGAAACCGCGCAGCATACATGAGCGTATGTGAGCAGGTTGAGGCGGCCGGCAACACCGCATGCGGCCGTCAGACGCATTCAGGCGACAGGCTTATTCGGCTTTGAAGCCGGATGCCTTGATGACGGGCGTCCAGCGGTCGCGGTCCTTCTTCAGGATCGCGGCGAACTCCTCGGGGGTGGTCCCCACGGCGTCGTTGCCGAGCGCCTGGATCTTCTCGACCACGTCCGGCGACTTCAGGGCCTTGGCGATGGCAGCGCTCAGCTTGTCGATCACCGGCTTGGGCGTCTTGGCCGGGACCACGATCGCGTTCCAGCCCACGCCCTCGATCTCCGGGAACCCCTCTTCCTTGAAGGTGGGGATATCCGGCCGCTTGCGCGCGGTCCCGGCCGTCGCCAGGATGCGCAGTTTGTCCGGGTGATAGGCGGACTGGGCGTCGTAGGCGTCCACCCCGATCGGGATCTGGTTGCCGATCAGCGCCGTCACGAGCGGGCCCGAGCCGTTGTAGGAGGAGTGCACCATCTCCACCCCGGCCGCCTTGCCGATCATCAGCCCGAAGAAGTGCGGCAGGCTGCCGGCCGCCGGCGAGCCGTAGTTGGCCTGGTTGGGGTTCTTCTTGATCCAGTCGATCAGACCCTTCACGTCCTTGATCGGCGACCCCGGCGGCACCGAGACGCAGAACTGGTAGGCCGTGATCAGCGACACCGGCGCGAAGTCGGCGTCGGCGTCGTAGGGCAGCTTGGCGAACACGAGCGGGGCGACCACGAAGAGCGCGGGGTTCACGACCAGCATCGTGGCGCCGTCGGCCGGCTGCCCCTTGACGTACTCGGTCCCGATGCGGCCGCCGGCGCCCGGCTTGTTCTCGACGATCACCGTCTGGCCGAGCGAGTCCTTGAGCTTGTCGGCGATGAGCCGCGCCACCACGTCCGAGCCGCCGCCGGCCGGGTACGGCACGACGATCTTGATCGGCCCCTTGATGTCCTGGGCCGACGGGACTCCGGCGCCGAACAGGCCGACCGCAACCGCAACGAGCACCACCCACCACAGTCTACGCATGATTGAACCTCCTTGGTTGGTAGAAGACACAAATTGGAACTGCCTAAAATGAGCTAAAATGCCTAAAATTGAGGAACCGAACTTCACATCCACAAAGACCTTGCTGGCCGCGGGGGTTGTCAGCGACCCGCTTCGTATCGCGCGGTTTCTTAATTTTGGCATTTTAGGCAATTTAGCTCATTTTAGGCATTGCACCTCTTTTGGACTAACGTTATACAAATGCCACCGCGGGCCTGTCAAGGCATGTCGCGGCGTTCAGGGGCAACGGAGGCGGAGCATGGCGTTCACGCCCGTCAAGCAGAACCGCATCTCGGTCGAGATCGTGACCCAGCTGAAGGAGGCGATCCTCTCGGGCCGCTATCCGCCGGGCCGGCGCATGCCGACCGAGCGCGAGCTCACCCTGCAGTTCCGGGCGAGCCGCGTCGTCGTGCGCGAGGCGTTGCGGGAGCTCGAGATCAAGGGGCTCGTGAAAATCCTGCAGGGGCCGGCGGGCGGGGCCTACGTGACCGACCTGACCTTCGACCACCTGAGCAGCGCGTTCCTGGACCTGTTCCTTTACAACAAGCTGTCCGTGACCGAGCTGATCCGGGCACGCACCCTGATCGAGTGCGAGATCGCGCGCCTGGCCGCGGGGCGCGCGGGCGCCGAGGATCGCCATCGTCTGCAGGCGGCGCTGGAGGCGGAGGGTTCGGGCGGCCTGCCGCACCCGGACCTCGTGTCGACGCGCCTGGCCGTCCACCGCCTGCTGGCCGAGATGAGCGGCAACCGTCTGCTGCTGGCGATCGCCAATTCCCTTTTCCGGCTGACGGGCGAGGTGATCCTGGAGGTCAAGCCCGTGCGCGAAGTCATTCACCGGCCCGCGGAGCACGCCGCGATCGTGCGGGCCGTTCTGGCCCGTGACGGCGAGGCCGCCGCCCGGGCGATGGAGCGCCACCTGCGGCTGATGGGCCGGAAGCTCGTCGCGCTCGAAGGGGTTTACCGCAAACGCAAGGGCCTGACGCAGGGCCCCCGGGAGGACACGGCATGAATGCGATCGCGTGCAGCGGGTTTTCGACCGTCGAACGCCTTTACCAGTTCCGGCTGCGGCCGGGAGCGGACCTATTACAGGGGATCACGGAGGCGATCACGACCGCCGGCATCCGGGCGGGCGTGTTCGTCTCCGGCCTGGGCGCGCTGCGCCTGGCGGTGTTCCGGAACCTGAAGGTCTTCCCGGAAACCTATCCCGTGACCCCGTCCGACCGGCTTTACCTCAGGGTCGAGGCCCCGATGGAGCTCGTGTCGCTGACCGGCTGGATCGCGCCCGGTGCGAACGGGGTCGAGGTCCACGCCCACTTCGCGGCCTCCACCGTCCGGGACGAGACGGTGGTCACCCTGGGCGGCCACCTGACCGATGGGACGATCTGCGGGATCAAGTGCGTCGTGGCCGTCCTCGTGACCGACGCGGACAGCGTCCGCGCCGATACCGACCCGGAGACAAAGGGCGTGGATTTGTTTTTCAGCGAAACCGGACGGTGACCATGCGGGGGAACGATTTCAGGGTGGAGGAATCGGGGTTCAGGGTGGAAAAGGCACCTCACACCGCACGTTCGTTTTCTTTAAGATCTGTGGTTGCTACGAGCTTCCTTTCCGCTCTGGCCCTCGCCTCGCTCCTGCTGGCGGGCGTTCCCGCGCCGGCCCACGCCTGCACTCTCTTCGCGGCGGCGGGGACGGCCGTCGAAGGGGGCGGGACGCTGATCGCGAAAAACCGCGACTGGCTGCCCGACCACCGGCAGCAGCTGATCGTCCTCGCGCCCGAGGGCGGGCACCGGGCCGTCGCCCTCGAGGCCGTGGG
Organism: uncultured delta proteobacterium; assembly: GCA_963791285.1. Taxonomy (GTDB): domain Bacteria; phylum Desulfobacterota; class Desulfobacteria; order Desulfobacterales; family SpSt-501; genus SpSt-501. The sequence goes on from CAWBSC010000023.1 coordinate 606,420, forward strand.
CGGCGCGGAGAGTGGCGTCAAGGCTGGGGTCAACGAGCGGGGGCTCGCCATCGTGAGCGCCACGGCCGGTCAGGTGTCGAACGCCGAGCGCTCCAGGGTCCCGCAGACAAAGCAGTTGATGCGCCGCCTGCTCACCGGCTGCGCCGATGTCGGGGAGGTGTTGGCCCGGATCGATCTCTTCCGGCGCCCGGCCTTCTACCTCGTGGCGGACCGGCGCGAGATCGCCATGATCGAGGTCGCCCCCGACGGCCGGCACGCGGTATCCCGCCGGCAAAACGACGTGCTGGCCCACACGAATCACTACTGTGCGCTCGAAGCGCCGCCCCCAGGGCGCAATCCCGGCCGCAGCAGCCTGGCCCGCTACGCGCGCATCGAAACGCTGCTGCGGGACGCCCAACGCCCGTTCACTCTGGAGGACTTCGTGCGGTTCAGCGACGATCGCAGCGACGGGCCGGACAACAGCATCTGGCGCACCGGCCGCGCGCAAGAGAACCGGCGGACGCTCGCCGCCTGGATCATCTCGATCCCCCCGGCGGGTAGCCCGCGCCTTTACGTGAAAACAGCCGACCCGGGCGAACCCGAACGCACGTGCCGCCTGTCGGCCGAGGCTGCCCTGCGCCTGAGGGACGGCGAGCGCGTCAGTTTGGCGGATGGCCTCTGCCGTCCGGCAGATCCAGACCACTTCTCAAAACAGGGCAATTAAGTATCCACCGCTGCCGCCCATGCGTCGCCGGCTGGATGCACCCCACACGTAGCGCTCCGAAAATATTTGATATTTACCGAAGGCCTCTTTTTGAGTTTGTATTGCACAGCTTTTGCATAATTCAACGTTTTGAGGCAGAATGCCATCGCCGGGAGACACCCGGTCGGTTGACCCGGTTTTCAGAACGAATGCCGGGCTGCAAATGCAGCCCGGCATTTTTTCAAGGTGGGGCGTGAGGCCCCGGACCTCCTGATCGGATCGAGTTCGGCGCATGGCTTTCATCAATCTCAGGGCCCGTGAGATCCAAATCAAGATCGTCTACTACGGCCCGGCACACTCCGGCAAGACGGCCAACCTGCGCCGCATCTACGCGCTTTACCGCAACAGCCTCCAGTCCCGGCTGCTGACGGTCACCGCCGGCGACGAGCGCACCGTCTTCCTCGACTTCATGACCTTCACGGTGCCGCGGATCAACGGCTTCGACCTGAAGGTGCGCATCTACACCGTGCCCGGCCACGAGCATTGCGCCGAAATCCGCAAGACCGTCCTCAAGGGCGCGGACGGCATCGTCTTCGTCGCGGACCTCTCCGCCATGCGCAAGACCAACATCTTGTCGCTCATAGACCTGCGCTCCAACCTGCGCGCCCTGGGCAAGGATCTGGCGAGAATCCCGCTGGTCTTCCAGCTCAACAAGTGCGATCTCGGCCACCAGGGGACGCTCCTGCTGCCTGCGGCGACGCTGCTCTCCGACCTGAACGGCGAATACCGACGCCCGTATTTCGTCGCCAGCGCGGTCAAGGACAAGAACGTGGTCTCCACGCTGAAGAAGATCATCACCACCACCATGGACGCGGTCGAAAAGCGCTACCACGAGGTGACCTGATTTGAGCGATATCGATCTGCACGAGCTCGGGTTCCGGGTGAAACGGCGCCTGGACGAGGTGTTCCCGGACGACGCGGAGCCTTCGGAGGCCCTGCGGGAGCGGCGGGAAGGGCTGAGCTTCGCCCTGTCGAAGCTTCAGACGATCGCCGGCGAACTGCAGTGGCGCATCCCTTTAGGATCGATCGAGGCCTACGCGCACGAGCTGAACCGGCTCCAGTCGGCCTTCGCGGACGAACGCCACGTCCTGGTGCTGATCAAGCTCCAGTCCGAGCTGTGCCGGTACATGACGCGGCGCCGGCGCAACATCCCGTCCCGGGCGCTGATGATCCTGATGATGGGGTTTCGCGCCATGGAGCGCCTGGCGACCGATCACGGCCTTTCGGCGGCGAGCCAGCGCCGGCTGGTCGGGCGGGTCCTGAACGAGTTCATGGCATTCAAACACTCGCTGCCGACGAACGGCGGCACCCGCAGGCCCGCGCGCAAGCCGGTTGACACAGATGCGGAACGGCCGGCAGTCGTGCGGCGGCTCGGCTCGCGCGGGGCGTACTACCTCATCCCGGTGGACCACCTGGAGGAACTGCAGGGGTTTTTAAAAGGGGAGTTTCAGCGGTTGGGCAGCCTGCTCGCTTCATCTCGCAGGCCTGGATAGACCCATTTCAGAACTATCGAACGGACACAGGTAAGGCGCCGGTCGCCGAAAAAGCGCAGCGTGCGGTTCCCGGTTGGGAGTATTTTGAGGCGGACGGCAGTCCCGCATGCGGCCGTCAGACGCATTCCGGTGATGGGTCTCCGGCCGCATTGATACACCCGCGGCATTGGTCGGACCCGCAGCGGCACGGGATCCTCTCGCCGTCCGCGGCGAAGCTGTAGTCGATGGTGAGCTCCTCGCCCCGCGCGATGTCCCGCCCCGAGTAGATCAGCACCCGCCGGTCCTCGATCCGATAGTCGCAGTTCGGCGTGCACGAGTGGTTGATATGGCGCGCCGTGTTCCCCTCGGTGTACCCGTCGATCGCCCAGTCGTCCCCCGTCCAGAACGTGAAGATCCCGGGCCGACCGGGGTCCGCCTCCCGCCGGTAGGCCTCCTCGGCCGGGATCAGCTCGCCGGTGTACTCGATGACGAAGACGCCGGCCGGGATGAATTCTCCGGCGTAGCAGCCGCGGCCGTGGATGGAGGAGTTCTTGACGATCAGCTTGGGGGCGTGGTCCGCCATGGGTTCAGGGCATTTTCAGGTTGTTAGGGCGCGGGACCCGGGGTTCCGGCGCCGGGGTACATAATACAGTTTGGGGACTGGGGCAAATGGAAAAAGTTGCGAGTTACAAGTTAGCGATTGCTGAGAGCAAGGGCAACAAGACAGGCTGCAAGACTGGTGCGTTTCCCGCTCTCGTCCGAGAGCGGGAATGATCCTTCAATCCGTAATCTTGTCGACTTGCCCTGGTAGTATTGTTGCTATGACTTCAGCTATACTTTACTCTCCGTCGCTCTCCCGTGAAGTAGCTCGTGGCCAGCTCGCCCGCGACAGCCGGCAGGCCCTCCAGCGGCGGCGGTTCGAAACCGAAGACGATCTTGAGAAAATCCATGGCGATGCGATAGGTGGCGCCCCAGAGGATGTCCGTGCCCGCCGGGCCGGGCAGCCGGAAGGCCGGTAGCCGGCGCACGCGGTCGGGACCCGGACCTTGCGGTGTTCCTGAGATGTGGTAGCAGACGTATCCGTTCGGGTCGAGCAGGTCGCGCAGCGGGATTTCGACGATGCGCTCGACCTCCCAGTTCGGCCGGAAGCTCGTCCGCTGCGGCGTCCAGGCCGCCAGCGGGTAGATCGCCTTGCGGAAAAGCTGCAGGCGATTGGGCGGCAGCGGCCCGAGAAACCGCACGCGCAGCGGGTTCAGCCGCATCTCCTCGAAGGTCTCGCGCAGCGCGGTGGCCAGGTAGAGCGCCACCCGGCGCGCTGCCAGCGGCCGTTCCCGCCGCCACCGCCGCCAGTGAGGCCAGCGCCCGAGCGGGCCGAACGGCAGGGCGAGCAGCCGGGCCGCCGCGAAATCGACCCGGGAGACGCCGCCGCCCGGGCAGCAGAGATCGCCCGACTGGCGCACGCGCCGGGAGCGTTGGTTCAGGATGAGGCCGATCTCGTCCGGCCGGCCCGTCTCGGGACCGCAACGCCCCAGCAGGAACAGGACGGCCGCTGCGGCCGCGACGTCCTCCGCCGGGATGACGAACGAAGCGAGCGCACCGGGGCTGGCTTCCAAGGCGGCGGCGATCGCCGCCATCAGCCGCGGCGGGTCGGACAGGCACGTGGGGGACGCGTCGACGGGCATGCGCCACTCGATATCAGGTTGCCGCGGCAGGCGCAAACGAAGAAGCTGAAAGCTCGCAGCGGATGGAGATTGCAGGGTTTAGCGGGGCATGACGCCGGGTGTCACGGGATCCGCCAGTCAGTTTTGTTTTTTGTGGGAGAGGCTTTCAGCCTCGATCGTCGCGGCTGGAAAGCCGCTCCCACAGGAGACATGCCGACTTACGTGGAAGAGGGTTCAGGAGGTGTCTGGTACAAGCAGGCCCAGTGCGGGGGGGGCAATAAAGCGCGCGGCCTCCGACACGCTTTTGCCGGAGGCCGCGCAATACAGAGCTCATCTCATGAGGCGGCCCTATTCAGCAGCCTTCATATAGAAATCAGGGGGCGGCCGCCAGGCCGCCCCTGATTTCTAGTACATGTCCTCGTCCATCGCCGGGGCCCCGGCGCCCTTTTCTTCTTCTCCGGCTTGTCGGTGATCATGGCCTCGGTGGTGAGCATCAGGCCGGCCACGGACGCGGCGTTCTGGAGGGCGATGCGCACGACCTTGGTGGGGTCGATGACGCCGGCCTTCATCAGGTCCTCGTAGGTTCCGGTTTCGGCGTTGAAGCCGTAGGCGTCCTTGCTCTCGAGCACGTTGTTGACGACCACGGAGCCTTCCAGCCCGGCGTTGTTCGCGATGTAGCGCAGGGGATCCTCCAGCGCGCGCTTCAGGATGCCGACCCCGGCCTTCTCCTCGCCGGAAACCTTGATGCCGTTCAGGGCCGCGATGCAGCGCAGCAGGGCGACGCCGCCGCCGGGGACGATGCCTTCTTCGACCGCCGCGCGGGTGGCGTTCAGGGCGTCTTCGACGCGGGCCTTCTTCTCCTTCATCTCGGTCTCGGTGGCCGCGCCGACGTTGATCACGGCGACGCCGCCGACCAGCTTGGCCAGCCGCTCCTGGAGCTTCTCGCGGTCGTAGTCGCGAGGTGGTCTCCTCGATCTGCGGCCCGGATCTGCTTGATGCGGCCCTCGATGTCGGCCTTCTTGCCCGCGCCGTCGATGATCGTGGTGTTGTCCTTGTCGATCGACGACGTGCTTGGCCGGCCGAGGTCGCTGAGGTCGATGTTCTCGAGCTTGATGCCGAGGTCTTCGGAGATGACCTGCCCGCCGGTCAGGATGGCGATGTCCTCGAGCATGGCCTTGCGGCGGTCGCCGAAGCCGGGGGCCTTGACGGCCACGACCTTGAGCGTGCCGCGCAGCTTGTTGACGACCAGGGTGGCCAGGGCCTCGCCTTCGATGTCCTCGGCGATGATCAGCAGCGGCCTGCCCGCTCTGGGCGACCTGCTCCAGAACGGGCACCAGGTCCTTCATGGTGCTGATCTTCTTCTCGTTGATCAGGATGTAGGGCTCGTCGAGGACGGCTTCCATCTTCTCGGGATCGGTGACGAAGTACGGGCGAGAGGTAGCCCGCGGTCGAACTGCATGCCTTCGACGACCTCGAGGGTGGTCTCCATGCTCTTGGCCTCTTCGACCGTGATGACGCCCTCTTTGCCGACCTTGTCCATGGCCTCGGCGATGATGCTTGCCGATCGTCTCGTCGTTGTTGGCCGAGATGGTGCCGACCTGGGCGATCTCGTTCTTGCTCTTGATCGGTCTTGGACATCTTCTTGAGTTCGTCGACGACCACGGCTCGACGGCCTTGTCGATGCCGCGCTTCAAGCGCCATCGGGTTGGCGCCGGCGGCGACGAGCTTCTGAGCCTTCGCTGTAGATGGCCTGCGGCCAGAACGGTCGCGGTGGTGGTGCCGTCGCCGGCGACGTCGCGAGGTCTTGCTGGCGACTTCCTTGACCATCTGGGCGCCCATGTTCTCGAACTTGTCTTCCAGCTCGATTTCCTTGGCGACGGTCACGCCGTCCTTGGTCACCGTGGGGGAGCCGAAGGATCTTTTCGAGCACGACGTTGCGGCCCTTGGGCCCGAGGGTGACCTTGACCGCGTCGGCCAGGATGTTGACGCCGCGGAGCATCTTTTCCCGGGCCTGTGAACCATAGCAGATCATTTTAGCTGGCATGTTCTTCTGTCCTCCCTGTCCGTTATTCGAGTATTCCGAGAATGTCGTCTTCGCGCATGAAGATGTGCTCGACGCCGTCGACCTTGATCTCCGAGCCGGCATACTTCGAAATCAGCACCCGGTCGCCCTTCTTGACATCCATGGGGATCCGCTTGCCGTCTTCCCCCACCTTGCCCGGTCCGGCCGCCACGACTTTGCCCTCTTGGGGCTTCTCCTTCGCCGTATCGGGGATGATGATCCCGCCTGCGGTCTTCTTTTCCTCCTCGACCCGTACGACCAGGATTCTGTCGTTCAATGGCCTGATTTTCATACCTGCAATCCTCCTTGGATGTGAGTGGTTTTGGGCGCCGGAGCGCCTTGGATGAACGGGAGCTCGCCGAGCTGCCCGAATCTCTCGAACCGTTCGCGGTGCGCGCCGCATGCCGAATGGCGACAAGTTTTTCTGTTTTTAAAACGAAACTAGAGGGTTAACTTGCGGCTGAACCCTGAAATTGGCGCTAAGTTAATCACCTCGACCGAGATGTCAAGCACCGGGCCGGGCAGGAAAAGAAGGGGGGGCCGGCGCGCGGCCCGGCCGGCGCAACGACTCACTCGGGCTCCTGCGGAAGCCGCCCGAGCGCGCCGCCGAAGCGGTCCTCGATCAACGCCTCGAGCCGCGACGGGCCGGCGGCGTGCGCGTCAGCGATGGCCTCGGCATGGGTACAGGCCGCGCGCCGCCCGCGCGCGACGGCCTGCTCCACGGCCGTCCAGTCGCCGCTGACCAGGAGGGCGTCGCCCACCTGCGCCAGCTCCGGGAATATCGCCCGGGCCAAGCGGTCGCAGTTGGCCATGAAGAGCGCGAACCCGGCTGTGTTGCGGTCCCGGCAGAAGCGGGGCAGCGGACCGACGGGGTGGGTGTCGGCCAGGCAGTCTTTGACCCGGCGCACGACCAGCTCGACGCGCGTGAGCGGAAAGGCGGCAACGATCTCCTGCCAGAGATCGCGCCGGACGGTGGTTTCCCGGATTTCTCCGAGCTCATGGTGCAGGTGGAGCTCCTCCTGGACCCGGAGCAGTCGCCCGAAATCGCGGCGCACCGCCGCCGACCGGTGGTCGGCGATGCCGCACGCGTCGAGGGCCGCATCCAACGCCTGCCGGCCGGAAGGGGTGACGAAGGCGATCTGGTCCCAGAGCGCGCGGGCGGCCGAGTCGCGCCGCAGCAGGACCAGCGGGCCCTGCGAAAGGGCCGGCAGGGTCAGCAGGTCCCGCGCCAGCTCCCGACCCAGGGCGACCACGCGGCACCCTTGAACCTCGCGGCGCTCCTCGACCGCGGCCACGAAGAAGGCGGGCTTGAGGCCGCGCGCGTACCCGGCCCCGTACCAGTGGCCCGTGGGCAGCAACGCAGCGTTGACGCGTTCGGCGTCGAAGGGGTCGACCTGGCCGCCATCGACGGCGAGCGGCTCGAAGTCGGCCTGTGCCAGGGTTTCCCAACGCTCCTCGCGCGCGCCGATCCAGTCCAGAACCTCAGCCGGATCGCCCTCTTCCCACGGTTGCAGTCCGCGCTCCCACTTGAAGAGATCGCGCAGGCGCAAGGCAAGCCCGCAGATCGAGAACATCCCGGCGTAGCGCGCGTCGGAAATGTCGCAGTTGCGCCGGACCTGGCGGATGAGCTGGTCGAGGTCCATGGGGGAAGAACGTTACGAGTTACAAGTTACGAGTTAACCGACAAAACCGAAACGAAAGGAAAACATGTTGCGGACTCAGAGTAAGAATTCGCAAATGAAAGGCAATGATCGGGATGAGCTGAAAGGCCGGGCGCCTGGGGGCGGATAGAATGGAAGGCGGTTTCCCGCTCTCGCCCGGAGAGCGGGAACGATCCCGTAAATCCTGTCGATCCTGGCTGATTTTTTGTCTCTGTTCTAACTCAATAAACTCAACGAACGACCCTATGAACTCTTTCCCTCACACCACGCCCTGGTCCAGCATCGCCTCCACCACCTTGACGAACGCGCTGATGTTCGCGCCGTTCAGGTAGTTGCCGGGGGTGCCGTAGGATTCGGCCGCATCGAGGCAGGCGCGGTGGATGTCGCGCATGATGATGCGCAGGCGCTGGTCGACCTCCTCGCCCTGCCAGCCCAGGCGCATGCTGTTCTGCACCATCTCCAGCCCGCTCACGGCCACCCCGCCGGCGTTGGCCGCCTTGCCCGGGGCGAAGAGGATGCGCTTGCCCAGGAAGACCGCGATCGCCTCGGAGGTGCAGGGCATGTTGGCCCCCTCGCAAACGAGCTTGACCGTGTTGTTGATCAGCAGGTAGGCGTCCTTCTCGCCGATCTCGTTCTGGGTGGCGCAGGGGAAGGCGGCGTCCGCGCGGTGCGCCCAGAGCGGGTTGTGGTCCAGGGTCGGATCGGCCGGGGTGAAGGTGGCGCCCGGGAACTTCCGGACGTATTCGCCGATCCGGCCGCGGCGCAGGTTCTTGAGGAGTTTGACGAAGTCGAGCTTCTCGCGGTCGATCCCGTCCGGGTCGTGGATGTGACCGGAAGAATCCGAGAGCGTGACGACCCGGCCGCCGAGCTCGATCAGCTTCTCCGCCGTGTGCTGGGCCACGTTGCCCGACCCGGAAACGAGGCAGACCTGGTCCTCGAGGGACATGCCGCGCGTCGCGAGCATCTCCTGGGCGAAGTACACGCACCCGTAGCCGGCCGCCTCCGGGCGGAAGAGGCTCCCGCCCCACATCAGCCCTTTGCCGGTCAGCGCGCCGTCGAAACGGTTGGTGAGCTTCCGGTAGGCCCCGAAAAGAAACCCGACTTCGCGGCTGCCGACCCCGATGTCCCCGCCCTGGATGTCCGTGTGCGGTCCCGCGTGGCGGTAGAACTCGCCCATGAAACCGCGACAGAAACGCATGACCTCGTCGTCGGACTTGCCCTTGGGCTCGAAGTCGGCGCCGCCCGCGGCGCCGCCGAGCGGCAGCGTCGTGAGCGCGTTTTTGAAGACCTGCTCGAAGGCCAGGAACTTGAGAATGCTCTGGGTGACCGAGGGGTGGAAGCGCAGCCCGCCCTTGAACGGACCGATGGCGTTGTTCATCTCGACCACGGTCCCGCGGTTGACGCGCGTCTGACCGCGGTCGTCCACCCAGGGCACGCTGAAGCTGACCACGCGTTGGGGTTCCGTGAGCCGTTCCAGGACGGCGGAACGCACGTAGTGGGGGTGGCGCTTGAGCACCGGCTGAACGCTGTCGGCCACTTCCTTGACCGCCTGGTGAAACTCTTTTTCCCACGGGTCGCGGACCTTGATGGTGTGCAGGATCTCCGGCATGTCTCCTCGATGTGAAGGCGAAGGGGTGAGCAGGCTGTTGAAAACCGGCGACTTGCGCTGCAATCCGGCGTTGCGCGGGCTGCCGAGAGCGCGTCGGGTGGCGAACAATACGCGCTTTGAGACGGGCTTGTCAATACGACCGCCGGGCTGAAACCGCAGCCGTTCCGGACCGTCGAATCACTCGCGGCCGGCCGCCGACCATGCCACGCGCGGAGCGGACCCGTGCACCCGTTCACCCGTTCGCCCGCAGGAGAAGGCACGGACCAACGAGCAAACGGAACCCGGGCCGCGGACCGAAGCGCCGGTTTTCGACAGCCGGCCACGACGGTCGGGCGGCCCACTCAAGTCCCCGGCACCTTCGGCCGATATCCCGATAGAGAATGGAGGGGTCATGGATTTGAACGAAGCGCGGGACATCGCCGGTGCGGCCGACAACCGGCAGTACACGCGGGTGGAGACCTGCAACCTCATCTCGTTTCTGTCCGTCGACGCGGACGGCCACGTGCTGCGCCAGGGCATGGGCAAGGCGCTCGACCTCAGCCAGAACGGCATGCTGCTCGAATCGGCGCTGCCGGTCGACTCCGAGTTCGTCTCGCTGATGTCGACCGACCCGGACAACAACCTGATCGAGATCACCGCCAAGGTCGCCTACTCGCGCCGGGGCCGGACCGGCAGCTTCCTGACCGGCGTCCAGTTCACCGGGGGCGGGGACGACAACGTGCGCTTCGCCGCGAGCCTGATCAAGACCTTCCACTACCGCCGCAAGAAATCCGCCGTCCCCGACCCCGACCTCGCCTGACTCCGCCCCCGCCCCATGCCGACGACGTTCCCGCCCCCTTTTAGGGGACGTTCGTTCTCAAGTTGCTTTACTTCCAAAACCGGATTTGCTATTTTTCTTCTCATGCCCAGAACCGCACGACTCGACGCCCCCGGGGTCCTGCACCACGTCATCTGCCGCGGAATCGAACGCCGCGCGGTCTTCCTCGACGACACCGATCACGACGATTGGGTGCGGCGGCTCTCCGCGCTCGCAGCGGAAGGGGCCCTCTCCATCTACGCCTGGGCCCTGCTGCCGAACCACTTCCACCTGCTCTGCCGCACGCAGCGGCACCCTCTGTCCCAAAGCATGCACCGGCTCCTCACGGGCTATGTCGTCAACTTCAACCGCCGCCACACTCGCCACGGCCACCTCTTCCAGAACCGCTTCAAGTCGATCGTGTGCCAGGAGGACAGCTACCTCAAGGAACTCGTGCGCTACATCCACCTCAACCCGCTGCGCGGCGGGCGGGTCGACGACGTGGAGGGGCTCGAACGGTACCCCTACTGCGGACACGGGGCCCTGACCGGGCGGCAGACGCTGGCATGGCAGGACACCGACCACGTGCTCGCCCTGTTCGACCGCCGGACCGCCAAGGCTCGGCAGGCCTACCGCGGCCACGTCGCCGCCGGTGCCCACATGGGGCGACGGCCCGAGCTGGTCGGAGGCGGGCTGGTGCGCAGCCGGGGCGGGTGGTCGGAAGTGCGGGCGGCCCGCCGCCGCGGCGCGCTCGACGCCTGCGACCCGCGCATCCTGGGCAATGGCGACTTCGTCTCCGACGTGATACAATCATCCAATGAGCGTCTGCAGCAGAGCCTGCGCGTCGGCGCTGCGCGACCCGGAATCGAGGCGCTCTGCCGGCAGGCCTGCGGGCTGTGCGGAGTGTCGGATGGCGAGCTGCGCGCCGGCAGTCGGCGACTCCCGGTGGTGGCCGCCCGCGGCGCGCTCGCCTGGCTGGCGATGCGGGAGTTCGGGTACTCCGGGGCCGACGTGGCCCGCCACCTCGGGGTGAGTACCTCGTGCGTCACCCGCGCGGCGGCGGCGCCTCGACCCCCGGAGGTCACGGCGCTCATGGAAACAATCGGCCGACGGCCGGCGGACGAGACTCCGTCTCAAAAATAACGGAATGCGTGCATGTACCATCTGAGACCCGCCCCGCTTCCCGCACCGCTTGTTCGGCCCGGCAGCCCCATCCCGGCCCGACGCGCCAAGGCGCTCCCCAGCAGGCAGCCGCGCCGCCTGCCGCGGGTCAGGCTCAGCCGCCTGAAATTCGCCGCGGTCGTGCCCGCGCTTCTCCTGATGGCATACGGCGCGTGGGCCCTCCTCCCGGAGCGCCTCCCGCCCGTATCGCCACCGCCCCCGACACGCGCGGTGGCAACGGGCCTGACACCGCAGCCGCTGCCCCCCTCGCCGGTGCGCATGCTCGACCGGCAGGCCGTGCAAGAGCTCGTGGCGGGCAGAAACCTGCTCAACCTGAGCGACCCCGCCGTCGAGGTCCGCAGCGAGGCCTCCTCTTTCACCGTGCAGACGACTCTGGAGCCGGGCCTGCAGCAGCACCTCTCCGACCGACTCGACCGCAAGAACAGCCGCTACATCGGCATCGTCGCGCTCGATCCTGCCGACGGCCGCGTACTGGCCATGGTCGGCTACGACCGGACCAACCCCTCAGCGAACCCCTGCCTGGACAGCCGCTTCCCGGCCGCGAGCATTTTCAAGATCATCACGGCGGCCGCCGCGCTCGAGGCCCGCGACCTGAGCCCGCACTCTGTCCTGAGCTGGGACGGCGGCAAGTACACCCTCTACAAGTCCCAGCTGCGACCGGCCGTTTCACGCAAGCCGAATCAGCTGACCCTGAAGGACTCCTTCGCGCAGTCGGTCAACCCCGTGTTCGGGCGTATCGGCGCGCTCATGCTCGGCCGCAGCCTGCTCGAGTCCTACGCGCAGGCGTTCGGGTTCAACCGCGAGATCGAGTTCGAGCAGCCGGTGCGGCCCAGCCGGGTCGATCTCACCGACAGCGCTTTCGAGCTGGCCGAGGTGGCGAGCGGCTACAACCGCACCACCCGCATCAGCCCGCTGCATGGGGCCCTCATGGCGGCGGCGGTCGTCAACGCGGGGCGGCTCGTCGAACCGTCGGTCGTCGACCGGGTGACCGACACCGCGGGCCGGACCGTCTACCAGCGCAGGCCCGTTCAGGGCGAGCGCGTCATCGACGCCCGCACGGCCGCCGAGCTCGCCGAGATGATGCGGGCCACCGTCCAGTCCGGCACGGCGCACAAGCAATTTCAGAAGCATCACGCGGACCGTGTGCTGGCCCAGCTGGAGATCGGCGGCAAGACGGGGTCGATGGGCGACGACGAACCGGACATGCGCTACGACTGGTTCGTGGGGTTTGCGCGCGGCCACCAGGTGAGCCGTCAGATGGTGTTCGCAGTCGTGGTCATGCACGAGGACTACATCGGCACCCGGGCGGCCGCCTACGCGGCCATGGCGATCCGGGAGTATTTCAAGCCGGCCCTGGCGCGGGTGGACGCCCGCGCGCCGAAATCCTGAACCGATCGCAGGCCGATTAGGCCTGCAACCGCAAGAACCCGCACGGGCATGCGACTGAAGGACGCCGACGTCAAGGAACTGGGGGATCTCTTCGAAGAGGCCCTGAACCGCGCGCAGCGGCTCGACCGGCAGCAGCGGATCCGGCTGCGCAAGAAGATCCGCAACGAGCTCTACGCGCTCATGAGCTGGGACATGGCGACGCCGGCCGGCATCATCAGCCGCTGGGAGGAGCGCATGGCGGACGTGTTGGCCGCCCTGCCCTATGGCTTCAAGGACGAAATCGCCCGCACGCTGACCGATCGGATGCGCTCCCCGTTGCTGCGCAGGGGTCCGTCCGCCCCCACGGGCCCGCACACGGCATAGCAGGGTGTTGAAAAACGGCGTCTCGGGCCGTGATCCTGCGTTGCGCGGCTTTTGGCCATGCTCACATACGCGTCCGTATGCTGCGCTGTCCAAAAGGCCGCGCGCCTTGGCTGACGGCCCGATACTGGTTTTTCAACACCCTGCAAGCACGAAAACACGAATCCCCCGCGAGGTGCCGCGGGGGATTCGTGTTTTCGGAGGCGGTGATCGCTGCCGGGCAGGCTAGATCGCGGACTCGAGCGCGGCCGCGACCGCGTCGATAAACCCCTCGGTGCTCTGGTGGCCGGCCGGCCGGGGATTCATGAGCGGGACGAGGTCCTTGGTGACGATGCCGGCCTCGATGCAGCCGATGACGGCCTTCTCGATTTTCTCGCCGAACGCACTGACCTCCGGAGTCCCGTCCATCTCGCCCCGTTTTTTTATCCCGCCCGTCCATGCGAAGATCGATGCAACCGAGTTGGTGCTGGTGGGGTGGCCCTTGAGGTGCTCGTAGTAGTGGCGACGCACCGTGCCGTGGGCGGCCTCGAACTCGAACTGGCCGTCCGGCGACACCAGCACCGAGGTCATCATCCCCAGGCTGCCGAACCCGGAGGCCACGACGTCCGAGAACACGTCCCCGTCGTAGTTGCTGAGCGCCCAGAGGAAGCCGCCCTCGTGCTTCATGGCCTGCGCGGCGGCGTCGTCGATCAGCATGTATCGGTAGCCGATCCCGGCGTTTTCGAGCTCCGCCTTGCGGGCCTGCGTTTCAGCCGCGAAAATGTCCTTGAAATAGGCGTGGTAGGTCTTGCTGATGGTGTCCTTGACCGAGAACCAGAGCTCGATCTTCTCGCTCAGCGCGTAGGTGATGCAGGCGCGGGCGAAGGAGCGGATCGACTTCTCCAGGTTGTGGATGCCCATCACGACACCGGGACCGGCGAACTCGTGCACCGTCAGGCGTTTTTCCGCCCCGCCGGCCGGGGTGTAGACGAGCTCCACCTTGCCCGGCTGGTCCACGCGCATTTCCACCGACCGGTAAAGGTCGCCGTAGGCATGGCGGCCGATGATGATGGGCTTTTTCCAGCTGCGCACGGCCGGCGTGATGTTCTTCACCAGGATGGGCTTGCGGAACACCGTGCCGTCCAGGATGGAGCGGATCTGCCCGTTCGGCGAGGGCCAGGCTTTTTTGAGCTTGTATTCCGTCACGCGCTCGGCATCCGGGGTGATCGTGGCGCATTTCACGCCCACGCCGTACTGCCTGATGGCGTGCGCCGACTCGGTGGTGATCCTGTCGTCGGTCTCGTCGCGCTTCTTCACCCCGAGGTCGTAGTATTTGAGGTCCACGTCGAGATAAGGCAGGATCAGCTTGTCCTTGATCATCGCCCAGATGATGCGGGTCATCTCGTCGCCGTCCATTTCGACGATCGGGTTCTTCACCTTGATCTTGGGCATGTTGAAAATTCCTTGTCCAATCGGTTGGGTCACGCGGAGGTGATGTAATTCAACAGACCGCCCGCCAGGATCGCCGCGGTCTGCTTCGCGGAGAGCGCACACGTGCATTCGATCGTCTTGCCGGAGCGCTCGTTGCGGAGGACGACCGGTTCTCCCTTGGCGACGGCGTCGCGCCAGTTCTCGGCGTTCAGGCCGTCACCCGGCTCCAGCCCGTCGTAGTCGGCCGGGTTCCTGAAAACCAGCGGCAGAATCCCGAAATTGACCAGGTTCGCGGAATGGATGCGTTCAAAGGACTTGGCGACCACCGCCTTCACCCCGAGGTACATCGGGCACATGGAGGCATGCTCGCGGCTGGACCCCTGGCCGTAGGACTCCCCGGCCACGATGACGTTGTGAAGCCCCTGCGACTTGTTCTCCAGGCAGCGCTTCGAAAACGTGGGGTCGACCTTCTCGAAGACGAACTCGGCGTACGTGGGGACGTTGGAGCGGTATTTCAGCCGTGCGCCGGCCGGGATGATGTGATCGGTGGTGATGTTGTTGCCGAGCTTGATCATGACGCGGCCGGCGAGATCCCGGGTCATCTGTTCGCTGCGCGGGGGCTCGCCGATGTTGGGCCCGCGGAAGACCGGGGTGTCCTTTGTCTTCCGGTCGGGGAAAATGAACATGCTGTCGTCGATGCGATAAGCGTCCGGCTCCTGCGATCTTCGGGCAGGGGATGCCCAGGCGCTCCGGCGACGTCAGCCGACCCGTGATCGCGGCGGCGGCGGCCGCTTCCGGGCTGCAGAGATAGACCTGCGCGTCCTGGGTGCCGGAGCGGCCCTCGAAATTGCGGTTCGAGGTCCGGACCGACACGCCGCCGCTCTTGGGCGAGAAGTGCACCCCCACGCAGAACCCGCAGGCGCTTTCCAGGATGCGCGCCCCCGCGCCGATGAGGTCGTTCAGCGCGCCGTTGTCGGGCAAGCGTCCGCAGAATCTGACGCGACCCGGGGGCGATCCCGAGGCTGACGCCGGGGGCGATGGTTCGCCCTTTCAGCATGGCGGCGGCCGTCATCATGTCGCGGTAGGAGGAATTGGTGCAGGAGCCGATGCACACCTGGTCCGCGGGGGTGCCTTCCACGGCGGAGAGCTTCACGACGTTGCCGGGGCTGTGAGGGGCGGCGACCAGGGGCTCGAGCGCGGACAGGTCCACCTCGATGACCCGATCGTAGCGTGCCCCGGGATCCGCCGTAAGCTCCGCCCAATCCTTCTCCCGGCCCTGAGCCCTCAGGAACCGGCGGGTGACATCGTCCGACGGGAAGATCGACGTCGTCACCCCCATCTCGGCGCCCATGTTGGCGATCGTGGCGCGTTCGGGGACGCCCAGGCCCTCCACCCCCTCGCCGCCGTATTCGAGCACGACGCCCACGTTGCCCTTGGTGGTGAGAATCGAGAGCATGTGCAGCACGACGTCCTTGGCCGACACCCACTCGCGCAGCCGCCCCGAGAGCCTGACCTGGTAGACCTTCGGACAGGTGAGATGGAACGGCCCGCCGCCCATGGCGACGGCCACGTCCAGGCCGCCGGCGCCGACGGCGATCTGGCCCATGCCGCCGCCGGTGGGGGTGTGGCTGTCGGCGCCGAGCAGCGTGGTGCCGGGCTTGCCGAACCGCTCGAGGTGCACCTGGTGGCAGATCCCGTTGCCGGCGCGGGAATAGACGGCGCCGAACTTCGCCGACACGCTCTGCAGGTAAAGGTGATCGTCGCTGTTTTCGAAGCCGATCTGCTGGGTGTTGTGGTCGATGTACGTCACCGACAGCTCGGTCCGGACCGCGCCGACGCCGAGGGCCTCGAACTGCAGGAACGCCATGGTGCCGGTGGCGTCGTGCACCAGAGTCTGGTCGATCCCGATGGCGATCTCTTGGCCCGGGACGTAGCCGCCTTCCCTGAGGTGCGCCTGCAGCACTTTTTCAACGATGTTTTTCGTCATGATTTCCTTCAAACAGAGGTGAGCCGTTCGTCACCCGAATACGATAGCCCAATAAGATGCGGGTCCGCGGGTCACAGCCCCTGGAGCATCTTGGGTTTCTTGAACAGCGGGTACACGACCGAGAGCAAGGCCCCGGCCAGCAGCACGATGCTGATGGGGCTGGTGAAAAAGATCATCGGGCTGCCATCCGAGAGCAGCAGTGCCCGGCGCAGCGAGAGCTCGGCCATATCCCCCAGGACCAGCGCCAGGATGCACGGCGCCACGGGGATGTCGAACTTGCGCATGCCGTACCCGATCAGGGAAAACAGGAACATGAGATACACATCGTCCATGTTGTTGGTGAGCCCGTAGGCTCCAATCACGCAGAGGATCATGATTGCGGCCGAGAAGACCGAGTAGGGCAGCCGGTTCAGCTCGAGGAACATCCGGATCGCGAGGACGGTCAGCCCCAGCAGCAGCAGGTTGGTCAGGAGCATGGAGACGAAGATGCCGTAGACGATGTCCGGCCGCGTCGAAAGCAAAAGCGGCCCGGGCTGCATGCCGTGGATCATGAAGGCGGCGATCATCATGGCGGTCGTGTTGCTGCCCGGGATGCCGAGCGAGAGCAGGATCGTCATCGAGCCGCCGGTCGAGGCGTTGTTGGCGCACTCGGCCGCCATCAGGCCCTCCACGGCGCCCTTGCCGAACTTCTCCGGCTCGTGCTTGGCGGTACGGGCCGCCTCGCCGTAAGCGAGAAAGGCGGCGATCGTCGCCCCCGCGCCGGGCAGCGCACCCACGATGGTGCCGATGATCGGGGAGCGGATCATGGTCAGCAGGTATTTCTTGAACAGGGAAAATGGCGGGAAGTCGCTCATCATGCCGCGGTACTGGACCCCGCCCTTGTACTCCTTGAAGGGTTCTTCGGCCTCGATGAAGATCTCGGACACGGCGAGCAGCCCTACCATCGCGACCACGAAGTTGATGCCGCCGAGCAGGATGGTCGTGTCGAAGGTGTAGCGCTCCTCGCCGGTGATGCCGTCGGTGCCGACGGTCGCCAGAAAGAGCCCCAGGAAACAGGACAAGAAGCCCTTCAGCATGGACCCGCCCGAAAGCCCCGAGACGACGCTCAAGCCGAGTACCGTGAGAGCGAAGTACTCCGCCGGTCCGAATTTCAGGGCGAAGCTGGCGATCAGCGGGGTCGCCACGATCATAACCACGACGCTGAAGAGGCCCCCGTAGATCGAGCAGAGCAGGTAGACCCATAGAGCATACGCGGGGCGCCCCTGCTTGGCGATGGCATGGCCCTCGATGACGGTCGGCACCGAGGACGGCTCGCCCGGGATGCCGAAGAGGATCGAGGTGATCGAGCCGCCCGTGATGCCGCCCAGGTAGGCGCCCACCAGCAGGATGAAGGCCGTCATCGGCGAGAGCGAGTAGGTGAAAGACAGGAGCAGGACAACGCCCATGGAGGTGCTGATGCCGGGCAGCGCACCGGCCAGCAGACCCCAGAGCGAACCCAGGACCATGGCGAGCAGGTTGTGCGGCTGGAGAACCGTGGCAAAGGCCTGAAGGTAATGGTCGATCATGTCGGCAACCTCCGCAGGCTGAGTAGAAGAGACGGCTGAAGTCGGCGAACAGGCCGATGCCCTTCGGGAACGGGATCGTGATGAACTTGGCGAAAACGCCCAGGATGACCGCCGTGATCACCGGTGGCGAGCCGAGGAGGACCCAGCGCCGCCGCTCCCCCAGGATGAAGGCGAACACCAGAATGTAAAAGAAGGTGGCCAGGACGAAGCCGACCAGCGGCATCACCACGATGTAGGCAAGAAAGCAGGCGATGCTCAACCCCACGGTGGTGCGCGCGCGCCGCTTCTCGGCCAGCGCTTCCGGGCTCAGTTCCGGGGAGGGTTCGGCCGATTTGGCAGCGCGGAGGTTTGAAAGAAGCATCAGGATGCTCAGCACCAGGCACGCGAGCAGGGCCGCAAACGGCCACAGCCCGCTGCCCACCTCCCCGGGCCGCCCCTGACCGAGCAAATCGAATGTTTCAAAGAGCATGAACCCGAAGAACACGATGCAGCCCACGCAAAAGATGATTTCACCTTTTTTCATAAGCCCTCGTCTGTTCAGCTTGCGCCTTGTCGGGTGAAACGGTGAAATCCCCCAGCCTCGAAGAGGGGCGGGGGATTTCTTCCAGGATACCGATCGCCACGCCCGCCGCTACTTGACGTACCCCAATTCCTTGAGGACCGTCGTGAAGAACGCGATCTCCTCTTCCCAGTATTTGCGCGTTTCTTCGGGCCCCAGGTAGCCCGGCCGGGCGTCCAGGTGCTCGTCCTTGATGTACTTGGCGTACATCGGGAAATCCAATGCCTTCTTGATCACCTCAAGGATGAACTTTTCCCGCTCGGGCGGGGTGCCCTTCTTCACGGCCCAGGCGCGCATCAGGCCGTGGGTGTAATCGATACCGAGCTCCCTGGAGCACGGCACGTTCGGCAGCGCCGGGTGGCGCGTCTCCATGATGACGCACAGGGGGCGCAGCTTGCCGGCTTCGATCAGCGGCAGGGTTTCGGCCAGTTCCTCGACCGCGCCGGTGATGTGCCCGCCCAGGATGGCGGCCTTGATCTCGGCCCCGGAGTCGAACGGTACGAAGGTCACCTGAACGCCGCACTTCTGGAAGAAAGCCACGGTCTGGATCTCCGACCACCCGCCGGGCGAGGTCCCCGCGAACTTCAGCCCCTTGGGGTTTTTCTTGCCCCAGTCGACCAGTTCCGCCAGGGTCTTGAACTGCGACTCTCCGGAAATCGTGACGGACGAGGTGTCCCACTGAATGCGGCAGATGGGATCGAAGTCCCGCAGGATGTGGGCCCGCGTCTTGGGCTTGACCGCATCGATGAGATGCGAGGTCGTGACCGCCAGCACCGAGTAGCCGTCCGCCGGCTGCTGCGACACGTAGAGCATGCCCTTGGTGGCGCCGCCGCCGGGCATGTTGTTCACCACGACACCGTTCTTGAGCTGGGGCTTCATGCCCTCGACCAACGCGCGCGCCGCGGTGTCGCTGCCCCCGCCCGCGCCGAAGGGGACCAGGATCTCGATCGCGCGCTCGGGATAGTCGGCCGCCGCCGCGACCCCGCCCCAAAGGCTGATACCGACGAGCAGCATGCATGCCGAGGCAAAGCAAAATGCTTTTCTCATATTTCCCCCTTTGATTGTGAGTGGTGCACTAAGGCGATGCAGGCAAGAAGTGATGCGAGTATCTTTGAACGACCCCCGTTTGTCAATATTCGCGCGGCCTGCGCAGGCGGCCGAATCGGCGGGGTGGCGCGGCCGGGCGGGACGCGGTCACATTGACAGTCGCCGCGCTTTGTGGAACAGAATTGTTTTGTTGAATACGGTCTGAGACTCTGTTTTTATGGAGGAAGGCATGCAGCGGCACGTCCCAGCGGTCCTCATGCGCGGCGGCACCAGCAAGGGGCTCTTCTTCCACGCGCGCGACCTGCCGACGGACCCGCTGGTGCGCGACCGGGTGATCCTGGCCGCCTACGGCAGCCCGGACCCGTACCGCCGCCAGGTGGACGGGCTCGGCGGCGCCATCAGCACCGCCAGCAAGACGGCCGTCGTCAGCCCCTCGCCCGATCCCGACTATGATGTCGTCTACCGGTTCGGCCAGGTGTCGATCGACCGGCCGATCGTCGACTGGCGCGGCAACTGCGGCAACATGTCCGCCGCGGTCGGACCCTTCGCGATCGACGAGGGGCTGGTCGCGCCGACCGAACCGGTCACGCGCGTGCGCATCCACCAGCAGAACACGGGCAAGCTGATCGTGGCCGAGGTGCCGGTGCGCAACGGCCGGTTCGACCCCGACGGCGACTACGCGATCGACGGTGTGCCGGGCACTGGCAGCCGCATCACCCTGCGCTTCGCCGACCCGGCCGGCGCCGTGACCGGGAAACTTTTCCCGACCGGGCACCGCGCGGACAGCTGGGACGTCCCCGGCGTCGGCCGGCTGACCGTGACCGTGATCGACGCCGTCAACCCGATCGTCCTGCTGCGCGCGGAGGCGATCGGCCTGGAGGGCACCGAGATCGAGGCGATCGACTCCGACGCCGAGATCAAGCGCGTGCTCGAGGCGGTCCGCTGCCGGGCGGCCGTGGAGGCCGGCATCGCGGCCTCCGAGGCGGAGGCCACCCGGCACAGCCAGGCGGTCCCCAAAATCGCCGTCGTCGCCGCGCCGAAGGCGTACACCACCAGCGGCGGGCGCCGGCTGAGCGAGGACGACATGGACCTGACCGCCCGCGCCATGTCCATGGGGACCCTGCACCGCTCGATCGCGGTGAGCGGGGCCGGGGCGCTGGCCGGGGCGGCCATGATCCCGGGCACGGTGGCCTACGACCTGGTTTCGGACCGCGCGCGGCGCGGCGAGCTCTTGCGGATCGGCCACCCGGGCGGGGTCATCGACGTGGGCGCCGTGGTGGAGCTGAGCGGCGGGGGCGTGGTCTACCGCGAGGCGGTGCTGGGCCGGACCGCGCGGCGCCTGATGGACGGCCGCGTCCTGGTGCCCGCGACGTGCTACGAACCGGGCGGAAGCTGCGACCTGCCCGCGGATGCCGGGTTCACGTCCGCCTGATCGGCGCGTGGCCGCCGGAGGGCACTGTTCAGGAAAGAAAGAAATCTACTGGGGATGGGCCGGTATGCAAAAACCCTGTGGGAGCGGCTTTCCAGCCGCGATTCACCCGCCGCGGCCGGCGTCAACCCATGGAGGCTGAAAGCCTCTCCCACTTTTTATCGGGATAGGGCGGCGCAACGGGCCACAATCTCGATCTTAGGAAATCTCAGATGAGCGCATCCAGAACCTACCGCATCGTGGTCTTCCCCGGCGACGGGATCGGACCCGAGATCGTCGAGTCCGCCGTCGAAGTCCTCAAAACCGTCCAGCGGGTCGCGGGCGGGTTCACCCTCGAGTTCGAGTTCCACCGGGCGGGCGCGGCCTGCTACCGGGAGACCGGGGAGAACATCACGCCGGAAGGCCTGGCCGCGTTCCGCGCGGCGCACGCGGCGCTGAAGGGCCCCGTCGGTCTGCCGGATGTCCGCCGGCCGGACGGGACCGAGGCGGGGCTCTTGGGCGGGGTCCTGCGGGTGGGCTTCGACCTCTACGCCAACGTGCGGCCGATCCGGCTCTACCCGAACGCGGCCTCGCCGCTCTCCGGGTACGAGCCGGACGGGATCGACTACGTCGTCGTGCGCGAGAACACGGAGGGGCTGTACCTGTCGCGCGGGGTGGGGCTGGTGACGCCGCAGGCGGCGACCGACACGCTGCTGGTGACCGCCAACGGCTGCGAGCGCATCGCGCGCTTCGCCTTCCGCACCGCGCTGCAGAAGGCGCGGGGGGCGCCGGAGGACGGCCGCCGCCGCGTGACACTCGTGGACAAGAGCAACGTGCTGCGCTCGATGGCGTTCTTCCGCAGGGTTTTCCTGAAGGTGGCCGAGGAGTTCCCGGAGGTCGAGGCCGAGTGCCTCTACGTGGACGCGGCTGCGGCGGCGCTGGTGAGCCGGCCGCACCACTTCCAGGTGATCGTGACCGAAAACCTCTTCGGCGACATCCTGAGCGACCTCGGCGGCGCCACGATCGGCGGGCTCGGCATGTGCCCGTCGGCCAACATCGGCGAGCGCCTGGCCTACTTCGAGCCGATCCACGGCTCGGCGCCGGACATCGCCGGCCGCGAGCGCGCCAACCCCGTCTCCCAGATCCTGTCCGCCGCCATGATGCTCGCCCACATCGGCGAGCCCCGGGCCGCCGCCCGCCTCGAAGCGGCCCTCTGGCAGGTCTACGCGCAGGGCCGCATCCCCTTCCTGCCCGGCGGCCAGGTCGCCGGCGGCGCCCCCGTCGTCACCGCCGCCCTGGGGTCACATCTTGATTCTTGATTTCAACAGGCCGCCAGCCTCATTCGCCTTCGACCCGCTCGCTTTGGCGAATGACCCGGTCCAGCTGCTCCAACCGATCGCCGAGGTCCGCGTCGTCCTTTAGCCCGTTCCGGACGATGCTCACCCGCCGGCTGACGGCGGAGTACGTCAGTCCGAACCGTTCGCCGATTTCCCGGTTCGTCTGCCCGCCCGCGCGCCACGCCAGGAAGATCAGCAGGTCGCGGCCCTGCACCGCTTCCTTCCCGCCCCTGCCGCAAAGCCGGCCGACCATCGGATCCAGCTCCAGGAAAGCGGCCGCTCGCTGCAGAGCCGCCTCGTCAAAAACATGGCGCGCCGTGCTCCGTTGCTGAGGCATCTCCGCATTCACCGAAGGCGGGAGATGTCTGGTTCTCACATCCCGCAGAAACCCGGTCGACCCCAGAACGAACCCGTGCTGCAGATCCTCCCATAGCGACTGTTCCTCGGACGCGTAGGCTTGCGTCTTCTCACGGTAAGCCCGGCGAGGATCCTCCGCATTCGCCATCTGCGAGAGGATCATTCCCGTCTCGAGCCACGGCCCCGGCGAGTTGCCGTAGGCGTAGGCCCGGTAGCTGCTCCAGCGGTAGTCGGCCAGTCGCGCGATCAGGCCGGCGCGCACGGGATTGCGGTGGATGTAGCAGGAGAGCCGGAGCATGTAGGCTTCGTTTTGCACCAGAATGCTCTTGAATCTCCCCTGGAAGAGATGCCCGGCCCGGCTGTGCCGACGGTTGAAGCGGCTGGTGTAGCTCACCCCCAGCCATTGCATGGCCTTGGAGAGGTTGGGCAGTCGCGTCCGCAACAGCAGGTGGTAGTGGTTGCCCATCAGCACGTAGGCGAACACCGCGAGATCGAAGCGCTCGGCCGTTTCCGCCAGCAGGTCGAGAAAGCGCGAGCGATCCCGGTCGTCGACGAAGATCGGGCGCCCCTCGTTACCCCGCGCGAGCACATGATAGAGCGCCCCGCCGTACTCGATTCTCCATGCGCGTGCCATGGGCCCACCCTATCGTCTCTGCAGGGGCCGGGTCAATTTATAATCAAGAATCAAGATGTGACCCCCTCCCTTGCGGTCAATTGGGGTAAACGGCTGTAAAATCGCGTAAAATGCGCTTTCCTCGCCTTGACGCCGCGGCGGCGGTCGGTCACCTCTGGCGGCACCACCTATCCGAGGAGGCCCTCATGTGCCGCCGCATCCTGATTCTTGCCGCTCTGGCCGCCGCCGCTGCCGCTCTGAGCTGGGTAGAGATCGCATCCGGGCAGGCGTCGCCGCCCGCCGCGGGCGTTCAGGCCGCGCCGAAGTCGTCGTCCGCCATGGGGCAAGCCGCCGCTCCGCAAACCCTGTCGAGTCCGAGTGCCGCTCACTCGTACCTTCCTCCCAGCCCGTCCGACGCCGTCGGCCGGCCCGGGTCCGTGAGCTACCGCTACGACGCGCTCGGCCGGATCGTCGAGATCGTGCGCATCCCGGCCCGCTGAGGATATGCGCCGCACGGTCGCTGTTCGGAACCCCATTCAAAGAGGTGAGCCGATGACACCGCTCAGATGCCCGTCGCGCTTGCGACTGATCCGCTCCGCGCTCTGCTGGATTCTCCTCTGCGCTTCGGTTCCGGCCGGCATGGCCCAGGATGTCCCCGATGCGACCAGCCTCCTCGGCGACATCCTGAGCGCCGCCTCGACACCCAAGGTCGAAACCCTGCAGCAGTCCGGGGCCGCCGTCACGCGCATCCCGGTCCAGGTCCCGCCCGGCCGCCTGGGCCTCGCCCCGCAGCTCGCGCTCGCCTACAACAGCTACGCCCGGAACGGCTGGCTCGGGGTCGGCTTCGGTTTGGAGGTCGGCGCGATCCAGCGTTCGACCAAGTGGGGGGTCGACTACCAGGGCCGGGATTTCTCGGTCTCTCTCGGCGGGGGTGCGGACGAGCTGGTCGCCCGGCCGGACTGGGGCGGCGCCATGTACGGCGCGCGGATCGAGAGCGGCTTCACCAAGTACCTTTTCAAGGGCGCCACCGACGGCTGGGAGGCCTGGCTGAAGGACGGCCGCCGGCTCTTCTTCGGCAGCAGCGCGGCCACGCGCCAGGACGACCCGGCCAACCCCGCCCGCGTCTTCAAGTGGTGCCTCGACCGGGTCGAGGACTCGAACGGC
Source organism: uncultured delta proteobacterium (assembly GCA_963791285.1). Lineage (GTDB taxonomy): Bacteria > Desulfobacterota > Desulfobacteria > Desulfobacterales > SpSt-501 > SpSt-501. The sequence goes on from CAWBSC010000023.1 coordinate 630,801, forward strand.
AACTGGATGTCGATCGAGTACGTGAAGGACCGCGGCGAGCTCTACCCGGCCCGCATCGCCTACACCGGCAACCGCGGGCTCGCACCCTCCAACACCGTGCTCTTCCACCTGGAGGACCGGCCGGACTGGGGGTTCCTCTTCGCGACCAACTTCGGGGTCGCCACGGCCAAGCGTCTCAAAACGATCGAGGTGCGCGCGGGCGGCGCCCTCGTGCGAGCCTACGCCCTTGCGTACACCCTCAGCCCGAGCACCGGGCGCTCGCTGCTTGCGCACGTACAGCAGTTCGGGGTCGACAGCCGCATCAGCGCCGCGGGCGACATCGTCTCCGGCAGCACGCTGCCGCCGGTCGCCTTCGCGTGGCAGGCGGACGCGCCGGGCGCGTTCACCCGCCCCGCGGCCTCGGCCTCGGTGACGCAGAGCTTCCGGTTCGACGGCAGCCGCGACCAGGCGCTGCCCTTCGACTTCGACGGCGACGGCCGCATGGACCTGTTTTTCTACCGGCCCGGGTCGAGCATGGCGGCCGTCATGCGCTCGAACGGGGACGGGAGCTTCACCCAGACCGTCTTTTCCGGGAACGGATTCGCGGGCTACAACCTGCGCCACCAGGACGACAAGGCCATCGCCTTCGACTTCGACGGCGACGGACGCAGCGACCTCTTCTTCTACCGGCCCGACACCGGCAACGTGGGCATCGTGCGCTCGAACGGCGACGGCAGCTTCGCCGCCGTCTACCTCTCCGACTTCGGCATCGGCGGCTACGACTTCAGGAGCCTGCGCGACCGGGTGTTCGCCTTCGATTTCAACGGCGACGGCAAGAGCGATCTCTGCTTCTACCGCCCCGGCGACGGCGTGATCTTCATCCTGCGCTCGAACGGCGACGGCTCCTTCACCCCGGTCTACACCTCCTGGTCGGGCATCGCCGGTTTCGACCTCATGAACCTGACGGATCGCGTCTTCGCCTTCGACTTCGACGGCGACGGCCGCAGCGACCTCTGCCTCTACCGGCCCGACCGCGGTCTCATCAGCATCGCGCGCTCGAACGGCGACGGTTCGTTCGCAACGGCCTACCTGTCGGGCAACGGCATCGCGGGCTACGACCTGCGCGGCCGACGCGACGTGGTCCTGCCGTTCGACTTCAACGGCGACGGGAAAAGCGACCTCTTCATCTACCGGCCGGACGGCGGCCTCGCCTGCGTCGCGCGCTCCAATGGCGACGGCACCTTCTCGCAGGCCTACCTGTCGTGGAACGGGATCGCCGGCTACGACCTGCGCGGCTCGGCCGACCAGGTGATGCCCTTTGACTACAACGGCGACGGCCTGAGCGATCTCTTCATCTACCGCCCGAACGGCGGCCTGGCCTGCGTCGCCCGCTCCAACGGCGACGGCTCCTTCACGCAGGTCTACCTCTCCTGGAGCGGGATCGCGGGCTACGACATCCTCAGCGCGCGCGACGTGGCCTTCCCCTTCGACTTCGACGGCAACGGCAAGTCCGGCATCTTCCTCTTCCGCCCGCGGGGCGGCACCTGCGCGGTCATCCGGTCCGGGACGGCCGTGCCGGACCTGCTCAGCCGCGTCGACAACGGCTTCGGCGGCGTCACGACGCTGACCTACGCCGCGTCCTCGGCCTTCCCCAACCGCCACCTGCCCTTCGTCGTGCACCCGGTCTCCGCCATCGAAGCGCACGACGGGCTGCCCGACAGCCCCGCCAGCTTGACGCGTTTCGACTACCGCGGCGGCCACTACGACGTCGCCGAACGCCAGTTCCGCGGCTTCGAGACCATCACCCAGACCCGCCCGGACGGCACCGCGCAGGTCACGGTTTTCCACCAGGACACGCACCTGCAGGGCAAGACCCGCCGCACCGAAACCCGCGAGTCCCCGGCCGGCGCGGTCATGGCCCGGACCGACTTCACGTGGGATACGGCCCAGCTCCGCGGCGGCGCGGCCACCTTCGTGCAACTCGCCCGCCGCCTCAACACGGCCTACGACGGCGAGACGGTCGCCACCGACGAGAGCTACGTCCACGACGAGGAGAACGGCAACCTGCTGCGCACCGCCACCTCGGGCACCGGCGCCGAAAGCGTCGTGCGCACGACCGCCTGGCGCAACGTCTCGACCTGGCTCTTCCGGCCCACGGCCGAAACCCTGGAGGGGTCGGTTTCGGGCAAGGTGCGCGCGACCGTCATGGAGTACGAGGCGCGCACCGGCAACCTGAAGAGCCGCGCCGCGTGGCTCGACGGCGGCGCCGACCCGACGGCCACGTTCGACTACGACGCGTTCGGCAACCCGGTTGCCGCGACCGACCCGCTCGGCTACGTCACCCACACGGAATACGATCCCGAGACCCGCACCTTCCCCGTGCGCGTGCAGGCCCCCCGCACCGGCGAGGTCGACCACGCGACGCAGGCGGAGGTGGACCCCCGTTTCGGCAAGCCGCTGGCCACCGTCGACGCCAACGGCAACCGCACCGGCTACGCCTACGACGAATTCGGCCGCCTGGCCGCGACCTTCGCGCCGGACGGCGGGGAGGCCCGGGTCGAGTACTTCGACGACCGGGTCCCGGCCCTCGTGGTCGCGCGCGTCAAGGAGAACGAGAGCGGCGGCTGGATCCGCAGGCTTCAGTACGTGGACGGGTTCGGGAGAACCGTGCAGACGGTCGCCTTCGGCGAGGGGGGCAAGCCGATCGTGCAGCGCCTCTTCTACGACGCGATGGGGCGCAACCCCTACGGCGCCGGGCCGTTCTTCGCCGCCGGGGCCGACTACCCCCAGGCGCTGCCGCACGCCCACCCCTACGCGCGGACGACCTTCGACCTCCGCGGCCGGCCGGTCCGGGTCGAGAAGCCCGACCACGAGCACGGGACGGTCGCCCTCACTTATGCGCCGTCCGGCCTGGCCGTGACGGCGACCGACCCGGACGGGGCCGGCCGGACCGAGCGCAAGGACTACCTCGGCCGGGTGGTGGAGTTGATCGAGCACACCGAGGCGGGCGACTCTGTAACTCGCTACGACTACAACGCCGCGGGCGACCTGCTGCGCGTGGAGAACGCGCTCGGGCAGGCGGTAACGATGAGCTACGACACGTTAGGCCGCAAGGTCGCCATGGACGACCCGGACATGGGGCGCTGGTCCTACGCCTACGACCCCGCCGGCCGGCTGGTCGCGCAGACCGACGCCAAGGGCCAGACGATCGGATTCAGCCATGACGCGCTCGGCCGTATCGTCGCCAAGACCTACTCCACCGCCGACCCGCCCGTCGCCTACGTCTACGACGGCCCGGTCGAAAACGGCATCGGGCGCCTCTACCGCGTTGCCAACGCGGCCGCGGAGACGACCTACCGCGGCTACGACGCCGCGGGCCGCGCGGTCGAGGTCGTCCGCAGCATCCGCGGCGCGCCGCGCTCCTACTACGTCACCAGCTACGCCTACGACATCGCCGGCCGGCTCGCCGGCATGCGCTACCCGGACGACTACCAGGTCAACTACGCCTACCACCCCGGGACCGGTCTGCTGCGCTCCGTGGCCGGCATCACGGACTTCACCGAGTTTGCGGAGATCGAGTCCTACCAGCCCTCCGGCCGGGCCCAGTTCATCTACTACGGCAACGGCACGGCGACCACGCGCCGGTTCGACGGCGTCTCGGGACGGCTCACGTCCATCGCGACCCAGGACCCTCAGATGACCGCGCTCCACACCAAAAGCTACAGCTACAGCGCGGCCGGGGACATCGTGGGCATCTCCGACACCGGCACCGTCGGCGCGGTCAGCCGCAGCTACCAGTACGACCGCAGCCACCGGCTGGTGGGCGAGACGAGCGTCGGCGCGGTCGATTTTTTCCAACCGGCCGCGATCGCGCCGGTTTTCGACAACCTGTTCCCGCTGCACGGGCCGAAGTTCGTCTCGGTGGACGGGATCGAGCGCGAGATCGCCTACGACGCCAACGGCAACATGGTGCGCCTGCCGGATCTGTCGAATCCCGCCGCGGGGGCGCGCGAGCGCTTTGTCACGTACAACGCGGACAACATGCCGGTGCGGATCGCCTACGCCGGGGAAATCGGCGGCAACGCGACCGGCGGGGCCTCCGGGGGCGGGTCGGGCGGCGGCAGCGCCTGCCTGATCGGCACCGCGTATGCGCAATCCTATTTTCCTGCGGCGGTCGAGTTCCTCTACGACGGCCAGGGGCGCCGAGTCGTCAAGCGCGCCCACGGCACGCGCCACACGTTCTACGTGGGCGGCCACTTCGAGGTGCGCGACGGCGCGGAGACCAAATACATCTTCGCCGGGTCGATGCGGATCGCCGCCATCGGCTCCTCCGGCCCCCACTTCTTCCACAAGGATCACCTCGGGAGCTCCACGCTCGTCACCGACTACGCCACCGGCAAAGCGGTCGAAACCGCGGACTTCCTGCCCTTCGGGGTTCTGCGCAGCCACTCCGGCGCCAGCATCGCCCGGCACAAGTACACCGACCAGGAGGAGGATGCCGAGACCGGGCTGTACAACTACAATGCGCGCTTGTATGATCCCGCTATGGGGGTGTTCATCACCCCGGACAGCCTCATTTCGAACCCGTACGATCCTCAAAACCTCAACCGCTACGCCTACGCACGCAACAACCCGCTGACGTTCACGGACCCCAGCGGGCATTATGTCGTCGCGATAATAGCGGGTGCTGTCATAGGGGCGGTCGCAGCCGGATATCAGAGCCACTGGGACCCGAGAGCCATGGTGCTCGGGGCATATATAGGCGCGATTTCCGGATATGTCGGAGCCGGTGTCAGCGGGGTGGCCGGCGGTGGAGTCGCTGGCGGCGCGGCGGGAGGTGCCGCCGCCGGGGCAACCGCGGGGGCGATGAATGCGATGGTATACGGAGGGAACTTAGGGGAGGGAATTTACAAGGGAGCCATGTGGGGTGCTGTCGGAGGTGCTTTGTTCGGGGCCATCGGCACCGGCTACGGAGATGAATGGTCTGCCGACCGTGTCCTGGCTCACGGGGCCGCCGGCGGGGTAATGGCCAAGCTGCAGGGCGGCAATGTCTTCGAAGGCATTGGCTTATCGGCAGCCTCTGCACTCGCGATGATGGGTTGGCAGGCAATGAGGGACAGCACTGATGCGTCGTCTCGAAATTATAGGACCGAGGACTCTATAAGGGTTCATCCTGATGATGGCGATATTGATACAATTGGCGCGAGACCTTGCCAAGGAAATTGCGACCGCTTTTTAGACATTGACTCTAGGGAAGGTCCAGTTTAACAGTAAAGTATTCAACAGCAGTTTGGGGCGTTTTATCAATTTGGTTTCTAAACCTCATGACTTCATGAATAGCTGGAATTATAATGATTCCGGGTATTCAATTGGCAGAGGACTACATTGGCAACACAATGTTTGATTTTTCAAGCTATGCAGATATGCCGGCGGCTGGCTTTTATACGGGGTTTGCATTTTCAGCTACTGCATACCAGCCGATAATTTATTTAAATGAGGTTGTTATGAACAGGTATTGTAGCGCGTTACATAGCATACCACCCTATTGCTTGTTATTTACAAATTGCGCTGCTCCGCCTCCATTAGTGCTCTATAGCAAGCCCATGATTAGCGCTGAAACCGGATGGAACTCATATGAGGCCTGTGGATACGAATGCAGACCAATGGTTGACTTTCTCGAGGGGGAAGGCATTAAAATAAGATTAGAGTCATTTCAATTATAAAAAAAACTTTGAAATGCTAATTTTTTTTATTACAAATAAATCAAACATCGCCTCAATTAACCCAGTAAAGATATTCTATCGAGCTTAGCGACGGCAAAGTAGTTCACTCGAAGGCACAAAGACCTGGATTTCAGAAACGACCCCAAGTTTAATCCAACCGATGCAAATTACTTGATTCCAGGAAATTCTTAAGGGAAACGGAACCATATAGTTGGAGATATCCCTCTTTACATGGAATGGGATAGCAGTAAGAATTGTGTCCCGATTTTGCTATTCTTCGATGTGGATCCCCCCCACCCGCAGGAAGAATTCGAATTTCAGATTGATGGGCTCGCTATAAATGGCCAGAAAAGTCGGTGGTTCGCTAAAATCGATTTTAGGCCTGCCATAAGACGCGGTGGCCCTGGGATTATTTTAAGCGAATAAGGCTTAGCCATGGGTTCTCCAAAGGGTTGCGGTTCAAGGATTTCTTCTCTGCCAGTGGAACTCAATTATGTAGCTAAATGTAGGTCAACCCCTTTGACTCCGCCACCCCAAACCCGTATAGTTCCGCCATGCGGATCCTGGATCTCGAAAACCTGAAAAAGGTGTTCTGCCAGTACCCGGAAATCCGGGCGGTCTATCTGTTCGGGTCCCGCGCATCCGGCCGGGTTCACCGGGAGAGCGATCTGGATCTTGCCGTGCTTCACGATGGAGAAGGCTTGCCGGCAAAGAAGCCCGATATCCTCGCCCAGCTGTCGGTTACCATACAATCCTGAGTTTGTATGATAGCGCTCTGAAGGTTCCGCTCGGTTGAGTTGAAGCTGCACTTATATGTGTGAAAGCCAAGAATGAGAGAAGGGGAAGAAACCCTGCTACCGGTGACAGCATGTTGCTGAGACCGAGAAGGATCGTTACCTTCCACTATTCAGGGAAGTTGAGAAAGAAGCTCAACCTGTGACACGGATCGAGGGAGGAAGCCAGCATGCCGGAAGACTACGGAAAGGTCGTTGTAACTGACATCAAGATTCCTTTTCGGTCAATGGTCGTTCTTATGGTGAAGTGGGCAATCGCAACCATCCCGGCCTTGATCATGCTGATTGTGATTGGATCAGTCGCCTTTGGGATCATCAATGCTCTTATCGGGGGTATGCAATTTCGGATGTGGTCGATGTGAGAAGATGGGAAAGCTCAATTACCGTGTGCCCTCTTCCATTCCAGTGGTGACACGTACTTCTCCTCCAACACCCACATGCCCCGCTTTGCAGCCTTGGCTTCCTCCTCTGCCTTCCAGTAGGGACCCATGTCCATACCGGATGCTGGTTTCCCACGGTAGACCTCAGCCAGACCAGCTTTCACCATCTCGAGGTTGATGTTTCTGTCCTCAAGAAAAACCTCGCCCAGCATCCTCCCAGCAGCATCAAGACCGTACGACTTGATGTCAACTATTTGGTTCCGGACCAAACTGCCAAGGTGATTTGATGCGCTCTGGCTGAAGGGCTGGCCGGGGTCCTTCTTGCTTTTGGAGATCTCCGGAGCATCAATCCCTACCAGTCGGACGGTGATCTTTTTTGATGCGTCCTCAACTTTGATTTGGTCCCCGTCAATCACCCGGGTTACCTGATACTCGCCAGCGATGGATTGGGGGGGGAAAAGAGCAGCGAGAAGCAGAATCAAGACCGAGAGAAGGATTCTTTGAATGTTGTTCATTTGACCACCTTCAGCTTGTGGGTTTCTTGTAGCTTCCTCCAGAGTGCGCGGATGATTTGCCGTGCGAGATGATGACCGTACCATCAGCGCCGATAACGCTCTGCTCGGTCCTTGCTTGGTAGTTGTCTGTCGGCGTCTATGTGAGCTTGTATTTCTTGGGCAGTGGACCGCCCGCAGCAGTCCTTCTTCCCATCGGAACCTATCCACCGTGGCGGGCCCTATGCCTAATGGCAAAATCCAAAGCAGCACGGTCTGCACCCGTTTGGCCACCGGAAATGATCTTCTCAAACATGGGTTGCCTTGTCTGGTACTGAGCCTTGACCTGCTTGAGTTTCTGGAAGAACCTTTGCTCAGAGACCATTCCTTCCTCGATCAACAGCTGAACACGAGCATCGACCTGGATGGAGTCGGCAACCAGGAGTTCTTTGAAGGTGACGAGTTCTTTGGGGTCGAGAGGTTTAGCCATGGCAGATGTCCCCCCTTCATTGGGTGGTCAATCATAGCAGGCTGGCTGACCGAGATCAAAGCAGAGCTAATCTGCAGAGGTGGAGACTAAATCGTAAGGTGCGAAAAGACTTGGCCATCTTTTCGGGTCCCGTGCATCCAGGCGGGTTCACCGCGAAAGCGATCTGGATCTTGCCGTGCTTCCGGATGGAGAAGGCTTGCCGGCAAAGAAACTCGATATCCTCGCCCAGCTGGCGGCCGAGGGCATCTGCGATGTCGACCTCGTCTTCCTGCCGAAGGAGCAACATCGTGCTCCAATATAAGCAGTGCTTGAAATGAGCAGAGCAGAGCCGTGTCAATTCAGCTTTAAAAGCTATCGCGGCCAACGGTATTCAAAGATGCAAAGAACGCGTATTCGCTTCATGCTGCGACCCCGCTCGAACCCAGCTTTTTCGATGCCTCGACATGAGGAGCGGTTGGAGGTAGGAGCATAACTGTAGATCGCAGAAGATTCTGCCAGCAACTGTTCAGCCATTTGACGAAGCACTTGTGGGCAAATTCCTTGGCCGCGATAAGCTGGTGGGGTCCAGTGATCGATAGACTGGGCCGGGAACGTCTAACTCAATAGAGCAGCCCTCACCCAGTCCATAGGAAACATCGATTGAATTACGACGCGACTAACCGAAAAAGTATGCACAACTTGTTTGTTATGAATTGCCACAAAGGGCTGGTCACCATTTTTAAAGACTCTGACTTCTACGGAGATAGTTCGCGTTAAACCTTTCAGGGTAAGTGATCGACAGGTCAGCGATACCAGCGAGAGAAATAGGTCGAATTTCATACCCATCGATCGATAGATTTAGCCCCGAAGGCTCTTGACCGAACAGCCGCTTATACACCCAGAGAAAAACCTCATCGGCAAACAAACACGGCATCCTTCAATCGCTTCATCAATGCAGCCGCGACTCCAAGTATTCCCTTACGTTGTAGGATCCGATGGATTAGCCGTGTTGTGGTCGCCGCCGTCTTTAAAACAGAAAAGATTCGCGGATAGCTTTGCTTGAGCAATTTTCGCCCATTTACAGCCAATTGCTCAACACGCGTCCGAGTCTCGGAGCGGTAAAACACGACCTCAAGGTTCAAGCGCATGTGGTTTGCAAAACGATTTTATACCCTTCATCTCCAACAGTGAAATCAAATTCACGAACATTAGCCCCTTGACAGTAGATAAGGAGGTTGCGAAGCAAAACTTCGCCAGGAGAACTATCCCAAAAATTAATTTCAAAGGTTGGCTTAAAATAAATAAATTTGCCTTTAATTGAAACCAAGATGATATGCTATAGGTTATCGTTGAGCTCAAACAAAAATTGTAAAGTCCGGGCTTGGTTTATGCATAAATCAGGGCATCAAAAGAAGTACATTCGGCGGGATTGAGAAACTGGCTCTTCTCGCCCATCATTGCCCTTCTGCGAATATGCTGTTGAAAAAACATTCTCATGTGGTTCGAACTTCGTTCCGGTTCTCAATATTTCGAAAGGAAAGCTTGCCTTTTTTCTGGAGGTTTGCCTGGAGGCGCTTAATTCTCTTTCTTGAGATACAGAGCCTTTAGTTTCTCTTCTGGATTGGAGCCGAGGACTATCGCAGGGCATGGAACTGTTGCTACAATCACTATTCGAGAACGCAACCGATTCGGAAGCAATTGGAGAGAGGTGGATAGGTTCCCATCGGCAGGGAGATTCTCAAACCTGCATTCGGTCCAGTCTAAATCGGGTACGGTCAACAGAGCATCCATGGCGGCTGAAAGTACAGCCATTCCTGAAATAGGTTCGCATAGGATGTCATTATAGTCGGCTTGAGTGCAGATAGGAATCGCAGTACACTACCGTCCAAGGTTAGTGGTAGTAGACCGACTATCGTGTCGTCGCTGTAAACAGCGACCACAGCCATCTTGCGGTTTGCGCCGTAAGCTTTCCAAGCAGCGCGCGCCCAACCGAAAGTAGTGAAGACCTCTGGCCGCCTCCCACTCAAGTCGATCCCAAATTGCAGCCAAAGCCTCGATCTGAGCGAACTCTCTTAGGATCTTGGCCAAACACGGATTGTGGACGTTCATTCGATATAGAGTTAATCAGGGGCGAGGTGAGTTCCTGCTGGGTTGGCGTTAGCAAATCGGACAAATCGAACTTCCTCCGCCTAAAGATCTGCCATGCGCAGGCTGAACTGCCGCCATATCGACCCGTCCCAACGTTGACACGCCGAAGGTAACGGTGGCTCCGCGCAGTTGGACAGGAAGTATTTGTTTTTTAAGTGAACTCTGCCGGGTTCACATCAGGCTGCCTGAGGCTGTGGCAGCGCGGCGAAGTAGACCATATCCGGTGTCCGACCGCCAAGGGACGCATGCGGTCGACGCTGATTGTAAAACGAGAAATACCGCTGTAACCCCCCTGTTTTAAGCGAAAATAGGACTCTGGATCTTTGACAATCCAATCCCGCAAGGGCGGCGTGGTGAAGCCCCGGCCGGAACCGTGGGCCAAAAGGTGGGTAGGCGGCTCAAGGAAGGCTGCCGAGACGCGCCTGCGCGGCCGGTATGTTCTGATTAATTCAGCCTTTTTCTCTGGTAAACGGCAAGTCCGATCAGGCCAGTACCCAGCAAGATCAAGGTGCTTGGCATTGGTACTGGATTAGTGAATGTGTAAGTTGCTTCTGTACAAGTAAAAAGAGGAGTTTCACCCAGAAAGATGGGGCCTGTAACTATGACGGTAACAACTACCAGATCCTTCCAATAAAGGCAGGCAGGCAACGCACGGGTGGGGAAAAGTCCGCCATGGATCGAGAGAGGTTCCGAACAAAGAGCCTGTAAAAGAAAAAGTTCCATGTGTAAGCTCCAGGTCTGCAGAAGTCAATGGAATATAGGATCGCCTGAGTCACCTGCAACAGTGAAGACTGCTAGCATTAATTCACTGCCCATTGTACTCTTAATTGCTCAAATGCTGGAGATTCATAAGATCCACTCCGCCATATATATCGTTGCCGATCAGAGATGCCAAGTCGGAATCCAGTTGTAGAAGGATAAGGGGTGGGGTATTCATACCTATTGGCTGTTAAATGTGAGCAACCGCCAGTCACATGAAACCCATCCCCCAGAAAAATCGAAAATAACCATCCCCAGATGTGGGACTGGCAATTTTGATAAAACCCTCAGTTACTAGATCGGCATTTGATACGGCTGGCGAAAATAAGAAAATGAAAGAGTAGCAGTACCGCGATTCTTGGTCATGATTCACCCCTCTCATGGCAGACTTCGATGGCAACTTTATATAAAATAGTAGGTTTGGAGGCAATCCTATTACAATCGACAAGGAAAGCAACTAAAAAAAGTTTGACGTAGAAGCTATGCATGAGGCTGTTGCAGGGTGGGAGTTGAATGGAAACGGCCGGGGAGGAAGCCCGTTGCCTTCCCCGGCCCAAAGCCTTGGCGGGGATTTCCGGGGTTGCGAATTCCCGCCGAGTCGGGACGCCCCACCTTGTATGGAGCAGTTAGTCCACAATCATGCTCTTTGACAACCCAATCCCCGTAAGGCTAGGGGGTGAGAGCCCCGGCCGGACCGTGCGCTAATACGTGGGTTCAGGTAAACGCCCCATTAGTCGCTTTGCCACATACATCGTCGATCGCTCCAGTCTGTCTGTTCGGGCCACGTAATACAGCCGGTGAAGGTGGACCGGGAAGCAGTCGACCTACCAGCGGCCCGATTTCGGCGCTCGGAGAGTGCAGCGTAAGGCGCTTAAAGAGAGGCTCCTGATATCCCGACAAGGCCTGAAGCCATCCGAAGGAATTGGTGAAAACGGCAGGGGAAGTTTATTGTCTTGGCTACCGAAGGACAGCACCTGATCTCCGATATGAAGCCATCCTGAGTGCTCCACATGGTTGAGTTAAAGCTGCCCTTAGAGGATCGTGAAAGACGAGACAGCCGGATTTCGAACCTATTTCTAGTGTCCGTCAATATAATGAGGAACGAGCCTCTGTTCCTGCAAGTGCGACCATTATGCGGCTGATGAGTACGAGCTCTATATCCTTCGACGTGCCGGCGACCTGGCGGATTTCGAGCGAGAGCGGACCGAGCGGATCCATGCATCCTCATAACAGGGTTGACGATGGAACTTGGAAAAGCAAATTACAGGGTCATTACCCGTCGACTCGATTGGGTGCAACGGATGACGGAGAGATCCGGTCCTTGCCGCTCGGAATTTTGACGAATTCACGGCTGACCGCCGGAACTCTCCTCAGGAATCCGCCCCAGTCCAAATCCACGGGCGTAGTCTTCCCCTCTCAGCGATTACCAACCGGAATAAATCCTGCCTGACAGCCTATGTCGGGCAGGATTTATTATGGGAAAACTTTTTCCCAGGAACCCTTCCAGTGCATATTTCCTTTTTTACCCAACCCACCCCTTAGTCGCCCTCACACAATTTAACCTTCAGCAATAATTACAAATTTAGCGGCGCAGCTTCCATGGCACCAAGCTTGCAAGAAGGGAGCACAAAGGCGTTGCTCGGGAATTCAACTGACTGAAGGAAGGGAGTACCGATGAAAACTACTGGCCGGATCCTGATCGTCTTGCTTGGCTTGTTAGTGTGCGGCCTGCCTCAGATTGGCTTTGCGTACAACGTTTCCTTCGGCGACACGAGCAACTACTGGCCCGGGTGGGGGACAAACGCTTCCGACAACTCCCAGGACACCATCGGGGAACCGAAATTTTCAGGCGGCTCAGTCGAGATTTCTTCTGCCGGACGGCTGACTGGGATCACCTTCAACCAGGCGAGCGCCAGTTCTTCCTTCTGGAATGTCCTGAGCCCGGGCGATCTGTTTTTGGACACGAACGCGGACAAGAAGTGGGATTATGTCGTCGACCTGACGAACTGGACAACCGCGGGGGCTTCAAACCCGGACCCGCAAGCCGGCAGTTACAAGCTCTACAAGACGTCCATCGATCTGAACTCGGCCACCGGTTACATCAAGTCCGGGACGGACAACTCGGGCGGATGGGCTGGTTACTACATCCGCGACGGTCACCCGGTCGCGGCGGATATCGGCTGGGGCGCCGCCGATTACCTGGGTCAGGTCGGGTTCAGCGGGTGGTCGAACAGCACCCCGAGCTCTTTCTACACCTTCAATTTCGCCTCGCTGGCAGGCGGCGGTCTGCTCCTGGAGGACGCGTTCATCATCGGCTGGGGGCCCAACTGCGCCAACGACGTGATCTACGAAAAGATCAACACCCCGGTCCCGGAACCGGCGACCATGTTCCTGCTGGGCCTCGGGTTGTTCGGGCTGGCGGGGTTCGGCCGCTGGACGACCTTGCGGAAATAGAGGACCTGTCGTCGTCCGCAGAAGACGCAAGGGGGATAGAATACCGGGAATGAAGAGCGCAAGCGAGGGCGGGGGGTTAGTACCGATGCGCGCCGGAAGCTGTCGATATGAAGCAGCCGGCGGCGTTCCCGCTGCCCCCTCCCCCGCCGCTGGAACCGGTGGCAGACGAGCTGGGGTTGAAAGAGGCGCACTGGATCTGACCCAGACCGGCTTCGATGCACACGGGCTCGGAGTAATAACTTTCGTTCCCTTCGGCATCGTAAGCGGTTACGGCAAGCGAATACTCCGTACCGGCGGTAAGGCTGACCACGGTGAACGATGGGGCTTGGGGATCGTCGAGATCGGAAAGCTCGACGTACCCGGCCAGCTGGTAAGGCGCGCCGCTGGTCCCCTGGCTGAAATAGATGCCGTAGCCCTTGAGGTCTTTCTCTGAATTGGGGTCCCAGGCCAGCGTTATATCGACAGCTTGAGCGGAGGTGGCGCGCAGTAAAAGGATAAAGCCGAGAAGCGTCAGTGATAAAATGCGGAACGACCTCATAAGCCCATTACCTGCTCCGGTGTAGATGGTTTAGGGGGATAATCGTGTCGATTGTATCGGCATTTTTTAACCGTTGCAACACATATCTGCAACCTCCCGGTATGAGGCGGAATAAGCCGCCCTTCTCTCCTCAAACAGGCCTGTTTATCGTATCTGAATCAGTCCCCGACTCGCGCCGTTGGGGGCACTCCCCAGAACAGCCTGAGAGAGATAGAGGCATGGCCACCATGGCGGTCCGACTCGCCACCGGGGGGCCTCCCGGGTGAAGGCTCCTCCCATAGTTGGACCAAGGTCTGATTGCTCAGCATTCGACAATGTGCTAAGGATTATCGGAATTGAGGTTAGGAATAGCTTAGCAATGTGTTCGTCAGGCACGCATTGCGGATAACAAACGAGGCTGCGACGGCCGGCTCAAAGAAAATTATTCTGAACTGATCATCGACCAACCGAGTACAACAGAAAAAGGAGGGGGGCCTATGAAGCCGAACACCAGAAGCGCTGCGTTGATCACGTTCCTGCAGTTCATGGTCGTCTTTTTCGCATTCTCCATCTGCTCCGCCCAAGTCTTTCAATCCCAATTTGGCTCGACCGGTGCGGGTAACGGCCAGTTCAACGCGGCGACGGGGGTAGCGGTCGACGCATCCGGGAACGTATACGTGGTGGACACGGGCAACAACCGGGTGCAGAAGTTCAACAGCGGCGGAAGCTACATTTCGCAGTTCGGCACCAGCGGCCCGGGCAACGGCCAGTTCGCCTCGCCGCGGTGGGCTGCGATCGACTCCCTCGGCAACATCTTTGTCACTGACTTCACCAACAACCGGGTGCAGAAGTTCGACAGCGGCGGAAACTACATTTTGCAGTTCGGCACCAGCGGCTCGGGCAACGGCCAGTTCAGCGGCCCGCATGGGATCGCGGTTGACTCGGCGGGCAACGTCTACGTCACCGACACCGGCAACAATCGCGTGGAGAAGTTCGACGGCACTAACGGGTCCTTCATCTTCGCCTGGGGCACCACCGGCACAGGCAACGTCCAGTTCACCATCCCTTACGCGATCGCCGTCGATGGCTCGGACCGTGTATACGTGAGCGACTCGACCGGCCGGATTCAGATTTTCGACGCGACCGGTCTGAGCGCCACCTATCTCGGCACCTGGGGCTCCGAGGGCCGCGACGACGGGCAGTTCTTCGGGATCAGCGGCATGGATTTCGACGCCTCCGGCAACCTCTACGTGACCGAGATGCGCAACAGCCGCGTGCAGAAGCTGAGCAGCAGCGGATCCTACCTGACCAAGTGGGGCATCTTCGGCCTCTCCAGCGGGATGTTCGACACGCCCGAGGGAATCGCCGTCAACGGCTCCGGTACCATCTACGTCGTGGATTACAACAACGACCGCGTACAGGTCTTCGTGCCGCCCTCGGCGCCTGCCTTCGACGCCAGCGGCAGCTTGACCTTCCTCTGGACCAACAAGCGCACCACGGATCAGCAGGGCATCAACTGCCCGGCTGCCTCGGACTCCTCCTCGACGCTCGTGATCACGCAGAACGGGAACCTGGTGTCCGCGACGCTGTCCGGTGCGACCTATTCCGGTTTCGTGAGCGGGGCCACCTACAACCTAAGCCGGGCGTCCACCGAGTTCGTCTCCCAGACGTACCCATCGGGCCTGGATTATACGCAGGAGTTCGTCATCACCTTCACCTCAGCCACGAATGGGTCGGGGAACTCGTACACCGGGGTGACCGACAATGCCGGGCAATACTGCCTCGGCGACGGCGTAATCACCGTACAACCAGCGAGCAGCAGCGGAAGCAGCGGCGGCGGGGGTGGCGGCGGGGGTGGCGGCTGCTTCATCGGCAGCATTCTCCCGTAATCCGGGCAACAGAGGAGGCCCCTTATGCCAGCGCGCGCGGCCGCCTTTAATAGCGCGCGCTAATATGGGGCAAGAGTATGGAAAGGCAAATAGGTCATCAAACTCTTACATGCTTTACCCATAAGTCGGTAAATAAAACGAACTCCCAGGCACGGACCGAAAAGATCGGAATGACAGTATCTATATGAATTTTATCTAAAAAACAGTAAAAACACACCTCTGGCATCTTCTTTGCTCTTAGAGAAGGGCTAAGAAGCGAAAGGGGGTGAACGGAGGGGGGAGTAGCATCGGCAGATAAAATCGGAACTCAGTCAAACATAAACCAAAATGAGAGGAGAACAAAAATGAAAACGCTTCGCATGATGTTAATTGGCATAGCCGTCTTGGCGGTGGCAGGTACGGCCTCGGCGACCTTCATCAACCCGGTAGGCGGCGGCGGATCCGAGCTCAGCCTGCAGACCATCATCAACAACCTTGGCGTCGGGGCGCTCAACCCGGCAGTAGACGCTTCCGGCCTCCCGAACGACGCCCTCGGCTTCGACAGCACCTGGCAGATCGGCGGCGCCGGCGGCTCGCTGGCCACCTTCGTGATCGCCATTGCCGGTAACGCTGGCGCCAACACCGTCGGCATCTACGATGCGACGAATCCGGCCAAGGTGGTCCCTCTCTTCACCGGGAACCCCGGCTCCGGGTCTCAGACATCCATTTCCATAAAGACTGACGGAAGTGTCTATAAGGCGTTTGTGGACACGGGCGTGGATTTCGCCGGGAACAGCCTCGGCTTCTACATCAGCGGCCCGGGCGGCACGTTCTACTCGGACACCGCCTTGAACGCCGACCAACTGGATCACATGGTCGCCTTCCAGGGGAAGAATCAGGCCATCCAGATCCCGGGCCTGCAGGCGGGGCCATGGCTCCCGAACGAGTACCTGCTGGCCTTCGAGGATGCACTTCGCCTGGGTGACCAGGACTACAACGACCTGGTCGTGATGGTCGAGTCCGTAAACCCGGTTCCCGAGCCTGCCACCATGCTGCTGCTCGGCGCCGGTCTCCTTGGCCTCGCTGGTTACGGCCGCAAAAAGATGGTGTAACTAGTACCTGCTGAGCAGTCCCTAAACCAGTCAGGGCCACTTACGAGTGGCCCTGATTTTTTTGTTTTTGGCGAACAGATCCGCGCCGCAGCAACCACCTGCTGTCGATAATAAGCAGAAAAAGCGGCAACGGAACATGTACCGGCATCCCGGGGAATCACACGGCAGTCTTCGCTGAGATTTAAACACGGATCTTGCATTTTGCCTTAGGATGGTAAGAGTCCCGGCCGGGTTTGTGAGGGTTGTAGCCGCGCTCGGCCCCTTCGATCTTCTCGCCGAAGACGCTGACCACCGTCGAGTCGATCGCCACCAGGCGCTGGCCAACTCTCAGTACGCGTATCGCTCAGCCCGGTCACGGTCCGCTGCAGCCCCGGATTATGCGACCAGCGCATCTCGGCCAACCGCCGTCCGAAGGTGGACGGGTGCGCAATCTCATCCCAATCAAAGAACGCCGCCAGCGCACCGTCCTTCAGCATGGCGGTGTCGCTGATCGCCTCGCCGCCCATCATGCGCAGGGCGATCAGAAGTGTGCTTTCTTTTTGGTCAAATAGAAATTCAGATGCAGAATCCGGGCTCAGATCTTTGTGATCATAAACTGGCGATTAGGACACCAGATGACGGATTCAAAAAACTGCCGACAAACCGTTTCATTGGAAAACTTTTTTCTAAGATGGTCGATGTTCATACAGCCTCCTCTGATAATGAATTTAGAGGAAACTGTATCAAGGCCTTGTGACAGATCCGGTCTCAGTTACCTTGGTTTTGTTTATAGATCCGTTAAAAAATTCCTCGGCGCAGCCTGTCTAATGAAGAATTTGAAAAAATCCTATCTCACACAGAAAACCCGGGTCAGCTACAGCCAATCGTATTTTTTAATTTTGTAAAAATTAAGGATTGAAGCAATTTTTATGAAACCAAAATGCACAAGTTTGTTTTGGACACCCAAATACTTACACCAACCCTTAATTGAAAGGTTCTCTCTTGCTCTCCAAGCCTGCGCAGCAAGCAGTTTGTCTCGTGTGTAAAAAGAAAGAGTTAAGGCCGCTTCACACCATTCTTTCAGACATCGCTTCCGAGTGGCATGTCGCAGTTTATATTTATCACATAATTCGAGGGCGATCTCAAGAGCTAGAAAGGTTAAATTTTAGTAATTTTATTAAATTCTTGCTTCTAGTAGCAGATTCTGATGACAACACATAGGTGGCCAATGATTCAGGAAGAAAGTGCGCACGCGAACGTGAAACCAATGCAGCCCAAAGTTGAATATCTCCCATTAAAAACTTTGTATTTTGATGCAGGTAGGAGTCATCTTCAATTATGCGATTAACCAACGCGAGCCTAGCAGCAACCGTGCACGTCACAATCGCCCTTCCGACGCCAACTTCACCAGCGACAATGGTTTCCACATCCCATTTTTCGGGTAGAGTCCATTTTTTATGTTTGATTACATCTTGGACGGTCAGCCCTGACTCGGGGCAGTGAACATCGTAGCTGGAAAAAACAATCCCGCAGTCGGGATTTGCCTCAAGGTATTCTACTTGCTTTTGAAGCTTGCTCGGGTGATGCCAGAAATCATCTCCCTCACAGTAAGCAATATACTTTCCTCTGCAGACCTTGTTGGTCCTATAGCTGTTCTTTTTCATTCCTACGTTGTGATCGGATGTGACGACCCTAATGATATTGTGAAACTCTTGCTGATAGCGGAAAACAATATCTCGAGTTCCGTCTGTAGAGGCATCCTCGCCGATTACCAATTCGAACGGATATTCGGTTTTCTGCGCGAGCACGCTTTCTATCGCCCGGGCAATGAATTGCACATGGTTGTATGTAAGCATTTTGACGCTTATTGTGGGATTTACCATGCAATCACCTGCAGGGGATATACTATATCCCTATTTTGAGGCATGAAAAGATGCCAATAGATCACGCCCCGTCTGCAGAGCGTCCATGAAGCCCGTTGGCCTGAACAGCCCGCATGACCCAATATAGGATAGCATTGCTACTGCAATTTGAGAGATTATTTGTGACCAGAGATTGGAAAAAGATATTAGTCCTGTCACATAGGTCACGACAGCCATAATGGTCGTGAGAATCAAGTAAGGCGTAAGATCCATGAGTTGCTCTTTGATTGGATAGTCAATCAGCTCGCCGATATAGTAACTGTTCAGGTAATAAGAAATGAAAGATGTGAGAATCATTCCGTAAATAAGGGCCGAAATCCCCCACTGCCAGGTTATACTCACATTGATGATAACAAAAATTTTTTTGATGATCTCAAGCCGCAGAATAAAGATCAGATCGCCCCATCGCTTGCAGCACGTTCAGATTGATCAAGTGCAACGGATAAATCAGCCCGACAAAACAGAACAGCTGAAGATAGGGGATTGAATCAGCCCATTTGTCGGTAAGAAGCAGAAGCACCAGCGGTTTAGCCATTACGGCTAACAGGGTCATAACTGGAAAGTTGAGCATGACCATGAAGACCAACGACTTTCTCATGACAATTTTCAACTTGACCCGGTCATTTTGGATCTTTGAGAATATTGGGAAAATGACCCTTCCGACGATTCCGGATATGGTTTCCGTAGGAAGTTCGCCTACCGTTTTCGCCCGCGTAAAAAAGGCCAAATCATTTGCTGAGAACAGGCGTCCGATGATCAACGAATAGCAATTGCCGAAGATGTGACCCAAGAGGCTGGAGACAAACATTTTTGAAGCGTAAGCAAACATCTTTCGTAAAGACGTGATGCTGAATATACTCGTTGGCCGCCATGAACTCAGTATCCATAGCAGAAGAACCTTGAGTACCGAGTTTGATAAGAGCTGGAAGATGAGACTCCATATGCCAAACCCGGTCCATGCAAGAATAACCGCCCCTGTTCCGGAGATAACGCTCCCGATCAAGCTTGCCTGTGTAATTGTCTTGAAGCTTATATGCTTTGAGAGAGTGGTCTCCTGGATCAAGCCGAATGAATTGATAAAAATAAGCGGCGACAGAACCCTGGCTAATGGCGTGAGTTCGGGCTGACCGTAAAAAGCCGAAATCAGGGGGGCCATCAGCCAAAAGGCCGCGGCCGAAAAAAAACCGATAAATATGTTGAAATAAAAAACCGAGCATATGTCTAATGCAACGGCATCCGGCTTCTGAATCAGGGCCGTCCCGAAACCGCCGTCGATGAATGCCTGAGCGATTGCGAGGAAGACCGCCACCATTCCGATCAAACCGAATAGCTCGGGCGCTAAAATCCTTGCCAAGATGATCCCAGCGGCCAGTTGAATTCCTCTAAGTCCGAAGGACTCCAGGGAACTCCACCAAAGGCCGTGAATGGTCTGAAGTTTCAGCGCGATAGTCACTATGAGGCCCTATTGGATTGATGGATCAGGAAATCGCGGCTATGACCATAGCATCGGTCTTTTTCCATGTGGGGTCTCGACTTCAACCTTGAGAACGGCTTGAATCGTTTCTATTGTTTCCTCTGTAGCTCTTCGGTCCTTGCCCGCATAAACGATAGGTCCTTGTCTTCCAGTTAAGTTGACAAGGGGCTCTATTTTTCTGCCAACCCTGAGGTCCTCGAGCTCAGTGTGGTGAACTCCGGTGAGGCTTTTTACCTTCTCAATCCCTTCGACTTGGCAAATAACGCCGGCAGGAAGGTAAAAATATACGTTTCCTGCCGCCCCGGTTTGCCCGACCGTCGTATCTATGGCCCCTATGGGAAGCCTTCTGGTTGCGATTTCAATGAGCACAGGAAGAAAATCGACTTGGCAGGCAAGCGGCACAAGGTGCGAGGAGACGAAACCCGCAGGGCCGCGAATTGCTGACTCTATCAAGCAAAATTTACCGGTATTCTCGTTTATTCTTATTTCGCTGTAAGTGAAACCGAAGGGTGCCTCGTAACTCTCAAAAAGCTGCTCATGAAAACGCCAGATTTTATCTTGTAGGTTGATGTCCAAACGCGAGGGAGTTAATACCTGTCTCACGATGAATAAATTCGGGATATCGAAATGCTCATGATCCACTATGATCAACCTGGCCGATTGCCCGCCGGATTTGAATCCGATGACGCCGATCTTTTTGCCTTCAAAAAATTTCTCGAGGAGAACAACCTTTTTGGGGGATGCGGCCAGTGCACTACGGAACCTCGGCTCGAAACCCCTCATGTCATCCAATCTCGCGATGCCGCGAGCCGCCATCGCGTCCGTCGGCTTAAGTACGAGGGGAAAGCCGATTTTTTTGGCCTTGTCGATGGCTTCGTCTATGCTGGACGCCTGATCGAAAACTGGAACCGGGAACCCCTTTTTCTGGCAGTGCAACCGGCTTGTTAGTTTGTCGGAAATACGTAACGCGCATTCATACCCGATTCCAGGAAGCCCCATTTTTTCCGCTACGTAGGCAACTGCTGGGACTGGCGGATCAGCTTGATCCGTAACCACCCCACAAATCTCCTCTTTCCTGGCTATTTCGAGAATTTTTTCCTTGTCTCTGACATCGACTTCGCAAGCGGTATCGGCGATTGCCAAGCCTGGGTAATTACCGGCAATGCTGACGACAATTACATGGAATCCCATCAGTTTAGCCGTTTTAATCAGCGGCACGGTAAATTTTGCAGCTGCCAAAATCATTAATTTCTGTTTTTTCATTCAAGAGTTCCCTCAGATCAATTGTCTATAGGTACTGGGATGACTGCTCAGAGAGGCGTTGTCGGGTCTCTATGCAGGTGTTAGATTTTGGACGTTAGAAACTGCTTCTTCACTTCTCCAGCTCTCGCAACGGCGAGCCGAATGATGCTGCATATGCTCTTCACATGCTTGAGGCTAACTGTAGTCCAGTCGGAAGACAAACCACTCGACTGGCCTTATCCTCTGTATGGATTAGCTTTGAAGACGCATCCGGGTAGATCGAGCGATATGGTTCCATATGGTGGCAGCCAGGAAAAAAGTATCGACGTGCCAGCACGTTTTCCGCACGCAGTACCTCCACGAGAACATCACGGGTGAAACCTGCCTCGAGCGGATCCACATCGAGAACCATATAATGGAAATTGTTCTTCTCCGCTTCATCATAGACGATGGGGGTGATACCCGGAATGCCTTCAGGCGTACAATATATTCTTGGTAGTTCCGTCGGTTGATTTCTATGAAGTCGTCTATTTGCTCAAGGTTGGTCAAACACATTGCAGCTGATGGTTCGCTCATCTTACCATTAACACCAAGATAGACGACGTTGTCCAGTCCCTTGAAGCCGAAGTTCTTCATCAGGCGTATACGCGCGGCTAATGCATCATCGTTGGTTGTAATGGCGCCGCCTTCGAATGCATTAACGATCTTTGTGGCATGAAAGCTAAAGACCTCCGCCGATCCGAAGCCCCCAATCATCCTGCCCTTATAACCACACCCTAATGCATGCGCTGCATCGAAGAGAAGCTTGAGCCCATGTTGCGTTGCAATTTTTTCGAGCGCCTCGACCCGGCAGGGTCTGCCCCATACATGGACTCCAATGATCCCCGTGGTTTTAGGCGTGATTAATTTGATCACGGCTTCCGGATCGATGTTGCAACTCCTGGGATCGATGTCGGCGAATACAGGGGTTATCCCCTGCCATTGGAGACAATGGGCAGTAGCGACAAACGTGAAGGATGGGACAATGACCTCCCCTTCCAAACCTAACGCTCTTACGGCCGTTTCCAGGGCCACTGTGCCATTGCACATGGCAATGCAGTGTTTGACACCTAAATATCTCGATAGCTGCTTTTCAAGCTGCGTGACGTAAAATCCTGCGTTGGTCAGCGAGCGGCGTTCAAGAATATCCTTTAGCCGAGCAAAAAAAGTACGCCGATCGCCGATATTCGGGCGGCCGACATGCAGGTTTTCGCTGAAAAATGGGTGCCCGGTAAATATGGCAAGTTGATCAAAGGTTTTATAATACTTATTCATGGGCAGTAGTTAAGCAAAATTTGTGCCCAGCGCCTTGCTCCAAATAGTTCTTAGTTTAAAAGGTTAATGTAACCCGGGCCGCAGCCTGTTTGCGCCAAATTTTCTGCTGGCTCTTATCCTCTCAAAGAGCGACAGTCCTCGCAGCCCAAGCCGCAGAATAGGGTTTTTCAGGATCGAATAGATAACAATACCTCCTTTTTATGGAGGTTTAATTCACAACCACGACCCGGATGCAGAATCCGGGTTAAAAGGGCGTTCGTCATAACCGAGAGGATCATCGCGGGAGTTGTTTCCTACATCACCACGGTCCACACTTTCGGTTCATCGCCATGTGCTTCGAACCGGGGCTGCATTCGCGGCCGCTGGTTAACTTTCTTTGGAGATCAGCCGCAGTTAGCTCATTTTCTCATAAAGGGTCTATAGAGGGGGTCACCAACCAACACCATCCGCCATGAGAGCCACGGCGTTGCCACCGCATAGCATTCCGCCAAGGTCAGATACCCCTCCAGCAATAAGCCGAAGAAGACTTCGGGTAATGGGAAGGCCTGGACATAGGGCTCATCCACTGGGCCGATCACGGCCGCCGCCCCCTCCTCCAGCATGCGCTTACACCAGACGTTGCTGCCCTTCTGCCGCAGGGTGGTGCACTCGGCGCTCGCGATGTGGTACCCGACCGCCCCCGGTTTCCATTTAAACGCGGGAATGTAATTGGCAAGACTGTACCAGCCGCAATAAAGGGCTGCGTCCGGGCAGTCCCCGGGCTGGAAGAGCTTGTCGGTCGCGTCGATCTTCACCGGCATCCGGCCGCTCTTGGCTACCAGTTTGGACGCCTTGTGGATGGACGCGTCGTAGAACTCGTACCCGCCTTTCACTTCGCCTGCCGGCTCGGGGTAGCGCGCATCGAAATAGGCGACCCCGGTGAGCCCCGCCTTCTCGGCCGCAATCGAATCGTCGATGATGCGCCGCACGATCTTCTCGTCCGGCCCGTCCAGCCGGCTGACCATCAGGGCCTTGGATTTGTCGATCGCAGATCTTTCTTCTGGTTGCCGATGAAGAATGGGTTCGGCAGCCAGCCGGCAAGCGGGTAGTCGCCTGCGAGGACCAGGGCGATCTCTGAGTCGACGGAGGCGGACCAGTCGCGCTTCTGCACCCGGGCCATCTCGGAATCCGCCTCCGATGCGAGCTTCTCTAAGCGCTGCTTCTCATCCTTGGCGTCGGCCCCCACCAGCCCATCGATCTGGCGCTGGAGCTCTTGGCGCCGCTCTTCAAGTCTATCCGCCTGGTCCTTTTCGGCCAGGCTCAGCTCCGGGGACTCCACCCGCAACGGGATGCCGTGGATCAGCAGCAGGCAGCGGATCTTGCGCCTGGGTTCCAAGGCATTGAGCGTTTTCCGCACCGGGGTTGCGATCTTCTCGTCGTACATGCGCCGACTTACCGTCTCGTTGAAGGGCAGCATCACCCTGGCGACGTTCTCTTCCGGGACACCGCGCTGCTTCATGTAATAGGCCGCCAGATCGGCGCCGTCGAAAGTGGCCGTGTTGACGACCAGCAGGACCTCCGCAGGCTCGAGCGCCGAAACGGGCGGCGGCAGGAAAGTCGCGACAAGCAGCAGAAGTAAGACAACGCGCGCAGTCATGAGCACCCCATTCGTTTACGGATCCGAAAGTCCCCCACCCATCTTTAGAATGAGGCCAAGCGTCATGCAAGGACCAAAAAGAAAACGGGCCGGACGCAGAGCCCGACCCTCTTCCGTGGAATAATGCTTTTTGATAACGTATAAAATGTTTCGCTTTTTTGGATAGAGGTACGGCAGTGCCCCGATGTGGTATCAGTTGAGTCGCCAAACACCAACTGGACCAACGAAAGGAGCACTGCCGTGGAGGAGCATTGTACATCAACGCCGGAGAAAATTATCCAGTTTAACGAGTCGGCGATCCAGGGTCATTTATCGGAGATGGTCCGCCACAGTATCGAGGCTACTCTCAACCAGATGCTGGATGCCGGAATCAATCGACTGTGCCAGGCCGACAAGTACCAGCGCAGTGAGGCCCGCAAGGACACCCGGGCCGGCCATCACCAGCGCAAGCTGCACCCCAAGGCCGGCGAAGTGACGCTGAACATGCCCAAGCTGCGCCGCCAGACCTTCGAGATCGCGATCATCGAGCGCTACCGCAGGCGAGAAGCCTCGGTGGAGGAGGCGCTGATCGAAATGTATCTGGCCGGCGTATCGGTGCGGCGGGTGGAGGATATTACCGAGGCGCTCTGGGGAACCAAGGTCAGTCCGGGCACGATCAGCAAGCTCAACCAGAAGGTATAGGAGCATCGAGGCTTGGCGCAGCCAGCCCTTTGTTGAACTCTTCCCCAACGTATACTTGGACGGCATGGTGCTCAAGCGCAGCTGGGCCGGGGAGGTGAGCAACGTCTCGGTATTGGTAGCCATCGGGGTCAATGCAGAGCGGCTATCGCAAGATCCTGGGTGTTGGCGAAGGGGCCAAGGAGGACAAAGCCGGCTGGTCCGCGTTCTTACGGCATCTCAAAGAACGCGGCTTGAACGGAGTGCGGCAGTTCAGACCGATGCCTGCCTGGGATTGGTCGAATCGGTGGGCCGAGCTCTTCCCCGAGGCCAGATGGCCGCGGTCCACGGTGCACTTCTACCGCAATATGTTCAGCCATGTCCCTCGGTGCCGGATGCCGGTAGTTGCGGACATGCTCAAGGCGATCCATGCGGCTGAAAACTTGGAAGCAGCAACCGGCAAGGCTCAGGAGGTCATCAAGAAGCTGACAACGATGCGGCTTGCAAATGCGGCCAAGACGCTGCGCGACGGGGGGGATCAGACACTGACTTATTACCACTTCCGGCGGGAGCATCGTCGCCTCATCAGGGCTAACAACGCCCTGGAGCGTATTATTCGCGAGATCCGCCGGCGCACCCGAGTGGTAAGGGCCTTCCCGGATGGCCAATCCGCCTTGATGCTGTGTGCCGCCAAGTTGCGGCATATCGCCGGCAGCAAATGGGGACAGAAGCGATACCTCAACATGGACTTACTCAAAGATCAGGAGTTGGAAGAGCAAACCGAGGTGGCCTCAGCGCGATCGCGCAAGAGGCACTGCCAAGAAAAAAGCGGCAAATTGTTTGCACTACCTCCTCGGCTCCTTCGATCTTCTCGCCGAATGCGCTGACCACCGTCGAGTCGATCGCCACCAGCGGCCGGCCGGCTCTCAGCACGCAATCGCTCAGCCCGGTTACGATCCCCTGCAGTCCCAGATTATGCGACCAGCGCATATCCGCCAGCCGCCGGCGGTGGGTGGACGGATGACCAATCTGCTCCCAATCGAAAAACGACGCCAGCGCGTCGTCCTTCAGCAGCGCGGTATCGCTGATCGTCTCCCCGACAATCACCCGAAGGGCGATCAACTGCTCCAGCCCCCCTCTCATGGGCTATGCTTGCCAAGGTCCAAATCGGCGGTGAGCTGCTGCAAATTCTCGCGAACCGAAAAGTGCTCAAGCGCAAGGGCAATCACTGCCATTCCCGCATGCGTCGCAATGGCTTTGCCGGTGAAGGTAATCTTGCCTTTTCCTTGGTAGATGACTTTACGCGGACGGTCCTTTTTGCTACTTTGCGTTCGCACCCTTTTGATGATCCCTTTCACGTGGATTGGCCACGGGTTAACTCGGCAGGATCACCCTTAAAGCGTGCTTTCTTTTTGGTCAACTTCTAATCGCGGCGCAATATCCCGGTTGAGTTGATCAGGTCCTTTGCTCTTTGAGATTCCAGGTTCGGCGGTGGAATCCGTTGTTTGGACAGTCTGATGGTTGGGATAATCCCCGATTCGATCGTTTCTAAAAAGTATAGTTTTTTTTCCACCATTTTAAACGGTTACGGTTTAGATTAAAATCTTGGCGATTACAGGATGTTAGAAAATATCCCCGAGAACTGCTAAACGAAACGTATTTTTGACGATTGCTCTAGTCGTGCTTGATCGAGTTGATTTTCCCTTTTCCCCGGAAAAAATGATGCAATGCCCGAGCACCATCCATGAAAAATTTCAGGGTTAAGTAGTTCGCTGTCCATGATTCGCGGCAATAGTAGTCGGTGTAAACGGCGGGAAGCAAGATGAGGAATGCAGGTAGTAGCAAAACTCACGTTCACCGCTGGGAGCCATCCAAGAAACTCTCCCCAGTAGTCGCCGCTTGGGTAACAGAAATGATGTGTATGTTTATAACCAATAATATCCTCGATTACAGCCCTATTCTCTAAAATTTCCTTGCAGAATAGCATTCGATCGCGTGGTGTGCGGTGGCGATGGGTGTGTAGCTGAACGTCTATTAGATCAGCCGGCAGTTTTGCTACGACTTCTGGAGCCATTATCATCAGTTTGCCAGTTCGTAGCAGGACATTGTAGTCCACCCCAATGGCCTGACTGATCCTGCGAAGGATGTGGTCCTTTTCCTCCGCGCCGTGGCCGTTTGTTTTTGTAAACTCGTAGATGGCTTGCCACGAAGCCGCTCGCTCGGATTGCGTGCTGAGGAACAAGGGATTGGACGCGTAGACAATCGCAGAGAGGTCTGTACCGCAGTTGCGGCCTCTCCACAATAGGTATGAGAGTGTTGGGTCAAATACCGGTATACGCTTCTGGCAGTAAAAAGTTGTGAGATAAACTGTTGCAGGATAGCCGAATTTCTGAAGGAGGGGAACAGCGGCGACTGGCGAAGTCTGTGCTGCCATCATCAAATGTAAGTGAAATAGCGCGGTTCGGAAGCGTGCCTGCGTACATTCGCTGAAGCCCCTCATCCAAAGGCAGAACCGTATACCCGCCATCACGTATAGCGCAAAATCGAGCATGTAAAGTATCAGGGGAGATGTATAATTCTGGGTTCCAGTTGAGCTCATCGCCTAAACCTATACCGTGGTAGCCGAGAATCAGGAGGCGATCTTTTCGCCAGCGGCTATTGCGAAGAAAAGTGCCGAAACCTGAACGCCGAGCCACCATTAGTATGCCTTTTTTCACCTTCTGCAAGAGTGAAAGCCGTTTAACGGAGTTGAGCATAGAGTCCTAAATGGTCTCCTGGTTATTAGCTTTGTGTAATAGCATTAGTGCTCCTTCGCGTCTTGATGGGTCATCTATGAAGGAAGTCGGTACGGATGAGCGAGTGATTTAACCCAAGCAATTGATCGTGTTTTGATCCCCCAGCGACACGAAAGCCAAGCGCTCCCGAAGTGTTCAAAACCCATTTTTTCTACGTTGTGCATAGAAACATTATTGGTAATTGACCCCGTTTTGGCACCTATGTTAAGAATGCCGTATAGAGCCAAACGCTTACCAGAAGCTGATCGGCAGCGAACGATGGGCGGTGGTCCCCAAAAATTAGGACAGTGTGCTAAGCTCTGATTCAGCCCGTGAAGGAGGATCAGAGATGAGCAAGAAGCGCAAGAAGCACAGTGCCCAATTCAAGGCTAAGGTCGCGCTGGCCGCGTTGGCCAACGAAGAGACCACCGCGCAGCTGGCCAGTCGCTTCGACGTCCACCCACGATGATCTCCACCTGGAAGCGGCAGTTGCTCGACAGTGCCGCCGATCTTTTCGACAAGACCCAGAAGTCCCGCAAGCAGGTCGAGGGCCAGGTCGACGAGCTCTACCGGCAGATCGGGCAGCTGAAGGTGGAAAACGATTTTTTAGCCGAAAGCTCGGCTCATGAGTATGAAGCAGCGCAAGCAGATGATCGAGCCCGAACTGCGCGAGCCGAGCATCTCCCGCCAATGCCAGTTGTTGAGCCTGAGCCGGTCCTCGTTCTACTATGCGCCGTTGCCCGATCAGCCCCGAGGACCTGGAACTGATGCGCCTGATCGACGAGCAGTACCTGAAAACACCGTTCTACGGCAGCCGCTCGATGGCGCGGCATTTCTGGCGACAGGGGCGAAAGATCAACCGCAAACGCATCCAGCGGCTGATGCGGCTGCATGGGCATCGAGGCGGTCTATCCCAAGCCGCACACCAGTCGGCCGCATCCGCGAGCACCGGATTTATCCCTATCTGCTCGGGACCTGAGCGTCGATCATGCCAACCAGGTGTGGGCGGCCGACATCACCTACGTTCCCATGTCCCGCGGGTTTATGTATCTGGTGGCGGTCATGGACTGGCACAGCCGCAAAATCCTCTCCTGGCGGGTCTCCAACACCCTGGACTCGGATTTCTGCATCCAGGCGCTCCAGGAGGCCCTGAACCGATACGGAAAGCCCGAGATCTTCAACACGGACCAAGGAGCCCAGTTTACCAGCAACGCGTTCACTCAGATCCTCAAGGACCACGGAGTCGCCATCAGCATGGACGGCCGCGGCCGCTGCCAGGACAACATCTTCGTCGAACGGCTGTGGTGGACCCTCAAACACCACTACCTCTACCTACATGCGTTCGACTCGGGGCTCCGAACTGCGCCAAGGACTCGCAGAGTGGGTTCGCTTCTACAACCACGAGCGCGGCCACTCCTCGCTTGACGACCGGACACCGGATGAGGTCTACTACGGTCTGCCTCACCCGTTCGCGGAGGCTGCCTGATGCTTCTAAAGAACCCAACAATGACTCAGAGCTTATCGCACCCATCCGGCTGTCCAAACAACGGGGTCCACCGTTGTTTGAACATTTTGGTTTGGTGGTCTTTCAAGTTGATTGCCTTTTCTTGGCATCAGGCTGCCGAGATGCGCTAACAGGCTGTAAATGATGCAGAAACTGCGTAGATGCGAAAAGCAGTGGTTCAGAATGCAGATACATGTTGACAAAATGATAAAATATGGGGCAATCATGAAACAAATTGATATAAATTTTTCACACAACCTACTTCTACTGATGTGCCTATGCCCAAACAGCAGATTGTCCTAAATCATCGGCAAAAGGCCATTCTTGACGAACTCCGCCTGCGCAAGGTCTGCTGGGTACGTGACCTTAAGAGCAAGTTTGATGCCTCCGGGGCCACTCTGCATCGGGATTTGGAAAGGCTCGAAGAAGTCCGGCCTGGTGAGGCGCGGTCACGGCAGTGTCGTTCTCATTGAGTACAAAAAGCCTGAGCACTTCATTGGAAGCAGGCTTGCCAAGAATGTTGCCGAAAAGCAGGAGATTGCAGACAAAGCAATTCGATTCATCGAAAATGAAATGTCTATCTTCTTGGACCACTCCTCCACATGCGCTTATCTCGCTAAAGCCATATCCAAGAAGGATTTCCGTCACCTCGTTTTGGTTACGAATTCCCTGATCGTTGCTGAAGAGCTTGAAGGTAAGCATTCCGTCGATCTGATCCTTACAGGAGGCAGCTTGGAGCACTCGTGGAGCTCCACGATGGGTGCCAACGCGCTGGACACCATTTCAAGGTTCAATTTCGATCAGGCTTTTATCTCGTGCGGAATGATCAGCTTAGACCGGGGTGCCAGAACCAACTACTCGTTTGTGGCTGAGATTACAAAAAAAGCATGTGAATCTGCATTGGAAACCAACCTCTTAGTAGACAGTTCAAAATTCATAAAGGCGGGCGCCTATTTAATCCGTAAGGCCTCGACCCTGACGCGCATCATAACCGATAAGAATATCGACCCAACCATAATCAAGGCTTTCAGGAAGGCCGAGATCAGTTTAATCATCTGAGCTGAAGCATATAGACTCGGGACCAGTAAGGCATCATTCCTCTAAACCCGATCAGGACCTGGGTTCCTGACCGGAAAAGTTAGAAAGGAGATTGTTCGATGCGCAAAACAGGGCTTTTTGCAATGGTTGTCGTCCTTTCGGTTCTATTCTGCGTTGGAGCACAGGCAGCCGAAAAAGTTCGGCTCGGTTTGATTACACCTTTAACAGGGACGTTGGGGTTCGGTGGAAATGAAGTGAAGAATGCCCTTCTCATGGCTGTGGAACAGAAAAAGACTCTCTTTGGAAAACCTATTGAACTGGTAATCGCAGATGCACCCGACTCTACCGCTGCAGTCTCTGAGATGGAACGGTTGATGACGCGGGAGAACCTCCCGGTCGTATTCGGCGGATACGGGTCAGCTTTGGAAGAGGCATGGCAGAAGGTCGCCGCCCAGCAAAAGAAGCTCAATCTCGGACTTGTGAACTGGTCAGATAAATTGACCGCTGGCGGCAATCAATATTATTACCGATATGCGGCCCCGGCAAGTTGGCTCTGCGGGTACCTTGTTGAGGCAATTTCGAACCTTGCTCCCAAGTACCTGAAGAAGACCCCAGAAACCCTAAAAATTGTGGTCGTCAATTCCGACCTGACTGGCTATGTCGCGACCCCGGTTATAGAGAACTTCAAAGCCAAAGGATACAAGGATATCACCCAGGAAAGCTACCCGAGCGATTTGAAGGACTTTGCTTCCATCCTGCTCAAGATCCGCAGAAGCAACCCCGACGTTCTGGTGCTATGCCAGTATACGAGCGACGGCATGGCATTCCGCCGCCAGATGGTGGCCATGGACTACGAGGCGCCCATCACTATGGGATGCGGTCTAATTTACGATCAACCTGAATTTGCGGAGCTCGGGGCCAAGGCCGCCGATGGCGCGCTGGCCACCAGTTTCACAAATCCCATGATGAACCCCAAGGTTGCTCCAGGCCTTAAGGAGTTCCATGATGAATACGTAAAGCGCTATGGCCATGTTCCACTAACCCACGCCCTGATCGCCTACGCTGGCGCCTTGGTCTACATGGACGTCATCGAGTCCGCCGGTTCGCTGGACGTCGACAAGATAAAAGCGAAGCTGGCCACGGTAGACATTCCCCCAGGCAAAACCTCAGCCTACTGGGGAGCCAAATTTGATCAAACAGGTCAGAATGTCCTGCGCGGGAAAGCCCTGCGTTGTCGCCCAATGGAAGAAAGGCAAATACACGGTAGTATGGCCGGATGACTTTGCAACCGACAAGTTGGATCTTCCGCTGGTGCCCTTTAGCAAACGGTAGGCGAACTGAAGCCCCGGGGGAGGCAGGAAAAAGACTGCCTCCCCATCCCAAACAAAGGAGGGATGCGTGGATTTAGTACTCATGCTGACGGTGCTGATCGCTGGTATTTGCACCGGCGGTATCTACGCCCTGCTTGCCGTTCCCTTCAATTTCCAGATAGGTGCTCTCAAGGTCACCAACTTTGCCTATGGCAATATTTTGATGTTGGCCATGTATCTGGTATTCATCACTATATCGGCAAAGATACCGATCCCCGTCCTGTTTTGTATTCTGCTTCCAGCATTCTTCATTTTCGGCCTGGTTCTGCGCCGGTATGTGGTTTTCACAAACAATGAAAATGCCCAGATCCTCATCACAATGGGGTTGGCAATCTTTTTCGAGAACATGGCCCAGTCGTTCTGGGGAAGTTTTCCGCGCTCACTTGGGGCAATCGAGCAAGGTACCATGGTCGGAGAGATTTACATCAGCATCACGAGGTTGGAAGTCTTCGCGGCGGCTATACTTGTGCTCGGTATAGGGTATCTTTTCCTCAATAAGAGTTGGTATGGGCGGTGTATCCGAGCTTTAGTACAACAACGCGACATGGCTGAAGTGGTCGGGATCAATACCAAGCGAGTTTCTGTTGTCGCCTTCGCCGCCAGCTTTTGCTACGTAATCATCGCGGCATTCGGTTTGATGATGTTCTATAGCGTAGAGCCGCACAGCGGGCACAGCTTTTTGTCTATCTGCTTTCTAATTGCAGTCTTGGGTGGTATCGGAAATATTGCAGGATCCTTTTTTGCGAGCTTCATCATCGGCATCATATCTGCTTTTGTCTCTTTTTCCTGCCTGGTTATCACGATCCAATATTGTTTTCCTTGTTCATACTGATGCTTCTGATCCGGCCATCCGGATTGTTTGGAGAGGCATGACCTATGGCTTTCGGCGATGTCCTTATAGATGGGCGGAGAAGGACAAAGAACCTATATTTTATCCTTTCTGCGATTGTGGCGTTCCTGCTCCTATTGCCAATGCTTGGCCTTGGGAATTGGGGGCTGCACATGTTCATCATGGTGATGCTCTACAGTACTCTCGCAGCGGCCTGGAACTTTCTGGGAGGTTACACGGGGCAGTTTTCGGTAGGACACTCCGCGTTCTTTGGGGTTGCGGGATACGCAATGGGTATTGCAATGGCTCGGAATTTGAGCGGCCCGGTAGGGGGGGCGGTGCTGGGCGTTGGACTTTCACTTGTTCTGGCATTCGTTGTTGGGATCAGCACCATGCGCCTCAGGGGTATTTTCTTTTCGCTCACCACCTTTGCGCTGGCTGAGATTCTGCGCAAGCTCGCCCTGTTTCACGATGGGCTCACGGGTGGTCCATTGGGACTTTCTCTTGTTATTCCCGGAACAACCAAACTTACGTACTACTACATAGCCCTTGGCTTATTGGCGAGCGTCTTCACCGTAAACCTGCTTTTTGAGCGATCCCGCTTCGGAATGTTCTGCATGAGCATCCGCGAAAATGAGGATGCCGCTATGAGTGCTGGGATCAACACCAGCAAGCAGAAGGTAGCCGTGGCGCTGCTGAGCGCCTTTTTCACCGGACTCTGCGGTACACTATACGCAGCCTACATCGGGGTGATAGAGCCCGATGTGGTCTTCAGCTTCAATCTCTCGATCAAGATCATCATACTCGCCATTATCGGCGGGGTCGGCACGATCATAGGCCCATTTCTTGGCGCGTTGGTCATCGTCGTCCCGGAAGAACTCATTCGCGGCTCTCTGGGTGGTGTCTACGCCGGGGTTTCCGGCATGGCGTACGGCCTGATCCTCATCATCACGCTCATGCTCAAGCCGGCAGGTTTAAGGGAACTCTTTATTTTTATGCTGCCGCAAAAGAAGGACTGACATGGCCCTATTACAGGTCAGGAACTTGAGCAAACACTTTGCCGGTGTTGTCGCTGCCCACAAAGTGAGCTTTGCCCTCGAAAGGGGCATGATCATGGGCATGATCGGGCCGAATGGCGCTGGCAAATCGACTGTATTTCGGATGATTGCCGGCTTTCACAAGCCGGACGAGGGCTCAGTCACATTCGACGGAAAGGACATCACGGGATTCCCGCCCTACGAGGTGTGCCGGGCAGGGATTGCCATGACCTCTCAGACTACAATGCCGTTTTTGCAGATGACCGTGTTGCAGAGCACGATGGCTGGAAGTTACCTCCACTGCCGAGACACCACCTCGGCACGGCGGGACGCCTACACTGTCCTCGAGTACATTGGGCTGGACAATGCATGGGGAAAGCGCGTGCGCGAGTGCAACATCTCTGATCGCAAGAAAGTTGAACTTGCCCGAGCGCTGGCCACGCGTCCGAAACTCCTTCTTCTCGATGAGTTCATGGCTGGGTTAAACCCCCAGGAAGTCGACTCGATGATGGAGAAGATCCGGCAGATTAGAAAAGAAAAGGACATAACGCTCCTCTTTGTCGAGCACCTCATGCAAGCTGTCATGACCATCTCCGAGCAGGTGGTCGTGCTGGATCATGGAGAATTGATCGCCACAGGCGAACCCAAAGAAGTCAGCCGCGATCAACAGGTCATCACTGCCTACTTAGGGAAACATTACCGTGCTGCAGGTTGACAATATTACTGTCAAATACGGGGATCTGCCAGTCATCAGGCAGCTCAGCATCCATTTAGATGCGGGAGAGTTGGTTGCCATCGTCGGCAACAACAACGCCGGGAAGTCCTCTACCTTAAGGGCAATCGCCGGGCTGGTGCCGGTGGCAGACGGGCGGATACAATTCGAGGGGAAGGAAATTCAGCATCTGCCTGCGCACAAACGATCAGAACTCGGGATCACGCTTGTCCCGGAGGCTTGGCAACTATTTGCTGACATGACGGTGGAAGAGAACATCATCATGGGCGCTTACCGAATGCGCAAACAGAAGGATAAGAATAAACGCAAAATTGAAGAGCTGCTCACACTGTTCCCCACCCTAAAGGACAAGTTGCGCCGCCGATCGGCAAACCTCTCTGGAGGGGAGCGTCAGATGGTGAGCATGTGCCGCGCGCTCATGTCCGAACCAAAGCTCATGCTGATCGACGAACCCTCAATCGGACTTGCACCTGTAATCGTGGAGCAAGTCTATGAAATTATCAATAAGCTGAGTCAGCAGGGGTACAGCATCTTGCTTGTCGAACAGAATTTGCAGTTGGCGCTCAGCGCAGCGCAACGCGGATATGTTCTTGAGAACGGATCCATCTCCATGCATGACACGGGAGCGGCGCTTCTTAAGAACGGAGAAGTCAGATCGAAATATCTGGGAATTTAAAAAAAAAGAGGATTAGAAATGCAGGCAAAGACAATTCGTGCCACGCAGTGCGAAAAACCTGATCTTAAGGCAAAAGCATGGTTTCAGCCGTTAGTTGACATAGTCGGAGAAAAGCATGTTCTCACGGGCTTCCCCGACAAACTGGCTTACGGTAGAGACCGGTGGCCCTTTGGAAACATGCGATATCGATTCGGGCATTTGCCGGGGAGCCTCCCGCTTGCGGTCATTATGCCGGGGAGCACGGAGGAGGTGTGCGCAGTTCTTCGACTCATGCATCAGGAGCGACAGCCGGTTATCCCTTATGGCGCAGGATCCGGGGTTCTTGGTGGAGCGGCTCCGCTTGATGAGGGAGTAGTTACCATCGATATGAAGCGCCTCAACAAGGTCCAAGATCTGGATGAAGTCAGCAAGTTGGTGACGGTACAGGGCGGCATGAATGGCGAGCGCCTCGAATCCTATTTGAACGCTCGCCGGCTAACCGCAGGCCACTTTCCTCAGTCCCTGCACATGTCCACTGTTGCAGGCTGGGTGGCGTGCCGCGGTGCGGGCCAAGCGTCGAGCCGCTACGGAAAAATCGAGGACATTGTTGCCGGGCTTAAAATCGTTTTGGCTGACGGGCAACTCGTGACAATCAAACCAGCGCCCCGCAGGGCTACCGGACCCGGATTGATGGAACTCTTCATCGGATCGGAGGGCACGCTCGGGATGATTGTCGAAGTGACCCTCCGAGTTTGGGAGTATCCGGAAAAAGAAATTGTGCACGGGGTCGGTTTCTCGGACTATGTCTCCGGTCTTGAGGCGCTTCGCCTAATATCCCAAGCAGGATACCGCCCGGCGATCACCCGGCTTTACGATGCTCCCGAATCAAAGATCAGAATTGAAAAGTACTCAGATTACAATCAGCTCCCGTGCCTTGGCATGCTGAGCTTCGTAGGCAACCCTGAAATGGCTGCCTTGGAGGAGCGCAAATGCATTGCGATCGCCGAATCCGTCGGAGGAAGAGTCTGTTCCAGCGAACCGGTTCATGACTGGTTGCGCCACCGGTTCGAGTCCCTTTCGGCGAAGCCCGCATCCGAGGGCAAGCTGATGGATACGATTGAAATGTCGGCCAAGTGGAGCGCCATGTCAGCGGTCTATGAAAAAACGCGTGAAGCCGTTCTCGCAGTCAACCCGGAGGCTCACGTCGGCGCCCATTGGTCCCACGTATATCCCGATGGCGCCTGCATCTACATGACCTTCATCATACCAGGGGGAGACGAGGAGAAGGCTGCTCGAGAGCATGGGTTGATTTGGGATAATGTGATGCAGGCCTGTATGCGTGAGGGCGGCAGCATCAGCCATCACCACGGCGTAGGCTATATGCGGGGCAAGTACATGGGCGAAGAGCTGGGCGCAGCAGGCTTGAGCGCCCTTCAAGCAATCAAAAATGCATTGGATCCGAATCACATCATGAATCCGGGCAAATTAGGGCTTCGGTAAGGGGGGTTTTGAATGGAATCTCAAAAACGTCAGCTCCTTAAATTTTGTGCACTCTGCCCCAACCCCTGCCGTATTCTCTATCCCGCGGCAGTTCTTCATAAGGAATCCTGCGCGAATTCCGCACTGGCTTATTTGGCGCACGCATGCATAGAAGGATTTGTGAATTTCAGCCCTGAAATCGACCGACAGCTTGCTTCGACCGAGGGCGCACAAGCATGCAAACCGGCTTGTCCCTACGGCATCGATACAGCAATGCTTGTT
Source organism: uncultured delta proteobacterium (assembly GCA_963791285.1). Taxonomy (GTDB): domain Bacteria; phylum Desulfobacterota; class Desulfobacteria; order Desulfobacterales; family SpSt-501; genus SpSt-501. Next base: position 667,420 of record CAWBSC010000023.1, read on the forward strand.
ACGGAAGTTCGCCACGAATTCAATCGGGGTTAACGGAGCCCTTATGCATAAGCAACGCAAATGCATGCTGGGGGTCGACATCGGCTCCAGCAACATGAAAGTGGTCTTCATTGACGACTCAGGTCGGGTACTCGGGTCTTCTTCTCGGGAGCTGCACACGACCTATGCTCATCCGCGTTGGGCGGAGCAGGCGCCGGAGGACTGGTTCGAAGCGCTTTGCTTCTGCGTCAACGATATCTTTCCCAAGCAGGGATGCAGCATGGACCAGCTTGGGGCGGTTTGCATCACGGCCGCCACCCATACACCTGTTCTATTAGACGAGAATGACCGTCTTCTGCGCCCCGCCATTCTGTGGACTGACCAGCGTAGCGCCTCCGAATGCAGCACCCTCAATGAGAAACACGGCGATCGTATATTCGATATCGCCTTCCACCGCGCAAGCCCTACTTGGACGTTGCCCCAACTCCTGTGGCTCCAAAGACATGAGCCGGAAGTGGTCAAAAAGGTTGACCGCCTTTTTGTTGCGAAGGACTACCTGCGGTATCGATTAACAGGCATTTGGGAAACCGATGTGATCGATGCGCAGGGAACCTTAATGCTCGATTACAGCACGCGTGAATGGTCTAAGGAACTATGCGGTTATATCGAATGGCCGATGCGTTCCTTGCCTCCGATCCGAAAGACTCTCGATGTCGCTGGACCGATCACGGCGGCTGCTGCCAAGGAATCCGGTCTTCCGGAAGGTGTACCGGTGATAATGGGCGGGTCGGACACGGCGCTGGAGGATTACGGCTCAGGAGCAATATCGCACCAGCAGGGGATCCTCAAGATTGCGACGGCTGGGAATGCAAATGTAATGACTCATACCCCGCATCGTCATCCGGCGCTTTTCAACTATCTGCACGTCATTCCGGGGCTATGGTACATTGCGGCGGGTACGCTCTCCGGCGCCCAGGTCCATAAATGGTTGCGCGATCAAGTCTTCAGTGAACTCGCCTCCGGCTTTGATGACAAGAAAGATGCGTTCACTGCGATCGACGAACTCGCGGCGGATATTCCGCCCGGGTCAGACGGCATGATATTCCATCCGTATCTGATGGGCGAGAAGACGCCCTACATGGATCCTTTCTTGCGGGGAGACTATCTCGGAATCACCATCCGGCACACGAGGGCTCATTTTGTACGGGCGCTCTACGAGGGGATCTCCTTCTCGCTTTTAGACTGCATGAACGTCTACAAGCCTCTTGGGCTTTCGTTTGATGAAATCCGATTGATAGGCGGTGGGGCTAAAAGCGCGCTTTGGCGCCAGATTTTGTGCGATGTGATCGGGCAGGAACTACTGGTGCCCGAAAATAACGAGGCAGCCTTTGGCGCGGCTCTCGTGGCCGGGGTGGGAGCTGGCATCTTTGCGGGCCCAAAAGAGGCCGTGGACAAATGCGTGCGCATCTCGATCCGCCATCAACCCAATATGGCTCACCACGAGCGGTATATGCCCCTTTTCGAAATGTACCTTGAAGCCCAGAAACTTCTGGCGGGAATCAATCATAAGCTCCATCGGTTTGAAATGAAGGAGTAGGGTGGAGGTATGATCATATTCGGAGCTCCCTTTCGATACTATCAAGGCCCGGGTCTTCTGAATAAGACAGGTGAGATTCTGTCTCCACTTGGAAAGAAGCTCCTCTTTATCGGAGATTCCATAGTGTTCAGCCTGTTTGGCGAAGTCCTAAAGGAATCTTTCCGGGCATCTGGTACCGAGGCCATCCTGGAACTGTTCAATGGTGAATGCAGTGATTCGGAGATAAGGCGCTTGGCCGCCATCTTCGAAGGGAAAAATTGCACAGCGGTCGTAGGTGTTGGCGGGGGCAAAGCAGCGGACACAGCTAAAGCTCTCGGAGTGCTGACGGACGCACCGGTCGCCATCATTCCGACAATCGCCGCCTCCGACGCCCCGGTCAGTCACATTGCCCTGATTTACAAGGAGGACCACAGCAAGGATCGAGTCGAGTACATGCGCTATTCTCCATGGTGCATTCTCGTTGATTCCGAGGTCATCCTAAAATCTCCCCGTAGACTTTTCGTCGCCGGGATTGGCGATGCCGCTGCGACCAAATTCGAAGCGGACGCCTGCCTCGCATCCGGTTCGAACAACTTTCTGAAAGGGAAGCCCCCTATACTGGCTCAGGCCGTCAACGACCTCTGCTGGAAAACAGTGCGCGAAAAATCCCAGGCGGCACTCGAGGCTATGGCATCCGGCAGGTTGAGCCAAGATTTTGAAGAAGTGTTGGAGGCAACCACTCTTCTGAGTGGACTCGGTTTCGAGAATGGGGGGCTGGCGGCTGCGCACGCCATCAGCTCCGGGCTTACGCTCGTCCAATCGGCATTGAAGAGCACGCATGGAGAGATGGTAGCCTTCGGACTGGTGGTTCAACTTGTTCTGGAGAATAGGCCCCTCTCGTTCTTGAATGAAATGGTAAGTTTCCTCAAGGGGGTAGGGCTTCCCACGACATTATCAAAGTTGGGCGTCGAGGATACTGATCGGGATGAAGTCGATCAGATGATAAAGAAAATCTGCACTCCTCCCAACATTGTCTTCAACATGCCATGTGCGATCACCCCTGAAATTTTGAAAAAGGCAATTTACACGGCGGATGAACTCGGCAAATAATGAAAAAACTGATCTACGTTTGCATCAAGGATGTGCCGAGTTCAGAGAATCTCCCCGCTATTGATCCAATTGCCGGTTCACTGGAATGCGAGTCCTGGGCTTCAAACCTGTTGGACATGTACGCGCTTCAGGCAGCGCTGGCAATCTCAGAGAAGACTGGATCGGAAGTTGTTGCTGTTACCGCTGGCCGACCGGAAGCAGCGCAGTCGCTTCGGTCGGCTTTGGCCTTGGGTGCGCAACGAGGTGTTCTGATTGCCCCTACGCCGCTTCTCCTGGACCCGGAAACCATCGCTCGCGTTCTCGCCAAATGCATCAAGGATGATGCAGATGAACATGACGCCAGAACGGAGCTAATCCTTGGCGGCCGACAGTCTTCCGATTTTGCCTGGATGCAGGTTCACTATCGTTTGGCAGCGCAGATGGGCTTCAACATGGTGAACGATGCCGTTGATCTGGAAGTGGGAGAGCGGAGCGCCCACATCACCCGTAATGTTGGGACCACTTCAGAATACGTTGAGGTCGACCTTCCATGTGTCGTCGGGATGTGTAGAGGTCCCGGAGACATTCCTCGGCCATCGTTGCCGGGCTTATATAGAGCCCGAGCGCGGGAAATCTCGGTCAAGACCGCCCCTGTTTTTGAAACCCGCATATCTGGTCCAAAGCTGGTAGGAATTGAGGGTAGACCCGAATTCCGGTCCTGCCGCATGGCTGAGGGGATATCGGCCGAAGAGAAGACTCGGCATTTGATATCCATGCTCAGGGCCGGCGGCCATCTCTAAATCCTTTTCTGCGAGGACAGGATCATTAAAGCCGGCATTTGGATAGAAGCAAACGCAAAGGGAATCAACTCGATATCCTACGAGGCGATTTCGGCTGCATTTTCGGGTGGGCTTAAGGGGGAATGCCAAGCTATTGCCGCTTCCGGGGATCCTGGTTTGTTGTGCAAGGAGATCGGTGCGCGCGGCGTTCAGGAAATAGCCCTCTTGCAGGTGCCTGATCCCGAGAAATCCCCAGACCTTTTGGCCAAGGCGTTGGCCTGGCATATTCAGAGCGCAGGCCTCTCGAATGTTGTGGCCATAGGAACTGGTAGTGGGCGGGATCTCATTTCACGGGTTGCAGCTATATTGAAAGCACCTCTCCTGTCCGATTGTGTGAAACTGGATCTCGCCGCAGGAATTGCATCTAAATACATATTCTCAGGCCGCATGCTGGCGAGCTACGAAATGCCAGGGCCCACCAACCTCTACGCACTCAGGCCACATAGTTGGAAAGAGGGAGGCCGTGCGCTGATCATAATGCACGACTTACCTTGGTTAAGCCGCCTTCGCAGCCAGCATCGGTGAGGGTAGTGAGAAGAGAAACAATAGATGAAACTCCTGATCTATTTGAGGCTCACGTTATTGTGGGCACGGGCCGATCTATCGGATCCGCCGAAAATTTGCCCATCGTCCGGGAAGTCGCTCAAAAATTAGGCGGTGCCGTTGCGGCTACGCGGAGCGCCGTCGATGCCGGCTATGCCCCCCCTCCATTCAGATCGGACTAACCGGATCGGTTGTAAGTCCTGACCTCTACATTGCCTGCGGAGTTTCTGGGTCCACCCACCACATGGCAGGAGTTAAAACGGCACGAACTGTAGTCGCCATTAACAAAGATAGGACTGCGCCCATATTTAAATGGGCCGACTATGGGCTTGAAGGAGATATTTTCGAGGTTCTCCCTCTTTTAAGCAAGTTCTTGGGGCCTAATTCGTGAAAACGAATCCGAGAAATTTGGCTCATACCCTACAAATGGAAAACCAGTCGCAGGGGGCGTTTTATGACGAGAACCATGCTTTTCCAACAATGCCGAGGATACTGATTGGCCCAGGAGTGCTTGCGCAGACTGCTGCTGAAGTCAAGACGGCTCAATGCAAAATCCAGTCCTTATTGTGAAGATAGGAGGGCCTGATAGCTGCTGGTATATCCTCCAGATCTTGAATCAGTGTCTTACTGCCGCCGACATCCCCGGGAGCCGATTTGCTGAAGGTCTGAACCGGATCCCCGTTTTGAAATTGCAGTGCAAGCAGCTGAAATCGCAAGGAAGGAAAAGGGCAACTTGGTAATCGGACTTGGCGGTGGATCCCCAATTGATATCGCCGAAGTTTGTGCGGTTCTTTCGACGAATACGGCGGTGGACCCCAAAAACTGGACAGTGTGCTAAGCTCTGATTCAGACCACTCATGGAGGATCTGAGATGAGCAAGAAACGCAAGCAGCACAGTGCCCAATTCAAGGCGAAGGTCGCGCTGGCCGCGTTGAGAACGAAGAGACCACCGCTCAGCTGGCCAGTCGCTTCGACATCCACCCGACAATGATCTCCACATGGAAGCGGCAGTTGCTCGACAGTGCCGCTGATCTTTTTGACAAGAACCAAAAGTCCCGTAAGCAGGTCGAGGGGCAGGTCGACGAGCTCTACCGGCAGATCGGCCAGCTGAAGGTAGAAAACGATTTTTTAGCCGGAAGCTCGGCTCTTGAGCGGCAAGCAACGAAAAGCGATGATAGAGCCTGAACCACGCGAGCCGAGCATCTCCCGCAAATGCCAGTTGTGGGGTTGAGCAGGTCCTCGTTCTACTATGCGCCGTGCCCGATTAGCCCCGAGGATCTGGAACTGATGCGTCGCATCGACGAACAGTACCTGAAGACGCCGTTCTACGGGAGTCGGCGGATGACGGTCTGGCTCATGCACGAGGGGTTCGAAGTGAACCGCAAGCGTGTGCAGCGGCTGATGCGGCTGATGGGAATCGAAGCGATCTATCCGCGACCACGAACGACGGAAAGCATCGCGGAACACCGGAAATTCCCGTACTTGCTGCGGGATCGGAAGATCACGAAGCCGGACGAAGTGTGGGCTGCGGACATCACGTACATCCCGATGGCGAGCGGGTACATGTACCTGGTGGCGATCATCGACTGGTACAGCCGATGTGTGCTGGCCTGGCGGTTGTCGAACAGCCTGGAGAGCAGTTTCTGCGTGGATGTGTTGGAGGAGGCGTTGTCGCAGGGCCGTCCGGAAATCTTCAACACGGATCAGGGAGTTCAGTTTACCAGCAACGGCGTTCACTCAAATACTCAAGGACCACGGAGTCGCCATCAGTATGGACGGCCGCGGCCGGTGCCAGGACAACATCTTCGTTGAACGGCTATGGTGGACCATCAAACATCACTATCTTTACCTACATACGTTCGAGCTCGCGGCTCCGAACTCCGTCAGGGACTATCAGAGTGGGTGCGCTATTACAACCAAGAGCGCGGACACTCGTCGCTTGACGACCGGACACCGGATGAGGTCTACTGCGGACTGCCTCACCCGTTCGCGGAGGCTGCCTGATGCTTCATAAAGAATTTAACAATGGACTCAGAGCTTATCCCATCCATCAGGCTGTCCAAACAATGGGGTCCACCGCCTCATTCAGTCAATCTGATTATGTTCTTTTCCCGCAACCTTCTGCCAAAGACCGGTAACCAAAAGGCTACCGTCCAAAATCGGAATCGATTTAAAGGTAGGTATTGACAGTCTACCAGACCAGTAGTCGATGAAAGATCTGTCTCACAACCATTATAGAACCCAAAGGTGCACAGACGGAGGTGGAGGATGAGGCGACTGGTTGAGTCATTGATTGGTCTAACCAGTTTTGTGGCAATCTTTTTCACCGCATTGACGAGTATCGCAACCGCTGATCTTGCTAAGGTGGAGGAGCAAATCGTCAGCTATATCGAGAATCGGCGCGAAGCTGCGATTGATCTTCTCGAACGTACCGTGAACATTCCGAGCCACACAATGAATCAGGAGGGAGTCAAACGTCTTGGTGAACTCTATGCAACCGAGATGCGGGGCGCTTGGGTTCGAGACACGTTGGATCGATCAGGCCGAGGTCGAGCGAGCAGGACATTTCGTCGCCGAGCGGCATGGCACAACTGGCAAGCGACTCTTGCTGATAGGCCACCTTGATACCGTATTGCAGGACGAACAGTTTCGCCGTGACGGACAAAAGGCTTACGGGAGCGGGACCTCCGATATGAAAGCCGGCAACCTGATCGCAATGGAGGCGCTTCGCGCTCTGCACGCAGCCGGTGCTTTGGATAACCGACAGGTTATCCTCTTTTTACTGGAGATGAGGAGTACTCCGGAAAACCTTATGAGAAAAGCCGCGCCGCTCTCGTGGATGCAGCCAATCGTAGTGACGCCGCACTCGCCTTCGAGGGGTACTCTCCAGGGACGGCGGTTACCGGACGACGAGGGTTCAGTATGTGGCGTCTTGACGTGTCTGGGTCACGGGGGCACTCGTCCACTATCTTTGGCCAGGATCGGGGAAGTGGGGCCATCTTTGAGGCCGCCAGGATACTCAAGGCATTTTACGATGAGGTGCGTGAACCGTACCTCACTTTCAATCCGAGTGTTATTACCGGCGGCACAGACGTGAATTTTGATGCCTCGACATTTACCGGAACCGCCATGGGAAGGACAACCGTTGTGCCGCAGACGGTGATCGTGCTGGGCGACATGCGCTTTCTGTCGCGCAGTCAACTCGATAGTGCAAGAGAGAAGATGCGAAGCATTGTTGAGAAATCGCTGCCAAAAACGTCTGCGGCGATTACCTTCACGGATGGGATGCCCGGTATGGCCCCTACTGATGGCAATCGCGCTCTGCTTGAAGCGCTTAATGCTGTGTCCGTTGATCTCGGCACCGGGCCGATTACGGCCCACGATCCATCCAAGCGAGGAGCGGGCGACGTGTCATTCGTGGCAGACATCGTGCCGGCATTGGATGGTCTTGGCGCTCTGGGCGATAAGGAGCATGCACCTGGAGAATGGGTGAATCTTGAGGAACAGGCCGTCCTAACAAAGCGGGCAGCCCTGCTCATGTACCGACTGATGTGGAAGGAATAATTCCCGGATAGGAAACCTTGCACAAGCTGAAATCGCACGGGCCAGGTTTCTAACCCTGACCCCTGTCCTTCGCATCCCCCTCAGCCAATGAATAGAGGGGAGTGGGGACGGGTGTGAAAAAGTGAAATTCTCATATATTTAAAAGCGATTGCGAGGGAAATATCCTGAAAGTGGGAACAGGTATGATAAAAGCTCAGTCACATCCTGAATTAGCGTGAAGGTGCCGCTCATATGAGCGAGCGCGAGGCCCTTTGGGGTGCACCTGCTGATAATGCGCGCACGCAAGAGGGTTGCAATGACAGCAAGAAGCATAATTCCTTCGTCAAAACGCGTTCGATGTGCGGCGGTCAGGTGGAGGATACCCCAAAGGGTATGTTCACAGGTTGCGCCATGCCGATGTTAACATCCGGCGTATCGCCGAAGCACCAATTCCGTGATACAGCGTCCGAACAGCGCAAACGTTATTGGATCATAACGATGTGAAGATGACTATGATCCATATCTTTGATAGAAGCTTGCCAGCGCGCTCCTGGACCGCGTCACGTTAGGCCTCTACGCAATATGAAAGCCCGAACACATAATCGGCTCCTTGTCGGGGCATCGAGCCCCGTTGGTTATTTCTATCTACGGGAACCCGAAATAGGCCGACCCGCACCTATCTTAGAAAGCCCACTCAGTTACAGCCTTCTCTACGACGAGATATGGTTTCTAACTCGCAAGTTGTGCCCATACAACATGGAGCACCTGGAGTTCGTTCATTTCGTTGATGAAGATTTGTGCCCCGAGGGCCTCCCCAAAGACGCCGTTGTAGAGGTTCAACGGCCCGATTTCGGTCAGTTTCCTTGGGAAGAATAGAAAACAATAATCGCCAACACGATCGGCCATCGTTGGGGTTACGATAATCATGCAAGAGGAATAAAATTCGGGGAGCTTTCGCTGCTGCCAACACCGGGTCAATATGTGAACCTTTTGGTCGATCGCCATGTGTCGACTACCTACGACATGGACTTGGTTGAGAACTCGGCCAACGCGACTTGGAGTCGTCGATTCGACGAGGACGAATTGCAATTGAATGTCAGTGAAAAGCTTTTAACGTCAACAGTGACTTCCCTGCAAACAGTCGATGGTCCATGGCATCCCTGTATTGCCGACCTGCGCACCGACGGTTTGCTCAAACAGTATCGGAAGAAAATCCAGACCGTTTCCATCGACGATATCTGTGATGTAGATAAGCGGGTTAATGAGTTGTCAAATGAGTTTGAGCGAATAACCCATCATATAGTCCAAGAGCATTTCGAGACCACGGGCCTCTTTAAAAGTTCGGCCATGTTCCTAATAGGGCTTGTCCCTTATGTAGGCAACGTCATTGGCGCTGGAGGCCTATTGAAGGAAGTTCATGAAAAGATGAAGGCACGAAAAGAGAAGGGATGGGTTGGTTTTCTCGGAAAGGCACACCAAACGCTTGACAAGGCCTGACCAGTAGAGCAGAGTTTAGACTTAAACGCCTGTCCTTTTTTTCCGGAACCGGCTTTCTTGACCTTATTGGCAAGTATTGATACAAACTCACAACCTCTATCCCAAAGTTGGAGCGCGCATGGGTTTTCTGGGCTTTTCAGATTCAACATGGCGTCTTCCAACCCCTTCGCAGACTGGTTCCCCCATTTTAGAGCCATTGCCGCCATAGTAACCTCACTATTACTTCTCCATAAATCTGAGTACATCACAGAGGGAAGGCAATTATGACTTGGGCACCAATTGTGGCTCCATGGAGAGCTACCAATGCAGTAACTACTTTTCAAAATGGGAGGTTATCATGAAAGGAAAATTAGTAGCAGGTATAGGGATTGGCTTATGTCTATTAATTTTTGTCGGAATTTCCGCTGCAGCAGACACCAAACTTGCTCCATCCATAACGGTTTATATGGGAATGAGTCCGGCTGGAAATATCGAGGCTGCCGAATATATCCAGAAAAAAACGGGTGTTGAAATAAGGCAGACCTTTATGTCATACGGCGAAATTGGTGCCAAGATGAAAGCCGAAGCTCCCAATTTCAGCGCAGATATGTGCATTGGCATAGGTATGCCGCAAGCATTTGCGGCTAAGAAAGAGGGGTGGGCTATACCGTATGATTCACCAACATGGCGCGGTGCAAAAGCGCTATATAAAGATTCAGACAATAATTATGTTAACTTGGGTGTGGATGCACTGGCTTGGGTGGTTAACAAAAAGATTCTTGCTGAAAAAGGTTACAAATCCCCGACAAGTTGGGAGGAGATGTTAGATCCAAAATGGAAAGGTCAAATTGTTATGCCCTCCCCAATGACCTCGGGCAATGGCTACAAAATCTTATATGCCTTCATGCAGCTTTATGGATTAAATGCGAATAAAGGAGAACTGGGTGGGTGGCAGTTCTTGGATTCATTAGACAAACAAATCCATCATTATACTCGGAGTGGTGCTGCTCCTCTTGAGCTAGTGAGCAAGGGGGAATTTATGATGGGTATCGGTGATAATAGCGTTGTTGCAGAGATGATCAAGCAAGGGCATCCCATTGAGCTCTTGGCACCCAAAGAAGGAACTGGCGGCGATGGTATTTACGCGCTTATTCTGAAGGGAACCAAAAATGAGTATACCTGTCAGAAAATAATTGATTTTCTGGGGACCAAAGAGTTCAGCGAGTTTTATGGCCCTTCACATAATGTTGCGACAAAAGAAACAGACGTCCAACTTCCGCTTTACCAAGGGAAACCAGAATATCCTGATGGAAAGCCCGTCTATATTCCTAACCTGAACTTGACATGGGCGGCCGAGAATAGGGACAGGCTTACTCAGGAATGGAAGGCGAAATTTTTAGTTCAGGGCCGGGAAGCTAAATGATCGATCGATAATGAGCCTTAGAAGTGGTTTCATAACCATATTCTATAATTTTGGTTTTGAGGGATTGCAATGGGCTACGATCGGCCAGGTATGTTATGAAACCACTTCTATGCAAAGGGGCGGAATTGGATGATAGGGCGATCGATAGATAAGAGATGGCAAACGCAAGAGCAGCAAGTCCATCGCGACCAGTCTTGGAAAAGAATAAAAAATTATTTGTCAGCACATATAATCAATGGCACAGGCGTTTTATTATTCTTGCTCCTCGCGATTTTTGTGATCTGGCCAATCATTTCTGTGTTGATAAAGAGCATTTACGATTCAACAGGACTTACTTTAAAATACTATAAAGAATTCGTAACCTACTACTATTATTATCGATCCTTCTTCAATACCTTGATTCTGGGCATCTTGACCACCTGTGTGTGTTTAACTGTAGGGTTTTGCATAGCCTACATGACCACTCGAGGACCTGAGCGTCTCCGTAAGCCCATAAAATTGGTTGCATTAATACCATTAATAGCACCTTCTTACATATTCGCTCTTTCACTCCTAACACTGCTTGGTAATAGAGGAATAATCACTAAGGCGCTTGGGTTGCAATGGGATATTTATGGCTTTCCGGGAGTTGTTCTTGCACAAACACTTGGATTTTTACCTTTGTCTTACATTATGATTGAAAACACCCTCAGTTCGCTCAATCCAAATTTAGAAGATAGTGCTGCTAATTTGGGCGCCTCAGAAGTGAAGATTTTGCGTAGTATCACCCTTCCCTTGTTAATCCCTAGTTTTCTAAAAACCGCCTTGATAGTTTTTGTCATGGCCGTAGCTGAGTTTGGAAATGTAGCGCTTTTATGTGGACGAACCCCGTTTTTGGCACCAGATACTTACCTTATGATTACGGGGGAAGCCAACTTTAATATGGGAAGCGTTTTATCTGCATTCTTAATACTTCCTTGCGCAATTATTTTTATTATACAGAATTATTTAATCAAAGGAAACGAATATACAACCATCGTGGGCAAACCAGTTGCAGCAGAACCAAGGCATATTACACCGGTTATATTAATACCATTTCTCACGGTCGCTTTAATTACATGTGGTCTAATATTGATTACATTTGGGGTTGTGGGAGCAGGTGCCTTTACTAAAATATTAGGGGTAGACAATACTCTTACGCTCAGTCATATGTTTGATAAGGGGAGCACTAAAGCACTTTATAATAGTTTGACCATCGCTTCCTTGTCTGGTCTGTTTGGTGCGGTATTAGGTGTTTTCTTGGCCTATGTGATCGCACGCGGTAAGTTCAGAGGACGCGCTATTCTGGAGGGAATATCCATAGCTGGATTTACTTTGCCTGGAACGGTAATGGGAATTGGTTATTTATTGGCATTTAACAAACCGCCTTTATGGCTGACTGGAACAACAATCATTCTCATTATTAACTGTATATTCCGTCATCTTGCCGTTGGTGTGGAGGCGGGAATCACCAAACTCCAGCAACTCAGCATTGAAGTGGAGGAGGCCTCCTTGAATTTGGGGGCGAGCGCTGCCACGACATTTATAAGAATCGTTTTGCCAATCATCTTTCCTGCATTCCTCTATGGGTTTATGTATGTGTTTATGACCACAATGGTTTCCATTAGCTCTTTAATTTTTCTTGTTTCCCCAGGGTTTTCTTTAGCTTCAATATATATCTTCGATGCTGCCAGTTGGGGGCATATAGGAATGGCCTCTGCTGTAACTCTTAAACTCATTGCAGTAGTGGCAGTCTGTCTTGGAATTATTCAGTATTTAAGTAAGTGGACAGGGATGAATGCGCTCAGAAGAAAGGATTAAAATGAGTGACCATCGAGAGTTGATGCTCGTTGTAAGAGATATTTACAAATCTTTTGGCACTGTGGAGGTTTTGAAAGGCGTTTCGGCAGAGATTGAAAAGGGGGAGTTGGTTACCTTTGTAGGGCCGAGCGGTTGTGGCAAAACGACGTTATTGCGAATCATTGGTGGTTTAACGAAACCCAATGCTGGGGATGTGATCCTGGATGGGAAGGTGATTAACCATTTGACCCCCGACAAGCGTGGCACCCAAATGTGTTTTCAGAATTATGCTTTATTTCCTCATATGACGGTGGCGGGGAACGTGGCTTATGGGCTGGAGGTTCATAAGTGGGAGAGGAACCTGATCAGGGAACGTGTGGAGGAGCTACTTCATTTGGTTCAATTGGATGGGTTAGGTGGTCGGCCTATAGAGAAGTTGAGTGGGGGACAACAGCAGCGTGTCGCTTTGGCCCGGGCCTTGGCATTGGAGCCGAAGGTGTTGCTATTGGATGAGCCTTTGTCGAATTTAGATGCGAATCTTCGGGTTCAGATGCGTGCGACGTTATCGGAGATCCAGAAGCGGGTGAATATAACGACGGTATTTGTGACACATGATCAATCTGAGGCGATGAGCATATCGGACAAGATTATTGTGATGAATCGGGGGAGGGTAGAGCAGGTCGGGACGCCTCTTGAGATTTATCAAAAGCCTAGTAGTGAGTTCATCGCTGGGTTTGTGGGATTTGTTAATATTCTAGAAGGTGCGGTGAAGAGCATCGGTAAAGGGTCGGAACCTGCTGTGGTATCGACGGAGATGGGAAATTTTGAGATATTGCCGAGCGAGAACGATCTGAGCGTGGGGGAGAAGGTCTTTTTGGTAGTTCGTCCTGAGGCGGTACGGATTGGGTCAAAGGGGAATGGGGCAGGGGTGAATGAATATATGGGAGTGGTGAAGAGTGCGATGTATGAGGGGTCGATGGTAAAGTATCGGGTTGAGGTTCATGGCAAGCTGATCATCATTGATCAATTTGATCCGATCAATCAGGGGTTCTATCAGATGGGGGAGGAATGTGTGGTAACTCTTCCCCAAAGGGTTCATATATTAAAAAAGTAATCATTTGGTGCTCGAAATAATGTGGCACGTTCGGGAAGCCGTTCACAAGCGAGAAGATAACCTCGGCCTATCGAATCGCGGGAAAGTGGTCTACTCGCCTCAATTTAAAAACTCTTTATCCCCAAAAGGACCAAGACGATGGTCGATGATAAAATCAAGGTTATTGTCGAAGCTGCAAAGGATGCGATCGTAAAAAATCTCGAGACTCTGGTGAGGATCCCCAGTCGTACGGGTGAGGAGGGAAAGGCCCAGGAGTATGTGGCATCCCAGTATCGTGAACTGGGTCTGGATCTCGATATCTGGGAACCTGATATCCAAGAACTGTTTAAAAAATATCCGGATATAGCCCAGTATCCAAGCCACTGGGAACATGATCTGATTCTCCCTTATAAAGAGCTGCCGACTTTTGAAGCCTATATGGCATCTGGTAAAACTGACGTCCTGAATTACAAAGATCGCCCCAATGTGGTCGGGATCTGGAAAGGAACCGGCGGGGGGAAATCGCTCATTCTGAACAGCCATATCGATACTGTGACTGTCGAACCTGCTTCCGGCTGGCGTTACGATCCGTTTGGCGCCGTAACCAAGGACGGCATCATGTACGGTCGGGGAACCTCGGATTGCAAAGGAGGAATCATTGCTGCCATAGAGGCGGTTCGGTGTTTGCAGAGTCTGGGCATCCGGCCTCGTGGCGATGTGATTCTTGAAAGTGTTGTCAATGAGGAGCATGCAGGTAATGGAACGCTCGCCTGTATAGCAAGGGGATATATCGCGGACGGAGTCATTTCCGGAGAACCCTCTGAAAATCAAATCAGGATTGGTTCTTATGGAGGAGTGTACTGGGGTATAACATTGGCTGGTCGGGTTTTACATACCTCGAGTCGTTGGGATGGTGATATCCTGAATGGTGTCAGTGCAATCGAAAAGTTACCCGTGGTCATCAATGCCCTGCTTGAACTGGAAGCGGAGCAGAATAAAATTACCGTAAGTGATATCTATCGAGGAATGAAGCCGTTCAGTATTACCTTGGGCAGAGTCTGGGGCGGCACTTACGATACTGCCAGTGCAGCCGATTGCACGCTTCGCGGCAGCGTCTATTTCGGTCCCGATGTTGGGTCTGTCACCGAGGTGATGAGTCAGATCAAACAACATGTGGTCGTAAGCGCTAACCCAGATTCCTGGTTGCGAGAGCATCCTCCGGAGATTCTCTTCTATCATCACGATGATGCCCATTGGATGGATCCGGGCGTGAAAATCGTTCAAGTGATTCAGCAGACTGCGGAGCGAGTGCTGGGACATAAACCCCCGATTGTCCCAGGTATGTCGGCTACAGACTGTCGCCACCAAGCGAATCAGGGCAAAATGGCTGCCGCAGTCTTCGGTCCCGGCACAAACAAACAAGCGCATACGATCAACGAATCTATCCGGGTCGATGACCTCATTCGTAATATTGAGGTTCTGGCCACGGCCATTTATGAGTGAAGTCACTAGAAGCAAATAAATAAAGGGCATCCCGATGGTTGGTTACTCTGGGGCCGAAATCGGAAGGTGGGCATGGGGCCCTTGGGGGACGCCCCTGTTTTTATGTGTTTCACTCATAAAAAGAGAATGCTGGAAACGCATAGGGGACGTCAACAAATCGTCGTGAGAGGCATTGAGCGGCGCAAGATCTTCAACGATGACAACGACCGGGACCATTTCCTCGAAAGGCTGAGCGCCATCTTGGGCGAGAGCCGCACCCCCTGCTATGCCTGGGCATTCATGCCCAACCATTTTCACCTGCTGCTGAAAACCGGACAGATTCCATTTGCCACCCTGATGCGACGGCTGTTATCCGGGGCGAGGCCATCACTGCCGCCAATAACCTTACCCTGGTTGAGGGACCTAATGCATAAAAACCGGAGCGTCCCAACACTTCTAACTCAATTTTGTTGGCGTTTCATAATCTCAGCGACAAGCGCCTTAATGCCGGCTATATCCGCAGCGCTCGGTTTAGATGGAGTGGATTCCATTCGGGGATCGCTTCCGTCAGGTTGCTCCTCTCCGAGGACCTGCCAACGGGTCCCCCGAAAAGAGCCGTCGGTTTCAAAGCGGCCACCAATGCTCTCTTGGTAGAACTCGGCTTGGAGGGCGCTACCTGAGGAAGTATCTGCATTTTGATCGGTCTTCGATACTTCTGACCAATAGAGCACATGATCAGAGGCGCTTATCGGTTGACCGGTTGCGTCGAGCACTACTAAAACATGCCGAAGCCCAGCGATACCTGCTGAAAGTTCGATCGTAAGTTGCTCCCAACCAGCAATCGCGGCCCCTTCCGGTTTTGACAAGACTTCAGGTGGTGCGACAGGCTTGCGTAGAACGATGACATCTTCGGGTAGTGGTGCCAATAGGGCGTGCCATGGTTTGGTGGGTTTCGGAATTGGTCTAATACGAGCCATATCAAATTTGATTCGGATAAAATTCTGTTATGGGTCTTGTGGGAAGGGATTGAACCAGGCCGATTGTCGGACGCTCAATGCGCGCATGGTGGGATTACCTTCTCATCCCGATCATGTTTTCCAGCAGGCGTTTATAAAAGACGTAATTATCAAATGGTATATCGACGCGCACGCGGCCGTCGAGCATGGGAATGTAGCCGCCCTCGGCCAGCAGCGGCGGCACCTTCTCCTCGACCTCGCGCCGAATGGCGTCCTTGCCCTGTCCGGAGGACATCCAGATCGATTCCCCCGATCAGCCGCAAATCCCGGCCGAACTCCCGACGCAGATTCTGGTAGTCCATAGCCCTGGACTCGACCTCATAGGCCCACAAGCAGTTGAAACCCCGATCAAGAATGGCCGGAATCAGGAGGCGAGGGTTGGCCCAGGAAACGAAAACTATAACCTCAACCCCGTGGCGTTTCAGGACGCTTAACAGCGGGGCGTAGCTGGGGAGCACGATCTCGCGGTACATCTTCGGGGAGATAAGGGGGCCGCGCTTTTCGGCAATCGGCTCTGAAAAAAGGGCGGCGTCGACTCGGACATCGCGAAGCACCCGGTCAGCCAGACGGGCGGCAAATTCCCCCTGGATCATCAGGCTATCGTGCACCAGGAGCGGGTCTCGCACGAGAAGCTCGATCACTTCAGCAAAGCGGCCCCACCCCTCCACCCCCATGGAGAGAAAGAGCCCTCGCTGCACATGCAACATCACCACATGCTCCTGGCGGACCAGGTCCGGCGCTCGGCTCGGCCACTTCCGCGGAAGACGGCGGAGATCTTCGGGGTTGAGCCCCCGTCGCATTCGGCCGAGGTCCTCCCGTGAGGAAGGCCACTGCTTGAGGCGGGGCAGTGGCTCGAGATCGGGATAAATCTCCTCCCGGCGGTCGTGCCGGAACAGCACTTCAAATTCAGACTTGCGCTTGAGGCCCTGGTGCCGCCAGACCCTCAAGACGTCGTCGCGGATGCCTTCCTCGAAATACGGCACCCGGTCAGGAGATCCGTAGCGCATGGTTTCATAAAATCGCTCGCGGCTGTTCATTCAAGCTCCAAGATGTTGGACGTAAAAAATATTTTACTTGGATCGGAGCCGATTTAACAGTTGAAATGATCAGGGATATTCCCGGCTGTCAAGCACGCAGTCGCGGATAATGGGGATGCCCCTGTTTAAATGCGTTTCACCCGTAAGAAGAGAATGCTACTGATTAATCCTGCCTCGCAGAGCCCGCATCGACGCCCCGGGTGCCTTGCACCATGTCATTTGCCGTGGTATCGAGCGTCGCTGGATTTTTTGGGAGAACTCCGACCGCGACGATTTTCTCAAGAGGCTGGAGACGATCCTGACTGAAACCCAAACCCCCTGCGAGCAGATCCTGAAGCCTGGCAAACAGCCCACCCGCGATTACGCCAGAAGCCTTTTATGCCATTTGGCCATCCGCCGATTAGGCATGACGGCCGTGGCCGTATCGAAATTACTTGGAATCAGCCGGTCGGCCGCAACCCGGGCGGCTTATCGGGACGAGGCCATCACTGCCGCCAATAACTTTACGGTGGTTGAGGGACATAACGCATAAATACAGGGGCGTCCCGTCCCATGACCAGCAGGATGAGGCACAACCAGCATCACGTTCAGAGACAACAGTTATGCCCCCCTATGGGGGGCCCATCAAAGCCGCACCCATAGGGTGCGGATTCTTTACATGTATTACTTACAAAGTGCGGATTGCCTCTCAAGATGATCAATGAGTAAGGGACGCGGCAAGAAACTCGATAAACCCCGCGCCTCATTTCGAGACTAGAATCCTCGAAGGCCCATGCACAAAAATCGGGAACGCATAGGGGACGTCCATTGGATTATCATTTGACCGCCGATATTCCTGCTGCTGCCTGCACGGCATGCCACGAAAAGATCGATTAGACACACCGGGAGCGCTGCACCACATCGTCGTGGGAGGCATCGAGCGACGCAAGATCTTCTGCGTTGATAGCGACCGGGACGACTCCCTAAAGAGGCTGGGCGGGGCAGGCGGCATACGGGAACTGGGGCTCACTACGGTGGAACTCGCCTGCAGACTGAACCTGGCTCAACCGACAGGCAGCCAATCTGCCGACCGAGGGGAGCAGATTGCAGACGAAAAGTGAAAGGGGTCGCATCTTGATTTGTGATTCCAAAACGCATGTCTCTTATGGGCGCAAGAAACACGAATGATTTTCCACATCCCGCATGCATCGACTGCTATCCCGCCCGCTATTCGTGCCGGGATCGTCCTCAGCGATGAGCAACTCGCCGAAGAGATCCTGAAGATCACCGACTGGTTCACGGATGACCTGTTCGGGACCCACGTCGAAGAAGGGGACACCGCCCTCCTGTATCCAGTCTCAAGACTGGTGGTCGACCCCGAGCGTTTCATCGACGACGCGCAGGAGCCGATGGCCAAGGTGGGGATGGGTGTTGTTTACACCAGGGCATCGGGGGGCGAGGCGCTGCGCCTGCCGCCGTCGGCCGAAGAGAGGGGGCTTCTTCTCGACACCTACTACCGGCCGCACCACGAGCGGCTGTCGCATGCCGCGGATGAGGAGCTGAAAATTAATAGCAAGGCCGTGATCCTGGACTGCCACAGCTTCCCTTCAAAGGCGCTCCCGCACGAGAACGATCAGAACCCCGACCGCCCCGATATTTGCATCGGTTCGGACGACCTTCACACACCGCAAAGACTTCTGAAGGCGTTAGAAGCTCAGTGCCGCGTGGAGGGAATGAGCTTTGCCGTAGATCGGCCCTTTTCGGGTTCAATGGTTCCTATTGAGCATTACAGGACCAACCTCAATTTCTTCTCGATCATGATTGAGGTCAATCGACGGCTCTATATGAACGAAAAAACGGGCAAAAAGTCAGACTCTTTCGATAACTGCCGGCAACTTGTCGGGAGAATGGTTGCCGTTCTTCGGGCAGTTATGGTAACCGACGAGTCAGGTAGGGTATGGAGGGCCTCCTCTCCCTGGAGCGTAAGAACCTCGCGGACCTGGTAGCGTGCACGGTGACCTACCGGAAGCGTTTTCTCGCAGCGTGCAGTCGGCTCGCGCGGTTCCGTTGGAAGGCTATTCTCGTCGAGGCTACCCTTGAGGACATCAAGGGGGGATTAGGTCCGTTCGACATTCCCTCCGAGGTGCATCCCAATGCTGTCTGCGGTACCTTGGACGCGATCGAGGCCAAGTTCGGCATCCCCATCATCTATAGCTCCAGCATCCGGGATCTTGCGACGGAGCGCGCCGCCAGCTGGCTCTCAAAGCACTTCACGTACTGGTGGTTGGAAAAGCAGGGACACGGCCGAGTCTTGATCGATTCGGACGGACTGTGACCGCAACGATATCTGCGCAGTCTCCAGCGCGCGGTAGGGATGGAAGGCAACCCGAGTGCGCCAAACTGCTGGACAGGCCGAACAAAGGGCTACACCCGCCGGCCGGCAACGAGTCATTCTGCCGGATTGTGGTGCAGGGTTTGCCGGCAGGGAGTGAACGCGAGCTATAAATATTACAGTTAACTCGGCTCCCCCAAAGGGCATGTTCACAGATTGCGCCATGCCGGCGATTTCATCCGACGTATCGCAGATCTGCGTACCTTGTGATATTTCCGGAATTGGGGTCAACTTTAACTTAAGAACTGGCTAAAAAGCTGGGAGAAGGTCAACTATAAGGTAGCAATTCTTTGGGTAATCGAACAAGGGGGTTTCCAATCGTCTTTTTATTTGCTCCAATTTAATCGACTTTTGCTTATATATTTTGTAATAATTATAGCAGATTCTCGAACAACTCGCACCTTCATGCTTGAATCCAATAGAGGGGGCTGCCATGCAAAACCGACGCGCCCGTCAGATCAGGCTGCTTGCGAATACCTTCTTTCTTGCGGGCTTAATTTTGTCTGGCTGTGTACTCCCTGTTCAAACTGATCGGGACAAATCGCCTTTCCAATCAGCTTCCAACCCAGCTGCCGAGGAGTTTCCGGCAGCGCCGAGTTTGCGGCTTGAAACCGGAATGCACACCGCGCCGATTTTGCGCATTGATGTCGACCGAGACCAGCGCTTTCTGGTCTCAGGCTCTGAGGACAAGACCGTGCGCATCTGGGAGGCCAAGACGGGACGGCTGCTGCGCACCCTGCGGGTCCCGCTGGGCGAAGGCACCCTGGGCAAGGTCTCTGGCGTGGCGATCTCCCCTGACGGTGCATCCGTGGCTGCAGGAGGCTATACCGGCTATATAAAAAAGGGGGGGTATGAAATTTATATTTACGGTCGTGAAAGCGGAGAGATCCGACATATCATCGGCGACCTGCCCAATGTTATACACCACCTGAAATTTTCCCCGGATGGCAGGTACCTGGCGGCGACGCTATGGGGTTCAAACGGCCTGCGGGTCTACGAAACAACGAATTACAAGCAAATAGCCGCGGACACGCATTATGGGCGTGGCAGCTTTTGGGTGGATTTTGATTCCTCCGGGCGCCTGGTGACAACCTGCAGTGATGGTCACATCCGTCTCTACGGCAGCGATTTTCGCCTGATTCAAAAAAGACCGGCACCCGGCGGGAAATTTCCTTTTGGCGCGGCTTTTTCACCCGACAGCCGACAGATCGCTGTCGGCTATGAGGACTCCACGCGGGTGGATGTGCTTTCCGCCGAGACGCTCGAGCTGCGCTTTTCAGCCGACACCGCCGATGTGAATAACGGAAATCTTTTTACTGTCGCCTGGTCGCAGGACGGCCGCTTCCTTTTCGCCGCCGGGAGATACACCCGAGAGGGCTTTAATTTTATTCGCCGTTGGTCGGAGACCGGTCGGGGAGATTTCACCGAGTTCAAGCTGACCCACAGTACAGTCTTCGGCCTCAAATCCCTTTCAACCGGCGGGTTGGCCGTCGGAGCAGCAGACCTGCTCGCGGTCCTGTCCGCAGACGGCAAGCCCCTCTGGCAGCAGCGGAGCATCAGCGCCGACTTCCGCGAGCATGCAATCCGCCTCTCCCCAAACGCGGATACCGTGCAATTCGGCTACGAACTAGGGGGCAAGCGGCCGGCGCGGTTTTCCTCGACTGCCTGGCAGCTTGAACTCGACCCGGCTGCAGACAGCCGCCTTGCCGGGCCGCTCACGACAGCCCAGGGCCTGCTGATCACCGACTGGGGATGGAAATTTAACCCCAAGCTGAACGGCACCTCACTTGCGCTTCCGCAACATGAACGGTCATGCAGTCTATCCATCGCGCCGGATAAAAAACGCTTCCTGCTCGGCACGTATGTGAGCCTGAGGCTGTTCGACTCAACCGGCAAACAGATTTGGGAAGTGGCTGTCCCGTCGGTTGCTTGGTCGGTGAACATCAGCGGGGACGGCAGGCTCGCAGTGGCCGGTTTAGGCGACGGGACCCTGCGCTGGTACCGAATGGCCGACGGCAAGGAGCTCTTGGCGCTTTTCCCCCACAGGGACGGCAAGCGCTGGGTGGCCTGGACGCCGCAAGGTTTCTATCAGGCCTCGGCCGGGGCCGAGGACCTGATCGGTTGGCACCTCAATCAGGGCAGCCAGAAGGCGCCGGATTTCTACAGCGCCTCCCGCTTCCGTTCCACATACTATCGGCCGGATGTGATCGACCGGGTGCTCGCTACTATGGACGAGGCCGTCGCGCTTCAGCAGGCCAACGCGGAGGCCGGCCGCAAGCAGGTAGCCGAGGTCTCGGTGCGCGATAAGCTTCCTCCGGTGGCAGCCATCCTTTCTCCGGCGGACGGATCGGAGGTGTCCGCGAGTCCCGTGAAGATGCGCTACTCCGTGCGCAGTCCAGAACCACTCACCGGGCTAAAGGTCCTGGTGGAGGGTCGGCCGGTCGCTGTTGAAGGGATTGGTAAAACGTCCAAGGAGAGCGGGGAGCTGCCCATCCCTATTCCGTCCAGGGATTGCGAGGTGTCGGTCATCGCCGAGAACCGCCATGCGGCGAGCGAGCCGGCCACGATCCGGCTGCGCTGGAAGGGGACCGCTTCCAAGGACGGGTTTGAGATCAAGCCCAAACTCTATGTCCTTGCCGTGGGGGTGAGCACGTACCAGGATGCGGATCTGCGTCTGGACCTAGCCGCCAAAGACGCACTGGACTTCGGCGCAGCCTGGAACGATCAGAGGGGACGGTTGTATAGCGGCGTAGAAGTGCGAACGCTGACCGACGCACAGGCCACCAAGGGAAATATCCTGGATGGTCTGGAGTGGGTCCAGCGGCAGATGACGGCCCATGATGTCGCCGTGATGTTCTTCGCCGGGCACGGCATCGACGACCCCACGGGCGTCTTCTACTTCCTCCCGGTGGACGCGGATCTGGAGAAGCTCAAGCGGACGGGGATCTCCCAATCCGAGATCACCTCCACGGTGGCCAACATTGCGGGCAAGGTGCTCGTGTTCATGGATGCGTGCCACTCGGGGAATCTGACGGGCAAGTTGAAGCGCCGTGGGGTGGTGGTTGTCACCTCTGTGATCAACGAACTGGCCAGCGCGGAGAACGGGGCCGTGGTTTTTTCCTCGGCCACGGGCAGACAGTACGCTCTGGAGAACGTGGAGTGGGGAAATGGGGCCTTCACCAAGGCGCTGGTGGAAGGCATCCGAGGGAAGGCTGACTTCAAGTCCACGGGACGCATCACAGTGAACATGTTGGACCTCTATGTGTCCGAACGGGTCAAGGAGTTGACCCAGGGGCAGCAGACCCCGACCACGGCCAAGCCGCCTAACGTGCCGGACTTCCCGGTGGCCTTGCTGCGATGATCCCCGACGCACTTTAAGTATCGTGCTATTATAAAAATTGGGGCTGGAAAAAACAATCGGTATCGACCGGCCCTCATGCCTCTTCACGGGTGGTTTTTATTCCAGTGATACCATCCGACATATCGCCAAAACGCTGAATCGGTGATATTTTGATTTTAGGATAAACAAAACGCAAACTCACAACGCGACGACGCTACACACGGCGGGTAAAGACTGACAATATGAAAGGAGCGGGCAATGGGAGACAAGGGCGGCAAGAAAAATAAGGACAAGAGCAAGAAACAAATTTCTAAGAAACACGAGCAGAAGGACAAAGAAGCGAAGGATAAGCAACCGAAAAAGACCTCATAGCAGTGTAGGAGCGGAAATTGGGCAGACTGATAAGATTATCGGTCTTGGCTAACCGGGGGGTGAACTGAATGCGGAGACGTCCGTGAGTTCCTGGATCTGGTCCTTAGCCCGCGCCAGTTACTTTTTTCGTTGAAATATCAAGGTAAACTCGACTCACCAAAAAGCTGCGTTTGTGGAAGCGTAGCGGCTAAAAATCGAGGGCGGGAAAGCTACAGATACAGACCGGCCGAAGGGTATATTCACAGATCACGGGGGTGTCAACTTAACTGTGTAACTGGTGTTCACACCGGCACTCTGTCGCCGAACAGGATGACAAACTGATTGAGTGCCGACCGCCAATCCCGTATCGGCATCGTCCATTTCTTCGCTACCCGAGTGATCCCAAGGTAAAGAACCTTTACAATTGAGTCATCGGTGGGGAAGGCCCCACGAGTCTTGAGCAGCTTACGCAGCGAGTAGTTCAACGACTCAACCGCATTGGTGGTGTAGATCACCTTGCGAACCTCCGGGGAGTAGTTGAAGAACACCGTCAGCCGCTGCCAGTCCGCCCGCCAACTGGGGCCGATGGCCGGGTACTTGGCATCCCAGGTGGTGCAGAAGCGATCCAGGGCCTGTTCGGCTTCGGGTAGGGTGGGCGCGGCATAGATCGCCCGCAGGTCCCGAGCCACGGCCTTGCGCTCCTTCCATGGTACGTACTTCAGCGAGTTGCGCAGCTTGTGGACAATGCAAAGCTGCACCTGGGTGTGGGGGAAGACCGCCTCCACCGCCTCGGGCAGGCCCTTGAGCCCGTCCACGCACGCAATGAAGCAGTCCTGCACGCCCCGATTCTTCAGCTCGTTGAACACCGACAGCCAGAACTTGGACCCCTCGCTCTGAGCCACCCACAACCCCAGCAGTTCTTTCTCGCCTTCCAAGTTGATCCCCAGCGCCAGGTACACCGCCTTGGTCAGCACCGGCCCCTCTTGCCGCGTTTTGACAAACAGCGCATCAAAGTACAGGATCGGGTAGACGGCCGACAGCGGCCGGGATTGCCAGGCCCGCACGTCGTCCATGACCGCGTCGGTGACATTGGAGATCAACGTCGGGGAGACATCCACCCCGTACAGTTCTTCAAGCTGGCCTTGGATGTCCCGGGTGCTTAGCCCGCGAGCATACAGGGCCAGGACCTTGTCATCGAAGCCTTCCAACCTTCGCTGGCGCTTCTTTACGAGTTTAGGGTCGAAGCTGCTATCGCGATCTCGCGGGACTTCGATCTGGATCGGACCGGAGTCGCTCTGTAGCGTCTTGGAGGCTTTGCCGTTGCGGCAGTTGTCCGTCCCATGTCCTTCCGGGGCATAGGGCGCATAGCCAAGATGATCCGTCAGCTCGGCTTGCAGGGTGCGTTCAATCAGCCGCTTGGTCAGTTGCTTGAGCAGGCCGGTCTGGCCCAGAATGTCCTTCGGATCGTGACCGTCTTTAAGCAACTCATCGATGAGGGTGTCCTGCTTGGACTTCTCTCGCCTGGCCATCTACTCCTCCTTTTGAAGAGATTAGATTGCCAGTTACACAGTTATTTGTACACCCTCCAGATCACCGCCATGCTGGTGATTTCATCCGACGTATCACAGAAATGGCGGTTCTGAGATACTCGCTAACTATCTCAAGACTTCATTGACCTACCTGCCACTCCCTTAAACAGTATCTGAGTTATCCACATATTTTACCCATAATTATCTAATATTGCTTTTGTGATACAATGTAGTATCTTCTATGAAACGGCCATACCTTGCAGAATCCAACGGCAAATCTCTCTCTATTTATCTGGGCCGAAGCGTCCTCTTCAATACCTGAGAAGCTGAGTACCAAGGCTAACCGTATTCTTAAACGTTCTGTCAGCAGGGAGATAACAGCGAAGAAAAAGGACAGACCACTAAAGGGGAAACTCATGAAAAAGACCTTTTTCATTATCGCATTAACAATGGCTGTGGCATTTGCCCTTGGCACCGCTACGGTGCAGAGTCAGTCCGGCAGTGGCGGCAATACAGGCAACATGGGCAACAATATCGGTCAAACGGGTAACCAGATGGGCAATATGAGCGGCCAAGCTGGCCAAACGGGTAACCACATGGGCAATATGAGCGGCCAAGCTGGCCAGGGTAAGCAGCATGGGCAATCTGGAATGGGCGCAACGGGTAACCACATGGGAAGCACCAGTAATAGCCAAGGCAGCGGCATGGGGCCTGGAATGAGCGGAATGGGCGGCGGTTCAGGCAGCGGCGGCGGAATGGGCGGAATGGGCAGCGGTTCAGGCAGCGGCGGCGGAATGGGCGGGATGGGTGGCTCTGGCAGTGGCGGCGGCTCAGGCGGTGGCCCGGGCGGTGGTGGCGGCGGCAGTCGCTAATAAATCCAATAGACCCTTTCTTTCGGATTGATTGGCCGAGTCTGATGACTCGGCCTTTTTATATTGCAGCGATAAAACAGCTATCAGGAAAAGCGTGGATATCATCCTGCCCGGTCGAAATTCTGATAGACTGTGCCTTCGAGATATATCCCACGAAAAGCGGTCGGCGCTGGGCGAGTGTTACTGACAGCATACGTTTTGGGTTGTTTTCCCTCCTACGGCAAGTGATATCCATATGAAATAGCAACACGACCCCGGGTTGCGTATATCGGCGATGAATCTAACCTCTATCAGAATCGCATATTCCTTCAGCTAAGCTCACGATTTGAAGCCTTTCGCAAGTTTCACGTCAGGCACGGAATCTAAACACGAGTCTCCTTCGGATCCGTTGAGTAGTTAACTACTGGCGAGTATCTCTGCCAGTTCCTACCTACACCACCTGTAGGTGGCAACAGCCAGGATCTTCACAGCCTTGAGGTACTGATCGATATCGATCCATTCATCGGCTTTATGGGCGCATGCAATGGATCCGGGGCCATAGATAATCGTGGGAATCTTCCCCAGATTGACGGTGTGATCCATGTCGGTGCAGTAGGGTGAGCCGATGACCGGCGGGTTCTGCCCGCTCACGCTCTCCGCTGTTTTACGAACAATCTCTATGAGGGGATGATCCACATCGCTCTTGCAACTGTCCCGATGATGCAGAAAAACTGTTTTTACTGGATGCTCCCTGAACCAGGGATCCGATTGGGTCCCCCGTGCGATATACTCCTTGATGCTGTCCATTATCTCGTTGACAGTCCCGAACCCGTGCCCGAAATACATACAGCCTCTCACAACGCATTGCGTCGCGGTGACGGTCGAGTAGGTGCCACCCCGAATCTCGCCGATGACGCAGGAAAAGGCGTTCTTTGAACCGTAGAGAGGGTCGGGCGTCTTCGTATTGTAGTCTGCTTCCAGCTTCAATAGGCTTTGGATGACGAGGGGCAGCTTGTCTATGGCGCTGACCCCGACCAATTCCCTACCCTCCCAGCGGGCACCGGGGGAGCGGGCCACCCCGTCGATCGTCAGTTCCCAGTAGACATCTCCTGGCGCTGCCACGTAAATCTGGTTTTCCGACGGCTCATTTACGATGGCGGCATCCGCCCGGACCCCTTTGCACATCAACGAGAGCATCCCGTTTCCGGAGTGCTCCTCATTGACGACGCTCGAGTAAATCACATCGCCCCTTAAAGTGACCCCGGCCTCGATGAGGCACTGGATCGCAGCCAGGGAAGCCGCCATCCCGCCCTTCATGTCGGAGGCCCCCCGGCCATAGATCCTGCCGCCTACGATTTCGGCCCCAAAGGGGTCATGACTCCAATCCGCCCGGGGCTCGACCGTCACGTTGTCGATGTGACCGTTGAACAGCAGGGATTTCCCCCCACCCAGCCCCGCCAACCGCCCCACCAGGTTGGGACGGTTTTTATAGTTGAGAACCTCTATCTTTCCTGACCGGATGAGTTCCGCGTATGAGGCCGTTCGTTCATAGGGCAGAATGAGGTCGTGCTGCCAGTGAGTCGGGTACTGGGCCTGCTCCGGGAACCGTTTGAAAATCTCTTCGATATCAGGCTCCCATGCATCCACTTTCATTCCCAACTCTCTTAAACAGCCGGCGAGAAACTCCTGCGCCTCCCCCTCCTCGCCGGTCAGGCTCGGTATCCGAATCAGGGTTCTCAGCAACTCAACAATGGCATCCTTTTTCTCGTCCACTTTGCGCAGAATCTTGTCTTCCACCTGGCGTATTTCCTTTTGGTGTCGGGAATTGATCCGGCCGGTATCAGCGCGTTGCGCCCGATCCCTCATCCGGATGCGGTTGTCGACCCGGAGGGAAAATCAATTCGCCTGCGAAATGACAGCGCGCCCTCCTTCCAGCAACTTCGCGGAGGGCCGGGGCTTCGGCCACGCAGATGTCTTGGCGGTAAAAGCAACGTGTGTGGAAACGGCAGCCCTGCGGTGGGTCCATCGGGCTTGGCACGTCTCCGGAAAGAATGATACGCGTTTTTCTCGCCGTCGGGTCGGCGACCGGAGCCGCCGAGAAGAGCGCCTGCGAGTAAGGGTGCAGGAGCGCGGTCCGGGTTGCTCGCGCCTCAGCAAGCTCAACCACCTGTCCCAGATACATCACCGCAATGCGATCCGCGATGTGCTGGACCAGGGCCAGGTCGTGCGTAATGAAAAGGTAGGCGATGCTCCGTGTGCGCTGAAGGCGCTTCAGGAGGTTGATGACCTGGGCCTGTATCGAAACATCCAGAGCCGAAACCGGCTCATCGCAAATGACGATCGATGGGTTGACCGCGATCGCACGGGCGATCGCCACACGCTGCCGCTGGCCGCCCGAGAGCTCGTGGGGATGACGGTCCATGAACTCAGGCCCGAGGCCGACCGTTTCGAGAAGCTCCGCCACCTTTTCTCGGCGGGCGCTGCGGCTCAGGGACTCGTGGAGGCGAATCGGGTCGCCGACTATGGCCCCGATGGAATAGCGGGGGTTCAGGCTGGCGTAGGGGTCCTGGAACACGATCTGCATCCGGCAGCGGAGCGCCCGCAGGGTGCGCTTATCAGCGTGGGTGATATCCTGCCCCATCAAGACCACCCGGCCGTTCGTCGGCTCCTCGAGCCGCATCAGGCATTTGGCCAAGGTCGACTTGCCGCAGCCCGACTCGCCGACGATTGCCAGCGTCTCACCGTGCTTCAGGCTGAGCGAGATGCCGTCCAGGGCATGCACAAGGCGCTTCGGCATGAGCATACCCTGCTTGACCGGATAGTGCTTGACCAGATCCACGGCTTCGAGAACTGCTTCCACGGGTGTGCCTGTCATTTCGGCATTCCCTGCCATAGGAAGCAGGCCACACATCGCTTCGGCTCGATTTCCTCCAGCCGCGGCACCTCCTCGCGGCAGCGCGGCATCACGGCGTAACAACGCGGCGCAAAGCTGCACCCCTTGGGCATGTTGAACGGCGACGGGACGACCCCCGGAATTTCGTGCAACATTGCGCCTTCGGTTTCTTCCCATTTGGCGGCCATCAGCAAGCCCCGGGTATAGGGGTGGCGCGGGTCTTTGAAGATGCGCGCGACTGAGTCTTCCTCCATTTTCCGGCCTGTGTAGACGACGATGACCCGGTGCGCGGTTTCGGCCACGATGCCCAGGTTGTGGGTGATTAGCAAAACCGCCATGCCGAGCTTGTCCTTGAGCGACTGGATCAGGTCGAGCACCTGAGCCTGAACCGTGACGTCGAGCGCCGTGGTCGGTTCGTCCGCAATCAGCAGCTTGGGCCGACACGCCAGAGCCATGGCGATCATCACGCGCTGGCGCATGCCACCAGAAAGATTGTGCGGGTACTGATGCGCTCGTTCCTCCGGCGCCGGGACGCCGACGAGGTGCAATAGCTTGACTACTTCCGCGCGGATCTCGCGCTTGGACATGCCGAGGTGGAGCCGAAGCACCTCACCGATCTGACGCTCCACCGTGTAAACGGGGTTCAGTGCCATCATCGGGTCCTGGAAGATCATGGCGATGCGACGGCCGCGCAGCGCCCGGACGGCGCCTTCTGAAAGAGTCAGGAGGTCCTGCCCATCCAGCCAGATGCGTCCGCCGGCAATTTCACCGGGTGGATTCTTGATCAACCGCATGGCAGCGAGCGCAACGGTGCTCTTGCCAGAGCCCGATTCACCGACAATGGCAACCGTCTCGCCCTCATGGATCGTGAAGGAGAGCTTGTCGACCGCTTTCACCAAGCCGAGCGTCGTGCGGAAATGGACCGAAAGGTTCTCGACGTCCAGCACAGGGGTCATCGCTGTTTCAACCTCGGATTGAGGGCATCACTCAGACCTTCCCCGACGAGATTGATGGCCAGCACGGTGACCAGGATCATAGCCCCAGGGATGGCCGCCATCCACCAAGCGACCCGCAGAACGGTGCGTGCCACACCTATCATGTACCCCCAGGAGATCAGGTTAGGATCCCCGAGGCCCAGAAAGGAGAGGCCGGATTCGGTAAGAATCGCCGTCGCAACCATGAGCGAAGCGACCACGATCACCGGCGGCAGCGCATTCGGCATGATCTGGAGCATAATGATCTCCCAGTCCGACATGCCAATTGAGCGGCAGCTTTGCACGTACTCCCGATCCCGCTGTGCAATGAACTCGCCCCGTGCCAGCCGAGCGACCGAGGGCCAGGAGCCCACGGCAATGGCGATAGTGATGTTGACAACATTCGGCGAAAAAATCGCGACCAGGACAACCGCCAGTACAAACGACGGGATGGTCAGGAAGAACTCGGTCAAGCGCATCAGCACATCGTCGATGAGCCCGCCGTAATACCCGGCCAGCGCGCCGAAGGTCACCCCAACGATGGTGGCGGCGAGGCTGGCCATAACCCCGATCAGGAGTGACACCCGTCCGCCGTGGAGAATGCCGGCCAGTATGTCGCGCCCGGCGACGTCAGTGCCGAGGGGAAAGCCGCCGCTTGGCAGTACGAACGGTCGACCCACCATTTCGAATGGATCGACCGGATAGAAGAAGGGCCCGAAGAGAGCGGCCAGCACCACCAGTGCCAGCACAACCGCGCCGCCGACGGCAGCCCGGTTGTTGCGGAACCGCAGCCAGAAGGCATGCAAGCCTCTTATTTTGCTGCTGCCGGTTAACTTAAATTCACCCTCATGGTCGTGTGACATCCGTCCCCGCCGCTCATTTGTTAACGATCCGGGGGTCGAGCAGGCCATAGAGCAGATCGACCACCAGGTTGGCGATCACCACCACGATCGATGAAATGAACAGGATTCCGAGAAGAAGGTTCAGATCACGCTGCAGCAGCGCATCGAACACGAGCCGGCCCAACCCCGGCCAGCCAAACACCGTTTCGACCAGGACCGACCCACCGAGCAGGTGGCCGACTTGTACCCCCGCGAGTGTGACCACCGGCAGGAGAGCGTTCCGCAGCACATGCGTTCGGGCGATGAAGCCCTCGGACAGCCCCTTGGCGCGTGCAGTGGTGATGAAGTCCAAGCCATAGACCTCAAGCATCGACGAACGCATCAGCCGCGTATAAATTGCAACATAAAACAACCCTAAGGTCGCAGCCGGTAGAATCAAATGCCACGCCACGTCAAGGGCATATGCCAGCCCGGCTTTACCCGCCCCGATTTCCAGCATGCCGCCCGAGGGCAGCAGGTCGAGTTTAATCGAGAATAGAACGATGAGCATGAGTCCGAGCCAAAAGGCCGGGGTGGCATAGATGACCAGAGCGGATACCGAGATGAGGTTGTCAGTCCACGACCCCTGCCGTCGGCTGGCGGTGACGCCAAGACAGACACCAAGCAGGAAAGCGAGTGCGATCGCAGTCCCCATGAGCAAAAGCGTTGCTGGTAGGCGGTCCAGAATCAGCTCAATGACCGGTTGCTGCTGAACGTATGAGACGCCGAGATTGAATGTCAGCAAGCGCCCCATGTAGATCAGGAACTGCTGAGGAAGCGGCCGGTCAAGGCCGAACTCCTGGCGCAGCTGCTGGGTGAATTCCGCCGTTGCGCTGCCCATCTGGCCGGCCAAGATGTCAGCCTCATCGCCCGGCGCCAATTTGAGTAGAGCGAAGTTCATCGCCGCGATCACGAGAACCACGGGGATGATCTGCAAAAGGCGCCGGACGACGAAGGTGGCAGATGTATTTATCACGGCATTATTCAGTCAACCCAGACGGAATCCCAGCTCGAATACATCGAGACCCCGTTGGTGATCAGCCCGTGCACGCGCTTGTTCCAAATGTGCGTGTAGCTCATCTCGATCAGGAAGATCACCGGCAGGTCGTCCTGCACGATTTTCTGGACCTCGGCCCATGCCTGGTTACGCTCCGGTCCCTCGGAGAGCGCGGCCGTTTTCGCAAACAGCGCGTCGAGGGCCGGGTTGTTATAGCCCATCGAGTTGGCGAACGTCTCACCCTTCTTAGTCGTAGTCGAAATGAAGCTGCGCTGCACGCCAATGGTTGGATCGGAATAGTTGTGCGAAAACGAGCTCGTAAAGTTGTAGTCCCAATCCGTGAAAATGTGCTTCAGCCAGCCTCCCATGTCGAGGCTCTGAGTTTCGACTTGGATGCCTATCTTACGCAGTTCCTGCTTGATGTACTCGGCCTGGCGCACCCACTCCTCACCATAGGGCAAGTAATTCTGCACCAGCTTGAAGCGCATGCCATCTGGCCCGCGCTTGTACCCGGCCTCGTCGAGCAGCTTGTTGGCCTTCTCCGGATTGTACTCGAGCGGTTTGAGGTTCTTGTCGAAGTGGTTCGGATTGCTGCTGACGATCGGTCCGCGGGACGGCTTGCCCTGGCCGTACCAGATCACGTCGATCAACTTCTGGCGGTCGATCGCGAGGCTGATCGCCTGACGCACCTTGAGGTCGCTCAGCGGCTTCTCGCGCAGGTTCACTTCGAGCCACATGTTTGGGCCCAGCCCCTCGTTGCCGTCATGCGACGCGACCAAGTTGGGCAGTTTGCTCAGGCGCTGAATCTCGGCCGGCGGCAGGCCGCTCGACGGCGCCAGATCGACCTCGCCCTTTTCAACGGCGATCGCCCGGGCGGCGCCGTCCGGCAGCACGCGAAGGACAATCTGGTCCAAATACGGCTTCCCCGGTTTCCAATAGTTCGGGTTGCGCTCGAGAATGACATAGCTGCCCTTCTTCCATTCCTTGAGCTTGAAGGGGCCGGTACCGATCGGATTCTGCATGATTTTCGCGTCTCGGATCTTGCCGGCGGCAATCTCTTCGCTGGTGAAACCGTGTTTGGGCATAATCGGCGATTCGCTCGGTTGGAAAGCGCGCAGGAAATAGGGCACAGGCTTCTTCAGCTTGAAGATCACCGTCTTGGGATCCGGGGTCTCAATAGCATCGAGGTTACCGAAATAGGTCCGGCCGCGCGAATGATTTGGAACAACCACATTTTCGATACTGAACTTGACGTCCTCACTGGTGAACGGTTGACCGTCATGCCAGGTGACGCCCTGGCGCAGATTGAACGTGTAGGTCAGGCGGTCCGGCGACACGGTCCACGATTCTGCCAGACTCGGCACCGGGTTCAAACCGGGGCCCTCGTATTCGAGCAGGCTTTGGTAGATTTTGGTGGCGATGATCGAGACCGGCACGGCGGTGGTCGCAATGGTCGACATTGCGGTCGGCTCAGGGTGGAAGGTGTAGGTCAGGGTGCCGCCCGTCTTCTGGGCGTATGCAGGATTTATCACTGCACCAATCACCAGTATAACGACCCAAATGCTTAGACGTTGCATGGCGCCTCTCCTCTTTTATGGGTTCAGGTTCCGCGCTTCCACAAATCCAGAGTGTATATTACCGATAGTGCAGGGGCCGGTTACAAACTTGCAGCATGCCGTGGTGAGGCATGCTGGATCGGAGGAGGTTGTAGAACTTTACCGTTGGCAATTTGGGTGGCTGTTGTGGCTGGCCCAATTAGCAAGATTGTTGCCATACACCGACCCGTTAAGTCAACCCTCGTTCCTACATGCAGCTTACGGATGGCCACCAAATGATGAGTTTAGCTTGCGTCCCGGGCAACTCTCCGCCTATGCCGAGCTCGGGGTCTCGCCATTGTTGTTCACCGTGCGTACCTTCCGGGTGAAGAGCGGCACATCGCCAATCCTGGGGGCGGAGTGCAGTTAGTTCATCAGCCCTACAAAGTCCGCCATCGCCAAGAGGATCCACTGCTCCTTCTACCACTTTCAACCTATTGCAGAGGTGACGCAATGAAGATCGCGTTCTTGGGTGCCGGCATGATGGCCTCAGGCTTCATCCGCCGGATGCTGAAAAACGGTCACAGGGTTCGGGTTTGGAACCGCAGCCCGGAGAAGACCAAGGCGCTTGAAACCGAAGGGGCGGTTGCATGCCTGGAGGCCGCTTCCGCGGTTGAAGGAGTCGATAGAATCCATGTCATGCTGTCGGATGATGCTGCCGTCGACCAAGTCCTGGAATCGATTCAGGACCGAATCTCAGCCAGTACGTGGATAATCGATCATACGACGACAGCTCCCTCACCCACGGCTGAGCGGGCAGCGCGTTGGGCGGCGCGCGGACGCGTGTACCTGCATGCGCCGGTTTTCATGGGCCCCAAGAACGCGGAGGAGGGCACCGGGCTTCATGTTGGTCTCCGGCGACCCGGCCCAGATCAAGGCCATGATGCCTGAATTGCAGAAAATGACATCCAAGATCATTCAACTCGGCGACAAGCCTGAATCTGGCAGCCGCGTACAAATTGTTCGGCAACTTCATGCTGATCGGAATTCAAGGTGTCATTGCGGACGTCATCAGGCTGGCGCACGCCGTTGGAGTTAAGCCTTCCGATGCCGTTGCGCTGTTCACTCAATTCAACCCGGGTGAAGGGCTTCCTGCCAGGGCGGCAAAAATCGCCGGAGGTGCTTATAAACCAGCCTCCTTCACCATTTCTATGGCGAGCAAGGACGTCCGGCTGATGATTGAGGAAGCCGCCCGGCATGGGGTCGAATTAGCGATGATGCCGCTGATTGCGAACCTTTACGAAAAGGCAATTGCGCGCGGCGAAGATTCACTCGATACGACCGCTGCGTTCCGGTTCCCAGTTGGAAAGTAAAATCGTTTGCACGCGGGGCCATACGAGAACGGAACTCATTCACTCTCGGTCAGCAGAGCTTTCCTTAGGATTTGTGTTGTTGACGGCCTCGTCCACCAGTGCCCCTGCAAGTTCTGAAGCGTTCCGCAGAGCTTCGTCTCTCAAATGGGCATACCGCTGAGTCATAACCGGGGATTTATGGGTGAGGAGCTTCTGCAAAGTGTACATGTCCACTTTGCCGCTGGA
>CAWBSC010000024.1:0-428017 GCA_963791285.1 uncultured delta proteobacterium
GTCTCCACGATCCGCCCCTGGTCCATGAACAACGCGGTTGGACTTCGCGGGCGAAGCCGAGCTCGTGGGTCACCACCAGCATGGTCATGCCGCTCTCGGCCAATTCCTTCATCACCGCCAGCACCTCGCCGACCAGTTCGGGATCGAGCGCCGATGTCGGCTCGTCGAACAGCATCAGCTTCGGGCTTCATGGCGAGCGCGCGCGCGATCGCGACGCGCTGCTGCTGGCCGCCCGATAGCTGTGACGGATAGGAGTCTGCTTCTCGGCGAGGCCGACGCGGCGCAACAGCTTCATCGCCTCGGCTCTCCACGTCCGCCGGCTTGCGCCGCTGCACCTGGACCGGTCCCTCGACGATGTTCTCCAGCGCGGTCATGTGCGGAAACAGGTTGAAGCGCTGGAACACCATGCCGCAGCGAGAGCCGCTGCCGGGCGATCTCCCGCTCGCTCAG
This sequence comes from uncultured delta proteobacterium, assembly GCA_963791285.1. Classification (GTDB taxonomy): domain Bacteria; phylum Desulfobacterota; class Desulfobacteria; order Desulfobacterales; family SpSt-501; genus SpSt-501. The sequence goes on from CAWBSC010000024.1 coordinate 451, forward strand.
CCGATGCAGCTTGCCGCCATGCTCGCGCAAGCCGAGCAGTTCGCCGTCGAGCCAGATGCCGCCGCTGTCGACCGGCGCCAGCTGGTTGATACAGCGCAGCAGCGAGGTCTTGCCCGACCCCGACGGCCCGATCAGGCACACCACCTCGCCGGCCCAGATATCCAGGAGACCTGCTTCAGCGCCTGGAAGTCGCCAAAGCTCTTGCTGATCGCGCGCGATCGCGACGAGGCGGTTTTCGTCATCGGGCGATCCGCGCGCACGCCGCGCGGCGCAAAGCGGCGCTGCCAGCAGCCATCTGCAGCCAGGATTCGCCAGCACCGAGACCACGGCGAGATACCAGAGACCGGCGACGATCAGCAGCTCGATCACGCGCGAGTTGGCGTAGTAGATGTTCTCGGCCGAGTGCAGCACTTCCGGATACTGGATCACGCTGGCGAGCGAGGTCGCCTTGACCAGGCCGATGAACTCGTTGCCGAGCGGCGGGATGACCACCCGCATCGCCTGCGGCAGGATGATCCGGCGCAGCGCCTGCAGCCGGCCCATGCCGATCGCCTGCGCCGCCTCAGTATTGGCCGGTGTCGACCGAGAGCAAGCCGCGCGCATCACCTCGGACGTATAGGCGCCCTGGTTGATGCCGAGGCCGAGCAGCGCAGCCAGGAACGGCGTCATCACATCGACGGCGCGCGCCGACCACAGGCCTGGAATGCCGATGGTCGGAAACACCAGCGCCAGATTGAACCACAGCAGCAGCTGCAGGATCAGCGGTGTGCCGCGGAACAGCCAGGTGTAGCCGGCCGCGACCGACCGCAGCACCGGATTGGGCGACAGCCGCATGATGGCGACGACCACGCCGAGCACGATCCCCAGCATCATCGCCAGCACCGCCATGACCAGCGTGTTGACGATGCCCCAGACGATCACCGGCGCCGTGATGAAGCGGCCGACATAGGACCATTCGATCTGGCCATGGGCGAAGGCGCGCGCCACCCACCCGAACGCGAGCCAGGATGATCGCCGCCGCGACCAGCGACGGAAGTAGCCGCCGGGGGACATGCCGCAGGTGCGCCAGCGAATAGGCGAAGGCGGGGACGCGCCCCCGCCGGATGACTTCTCGATGTTCGGCCCGATGTCGTCGCCATGCGTCTTGATAAAGGACCCGTGCGAATGCAGTTCGTTCGCGGGCCCCGGTGGAGCCGGCCCATTGCGCTGGCGCGCGGCGGTCCATGGTCTGCCGCAGCCGCTCGAGCTGCCGCGCGACTTGCGCGGGAGCGGTCCCGCCGTGGCCGGTCCGGGCGGCGACGGCGGCCTCGGGCGCGAAATGGGGCAGGATGGCGGGGTCCAGCCGGGGGTCGAGCGCCTTCAGGTCCTGCGCGCTAAGCTCGCAGAGCTCGATGCCGCGCTCCTCGCAGTGCTGCACCAGGAGGCCGGTGATCTCGTGCGCGACGGCGAAGGGCACGCCGTTGCGGGCCAGCCAGTCGGCCGCCTCGGTCGCGAGCGTGAAACCTTCCGTGGACTGACGCCGCAGCTCCGCGACATTCACCCGCAGCGTCCGCACCAGCCCGGCCAGCGCGGGCAGCACGACCTTCAGCGTGTCGACCGCGTCGAAGGCGCATCGCTTGTCTTCGCTCAGATCCCGATTGTACGCGAAGGGCAGGCCTTTGAGCAGGGTCAGCAGCGCCAGCCAAGTCGCCGATAAGCCGGCCGCTCCGGCCGCGGGTCAGCTCGGCGATGTCCGGGTTCTTCTTCTGCGGCATGATGGAGCTGCCGGTCGCAAAGGCGTCGGGAATTCCACCCAGCGAACTGCTGTGAGGCCCACAGGATAAGGTCCTCGGCCAGCCGGCTCAAGTCCATCCCGGCGATCGCGCGCTGCACGGAACTCGACCACGAGGTCGCGGCCGCTGACTGCGTCGATGGTGTTCGACGGTGCCGCTCGAAGCCCAGGCGGCGCGCCAGCTCGGCGCGGTGGATGGGGAAGGTCGAGCCGGCGAGCGCCCCCGAGCCCAACGGTAGGGCGTCGCCGCGCCGGCCAGTCGATAAGGCGCCCGAGTCGCGGTCAACACCTGGGCGTAGGCCAGGCACTGGTGTGCGAACAGCACCGGCTGCGCCGGCTGCAGATGCGTAAACCCGGGCGAGAGCGTCTGCAGGTGGCGAGCGGCCTGGTCGGCGAGTGCCTCCTGCAGCGCGAGCAGGGACAGCGCGAGCGAACGCGCCTCCCGGCGCAGGTAGAGCCGCAAGTCGTTGGCCGCCTGGTCGTTGCGCGAGCGTCCGGCGCGGAGCTTGCCGCCAAGGGGCCCCAGGCGCTCTGTGAGGATGCGCTCGATGAAGGTGTGCAGATCCTCGTCGGCGTCGGAGGGCGCGATGGCGCCGGCGGCGTAATCCGCCCGGATGCGCTCCAGCTCGGCGGTGATCGTATCGCCCTCGTCTGCCGACAAGAGCCCCGCGCGCTGCAGTTCGCGCGCATGCGCGGCCGAGGAGACGATGTCGTAGGGACCAGCCGGTAGTAGCTCGGATCCGACCGCGAGAGGTTCATCAGGGCGGGGTCGGGCGCGGAACGGAACGCCTCCCCACAGGCGGGACTCGGCCATCGCGGAGACTCCTCTATTTCCGCCGGCCGCTTGCAAGCCGCCGGGTGCATGTATTACCCTTGCGCGTCGCACAGGATGCTGCTGGGTATTTCAACAACCTGTTACATGATTCCGTCATTCATTTAAAGGCAAAATTGCACCGGACCGGGCGCGGCCGCAGCTCGGAGAACTCGAAGCGGACGGAGCGGATCGAACGGCCTTACCGGGCCCCCCGCAGGAAGGAAACGGCAATGAGCAGGATGCGCATCGTGGTGACGGACGGGTACACCCTCAACCCCGGGGACAACCCCTGGGACGAGATCGGGCGGATGGGGGTTCTGACCGTTCACGACCGCACCGCGCCCGGGGAGCTGATCGACCGCTGCCGGGACGCGGATATCCTGATCGTCAACAAGACCCAGGTCCGCGAGGCCTCGATGGGGAAGCTGCCGCGGCTGCGCTACATCACGGTGTCCGCCACGGGCTATGACTGCATCGACGTGGCGGCGGCGGGCCGGAGCGGGATCCCGGTGTCCAACGTCCCGATCTACGGCACCGACTCGGTCGCCCAGTACGTCTTCTCGGCCATCCTGCACATCTGCCACAACATCAGCGTGCACGACGCGGCCGTGAAAGCAGGGGAGTGGGAGCGCAACCCGGACTGGTCGTTCTGGAAGATGCCGTTGACGGAACTCGCGGGCAAGACGCTCGGCATCGTCGGGTTCGGCCGCATCGGGCGCCGGGTCGGCGAGCTGGCGCACGCCTTCGGCATGAAGGTGCTGGCCTACGACGCCTACCGCGGGTCGGACCCCGGCTACGCCCCCTTCGCCTGGTCCGCGCCGGAGGAGCTCTTCGCCCGCTCCGACGTCGTGTCCCTGCACTGCCCCCTCACCGCCGACAACAGCGGGTTCGTCGAACCGCCGGCTGCTCGAGCGCATGCGGCCGAGCGCCGTGCTGATCAACGCCGCCCGCGGCCCCCTCGTGAACGAGGAGGACCTCGCCGCGGCGCTGAACGCCGGGGTGCTGGCCGCGGCCGTGGTGGACGTGGCGGCCGTCGAGCCGATCCGCGCGGGCAACCCGCTGCTCGCCGCGCGCAACCTGGTGATCACGCCGCACCTGGCCTGGGCCACGCGCGAGGCGCGGCAGCGCCTGATGGGCACGACCGCCGACAACGTGCGCGCCTTCCAGGGTGGAAAACCGCAGAACGTCGTCAACCAGACAAGCCTGAAGGCGGCCGGAGCGCCGGACGCGTGAAGGGACATGCGACAAAAAAAGCGCCGATGGTGAACATCGGCGCTTTTTCATTCCGGGGGGGATGGATCCGCTTCTGAGAGGCCTCAGACCGCCATGCTGTGCAGGTGGTCTTCGGCGGCAACGGCCCGGCTGTACTCTTCCCTGAGGGACTGGATCAGCTCTTTGACCGCGACGATCCGGTCCACGCGGAAGGAGTTCTGGCCGGAGAATACAAACCCGCGCTTGAGGTTGCCCTTCTTGGCCTGCATCAGGGCGAGCGCGATGCAGTAGGGGCTTTTGCTGTGATCGCAGGTCCGGATGCAGTGGTAGGGGCAGCTGAACGGTATTTTCTCGCCGCGCTTGACCGCTTCGAGGAATTCGTTGTTGATGGCCCTTCCCGGCAGCCCGACCGGGCTGTCGATGATCACGATGTCCTCCTTCGCCGCTTTCAGGTAGGCCTCCTTGAATGCGATGTCGGCGTCGCACTCGTGGGTCGCCACGAAGCGCGTCGCCATCTGCACCCCGGCCGCCCCCATCTTCAGGAAGCGGAGAATGTCCGCCCCCGTGTAAACGCCCCCGGCCGCGATGACGGGGATGGCGGTGCGGAACTCCTCCTCGAACGGCTTCACGGCGTCGAGCACCTCGCTCACCAGCTTCTCGAGTGAGTACTCGGGCGCAAAGATCTGCTCCCGTTTGAACCCGAGGTGTCCACCGGCCATCGGGCCCTCGACCACGAACGCGTCGGGCAGGCGCGAGAGCTTCGCCCACTTCTTGCAAAGCACCTCGGCCGCGCGCCCGGAGGAGACGATCGGGACGAGCTTGGTGCGCGAGGAGGGGGTCAGGAAGCGGGGCAGGTCGAGCGGCAGGCCGGCGCCGCAGAAGATGAAATCGATCGCCTCTTCGACGGCCGTCTTCACGAGATCGGCGTAATGCGTGAGCGCCACCATGATGTTGACGCCCAAAAGCCCGCGCGTCTTCTCGCGCGCCTTGCGGATCTCGTTTTTCAGGGCGCGGATGTTGGCCTCCAACGGCCGGGTGGCGATGTCGGGTTCGCCCATCCCGATCATGGCGGCCGCGATGACGCCGATGCCGCCTTCGTTGGCCACGGCAGACGCCAGGCCGGACAGGGAAATGCCCACTCCCATGCCCCCCTGGATGATCGGAATGGAGGCGGTCACGTCGCCGATGCTCATGCTGGGGAATTGCATATATAGGGTCCTCTCGATCAAGTGATTCAGCACCGTTCCGGATTCGGCCCCAATCGTTGCAGGCGTGTTCGGAGATTTTTTTCCAATGGAGGCGGCCGGCGTTCGGCCGGCCTCTATTTCAGGTCGTCGGTCCGGTCGGTCGCCGGCGGGGGCGACGGTGCCAGCGCCCGCATCCGTGCGTACAGCTCGTCGGTCAGGCGGATCTCCGGCGCCCGCAGCGCCGGCTCCACCTGTTCGACCGTGCGCGCACCGATGATCGGGCAGGTGACGGCCGGGTGGCGGGCGGCCCAGGCGACGGCCAGGCTGACGGGCGAAAGCCCCGCTTCGGCCGCGACCGCTTGCAGACCCTGCGCGGCCGTGAACATCCACTCTTCGTCGTAGCGTTTCCGGTACATCGGGTTTTCCGCCAGACGACCCGGCCCCGCACCCGCCGTTCCGTACTTCCCGGTCAGGACCCCGCCGCCGAGCGGGTTGTAGACCACCACGCCGATGCCCGCGTCCTGGGCGAGCGGGAACAGCTCCACCTCGGCCTGGCGCTTGACCAGATTGTACATGGGCTGCATCACGCGCGGGGCCAGAACCCCCTTGAGGGCGCTCGCGCCGAGCGCCTTGGCGATCTGCCAGGCCGCCCAGTTGCTCACGCCGAAGTAGCGGATCTTGCCCTGGGCGCAGAGCGTGTCGAACGCGTGCAGGACCTCGTCCAGCGCCACCGTGGGGTCGAAGCGGTGGGCGAAGTAGATGTCGATCCAATCCGTCCGCAGCCGCCGCAGGCTCTGCTCGCACTCGTAGAGAACGTTGCGGCGTGACAGCCCGCTGCAGTTAGGCCCGTCGCCCATCGAGCCGCCGACCTTGCTGGTCAGGATCAGCCGGTCGCGCTCGCCCGCGATCAGGCCCCCGAGGATGCGTTCGGATTCGCCGTGCGTGTAGACGTTGGCGCAGTCGAAAAAATTGATGCCGGCCTCGCGGCAGCGGCGGTAGATCGCCGCGCTGGCCTGAGGGTCAGCTTCTTTCCCGAAGGTCATGGTCCCGAGACAGAGCTCGGAGACCTGCAGCCCGGTGGTGCCAAGATAAACGTGTCGCATAGCACGCCGATCATAGCAGGTTTGGTCGCGGGTGGGAAGCCTTCGTTGCGCGCGCAGGCCGCCCGCTGCGGCCGTTCACTGGCAGCAGCCGCGCAGGTCGATCGGCCAGACATCGACGACCTTCCCGGCGCGCGTGAGGTGAAACCGGTCGAAGAGGTTCACGGTGGGGTCGCAGTGGGAGACGACCAGCTCGATTACGGCACCGATCGCGGGCAGCATGGTGCAGCGATCGGGGGCCGAAATCCGGCCGTACTCGTCGCCGAACCACTCGTACTGCAGCCCGCCGTATTCGGGGTTGAGGACCCGCGGCCGGCCCCCGTCGCGGTAGAGGGCCTTCAGCCCCGCATCCGTGGTCACATGCCGGCCGTGCGGGCCGCTCACGACGGTGGTGAGCAGGGTCAGGGCCGGCCGGTAGTCCGGGGCGTCGGAACCATCCGCCGACTCGATCGCCAGGTACTCGGCGTCCATGAGGGCGTAGGAGCCGGCCTGAAGCTCGGTGACCTCGTTCACGGAGAGGTCGATCTGCGCGGTCCCGGTGCCCGACGAGCTGAAGATCGTGCAGGAATCGCAGCGCCCCCGGAGCTGGTTGAAGACGGCCGCCGCCTGTTTGAGACCCTCGCGCGAGGCGGCCCTGCGGTCCACGTAACGCGGGATATGCTGCACGTGGCCGGCATAGGCCTGCACGCCGCGCAGCCGGAACCACGGGCTGGCCATGAGGCGGTCGGCCAGGCTCGCGGCCTTGTCCGGCGGCATACCGGTGCGCCGGTGGCCGATGTCGAGGTCCATCAGCACGTCCAGGTGGCGTTGCTTCTCGGCCAGGCGGGGTTCGAGCAGCTCGACCGCGGCCGGGGAGTCGAGCGCCGCCATCAGGAAGGAGGCCCGCGCGAGCAGGGCGACCAGCCGGTCGGCCTTCTCGCGGCCCGCGATCGGGCCGGTCAGGAGCACCCCGGAAATCCCGGCGTCCACCAGGGCCTCGGCCTCCGAGAGCTTGGCGGCGCAGATGCCGATCGCCCCGTTGGCGATCTGCATCTTGGCGAGCGTAGTGCACTTGTGGGTCTTGGCGTGCGGGCGCAGCGATTTGCCGGCGGCCTTCACCCGCGACTGCATCTTCTGGAGGTTCTCGTCCAACAGGTCCAGGTCGAGAACCAGGCAGGGCGTGTCCAACTCGAATTTCTTGCGGCCGATGGGATTCATGGAGCCCTCCCCCCGCGTCGGGATAGTTCGATGCGCAGACAGACGGAGTCAGGCGGCGCGGGTAACCTCAGTATAGTACGGTTGTGGCCGGTGCTCAATGTTTCTCCGGCCACAATCTGCGTCGCATGCGACGAGGCGGTGCCCTCGGGGGGGAGAAAACGGCTAAACGGTCCGGCCGGAGGCGGCGCGGATGAGGTCGACGAGTTGGTGGAATGTTTCCTCGCCCAGGGCGGACTTCGGCAGCACGATCGCGTACTCGCCGTCGACGGCCACAAACGCTCGCTCGGGGGTGATGGCGATGCCGGTGATCCGTTCCCAGCCGATGGGGGTCTGTTTGCCGCTGTCGATGACGATGGCTTCTGGTGTCGTCCTCAAGGATCGCTGAGCAAAAACCTCGGGGTTCGCCCGCGCTTCCACGATGCGCCGCATGGTGCGGCCGACGAGCCAGCGGTAGTAGTACGGGTAGAAAACCAGGAAAAACGCGGCAAAGGCGCCCAGGTAAAGGGCCGGCGCTCGCAGCGCGCCGAGGTAGAGCGCCATGGCCCCGGCGGCAAACGCCGCGGAAAGCCCGAGCCACGCCAGCCGGTAGCGCCGCACGCGGGCCGGCGAGTGTTCCATCCGATAGCGGGCGAGCGCCACCAGATCCGGCGGCTGAAGTGCGAACGCGACGTCCATGCCTCTGGGTCCTCCGGGTGAAGCGGGAATGCCCCCTCCCGCCGGTCCGCGGGCGGGGGCAGACGACTCTGCGCTCAGCGGGGGAATCCCTGGATGCGCAGGCACACCTCGGCGATGAGAACCGCGCTGAAGAACACCGTAAAGAGCGTGATCAGCGCCGCCACCACGATGCGCCAACCCTGTTTGCGGAAGGCGTCCAGGTCCTTGGCGATCGACAGGCTCGTGAAGGCGATGATCGGGGTCGCGAGCGCCAGGAAGTTGACCTTGCCGACCGCCGCCAGGATTTCCTGGGAGTACGGCATCCCCGGCATGGTGAGGATCAGCGAGATCGTGCCGATGTAGGCAATGGTCGGAACATAGAATGGCACGAACTTCGCCAGCAGCACGCCGACGACGCAGATGACGAAGATGAACAGCATGCCCGGCAGCGCCGTGACGGGGTCGACCTTGGTGGCCACCCAGTTGCCGATCAGGGTCAGAATGCAGATCAGCATCAGGTGGAAAAACGTCCATTTGAGGTCGATCTTGGGGCGCTCCTGCTTCTGCGTCAACGAGAACGTCTTGGCTCCGGGCTCCTTCTTCTTGCCCATGAGGCGGTAGATCCATTCCGCAAACGGCAGCCCGATCAGCCAAGAGGCATAGAGCCCGGTGATGCCTGTGATCAGGTTGCTGGCGGCCGCGAAGGCCAAGATCTGGTCCTTCCACTGGGGCAGGGCCTCGCCCAGGGTCGCGGCGCCGGCCGTCATCATGCTGGCGCTGCCGATCCCCATCGCCATGGCGAGCGCCAGGGGGTGAAAGATGGCGGGCGCGGTAAGTGCGAAGACGCTGCCGATAATGCTGAAGAAGGCGGTGCCCAGGACGGTCCCGGTGATGTAGGTTCCGATCACGCCGCGACCTTCGGGGGAATCCAGGCCGTAAATGTCGGCGACCAGGCTCAAGTTGGGTTCACGGGCAACCGAGAAGCAGGCGCCGATGACCTCGCGCCTCAGGCCCAGCAGGATGGCGATGGGCATGGCCATGACGATGGAGCCCCAGTTGTTGCCGGCCTCCTGCAGGATGAGGGCGATGCCGGCCTGCATCAGCTTGGGCACGTTGGGTCCGACCAGGGTGCCGTAGCGGACCATCAGCGGGTAGGTGGCCGTCAGGATGATCCCGGCGGCCCAGGTGGAATCGCTGATCGTGTAAACCTTTATCCAGCGCCCGGCCGCCTGCGGTGCAAAGAGAACCGCCAGCCAGATGGTGTGCACGAAAGGCACCAGCAGGATGGTGATCTTCTCGACCGGCGTCCAGCGCGCGAAGCCGATCAATTCGGCCAGGATGACCAGGACGAGGGCAATGACATACACTTTTACTAATTGTGGGGAGACAAGCCCTGGGGATGCCTGCGGTGGGGATTTGGCTGCTTCCGCCATTGTAGACCTCCTTTGAGTTCGGGGTGAGTTCGGAAGTTGCATGACCGCCATCGACCGGAGCCCGCGTGGGTCGCACCGCACCGTTTTCAGGCGCAGGGATCCACCGCCAAGAGAATGCCGCACCTCCTTCTTTGCGCCGCCGAGTCGCTGTCGTCTGCCGGCTAAGTCAGCCGCTGCATGAGTTCAAGATACTGCGGCTTGGTCAGGCGCGGCTGGAATTCCTTTTTCACGCGCCGGGCTTCCCCGGCGCCGTCGGCCAGCAGGTCGATCACGCACATGGCCATCAGCTTGGCCGGCAGCACCACGGCGGCATCGTAGTCCGTAACGGCGAACTCGGCGGTGTGCAGGTGCCCTTTCGTTCCGGTCACGAAGGGATGGATGACCGGAATGAGGTGCGACAGATCACCCACATCAAACGACCCGCCCATGAAGCCCGCCTCCAGGGCCCCCTGGTCGCCTAAAAGCGCCTGGCCGTTCCCGGCGGCGATCGCCGTGAGGTTCCGGTCCTGAAAAATCGGCAGGTAGCCGGGGACGTTGGTGATTTTCGTAGCCGCGCCGACCGCGTCCCCGCCGGCCTTGAACGCGCGGTCCACCTTGGCCGAGGCGTCGAGGATGGCATCGAGGGTCTTGGCGCGCACATAGGTCTCGAGCCGGACATCCGAGGGCACCACGTTGACCACGTCGCCGCCCTTGGTGATGATCGGGTGCACCCGGACGGAGTCATCGTCCTGGAAGGTCTCGCGCTGGGCATGGACCGCCATGATGCCGATGCAGGCGGCGTTGAGTGCGTTGACCCCGCGGTGGGGGGCGGCCCCCGCGTGCGAGGGTCTGCCCTCGTAGCGGATGAATTTGGCCATGAAGCCGTTGCCGGATGCGTTCATGAGAAACGCGGGCTTGGGCGAGTCGGCAAAGGCGTGCACCATCATGGCCGCGTCCACGTCGTCGAAGTAGCCGAGCTTGATCAGCTCCTGCTTGCCGCCGAGGAAGCTGATTTTGCCTTCGGCCACGAGCCCCAGCCGGTATTCGATCTCCAGGTACTCTTCGGCCGGGCAGCCCAGGAATTTCACCTTTCCGGACAGAAAGGGGGCGATGTCCGCTCCGACAAGGCCCATGGCGGCGCCCAGCATGCTCGCCACCTGGATGTGGTGGCCGCAGAGATGGGCGGCGCCCGTGACCGGATCGGCCAGGGGCGACGTCTTCTCCATCACCGAATCGAGCTCTCCCATCACCACCACCGTGGGGCCCGCCTCCTTGCCGGCCAGCGTGCCCTCGACCCCGGTGAGGGCCAGGCCTTCCCGGATGGGCAGCTTCAGCTTCTGCAGTTCCTCTTTGACCATTGCGGCGGTTTTGGCCTCGCGATACCCGAGCTCGGGGTGCTTCAGCATCCGCCGGGCGATCGCGATCATCTCGTCCCGGCGTTGGTCGATCTGCTCGCAGGCCTTGGTTTTCAGCGCTTCCTTGTTCATGGCGTCTCCTTTTCTCATGCGAGGAGCTGGAGAGCCGCGTGCAGGTAAAGCCTGGCGGCTTCCGTGACCTCATGGAGGTCTACAAACTCGCAGGTGGTGTGGGCCTGGGCGATCGACCCCGGCCCGCAGATCACGGTGGGGAACCCCATGTAAGGGGCGTCCGAACCCGCCACAAAGGCCTCGACGCCCGGGTCCCGGCCGGTGAGCTCGACGTGGGCCGCGCGCAGCGCCCTCACGACCGGCTCCGCCGGGGCGATGTCGTTGGGTGCGATCAGCCAGGTCGGATCCGTGATCTCGCTCTTGAAATCGGGGTCGCCGCGGCCCGCGCGGCCGATGCGGGCCTGCAGCTCGGCGTAGACGCTCGCGCGCGTTTCGCCCGGCAGCGTGCGGCGGTCGACCTCCAGCTCGCAGCGGTCCGGCACCATGTTCGACCTGGACCCCGCCGTGGATCACGCCCGGGCGTGAAGCGCCCATTGCCGCACAACGGGTGCGGCGGGCGCTCGAGCAGCTCCCGGTTGTAGTCCTCGAACGCCTGGATCACCCGGGCCATGGCCGCAATGGCGTTGACCCCCTTTTCAGGGACGCTCGAGTGCGCCGCGCGGCCGCGCGTGACGATTTTCGTGCTGACCCGGCCCTTGTTGGCGGGGCAGACTTTGAGGTGGGTGGGCTCGCCGATGACGCCCTGGTCCGCCATGCGGCTGCCTTGACCGATCGCCTTGGAGCCGAGCATCTGGTACTCCTCGTCGACGATCCCGCAGAGGATGAGGGTGCCGGCCAGGCAGGTGCCGGTCGCTCGCAGCGCACGGGCCGCGCCGAGGTAGGCGGCCAGCGCCGCCTTCATGTCGCAGGCCCCGCGGCCGTACAACTTTCCGTCCGCGACCCGGACCTCGTAGGCGTCCGGGTAGCCGGTCGTCCGGGCGGTGTCCATGTGCCCGGCCAGCATTAGGCGGGTGCGGTCCGCGCTGCCGCGCAGCACGCCGAAGACGTTGGGGCGTCCCGGGCGCACCTCCTGCATCTCGACGGTCATGCCGAGATCGGACAGGTGTCCGGCCAGGTAGTCGGCCATCTCTTTTTCGCGGGTCCCCTCCCCGGGCGGGTCGTCGAAGGGGTTTTCACTGCGGATCAGGATCATCTCCCTCAGGATGCTCGCCATCCAGTCGGGGTCGATCGCCGCTTCGAGGTCTGCGAAGAGGGGGGCCGGCATGCAGGATCACCCTCCGAGGGTTTCGGGCAGCGGGAAGCGGCGGCAGAGGGCCTGCACCTCGGCGCGCACCCGGTCGCGTACGGCGGTATCCTCCGGGCGGGCCAGGACCGCGTCGATCCATCCGGCGATGAGGGCGACCTCGTCCTCGCCCATGCCGCGGGTGGATATGCCGGGCGTCCCGAAGCGCAGGCCGCTTGCGGTCAGGGTCGATTCCGGGTCGAAGGGGATGACGTTGCGGTTGGCGAGAATGCCGGCGGCTTCGAGCGCCGCCTCGGCCCGGTCGCCCTTCAGGTTGCGGCCGCGCAGGTCGGCCAGCACCATGTGGTTGTCGGTCCCGCCGCCGACCGGTCTCAGGCCCCTGGCTGCGAGCTCGCGCGCAAGGCGTGCGGCCGTGCGCAGGGTGCGTTCCTGGACTGCCCGGAACGCCGGCGTGGCCGCCAGATGGAAGCACACGGCCTTGGCCGCCACCAGCGACAGAGTCGGGGTTCCCTGGGTCCCGGGGAAGATCGAGCGGTCGATTTTCCGGGCGTGCTCGGGCCCGCAGAGGATCACCCCGCCGTGCGGCCCCATGAGCGTCTTGTAGGTGGTGAAGGTCACAAAGTGCGCGTGCGGGACGGGGCTCGGGATGACGTTGGCCGCGACCAGGCCGGCGATGTGGGCCATGTCCACCAGGAGGTAGGCCGAGATTTCGTCTGCGATGGCGCGCAGGGCCGGGTAGTCGATCAGCCGCGGGTACGGAGCTAGCCCCGGCCACCAGCATGCGCGGGCGAATCTCGCGGGCGAGCTTCCGGATAGCGTCGTAGTCCAGCCGTTCGGTCTTGGGGTCCACCCCGTAGTGGGCCGCCCGGTAAATCCGGCCGGTGATCGAGGCGGCGTCGCCGTGGGAAAGGTGGCCCCCGTGGCTCAGCTGCATGCCGAGGATTGCGTCGCCCGGGTTCAGGACCGCGCCGTAGACCGCGAGGTTGGCGTTCACCCCGGAATGGGGCTGGACGTTGGCGTGGCCCGCGCTGAAAAGTGCCTTGGCCCGGTCGATCGCGAGCTGTTCGAGCTCGTCGGTGACCCCGCACCCGGTGTGGTAGCGCCGGCCCGGGTAGCCCTCGGCCGTCTTGTTGCCGAACGCCGAGCCGAGCGCTTCCAGGACGGCCGCGGGTGCCGTGTTCTCGGCGGCAATGAGGTTCAGAGTGGACTGCTGGCGATCGCGTTCGCGTGCGATCAGGGCCGCTACGACCGGGTCCTGGGATGCGATGATGGGCATGGTGCTCCTCGGGAGATGGGGTCCCTCACGCCCGGAGACGCGAGGCTGGGCGATCATATTCAGTCGCGCGGCCGCTTGTCAATCGCATTGCCGTTCTCGGCGTGTCAACGAAGGGAGCTCCGCAAGGCCGCTGCGTCAGATGTCGTACTCGGCGGGGTTGCCCTTGCCGCGGTGTTGCTCGACCATCCGGGCTAGGCTGACCGACTCCAGGGTTTGTCGCAGGTTGCCGGAAGCCAGACACCAGATGTCGCGGACCACACAGGCGGCCGATCTCTCGCAGGCCGATGGGTTTTCGACGCAGTCGACAAGGCAGAGCGAACCCTCCAGCACCTGGAGTATTTCAGTCACGAGGACCTCGGACGGCTCCCGTGCCAGGGTGAAACCGCCGTGGGCTCCGCGCATGGATTTTACCAGGCCGGCCGTCTTGAGAGGGTTGATGAGGTTCCACAGGTATTTCTGTGAAATGCCTTGGCGCCTGGAAATGTCCTTCAGCATCACTGGGGCGCCCCCGTGATGCAGTGCCAAATCAAGCATCAGCCGCACACCATAGCGTCCCCGTGTCGAAAGCCGCATAATACTCCGTATATTCCATTTTATTAGTCGACTATATGGCCTGACATTTCCCAATAAAGGATTTCTTTGTCAAGCCAAATCGCCGTCGACCGATCAGGCCTGGGATAGTGTCGATAGAACCATCATTCTCTGTTGTTTTAAAAAATTTCTCGTTTATTTTTAAAGAATTGGGCGACCCCGGGTTAACGGGGTCGCCTTTGGGAAGGAGGTGCAGGCGAGCTCCGATGAACGGAGGTAATATACAACATCGGTTTAAACTCCCCTGCATGAGGATAGGTTGATGATATATTCGCTCTGCAATCTTGTCAAGGCAAAAATACCACAAAGTATCAAAAGAACTGTTTGAGTAGATTTTAACCAGACCAACTTGTTTCTTTTTTTCATTGTTATTTCATGAATGCACATAGGTTTTATAATCAAGTCAAGCGATAGACATTGCGCGGCTAACCGCACGGGCTGCAAGCAGCACCCAGAAAAGAAGCGGAAAATCGGTGCGCGGGCCCTCAGATTGAGCCTACCGGCGCGAAAGTCTCGCACGCCTCTTACGATTTTGACAAACTTCGCAAGGAGGGATAATGGTGACATTTACCATCTCCCTCTGGAGCCCTGTCTTGACTCCCTCCGCAGCGAGCGCACTTCTCGAAAGGGCGTCGGTGCCCGAGCACTCGGTCGAGTTCATGCAGGCCATGTCGGGCGGCGAGGCCTTTCTAGAAGGGTCCTATCTCTTCATCGGGGTCGGGGACGGCCTGCTCTGCATCGGCTACCCGCTGGAGGGCGAATACGATCCCGCCGGATTCGACCAAGCCATCCGGTCCGCCTTGAACAAAATCGGGGCGTTGCGTTGCTGGGCCATATGCCCCCGGCTGCCGGAACGGCTGGCCCCCCACCGTCGCGTCCAGGACGTGTACTTCGTGCTCGCCGCCGACGCCCATGTCCCGGCAAGGCTCGAACGGGCGGCGGCACGCGCAGCCGCCAGCCTGCGGGTCGACCAGGGAGACCGGTTCACCCCCGGCCACCGCCGACTTTGGGATGAGTTCACCTCCCTGACCCCGCTGCCCGAAGCGGTGCGCAACCTGTTCGAGGGCACCGAGCGCGTGCTCGGCCGGGCGGCCGGGCTGACCCTGCTGAACGCCTGGGATCGGCAGGGGCGGCTGGCGGCCTGCATGCTGCTCGACTTCGCACCGCGGCGCTTCGCGAGCTACCTGATCGGAGCTCGGGCCCATGCCGCCGCCGTGCCGCACGCCTCCGACCTCCTCATGCGGGAAATGATCGGGCTTGCGCGCGGGGCCGGCAAGGAATTCCTGCACCTCGGTCTGGGGGTGAACGACGGTATCCGCCGCTTCAAGACCAAGTGGGGGGCACAAGCGTCCCTCTCTTACGAGCTCGCGGCCTGGAAAGAGACGAGCGGACGCGTGCGGACGCCCGCGCTGCAGCAGGTGCTCGCGGCCCTGCCTTCGGGCTCCATGACCGACCGGGCGCAGGCAGCGCTGCCCCGCCAGAGACGCTTCGCGATGCTCTGGGAGCTCGAGAAGAGCGGTCGGCGATCCTGGATCGGCGGGACGGCTCATTTTTTCTGCTACAGCTTCGAGATCTCCCTGCAGCACCTCTTCGAAAAGGTCGACACCGTCATGTTCGAAGGCCCGCTCGACCCCGACAGCATGGCCCTGGTGTCGGCCGTCGGCCGCAGCCCCCTGCCCGGCAGCGCGCGGTTGATCGACGCCGTGACCGAGGAGGAGATCCGCCGGCTCGACCGGGCAGTCTGCGGCCCGCGCGGCTTCTGGGCACGACTGATGGGGCTGCAGGCCGCCGATCCGCCGGACGTGCGCTTCCTGCTGGCCCACACGCAGCCCTGGATGGCCTTTTTTTCCCTCTGGGCCGCCTTCCTGGCACGCCACGGCTGGAACCAGTCGGTCGACCTCGAAGCCTGGAACCTGGCCCATTCCATGGAAAAGACCGTGCTTACCATGGAAACGATCCCGGAGCAGATCGAGACGCTGGAGAGCATCTCGATCCCACGCATCGTGAATTATTTCCGGAGCTGCGACCAGTGGCCGCGCTACATGCGGCGCAACCGCAGGGCCTATTTGAAGGGAGACTTGGACGGCATGGCCGGGACCAGCACCGAGTTCCCCACCCGCACCGAGCTCGTGATCGGCCGGCGCGACACCCACTTTATGGCGCGCATGCTGCCCCACATCGAGCGGGGCCGAACCGCAGTCTTCGTCGGGACGGCCCACATGCTGAACCTGCGCGGCATGCTGGCGGACGCGGGGTTCTCCGTCCGGAGGGGCCGATGATCCCGGGACCCGACACCGACGACCCGGCGGCCGAGGCCGCCGTGCCCGAGCAGGTGGCGGCCTACGTGTGCACCGTTGGCGGCGCGCGGCCCTGCCGCCTGGGAGCCTGTGTGGCCTACCGGAGCGACGGCCACCTCGTGCTCGTCGGCTATCCTCTGCACGACCCCCGGGACGAGAGCGCGATGAGCGCGGCGGTGGCGCAGGCCCTGGCCCTGCCCTGGCTGCGCCGCATCACCGTCATCGGACCGGCGCGGCCCCCGCAGACGCCGACCGGGGCGGCCGAGGCCCGCGACGAGCATGTCGGACTGCCGGTGCCGCCCCCGGCCGTGCGCCAGAAGCTGCGCAGCCTGCTGCGCCGCGCGGCGCGCCAGGTCACGGTCGCGCAGGGGCGCGAGCTCGGCCCGGAGCACGCGGCCCTGGTCGGCCGCTACCTGAAGGAGCGCACGTTTGACGACGGCACCCGCTACATCTTCGGACGGATCGGGGACTACCTCCGAGCGTCCGGGACCGCGCGGGTCGTGTCGGCCCGGCTCGGGGACGGCCGGCTGGCCGCCTTCGCCGTGGGCGAGTTCGCCTCGCGGCACACCGGTTTCTTCATGTTCAGCTTTCGCAACCCGCACCTGGCGCCACCGGGCAGCGCCGACCTGCTGCTCGCTCACCTGCTGGCAGAGGCCCGCGCGCGCGGGCAAACGCGCATGAACCTCGGCCTGGGAGTGAACGCCGGGATCGCCTTCTTCAAGCGCAAGTGGGGGGCCGAGCCCTTCCTGCCTTACGTGGAGGTGAGCTGGGACATCGCGGCCCCGCCGCTGATGACGCGCCTCGGCCGGCTGCTGGGCATCGGGGCGAGGAGGAACCCATGAACCGCGCAGCGAAGCGAACGATCACGAGCCGGCCGGGGTTCCGGGCGATCTTCAGGCGGCGGATCCTGGGACTGCCGCTGCTGCTGGACTGCATCCAGGTGGAGGTCACCTCCCGCTGCCCGGGACGCTGCGCCTACTGCCCCCACACCACCCGGCGGGCGGACTGGGTGTCGCGCGACATGGTCCTCGCGACCTTCGCGCGCCTCGAGCCCATGCTGCACCGGACCGGGCGCGTGCACCTGCAGGGCTGGGGGGAGCCGCTGCTCAATCCCGCCTTCTTCGACATGGCGGCCCTCGCACGCCGCGCCGGCTGCGCGGTGTCCACGACCACCTGCGGCCTGTGCATGGACGACGACATCGCCGCAGGGCTGGTGGCGAGCGGGATCGACATCGCCGCCTTCTCGTTCGCGGGCACCGACCCGGAGAGCAACCGCTCGCGAGCGGGGGTCGACTTCGACCGCGTTTGCGAGGCGATCGGCCGGCTGGCGGCGGCCAAGGCGGCCCGGGGCGCCGACCGCCCCGCGATCCACCTCGCCTACCTCCTGCTGGCATCGAACCTCGAAGCCGTGCGCGGGCTGCCTGCGCTGATGCGGCGGCTGAGTGTCCAGGGAGCCGTCGTGAGCACGCTCGACTACATCGCCGCGCCCGGCATGGAAGCGGACGCCTACCTGCCGCACGAGGCGGACAAAATCACGGCGGCGAAGGCCGTTCTAGAGCAAACGGCCGCGGAAGCCGAGCGGCTCGGCCGCGGGTTCCACTTCGAGCTGCCGCAGGCGGCGGCGCCGGGCACGGGCTGTCGCGAGAACGCCGCCCGGTCGCTCTACGTCTCCGCCGACGGCTTGCTTTCGCCATGCATCTATGTCAACGTCCCCTTCAACGCGCCCGACCCCATGCGCCGAGTCTTCGGCAGCATCCGGGAGGAAGATCCCCTGGCCATATGGCGGAAACCGGACTTCCGCCGTTTTCGCGAACGCATCTGCGGCAGCGACCCCGATCTCCCCTGCCGGGGCTGCCCGAAGCGCTTCATGGGCTGAAGGAGCTCGGATGAGACGACGGACGGCAATCCTGCTCTGGACGGCGGCCCTCCTGACGGCCTGCGCCGCGGCGCCAGACCCAAGGCCCAACCCGATGAACCCGCAAGAACTGCTGGCGTTCTCCGGGTTCACCGTGAAGCTGGCGGTCAGCCAGGGGGACATAGACCAGTTGGCGAGCATCCCGCAGCGCGAACTCCTGCGCGTGACGGCGAGCGACCCGCCGCTTTTCATCTGGGTCGACGTGGTCGGCTGCCGCTGCTACTACGTCGGGGACGAGGCGGCCTACCGGAAACTGGAGGCGCTGGGGTTCGCTTCGGGATGGCGATGACAATGACGAAAGCGGGGGGATTCGAATGAAGTACCGTCACCTGGGCGCATCGGGCCTGCTGGTCTCTCGCATCTGCCTCGGCACCATGACCTTCGGGACCGAGGGCTGGGGCTGTGGCGAGGCCGAGGCGCACGACATCCTCAAGGCGTACATCGACGCGGGCGGGAATTTCATCGACTGCGCCGACGTGTACGCGGGCGGCCGCGCGGAGGAGATCGTCGGCTTTTTCCTGCCCCAGGTGAACCGCGACGAGCTCGTGGTCGCCTCCAAATGCTATTTCCCGATGGGGAACCGGCCGAACCAGCAGGGCATGTCCCGCAAGCACGTCATGTCATCGTGCGAGGCGAGCCTCAAGCGCCTGCGGACCGACCACATCGACATCTACTACATCCACGGACCCGACCCGGTCACCCCCTACGAGGAGACGCTGCGCGCCCTCGACGACCTGGTGCGCCAGGGCAAGGTGCGCTACCTCGGCTGCAGCAACCTCTTCGGCTGGCAGGTCGCCAAAGCCGCGGGGGTCGCCCGGTGCATGGGCCTCGAGCCGCTGGCGGCCGGCCAGTACATCTACAGCCTGATCCACCGCTCGCTCGAGCGCGAGCTCGTGCCGGCCCTCGTCGACCACGGAATCGGGCTGACGGCCTACAGCCCTCTCGGCGGCGGCCTGCTGACCGGCAAGTACAGGGGCCAGCGGGAGCCGGCCGCCGGCACCCGCCACGCCTTCCGCACCCAGGTGGACGGGCCGCGCTTCTGGAACGAGCAGGGCTTCCGCACGGCCGAGATTCTGGAGCAGGAGGCGCGGGAGAGCGGGATCCCGATGGCGCAACTCGCGATCGGGTGGCCGCTCGGCCGCCGGTTCGTGAGCTCGGTCGTCATCGGCGTCAAATCGACGGTCCAGCTCGCCTCGAACCTCGCGGCCGCCGACTGGGACATGCCCGTTGACCTCTGGCGGTCGATCGAGGAGCGGACGCGTCCGGCCGAGGACTACCTTTCCTGGTTCAACCGCAGGAACTACGAGCGCATGTTCGGCTGCGCCGAGTTCCACGACAACGACCGATTGTCTTAACAGGCTATTAAGGAGCACCTGCTGCCCTGGTCGCCTGTGGGAGGGGCGTCCCGCCCCGATCATGATCATCGCGGCAGGATGCCGCTCCGATACCAGCCGCCTCTGCCTGAAACCCCGCCCATACCCCGGATCGACTTTCCCGGCGTTTGACGGATGCAGATGCCGTCGCCATATTGTCTGCAAGACAAGCGCTCTTTTTTGAGCGCTATTTGCCTGGATATTGAAATGTTCGGGCCCGGGAGGCAACCATGAGACATCGAATCGCGTTCTTCCTGCTCGCTCTGCTCGGCGTATTCGGAACCGGGCGCACGGGAGAAGCGCAGAACGGTATTCCGGTCGGCGGGGCAACGGCGCGCCCGGCGCTGCCGGAGATCGATCAGGCCACGGCTGCCCGCACCGCAACCGCCACCTTTGCCCTGGGCTGATTCTGGGGCCCGGACTCCAGGTTCGGAGTCCTTGACGGCGTCATCCGCACCCGGGTGGGCTATGCGGGCGGGGCCAAGGAAAACCCGACCTATCACAACCTGGGCGACCACACCGAAACACTCCAGGTCGACTACGACCCCTCGAAGATTTCGTATGCGAAGCTCCTCGAACTTTTCTGGGAGGAGCACGACCCCACCAGCCGCTCCTGGTCGCCCCAGTACAAGGCGGTTGTTTTCGCCCACGACGAGGAGCAGAAGCGCCTGGCGGAAGAAAGCCGCGCACGCATCGCCAAAAAGCTCGGGAAAACCGTCCACACCGAGGTGCTTCCCTACGAGCGCTTCTACGCGGCCGAGGACTACCACCAGAAATACTACCTCCGCGGGCAACGTCAGATCCTGCGGCAGTTCCAGCAGTACTATCCCCAGGCCACCGATCTGATGAACTCCACCGCCGCGGCCCGGGTCAACGGCTACATCGGCGGGCACGGCACGGCGGCAGCCTATAAGGCCGACATCGACCGGCTGGGGTTGTCCGCGGCGGCGCGGGAGGAACTCGATGAACTGGTGCGGATAAGGAATTAGACGAGTGAAAAATCCTAAATACAGCGCACCGACCGAGCGGGAACAGCTTGTGACCTCGTTCTACGCGGGCGCGGACGCGGCGATCGCGGCCGAGCTCGCGCGCCTGCGCGGCGAGGGGATCGTGCCCCGCTGCCGGGCCGGCTGCAGCACCTGCTGCTCGCAGCACATCGTCACCAACCGGCTCGAGGTGCACGCGCTGGGGCAGCACATCCGCAGGCGCTTCGCGCCGCAGCGGACCGAGGCCCTGCGTCTGCGCGTGCGGGAATGGAACCGGCGGGAGGATGCCGGGAGGGAGGGGGCGGCCTCTGCCGCTCGCGAGTGCCCGCTGCTGGAAGATGCGGAGTGCAGCGTCTACCCCGCGCGTCCGCTGATCTGCCGGGCACATTTTGTCCTGACGAATCCGGCCTGGTGTCGGCCCGCGCTCGAAGCGAACGCGCGCGAGGGCACCCCGCAGGTGCTGGGTTCGGTTCTGGCAGTGACCGCACCCTTCAAGCGCAGCCTGGCCGAGCACGTCGACCGGGAGTTGGAAGCGGCTTCGCTGTCGCGCGAGGAGTCGATCACGCTATTGGCGCAGGGGCTGGCGGAAGAGATGGGGTGGGGGTGAGGGATCGGCTGCGCTGAGGACCCGATCTCGGCGTTGCGCATCATCCCGCGGCCGCTGCGGCGTACGAAGAGTACGCCTCACGGCACGGGACTCGCGCGCCTTGAGCTCGGGCCTTGATCGCAGCCGATCGGGTCGGAGTCCCTCTATGCGAGCAGCTCTTCCGCCTCCCGCATGAGTGCAGCGATGGCAAGCCCCTGCGGGCAGGCTTTTTCGGCGGTGGAGTAGTCCACGTCGGACAGGTGCGAGCGCGCCTCTGCCGGCAGCCCGGCGAACACGTCCCGGGCAAGCTCGCGGTCCCCGTAGTCCTTGTAGTACATCAGGCAGCGCATCACGTCGTTCACCGGCACCTTCCCGCCCACGGCCGCCTGGCAGACGCGGCCGCAGCCGGCGCAGTACCCCGAGCGGGTCGCCAGAGCGAAGCGCTCCAGGGCGTCCACGTCGCTTCGAGCGAGCGCGGTCCGGTCGCGGGCGGCCGCCACGTTGGCCGAGAGGTAGGCCAGGTTCGGCATCTGCGAGCAGACGCTCGCGATCTGCGGGTTCTCCCACACGGCCTTGAGCTTGGCCTGCTTGTCGCTGAATCCCTTGTCCAGGAATTTCTGGAGCAGCTTGAACTCGGCATCGGTGTCCGGCTTGACCTGACCGCCCGCCTGGGTCTTGAACGAGGTCAGCCCGATGCCCGCCTGCGCGCACGCGTCCACGGCCTCTTTCATCTTCAGGGTGTTCATCAGCCGGAAGTTGTAGGTAAACATGACCGCGTCGATCCAGCCGGACTTGGCCGCGGCAAGCAGGCAGTCCTCCATGTTCGTGTGCGTGCTGAACCCGATAAACTTGATCTTGCCGGTTTTCTTCATCTGCTCGGCCCAGTCGCGCAGCCCCGCGATCTGGCCGAACTCGCTGATCCCGTGGGTGAAAAACGCGTCCACGTAATCCGTGCTGAGCCGCTTCAGCCCTTTGTCCAAGGCCTCGCTCATCTTGTCGGGCGGGGAGGGGCGGAACTTGGTCACCAGGAAGATGCCCTTGCGGGTGTCCGGGTAGCGGGTGAAGAAGCGGCCGAAGCCCTCCTCGCTCAGGCCGTTGCCGTAGGCCTCGGCCGTGTCCCAGTAGGTGACCCCCCAGTTGAGAGCCTGCCGCAGCAGGAGCTGGTTGTTGACCGTGTCGAACATACCCCCCAGGCACAAGATCGACACCTCGGCCCCGGTTTTCCCCAGCTTGCGTTTCGGCATCGGCGCGGGCTGTGCCCCGGCCGGCGCCTGGGCGCCGACGCCCCCCGGGAGCGCCAGCGCTGTCGCCGCCGCCCCGCCGAGCCCGACCGCCCGGATGAACCCGCGCCGCGTCATGTCCTTGGATGGTTTCAGCTCAGACATCGTTCACCTCCTTCTCTCACTTGGCCACCGGTTGATTCTGCTTGAGGTCGTAGATCGGCCGGAACTTCAGCTCGCCCGCCAGGACGTCCTCCGGCCGCTTCATCAGCAGCTCACCGTCGAGCGCCACGAACCGCAGTTCGGCGTCCACCGCAAACCCTTTCCCGGCAGCCTGGTCCAGGCTGGCCTTGGCGTCCTTGTAGTGCGGGTCGGCCTTGGTCTTGTGGAACTGCCGTCGCCACTCCAGCCACTGGGTGGGGTTCAAGGAGCGGTCGACGAAGATGTAGTAGGCGACCTTGCCCGCACAGTCGGCCTCCAGGTAGATGGAGTACTCGACCGGGCCCGACTGTGCGCCTCGGTTCTGGATGCGCTTAAGCTCGGCTTCCTCGATGAGCCAGGCGGTCGGGCATGACAGGGCCGCGGCGAAATCCCGGACCTTGCCGAAGATGAAGGCGGGGTCGGTTTCGTCGGCCAGGAAATTGCCGGCCAGGAAGGCTTCCGGCGGCGTGAACGCGGTCAAGCCGTTTTGCCCGCGCAGCTTGGCTGCCTGTTCGCTCTCGGCCGAGGCATAGCCTGCGATCAACAGCAGGATGCAGGCGTACAGGACAGAAGAACGGCCGCGTGCCATAGCGTTCTCCTTTCGAAAGGGGTGTGGAGGGTTTTAATAACGATTATCAGAGGAAATGCGACTGTTCAAGTGGGTATTTGGTCGGGGGGGGTTAGAGGTCGATGACCAGGCCGTCCGCGGCCGTCTCCAGCTCCAGCTCCGGCAGCCGCGCGAGCAGGTCCGCGCTCATGTGGGTCATGAGGAGCCGGCGGCAGTTGAGGGAAGACCGGTGCTCCAGGAGAGTGCGGTAGTTCAGGTGATATTTCATCGGCTTGTCGAAAAAATAGGCTTCGCAGACGAAGAGGTCGGCACCGTCCGCCGCCTCAGGCAGCGAATCCGACCACTCCGCGTCGCCCGAGTAGGCGAAAACCCGCCCGCCGTGCTCGACGCGCAAGGCGAAGGACGGTGCCCCGCTCCCGTGACTCACGGGATAGGCGGTGACCTGGAGGCCGCAGATATCCACTGGCCGGCGCTCGGGCAGCTCGACGAAGTCGGTGCGGAAGCGGTAGTCCATGCCGGAGGAGCCCGGGAAGAGCACCTCCTGCGCGGCCCTCACGCGCGCCTGCACCCCCGGCGGGCCGGCGATCAGCAGCGGCCGGCTGCGCCGGGAGTGCAGTTGCGCTTCGAGGAGGAAAAAGGGCAGCCCTCCGAAGTGATCGCCGTGCAGGTGCGACACGAGCACGGCTTCGATCGTGTTCGTTTCGATGCCCGCACGTTTCAGGCCCTCGAGCGCGGATGCCCCGCAGTCGAGCAGCACCCGCGCCGTGGGCGTTTCGATCCGGATGCAGGTCTGACCGCGGCCGCCGCTGCCGAAGGCGTCCCCGGTTCCGATGAAGTGAATGCGCATCGGGGTCATTCGGATCTATCCAGTCCGGGGTCTTTCACCGTGCGACGGCCCAACCACCATATGCCATAGTAATTTTAATAGCCCCGGCTAAAATTGTTCGGAGCAACGAACGGGCGGGCGCTGTTTGTAAAATTTGGTTGCGTCTTCATACGAAGAAGCGATTCTTAATAGCAGGCTCTCTTGAAGCTCGTTCCCCACAATCTGCAATCCAACGGGCATCCCGCTTGGGCTGAAACCGCACGGCACAGCCACCGAGGGAAGCCCTGTCCAACTGAAGGGTAGCGTGAACTGGCGCCCGCGATCATAATCTTTAGACCCCCCCGCCAGTGGTGGAGCCGTGGTTGGCATAGTGGGGGTCAAGAGGGCATCCACTTCTTTGAATACTTGCTTGACTTCGGCAATTTGCATGGGACGTTCCCTCTTGGCGTTCTCATATTCTTCTTTGGTAATTTTCATGCCTCTTTCGATGTTCCCTTGCACAATCGGGCCAAAAACTTCTTTGCGGTTCGGGGTTTCTCGGAATTGGTCGCCCAGAATCTGGTTGAATTCGTATAGAAGCATGTTGAAGAGCGAGGCATATTCAAGCTGGCCTCCCAATAGAGGGATCTTTACGATTTTGATTTCCGCGCCCAAGCTTGCAAATTTATCGGTGGCAGCCTTTACTGCAGTGGAAACATCTGGATCTATATCCCGGAATGTATAGTTTTCAATGATCCCTAGCTTGATCCCCCGCACTCCTTTCTCCAATCCCGCCGTGAAATCCTCCTTGGGAGTGTTTAGAGAGTAGGAATACTTAGGATCATAACCTGCCATGGCGTTAAACAGAAGAGCCACATCTCCTACTGTACGAGCGAGAGGCCCAGCTACATCGAGGCTATAAGCGCGGGGATAGACTCCGAATAGACTCACGCGGCCGAAGGTCGGGCGGATTCCAGCAATATTTAACCAGCTTGCGGGTACGCGAATGGATCCTCCCGTATCCGACCCTGTGCCGCCCATGCACAAACCAGCCGCGATAGCTGCGCCGGTTCCGCTCGAAGAACCCCCTGGAGACCGTTCTAACTCCCAAGGGTTACGGATGTCTCCATAGAACTGGTTGGTGCCCGAAATCCCAGCCGCAAATTCATTCATGTTGGTCTTGCCTAGCATGACCGCTCCGGCTTCTCTCAATTTGCTCCACAACCGTAGCGTCTTCCTTTGGTATTCTTTTTCTGAAAAATTCGGACCCAACTGTGGTTGGAATCCCCGCTGTATCATAGAGATCCTTATGAACAATCGGGATGCCATGGAGCTGTCCTCGGTCCTTCCCGGATTTCAGTTCCGCGTCAAGAGCGGCAGCCGATTGCAAAGCCTGTTCTTCGGTTAAGGTGATGAAGCAATTCAGCTTTGGTTCCAACTTTTTAATGCATTCAAGATAGACTTTGGTCAGCCTCTCGGAACTAAGAGATCCATCCCGAAACCGTTTCCCTGCCTCCATGATCGATTCGGGCATTTTTTCAGAGGGGCCGGATAGGCTCAACGATTTCGCAGAGCAACCAAGCCCAAGGCCTGCTATCCCCAAGCCGATTGCGGAGGTTTTCAGAAAATCACGCCTGTTGATCCCTTTTCGATTCTTTTCCATGCATTCCTCCAAGTGGTTGGGCTTTCGGTAGCTATGGCGTCTCTGCAGTTTAGAAAAATTCTTATAAAAATTCTGAGCGTTTCAAACCCTCGAGCGCGGATGCCCCGCAGTCGAGCAGCACCCGCGCCGTGGGCGTTTCGATCCGGATGCAGGTCTGGCCGCGGCCGCCGCTGCCGAAGGCGTCACCGGTTCCGATGAAGTGAATGCGCATCGGGGTCATCCGGATCCATCCCGCTAATGGTTCACTGCGCCGCGGCCGCGCGCCGCCGGTTCAGCCGCGCCTGAAGCATCGGCCAGAACAGCATGGCGATCGATACGATGATGACGCTGGCGCTGACCGGCCGGGTAAAAAAGACCGAGATGTCGTTCTCGGAAGCGATCATGGTGCCGAGGAAGTAGCGTTCGGCGAGCGGCCCCAGGATGACCCCCAGCACGAGCGGCGAAACCGGGAGCTCGTAGCGGCGCATGTAATAGCCGAGAATCCCGAAGAAGGCCATGTACCAGAGGTCGGCCGAGTCGTTGCGCAGGGCGTAGGCGCCCACGAGGCAGAACATGATGATGAACGCGCCCATGATGTTCTCGGGCACCCGCATGAGCTCGGAGAAGAACTTGGCGCAGATGTAGCCCGCGAGCACCATGACCACGTTGCAGAGCAGCATCCCGGCGAAGATCGTGTAAACCGCCTCGGGGCTCTTGCTGAACAGCAACGGCCCCGGCTGGATGCCGTGCAGCAGGAAAGCGCCCATCATGACCGCCGTGGCGCCGCTGCCCGGGATGCCGAGGGTCAGGAGCGGGATCATGGCCCCGCCGGTCGAGGCGTTGATGGCCGAGCTCGTCGAGTTCAGGCCGTCCCAAGACCCTTTGCCGAACTCCTCGGGCTTCTTGGAGACCTGCCGTTCCACCCCGTAGCTCACGAACGAGGCCACGGTGGCCCCGGCGCCCGGGATGGCGCCGATGATCGTGCCGATCCCGAAGCCCCGCAGGAGCGACCCCTTGAGCTCCCAGATCTCGCGAAACCGCAGCAGGTGCACCTTGGGCCGCTCCTTCATGACCGTGTCCGGCACCTTGTTGCGCTCGCAGAGCTGCTCGAAAACCTCTCCGATCGCGAAGAGCCCGATCAGGACGATGGTGAAGTTGATCCCGGTCTCCATCAGGCGCGAGCCGAACGTGAACCGGGCCGCCCCGTACATGTCGTCGATGCCGATCGTGCCGAGCAGCATGCCGAGGAAGAGCGCGATCAGCGAGGAGCCGATGGACTTCGTGTTGATCACCACGACGCTGACCATCCCCAGGAAGACGACCGCGAAGTACTCGGCCGAGGAGAAGGACAGAGCCACCTTGGCGAAAGGCGGCGAGACCAAGGTCATCACGAGACAGCTGAGAAACCCGCCGAGCGCCGAGCCCATGATGGCGACCCCCAGCGCTCTGGCCACATGCCCCTTCTTGTTGAGGGCGTAGCCCTCCCAGGTGGCCGGCACATTCATGGGGTCGCCCGGGATGTTGAAGAGGATCCCGGTGATGGATCCGCCGAAAATGCCGCCGCCGTAGACCGAGGTCATCAGCAGCAGCGACGGCACGATGTCCATCGAGTAGGTGAAGGGCAGGACCAGCACGATGGCGTTCAGCATGGTGATGCCGGGCAGGGCGCCGGCCAGGACCCCGATGGTCAGCCCCGTCAGCATCATCGCGAAGTTGAACGGCGTTAAGGCGGCGATGAGACCGCCCCAGAAGAGTTCCAATCCGCTCATGGTAGTGCTCCTATCAGTAGATCAGCAGCGCGCGGTAGATCAACAGCGTGATGTCGTCGAAGAACCACTCCCCGCGGGGCAGTGGAATGTAGACGATCTTCACGAACACATAAATCAGGCCGATGGTGCCGAGAAGGGAAACGAGAACCAGGACGGATGGTTTCCTCACCCCGGCCAGATACAGAAAAAAAATGAAGAACAGAACCGACGCCAGCGGGAATCCGATCGCCCCGATGGCGGGCACCGTCAGCACGAGCAGCAGCATCATCAGCCCGAGCTTGAAGTTGTCCATCTCCTTGCAGTCGCCCGTCTCCTCGCACTCCCGGCCGTGGCCGCGCAGCAGCTCGCCCGCCTTCAGGGCCGCGGCGAGCACGACGCCGATCAAGCACATCTTCGGCCAGAACCCGGCCCCGAGTTGGCCGGGTGGGGCCGGGTCGATGCTGTGATCGGCATAGAGGTAGACCAGCCCCGCTAAAAAGACGATATAGACCGGGCCCGCGATGATCTTGAGCAACGGCAGGGCTCTTTTTGCAGCAGCATAAGGACTCATACGACCTCACCTCCGAGCGGGCCTGGTTACTTGATGATCCCGAACTCTTTCATGAACGCTGCCATGTTCTTCATCTCGCCCTCGACCCAGGTCTTGAACTGCGGGCCGCCCATGTAGCTGTCGGGGTTGGCGTACTGCTCCTCGTTGAACTTCTTCCATTCCGGCGTCTGCATGGCCTTTTCGAAGGCGGCCGTGAGCGTCTGGATCTGCGCGGGGCTGACCCCCTTTTTGGCGACGATGCAGCGGAATTGCGGCAGGTACACTTCGAAGCCGAGTTCCTTGGAGCAGGGCACGTCCGGGAAGGCCGCGAGGCGTTTTTCGGCGAAGACGAGCACGGGCTTCAGCTGCTTGGCGTCGAGGTACTGCTTGATGTCGCCGGCCTGCTCGTACAGAACCTCGTTGTGGCCGCCCAGGACCGAGGCGTAGCGCTCGCCGGGGTTGGGGTTGGGCACGAGCGTCATCCGGTGGCCCTTGCTGGCGAGGTAGCGCAGGGTGATGTCGTCGATGGTCCCGAACCCGAGCCCGGCCATCTTGATTTTGCCGGGGTTTTCCTTGGCGGCCTTGAGCAGGTCCTGGATGTCCTTGAAGGGGCCGTCCGATTTCACGAAGAGGAAGGAGGGCATGTTCTGGGTGCGGACCAACCACTCGACGTCGTCCAGCTTGTAGCGGGCCTGGCCGGTCGGCAGGGTGGCCAGGGTGTCGGCGATGTAGTTCGCGATGGTGTAGCCGTCGCTCTTGGCCGCGAGCAGATCCGTCATGCCGGAGTTGCCCGAGGCGCCCGGCTTGTTCGAGACGGGCATGGGGACCCCGAGGAACGGCTCGGTCAGCTTGCCGAGCGTGCGCACCATCTGGTCCGACCCGCCGCCAACGCCCCAGGTGCAGATGAAGTCGATCGGGCGCGCCGGGTACTTGTCCTGGGCCGGGGCCGTGCCCGCGCCGATCACGAGAACGACCGCCAGGATCCATCCGATGTGAAGAAAGCGTCTGGTCTTCATGGTCCGTATCCTCCCATTTTTGAGGTGATCCCAACCGGGATCTCAAGTTTCAACTCTGAACGTTCGGGGCCGCTTTCAAGCAAGCTGCATGATTTAACTTGTGGGAGCGGCATCCTGCCGCGACGATGTCGTGGCTGGACCCCGCTCCCACATCCACGGGTCTTCGTTCCTGAAGCGGCACGGCGCCGGGCGCCATAAACCGCTTTTAGCTCGGTTACTCCCCGCCCAGGTACACCCGGCCGATCCGGGTTCTCAGGATGTTCAGTTCCTCGGCGGTGGGGGGGGGCGTCTCCGCCACCTCGGGCGCGAAGAGCAGCGGGAACCCGGTGGCTTCCTGGATTTTTTCGCGGGTGACCCCGGGGTGCAGGGACACCACCCGCATGCGCTTGGTCTCGGGCTCGAAATCCATGATCCCGAGGTCCGTGATGACCCGGTCGGGGCCGCCGCCGCGCAGGCCGGCCTTCTGGCGGGAGTCTCCGCCCTGCAGGTGCCCGGGGCTCGTGATGTACTCGACCCGCTCCAGGAAGCGGCGCTTCTCGTGGCGGATGATGGTGAGCACCCGCTTGGCGCAGGAGGCGATCGGGTTGGCGCCGCCGCTCCCCGGGAAACGCTTCTTGGGTTTGGCGTAGTCGCCGACGCAGGTCGCGTTCAGGTTGCCGTACATGTCGATCTGGGCGCCGCCGAGGAAGCCCACGTCCGCGAGACCGCGCTGGACCAGGAAGCCGAGGGCTTCGAGGATGTTGCGCACGAAAGCCGGTCGGGCGGCGCCGAGCAGGCGCGTGTCCGCCACCGAGAGGCTCGCATGCACCGGCATCAGGTCGCCGATCCCGGTCTCGACGATGTAGTTCAGGTTCGGTGCGTGGGTGTGCATGGCAAGCGCGGTCGCGGCCATGGGCAGCCCGGTGCCGACGATGGCGATTTCGCCCTCGCGGATCTGGCGTGCGGCAGCAACGATCATCATCTCGTTGCGCGTGCACTCGTCGGGCAGATCGCCCGTGAAGCCGCCGCAGGTGACGACCTCCGCAATCTCGGCGGAGTAGCCGAGGCGCGGGTCGTAGCGCAGGCGCTGCATACGCGAGGGCGTGAGCGCCCGGTCCAGATACTGCTTCCAGCTGTCGACCTCGAGGACATACTTGCGGATGTAGTCCTGGAAGGACTTGGGGTCGCGTGCGGCCTGCTGGTACTCCTGCAGACCGTCGTAGTCGTAATCGTAGTGCCCCGGCGAGGAGGTCGGGTGGGCGCCCCAGGGCTCGTGCACGACCGCGCCGACCCGGTAGGCCGGCAGGAACGTCTCCTGGGGCCGGTTGCGGATCTCCTCGGTGCTCACGATCTGCTCGGCCACGAGCAGCACCCGGGTCGAGGCCTTGGCGATGAACTCGTCGGCGAAGGCCGTCCCTTCGACCTGGGCGTTGCCGGACTCGTCCGCCCGGGTCGCGTAGATGACGGCCAGGTCAGGCGTGCAGGCGGGCAGCATGAGGTAGGTCTCGCCCGTGAACGGGCACGTGCCGAGCTCCAGCTTTTTCTTGTCGAGGGCCTGGTGCCGGACGATGTCCGAGCCCAGCTCGGCCTTGGTCGGGATGAACGAGAGCCCAAGCGACCCGGCCAGGTAGCGCAGGGTCATCCCGAGGTGCTCGTAGTCCTCGGATTTCAGGGCGCCGCTTTCCACCGCACGGCAGAAATTGCGCGGCAACCCGAGCCGCTCCATGTTGAGACAGCCGGACTCCACGGATTTGACCAGGCCGGCGCCGATCAGGATGTCCACCCCGTACGCGGGGTTCACGCTCGAAACGTGCAGGTCGCCGAGCTTCTGCCGGATGATCTCGTGGGAAATGTTCATCGCGTTGCGGCAGAGCGAAAACCCTCCGAAGGCGATGTGCATCCCCGGCTTGACGAAGCGGGAGACGGCCTCCCGCGTGCTCATGAGCTTATTTTGCATGCGCTGCGTTCCTCCATCCGGGATCTAGTATCGAACGTTGAACTCCGCCGGGACGACCGGGCTCAGCGCCCGTACTTCGCCCAGACCGGTCCCCAGATCTCATCCTCGGTCGGCTTGGAAACGGGCAGTGGCTCCGAGACCCAGGTCACGTTGATGAAGTGCTTCCAGTGGATGTTCTCGGTGGTGATGTTGCCGCCCCAGGTGCCGCAGCCCAGGGTGACCGTGGAGGGCATCGCGTTGTGGAAATGCCCGCCCGCCGACGGCGCGTGGGCCTGGCGCACCAGGATCCGGCTGACCTTGGCCGCGAGCGCCACTTTGTGGATGTAGTCGCGGTTGAAGGAGTAAATGCCGACGGAATGGCCCATCCCGGCGTAGGTGTGCAGCTTCTCGATCAGCCCGATGGCCTCGTCGATCGTCCCGTAGCGCCAGAGAGCCAGGACCGGGGAGATTTTCTCTCCGCTGAAGCGCTCCTCGCCCGGTCGCTCGCCGACGACCATGAGCATGCGGGTCGAGTCCGGGACGGATATCCCGGCGTCCGCGGCGATCCGGCGGGCGGAAATCGCGACCACCTTGGGGTTGAGACCGACCTCGCCCGTCTTGGGGTTGGCGACCCACATCCACTTCTCGAGTTTGGCCTTCTCCTCGGGGCTGCAGAGGTAGCCGCCCTGCTTCTTGAGCTCCGCGACCATCGGGTCGAAGACGCCGGCCTGGATCAACAGCGAGTTGTCCGAGCTGCAGGAGGTGGCGTTGTCGAAGGATTTGCTGATGCGGATCTTCTCGGCCGCATCCGCCAGCTCCGCGTCCTCGGCCACAATGATGACCGGGTTGCCGGCCCCGACGCCGTACGAGGGCGTGCCGCTCGAATAGGCGGACTTGACCATGGCCGCCCCGCCGGTGGCCAGCACGAGATCGACCTGGCGCATGAGCTCCTGGCTGAGCGCCACGCTCGGCTCTTCGATGAACTGGACCAGATCGACCGGGGCGCCGACCTGGCGCAGACCCTCGCGCATGAAGCCGCACACCACGCGGCAGGAGTTCTTGGCCGCCGGGTGCGGGGCGAATATGACGGCGTTGCGTCCCTTGAGGATCCCGGTCCCGTTGCTGGCCGGGGTGGCGGTCGGGTTGGTCACCGGGGTGAGGGCCCCGACGACGCCGACCGGCTTGGCGTATTTGGTGAGTCCGCGGGCCTCGTCGCGATCGATCACGCCGACGGTTTTGGCGTGCTTGATGTCGCGGCAGACGCCGAAGACCTTGACCTTGTGCTTGGTGAGCTTGTCCTCGTAGACCCCTTTCCCGGTTTCGTCCACGGCCGTCCGGGCGCAAACGGCGATGTTCTCGTCCTTGTAAACCTGCCACGCGACCGAAAGGGCGACCTCGTCGATCTGCTCCTGGGTGTAATTCTCGATCTGTTTCTGCGCTATGCGCGCCTTGGCCACGAGGGCCGCGATGATCTCCTCGTTACTCGGCATGTCCTCTTCCTTTCATCAATCCGGATTTAAATTATAGTCAGAACAGGGTCACCTCATGCCAGGGGGCCCCAGGGGAAAAGACCGCGATTTTCCTCGACGTACGTGGCGAGACCTTCGATGTGCGCCTGCATGAGCCTGCCGGCGAGCTCCCCGTCGCGCTTTTCGAAAGCCGCGATCATCTCCAGGTGCTCGGTCAGGGCGTTTGAAGCGCGGTTGCCGAGCCGGATGGTGGTCATCCGGACCATGCGCATGTGGTCGGCAATGTTGGCAGCGACGTCCTGGAGCTTCTGGCAGCCGCTGAGCTTCAGGACGAATTCGTGGAAGCTCACGTTGGCATGTGAAAAGTCGTCCACGCGATCGGTCACGTTACGCTCGGTGAACCCGGCAAACATCGCTTTCATCTGGGCCAAGTCGACATCGGCGATATGCCGGACCGCCAGTTTGGCCGCCATGCCTTCGAGGGCGGCGCGCACGTAGAGGATTTCAATGATCTCCGGACGGGTCTTGCGGATGATGAAAACGCCTTTCCGCGGCTCGACCCGCAGGAAGCCTTCCGAGACCAGGCGGTGGATAGCATCCCGCAAGGGGGTACGACTGATTTTCAAACTCCCGGCCAGCTCGCGCTCGTCCAGGCGACCCTCCGACGTGTAGTCGGTGTTCAGGATCGTCTCTTTGAGCGACGCGTAGGCCAGATCCGCCAGTCTGGAAGGGTGTTCTAGTGGGAGCAGACTCACTTTTGGGGGGCGGGATGCTTAGTTCTGCTCATGTGGTATACCAGATACCAAACAAGAGGTATTTGTCAAGAATTTTTTTGATCGAAGAGGATCAGTGGCCGGCGAATTGCACAATTGCGGGAATTGAATTAGAAGATAGATAGGCCAACATTTCAGATCATTACTCCTGCAACCCGACCGCCATGGTTCGACCGGCCGGCTCGCGGCCGGATGGGGTGTGCGGAGCGAGGGCCGACGCTTTCACGGGTGTGCGATGTGCAGCTGCCGCATCTGGCTGTCTTGCTTGGTTTTATTGGCGAGCTCCCCGGCCGGGGCCGATGATCGGGTCATCGCCGCGGCCGCCGCCGGCGAGTGCACCCTGCGGGTCGAGGCGGCCGGGAACTGGCCGTCACTGCGTTTGCGCGCCTGGCACCCTCAGCATACGCCGTGCGGGGTCGACTCGTCCGCGGTGCTCCGGGTGTTGGAGCAGGCCTTCGCGGACTTGCCTTCCGCTGAGCCCGACCGGGTGTTCACGTCGCTCGCCTTCGGCCGGCTCATCGACTACCCCTGGATGGTCCGCTTCCTGGCCGAAAGCGCGGGCCGCGACCCCGGCTGGGATGCCGCCGCCGGAAAGCCCCGGCGGGGCGACATCAACCGCTACGTGGCCGACGTCCTCGCCCGGCCGGAAATCATCGGGCCGCTCGAGGGGCCGCTGCGCCGGCACGGCTACCGGATCGGCGGCGTGTCGGTCGAAAAAGTCCTGGTCGGCGGCTTCGACAACGTGCCTGGATGGGAAGGGCCGCGCCGCAACGACAAGGTCCCGTTCGACGCCCAGACCTGGTTCCGCCTGCAGGCGGAACCGTGACGCAGCATCCAACCCCAACCGCCGCGAGGCACGACCGCATGGCAGCAGAATCGATACTCCTGGTCGACGACAACGCCGCCAACCTGCAGATGCTCTATCAGCTCCTGGACAAGAACGTCGGCTGCAAGCTCCTGGTGGCCAAGACGGGCGAGGCGGCGCTCGCCATCGCCGGCAAGCAGCCCCCGGACCTCATCCTGCTGGACATCATGATGCCCGGCATCGACGGGTTCGAGGTCTGCCGCCGCCTGAAGGCCGACCCGGTCACCGCCCGGGTCCCGGTCATCTTCCTCTCGGCCCTCGACGAAACCGCGGACAAGGTCAAAGGGCTGCAACTCGGGGCGGTCGACTACGTGTCCAAGCCCTTCCAGGCCGAGGAGGTCATCGCGCGGGTCAACACCCACCTGACGATTCACCGGCTGAACCGCGAGGTCCAGGAACAGCGCGATCAGCTCGAGCACGAGCTCAAAGTGGTGTCGGACCTGCAGCGCGAGCTCCTGCCCCGGCAGCTGCCCGCGTTCCCCGGGCTGAAGCTGGCCGAACACTACGAGACCAGCCGCTACGCCGGCGGGGACTATTACGACGCGGTCGCACTCCCGGACGGCCGCTGCGGACTGCTGGTGGCCGACTCCGAGGGCCACAGCGCCCCGGCGACCGTGATGATGGCCATGACCTGCGCCCTCTTCCGCGCCTGCCCCGAGCTGCATGCCGAGCCCGATCGGGTGCTGGCCACCATCAACGCCAACCTTTGCAAGGTGAACCGCGAGAGTTTCGTGACGGCGATCTATGCCGTCCTGGACCCCTCCACCCGCAGCCTGCGGGTGGCCCGCGCGGGCCACCCGCTGCCGATTCTCTTCCGCCCCGCGGAGGGCCGGGCGCGCGAGCTGCCCTGCGACGGGGTGTTCATGATGGGGTTCGACCCCTACGACCGGGTCCCGGTCACGGACATCCAGCTGAAGGCCGGCGACCGGCTGCTCTTCTACACCGACGGCATCTCCGAGCGCTTCAACACGGACCAGCAGCCCTACGGCGAAGACCGGATCTGCCGCCGCATGGAAAGCCAGGCGAAAAAGCCCGCCGACCTCGTCGCATCCCTGATGCAGGACGTCGAAGCCTTTGCCGGCGGCCGGCCGGCCGATGACGACCAGACGCTGCTGCTGGGGTTCATCGACTGACGTCGCTCAACCCGATCGAAAGAGGGCGCTGCCATGCTGCCGACCGTTTCATCCTACCCCATGATGCCTGCGGGCAGGCGCTGCACGAACGCCTCCCGCTGGGTCTGCGCCCTGATCCTCCTGCTGCTGCTCGTCACCCCGGCGGCGGGCAGCGCCCAATCCGCGCCGGCCGGGCCGACCCCGGCCTTCGTGAACCTGACGGCCGAGGACCGCGCCTGGTTGAGCCGCCACCGGGAGATCCGGCTGGGGGTGGATCCCGAGCGCGCGCCGCTGGAATTCTTCGACGAGCTGCAGGCGTACGCGGGCATCGCCTCGGATTACGTGCGCCGGGTCAACGACCTGCTCGGGATCGACATGCAACCGGCCCCCGATGTCGATCGGGCCCAGGCCCTGCGGATGATGCTGGACGGCCGGCTGGACGTGATCCCGCTCTGCGCCGTCACGGCCATGCGCCAGGAGCAGCTGCTCTTCACCGAGCCGTACCTGACGACCGCGGTCGTGATCCTGGCGCGCGCGGACGCCGCCTTCATCTCCGGCCTCCAGGATCTCGCCGCCCGCCGGGTCGGGGTGATCACGGGCTACGCCACCCAGGAGTACCTCGAGGAGGACTACCCCAATCGCAGCTGGGTCCTGATCGACACCGTCGAGGAGGCCGTCGCCCAGGTGGCGGAGGGCCGGATCGACGCGTTCGTGGGGGACATGGTCTCCATCTCGTACGCCACCCAAATGCTCGGCCTGAAAAACCTGAAGGTGGCCGCGACGACCCCTTACAAGATGCGCTTTGCGTTCGCCGTGCGGCCCGACTGGCCGGAGCTGATCCCACCCCTTAATCGGGCCCTCGCCGCCATCACCGAAGCCGAGAAGGCCGAAATCGTCAATCGCTGGGTCAACGTGCGCTTCGAACGCACGATGGACTGGACGCTGGTCGGGAGCATCGTGGGGGCGGTCTGCGTCGTCGTCGCCGCCATCCTGACGGTGATCGTCATTTGGAACCGCAAGCTGGCGCGCGAGGCCGTGCTGCGGCGCGAGGCCGAGGAGCGCACCCGTCTCACCCTGGACTCGGCCGGCGACGGCATCATCGGGGTCGACCGCGAGGGCCGGGCGACCTTCGTCAACAACGCCGCCGAGCGCCTGCTCGGCTTCGGCGACGGCGAGCTCATCGGCAAACCCATCCACGACCTCATCCATCACAGCCGCGCCGACGGCAGCCCCTACCCGGCCGAGGGCTGCCCCATGCGGGCGGCCTTCACCGACGGCGAGGTCCACCGCGTGGATGATGAGATGCTCTGGCGCAGGGACGGCACGGGATTCCCCGCCGAGTACACCGCCAACCCCGTTCTCCGGGAGGGCCGGGTCATCGGCGCAGTGATCGCTTTTTCCGACATCACCGAACGCAAGCGGGCCGCGGAAAGAGTCCGGAACTCCGAGCAGCGTTTGACCCAGATCATCGACTTCCTGCCGGACCCGACCTGGGTGGTCGATTGCAACGGGGTGGTGGTCACCTGGAACCGGGCCATGGAGGTGCTCACCGGCCGGCCGGCAACGGACATGGTCGGGAAAGGAGATTACGAGTATTCCCTGGCGTTCTACGACGATCGGCGGCCCGTGCTGATCGACCTCATCCGGATGTGGAAGCCGGAGTTCGCGGAAAAATACCTGTCGATCAAGAAGGACGGCGACATCCTGCGTTCCGAGTCCTATCACCCCCGCCTGGGGGACGGGGGGCTTTACCTCAGCGGCACGGCGGGGCTGCTTTGCGACGCGTCCGGCAACCCGGCCGGCGCCATCGAAGCGCTGCGCGACATTACCGACCGCAAGCAAATGGAAGTGAAGCTGCGCCTGGCCCAGGAAGCCGCCGAGGCCGCCAGCAAGGCCAAAGGGGATTTCCTGGCCAACATGAGCCACGAGATCCGCACGCCCATGAATGCCATCCTGGGCATGACCCATCTGGCGCTCAAGACCGAGCTCACTCCCAAGCAAAGCGACTACCTTCACAAGATCCAGACCGCCGGCACCTCGCTGCTCGGAATCATCAACGACATCCTGGATTTCTCCAAGATCGAGGCCGGCAAGCTGGAAATGGAGGCGGTGCCCTTCAACCTGGAAGAAGTGCTGGACAACCTGGCCAGCCTGATCACGGTCAAGGCCCACGAAAAAGAGGGGATCGAAGTCCTGTTCTGCGCCGACCCGGACGCACCCCGGGCGCTCGTGGGGGACCCGCTGCGGCTGGGGCAGGTGCTCATCAATCTCTCCAACAATGCCGTCAAGTTCACGGAGCACGGCGAGATCGTCGTCTCCACCGAACTGGTCAGCCGCGGAGAGCGGACGGTGGAGATCAAGTTCGCCGTCAAGGACACCGGCATCGGCCTCACCGAGGAACAGAAGGCCAAGCTGTTCACCTCCTTCTCCCAGGCCGACACCTCGACCACCCGCAAGTTCGGCGGCACGGGGCTGGGCCTTGCGATCAGCAAGCGCCTGGTGGAGTTGATGGGCGGCCGGATCTGGGTCGAAAGCGCGCCCGGCCAGGGCAGCACGTTTTGCTTCACCGCGGCCTTCGGGATCGGCCGCGAACAACCCCTCACCCGGCATTCCCCGCCACCGGACCTGAGGGACCTGCGAACGCTGGTGGTCGACGACAACTCGACCTCGCGCGAGATCCTGCAGGGGATGCTGGAGTCGTTCTCCTTCGAGGTGACGCTGGCGGCTTCGGGCGAGGAGGGGTTGGCGGAGTTCGAGAAAGCGGCACCCGACCGCGGCTACGACCTGGTGGTCATGGACTGGAAGATGCCGGGGATCGACGGCATCGAAACGGCCAGGCGCATCAAGACCCTTGCGGGCCTGGGCCGGATGCCGCGCATCATCCTGGTGACCGCCTACGGGCGCGAGGAGATCATGCGCCAGGCGGAGAAGATGGGCCTGGACGGGTTTTTGATCAAGCCGGTCAGCCCGTCGGTGATGTTCGACACAATCATGCAGGCCTTCGGCCAGGAAGCCCCGCGGGAGCTTCGGACGGACACCGAGAAGGAGCTGGAGGAGGCGGCGGCCGAAACGCTGGCCGGCGCGAACGTGCTGCTGGTGGAGGACAACGAGATCAACCAGCAGGTGGCCATGGAGATCCTCTCCGGGGCCGGGATCAGGGTGACGGTGGCCGGCAACGGCCAGGAGGCGCTCGACCGGGTTCGGGCCACGACCTACGATGCGGTCCTCATGGACGTCCAGATGCCGGTGATGGACGGCCACACAGCCACACGCAAAATCAGGGAGCTGGAAGCGCAGCGGCCGCCGGCCCGCCGGCTCCCCATCATCGCGATGACCGCCCACGCGATGTCCGGCGACCACGAGCGGAGCATTGCCGCCGGCATGGACGACCACATCACCAAGCCCATCGACCCGCCGCGGCTCTTCGGGACCCTGGCGAAGTGGATCGTAGCCCGTGGCCCAGCCGGGAAACCGGCCGCGGCGGCGCCGCCCAAGGCGATTCCATCGTCCGGGGAGCAGACCCTGCCGGAGACGCTGCCCGAATTCGACCTGGCCGAGGGACTGCAGCGGTTGATGGGCAACCGGGCGCTTTACCGCAAGCTGCTGGTAAATTTCGCGACCCAGTATGCCCGGGCGGACGCGGAGGTCCGCCACGCGCTCGATGCCGGCGACTTCGACCGCGTCCACGGCCTGGTGCACGCCATCAAGGGGGTGGCCGGCAACCTGGCGGCCAAGGGTCTGCAGCAGCAGTCGGTGGGCTTGGAAAACCTTGTCAAGCACGCCGACCCCGCCCGTCCGCCGGCGGCCGACGAGGTCACCCCGGCGTTCGAAGCCTTTCAGGGAGCTCTGGGCCGGGCGCTGGCTGCTGTGGGCCCCCTGATGCCGGCAGCCACGCCCGCAGCCGTCCCGGCGGAGGAGGCCGGCGTGACGCTGCCCCCGGCGCTGGCCAAAGAGGCCGCTCTCCGGTTGCGGGAGGCGGCCGAGCTGGGGGACGTGTCGGGTCTGGCGGCCGTCTGCAGCGAGCTGGCCGCCACGTCCGAAGCCTTTGGTCCTTACCAGGCAAAAGTCGCTCAGCTGGCCGAGGATTTCGACTTCGACGGAGTGCTGAAGCTGGCCGAAGCGCTCGAAAAATAATCGATATCGCATAACCGCCATACGACGTAGACCAAAGATCGGCAGCCTCGATTCCCTGAACTCTGAACCCTGACCCCTATTTTTTTAAGAAAGCCGTAGATGACGGACCCCATCGATCAACACGCACCCGCGCTGGCGGAGCCTAAAATCCTCCTCGTGGACGACAACACCGCCAACCTGCAGGTGCTGCGCGAGACCCTGGATGGGTTTGGCTACAAACTGCTGATCGCCAAGAACGGGAAGCGCGCGCTCGAGATCGTCCGCAAAGCCGGCCCCGACCTGATCCTGCTGGACATCATGATGCCGGAGATGGACGGCTACGAGGTCTGCCGGACGATCAAGGCCGACGCGGTCACCCGGCACATCCCGGTCATTTTCCTGACCGCGATGGCCGACGCCGGGGACGAGGCCAGGGGGCTGGCGCTCGGCGCGGCGGACTACATCACCAAGCCCATCAACCCGGAACTGGTGCGGGCGCGGGTGCGCAACCACCTCGAGCTCAAGCGCCACCGGGACCGGCTCGAGGATTTAGTGCGGCTGAAGACCCGCGAGGTGCAGCTGACCCAGGCGGTCATGATCGAGAGCCTGGCGACCTTGGCCGAGTACCGCGACCCCGAGACCGGCGGCCACATCAAGCGCACCCAGAACTACGTGAAGGCGCTCGCCGTGCACTTGAAGAACCACGCACGGTTCCGGGAGACGCTGGATGAGGAGGCCATCGAGCTGCTCTACCTCTCGGCCCCCCTGCACGACGTGGGCAAGGTGGGGGTGCGCGACCACATCCTGCTCAAGGCCGGGCGGCTGGACGATACTGAATTCGCGGAGATGAAACGGCACACGCTCTTCGGCGAGGAGGCGCTGCGGCGGACCGAGCAGAAGCTCGGCCGGAGCACCTTCCTGCGCCACGCGCGCGAGATCGCCGGCTCCCACCAGGAGAAGTGGGACGGCTCGGGCTACCCGCGCGGGCTCAAGGGCGAGGAAATCCCCGTCTCGGGCCGGCTGATGGCGCTCGCCGACGTCTACGACGCCCTGATCAGCAAACGGGTCTACAAGCCGCCGATGACCCACGAGAAAGCCGTCGCGATCATCCGCGAGGGCCGCGGCACCCACTTCGACCCGGACGTGGTCGACGCGTTCCTCGCACTCACGGACACCTTCCGCAACATCGCCCTGACCTTCGCGGACTGCGACGAGGAACGCGAGGCCCTGGGCGGCGCCGGGGCCGCCGGCGCGGTGACCCGCGTGCTGCTGGCCGAGGACAACCCCATCAACCGGGAGATCATGCTGAGCCAGCTCGCCGCCCTGGGCTACACGGTGGCGGAGGCCGCCGACGGCCGGGAGGCGCTCGACCGGTTTCGGGCGGGGGAATTCGATCTCGTGCTGACGGACATCGAGATGCCGGGGCTGGACGGCTACGGCCTGGCGGCCGAGATCCGGCGCCTCGAGCCGGCCGGAGGCCGCCGGACCCCGATCCTGGCCATCACCGCGAGCGACTTCGACCTGGACGAGGAAAAGGCCCGCCGCACCGGCCTGGACGGCTACATGCTCAAACCCCTCGACCCGAACGTCCTGGCCAGGAAGCTGGCGGACATCTTCCGCGCGGGCGCGGAGGCAGAACATCCCTGACCCCGGCGATCTGCCGCAGCCGCCTCTACCGGGTCTTCATCTTCCGCAGCCGGATGGACTTCGGTGTGACCTCCACCAGCTCGTCGTCGCCGATGTACTCCATGGCCTGCTCGAGCGTGAACTGCCGCGGCGGGATCAGGCGCAAGGCCTCGTCGGTGCCGGAGGCGCGGATATTGGTGAGCTTCTTTTCTTTGCAGATGTTGACCCACAGGTCCTGGGGCCGGGAGTTCTCGCCCACGATCAGGCCCGGGTAGACCGGGTCGTTGGGGCTGACGAAGATGATGCCGCGCGGCTGCAGGTGGAAGATGGCGTAGGTCACGGCCTTGCCGTCGCGGTCGGAGACCAGCACGCCGTTGGGCCGGCCGGCGATCTCGCCGGCGTAGGGCAGGTGGCCGACGACGAGCGTGTTGAGGATCCCGGTGCCGTGGGTGTCGGTCAGGAACTGGCTGCGGAAGC
Organism: uncultured delta proteobacterium; assembly: GCA_963791285.1. Classification (GTDB taxonomy): domain Bacteria; phylum Desulfobacterota; class Desulfobacteria; order Desulfobacterales; family SpSt-501; genus SpSt-501. The sequence goes on from CAWBSC010000024.1 coordinate 41,592, forward strand.
CGATCAGCCCGCGCGACGGGATCTCGAACTCCAGGCGCACGCGGCCGAAGCCGTTGTTGACCATCTTGACCATCTTGCCGCGCCGGCTGCTCATCATCTCGGTCACGATCCCGATGAACTTCTCCGGGATGTCCACCACGGCCAGCTCCATGCGGCTCCACGGTCTGCCCGTCCATCTGGCGGGTGATGACCCGCGGGCCTGGACAGCGACAGCTCGAAGCCTTCCCGGCGCATGGTCTCCACCAGCACGGCCAGCTGCAGCTCGCCGCGGGCGCTCACGCGGAACGAGTCCCGGTTCTCCGCCTGTTCGACCCGCAGGCTCACGTTGTAAAGCAGCTCCTTGTCGAGACGATCCTTGATGTGCCGGCGAGGTGAGGTAGCGCCGCTCCTTGCCTGCCAGCGGGCGAGGTGTTCACCGAGAACACCATGGAGATGGTGGGCTCCTCCACGGTGATGGCCGGCAGCGGCCGCGGGTCGAGCGGGTCGCCCGAGCGTGTCGCCGATGAAAATGTCCTCGACACCGGCCACGGCCGCGATGTCGCCGGCGTCGACCACGTCCCGCTCGACCCGGTTGAGGCCTTCGTAACGTGTAGACGACGCTCAAGGTCGTCTCCCGGCTGGTCCCGTCCGGCTTGAGCAGCGCCACGTCCCGGTCCTTTTCTGCAGCGTGCCGTTGACGACCTTGCCGACCGCGATGCGGCCGACGTAGTCGCTGTGCTGCAGGTTGGTGACCAGGAACTGCAGCGGCGCGGCCGGGTCGTAGACGGGCGCGGGGATCGAGGCGATGATGGACTCGAAGAGCGGCACCAGGTCGCGCCCCTGTGCCTCTCCGGGTCGGTCAGCGCGATGCCGGCCTTGGCGTTGGTGTAGAGCACCGGGAAGTCGAGCTGCTCCTCGGTCGCGTCCAGGTCGATGAAGAGATCGTAGACCTCGTCCAGCACCTCCTGGATGCGCCGGTCGGGCCGGTCGATCTTGTTGATCACGACGATGGGCGGCAGACCGCGGGCGAGCGCCTTGCCGAGCACGAAGCGCGTCTGGGGCAGCGGGCCCTCGGTGGCGTCGACCAGCAGCATCACGCCGTCCACCATGTTGAGCGTGCGCTCGACCTCGCCGCCGAAATCCGCGTGGCCCGGGGTGTCGACGATGTTGATCTTGGTGCCCTTGATAGACGATGGCCGTGTTCTTGGCCATGATGGTGATGCCCTTCTCGCGCTCGAGGTCCATGCTGTCCATGACCCGTTCGGCCACCTGCTCGTTGTCGCGAAAAACGCCGCTCTGCCAGAGCATGGCGTCCACCAGGGTGGTCTTGCCGTGGTCGACGTGGGCGATGATGGCGAGGTTGCGCAACTCCTGACGCTGATTCATGTCACTCCTTTCCAAGGAGGTCCCGCAGGACCTCGTACACGCGCAGCAGGCTGCGCCGGCTGACCCACTCGTCGATCGCGTGGGCTCCGTGCCCGGCCGGGCCGAACAGCACGCACGGCACCCCTGCCAGGCCGATCAGGGCCGAATCCGCCCAGAAGGACAGGCCGGCGAGCGGAGCGGCGGGCATGGCCTGCCGCAGCCGCCGCAGGAGGTCGGATTCCATCGGGCAGCGGTACGGCGGACGGCCGAAGATCCGCCGCGCGGTCACGGTGTGCCCGCCGGGCAGGGCGGTCACGGCCGCGGCGACCCGGTCGAGCTCGCAGTCGACGTCCGCGGCCGCCTCTTCCGGCAGGGTGCGCCGCTCCCACTGCAGCCGCGCCCGGGCCGGGATGACACTGAGCTCGGTGCCGCCTTCGATCCGCCCCCCGTGCAGCGAAGCGGTCCCGAGCAGCGCGTCGGGCGGGCGGGACCGCAGCCCGCAGTCGATGCGCGTCGAGCTCGGCCAGGGCTGCGCGCAGCGGCAGGATGGCGTCGACGCCCTGCTCCGGCCGGCTGCCGTGGGCGGCGCGGCCGAGCACCTCGACCTCAAACCAGGTGAACCCTTTGTGCGCCACGCCGAGGGCCTCCTCGGTCGGCTCCAGGACGATGGCCGCGCCGGGCGCCTGCGGCAGGGTCGGCAGCCACGCGGACACCAGGAACTCGGTTCCCCGGCTGCGGTCCTCCTCGTCACCCGAGAAGGTCAGCCATACGTCGCGGGCCGGCGGGGTGCGGCTCCAGTGCTCGGCCAGCCGCAGCATCACGGCCACACCGCCCTTCATGTCGTAGGCCCCGCGGCCATAGAGCCGGTCGCCGTCCTCGCGCAGCGCGAACGCCGCGGGCATGCCCTCAGCGCGCGACCGTGTCGATGTGGCCGTTGAGCAGCGTGGGCGCACCGGGGCCGCGTCCAGGGACCCGGGCGACCACGTTGGCGCAGTCTGCGGCCACCGTCTGCACGCTCGCCTCGAACCCGAGCCGGCCCAAGTGTGCCTGGATCCAGCCAGCGATCTCCTGCTCGCCCGGGCCGCCGGACAGGGTTGCGTTGACGGAGTTCAACGCGATCAACTTTTGCAGGATTGCGACGATGCGATCCGCCATGCCAGCCCTTCCTGTGCGGGGTCGTGTGCCCAGCGATCCCGCTGCCGGGGATGGAGAGGTATAAAGCCGAGCGCGCGGATGTCAAATTGCGCTTGGACTTTTGAGCCCGGCTGATATACGAAAGTGGCACCGGAGAGGGCCTTCTACCGGTTGCCGGCCCTTTCCACAACCTCATTTTTCGATTTCAAAGGAGCGTCGAACATGACCCATCGCGTGGCCCTGATCCCGGGGGACGGCATCGGCTTGGAGGTCGTCCCGGAAGGCGTCCGAGTGTTGAAGGCGCTGTCCGCGCAGTTTGCCTTCAAGATGGAATTCAACGAGTTCCCGTATTCTTGCCGCCACTATGTCGAGCACGGCGTCATGATGCCCGAGGACGGGATCGAGCGGCTGCGGCCCTTCGACGCGATCCTGCTCGGCGCGGTCGGCGCCCCGAACATGCCGGACCACGTCTCGCTCTGGGGCCTGCTGATCCCCATCCGCCGCGGCTTCGACCAGTACGTGAACATGCGGCCGGTGCGGCTCCTGCCGGGCGTGCGCTCGCCCCTGGCCGGCCGCACGGCCGGGCGACATCGATTTCGTGATCGTGCGCGAGAACACCGAGGGCGAGTACTCCGAGGTCGGCGGCCGGCTGTATCCAGGGCACCGAGCACGAGATGGCGATCCAGGAGAGCGTCTTCACCCGGCGCGGGCGTGGACCGCATCGTGCGCTACGCCTTCGAGCTGGCCCGCAGCCGCGGCCGCGCAAGCACCTGACCTCGGCCACCAAGTCCAACGGCATCATCCACACCATGCCCTTCTGGGACGAGCGCTTCCGCGCCGTGGCCAAGGACTACCCGGACGTGCAGACCGGACCAGTACCACATCGACATCCTCACGGCGCACTTCGTCGCAGCACCCGGACTGGTTCGACGTGGTGGTGGGCAGCAACCTCTTCGGCGACATCCTCTCCGACCTCGGCCCGGCCGTCGCGGGCAGCATCGGCATCGCGCCCTCGGCCAACCTCAATCCCGAGCGGCGAGTTCCCCTCCATGTTCGAGCCGGTGCACGGCTCGGCGCCGGACATCGCCGGCAAGGGGATCGCCAACCCGATCGCGACCAGATCTGGTCGGTGGCGATGATGCTGGACTTCCTGAAGGAGGCTCCCGCCGCCAAGGCGCTCATGGCGGCCATCGAGACGGTCACGGGCGAGGGCAAGGTTCTGACGCGGGATCTCGGGGGCAAGGCCGGGACCAAAGACGTGACGGATGCGGTGCTGAAGAAACTGTCATGATGCGTGTTTAGTTTTTCGTGTTTCGTGTTTGGGGGTTAGCTAACATCAAAATCTCCCTGCCCCCCTCCCCTTGCGGGAGGGGGGCAGGGGGGTTGTCAGTTGCCAAATACCAAAAGACACCAAACACTATCAGCTGCTTTTATCCAGCTCGTCCAACAGCCTGGGCAGAATCGCGAGCGCATCCCCGACCACCCCGATGTCCGCCACCTTGAAAATCGGGGCCTCCGGGTCGCGGTTGATGGCGACGACCTTGCGCGAGGAGCTCATCCCCACCACGTGCTGGATGGCGCCGCTGATGCCGACCGCCACGTAGAGGTCCGGGCCGACGGTCGTACCGGACTGCCCGACCTGCCGCGTGTGCGGGATCCAGCCGAGCTCGACGATCGCGCGCGAGCCGGCCATGGTGCCTCCGAGCCGCCGGGCCAGGCGGCGCACCAGGTCCAGGTTAGACGGCTCCCCGCAGCCGCGTCCGGCCGCAACGACGACGCGCGCCTCCTCGATCGTCTCCCCGTCCGACGCGGTCGCGATCTCCTCCACGACCTGGGTGCGGATGGCGGTCTTCGAAAGGGTCACCGGAAAGTCTTCGATGTTCACGGGGCGAGTGTCCGCAGCGGGCGCCGCGGCGAAGACGTTCGGCCGCACGGTGGCCGCCTGGGGGCGGGTCCAGGGCGAGACGATGCTCGCCATGATGTTGCCCCCGAAGGCCGGGCGCGTCTGGACAAGTTGCCCTTCCCCGTCGATGTCCAGCCCCGTGCAGTCCGCCGTCAACCCGAAGCGCAGGCGCGCGGCGACACGCGGGGCGAGATCCCGGCCGTTCGGCGTCGCGCCGAAGAGCAGGACCGCGGGCTTCTCTTTGGCCACCACCGCCGCCAGCGCCGTCGTGAACCCGTCGGTCGTGTAGCGGTCGAGCAGCGCGTGGCGGCACCGGACGACGCGGTCCGCACCGTAAGCGCACAACCGCTCGAGCCCGTCCATGCGCTCGCCGCCCAACGCCACGGCGACCAGGGGCTGCCCCAGCCGGTCGGCCAGCCTGCGGCCGTGCGTGAGCAGCTCGTAGACCACCTTGCGAGGCCCGCGCCGCTCGCCGTGCGGCTCGCACTCCGCCCAGACGAAGACCCCGTTGTATGTTGCCAGCTCCTCGGCCGAGGCCTGTCGGCGCTCGATCGAGAGCGCCGAGGCCGGGCAGATGTTGACGCACGCCCCGCAGAGCGTGCAGCGCTCGTCCACGCTCACGGCTTCCTTGCCGGCCGTGATCGCGCCGAAGGGGCAGGCCTTCTGACACAGGCCGCACAGGGTGCAGATCGGCTGGTCGACCTTCAGCATGGGATGAACCCCTCCGCCCGCAGAAAGGCCGCGATCTCGCGCGCGGCCGCGGCCGGATCGAGCCCTTCGATCCGGCGCCCACCCTCTTTGGGTGCGGGCGGGAAGACCTTGACGACCTGGGTGAAGGAGCCGGCCAGCCCGAGTTCGTTCTCGGACAGACCCCAACTCCGCCGCGCCGATCACGGCGAGCTCCCGGCCGCGGGCGGCGAGCACGGCGGCCAGCGAAGGCATGCGGCGCAGGGACTCGCCCTTGCTGGCCGAGACGAGCGCAGGCAGCCGCGCCTCTATGACCTCGTACCCCCACTCGACCTCGCGCTTGACGCGGATACGCCGGCGGTTGGGTGTGAGTGCCATTTCGACTCCGTACATGACCTGGGGCATCCCCAGGATCTCCGCGATCTCAGGGCCCACCTGGGCGGTATCGCCGTCGATCGCCTGCTTTCCGGCGAAGATGAGGTCATAGCCGGTACGACCTTGCGGATGGCCGCCGCCAGCGTCAGCGCGGTAGCCCAGGTGTCGGCGCCGGCGAACTGGCGGTCGCTCACGAGGATCGCGCGGTCGGCGCCGAGCTCCAGGCAGCGCAGGAGCGCCGCCCAGCCTGGGGCGGCCCCATGCTGACGGCCGTGATCTCGATTCCGGGTTTGCCGGCCTTGAGCCGCACGGCATGGTCCAGGGCGTACTCGCAGAAGGGGTTGAGGATGGAGGCCACCCCTTCGCGGATCAAGGTCCCCGTCTCGGGATTGACCCGCACGTTGGTGATCTCGGGGACCTGTTTGACGCAGACGACGATTTCATGGTGTTTGGGTGGTTGAGGGGTTTGGGTGTTGATTGGGGATCGAGGCGTTCCCGTCCATCGTGTCGGACGGCTGAATTCATCCCGGATCATGCTCATTCCTCAAATATATTTCCCGGGTTGAGCAATAGCTGCGGATCCAGCGCCCGCTTCACCGCGCGCATCTCCTCGATCTCCTCGGGGCTGAACATGGTCTTCAGGAACTTGGCCTTGAGCTTGCCGATGCCGTGCTCGGCCGAAACCGACCCGCCGAACGCAACCGCCTTGTCCGCGAACATCTGGTAAAGGCCCAGCGCCTTTTGCAGGTCGGCCATGTCGCGCGGCATGATGTTGATGTGCACGTGGTTGTTGCCGATGTGGCCGAAGGCCGCCCACTCCAGTCCTGCGCCCGCGAGCGCTTCGCGGTAGACCGCCCACATGTCGGCGAGGCGCTCGTCGGGGACGGCCAGGTCGGTGCCGAGCTTGTGCAGGCCGGGGTGTTGCTTCTTGCGCTCGGCGATGATGGCGTTGATGGTCTCGGGCAGGATGTGGCGGAAGCCCTTGAGCCGGTCCAGCTCGCGGTTCTCGTAGGCCGACCAGGAATCGGAGAGCGACGCCCCGCAGCCCCGCACCGCCGCGTCGAGGGCGTCCATCGTCACGGTCTTGTCGGCCGGGTCGAAATCCAGCTCGAAGAAGAGAGCGGCCCCGGCCGTTTCGGGGATGGGCGGGGTGCCCACCGACCGGGCGTCCCGCCGCTGCCGCTCGCGCAAGAGATCGAGGGCGCTGCCGGAGTAGGACTCGAGCAGGTCGAGCCGGATGCGGGCATTCGGCGCGCAGGGCCTCCACGAGCGCGATGGCCTGGTCGTCGGATTGCAGGAACTGCACGATCGAGATCTTGGGCGGCCGCTGGAACAGACCCACCGTGACCTCGGTGATGACGCCGAAGGCGCCCTCCGATCCGATGAAGAGGTCGACGAGGTCCATGTGGGGCGCGGTGAAAAAGCCGGCGGTGTTCTTGGTGCGGGGCGCGGGTAGGTCGGGATCTTCACGCGGTAATCACGGCCCGCGGAGTCGCTGACGACGAACTCCCCGCTCGGGCGAGGCGAAATACTTGCCGCGGGGGAGCTCCAGGAACTCGCCGTTGGCAAGCATCACGCGCGAGGCCGCGCACCCAGGCGCGGGTCGGGCCGTAGCGGAAGGTGCGCGCCCCGGAGGCGTTCGTGGCGACCGTGCCGCCCAGGGAGGCGCTCATTTCGGTCGGGTCGGGCGGGTAGGCGTAGTCGTCCGGCTCCTGCCGGAAGCGGTCGATCGCCATCAGGGTCGTCGCCGTCGGCGCAGGCTCGATGTCCGGGAAGCGCTTGACCGCAAGCTGGGCCGCGATGGTGCGCAGGGTGACGGCGCACTGCGCCCGAGGCCGCCATTCTGCCGAGGGTACGTCACGGTAGAGGGCCAGCACCCGGTCGAGAGTTCTCGAGCGACACCAGCGCGCCCTGGTTCGGGACACAGCCGCCCACCAGGCCGGTGCGCGCCCCGGCGACGGTGACCGTTATCCGCGCGGCGGCCCATCTCCTTTAATACAGCCGCGAGCTCGGCCTCCGTGCTGCGGGAAGAAAAGATGGTCGAAGGGCTTGCAGGAAAATTTGGACTCGTCGGTCAGATAGGCCGGGAACTCGGCGGTGATGTCTCGAATCCGTCTATCCAGCGTACGACTGCGAAATCGACGGCGTCGACCGGCCGGCTGGAAATTTCATGCATGGCGGAAGCTGGTTCCCGGAATCTGTTTCTGATTGGCGATGCTGCTCAGGGTCTCGGGCCCCTGCCACTGGATCACGTGGACGCGGGGCACACCGCCGTCGAGGGCCTCGAACACGGATTCCATCTTGGCCACCATGCCGCCCTTGATCGTGCCGTCGCGATCAGGCTCCTCGCCTCCGGCAGCCGTCAGGCTGGGGATCTAATGGTTGCCGCCGACCAGCACGCCGGGCACGTCGGTGACGAAGACCAGGTCGGTGCAGCCGCGGCCGCCGCCAGGGCCGCCGCGGCGCTGTCGGCGTTCACGTTGTAGCTTTGCCCGCCGGTATCGCCGGAGATGGGCGAGACCACCGGCACCTCCCCGGCCGCGAGCGCATCGAGCGCCGCCGCGGGGTTGACCTGCACGATTCGGCCGACGAAGCCCATGCTCTGCCCGCCGCGGGTCAGGAGCGGCTCGGCGACCAGGAGTCTTTGGGTCTTGCCGGACATCCGGCGGCAGGCCGACTCCGTTCTGCGACAGCCAGCCGGCGATGCGCGCGTTGATGGTGCCGGAGAGCACCGACTCCACGATCTGGACGTCCTCGGCCTGGGTCACCCGCATGCCGTCCACGAAGACCGTCTCGCGGCCGGCGGCCTTCAAGGCCTGGGAGATCTCGGCCCCGCCGCCGTGCACGATGATGACCTCGGCTTCCGGGGTCGCGCGGATGGCGCGGGCGAGCGCCCTGAACCCGTCCTCGCCGTCGAAGGCCCGACCGCCGATTTTAATTAGAATTCGTGATGTCATAGTGATGAATTCCGGTGGTGTTTTGGTATTTGGGTGTTTCGGTATTTGGGCGTCTCCTGGGCTGAGGCATGAACGCGAGGTGTTTCATTTGCGTTCAATCACCAAACACCCAGATACCTGAACACCCAAACACCTACATATTCTCCAACACCTCGACCCCCAACAGCGCGAGCCCGTTCTTCAGCACGGCAGCGGTCGCGCGGATCAGCTCCAGGCGCGCGCGGCGGTGAGCGCGTCGCTGCCGGCCTGGAGCACCGGGTGCCGGTTGTAGAACTGGTTGAAGGCCTTGGCCGTGTTGAAGACGTGCACCGCGACGCGGGAGGGGTTGTACTCGGCGACCGCGCCGGCCACCTCCTCGGGGAACTGGATCAGGGCCTTGAGCAGCAGCAGCTCCTCGACGTTGCCGAGCAGCGACAGGTCGGCCGTTCCGCCCGCCGCCCGTGCGGCGGCTTTCTCCAGGATGCCGAAGATCGCGGGCGTAGGCGTACTGGCAGTAGGGCCCGGTGAACCCGTCGAACGAGATGGACTCGGCCGGGTCGAAGTTGATGCTCGGCCTGCGGCTTGACCCGCAGGAGGTAGTATTTGATCGCGCCGGTCCCGATGACGGTCGCACGCCGCCGGATCTCGGCCTCGGGGAGCCGGTGCTCGGGGTCGCGCCGGCGGATCTCCTCCTCGGCCAGCTCGACCATGCCGGCGATGAGGTCGTCGGCGTCCACCACCTTGCCCTCGCGCGACTTCATCTTGCCTTCCGGCAGGTAGACCATGCCGTAGGACAGGTGGGAGCAGTTCGGCGCCCACGGGTACCCGAGTGCCCCCAGCATCGAGAAGAGGCACTTGAAGTGGTGCTCCTGCTCGCTGCCGACGACGTACACCGATGAGTCCAGGTTCTGCTGGGTGACCTTGAGGATCGCGGTGCCGATGTCTTGGGTGATGTAAAGACTCGTCCCGTCCGGCCGCAGCACGGTCACGCGCTTGGCCGCCCCGCCCTTCTCGGTCCCGAACTGGGCCTCGGGCAGGGGGTAGACGGTGTTGCCGCGCTCGTCTTCAGCGAACACCCCTTTGGCCAGGCCCGCGGCGATGACGTCCCGACCGAGCTTGTAGGTGTCCGACTCGTAGTAGAAGACGTCGAAGTCCATCCCGAAGCGGCGGTAGGTCTCCTCGAACCCGTCGTACACCCATTGATTCATCCGCTTCCAGAGCGCCTGGGTGGCCGGGTCCCCGGCTTCCCAGCGCTTGAGCATCTCCTGGATCTCTTGCTCGAGCGACGGGTCCTTTTCGGATTCGATCGCGTAGCGCACGTACCAGGTACCGACGAAGTGGTCGCCCTTGACCCCCGCCGACTCGGGGGTCGCCCCGGCCGCCCAACGCTGCCAGGCCAGCATGCTCTTGCAGATGTGCACCCCGCGGTCGTTGACCAGGATGGACTTGACGACCCGGTGGCCGCCGGCCGCGAGCAGCGCGCGCGACTGCGATCCCGAGCGAGGCGTTGCGCAGGTGCCCGAGGTGCAGGGGCTTGTTCGTGTTGGGCGAGAGGTACTCGACCATCACGCGCCGGCCGGACGGGGCGGCCGCCTGCCCGAAGCTGCCCCGCCCGCGGTGATCGCGGCGAGGACCTCGCCGAACAGCACCGCCGGGTGCAGGGTGAAATTGATGTAAGGGCCGGCCGCAGCCGCAGTCGCAATGATATCGTCCGGCGTCACGGCCGCGGCGATGGTCCGGGCGATCTCGGCCGGGCTCTTGCGCAGCGGCTTGGCGAGCGGGAAGCAGCCCACGGCCAGGTGGCCGAGCTGGAGGTCGGGCGGGAAGACGATCGCGAGCCCCTGGGCGGGCTGGCCGAACGAGGTCTGGGCCGCCGCCTGGATGCGGCCGAGCAGGTGATCCTTGATTTTCTCAATGGGCATGGGAGTTACTTCGGTTTTAAGTTTGAGGTTTTAGGTGTTGGGCGAAATCAAAAACATCTTTTAGCAGTTGGATTTTATGCAAAACGTAACACTGCCTTTTCTGCAATTCGGAGGGCAGACTATGGCAAATAAGGATTAAGGGGTCAAGGGTTCGAAGGTTCGAGAGGCCAGGGGTTCGGGGGAAGAACAATTTCCCCCGCCCGAATGCGCGGTGCGGTCAGCGCGTCCGGGCGGGGCGGCAGGGCGTTAACGATCGGTGAACGTCAGGTTGATTAATTGCCGGGCGTCCGGCACACCGTCGAAATTCCAGACCAGCCGCAGCAGCTCTTGGGCCCGGTCTCGATCTAAAACAGGGCCGGCCAGCCACAGGAATTTCTCCGTGAGCTCGTCATCGGATGGCAGGCTGTCGGGCGGCTCCCAGCGGGCTTCCACCGCGCCCGAGTCGTAGCTTTTTCCGCCATGGGTGGTGATCTCGACGCTGGCGATGGCCTTGGCGGGGAAGCGCACCTCGAACTCCGGGGCCACCTCGACGTCCAGGCGGGCGGCCAGGTCGAGCACGTCCCGGTCGAACAGGCGCGGGGGCAGCACCTGGGCCGGCCCCACGGCCCCGTCCAGGAGCGCTGCCGCCACCGGGAAGGCGAGGTTGTACTGGGCCTCCTCGGTGTTGCGCGGCGGGATGCGGGTGAGCGAGGCCGCGGCCGCGAAGGTGCGCACCCTGACCCGGGCGATGTCCGCGGGGGCAAGCCGGTGCTGCCGCACGAGCTTCAGGCAGCCGGCCACTGCGGGTTGGGCCCAGCGGCAGGCGGCGTATGGCTTGAAATAGAGGTTCAGGATCTCGTACTGCCGCCCCAGCGCCGTCAGCAATTCTTTTTCGGGCGCTTCGCTGAAAAAAGGCTCGACGCCCGTGAACCCGCGGCCGGCCATGAACACCGACACGAGCCCCGTCATGTTGCCCCAGCCGAGCGAGTCCTTGCCCATGCAGGGGACGTCGATGCCCTTGACCATCGGGGCGATGGGGGCGTGGTACTCCGCCGCGCCCAGCGCCTCGCGCAGCCGGGCCCGGTCGAGGCCGAGCAGGCGTCCGGCGCAGGCGGCCGCGCCGACGGCTGCCCCAGCTCCCGGAGGAGTGGTAGGTGGGGTAGAGGGCATGGCGGATGAGGCCGGCGCGGATGCCGACCTCGTAGCCGATCACGACCCCGGTCAGGAATTCCGCCCCGGAGCCCCCGCCTTTGACCTCGAGTGCGGCAAGCAGGGCCGGCAGGAAGGCCGCGCCCGGGTGGCCCTTGATCGGTCGGTAGCCGTCGTCGATGTCGAGTGCATTCTGCGCGAAGCCGTTGGCGAGCGTGGCCCCGGTGGCCGACACCCGCTCGCCGGAAACCAGGATGGTGGCCTGGTCGCCGGGGTACTGGTCGCAGGCGACCCTTGCCATGATGTCGCCGACCGGTGTGCGCCGGCCGGCGACGAGCGCGCCCATGAGATCCAGCAGACAGCGCCGCGACTGGTGCTGCACCGCCCCGGGCAGGGCGTCCCAGCGGGTCGACGTGATGAAATCGAGCACCCGGTCGGTGCCTTCGGTCCAATGTCTATTCATAGAGTTACCCTGAAAACGGCGTCTCGGGGCGTGTTCATGAGGATACGCGGTTCCGGGCGCAGGGGTCAGGGTTCGGGGTTCAGGGAAAAGATGCGTCTCGGCCCCTGTTACACCTGAACCCTGAACTCCGAACCCTTTGCCCTCTTACAGCAGCCCCTGCTTGGTCAGCCACTCCCTGGCGACATCTTTGGCTGCCTTCTTCTCTCCGTCCACCTGGAAGTTCAGCTCGGTGATGGTCTTGGTGTCGAGCTTCTGGGAGAGCGGTGCGAAGATCTTGGCCAGCTCCGGGTAGGCCGTCAGCGTCTCCTGGCGCACGACGACGCAGGGGTTGTAGACCGGGAAGTAGCTCTTGTCGTCCTGCAGCACCAGCAGGTCGAACTCCTTGATGCGGGCCGTGGGTCGAGAAGCCCATCGAGACCTGGATCTGGCCGTCCTTCAGCGCCTTATATAGCAGCCCGGGGTCCATCTTGATGATCTTGTCTTCGGGGAACTTGAAGTCGTAGGCGGCCTGCAGGGGCTTGTAGCCGTCGGGCCGGGAGTAGAACTCGGCGTTCAGGCCGAAAGCGACCTTGTCCGGGTTGGCGGTGACGTACTGGGCCAGGTCTGAGAGGGTCTTGATGCCGAGCTTCTGCGCGTCCGCATTGCGCATCATCAAGCAGTAGGTGTTGTTGAACGGGATGAGCGGCAGCCAGACCATGCCGTTTTTCTCGTCGAGCTTTTTCACTTCCTCGTAGCACTTGACCGGGTCGGTGATGGGCTGGGGCGCCTTGAGAATCGTGATCAGGCCCGTGCCGGTGTACTCCATGGCGATATCGATCTGCTTGTTGACCAGCGCCTCGCGCACGACCAGGGTGCCGCCCAGTCCGGTCTTGTCATCCGCCTTGAACCCGTTTTTCTCGAGCAGCTGGATCATGATCTGCCCGAGCAGCCGCTGTTCGGTGAACGCTTTTGAGCCCACGACCATCTTCTTGTCCGCGGCAACGACCGGCAGCACCACTGCCAGGGACAATGCCACCACACAGAAAGCCATCAGGATCTTGCGCATCGGTTGCCTCCCTTGGGTAACGGGGTTGTTGTGAGTCAGTCCGTCGATCTCGGAATCCCCGGCGAGATGACGAGGTTCTCCAGCCGTTCGAAGCTCCAGTTCAGGATGATCGCGAGACAGGCCGTGGGAACCGCGCCGGCCAGCATGAGCCCGGCGTCGACCATGGCCAACCCGCTGAAAATCAGGTCCCCCAGCCCTCCGCCGCCCACGAGGAAGCTCATGGCGGCCGTGCCGACGTTGATGACGACCGCCGTGCGGATGCCGGTCAGGATGATGTACATGGCGTTCGGGACCTCGACCTTGAAGAGCACCTGCCGGGGCGTCATGCCCATGCCGTGGCCGGCGTCCACGAACGCGGGGTCGACCTGGAAGATGCCCGCGACCGTGCTGCGGATGATCGGCAGCAGGCTGTAGATCACCAGGGCGAACACGGCTGTCTTCTGGCCGATGCCGAGGTAGGTCATGGCGATCGCGATGACCGCGAGCGACGGCACAGTCTGGCAGATCCCGAGCAGGTTCAGGATCGTCTCGCGGTAGCGCCGCATGAACCCGCGGGTGAGCACAATGCCGATGGCCAAGCCGAGCACGACCGCAATAGAGGCGGAATAGAACACGAGCTGCAGGTGCTGGACGAGCAGGCGGTAGATGTCCCCGGGGTTCTGGCGCGCGAAGGTCAGGTAGCCGCGGCGCTGCAGCTCGGCGCCCGCCACAAAGGTCAGGACCACGAGCAGGAGGGTGAGCCAGCTGCCGCCCCGCCGGTTGCCTTTCACAGGATCCTCCCGCCGGCAGTGATCCGGCCCCAGTGGCCGCCCTTCTCGTCGTAGGTCGTCCCGACAAGTTTAGAAAGGGTCGTGGAGTTGAGGATGCCCTGGATGACGCCCGCGTCGTCGACCACGACCAGGATGCCGAGGTCGTAGCTCAGCATCAGGCTCAGGGCCTCTTTCAGGTTGCGGTCCGGCGGGACGGTCAGGGTGAGTTGGCGCGCGGCCTGCTCGACCCGCCCGCGGTGGCCGCGCAGGTCGTACTGGTTGACGTAGCCCAGGAGCTTGCCCTCCGCGTCCGCCACGATCAGGAAGGCGAGCTCGTTCTTGATCATTTGCTCGAGCACGCGCTCGCTCAGGTCGCCCGCGGTGCAGCGCACCGGGTCGGGCATCATGGCGTCGCGCACCTTGAGCAGGTTGAGGCGCTTGAGCACCCGGTCGGAGCCGACGAAACTCTTGACGAACTCGTCGGCCGGGTGGTTCAGCAGCTCGTCGGGCACCCCGGACTGGACCAGCTTGCCGTCCTTGAGCAGCGCGATGTGCCGGCCCATCTTGATCGCCTCGTTGATGTCGTGGGTCACGAAGATGATGGTCTTGCGAAGCTTTTCCTGGATGCGCAGGAACTCGTCCTGCAGGACCTCGCGGTTGATGGGGTCGATGGCGCCGAAGGGCTCGTCCATGAGCATGATCGGCGGGTCGGCGGCCATGGCTCGCGCGACGCCGATCCTCTGGGCCTGGCCGCCGGAGAGCTGCCGGGGGTAGCGGTCCCGGAACGCCTTCGGCTCCAGGTTCACGAGCGTCAGCAGCTCGTCCACCCGCCGATCGATCCTGGCCTTGTCCCAGCCCAGGAGCTTCGGCACGGTGGCGATGTTATCGCGCACGGTCATGTGGGGGAAGAGTCCGACCTGCTGGATGACGTAGCCGATATGCCGCCGCAGCGCGATCGGGTCGAGGGCTGTGACGTCCTTGCCCTCCACGCGGATCGTACCCGCGCTGATCGGGATCAGGCGGTTGATGAGGCGCATCAGGGTGGTCTTCCCGCACCCGGACGGGCCGATGAAGACGCAGATTTCGCCTGCGGGGACCGTCAGGCTGATGCGGTCCACCGCCGGCTGGGCGGCCCCGGGGTAAATTTTGGTGACCTCTTCGAGCTCAATCACGTCGCAGTCCCTTGCTGACCAAGCCCTTTTCCAAACGGCCGAAGAGGAAGTCGGCCAGGATGGCCATGGCGGAGACCGCCAGGGCCCCGGCGTTGATCATGGCGTCGTAGGTCTGGGTGATGCCGTTGAAGATGAACTGCCCGAGGCCGCCCGCGCCGATGTAGGCCGCGATGGCGCCGATGCCGATCGACATCACCACCGCGACCCGCACCCCGGAGAAGATGACGCCGAGCGACATGGGCACCTGGACCTTGAAGAGCACCTGCGTGCGGGTCATGCCGATGCCCAAGCCGGCATCGATGATGGCCGGGTCCACGCTGCGGATGGCGGCGTAGGTGGAGCGCAGGATCGGCAGCTGGGAGTAAAGCACCAGGGCGATAACCGCCGGCACGGTGCCGATGCCGTGGCCGAAGACCGAGAGAAACGGGATCATTAGGCCGAAGAGCGCGACCGAGGGCACGGTCATCATGATGCCGGCCAGGTAGAGCACGGTGTCCGCCAGGCGGCGGTTGAAGGTGAGGTAGATCCCGAGCGGGACCCCGGTGACGATCGCGATGGCGAGCGCGATGCCGACGAAGACCGTGTGCTGCCAGGCCAGGTTCATCAGCTCGGGCCAGTTGCGCATCAGGAAGTCGTAGGTGGTCACGGGCACCCCGCCTGTCGGGCGGGCGGCGGAGGGGGGACCCAACCGTATGGCCCGGCCCGCGTGCCGCCCGCTGCAATCGTCTCACGTCCCTGTGTGGTTTTCGGAGGATGAAGATGTACTACGGTGTTACTGCTAAATTCAAACTGAAATGATCTCCGGGAACTTCTGCCGCAGCACCCGGTCGACCGCTTCCGGCAGGCAGGGAACCTCGGGCGCGGCCAGGATCCGGCCTGCGATCGCGCGCGCCCGCGCGCGGGCGTCGAGCTTCCCGTCCTGCTCCCAGCGAGGTCGGGCCCGCTGGTCGGTCACGCCGTTACCCATGAAGTACTCGGAGCGCATGTGCTTGAGCGTGTGCGGATGGACCATGAAGTTGCCGCCGGGACCGACCTCGTCGATCACCTCCAGCGCCAGGTGCTCGGGGTCGACCTCGATCCCCTTCAGGACCTTGCAGCTCATTCCGATGATTTCATCGTCGATCACGAACTGCTCGTAGGCTACCGCGATCATCGACTCGAGCATGCCGGCCGCGTGGTGGACGTAGTTGGAGCCGCCCATGGCGGCAAGCAGGGTCGTCATGCCCTTCTCCCAGGCCGCCTGCTGGTCCGGGATCTTCGAGTCCGTGAGCGCCGAGCTGTTGTAATTGGGGACCCCGACGTGCCGGGCCAGCTGGTGGATGGCCGCGTTCATCATGCCGCACTCCACCGAGCCGCCCTGGTAGCCCATCGTCGCCAGGTTGGCCCGGCCCGGGATGCCGCCGTAGAGCAGCGGCGCGCCCGGCCGGGTCAGCTGGCAAATGACGATGCCGGCCAGCTGTTCGGCGTGGATCTGGGCCAGGTTGGCCGCCATGGTGATCGGCGCGGTCGAGCCGGCCATGGGCGCGCAGGACAGCGCGACCGGGATGCCCTGGCGGTTGGCCTCCTGCATAATCCGGGTCGAGGCCGTGCAGAGCTTGAGCGGGCTGATGGCGAACGAGGTGATGACCGAGATGAAGGGCTTCTGCGCGAGCGCGTCGCGGCCGCCCGCGACCGCGGCGGCGAGTTCGATCACCTTGTGGAAGCCCTCGATGTTGTTCACCCCGGACATGACGTGCTTGGTCGTCCCGCGCATGCAGGCGTAGAACATGTTCACGTCGTAGGCCGACTCCGGGATGTCGGTCGGGATGCAGGGGCGCAAGAAGAAGTGGATGTGGTCGAGCTTGTTCACCAGGCGCGCCAGGCGGTAGAGGTCCTTCAGGGTGGTCGCGCGGTATTCGCCCGTTTCGAGGTCGATGATGCGGATGGCCGCGCCGCCGGTTCCCAGGTGAACCCGGTCCTCGGTCAGGTCCAGGTCGTTCCGGCCGTCGCGGCTGTAAAGGACGACCCGGCCGGGCGCCTTGCGGACCTGCTCCATCACGAGCGCGCGCGGGAAGCGGATGCGTGCCGCCGGCCGGTCCACCCGGGCCCCGGCCGCCGCGAGCATGTCCACGGTGTCCTCGAGCCCGGACTCGTAGGTGAACCCGGTTTTCTCAAGCAGCGTCAGCGCGGCCTCGTGCAGGGTATGGATGTTGTCATCCGTCAGAGGCTTGTATTGACCGCCTGGTAATCCTTTCATCATTCCACCCCCAGGATCATGGGTTTATGGTGTTTGGTGTCTCGTGTTTGGTGTTTGGTAAAGACTATGATTTGGCTCGCGACCGGGCGCCGCTTTTGGCCGCCGGCTTGCGGGCCGGAGCCGTGGGTTTGCGCGCTTCGCCCCGGCCGGTCCGGAAAGCCTGGAAGCGGCTTTCGCCCGCCGGCTGGAGCCCGAACTCCTCGCCGGCCTGCAGTACGGCATGCACCAAATCGTGGCCGAACCCGCCGCTGCAGGCGACCAGGACGGCGGCCGCCGCAGGGTCGTTCTGCAGGACCACGATCTGGCAGGTGATGTGGGCGAACGGACCCAGGAGCAGGAACGGGGGCCTGGAGGCCGGGTTCCCGAGGTCGAGCGAGGTCAGCTTCTCGGTGATGCGCAGCACGTCGCGGCCGAGCAGCGCGATGCAGGCGCTGCCCTCGGTGGTTTCGGTGCAGGCCGGCCCCATAGCGGGGGGCTTGCCGCCGAACGTCCACAGAAAGGCCTGCCGCAGGCCGGTGCGCCCGACCAGGACCTCGCCTGCGAGCTCGACCGCTCCCGGGGCCGCTGGCAGGGGCACCCCTTTCGGTGCCGCGGCCGATAGCGCCGCTCCCTGGATGTCCCAGCGCGGGCAGCCGCTGAGATCGACGGCCCAGGGGCCGTCGCCCTCGTCGGCGTATGCGAGCACGACCGGCCAGCCCTCCCGGCTCTCGGTTTTCTCGGGTTTGCCGGGCAGGTGGACCGGCGACCGGCGCTCCATTTTGGTGCCTGTGGCGTTCATGTGGTCGTTCCTCGTTTTTTGATCGGGACGCGAAAGCCTTCCTTCCGATATCCGTTTGCTGAACCCTGAACCCCGAACCCTGACACTCAGCTCCTCAGCCGCTCACCTTGAGGGTCGTAGAACGGCTTTTTCACTACCTTGGCGTAGATCAGGTTCCCCTGGCAGCCGTCTTCGTAAATCGCCAGGTGACTGTCGAGGCCCGCCAGTTCGTCGTCCACGAGGGCCAGCCCGACGACCTGCTTCAGCGCCACGCTGAGCCGCGCCGTGCAGACGTAGCCGCGGATGCGCGTGTCGACGATCGGGGAGCCGTCCTTCGGGGGCGCCGCGGTTGCGCTCTCCATCTTGAACCCCACGAGCTTCAGGCGCCCCAGCTGGTTCTCGGTGTGCCGCAGCGCGACATCGCCCACGGTTTTGGCCTCGAGCTTGTGTCGGTGCCAGAGGAAGCTCAGACCCAGATCGTGCAGGGTCGTGCGCTGCTCGGACTCCGAGCCGATGATGATGTGCGCCTTATCCAGCCGCAGCGCGTTCTGGGCCTCGAGCCCGAAGTTGCGGACGCCGAACTCCTGGCCGGCCTCCGTTAGCAGCCCCCACACGTAAGGCATCCACGAAGAGGGCACGTGCAGCTCGTAGGAGATCTCGCCGACGAAGCCCAGGCGCAGGGCGCGCACGGGAACGCCTCCGGCCTTGAACTCCCTGTAGCCCATATACGGGAAGGCCTGGTTGTCCACAGCGGCCCGGGTGACCTTGGACAGGACGGCCCGGGCATTGGGGCCGGCGATGTTGATGACTCCGTAAGCGTCGGTCAGATTGACGATCGAGAAATCCCAGCCGTCGAAGCGGGTGTGGTAGCGGATCCACTCGGCGGTGACCCCGGCGCGACCGGTGGAGGTCGTGAAATAGTAGTCGTTCTCTCCGGTCTGGACGATCACACCGTCGTCGGTCAGGCAGCCGTCGTCGTTGCACATGGCCGAATACCTGGCCTTGCCGGGGTGCATGCGGCTCATGTCGCTCACGTAGACCCGCTGCATGGCCTTGAGCGCGTCCGGCCCGAAGATCCGGAACTTGCCTAAGGTGGAGGCGTCCAGCATGCCTACGTTCGAACGGACGTTCTCGATCTCCTCCCGGCAGCGGGCGTCGTCCGAGAAACGGCGGGCGCGGCGCCAGTCGCCGACCGTCTCCATGCGCCCGCCCTCGGCCACCTGGAGGTCGTGCAGCGGCGTGCGCTTGGTCATGGCGTGGGCGGAGCCGGCATAGGTGGCCATCAGGGTCGGCACGAGCGGGGGGCGGGTGAGGGTCGGCCGCGGCTCGGAATCGGGCGAGGAGCCGCTCTGGCCGACGTAGAGCGCCAGGTTGTGGCCTGGGATCCCGCCCTGGCCCGGGCCGGTGCCGGCCGAGGTGAAGCGCTTGATCAGCTCCGGCACGTCGAAGCCCATGTCCATGGCCTGGTCCACGTTCTTGAGGGTCGTGTCCTCGTCGAAGCAGATGAAGGTTTTCTTGCCCGAACGCGGGGCCGAGACGAACTTGCTGCCGCGGGCCGGCCCCGGCAGCGCCTCGAGCTCGCTCATGCAATCCCGGACGGGGGCGGTGGTATCGGCGCCGCAGCGGCCGACGGCCCTGAGCCCGGCCAGGCGCCCCGAGGCCGCGACGGTCTCGAAGTCGTTGAGACCCAGCATGCGGCCGGCCGCGAAGAGCCAGGCCGGGAGCGTGCGCGGCAGGAAGAAGCCGGTGTGGCTGTCGTAGGCGAGCTTTGCCTCCGCCAGGGTGAGCGGGCCGGTCACGGGAGTGAGCCCGGCTGAAGCCACGAGCAGGTCGCAGGGCAGTTGGCGGTTGAAGTGGCCGTTCAGGGACGAGAGCGTCACCTTGGAGAGCTGCGTGCAGCCGTGGGCTTTCTGGGCGACCCAGCCCTTCAGGACCGGGATGCGGCGCGCGCCCAGTGCTTCGATCAACCGCAGGTCCTGGCCGTCCTCGCGGGCGTCCGCGACCGCGGCCACCTTGAGACCGAGGTCGCTCAAGTCGATCGCCGCCTCCAACCCCTGGTCGTGGCCGACGCTGAAGACCGCCTCCTGGCCCGGCAGGATGCCCCAGGTGCGGGCGAGCCGCAGCGCGCACTCGGCCTGCATGACGCCTGGACGCTCGTTGTTCTCGAACAGCAGCGGCCGCTCGATGCAGCCGCTCGCCACCACGACGCCGCGGGCGCGGATTTCGATGTAGCGCTCGTCGAAGCTCTGCTCCGGGCCGCCGCGCTGGAAGGCCGTGACCTGGCCGTCCGTGTAGACGCCGATGGCCGGGGCATGGGCGAAGACGCGAATGTTGGGCGCGCTCACCACCCGGCGTGCGAGCTCGGCCGCGCGCTCGAACAGGGGCGTTCCGGAGTGGTCGGCCGCGGCGCGGTACTCGCAGGCGCCCCCCAGCCGGGGACGGGCTTCGAGCAGGATCACGCGCAAGCCCTGGCCGGCGGCCGCCAGTGCCGCCGCCATACCGGCCGGCCCGCCGCCGATGACACACACGTCGGCCGTCGGGTAGATTTCGTCGAAGCGCCCTTTCATCCGGAAGTCCGGGGAAAGTGTGCCCAGCCCGGCGGCCTGGCGGATCTGTTTGATGGCGGTCGGCCACAGGCGCGCGGGCTTGTGGAAGACCCGGTAGTAGAAACCCGCCGGCATGGCCCAGCTCAGCCCGTCCATGAAGCCCATCAGGTCGAACTCCGGGCTGCCTTTGACGTTCTGGGGCCTGACCGTCATGCCCGCGGCGAGCAACGTCGTCTCGGCCCGGACGTTCGGGACCCCGTCCACCTCCACCATGGCGTTGGAGCACTCCCCGTCCAGGCTGTAGAGACCCCGCGGGCGGTGGTACTTCAGGCTGCGGCCGAAGACGCGCACGCCGTTGGCGTAGAGGGCCGTGGCCACGGTGTCGCCGGCCACCCCCCGGTAGCTTTTCCCCCGATAGGTGAACGCGAGGCTGCGCCCCGCGTCGATGCGCAGCGTCGGCAGGTTCTTCAGCCGGGTCATTTTTCAGCCTCCAGCTCTTGGGGAGAGACTTCGATGTTCCTGACCGGGTCGCGCCGGATGGTGAACCAGCTCCCGCAGCCCCTGCGGTGGTACCACCACTCCTTCTGCGCGCCGAAGCGCGAGTCGGCCATGTGCACGTAGTCGCACCAGGCCTCGGGGCCGAGCGACTCCTGGTCCGGCCGGGGCCCCTTGTCTTCGCCGCCGAAGCGGAACTCGTAGGCGTCGCGCGGGCCGCACAGTGGGCAATTTATAAGGAACGCCATTTGAGGATCTCCTGTTGATGGAGAGGTTCTGTTTCCGTTTACGATTGCTCAATAGAGGTCAGGGGTCAGCGTTCAGGGTTCAGGAAAAAATCTGTTGCGCCTTTCAGCATTTCTGAACCCTGACCCCCGAACCCTGGTCCCCTCAGTTATTGGCTGTATAGTCCACCAGCGCGGCGGTTTCGCCCATCAACCGGTGCTCCTCGAAGCGCTTCAGACGGAAGGGCTTGAGGATCTTTGGGCATTCGCCGGTGGCCATGTACTGGGCCATGTACTTGCCGGTCACGGTCGAAGACTTGAACCCGAAATACCCCCAGCCGCAGTCCATGTAATAGCCCTCGACCGGCACGTTGCCGTCCATGATCGGCGCCATGTCCGGCGTCATGTCGGCCAGCCCGCCCCAGATGCGCATGAACTTCACTCCCCGCAGACAGGGCAGCATCTCGCCGATGGCCTCGGCCTGGTGCTTGATGTAATGCGAGGTCGTCTGGTTGGTGTAGTTAGGCCAGGGGTCCATGTGGGCGCCGGTGGCGATCTCGCCCTTGAGCGTCTGGTTGGCGTAGGCGTGGTAGGCGCCCGAGGAGACCACGTGGCCCAACAGCGGCTTGAGCGGTTGAGTCACCATGGCCTGGATGGTGAGGACACTGATCGGCAGCCGCTGGCCGAGGCAGTTGAAAGCGATGCCGGCCGAATAGGCGCCGGCTGCGTTCAGCACCTTTGTCGTCTGGATGCGGCCCTTGTCGGTGTCGACCCAGGCGACCTTCCCGTTTTTGACGCCGATGCCCGTCACTTCGGTGCCCTGGTGGATGTGCGCGCCCAGCTTCGAGGCACCGCGCGCGAGCCCCCAGACCACGGCGTCGTGGCGCACGATCCCGCCCGGGGGGTGGAACATGCCGCCGAAGATGGGGAAGCGCGGGCGGTCGGAGATGTCGAGGGCCGGGACGAGTTCCTTGCACTGCTTGGCGTCGACCAACTGGCTGCTCACCCCATGGAACTGGGCCGTCGCCACGTGCATGCGGAAGGCCTTCAGGGCCGCGTCGCTGTGGGCCAGGTTCAGGTTCCCGCAGTTGTAGAACATCAGGTTGAAGTCCAGCTCTTTGGTGAGCACCGGCCAGAGGTCGAGGGCCTCCTTGTAGAGCGGGACGTTTTCCTGGGTGCGCTGGTTGGCGCGCACGATGGCCGTATTGCGACCGGCAGCGCCGCAACCGATGAATTTTTTCTCGATGACGGCCACGTCCGTGATGCCGTGGCGGCTCGCCAGGAAATAGGCCGCGGCCAGCCCGTGCAGCCCGCCGCCGATGATCACGGCGTCGTAGCTGGCCTTGAGGGTGGGCGCTTTCCACAACCGGTCGAATTTGAGAAGCATGGGCTCACCTTGCGCGTCTCGGTTGTTTATTGGGACATAGAGATGGTTGGAGCAGGGAAGTTGATGAAATATTTATTTCGCAAATGAAATAAAAATTGTCAATAAATTTTTTATCTTAAACCGGCTGATAGCACTCCTATCGGGCTTCGGCGCGCTCTTCCTGCTGCCGAATCAGCCGCTTGGCAATAATAAGCGTATTAATTTCAATTTGTTATTTATGAAATTCATATACAATAACGGCTGTGATTTTAGTTGACAGTTGTTGTGTCGGGGATGTAAATATAGCTTCCGGTCTTATCTATTGATTTCAATTCATATCATATGTAGCGTTTATTTCATACGAGGTATGTCGATGGCCGCCAATCTGCTGCTGCAGCGGATCTCCTCGCACCGCACCGGTCTTACGCCCAAGGCGCGCCTCATCGGGGACTACATCCTGAACAACCCGCGCAAGGTGATCTTCATGACGACCAAGGAGCTGGCGCGGGCGGCGCAGGTCAGCGAGGCCACGGTCATCCGCTTCGTCAACCAGCTGGGGTACAAGGGCTACGTCGATTTCCTGCAGGAGCTGCGGGACGTCATCGACACGGAGCTGACGCTGATCGACCGGGCGGGCCTGACCGACATGAAAGCGCCCGAGTCCGAGCGGTTCCGCAAAGTCGTCTTTTCCGAGATCGACAACCTCAAGCAACTGCACGAGAGCCTCGACCTCGACAAGGTGAACCGGGCCGTGGACCTGCTGCACGCCGGCAGCGCGGTCTACGTCGTCGGCTCGCGGCTGTCCTACACGTTCGCCTACTATTTGGGCTGGTCGCTGACGAAGATCCGCACCCAGGTCCACATCATGCGCGGCAGCGATTCGACCTGCATCGACTTTCTCACCATCGCGCCGGCGGAGTCGCTCGTGGTCATCTTCGCCACCACGCGCTACCCCAACGAGCTGATCCGGCTGGGCAAGCTCGCCAAGCGCCTGAACCTGACGCTGCTCGTGATCACCGACGGCGCGCTGTGCCCGCTGATCCCGTTCGCGGACCTCTCGATCGTCGCGCCCTCGCGCCACATCCCGTTCATCGGCAGCCCGACGACCCTCACCTGCCTGATCAACTTCTTTGTCGTCGAGCTGGCCGCGCGCTACGGGGTGCAGGTGACCGCTCACCAGGAGAAGCTTGAAAAGGTGTACCTGGAAAACGACGTGCTCTTCAACCTGAGGTGAACCCCGCCGGCCCCTTTACAAACAGGGGGCGCAGGAATTAGAAGGATTCATCACCCCTCTCCCGACGAAAAGGAGGCGCCCCACCCGGATCCAGACGCATCCGACCGCAAGCTCTCGCACCACCCACCATTCCCCAACGGTTCAAAGGAGGCCATCATGAGATTGACCGCTCGCGTTTTCCTGGTTTCCGTTTTCGTTTTCGGGCTGCTGGCGGGCATCGCCGGCGCGGCCGAGCTGGCGAAGGACCAGCACCTGGCGATTGCCTTCGACGCCGGCGACCTGAAGAGCCTCGACCCGCACCGGGCCGCCGCGACGGCCGACCGGGCGATCGTCGACATGATGTTCAATGGGCTCGTGCGCTACCCGCCCGGCAACCAGGTCAAGCTGGAGCCGGACATCGCCGAGTCCTGGACCGTATCCACGGACAAGAAGACCTGGAACTTCAAGCTGCGCAAGGGGGTCTTCTTCCACCCCTTCGCGGGCAACCCCGGCTACGAGCTCACTGCGGACGACGTCGTTTTCTCGCTCAAGCGCGCCGCCAATAAAGACACCTCCGCCTACGCCGGCGACTTCACCGGCATCGGCTTCGAGAAGGTCGACGCGCTCACGGTGAAGATCACGATCGACAAGCCGGTCTCGGACCCGCTCTTCCTGGCCAAGTTCGCCAACTACGCCGGCGGCTTCATCGTGTCCCAGAAGGCGGTCGAGGGCAAAGGCGAGGACTGGTTCAAGACCAACCCGGTGGGCACCGGGGCCTTCCAGTTCGAGTCCTACGAGCCTCGCCAGAAGGTCGTGCTGGCCGGCCACGCCAAGTACTTCCGCGGCGCGCCGGTGTTGAAAAAGGTCACGGCCCGCTTCATGCCGGATGTGAGCTCGCGCGAGTTCGGCCTGCAGACGGGCGAGCTGCACATCATCGAGGGTCTGAAGGAAGACAAGTGGATCGAGAAGGTCTCGACCTTCAAGGACGTGAAAGCCCCGACCTTCGGCCCCTGCGAGACTCAGGTGCTCTTCTTCAACTTGAGCATGCCGCCCTTCAACGACCTGCGCGTGCGCAAGGCCTTCTCCTATGCGCTGTCGCGCGACGTGATCGCCAACTTCATGGGCAAGAGCCTGGCGGTACCGATTTACTCCCCGGCCCTCTCCCCGCCCGCCCCGGGGGCGTTGACCAAGGATGAAGCGCTCAAGGCCGGGGTGGTCTACGACAACAATATCGAGATGGCCAAGAAGCTGCTGACCGAGGCCGGGTTCCCGAACGGGGTCAAGACCGAGGCCATCGTTAGCGAGATGTCCAGCAGCTACCAGAAACCGATGGTGGCGATCCAGGCGCTGGTGCGCAAGGCCGGCATCGACATGCAGGTCAAGATCGTCGACCACGCCTCGTTTCACAGCAAGATCCGCGAGAACGCCAGCCCGATCGTCTACTACGCGTCCTGGCGGCCGAACGAGGATGTCTATTTGACGCAGTTCTACCATTCCGACTCGGTCGTTCAGAAGGGCAAGAAACCCATCACCAACTTCTCGCATTACGGGTTGGTGGACGCCAACGGCGACGGCAAGGTCGACTCGGTCGACACCCTGATCGAGCAGGCGCGCTGGGAGCTCAACGCCCAGAAGCAGGAGACCCTCTGGAAAGAGGCCCAGGTGCAAATCCTGAAGGACGTCGTGGCGGTGCCGATCATCCGGCTGAAGTACACCTTCCCCCAGAAGTCCTACGTGGACCTGGGTTACCCGTTGGAGTGGGCCTGGCAGACCTACTCGCCGCAGATCACAGAGAAAACCAAAATCCTGGCGAACAAATGAGGGCTCAGGGGCCGGAGTTCAGGACGTCGGAGGCTTTATGTTTTCCCTGAACCCGGCCCCTCTTTGCCCCCGCCTCAAACGGCCATGGCTGATGCTCGATTCCGGTTAACCGGTCAATGGGATCCAAGCCCAAGATCCGGCACCCGGAATCGTGTATCGATCCTTTTTCCCTGAACTCTGAACCCTGAACCTTTCACCCTGACCCCTGTGTTCCCATGTTTCAATACACCGCGCGCCGCATCCTGATCAGCATCCCCATCCTCCTGGTGGTGCTCACGCTGGTCTTCGTCGTGGTCCGGGTGCTGCCGGGCGACCCGGCGGTGGCGGCGCTCGGCGACCAGGCCAGCAAGGAGGCCGTGGACGCCCTTCGCGCGCGGATGGGTCTGAACGACCCGCTCTGGCTCCAGTACCTGAAGTTTCTGGCCAGCCTCTGCCGCGGCGACCTCGGGACCTCCATCATCAGCGGCTACCCGGTGGCCGCGCAGATCGCCGGGGTCGTGCCCTACACCCTCGAGCTGACCTTCGCGGCCGTTTTCCTGGGCTACCTCTTCGGCATCCCGCTCGGCATCTCGGCCGCCGTGCGGCGCAACAGCTTCGTCGACTACTTCAACCGCGTGTTCTCGCTCCTGGGCCTCTCGGTCCCCGCATTCTATTTAGGCATCCTGCTGATCCTGGTCTTCTCGGTCAAGCTGCGCCTCTTCCCGGTGGTCGGCGGCGGGGACTTCTGGGACCCGGTGGACAACCTGACCCACCTGACCTTGCCGGCGTTAGCGCTCGGCATGATGATGACGGCCTACGTCACGCGCATGACCCGCTCGGCCATCCTCGACATCATGCGCGAGGACTACGTGCGCACCGCCCACTCCAAGGGGCTTTCGGAAGGCAAGGTCCTCTACAAGCACGTCCTGCGCAACGCGTTGATCCCGATCGTGGCGCTCGGGGGGCTCTACGTGGTCGTCCTGATCGGCTCCTCGGTCATGGTGGAGATCGTGTTCTCGCGGCCGGGACTGGGCAAGCTGCTGGTCGGCGCGATCAAACAGCGGGACTACACGACATTGCAGTCGGTCATGGTGTTTTACGCGTTCCTGGTGGTGGTGTTCAACCTGGTGACCGAGCTGGCGTATGGGCTGGTCGACCCGAGGATCAAGTATAACTGACAGGAAACAGGGTTCAGGGTTCAGGATACGACAGTTCATTTGCCGGCCCCTTGAACCCTGAACCCCGAACCCTGGTCTCCTTAGGCTTCTCAATGCGGAAAGATATCAGCCAAGGCCAGCGCATGTGGCTGGCGTTCGTGCGCAACCGCACGGCGATCGCCGGGGGCGTGATCGCGCTGTTGATTTTCCTGACGGCCATTTTCGCCCCCTGGATCGCCCCCTACGACCCGCTGGACCAGGACCCGTTGTTCCGGCTCGAGCCCGGCAACGAGGAGCACTGGCTCGGCACCGACGATTACGGCCGCGACGTGCTCTCGCGGCTGGTCTGGGGCAGCCGCATCTCCCTGGTGATCGGGTTCGCCTCGGTGCTGATCGGCATGCTGGCGGGCACCGCCCTGGGAATGATCGCGGGCTACTACCGCGGCCGGGTCGAAAGCCTGATCATGCGCGGGATCGATGTCGTGATGAGCTTCCCCGACCTCATCCTGGCGGTCGCCATCACCGCCGCGCTCGGGGCGACCCTTTTCAATCTGATCGTGACGATCGGCATCGTCATGACCCCGGGGTTCGCCCGCATGGCGCACAGCGCGCTGCTGTCCATGCGCGAGCGTGAGTTCGTGCTCGCCGCGCGTTCGATCGGAGCGCGCGACCGGCGCATCCTGTTCAAGCACATCCTGCCCAACATCTTCGGCGAGCTGCTGGTGGCGGCGACCCTGTGGGTGGGGGTGGCCATCCGGCTGGAGGCAAACCTCGCCTTCATCGGGCTCGGCGTGCAGCCGCCCACGGCCACCTGGGGCAACATGATCCGCGAGGGGGTGGATGTCCTCATCAACGCCCCCGGGATCTCCGTCTACTCCGGCCTGTGCATCCTGGTGACCGTTCTCGCCTTCAACATGCTCGGCGACGGGGTGCGGGACATGATCGACCCGCGGCTCAGGGGAATCTGAATTTCCTTTTGGAGCGATAGCGACCGTGACTGACGACATCCTGCTGGACGTCAAGCACCTCAAGACCTATTTCTTCCTGGACGAGGGGGTCTCGCAGGCCGTCGACGGCATGGATTTCAGCATCCGCCGCGGGCGAGACGCTCGGGACTGGTCGGCGAGTCCGGCTGCGGCAAGAGCGTCACCGCGCTGTCCATCATGCGGCTGATCGCCATGCCGCCGGGCAAGATCGTCGAGCGGCGAGATCCTCTTCGAAGGCGAGGACCTGCTGCAGCATGAGCAAGGAGGAGATGCGAAGATCCGCGGCAACGACATCTCCATGATCTTCCAGGAGCCGATGACCGTCGCTGAACCCGGTCTTCACCATCGGCGACCAGATCATCGAAGCCATCCGGCTGCACCAGGGGGTGGGCAAGGCGCGACGCCCGGCGGAAGGCCGATCGAGATGCTCGAGCTGGTGCGGCATCCCCGAACCCGGCGAAGCGCGTGGACGAGTACCCGCACCAGCTCTCCGGCGGCATGCGCCAGCGCGTCATGATCGCCATGGCGCTCTCCTGCGAGCCCGAGCTGCTCATCGCCGACGAGCCGACCACCGCCCTCGACGTGACCATCCAGGCCCAGATCCTCGACGCTGATCGAGCGAATCGCGCGAGGAGATCGGGCATGGCCGTGCATCCTGATCACCCACGACCTGGGCGTCATCGCCGAGATGGCCGACGACGTCGTGGTCGATGTACGCCGGCAAGAGTGGTCGAGGCCGGCCGATGTGCACGCGATCTTCCGATCCCCGCCGCACCCCTACACGCAGGGCGCTGCTCGACTCCATCCCGCGCCTGACCGACACGAGCAAGCGGCGGCTCGACGGTCCATCGCGGGCATGGTGCCCGACCCGCTCGACCTCCCGGCCGGGCTGCCGCTTCGCACCCGCGCTGCCCGCACGCCATGGACGTCTGCCGCACCGACGAGCCGCCGCTGATCGCGCTGTCGGACGACCACCGGGCGCGCTGCTTCATGCACGACCCGGCCAGGAAGATGCACTTCCCGGCCGCGGAGGTCGACGCCGGATGAGCGCAGCCGCTGGTCGACGTCCGCAGACCTGGTCAAGCACTTCCCGATCCGCGCGGGCATCCTGTCGCGCGAGTCGGCCACGTCCAGGCCGTGGACGGCGTCAGCTTCTACATCGGCGGGGCGAGACCCTCGGGCTGGTGGGCGAGTCCGGCTGCGGCAAGACCACCGCCGGCCGGCTGCTCCTCCGGCTGCATCGAGCCGACGGCCGGCGAGATCTACTTCGCGGGGCGAGGACATCGCCGAGCTGTCGGCGGCGAGCGCAGCTGCAGCCGCTCCGGCGCGACATGCAGATCATCTTCCAGGACCCCTATTCCTCGCTCGACCCGCGCATGACGGTGGGCGACATCGTCGGCGAGCCGCTGCGCGATCCACGGCCTCGCCACAGGGCAAGCAGCGCGGACGACGCGTCGCACGAGCTGCTGGAGACGGTCGGCCTGCAAGCCCGACTACGGCAACCGCTACCCCCACGAGTTCTCCGGCGGCCAGCGCCAGCGCATCGGCATCGCCCGGGCGCTGGCGCTGAACCCCAAGTTCATCGTCTGCGACGAGCCGGTCTCGGCGCTCGACGTGTCGATCCAGGCCCAGGTGCATCAACCTGCTGAAGGACCTGCAGCACGAGTTCGGCCTGACCTACCTCTTCATCGCCCACGACCTGTCGCGTGGTCAAGCACATCAGCGACCGCGTGGCGGTGATGTACCTGGGCAAGATCGTCGAGCTCGCCGACACGCGACGACCTCTTCGCCAACCCGCTGCATCCCTACACCGAGGCGCTGCTTGTCGGCCGTGCCGGTGCCCGACCCGACGCGCAAGCGCGCAGCGGATCATCCTGCAGGGCGACGTGCCCAGCCCGCTCAACCCGCCGTCGGGCTGCCGCTTCCACACCCGCTGCCCGTACGCGGAGGCCATCTGCACTGCCGAGGAGCCGCCCCTGCTCGAGCTGGAACCCTACCACTGGGTGGCCTGCCACGTCGCCAGCCGCGGAACCCGCCTTTAGTGTTGCGTCTGACGGCCGGATGCTGCGTTGCCGGCCGCCTCAACCTGCTCACATACTGGTCAGTATGCTGCGCGGTCTCGGCGACCGGCGCCTTGCCTGCGGCCGTGATCCGCAGCACTAAAGGCAGGTTCTCGTCGTGCGCTACGCGCCCCAAACGGCCGCGTGCCCTGGCTGACGGCCCGACACTTGTTTTTAAACACATCAAAAAGCCGATCGGCACCACATTCTGTGGTTCCGATCGGCTTGACACACAATTTTGGCCGTGCGATCATACCCCAATTCTGAACCTGCCGCGCCCCCACTTCACATTGTTAACCCTTCACCCCTCAGGAGACCCTCATGGAGCGCTTCGCCGAAACCACCAAGCAGACCTACGAAGGATGGGACGAGTTTTACAGCCGGCCGATGGACGAGAAGCTGGAGTCCTTCAAGATGAAGGGCCGCGTCTTCGACATCATTTTCGCCCAGCAGTTCGACCGCCAGTTCCTGGACGACCTCTGCGACCTCGCCGACAAGATCCGCCTGCTCGCCAAGACCAAGGCGGGGCCCAGAAGCTGCGCGGCCTGCTGCCTCACAAGCGGGCCATGCTCTACTTCGTGCAGCCCTCCACCCGCACCTTCCTGTCCTTCCAGAACGCCTGCTAGCTGCTGGGCCTCAACGTCTCCGAGAGCCGCGGCACGAGCACCAGCTCCGAAGTGAAGGGCGAATCCCCCGAGGACACCATCCGCACCTTCGCAGCTACGTGGATCTGATCATCTCACGCGCACCCGGAGGCCGGCTTCGCCGAGAGGACCGCCTGGGTGCTGAACCAGACTCGAGCGGCCGATGCCGGTCCTGAACGGCGGCTCCGGGCCGGACCAGCACCCGACCCAGGCGCTGCTCGACATCTACACCCTGCACCGCAGTTCGAGGAGCGTCGGCGGGATCGACGGCAAGAAGATCGCCTTCGTGGGCGACCTCAGCGCGGCCGCACGGTGCGCTCCCTCTCCTGCCTCCTGAAGAACTACAAGGACGTGCGCCATCTATCGTCGCCCCCAAGGACTTCCGGATCTCGGACGACATCCTCGCCATCCTCGACAAGCAGAAGATCCCCTTCCACGACACCGACGACTTCGAAAGCATCATGCCCAAGGTCGACGCCATCTACATGACCCGGATTCAAAACGAGTACGCCAGCGACCCGAAGAGCGAGACCGAGAACCATCCCGGCCTTCTCACTTCCGACGGAGCACCTGTGCCAAGATCCACGCCCACTGCGCCATCATGCACCCGCTGCCCCGGCGTACGAGATCGACGTGGCCGTGGACAAGGACCCGCGCGCGGCCTACTGGCGCCAGGAGCGAAACGGCATGTGGATCCGCGCCGCCCTGATCGCCTACGTGTTCCGGGTGGAGCAGGAGATCCTGGCCGAATTCGCGTGAAAACCCAGTGGCGGGCCGTGATCCGGCGTTGCGCGGCTCGGGTGAATAGCTCACATACCGGCCGGTATGCTGCGCTTCCCCCATCGCCGCGCTTGGCTGACGGCCCGTCACTGGGTTTTGAGCCGCCTGTCAGAGGGATGGTATTTCGGGGTTCGGATTGCCGAATATCCAATTACCTGAACACCCAAACACCTAAGGGGATTGCAGCCGCAGGTCCGGGACGGGGTGCAGGTACTCGCGCAGGAAGCTGTCGATGATGCGCACCCGGTCGGGCTGCAGGAACTCCTCCCCGCCGTGGCCCACCCCGTGCAGGATCACCAGGGTCACCGGCACATCCGCCCTCTTCAGGGCCTCGGCGAAGGCTTCGCTCTGCTGCACCGGGACGGTTGCGTCCCGGTCGCCGTGCATGATGAGAAACGGCGGGTCGTCCGGCGAGACGTACGCGATCGGGCTCGCCTTGCGGGCGATTTCGGCCATCCTCGGCCCGCTGCCGCCCAGCAGACGGGCGACGGGGTGCTCGGCCATGGCCGGGTCGGTGCAGACGCGCGAGAGGTCCGCGCGGCCGTACCAGTCGATCACCGCCTGGACCCGGCTGGACTCGTGCGGCGGCCCCTCCTCCGCTCGGTCGTCGCCGGTCGTGCCCAGCAGGGCGACCAGGTGCCCGCCGGCCGAGTCGCCCCAGACGCCGATGCGGTCGCGGGTCGAGGCGGTACTTCCTGGCGTGGGCCCGCAGCCAGCGGATGGCCGCCTTGCAGTCCTCGATCTGGGCGGGGAAGGCGGCGTGCTGGCTGAGCCGGTAGTTGATGCTGGCCACCGCGTAGCCTTTGGCGACCCAGGGAACCGGCACGCAGCCCTCCTTGCTCCCGTACTCCAGGCGCCGCCGTGGATCCAGACGATCAGGGGCAAGGGCCCCTCGCCCTCGTCCGGCAGGTACAGGTCGAGCTTCTGCCGTTCGTGCCCGCCCGGGACATAGGCGAGGTCGCGGTAGGCGACCAGGCCGGGGGGACGTCGTGAGGGACCGCCAGGGCCGGTTGCAGGCAAACAGGAGCAATGCGACCGAAAGCAGGTAAGCCCGGCCGCATGTTAAGTGAGTCGGGTCCCATTTTTTTCCATTAAGTGTACAAGCCGCCTTGCCGCATTCTCTTCGCGGCTGGAAAGCCGCTCCCACAGGCAGCCGGAAAATTTTAAAACTTAACACCGAAAACGCTTTACCCAACACTCAATACCAAACACCCAAACACCAAACACGAAACACCAAGCCCCAATTCCTGACCACCCAACCACCTGTCCTGCTACTTGGCATTGACCTTTTTCCAGGCCTTCACAAACTCGTCGATAATGTCGTCCGCGGCTTCCCGCACTCCGGTGAGGCGTTCGGTGATGCCCAACTGCTCGGGGATGCGCAGCGTGATCGCGCGGACCGCCCCCGGGTGCCGCGCCGGCGTGGCCGGCTCGATCAAGTAGAGGCCGATGTTGTAGACGTAACCGAAGGAACATTTCAGCGCGTCCACGTTCAGGTAGAGCACGGGCGTGTTCGCGCTTTCGTCCGCAGGGGCCAGCCGGATCCCCGCGATGCGCAGCCTTGAGCTCCATGTCCTCGAGGAGCAAGTCGCCGAACAGGCCGTCGCGCTCGATCTCGGGTTTGATGCGTTCGACCTCCAGCCGGACCGCCGTGAGCCCCTTGAGGACCTCCGGCTGCCCCACCCGCAGATGGGCTGATGCCGGTCCGGCGACCAGCAGCGACACCAACGCGACCCACACCCATTTCGGCAGTCTCATGCGAGCGCCCCTTTCTCCTGCGGCCGGGCCTTCGGCCGCCACGGCTGGGATTTGAACCAGGCCGTCACGGCGGCTACCCCCACGAGGATAGCCATCCCGGCGGCATTCACGCAAATGGTGGCCCACACCCCGCGCCCGAAGACGTCCAGGGCCATTCCCCCGATGAACGACATCGCGATCCCGCAAAGGAACACCGGGAGCGCCTGCTGGCCGGTCTTGACGATCGGCGTCGCGAGCCGTCCGTTCAGCACGCGCTCGCGGCCCTTGAAGACCGCCACCGCAAGGTACGCCAGACAGAGGAAGTGCGCGTACCTCAGGACCCCCAGGTTCGTCTTGCTCACCAGCGGCTCGAGGTGGTCCCGGAGCACGCCCAGCCATGGCACCCGGGAGTGGGTTGCGAAATGGCTGACCGGGATGCACGCGATCACGAACAGCACGCAGGCGACCGTCAGCCACGGGCTGATGCGCGGGGGGCGGACCCACCCCGCCGCCAGGAAATACCCGGTGTAGAAGAGCAGCTGCCAGGCGAACGGGTTGAAGAACCACGGCCGGTCGAACGCCATTTCCGCGGGCAGTTCCAGTTTAAACAGCGGCACGGCCAGATACAAGAGGACGACGGCCGCCCCGGCGAGCGCCGTGTGGACGCGCGCGAGCAGCATCACCAGCGGCATCATCGCGAGCACGACCATGTACATGGTCAGGATGTCGAAGTAGTTGGGGACGTAGACGAGGGCGTAGAGCCCGAGCAGGGCGTCCTCGGTGTGCTGGAAGAAGTAGGTGAGGTTCAGCAGGTCGATGTAGTCGACCCCCGTCTCGAGGAAGCGGTTGCCCGCCACGCACAAGGTCGCGATGATGAAGAAGAGCCCCAGGTTGCAGGCGTAGAGCTCGGCCACGCGCTTGACGACCCGGGCCGTGCCCGCTAGGAAACCGGCCTGCCGGAAGACCCGGCTGTAGGCAGTCGCCGCCGCGTACCCGGACACGAACACGAAGATGTCGGCCGAATCGCTGAACCCGAAGGCCCCCGGCTTGTACCAGGCCAGCCAGTTGCCCGGCATGTGGGACACGAAGATGGTCAGCAGCGCCACCCCGCGGAAGAAGTCGAGACGCGCATCGCGAATTTTCGGGGTGGGGGCAGTCTCGGCCATAATCTGAATCCGTCAAGGGTAAACGCCCCAAGCCGTGCCGAAGCAGTTGGGCGCCAGGGTGGTCATCATATAATGCACCGCCTGCGGGATGACAATCGACCCGGGCGACCACGCGCGAAAAAGGCTTGTCTCCGGACGGGGCAGCCTGTATTTTCAAATCCTGTGTATCAGCCGTAAGGCGCCCGAGTTGCGCCCGGCGGTTCGCAATCGCGATCCTCTCGGAGCAAATGATCGTATGCCACCGGACATCCTGAAGCGATTCGATTTGAGCGGCCGGACGGCCGCGATCACGGGCGGGGGTGGGGATCTCTGCGGCCACATGGCCGAAGCCCTCGGCGCCATGGGGGTCCGGGTGGCGGTGCTGGACATCGACCTCGCCAAGGCCGAAACCCGGGCCGCGGCGGTGGCCGCCGCCGGAGGCGACGCGCGCGCCTACCGCTGCGACGTGCTCGACCCGGCCGGGGTCCGCGCGACCTGCGAAGCGGTAGCGCGCGAGTTGGGCAGCCCGGATTTCCTGATCAACGGCGCGGGCGGCAACGACCCGCGCGCCAGCACCTCCGAGGAATTCCACGAGCCCCCGGCGCGCATCCCGGCCGGAGGCAAGTCCTTTTTCGAGCTGGACCCGGCCGGGTTCCGGCAGGTGTTCGACCTCAACTTCCTCGGCACGTTCATCGTGAGCCAGGCCTTCACCCGGGGCATGGTGGAACGCGGCCGGGGCGCGGTCGTCAACATCTCCTCGATGTCCGCCTTCACCCCGCTCACGAAGATCCCGGCCTACGCGGCCGCCAAGGCCTCGGTCAGCAACTTTACGCGCTGGCTCGCCGTGCACTTCGCGCACACCGGCGTGCGGGTCAACGCGCTCGCGCCGGGCTTCTTCATGACCGAGCAGCTGAAGTTCCTGCACATCGACCGCGCCACCGGGGAGCTGCTGCCGCGCGCCCGCAAGGTGATCGCGCACACCCCCATGGGCCGCTACGGGCAGCCCGACGACCTCATCGGCGCGCTCGTCTGGCTGCTGTCGGAGGCCTCCGCCTTCGTGACCGGCGTGGTCGTGCCCGTCGACGGCGGGTTTTCGTCCTACAGCATCTGACCGGAAGGGCAGGCACCATGGCAAGCGTCATCCTGAGGGATCTCGTCAAGCAGTTTAAAACCGCGACCGCGGTCGACCGCCTGAGCATCGAGATCCAGGACCGCGAGTTTGCCGTCCTCGTAGGCCCCTCGGGCTGCGGCAAGACCACGGCGCTGCGGATGATCGCCGGCCTCGAGCCGGTGACGTCCGGCGAGATCTTCATCGGCGAACGCCTGGTGAACGACGTCAACCCCAAGGACCGGGACATCGCCATGGTGTTCCAGAACTACGCCCTCTACCCGCACATGAGCGTCCGGGAGAACTTGGGTTTCGGCCTGAAAATGCGCAAGTTTCCCAGGGCCGAAATCGACCAGCGGGTGCAGGAGGCGGCCGACATCCTCGGCATCCACGACCTGCTCGACCGGCGTCCGAAGCAGCTCTCGGGCGGGCAGCGCCAGCGCGTGGCGGTGGGGCGCGCGATCGTGCGCAAACCCAAGGTCTTCCTGTTCGACGAGCCGCTGTCGAACCTGGACGCCAAGCTGCGGGTGGCGATGCGCGCAGAGATCAGCAAGCTCCACCGGCGCCTGGGGGCGACCATCATCTACGTCACCCACGACCAGGTCGAGGCCATGACCATGGCCAACCGCATCTTCATCATGAACCACGGGCGCCTGCAGCAGAGCGGCGCGCCATTGGAGGTCTACCGGCAGCCGGCCAACCGCTTCGTGGCCGGGTTCATCGGCTCCCCGGCCATGAACTTCATGGATGCGACCCTGGTGCGGGAGGAGGCGGGCTTCGCGGTCGACGCCGGCGGGTTCCGGCTGCGGCTGCCCGAATCCTTCCACCCGGGGCTGGAGGCCTACGCCGGCCGCCCGGTCGTCTTCGGCGTGCGGCCCGAGGACATCGCCGCTGTCGGCGCCGACCCCGGCAGCGGCGCGAGCCTGCGCGCGCGGACCGAGGTGGTGGAGACCCTCGGCGCGGAGACCTTCGTCCACCTGAGCTGCGGGGGGCACACCCTCGTCGCGCGTATCGACTCCCCGGAACGACCGCTGGCGGTCGGCGAGATGCTCACGGTGGAGCTGAAAATGAGCAAGACCCACCTGTTCGACAACGAGACCTCCCGGACGATCGTGTGATCGCGCCGGGACCGAGATGATCCCACACTCAAGGAGGGTACCATGAGCAAGCGTGCATGCATCGTAGGGCTGGCCCTTATTTGCGCAGCCGTCGTCCCGACCGCGGCCCTGGCCCAGGTCGACTGGATGCAGTTCAAGGGCACCGAGGTCCGCTTCCTGATGAACAAGCACCCCTTCACGACCTTCATCGAGCCCAGGATCCCCGAGTTCGAGAAGCTCACCGGCATCAAGGTCGTCTTCGAGGTCTTCCCCGAGGACCAGTACCGCAACAAGCGCACCATCGAGCTCAACGCCGGCGGCAAGCTGGACGGCTACATGATCATGCCCGGCCAGGACGACTTGCACTACTGGAAGGCCGGCTGGCTTCAGCCGCTGGACGACTTCATCAGGGACCCCAAGCTGACGGACGCCGCCTGGGACACCAAGGATTTCTTCTCGAGCTTCACCAAGGCCTCGACCGTCGACGGCAAGCAGATCGGCGTCGTCATCAACGCGGAGACATCGCTTCTGTCCTACCGCAAGGACCTCTTCGACCAGTTCAAGGTCAAGGTCCCCACGACCATGAAGGAGCTCGAGGAGACCGCCAAGTTCTTCCACGGCAAGGAAGTGGACGGCAAGAAAATGGTCGGCATCACCCTGCGCGGCAAGGGCGCGGCGGCCACCTCCCAGTGGGTGGACTTTCTCTACAGCTTCGGCGGCGCCTGGACCAACGCCCAGGGCAAGTCGGCCTTCGCCTCGGCCCAGGACATCGCCGCTTTCAAGTACTACGGCGACATCCTGCGCAACTACGGGCCGGAGGGCGGCGCCATGCTGCACTGGGCCGAGAGCACCTCGGTCTTCATGGAAGGCAAGGCGGCCATGATCTACGACGCCAACGTCTTCAAGTCGCTCTACGAGAACCCGAAGGAGTCCAAGGTGGCGGGCAAGATCGGCTACGCCGTGATCCCGGCCGGCCCGGCCGGCAGCGTCCCGCACGTGTCCAACTGGAGCCTCTCGATCAACAAGAACAGCGACCCCAAGCGCCAGAAGGCGGCCTGGCTCTTCGTGCAGTGGGCCACCAACAAACCCAATGCGCTCGGCGCGCTTTTGGCGGGCGTCCCGGCCGGCCGGGCCTCGGCCTGGGACTCGGCTGAATACAAGGCGGGCGACAAGCAGCCCGACTGGACGGCGGGCACCAAGAAGTCCTTCGAGCTCGGCCAGCCCCAGTGGAACCCGCCGGTCATCAACGTGCCCGAGATCCGCGACATCACCGGGCAGGTGATCGTGGACGCGATACAGGGCAAGGACGTGGAGGCATCGGCCAAGAAGGCGGCCGAACTGATGGATAAAAAGATGGAGATTTACCAAAAACCGCCGACGGCCAGATCTGTGCGCCCTCCGGTCGGCGACCGGTCCCTGCCATACCTCGCTGGAGGCCGGGACAGAAAATTACTCGCTTTGCATGAGGCATCCGCTACGAGCTTCCCACGCGCTCAGCCGCTTCGTCGACCGCCGCCAGGCGCTGGTCTTCCCCGCGCCGGCGGTAGCCGTGCTGTTCCTGCTGGTGGTGCTGCCGATCGCCTTCAACCTCTACCTCGCCTTCACCAAGTGGACGGTCGGGCTGGGGCAGCCGCGCTGGATCGGCTTCGACAACTTCGTCGAGCTGGTGACCGACGAGCGCGTCTGGAACGGCGTCTGGGTGATGATGCTCTTCAGCGGGCTGAGCCTTGCGCTCGAGCTCGGTCTGGGGCTCGCCATCGCGATTTATTTCAACCGGGAGTTCCGGGGCAGCGAGCTGGTGCAGGCCATCTACATCTTCCCCTTCGCCGCCACCCCGGTGGCCGTGGCGCTGATCTGGCGCATCATGCTCAACCCCGAGATCGGGGTGCTGAACTACCTCCTGCGCAGCGTCGGGCTGCCCGGGAGCCTCTGGGTCAGCAGCGAGCACACGGCGGTCCTCTCCCTCGTCATGGTGGACGTGTGGAAGTGGACGCCCATGATCACGCTGATCGTGCTGGCGGGGCTCAAGTCGCTGCCGCCCGAACCCTACGAGGCGGCGCGCATCGACGGCGCGAACGCATTCCAGATCTTCCGCCACATCACGCTGCCCCTCATCCGACCGGTCCTGATCGCGGCCCTCATGCTGCGGTCGCTCGACAACCTGAAAGAGTTCGACATGATCTACACCATCACCCAGGGAGGCCCGGGGACCGCCTCCGAAACCCTCTACCTCTATTCCTACCAGGTCGGCTTCGGGTTCTTCAAAGCCGGCTACGGCTCGGCCCTGATGGTGGTGGTCTTCCTCATCGTGCTGGTGTTCAACGTCGTCATGAACCGTCTGCGCCTGAGCGCGCAGGACCGCTGAAGCAGGCCCGCGATGCCCTCGACGGCCGCCGCGAAAACGTTCCGTTCGGTCCTGTTCTACACCGGGGCGGTCCTCCTGAGCGCCCCCCAGGTGTTCGTTTTCGCCTGGATGATCATGACCGGCCTGAAGACCGGGTCCCAGAACATCAGCTACCCGCCGGAGTTCGTCTTCACGCCCACGCTCGAGAATTTCCAGGCGGTCTTCCAGCAGCACAACTTCCTCCTCTACCTCTTCAACAGCCTGGTGATCGCAGGGCTGGCGACCTTCATCTCGCTTTTGCTCGGGCTGCCAGCCGCCTACTCGATCGCCAAGTACCGGCAGGGCAAGATCGGCATGCTGATCCTGCTCGCGCGCATGACCCCCTTCGTGAGCTACCTGCTGCCGTGGTACATCATCTTCCGCTACCTGAAGCTGATCGATACCTATACGGCGCTGACGCTCACGCACCTGATCATCACGCTGCCGATGGTGACCTGGCTGATGGTGGCCTTCTTCGAAAGCGTCCCGGCAGACCTCGAGGACGCCGCCATGATCGACGGCTGCTCGCGCGTCCAGAGCTTCGTCCGCATCGTGCTGCCGCTCGTGCGCAACGGCATCGCCACCTCCGCGATCATGTCGTTCATCTTCTCCTGGAACCAGTTCCTCTTCTCGCTGATCCTCTCCGGCCCACAGACCAAGACCGTGCCCGTCGCCGTCTACAACTTCATCTCCTACGGCAAGATCGACTGGGCCGGCATCGGTGCCGCGGCGACCCTGATCGTCCTCCCGGTTTCGATCTTCGCCTTCTTCGTGCGTAAGACCATCGTCCAGGGGCTGACGATGGGGGCGTTGAAGGATTAGGCGAATGAAAACAAGTGTTCAGTGTTTGGTTTTTAGTGTTTGGCAACCAAACACTAAACCCGAAACACCAAACACCCGAGGCTGTCACCACCCATGCCCACCCTGCTTGTAGACTCTAAGCTGATCCCCGATATCGATCTCGTCGTATTCGACAAGGACGGCACCCTGATCGAGCTTTACCACTACTGGTCGCAGATGGTGGCCCTCCGGGCGCAGCTCATCCGCGAGTCGCTGAAGATGGACCCTGCGCACGAGGCCGGGCTGCGCTGGGCGCTCGGGGTGGATGAAAAGGCCGGCCGGCTGCGGCCCGAGGGGCCGGTCGGCCTCAAGAAGCGGGAAATCGTCATCCAGGCGGCCGTCGACTACCTGGCCGGGGTCGGCTGCCGCGACACTCAGCGAACCTGCGTCGAGGCGTTCGAGCGTGCGGACGACATCTCCGGCCGCGAGCTGGAGCGCTTCGTCCGGCCGGTCCGGGGGGCCGTGGAGCTGCTCGCGACGCTCAAGCGCGCGGGCGGCCGGGTTGCAGTCGCGACCGTGGACGTCAGCCGCCGCGCCCGGCTCGCCATGGACTTCCTGGGGGTGAGCGGCGATATTGACCTCGTGGTGGGCGGGGAAGAGGTGACCCTCTCGAAACCCGACCCGGAGATGCTCCATCTGATCCTCGAACGCCTGGGGGTCGACCGCTCGCGGGCCGTCATGGTGGGCGACGCCCTCAACGACGTCCAGATGGGCCTCAACGCCGGCCTGAAGGCTTCCATCGGCGTACTCACCGGCTTCGCCACCGCCGACCAGCTGCGAGCACTCACTCCTTTCGTGGCCCGGGATGTGTCGGAGATAGGGGTGCTGTCGTGAAACGGCCCACGGACGGGCAGCATGGGTGCCCGGCCTGTCGGTTTTTTATAAGCGAGCCATGACGTCCGGCGTCAGGTTATCAGCCAGTCAGTTTGTTTTTTGTGGGAGAGGCTTTCAGCCTCGATCGTCGCGGCTGGAAAGCCGCTCCCACGGGAGACACGGCAACTTACTTGAAAAACCGCCAATAACGTTCACATTGTGCAAGGCCGATCCCGCCTTATGATGAGGGCTGATTCGAGCAACCGTTCATACAGGGCTCGATATGGAGGTGATTATGGATAAGATTCTGTCATGGGTGAAGGCCGTCCTGGCCGTTACCCCCGAAACCTGGCGCCGGCTGACGCAGGCGCTGCCGCCGGAATTGCTGACCACGCCGCCCGCACCCGGGCAGTGGTCCTCCATGGAGTGCCTGCAGCACCTCATCGACACCGAGCGGGTCTTCCACTTCCGGCTCGGGTGCGTGATAGAAGGCAGGGACTTCCCGGCCTTCAACCCCGACACGCAGGGCAAGACCCCGGACCGCAGCCGCAAGCCCGCCGACCTGGCCGAAGAGTTTGCGGGCCTGCGGGCCGAGAGTTTTAGAGCGCTCGCCCGCATCGGGGCGGCCGATTTAGTCCGCTCGGCCCGCCACCAGGAGCTGGGGGTGGTCACGCTGAACGAGATGGTGCACGAGTGGGCGGCCCACGACCTGAACCACACGGTCCAGGCGGAACGCGCGATGATGCAGCCCTTCATCCGCGGCTGCGGGCCGTGGCAGCGCTATTTCGCGGACCACCGCATCCCGCTGAGCTGAAAACGGCGTCTGGCGATACATGCGTTCTTGCGCGCACGGCGCTGTCGGTTTAGGTGTGCGCGGGAGAGGTACTCACTCCCAATAGGAAATCGCGGCTGTATGCCACTCCTGCCACAAGCACGCTTGCTGGCCGATAGGGTGACGCCGGACGTCTGGCCCGCTAAACACCCAAATACCCAAACACCAACCAGCGGAGAAATCCCATGATTGCATGCCCCCAGGGCAACGTCCTGGCCGAGCTCCTCGAGCTGCTGAAGCTCGAGCAGATCGAGGAGAACATCTTCCGCGGACAGAGCCAGGACCTGGGGTTCCGCAGCGTCTACGGCGGCCAGGTGCTGGGGCAGGCGCTCTCGGCCGCCTACCAGACCGTCCCGGTCGAGCGGCGCGCCCACAGTATGCACGCGTATTTCCTGCGGCCCGGGGACGTCGAGCGGCCGATCGTCTACAACGTGGACTGCATCCGCGACGGCCACAGCTTCACGACCCGGCGGGTCGTGGCGGTGCAGAAGGGCAAGGCCATCTTCAGCATGTCCGCCTCTTTCCAGGTGGACGAACCGGGCTTCGACCACCAGGACGCCACCCCATCGGTGCCGGGGCCCGATGGAATCCTCTCGGAGCTCGAGTCCGCCATGCGGATCGAGAATCAGATCCCCGACCCAATCCGGGACAAGCTCCTCTGCCGCCGGCCGATCGAGGTGCGGCCGATCAACCCCATGAACCCGTTCGCGCCCGAGCGGCGCGAGCCGGCCCGTAACGCCTGGTTCAAGACGATAGACCGCATGCCGGACGACCCGCGCGTGCACCAGTACCTGCTGGCCTACGCCTCCGACTACGCCCTGGTCACGACCGCGCTCTACCCGCACGGCCACAGCTTCTGGCAGCCCGAGATGCAGGTCGCGAGCCTCGACCACGCCATGTGGTTCCACCGCGATTTCCGCATGGACGACTGGCTGCTCTACGCGATGCAGAGCCCGAACGCCTGCAAGGCCCGGGGCCTCGCCTTCGGTAAGATTTTCACGCGCGAGGGGGTGCTGGTGGCCTCGGTGGCCCAGGAGGGGCTGATCCGCTACCGCGGGCCGAAGAGTTGAACGGAACCGGCTGACAAAACCACCCGGGAAGAACCTGGCATCTCCGTGATCGCAAGAATCCCGCATGCGGGTTACCTCGAAGTTTCCTGCGGAAAAAAGGCGCTTCATGAAAATCACCATCCTCGACGACTATTTCGACACGCGTCCGAACCCTGCCCGTGTTTCGAAAAACTGGCCGGGCACGAGGTAACGGTCTGGAACGACCACGTCCAGGACGTCGACGCCCTCGCCGCACGCCTCAAGGACACCGAGGTGCTGGTCTTGATCCGGGAGCGCACCCAGATCCGCGAGCCGTTGCTCGAACGGCTCGAGCGCTACGGCTCATCAGCCAGCGCAGCGTCTACCCCCACATCGACATCGACGCCTGCACCCGGCGCGGGGTCGTCGTCTCCTCGAACATGCACGCCGGCACGCCCGTCGTACGCCGCGGCGGAGCTCACCTGGGGGCTGCATGGCCGCCATGCGCCAAATGTCCCAGCAGATGGCCGCGCTTCGGGCCGGCACACTGGCAGATCGGGATCGGCAACAGCCTGCGCGGCAAGACCCTGGGGATCTACGGCTACGGCAGGATCGGCTCGACCGTAGCCGGCTACGGAAAAGCGTTCGGCATGAACGTGCTGGTCTGGGCGCGCGAGGCA
Source organism: uncultured delta proteobacterium (assembly GCA_963791285.1). Lineage (GTDB taxonomy): Bacteria > Desulfobacterota > Desulfobacteria > Desulfobacterales > SpSt-501 > SpSt-501. Next base: position 84,377 of record CAWBSC010000024.1, read on the forward strand.
TCGCTGCGAGCGCGCGCGGCGGACGGTTACGCGGTTGCGCGGAGCAAGCGAGGAGTTTTTCGAGTCCGCCGACGTGATCTCCCTGCACATGCGGCTGGTCAGGGACGCGGGGCATCGTCACGCGGGAGACCTGGCCCGCATGAAGCCGACCGCGCTCTCCTCGTCAACACCAGCCGGGCGCCGCTGATCGAACCGGCGCCCTGGTCGAACGCGCTGACGCGCCGGCCGGCCGGGCATGGCCGCAGTCGACGTTTACGAAGAGGAACCGCTGCGCGACCCGACCATCCGCTGCTGAAGATGGAAAACGTCGTGTGCACGCCGCACATCGGCTACGTGACCCGCGACGAGTACGACCTCCAGTTCTCGGACATCTTCGACCAGATAACCGCCTATGCGGCCGGCGCCCCCGTCAATGTGGTGAACCCGGGCGTTCTAAAGAACGGGGAGAACGGGGTCACATCTTGATTCCTTGATTTTAAGAAAGCGGGGAAATTTTGAAGCGGCTTGACCATCGAATATAGCGACAACAAACAAATCCTGTATTTTTGGTTCTCCGCATGAAAAAAATATCAATCCGTGATGCCGAGGACGGTGATTTTCCCGCGATCGTCGAGCTGAATGCGCACGAGGTACAATACACAAGTCCAATGGACCTGGGAAGACTTCGCTACTTGAACTCCATATCCGCCTATCACAAAGTTGCGACAGTGGACGATGCGGTCGCCGCTTTTCTCCTTGCGATGAAAGATCACTCTGGATACGTCAACGAAAACTATGAGTGGTTCGCCGCACGTTACCCGCAGTTCATTTATGTAGACAGAATCGTTGTTTCATCTAAATTCCAAAGGCTCGGTCTGGGCTCTATGCTTTACCAGGACCTGTTCCAGCAGGCGCGCGCAAAGCAGATTCAAGTCGTGACCTGTGAGTACAACATCGTGCCGCCCAACGAGCCATCACGGATCTTTCACGGTAAATTCGGCTTCCGGTGAGATCGGGACTCAATGGATAGCGAACGGTGCCAAGCAGGTTTCCATGCAGGCAGCAGAGATCTAAGCAATGAGGTCACAACCTGATTCTTGACTTTAGCGATAGTTCTTATCTTGCTTTGCGGTCAGACGGGCTCCATGAAAGCCCACGGGGGTCAACGCTTCCCGCCGAGATCCCAGAAAGCTCCCTTCAGCCCGAGTTTGTCGAACAGCTGTTGAGCCTGGGCCTGCCCCGGCCGCTGCCAGTCGTGCTCGAGCCGTCCGGCATACCATTTCCGGGCCAGCTCCCAGCACGTCTGGATGGCATCGCGTAGCCCTCCGCCACGCCCCGCCGCGACAACCACCTCCCGAGATGATCCTTCGACCTGAAGGCGAGGATCGTCGCTCAGGTAAAGCCGATGTTTTCCCAGAACCGGGCGGCCGGGACCACGAAGTGAACGATCCAATCCGAGTCCACCGGCTGTCCCGTCGGACCGGGAGCGGGAGCCGTTCGCGGCACTCTCCACACCCGCACGGGGTGTGCGCCACGGCAACCTTGCCGGAATAGCGGCGATGCCGAGGATGTCCCAGGCTCAGTTGCCCCAGTAGCGCTGGGCCCCGATCTCCGTCACGTAGTTCGTGGGCAGACCCGAGAACGGGTGGGCCATCCAGATCGAATGCGACCCCGGAGCGAGGGCGATGTGGTGAGCGTTAGCCAGCCGCTCATACGCGCTCTCGACATCGGCAACCGAATTGTTGAAGTGCTCGGCGCAATCGAGAGCCGTCGGCGGGCGGGAGGTTTCAGCAAACACCTTGTAAACGAAGTGGCGAACATCCAGATCGGTAATTTTCATTTTCCGCATCTCCACCTGAGAGTGGTTTAACCTTCCTGCAGGCGGACGTTCAGCTTCTTCTCCGCTTCTTCCAACGACGCGTAACCGCTCGCCCGCACGAGGTAGTCGTATACCTGCTGCGACAGGTTCTCGCCGGCCGCCAGCATAGCCAAGAGGTCCCGGTGCAGCAGCGCCAGCGTGCGCCCGGAGTAGGTTTCGAGCTCACCGCGGGCGTAGGTTTCAAACGAGGTCATCTGCGCCCGGGTGCCCTCGTCGGTGAGCGGACGCGCGCCGCTCATGACGGCGGGGTAGTCCCGGAACATCGCCCGCTGCCAGTCCATCTTGAGACGCACGATCTCCTCGAGGACCGGGCTGCCGGCCGCGGGCTGAAGCAGGCCCTGCATGCGGGCGTACTTGCGGCGCATGAGGTTGTCCCCGTGCTCCTCGGCCGCGTGCAGGTCTTCGAGATAGCTGCCGAGCGCCTCCTCCGACCAGGGGTGGAACTGCGCGCGGCGGTGCAGCTTGAAGCTCTCGGGGTGTTCCTGGCAGCCGCTGGTCTGCATGGGGTTCACGGTGAGGAACATCCGGAGCTCGATCTCCAGGACGGCGTCGATGATGTGATCTTTTTCGGTCATGGTGGTTTCCTTGGGCGGAAGAGCAACTGAATTCCCCCTCCCCCGGCCCCTCCCGCAAGGAGAGGGGAAAGGTGAAGGCGAACCCTAAGCGCTGAGGTGCTGCCGCAGCCGCGGGCTTTCGATCCGGGCCTGCACCTGCGGGGCGTGGTCCAGCAGGAAATCGCTGTCCGAGTCCGAGAGTCCCTGCCCCCGCAGGGCGTCGGCCAGCAGCACCGAGACCGACTCCATGATGTCGGCCTTACGGCCGGGATCGTCCTCGGCCAGCAGGGTGTCGATCTGCCGGTGGACCTCGGCGCCGAGCGCAGGGAGGTCGCGCACGGCCCGGTGGAGCCACTTGTAGAACGGCGCGAACCGGCGGTTCAACAGGAAGACCAGGCGGATGGCGTTGGCGGCGAAGGTGACGGCCGAGTAGGCCGCGGCGAACCGGTCGGCCCGCCGCAGCGAGCGGCCGTAGTTGTACTGGCCGGTCTGGGCGGTCGTGATGCAGAGCGAGGCGATCTTCTTCAGGCGGATGTCTTCGGGGTAGTAGGCCAGCAGCGCCTCGCGCCGGCCGGTGAACTCGCCGAGCGGGTCGCGGAACACCCGGCCGTTGGTGCAGGTGGCAAGCGATTCCTCGGGGATCCGCAGCCACTCCTCCGGCCGCTCGGGCGGCCGGTCCAGGCCGGTGAAGCGCCGGTAGAAGGCCGCGGTGCGGCCGACCCCCACGCGCCACTCTTCGCCCGGGCTCGCCCGGCGCGGGCCGAAGCCCTCGAAGACCGGCGGCAGGCCGGCGTAGGCCTGCTGCAGTTCGGCGCCGACGCGGGCGTGGTCGTCGTCGGTCAGCCACAGGCAGAAGGCCGGACCCCAGTCGTGGTCGCGCGAGAGCTCGTCGTCGAAGCCGAAGCACTCCGATCCGGGGCCGACGAGGCCAACCGCCAGCCGGGCCTCGCAGTCCGCGAAGCGTTCGCGGATCATGGGGAGCCCGACCTCGCGGTAGTAGGCCGCGGCCAAGTCGAGCCCTTTCATTCCTCCGGGTCCTCGAGTGCCGTTTCCAGGCGGGCCACGTTCTCGGCCGTGAGCTTGCGCTTCTCCTCGCTGCCGGTCAGGGTGTACAGGGTAACCGCCTCGCGGTACCAGCGCAGCGCCTCGTCGTACCCCTTCTTCATGAACCAGGCATAGGCGATGTTCGTGCACTGGTCGGCCACGCGTTCGCGCAGCCCTATCGTCTGGTAGATCCCGCGCGCCTCCTCGTAGCTTTCGAGCGCTTGGTCCGGGTGCCCCGTGTCACGGTGAACCGAGCCGATGTTGCCGTACTGTTCGGCCGCGCGGATGAACTCGTCGCACTCCATGAATTCCTTGAGCGCCGCCTTGAAGCCCTCCAGGGCCTCATCGAATCGCTGCAGCTGAACCAGCACCAGGGCCTTGTTGGTGCAGGCTCTTGCCCGGCGCCGCCCGGCACCGGCTTCCCCGTACAGCTCCTCGGCACGGCTGAATTCCGCCAACGCCTGCTCGTGCGCACCGGCCTGCATCTGTGCGTAGCCATTCTGCATCGCCTGGTCGGCTGTTTCCATGTCACCTCCGGGTCAAACGGGTCTGTGTTTCGGCTTCAGCCTACCACCGACCACCGCCCGAAACAAACACCTATCCCGTTTGCCGTGGGCCCGTACTGAAGCTGGAAACGGGCCAACGGGACTTCAGGGCTCTTCCTTGGGAATGATGGAGGGACGGCGGCGCACGGCCGTGAAGAGCGACCAGGCCAGGATCAGGCCGGTCACGACCAGGCAGGCGAGGCTGATCGGCCGCGTCACGAAGACCGCGAAGCTGCCGCGCGAGTACATCAGCGCCGACTTGAAGTAGTACTCGACCAGGGGGCCCAGCACGAAAGCCAGCACCAGCGGCGGGGCATCGAACTTGAGCTTCTTCATGAGGTAGCCGAGGACGCCGAACCCGAGCATGAGGTAGACGTCCGTGACGCTGTTGGCGACCGTGTAGGAGCCGACGATGCAGAACAGGACGATCGCGGGCATCATGTAAGGGTAGGGGATGCGCAGGAGCTGGACCCAGAGCCCGATCAGCGGCAGGTTCAGGACCAGCAGCATGATGTTGCCCAGGTACATGCTGGCGACGACCCCCCAGAAGATGTCCGGGTTCTTGGTGAGCAAGAGCGGGCCCGGGGTGACCCCGTGCAGGATCAGCGCGCCCAAGAGCAGCGCCATGACGACGTTGGCCGGCAGCCCCAGGGTCAGGAGGGGGATGAAGGCCGCCTGGGCCGCGGAGTTGTTGGCCGCCTCGGGCGAGGCCACCCCCTCGATCGCACCTTTGCCGAACCGCTCGGGGTCCTTGGCGACCCGCTTCTCCACGGCGTAGGCCACGAACGAGGCGAGCACCGCGCCCCCGCCCGGGAGGATGCCGAGGAGGAACCCGATCACGGTGCCGCGCACCAGCGCCCACCGCACCGCGACCCAGTCCGAGAGGGTCGGCAGCAGGCTGCCGACCTTCGTCTTGAAGACGTCGCGGTCGATGTGCTGCTCGAGGTTGAGGATGATCTCCGAGATGCCGAAGAGCCCCATCACGAGCGGCACCAGCCCGACCCCGTCCATCAGCTCGGTCACCCCGAAGGTGAAGCGCGTGCTGCCGGAGACCGTGTCCGTGCCCACCGTGCCGGCGATGATCCCGAAGCAGGCCATCATGAGCGAGCGGATCATCGAAGCGCCGGTCAGGAAGCTCAGCACCACCATGCCCATGCTCATGAGGGCGAAGTACTCGGGCGGCCCGAATTTCAGGGCGAAGCTCGCCAGCGGGGGCGCCATGAGGGTGAGCCCGACGATCCCGAGCGTCCCGGCGATGAAGGAGCCGAAAGCGGACATGCCGAGCGCCGCGCCCGGCCCGGCCCTGGCGCGCCATCTGGTAGCCGTCCAGGCAGGTCATGACCGAGGCGGCCTCGCCGGGGATGTTCACCAGGATGGAGGTGGTCGAGCCGCCGTACATGGCCCCGTAGTAGATTCCGGCCAGCATGATGACCGCCGTGACGGGCGCGACGTGGTAAGTGGCCGGCAGGAGCAGCGCCATGGCGGCCGTCGGACCGAGGCCCGGCAGGACCCCGACGAGCGTGCCGATCAGGCAGCCGAGGAAGCAGTAGAAGAGGTTCGTCGGCTGCAGCGCGACGACGAACCCGCTGATCAGTTGAGAAAATAGGTCCATAGCCGTCCGGTCGGCAGGCGCGCCCCGAGGAGAACCGAAAAAAGGATGTAGGTGAAGGCGAGCGTCAGGCCCGCGGCCGTGAAGACCGTGCGCCAGCGCAGCGGCTCGATGCAGCGGAACAGGAACAGCAGCAGCAGGAAGGTTGCCGTCAGGAACCCGATCACCTCCCAGAGGAAGACGTAGAGGAAGAGGACCCCGGCGACCGTCCCGATCCGGATCAGGTCCCCGCGTCGGAACCCGTCCTGCGGATCGGCCGCCGGCTTGGCGAGCGCGGTCTGGACGAGCGCGAACAGCGCCAAGGCCGCGAGCGCGACCCCGGCCAGAAACGGCAGGAAGCCCGGCCCGGGCCGGCTGAAGCTGCCGAACCCCAGCCGGCCGGCCTCCGCGGCCACCGCAAGGGCGAGCGCGAGCCAGACGCAGTGGGCGATCAGGTAGGTTCGTTTCACGCGGTCGGCAGGCCTAAGGCTTGATGAAGTTCTTCACCTGGTCGCCGGCTTCCACGTACGCATCCGCCCAGAACTTGGTGAAGTCGGCCGTGTTCTGGTAGAGCACCGGCATCTCGTAGGAGCCCATCGCCTTCAGAAAGCCCGGGTCGCTCAGCGCCTTCTGGAAAGCGTCGTGCAGGACCTTCACGCGCGTCGGCGCTCATGCCCTTGGGCCCGACGATGCCGATCGGCGAGTCGTGGACCACCTTGTAGCCGAGCTCCTTCACGGTCGGGACGTCCGGGAAGCGCTTGACGCGCGTCTCGCCGTAGGTCGCGATGAGCTTGAGCTGCCCGGCCTCGACCAGGGGGATCCAGCCCGAGGTGGTCGAGATGAAATCGACGTGGCCCCCGAGCAGCGAGGCCGAGGACTCCTGGTCGCCCTTGGACGGCAGGTGGTTGAACTTCACGCCCGCGTTCGCGGCCATCTCCTCGGCCGCGATGTGGCCGCCGGTGCCGATCCCGGAGGCCATGTAGGTCAGCTCGCCGGGCTTGGCCTTGGCCGCCTGGATGAGCTCCGGCAGGGTCTTGATCTTGGAATCCGGACGCACGAGGACCCCGTAAAGGTAGCCGCCGACGCGGATGATCGGGGTCACGTCCTTGACCGTGTCGAAGGAGAGCTTGTTGATGTGCGCCGCGCGGTGCAGGCTGGTCACGACCACCGAAAGGAGATAGCCGTCGGGCTCTTTGCCGATGATGGATCCGGTGCCTACGGCCCCGCCGCCGCCGCCTTTGTTTTCGACCAGCACGGGCTGGCCCAGAATCTTGCCGGCCGCCTCCGCCAGCGGACGGGCGATGACGTCCGTGGACCCGCCGGCCGGGTAGGGGCAGATCAGGGTGATGGGCTTGGTGGGGAAATCCGCCGCCATCGCCTGGCCGCCGAGGACCAACAGGACCAGCAAAACGCAGCTCAGCTGTCGATGCACGCTCATGATGCCCTCCTTTGTGAGTTGGATCCTGACTAAGCGATAATTTTTTTACTGTCAAGCAAACAGACTGAATCGAATTCAGAACACAAGGCTCCCTTTTTCGGATCCATGCTGATATACAAAATCCAACCGCCGGATCTGCGGCCCCGAGCCAGTGACACTCGGGCGGAGCATGCACGCATGAATCGCCGAACTTTCCTCAAGCAATGCGCCCGGTTCTCGGGCAGCGTGGCGCTGGGACGCTGGCTGTCGGCCTGCGCGGGAACCCCCGGGCCGACTGCTGTCGACCCGTCCTCGGCCCGTTGGGACGTCGTCGATGCGCACGCCCACCCGGACCAGTTCTTCACCGATCGCCCCCGCTCCGCGGACGCTTCGGCCTCGCTGGTCTCGATGCGGGAGGCCGGGGTGCTGGGGGCCTCCTTCGCAGCCGTGGGCGACCTCCAATCCATTCTGCGGGGCCGCACGGTACCCGAACTCGACAACACTCGCTCCCAGCTCGCCCGCGTTCAGGCCTGGGCCGAAGCCGGCCGCGTCACCGTCGTCCGGCGGGCTCAGGATTTCACGGCCGGCGGCCGGGGCACCCCGGCCGCAGTGCTTGCGATCGAGGGCGGGGACTGCCTCCAGGGCGATCCGGCCAACGTGGATGCCTTCCACCGCTCCGGCGTGCGGCTGATCACCCTGATGCACTACACGCCGAACGACATCGGCGACATCATGACCGGGACGGCGCGGCACGGCGGCCTCACCCCCTTCGGCCGGCAGGTGGTCGAACGCATGCAGGCGCTCGGCATGGTCGTGGACGCGGCACACGCCCACCCCCTCACGTTGAAGGCTGTTGCCGCCATCGCCTCCGGCCCGATCATCGACTCCCATACCAGCCCTGCGCCCCCGGCCGAAGGTGGGCTGAAGCTCCCCGCGCGCATGCGCTCCTGGGAAGAACTCGAGTGGATCGCCCAGACTGGCGGCCTCGTGTGCACCTGGCCGTTGAAGGCACAGTACGGGGGCTGGCAGCGGGCGACGATCGAGGACTGGGCCCGGGAGACGGTCGAGATCAAACGACGGATCGGCATCGAACACGTGGCCCTGGGCACGGACGGGGGTGGGGGGTTGCCGCGCCGGGTGGCCGGCTACGACGGCTACCGCGACCTCGGCCCGCTGGCCGACGCACTCGTGACGGCCGGGCTGTCCGCAGCGGAGGTCCGCGCCTATTTGGGTGGAAACTTCGTGCGCGTGTTCACGAGCTGCGTCGGCTGAGGCCGCAACAGGGGCGAATTTGCTTTTATTTCGGCAGGCGCCTGTGGTATTTGGAGCGCTCTGCAGCAGTCCCGCATCGATCCGGATCCGGCCCCAGGGCCGCTTGGCAACAGCAACCCAAACGAAGGAGTGAGTCATGAAGAAGCTAGTCGCATTGACGGTTCTCATGGTGTTTGCGTTCGCGGGCATGGCGATAGCCGCCGACACGATCAAAATCGGCGTCTACCTGCCCCTGACGGGCCAGATGGCCTACGGCGGGCAGCTCGAGCTCGACGGCGTGCAGATGGCCCACAAGGAGTCCCCGACCGTGCTCGGCAAGAAGGTCGAGCTCTTCGTGGTCGACAACAAGTCCGACAAGGTCGAGGCCGCCAACGCGGTGAAGCGCCTGATCGAGAAGGAGAAGGTCGTGGCCATCATCGGAACCTACGGCTCCTCGCTCGCCATGGCCGGCGGCGAAGTGGCCGAGAAGGCCAAGGTCCCCATGGTCGGCACGTCCTGCACCAACCCGCTGGTGACCCAGGGCAAGAAGTTCAGCTTCCGCGTGTGCTTCATCGACCCCTTCCAGGGCGCGGGTGCTGCGACCTACGCGGTCAATTTCCTGAAGGCCAAGACCGCCGCGATGCTGGTGGACGTGTCCAACGACTACTCGGTGGGGCTCGCGACCTTCTTCACCCGCTCCTTCACCAAGCTGGGCGGCCAGGTGGTGGCCAACCTGAAGTACAATGCCGGTGACCAGGACTTCACCGCGCAGCTGACCGAGATCATCAGCAAGAAGCCCGATGTCCTCTTCATCCCGTCCTACTTCGCCGAGGGCGCGATCATCATGAAGCAGACCAAGGAGCTGGGCGCCAAGTTCGCCATCATGGGCGGCGACGCCATGGACAACCCCAAGATCGTCGAGATCGGCGGGGCCGCGGTGGAGGGCTTCGTGCACACCACCTTCCCGTACGACCCGTCCATGAAGGACATGAGCCCGATCGCCAAGAAGTTCACGGAGAACTGGAAGAAGGCCTACCCCGGCAAGGAGCCCAACGTGAACTCCGCGCTGGGCTACGACACCTACATGATGGTGCTGGACGCCATCAAGCGCGCCGGCAAGGCCGAGCCCGCCGCCATCACCAAGGCGCTCGAGGCCACCAAGGGCTTCGAGGGGGTGACCGGCAGCACCACGATCAACGCCACGCACGACGCCGAGAAGCCGGTCGGGCTGGTGCAGATCAAGGACGGCAAGAAGACCTACATCGGCAGCATCAAACCTGCGCTGTAAAAAACGGCGTCTCGGTCCGTGATCCTGCGTTGCGCGGCCTTTTGCAAATGCCCACATACGGTTCCGTATGCTGCGCACTCCAAAAGGCCGCGCGCCTTGGCTGACGGCCCGGTACTTGTTTTTCAACATCTGTTCAACCTTCCCGGTAAGAATGCGACGTCGGGGGGAAGCCCCGGCTTCCCTCCGACGGTCACCGAGGACACATCATGACCTGGGCCATGTTCATCCAGCACGGCCTGAACGGCTTGACGCTGGGCAGCCTCTACGCGCTGATCGCCATCGGTTACACCATGGTGTACGGCATCCTGCGGCTGATCAACTTCGCGCACAGCGAGATCTTCATGCTGGGCGCCTACTTCGTGCTGTGGGGCCTGACCCTGATGTACCTGCCGTGGGTGTTCGCGATCGTGGCGGCCATCGTGATCACGGCCTCGCTCGGCATCCTGATCGACCGCGTGGCCTACCGCCCCCTGCGCGACGCGCCGCGGATCTCGGCCCTGATCAGCGCGATCGGCGTCTCCTTCTTCCTGCAGAACCTCACGATCGTGGCCTTCGGGGCGCTGCCGCGCGAGGTCTACCGGCCGGAGTGGCTGGAGAACCCGATCCTGGTCGGCGACGTGCGGCTCCTGCCGCTGACCCTCTTCGTCCCCGGCCTGTCGTTCCTGCTGATGCTGGGGCTGGTGTGGATCGTCTACAAGACCAAGCCGGGGCTCGGCATGCGCGCCATCTCCAAGGACATCGAAACCAGCTACCTCATGGGGGTCCCGGTCAACCGCATCATCTCGCTCACCTTCGGGATCGGCTCGGCGCTCGCGGCGGCGAGCGGCATCATGTGGGCGCTGCGCTACCCGCAGTTGCAGCCGGTCATGGGGGCCATCCCGGGCTTCAAGGCCTTCATCGCCGCCGTCTTCGGCGGCATCGGCTCGATCCCCGGGCGCGGTCATGGGCGGGGTCATGCTGGGGGTGATCGAGATCATGGCCGTGGCCTTCTTCCCGGATCTCGCCGGCTACCGCGACGCGTTCGCCTTTTTCCTGCTCATCGTCATCCTCTGATCAAGCCGACCGGGCTCATGGGCGAACAACTGGAGGACAAGGTCTGATGCGCGCGACACGGAACATCCTGCTGAACGGCCTGGCCGTGCTCGCCCTCGGGCTCTTCATCTGGTGGGCGGACGAGAACCTCGACGGCTACAGCATCCAGATCCTGAACCTGATCGCGGTGAACATCATCCTCGCGCTCAGCCTCAACCTGATCTACGGCTTCACGGGTCTCTTCAGCCTGGGCCACGCCGGCTTCATGGCGATCGGCGCCTACGTCTGCTCGACGTTGATCCTCGCCCCCGAGCAGAAGGACATGCTCTTCATTCTCGAGCCGGCCTATGACTGGGTGGTGGCCGCGCAGGCGCCCTTCTTCCTGGCGGTCGTCGCGGGTGGGCTGGTGGCCTCGCTCTTCGCGGTCATCGTCGGGATCCCGCTGCTGCGGCTGGGCGACGACTATCTCGGGATGGCGACCCTGGGGTTCGCCGAGATCGTGCGGATCTTCGCCATCAACCTGCCGCGGGTCACCAACGGCGCCCTGGGGTTCAAGGGCATCCCGGATTACGCCAACCTCTGGTGGAACTTCGGCTGGTGCGTCTTCACGCTGGTGTTCCTCATCCGCCTGATCCGCAGCAACACCGGCAACGTCTTCAAGGCCATCCGCGACGACGAGACCGCGGCCAAGGCCATGGGCGTCAACGTTTTCCGCGTGAAGCTCCTGTCCTTCGCCATCGGGGCGTTCTTCGCCGGGGTGGGCGGGGCGCTGCTGGGGAGTCTCGTCGCCACGATCGACCCGAAGATGTTCACCTTCGTCCTGACCTTCAATGTGCTGATGATCGTCGTCACGGGCGGACTCGGGTCGCTCACGGGCTCGGTCCTGGCGGGCATCGTCATCACGATCATGCTCGAGTGGCTGCGCATCGTCGAGAACCCCATCGGCTTCGGCGAGTGGGAGCTGCAGGGCATCCCGGGCATGCGCATGGTGGTCTTCTCGCTCGCCCTGATCTTCATCATCCTCTTCCGCCGCGAAGGGTTCATGGGCAAGCGCGAGTTCTCGTGGGACGGAGTGTTCGGCGACAACGGGATCGTGCGGCGCATCTTCAAAAAGGCGGGTCGCCATGCAGCCTGACGTCATCCTGGAATCCAAGGGCCTGACCATGCGTTTCGGCGGGCTTACGGCCGTGAAGGACTTCACCGCCGCCGTGCCGCGCGGCAGCATCGTCGGGCTGATCGGCCCGAACGGCGCCGGCAAGACCACCTGCTTCAACATGATCACCGGCGTTCTACCGGCCGACCGAGGGGCAGGTGCATCTTCGACGGCCGCGACATCACCGGCATGCCGCCGCACGGGTCTGCCGGCGCGGCATCGCCCGCACGTTCCAGAACATCCGGCTCTTCGGCAACGAGACGGTCCTCGAGAACGTGATGGTCGGCTGCCACGCCTGCGCCAGAAGACCGGCTGGTCGGCACGCCGTCCTCTGCCTGCCCGCGCAACCGCCGACGAGGAGCAGGCCGATCGCCGCGAGCTCGCGCGAGCTTCTGGCGGTGGTCGGGCTGGAGGCCTTCGCGGCCGAGAAGGCCAGCAGCCTGCCCTACGGCGCCCAGCGGCGGCTCGAGATCGCACGCGCGCTGGCGACCGAGCCGCAGCTTCCTGCTGCTGGACGAGCCCGCCGCCGGGCATGAACCCGCAACGAGACCGCCGAGCTGATGGGCCTCATCCGCGACATCCGCGACGCGGTTCGACCTGACCATCCTCCTGATCGAGCACGACATGAAGGTGGTCATGGGCATCTGCGAGCGCATCTGGGTGCTGGACTACGGCGAGACCATCGCCGAGGGCCCGCCGGAGGCGATCCAGAGTCAGACCCCAAGGTCATCAAGGCCTACCTGGGGAGGAGGCGGTGCGACATGCTTAAGGTTCAGGATCTGCACGTCTACTACGGCGGCATCCACGCTTTGAAGGGCATTTCGCTCGAGGTGCCCAGAGGGCAAGATCGTGACCCTGATCGGCGCCAACGGCGCCGGCAAGAGCACGCACGCTGCGGGCCATCTCCGGGCTGATCAAGCGCAAGCAAGGGGACGCATCACGTTCAACGGCGCGGACCTCACCGAGCTCGCGACCCGGTGGAGATCGTCAAGTCGGGCATCGTCATGGCGCCCGAGGGCCGGCGCGATCTTCCCCCACCTGACGGTGCTCGAGAACCTGCGGCTCGGCGCCTACAGCCGCACGGACGCAAGCGCCAGATCGCCAAGGACCTCGACTGGATCTTCGAGCTCTTCCCCAGCTGCGGGAGCGCAAGGACCAGAAGGGCGGCACGCTCTCCGGCGGCGAGCAGCAGATGCTGGCGCTCGGCCGGGCGCTGATGAGCGCGGCCGAGGTGGTCATGATGGACGAACCCTCGCTCGGGCCTGGCGCCCATGCTGGTGAAGGAGGTCTTCGACATCATCGGCACGATCAACCGCCAGGGCAAGACAGTCCTGCTGGTCGAGCAGAACGCCTTTGCCGCCCTCAAGATCGCCGACTACGCCTACGTCCTCGAAACGGGCACCATCGTGCTGCAGGGCACCGGCGAGGAGCTCATCGCGGACCCCCGGGTGCGCTCGGCCTACCTCGGCGGGTAGAGGGCCCGGCGCGCGCGCTCCCGTCCCGGCGCTTGACATGCCCTCCCCGCTTGTATACGTATACCGCGGTCCTCCGCCTCACCGGTCCCACTCTACTGGAGACTATCTGTTGGTTGCTTGTGCCGCCGGCACCAAAGCTCCCGCACCCCGCACCCTGAGAACGATCCGGGCGCGCGGCCCCCTTGTCGAGCAGGTCTACCGATCCCTCAAGGAAGCCATCATCACCGGCCGGATCGCCCCCGGCGCCTGGCTCTACGAGACCGCCCTCACCCAGGCCCTCGGCGTGAGCCGGACCCCTCTGCGGGAGGCCTTCAACCGCCTGAAAAGCGACGGTCTGATCGCGGTCATCCCCCACCGGGGCGCCTTCGTGGCCGAGCTCGACGACCGGGACATCGACAACCTGCTGGAAGCGCGCGAGGTGATCGAGACCGCCTTCTTCGAGCGCGCGGCGCAGGTGGTGACGGCCGACGGGCTGCGGCGGGCCCGCCGCGAGTTCGAGCTGGCCCACCGCCAATTCGCCGGGGCGAAGGGTGCGACCGCCCGGCGCAAGGCGTTGCAGCAGTACCTGCGCGTCGACCGCGCGCTGCACGACCGGCTGATCGAGGCCTCCGGCAACGGCTACTGGGTCAAACTCTACTTCGACCTGCGCGAGCGCATCGAGCTCTGCGGCTACCAGGTCAGCCAGCTGCCGCACCGTTTCGAGCGCATCGTGCGGGAGCACGTCGAAATGATCGACGCCCTGCTCGCCGGCGACCTCGAACGCGCGCGCCGCGCCCTGCGGGCCCACATCCGCAACGTCCATCAGGGCGTCCACGAATACCGCAGGCTCAAGGCGCGGCCGGCCTCCAACCGGACCGAACACCGCCGCTCGGCCGCCGTCCGTGTACCCAAGGAGGGGCGATGAGCACAACCGACCGCGGCTGGATCCGCCTGACCCCGGCCGACAACGTGGTGGTGGCCCTCCAGCCCCTGCGGCCCGGGGTTACGATATCCGAGACCGGCGTGAAGGTGGCCGAGGACATCCCGGCCGGCCACAAGGCGGCCGTGGCGCGAATCCGCTCCGGCGAGCCCATCATCAAATACGGGCAGGTCATCGGGTTTGCCTCTCAAGACATCGAGCCCGGCCGCCACGTCCACACCCACAATGTGTGCTGCACAACTTCACCCGCGATTACGCCTACGGCGCGGACGCCGCCCCCACGACCTTCGTCGCCGAGATCGAGCGGCGACTTTCGAAGGGTTCCCGCGGGCAGACGGGTCGGTCGGGATCCGCAACACGTCGGCATCCTGGCGACCGTCACCTGCTCGCTCGGCACGGCGCACCTGATCGCGCGCCGTTTCAGCCCCGAGGTCATGGCGCGCTATCCCAACGTGGACGGCGTGGTCGCACTGGGCGCCAACAGCGGCTGCTGCATGACCCCGGGCGGCGAGGCCGTGACCTATCCTGCAGCGGTCGCTCGCCGGCTACGCGCGCCACCCCAACTTCGCCGGGGTGCTGATCCTGGGGCTCGGCTGCGAGCAGAACCTGGTGGAATCCCTGCTGGAAGCGACCGGGATCGTCCCGGGCGAACGGGTGCGGACCATGGTCATCCAGGACGAGGGCGGCACGCAGGCGACCGTCGAGCGAGGCGTCCGGATCGTGACCGAGCTGCTCGAGACGGCCGACCGGGGCGCGGCGGCAGCCCTTTTCCGGCATCCCGGCTGAAGCTCGGCCTGGAGTGCGGCGGCTCGGACGGCTACTCCGGCATCACGGCCAACCCCGCGCTCGGCGCGGCCGCCGACCTGCCTGGTGCGAACAGGGCGGGACGGCCGTGCTGAGCGAAACGCCCGAGATCTACGGGGCCGAGCACCTGCTGACCCGGCGCGCGGTCAGCCGCGCAGTGGGCGAAAAGCTGGTGGCCCGCATCCGCTGGTGGGAGGACTACACGGCGCGCAACGGCAGCCAGCTCAACAACAACCCCACGCCCGGCAACAAGGCCGGCGGCCTGACCACCATCCTGGAGAAGTCGCTCGGGGCGGCCACCAAGGGCGGCAACACGAACCTGGTCGAAGTGGTCGGATTCGCAGAGCCCGTGGCCGGACCGGGGCTGGTCTTCATGGACACCCCCGGCTTCGACCCGGTGTCGGTGACCGGCCTGATCGCCGGCGGGGTGCACCTCATCTGCTTCACGACCGGCCGCGGCACCGTCCTGGGCTCGGTGCCCGCGCCTACGTTGAAGCTCGCCAGCAACGGCGCGCTCTACCGGCGCATGGCCGGCGACATGGACGTGAACTGCGGCCGCGTGCTGGACGAGGGGCTCTCCATCCGCCGCATGGGGGACGAGATCTTCGAGCTCGTCCTGGCGACCGCGTCCGGGCAAAAGACCCGCAGCGAGATGGCGGAACAGGGGCAGTGGGAATTCCACCCGTGGTACGTCGGCGCGGTGGTCTGAGGAAACCGGCGTCTCGGACCGTGATCCGGCGTTGCGCGGCGCTTTTGCGGATGCTCACATACCGGCCAGTATACTGCGCGATTTTCGAGACCGGTTCCGACACAGCGCCGAAAACCGAAAGAGGGTTAACAGGCTGGACGCGAGAGGTTCTGAACCCTGACCCCCGAACCCTGAGCCCGGTATCGTGTAGAGTGCATCGAGCAGACGCAAGCAACCTCAACCAACCCATCAAGGAGGGGCACATGAAAATGAGGAAATACCTGGCAGTTCTGGCCGCCGTGGCGGTGGCCGTGGCGCTGGCCGCCGGACCGGTCGCGGCCCAGCAGAAGGTGATCAAGATCGGCGCGCTGTACCCGCTGACCGGCAACCTGGCCGCCACCGGCATGGACTGCAAGCGCGGCGTCGACCTCGCGGTCGAGATCATCAACGGCAAGTACGACCTCAACCTCCCGTTCGCCAAGGAGGAGGGCATCCCGGGGATGGGCGGCGCCAAGATCGAGGTCGTCTACGCCGACACCAAGGGCGACCCCAAGAACGGGCTGGCCGAGGCCGAGCGGCTGATCACCCAGGAGAAGGTCGTGGCGCTGATCGGCGCCTACCAGAGCGCCGTCACCAAGACCGGCAGCCAGGCGGCCGAGCGGCTGAAGACCCCGTTCGTGTGCTCGGACTCCTCGTCGCCGACCTTGACCCAGAGCGGGTTCAACTACTTCTTCCGCGTCTCCCCGCATGACGGCACCATGGCCCGCAACCAGTTCGAGTTCCTGAAGGACCTCGAGAAGCAGAAGGGCAAGGCGGTCAAGACCGTCGCGCTGATCTATGAAAACACGGAGTTCGGCGCCAACGTGGCCAAGATGCAGAAGCAGTACGCCCAGGAGTTCGGCTACCAGGTGGTGGCCGACATCGCCTACCCGGCCAATGCGAGCGACGTCACGAGCGAAGTGGGCAAAATCATTTCGGCCAAACCGGACGTCGTCATGCACGCCGCTTACATCACCGACGCGATCCTCTTCACCAAGACGTTCAAGGAGATGAACCTGGTGCCGCAGGGCTTCCTGAACATGGCCGGCTACATCGAGTCCGACTACCTGCCGACCGTCAAGGCCGACGGCAATTTCTTCTACGTGCGCTCCACCTTCGCCCTCGACCTGGCCAATAAAAAGCCCATGGTCGGCCAGGTGGCCGAGATGTACAAGCAGAAGTACAACATCGCCATGGGCGAGAACACCGCCCGCAGCTTCACCGCGCCCTTCGTGCTGGCCGACGCCTTCAACCGCGCCAAGTCCACCGAGGCGGACAAGGTCGTGAAGGCGCTGCTCGAGACCAACATCCCGGGCGACATGATCCTCAACCCGTGGAAGGGCGTGCAGTTCGACCCCCAGACGCACCAGAACATCCACGCCTCCGCCATGCTGGTGCAGATCCTGGACCAGGCCTACTACACGGTCTGGCCCTTCGACGCCGCCAGCCGCGACTTGGTGTGGCCGTTCCCGGCCTGGAAGGACCGCAAGTAAGGGGCGCGACGCTCCTGTCGCACCGACTCACACCTCAACCGAAGACGGCGCGGCGCCCGCGGGCGCCGCGCCGTCGGCTTGGAGCCTTTACCCATGGATCAACTCCTGCAGCAGCTGGTCAACGGCGTGCTCATCGGGCTGGTGTATTCGCTGCTGGCCATCGGCCTCACCCTGGTATGGGGCGTGATGAACGTGCTGAACTTCGCCCACGGCGACTTCCTCATGATCGGCATGTTCCTCTCCTACTGGATGTACGCCCTGGCCGGCATCGACCCGCTCTTCTCGATCCCGGTCAACGCCGTGGCCCTGTTTCTGATGGGGATGTTCATCTACCGCTTCATCATCAGCAAGGTCATGCACGGGCCCGGGCTGGCGCAGCTGGTCGTGACCTTCGGGGTGTCGATCTTCATCGCGAACTTCGCCGCCCTGATCTGGACCCCCAACTTCCGCTCGATCGAACACACCCTGCTCTCGGGGACCTGGGACCTGAGCGGCATCAAGCTGAGCATCCCCAAGTTCGTCTCGTCCATCGGCAGCGTAGTGACCTCCTTCCTGCTCTTCTCGTTCCTGCGCTACACGCGCACCGGCAAGGCCATCCTCGCGGTGGAGATGGACCGCGAAGCCGCCACGATCATGGGGATCAACACCGAGCGCATCAACTCGCTGTCCTTCGCGATCGGCTCGGCCCTGGTGGGGGTGGCCGGCGCGCTGCTGGCGACGCACTACTACATCTACCCCTTCGTGGGCGGGACCTTCGGCCTGATCTGCTTCTGCATCGTGGCGCTCGGCGGGTTCGGCAGCATCGAAGGGGCCTTCATTGCAGGCATCCTGGTGGGGGTAGTCCAGACGCTGGGCGGCTACATCTTCGACCCGGCCTACAAGCTGGCCATCGTGTTCGTCATGTACCTGATCACGGTCTGGATCCGGCCGCAGGGCCTGAGGGGGTGGTGACATGCATGACCTGACCGCTAAACAACTGACCGTCGGCGGGGTCGTGCTGGCCCTGCTCGTGGTGCTGCCGTTGCTGGTGCCCTCGCCGTTCTTCCAGCACGTCATGATCATTACCTTCATGTTCGCGATGTGCGGGGTGGCCTGGAACGTGATGGGCGGCTACGCCGGCATGTTCTCCTTCGGCCAGGTGGCCTTCTTCGGTATCGGGGCCTACACGTCGTCCTTCCTGCTGCTGACGTTCCAGGTCAGCCCGTGGATCGGCCTGGTGGCGGGCGGGGTCATCTCGGCCATCCTCGCCGCAGCGATCGGCTACCCCTGCTCGAACCTGCGCGGCCACTACTTCGCCATCGCGAGCATCGCCTTCGGCGAGATCATCCGCATCGTCTTCAGCAACTGGCACCTCGTGGGGGCGGCCGAGGGCCTGACCATCCCGATGCTGAAGGAGTCGCTCGGGAACTTCATGTTCCACTCCTCCAAGCTGCCGTACTACTACATCATGCTGGCCTTCCTGCTCCTGGCGATCGCGGTCTGCTGGTGGGTGTCGGCCTCGAAGATGGGCTACTACTTCCGCGCCATCAAGGAGAGCCACGAGGTGGCCCAGGTGCTGGGGGTCAACGTCGTGCGCTACCGGCTCTACGCGATCATGATCAGCGCCTTTCTGACCTCGTTCGCCGGGACCTTCTACGCCCAGTACATCCTCTACATCGACCCGGAGAGCGTCATGATCATGCCGATCTCGGTGCAGATCGTGCTGGTCGCCATGCTGGGCGGTGCGAGCACGGTGCTGGGCCCGGTCTTCGGCGCGGCCATCCTGATCCCGCTGTCCGAGTACAGCCGCGCCTTTCTGGGCTACAAGGGCACCGGGGTGGACATGATCGTCTACGGCACCCTGATCACGATCATCTCCATGTACCAACCGAACGGCGTGTGGGGCGCAATCGTCGAACGGCTGCGGAAGGGGGGCAAATGAGCACGACGCTGATGCTGGATGTGCAAGGGGTGAGCAAGTATTTCGGGGGGTTGCAGGCCAACGAGGACGTCTCCTTCCAGGTGAGCCAGGGGGAGATCGTCAGCATCATCGGCCCCAACGGCGCCGGCAAGAGCACCCTCTTCAGCTGCATCACCGGGTTTCACAAAGTGGACAAGGGCCGCATCTTCTTCAAGGGCCGCGAGATCACCAACCACAAGCCGCACATGATCGGGGCGCTCGGCATCACGCGCACCTTCCAGATCGTGCAGGTGATCAGCGACATGACCGTGCGCGAGAACGTCATGACCGGCGGCTTCCTGCGGCACACGCGCGTCGCCGACGTACGGCGCAAGGCCGAGGAGGTGCTGACCTTCGCCGGCCTGATCGAGAAGCGCGACTACAACGCACTCGCGCTGACGATCTCGGACAAGAAGCGCCTGGAGGTCTCGATGGCGCTCGCCATGGAGCCGCAGCTGCTCATGCTGGACGAGTCGATGGCCGGGCTCACGGTCGTGGAGCTGCGCGAGATGATCGAGCTCATCCGCAAGGTACGCTCGAGCGGCGTCACGGTGGTGGTGGTCGAGCACGTCATGGAGGCCGTGATGGAGCTGTCCGACCGGGTGGTCGTGCTCAACTCCGGCCGCAAGATCGTGGAGGGCCCGCCCAAAGAGGTGGTGGTCAACCCCGAAGTCATCCGCGCCTATCTGGGAGAGAGGTACCATGCTGTCCGTAAATAACGTTTCGGTGGGCTACAAGGGACTCCTGGCGATCCAAGACGCCAGTTTCGAGGTCCAGCGCGGGGAAGTCGTAGCGCTGATCGGCTCCAACGGCGCCGGCAAGACCACCATGCTCAAAACGATCCTCGGCCTGCTCAAGCCGACCAAAGGGGAGATCCGGTTCAACGGCGAGGTGATCTCCGGGCGCCCCGCGCACGACGTCGTCAAGAAGCGCATCGCGCTCGTGCCCGAGGGCCGGCGACTGTTCCCGCGGCTGTCCGTGAACGACAACCTCGTGCTGGGGGCCTACACGGTCGAATCGAAGGCCGAGATCGCCGAGAGCCTCGACATGGTGCTGCGCCTGTTCCCGTGGATCAAGGAGCGCGGCGACCAGCGCGCCGGAACGCTCTCCGGCGGCGAGCAGCAGCAGGTGGCGATCGCGCGCGGGCTCATGCTGCGCCCGGAGCTGCTGATGCTCGACGAGCCCTCGCTCGGCGTCATGCCCAAGGTGGTCACCGAGATTTTCTCGACCGTCGAGCGCATCGCCAAGGAGGGGGTCACGGTGCTCCTGGTTGAGCAGAACGTCTTCGAGGCGCTGCAGGCCTGCCACCGCGCCTATGTGCTGCAGACCGGCCGGGTCGTCATGTCGGGCACCGGCGAGGAACTCTCCAAGTCCGACCTGGTGCGCCAGGCCTTCCTGGGGATGTAGACGGCGGGCCCAACTGCCCTGCCGGAAAGAGGGGCGCCATGAGCCGCGTCATGCGTCGGAACGTCACGGACCGCAACCCCTGCATGGTCCGGGGCGAGGGGATCTATCTCTTCGACTCGGAGGGCAAGCGGTACATCGACGGCGCGAGCGGCTCCGCGCTCGTCTGCAACATCGGGCACGGGGTCCCGGAGGTCGCGGCCGCGCTGGCCGAGCAGGCCGGGGTCCTCGCCTACAACCCCTTCCACTGCTCCCGCTCCGAGGCCTACGAGCGCATGGCCGAGACGCTGCTCGGGCTGGCGCCTGCCGGCTTCGGGACCGTCTTCAGCGTCAGCTCCGGCTCCGAAGCGGTCGAAAACGCGGTCAAGTTCGCCCGCCAGCACCACGTGGCCGTCGGCGCCCCGGCGCGGGCCCTCGTCCTCAGCCGCTGGCAATCCTACCACGGCAACACCTTGGGGGCGCTCGCCTGCTCGGGGAACACCGGCCGGCGCCGCAAGCACGCCCCCCTGCTGCACGGGGTCGTCCACATCCCGCCGGCCTTCTGCTACCGCTGCCCGTTCGAGCAGACCCACCCCGCGTGCGGGCTGCTCTGCGCGCGCGCGCTCGAAACCGCCATCCTGCAGGAGGGCCCCGAGAACGTCGCGGCCTTCATCGCCGAGCCGGTGGTGGGGGCGGCACTGGGCGGCGCACCCGCGCCCCCCGGCTACTTCCAGAAGGTACGCGAGATTTGCACCCGCCACGGGGTGCTCTTCATCGCCGACGAGGTGATGTGCGGGCTCGGGCGCACGGGCGCGAACTTCGCGATCGACCACTGGGGGGTCGTCCCCGACCTGATCACGACCGGCAAGGGGCTGGGCAGCGGCTACTTCCCGATGGCCGCCTGCCTGCTGTCCGACGCCGTCGTCGACGCGGTCCGGGAACGCCAGGGCTCCTTCGAGGGGGTGCACACCTGCTGCGGGCACCTGCTGGGCTCGCACGCGGCGAGTGCGGTCCTCGGCTACATGCTCCGCCACCGGCTGGTCGAGAACGCGCGCGCGCAGGGGACAAGGCTCCTGGAGGGCCTGCGGGAGATGCAGGCCGGGCGGCCCTCGGTCGGGGACGTGCGCGGCCTGGGGCTCATGTGCGGGGTGGAGTTCGTGCGCAACCGCGCCACGAAGGAGCCCTTCGACCCGGAGCTCAAGGTTGCCGAGCGGGTCTTCGACGTCTGCATGGAGCGCGGGCTGATCGTGTACCCCGGGCACGGGACGGTCGCCGGCGCGCGCGGCGATCACCTCTTGATCGGGCCGCCGCTGGTCATCACCGCCACCCAGGTCGACGATCTCCTGGCCATCCTCGCAGAGGCCATCGGCGCGGTCGAAAAATCGCTTTCGAACTAGCCGCGCCTCGTCGCCGCGGTTGCACTCTCGGAAATCCGGCTTACTATACCTCTCACATCCCGTCCCTCCGACGGGATGTGCTGTTTTTGGGAGCGGCCTCGTCGGCCATGAATGGAAAAATACCAGGCAAGGAGAAACCAATGGCGGATTGTTCGCAGTTTACGCTTTACAGCGGCGCCCATCGCGGGGCAGAGTCCGAATTTGGAAAACAGGCGGAACGCTGGGGGATCAAGGAAGTCAACTTTTCGTTCGAGGGGCACGCCCCAGAGCGGGCCAAGGGTTTGCGGGTGCTGGGACCGGCGGAGCTCGACAAGGGCGATGTCAGCATGGAAATCGTCTCAACCCGCATGGGCCGCAGCTATTCCAAAGCGGACAAGATCCGCAAGGTCATTCAATCCATTTTCCACATGATCAACAGCGGTTACCAGGTGTTCGCCGTGGGCTGGATCCAGCCGGACGGCACCGTCAAAGGCGGCACGGGCTGGGGCGTGGAGCTGGCCAAGCTCTTCAACCGGCCGACCAGCGTCTATGACCAGGACCGCCGCGGGTGGTTCTCCTGGAAGAACAACGGGTGGGTGGCCGAGACCCCGGTCATTTCCGACAACACGTTCGTGGGGACCGGCACGCGCAACCTCACCGACGACGGCCGCAATGCCATCGAGGCGCTCTATCAGAGGTCCTTCGGCCCGGCCAAAAGCTGACGGCTGCTTCTCTGATGCGGCTCTGACTCGTTAGCGGGTCGTTGAAAAACCGGTGTCGGGCCGAGACGCCGTTTTTCAACAACCGGTTATACGTACCCGAACAGCCGCGGAACCCACATGACGATGATGGGGAAATAGGACGCCAGGGCAAGCGTCACCATGTGCGCCGCCAGAAACGGCATGGCCCAGCGCGTGACGAGCCCGAAGGGGTAGCCCGTGATCCCGCAGACCACGAAGAGCAGCACGCCGACCGGCGGGGTGATGAGCCCGATCGACAGGTTCAGCACCATGACGAACCCGAAGTGCAGCGGGTGGATGCCCACGGCCTGCGCCACGGCGAGCAGCGTGGGGGAGAGGATGATGATCGCCGCCCCGCCCTCCATGAACATGCCCACGATGATCAACACAATGTTGATGAGCAGCAGGATGAGGTAGGGGTCCCGGGTGAGCCCGAGCAGGGCCTCCGCGATCTTCTGCGGGATCTGTTCTGCTGTCAGGACCCAGGCGAAGATGTTGGCCATGCCGATGATGAGCAGGAGCACGGCCGTCGTGATGCCGCTGTTCACCAGGATCCGGGCCAGGTCCCGGATGCGCAACTCCTTGTACACCCACAGCCCTAAATAGAGCCCGTAGAAGACGGCCACCGCGGCGGATTCGGTCGGGGTGAACACTCCGGCGAGGATCCCTCCGATGATGATCACGGGGGCCAGGAGCGCCGGCCCTGCGGAGACGAACTCCCGCCGCACCCGCTGCCAGGTCAGGGGCACCGGGTCGCGCGGGTAGTTGTACTTCACCGCGAAATAGTACGCCATCGCCATCATGGCGAGACCTTGAAGGATGCCCGGGACAACTCCGGCCGCGAAAAGGCCCCCGATCGAAACGCCGGTGGTCACCCCCATGATCACCATGAAAATGGAGGGCGGGATGATGGGGCCCATGACGGCGGCGGCGGCCACGAGCGCGGCCGCAAACCCCTTGCCGTAGCCCTGCTTCACCATGCCCGGGATGAGCACGCTGCCCAGGGCCGATGCATCGGCGACCGCCGACCCGGAGATGCCGCTCAGCAGCATGGCCGACACCACCGTCGTGTGCGCCAGCCCCCCGCGGACTTTCCCCACCAGCAGGTTGGCGAAGGCGATGAGCCGCGTAGTGATCCCGCCCACGTTCATGATGTCCCCGGCCAGCACGAACAGGGGCACCGCCATGAGAGGGAACGAGTCGATCCCGGTGAAGATCCGCTGGGCCATCAGATGGAGGGGCACGTCCATGGCGACGAGCACGGCCAGCGAGGTGATCCCCAAGCAGAAGGCGACGGGGAACCCCAGGACCAGGGTCAGCGCGAAGGTGGTCGCCATCAGCGTGATCATGAATGCCTCTATCCGATACGGTTGAGCGGGCCCAACACTCGCCGCCATGTTACCGGCAAGAAAGGTTTTCTTCTTTGTGGGAGCGGCTGTCCAGCCGCTCCCACGGGAAAACTACCCCCTGCTTGAAAGACAGGTTCCAGCAGGATTATCCGTCCAGCGTAGCCGCCGAAATCTTCCGGCGCGTCCCGGGCTCTTGAAGGTAGATGCTCTGCAGGATTCCCGCCGTCAGCTCGACGATCATGAGGGCCGCCCCCACGGGGACGGCAAGGTACGGGTAGAACATCGGGATCCGCATGGCGGGCGAAAGCTGGCTCAGATTGACGAGCGTGAGGGCGAACCCCTGCTGGGCCAGGATGACGAGAAACAGGATGGTCGCCGCCTGGACGAAGACGCTCACCCAGGTGGCGGCCCGGGGCGACAGCCGGTCGACGACCATCGTCACCCCGATGTGCCGGCCCGCGCGCAGCGCGACGAAAGACCCCACCATCCCGGTCCAGATCATGAGGTACCGCGCCAGCTCCTCCGACCACGGCAACGGGATGAAGATCACGAAACGGAAGATGATCTGGAGCATGACGATGACCGACATGGCGGCCCCGGACACCACGAGTAGACCCTTCGCCGCCCAGCGCAGGCGGTCGCACAATCGGATCAGAAGGTGGGTGACGGTACGCATGCGATCTTCCGCTGAGGCGGGGGCAGCTTTTCGCTGCCCCCGCCCTCGGGCTCCCTACTTTTTAACCCACTCGGCGTATTTGCCGTTGGCCAGCTTGATGTGCTCCTGGACGATCTGATCGGCCTTGTCGCCGACCGTCTGCTCGCCTTTCTTGGCGGCGGCAAGCGCTTTGTCCACCCACTCCTGCCCCACCTGCCCCTTCAGATAGGTCAGCGCCGCGGGCTGAGCGAGCGCCCGGTACTGAGCCATTTCCTCCTTCGTGGGCTGGTAGACCACCATCCCCTTGTCCTTGAGCTTCTGAAGCCCTTCGATGTTGGCCTGCTGGGAGAAACCGTTGTGGGAGGCGGCGAGCATCTTGGCCGCTTCGGCCACCACGTTCTGCTGCGCCGGGGTCAATTTCTTCTGATAGACGTCCTCGTTGATGAAGATGATGAGGGGGTCGTAGAGATGGCCGTCGAGCGACATGTACTTCTGCACCTCGTAGAACTTCATGTCGTTGATGAGCACGATGGGGCACTCCATGCCGTCGACCACCTTCTGCTGCAGGGCGGTGTAGAGCTCACCGAAGGCGATGGGCGTCGGTGCGCCGCCCAGGCCCTTCACCATCTCCATGTGAACCGGGTTCTCCATGGTGCGGATCTTGAGGCCCTTCATGTCCTGCGGCGCCTTGATCTGCCGGGTGTTGTTGGTGAAGTGGCGATAGCCGTTTTCGGTCAGCCCGAGGATGCGCACGCCCGTCTGCTTCTGGAAGGCCTCGGCGAAGGCCTGCCCGAACTCGCCGTTGTACGCGTCCCAGGCGGCCGGGGCGCTCGAAAAGAGGTACGGGATCCCCAGCACCATGACGGGCGAAAAAAACCCCGCCACCGGCCCCGAGGAAAGAGTGGCCATCTGGATGGTCCCCATCTTGACCCCTTCCAGCGACTCGCGCTCGTTGCCGAGCGCCGAGGCGTGGAAGGCCTGCACCTCGACCTCCCCCTGAGTGCCCTTTTCGACCATGGCCTTGAAGATCTCGACGGCCTTGACCGTGCGGTTGTCCGGGTTGTTCGGCCCGGCATTGGAAAGTTTGATCACCACCTTGGCCGACGCCTGGTTCGCCAGGCAGAACATGCAGACCGCCGCCAACAGCAAACAGAGGATCTTTTTCATCTCGCCAAATCTCCTGTGGGTGTTCGATGCCCGCGGCGGAACGCCGCATGGACTGCGTGGATGACCCCATATAGGAATCGACGGCCACGCGTGTCAAGGATGCATTCGAGAGAGGTCCCGGCCGGACGTCACCCCAGGATCAGGCGCTGAGGGTCGACCTCTTCGCGCAGGATCCTCAGCTCGCGCTCGGTGGGGGGCTCGAGCTCCCGCGCGCGCGACACGTCCACCGCGAACTCCATGCGTTCCAGGATGTCGCCCGGGTTCTTGCCGGGGAAGTACGCCTCCAGGATCATCTCGCGTGTCGTCTCGTCGAACCCCATCACCGCAAGATCGGTGATGACCGTCGCCGGGCCGTTCCCGGTCAACCCCGCCCGGCGGCGCCCGTCCGGCCCGTCCAGCCAGCCGGGGCTCGTGAGGTAGTCGAGGGTCTTGACGAACTTGCGGCGCTCGTGCTGCATGAAGACGATGGTGCGATCGACGAAGGAGGCCACGTCGCAGGCCCCGCCGCTGCCCGCGAACCGGACGGTCGGGTGGAGGTAGTCCCCGACGGAAGTCGAGTTGAGGTTGCCGTAGCGATCGATCTGGGCCGCCCCCAGGATCCCGACCACCCGGCTGCCGGTCGTGCGGTTCTGCATCAGGGCGAAGGCGTCGGCCAGCCCGCTGTTGGCCGAGGCCCCGAGCATGATGCGCGGGTCCCCGACCGCCATGGGGATCTCTTCCAGCTGCGAGTCGATCGCGCCGGTCTCGAAGATGATGACGCTGTTCGGGGCGCTGATGCGCTTGGCGGCCATAGCGGCCAGCATCGATATGCCGGTGCCGCAGAAGACGATCTCGCCGTCGTTGATCTTGCGCGCGGCGGCAATCGCCATGAGCTCGCGGGACGTGTACTGGAGCATGACGGTTCCCCTTTAGTCCAAATTCGAAATTCTAAATCCGAAATCCGAAACAAATCCGAATAACCCAACCCCACCCAACCATTTCAATGCGCGGAGGCTCATGTTCATTTCTTATGGCTTTGTTTCGGATTTCGACATTCGGATTTCGAATTTACCGGCCTATCGTTTCAGGCCGGTTGCGTATCCGGTTCGCGGATCCGCCTTTATGGCGTCCAGCCGCTCGGCCCCCACCTGCACCATGCGCTCGGAGTGATCGCGATACGCCCAGCGCTCGAGGTAGGCCTCGAAACGGCCGTCGTCCGATGCGGCCGTGCGGTAGGCGCTCAGGAAATCCGGGTCGTAGTCGTAGCAGCGGTAACAGGCCGTCGGGTAGGCGCCATAGCGGACCGGAACCACGGCGTCCACGACGATGCCCGGGATCTGGTTGCGCTCGGGCTCGCCGCGCAGCTCCTCCGGTTTGACCAGACGCTCGCAGGTGAGCACCACGTGCCGGGCGGCCTTGGCCTGCTCCACGTCTGCGTAAGTGAGCCCGTCGATGCGGGCGGTCCCGTCGGGGGCCGCCTGCTGCACGTGCAGCAGGGTTGCGTCCGGCCGGATGGCCGGAACCAGGACCAACCGCTCAACCTCTCCCCAAGATCCGAACGGGTTTTCCAGCACCACCAGCTTGCGGTCGGGCAGGCCGGGGTCGGACGCGCGCAGCTCCGGCGAGAACCCCCAGCGGGCCACGATGTCGGTCCCCAGGGAGGAGCGCGTCGGCAGGAAGGGCACCCCCATCGCCCCAGCCATAAAGCGCAGGGTCATCTGGTAGTTGGAGTAGTCCTCGAAGAGGATGAGCCCCTTCTCCACCGCCTTGCGGAAGCGGATGCAGGTCGGGGCGAAGCGGCCGGTGCCGGCGTAGGCGACCTCGATGCGCGCGACGCACCCGGCCCCCACGAGCTCGTCCACCCCCTGGCCGTTGGAGTGCGCGTAGAGGTGCAGGCCGCGCCGGCGCTGGCGGATGATCTCGTAGACGGCGGCCATGGGGTTGCGGTTGCAAGTGAAGCCGCCGATCGACAGGTGGGCGCCTTCCGGGACAAAGCGTCCGACCGCCTCGGCGAGCCCCATCACCTTTTCGGGCGAGGTGTTCATCGTCCCCTCGTCGGGTTGGAGTCGAATCGATAGGTCCTCATACCAGGGAGCGGGCGTTCGGGCAAACGCGGAAGCGATCCCGGCTGGATGCCGTTCCCACACCGCCCCGGCAGGGCGAATCAACGGCCAAGTCCGACCGACCCTATCCCCCGGAGAGGCTCTCCGCCGCAATCAGGTCCCCATCCACATTTGACAAGCGTTCGCGAAGCATCTAATCATTTGCCAGATCAGCGCCACCAAGGAGACGCATGACCCTGCCGATCGAAAGCTTCGCCCAGGAATTCGACCCCAAGTTCAAGGTCTTTCACGAGCTCATGTCGCGCAAGGTGCGGGACATCCTGCTGGTGTCCACCCCCTACGACGCCTGGATCATGGAGGAAGACTGCCGGCTGTCGGAGCGCATCATCCACGAATACCGCGGTCTCAACCTGAGCAACCCCCCGCGCATCACCTGGACGCCCACGGCCGCCCGGGCGATAGAAGCCCTCTCCGGCCGCAAGTTCGACATGGTCATCACCATGCTGGGTGCGGCCGACTCCGGGGCCTATGAGCTGGGCCGCGAGATCAAGCGGATCGACCCGGAGCTGCCGGTGGTGCACCTCAGCCACCAGGCCATGGCCGCGGAGGCCACGGCCGCCGGCGCGGATTTCCCCAAGCTCCCCGGGGTCGACCGTGCTTTCATCTGGTCCGGGAACACCGACCTGCTCGTCGCCCTGGTCAAGAGCGCCGAGGACCGCCTGAACGCGGACCACGACACGGTCTCGGCCGGGATCCGGGTGATCCTGCTCGTGGAAGACTCGCCGGTCTACATTTCCTCGCTGCTGCCGCTGCTTTACAAGGAGGTCGTGTCGCAGACCCAGGGCCTGCTCGAGGAGGGCCTGAACGAGGAGCACCGGCTGCTGACCATGCGCGCGCGGCCGAAGATCCTCGTGGCGGAGGACTACGAAACCGCCGTGCGGCTGTTCGAGCGCTACGAGCCCTACATCCTCGGAGTCATCTCCGACGTGCGCTACCCGCGCGGCGGGCGGCCCTACGACGACGCCGGGGTGGACTTCCTCGTGCGCATCAAGCAGGAGCGCTTCGACATCCCGCTCCTGCTCATGAGCTCGGACCCCTCCAACGCGGCCCGCGCGGCCTCCATCCCGGCGCGCTTCGCGCACAAGCTCTCCCCGACCTTGCACGAGGAAGTGCACGCCTTCTTCCTGGAGCGGCTGGGGTTCGGGGACTTCGTCTTCCGCCGGCCGGACGGGACCGAGATCGCGCGCGCGGCCAACTTGCGCACGCTCGAAACCCTCATGGCCGAGGTGCCCGACGACTGCTTCGTCCAGCATTGCCTGCGCAACGACTTCTCCCGGTGGCTCTTCGCCCGCACCGAAATCACGCTGGCCAGCAAGCTGCGGCCGATCCGGCACGCTGACTTCGGCTCGATCGACAGCCACCGCCGATACCTGGTATCGCTCATCGGCTCCCGGCGCAGCCGGCGCCAGAAGGGGGTGGTGGCCAACTTCGAGGCCGGCGCTTTCGACCTGGACACCGAGTTCTTCAAAGTCGGCAAGGGCAGCCTGGGCGGCAAGGCCCGCGGGCTGGCCTTCATGGGCAACCTGCTCCAGCGCGTGCCGGACATCCACCACCGCTTCGAGAAGGTGCGGCTGTTCGTGCCGCAGACGCTCGTGGTCACGACCGAGGCCTTCGACGCCTTCGTCGACGAAAACGACCTCAAACATTTCGCCACCCGGGGCGAGGCGGACGAGAAGGTGGCCGAGGAGTTCGGCCGCGCGGTCTTCCCGCCGGCGGTGGCCGACCAACTGCGGGCCTACCTTGGCCGGATCACCTACCCGCTGGCGGTGCGCTCCTCGAGCCTGCTCGAGGACGCCAAGGTCCGCGCCTATGCCGGTCTGTACCGCACCTGCATGCTGCCCAACGACCACCCCAGCCTGGACGTGCGCTTCCGGCAGCTGATCGAAGCCATCAAGCTGATCTACGCCTCCACCTATTTTCAGAACCCGAAGGCCTTCTCGCACCGCGTGGGCCACCGCAGCGAAGAAGAAAAGATGGCGGTGATCATCCAGAGGCTCGTCGGCCGGCAACACGGCCGCCATTTCTATCCCTCGATCTCCGGCGTGGCGCAGTCCCACAACTACTACCCCTTCGGCGCCATGCGGCCCGAGGACGGCATCGCCACGATCGCCCTCGGCCTCGGCAAGACCGTCATGGAAGGCGAGAAGGCCCTGCGCTTCTCTCCGCGCCACCCGCAACTGCTGCCGCAGCGCTCAATGGTCAAGGACATCCTGGGCAACTCGCAGCGGTATTTTTACAGCCTCCGGCTGGGCGGAACCTACCCGGCCCCGGGCATCCGCGAGGATGCCGCCCTCGAGAAGCGCGAGGTGGTCGATGTGCCGGAGGACCCGGACGTGCGGGCCCTCTCCGGGTACTACCTGCCGCGGGAGGACCGCATCCGCGAGATATACGACCCGGCCGGCCACCCGGTGCTGACCTTCAGCCAGGTGCTCAAGTACGACCTCTTCCCCCTGCCGCAACTGCTCGCCGACGTGCTCGCCATGGGCCAGGACGGAATGGGATGCCCGGTCGAGTTGGAGTTCGCGGTGGACCTCCCGCGCGAAGGAGGGGAGCCCCCCGGGTTCGCGCTGCTGCAGCTGCGGCCGATGACGGCCAAAGCCGAAAACGTGCAGGTGACGATCGGCCCCGAGGAATCGGCCCGCGCCTTCTGCACGTCCTCCCAGACGCTGGGCAACGGCGAAAAGGTGGACCTCGCGGACATCGTCTTCGTCAAGCCGGATGCCTTCGAGGTCGGGCGGACCCTGGAGATCGCCCGGGAGATCGCACAGCTCAACGCCGGCCTCGCGGCCGCGGGCTGCCGGTACCTCCTGATCGGGCCGGGCCGCTGGGGCTCGGCCGACCGCTGGCTCGGCATCCCGGTGAGCTGGGCGGACATCACCAACGTGAGCGCGATGATCGAAACCACGGCTCCGGACCTCAAGGTTGACCCGTCGCAGGGGTCCCACTTTTTTCACAACATCACCACGCTCGACATCACCTACTGCACGGTCAACCCCGATGCCGGCGACCGTCTGGACTGGGAGTGGCTGACGGCCCAGCCCCGGGTGTCCGAGACGCGGTTCGTGGCCCACGTGCGGCTGCCGCGGCCGTTCGTCATCAAGGCGGACGGGCGCACATCGCGTTGCATGATGATGGCAAGAGAATAATGCTGGATACTCGATACTTGATACTCGATGCTCGGTACTCGACAGAATCCGCCCTCGGTATTTTATCCGTTATCGAGCATCCAGTATCCAGTATCGAGCATCTGTTCGATCCGGCCTCCGGCCCAGGACGATGAACATGGAAAGGACGACGCACACGAGTTGCTCACCGCCGTCGTCGCCGACGCCAGCGGCCGCATCTTCGATCTGCCCGGTTACGCCGCCGTCGGCATGGCCGGGGAGCATTTCGAGGCGCTGACCGGCGCGGGGACCATCGGGTTGCCGTTCGGCAGCGAGCTGATGTACCTGCCCGACCGGGTGCCGATTCTCCTCAACCTCGCACGCGGTGAGCTGGAGCCGGTCCCCGAGAACCCGCACGCGCCCGGGGAGACCATCTACCCCGTGGCGGTGTTCAACTCGCCCGGCTACGTCATCACCCACGTGACCGCCTTCCACGAGCGCCCGCGCGCCCGCGCCCTGCCGCTTTTCTCCTACGGCGGGGTGGGATGGCTCGGCGGGCGGTTCCGCTCGGCGGCCATCCGGGTCGAGTGGGAGCCGCGCCAGGACCTGCGGCACATGGACCCCCGGCAGGTGAAGGCCGGCGTCGGGGAGCTGCGGCGGCGCCTGCCCCGCAACCGGCTGGTGCGCCACCTGGAGAGCTGCGCGCTGGAGAGCGGCTGCCCGGCCGGGAAGAATTTTTTCCTGGGGCGCTACGAGGCCCCGCTGCCGACCGCCGTCACCTGCAACGCGCGCTGCCTGGGATGCCTCTCGCTGCAGAAGAACACGGGGATCAGCTGCACCCAGGAGCGCATCGCCTTCACCCCCCGGCCGGAGGAGATCGCGGAGGCGGCGCTGCTGCACATCGGCCGGGTGAAACGAGCGGTCGTCAGCTTCGGCCAGGGCTGCGAAGGCGAGCCGCTGACGGCGGCCGACGCGATCGAGGAGGCGATCCGCCTGATCCGGGCCGAGACCCGACGCGGGACCATCAACCTCAACACGAACGCCGGGCGGCCGGAGCGGGTCGCCCGCCTGTTCGCGGCCGGGCTCGACAGCATGCGGGTCAGTGTCAACAGCCTGCGGCCGGAGAGTTACCGCGCATACTTCCGCCCGAAGGGATTCAGCTTCGCCGACGTGCTGCGCAGCATCGACACCGCCCTCGAGCAGGGCAACTTCGTGTCCATCAATTACCTGAACTCGCCCGGCTTCACGGACACGCCCGCGGAAGCCGAGGCGCTCATGGCCTTCCTGGAGGATCACCCCATCCACATGATCCAGTGGCGCAACCTCAACTTCGACCCGCTACGCTATTGGAAAGCCATGGGGGCAGCGGCGCCCTTGGGCAAACCGCTCGGCATGGATGCCCTCATCCGGGAGATCCGCCTGCGCTTCCCAAGGCTCAAGTTCGGCTACTTCAATCCGCCGAAGGAGAAATTTCGCAGAATCTGAGATCCGGGGGAGACCATCGGAGGGGAAGGGCGCTCCGTTTCCTTCCCAAACACCGAACACGAAACACCAATAAACCAAATACCCATACACCGCCTTTATGAAATACCTCGAAGCCAAAGTCACCTTCGACCACCCCGACCCGTCGCTCGCGGCGGATCTCGTCGCCGGCGTTTTCTTCGATTTCGAGCTGCAGGGCGTGGTGATCGAGGACCCCGGCCTCGAACCCCCGGCCGACGACTGGGCCGAGGACGCAGTTGCGCGCCCGGTGCGGCACGCAGTCTCGGGCTACCTCCCCATGGACGAACGGCTGGAGCGCCGCTGCAAGATCCTCGAACAGGCACTCGGGGAAACGGCGGACCGGATGGGGATGGTCTGGCGCGTCAGCTACCGCGAGCTCGACGAGCAGAACTGGGCGGAGTCCTGGAAGGCGTTCTTCTGGCCGCAGCGCATCGGCCGGCGAATCGTGGTCAAGCCGTCCTGGCGGGAGTTCGAACCGGCGCCCGGCGACCTCGTGCTGGACATCGACCCCGGCATGGCCTTCGGCACCGGGACCCACCCGACCACCTCGCTCTGCATCGAGCTGATCGAAGACCACCTCACGCCCCGCGCAAGCCTCCTGGACGTCGGCACCGGCTCCGGGATCCTCATGCTGGCGGCGGCCAAGCTCGGGGCCGGCCGCGTGTGCGGGGGCGACCGCGACGAGCTCGCGGTGCGCATCGCAGCCGAGAACCTGCGGCGCAACGGGGTCCCGCCGGAAACGGTGTGCCTGGCTCAGGGCCCTCTGGCCCGACCCTTCCGCGGCCGTTTCGACCTCGTGGTCGCCAATATCCTGACCCAGGTCATCCTGGAGCTGATCGAGGACATCCCGCGTGTGCTGAAGCCCGCGGGGATGTTCGTGTGCTCCGGGATCATCGAGGAGAACCGCGGCCTGGTACTGTCCCGGCTGATGTCCGCCGGCTTCGAGATCGTGGACACCCGCGGCCGGGAGGGATGGGTGGCGATTGCCGGCCGTCTGAAGACGCCTTGATGACACCTGCAGGTATTTGGGTATATGGGTATTTAGTTGTTTGGTTGTTTGGTTATTTAGCGAGACGGCGGTGTGCTGAAATCGGAATATGACTGTCGGCGTTGCGTGATAAAACCCAAACACCCAAAGACCTGAACAGCCAAACACCAAAAGCCCAAAGCCATGCGCATCCTGCTTGTCGAAGACGACCCCAAGATCGCCACCTTCGTCCTGAAAGGCCTGAAGGCCGAAGGGTTTGCTGTCGACCACGCGGACGACGGCGAGAAGGGCCTCGACCTCGCCCTGACCGAGCCCTACGCGGCGGTGATCGTAGACGTCATGCTGCCGAAGCTGAACGGGCTCGAGTTGATCAAGACCGTGCGCCGCGAGAAGGTGAAAACCCCGGTCATCGTGCTGAGCGCCAAGGGGGCGGTGGAAGACCGCGTGAAAGGTCTTCAGACCGGCGCGGACGACTACCTGGCCAAGCCCTTTGCCTTCTCCGAGCTCCTGGCGCGCGTGCAGGCGCTGATCCGGCGCAGCACCGATGCGGCCGAGCCCACCCGCCTCGCCTTCGCGGATCTTTCCATGAACCTGATCACGCGCGAAGTGCGGCGGGGGGAGGCCCTCATCGAGCTCCAGCCGCTCGAGTTCTCGCTGCTCGAGTACTTCCTGCGCAACGCCGGCCGGGTGGTGTCCAAAACCATGATCATGGAAAACGTCTGGGATTACAACTTCGACCCCCAGACCAACGTGGTCGAGTCCCGGGTATACAAGCTGCGCGAAAAAATCGACAAGGATTTCCCGGTCAAGCTCATCCACACCGTACGCGGGGTAGGGTATGCCCTCAAAGCCCCTGCTTAGGCTCGGCGGCACGCTGGCCTTCCGGCTGACCCTCTGGTACGCCGGCGTCTTCCTGGTGGCGGCCGCGGTGGCGTTCGCCTTCTTCTACTATCTGGTGACCTCGACCCTGCGCGCGCGCACCGATCAGGACCTCCTGTCGGAGGTGCGCGCCTTCTCCTCGGTCATGACCCTGCAGGGGCTCGAAGCCGTCAAGCGCCAGGCCCTGCTCGAGTCCCACGCCGCCGGCGAAAAAAAGATCTTCGTCCAGCTGCTCTACCCGGACGGCAGGCTCTTCTCCTCGTCCAACATGTCCTACTTCAGCAACATCCCCGTCTCGCGCGAGGCGATCGCCCGCCTGCTCGAGCAGCAGGAACCGGTGTTTGCAACGGTATCCTCGCCCGACCACCAGCACGAAATCCGAGTGGTCTACGCGCTGCTGGGGCCCGGGCTCATCATCCACCTCGGGCAGTCCATGGAGGGGCTGACGCGCTTCATCGAGGCGTTCCAGCGCATCTTCATCCTCACCATGGCCGCCCTATTCCTGCTCGCGGTCGCGGTCGGGTGGTTCATGGCCCGCCGGGCGATGTCGGGCGTCGCCGACGTCACCCGCACCGCGCGCCGGATCTCGGAAGGCCGGCTGGACGAACGGGTCCCGGTGACGCGCAGCGGGGAGGAGATCGACCGGCTCGCCGCCACCTTCAACCTCATGCTCGACCGCATCCAGGCCCTGGTCGCCGACATCCGCGAGATGACCGACAACATCGCGCACGACCTGAAAAGCCCCATCACCCGCATCCGCGGGCAGGCCGAACTCGCGCTCACCACGGGCGGACCGCTGGAAGAGCTGGCCGGGACCGCCATCGAGGAGAGCGACCGCCTGCTCGCGATGATCGACGCCATGCTGTTCATTTCCCGCACGGAGGCGGGCGTCACCCGACCGGAGCTGAAGCCACTCGATCTCGCAGCTCTGGTCCGGGACGCCTGCGAGCTGTTCCGGTCGCCCGCCGAGGACAAGCGCATCCGGCTCGCCTGGTCGGCCCCCGAACGCTGGCCGCTCATGGCCGACACCCCGCTCGTCCAGCGCATGCTGGCCAACCTCATAGACAACGCCATCAAGTACACCCCCGCGGGGGGCGAGGTGGCGGTCACCCTCGAATCGGGTGCGGAAGGGGCGGCCGTCGTCCGCGTGCTGGACACCGGGCCGGGGATCCCGGCCGCCGACCTGCCCCACATCTTCGAGCGGTTCTACCGCGGCGACCCCAGCCGGTCGCAACCCGGCGCCGGACTGGGGTTGAGCCTGGCCCGGGCCGTCGCGCGCGCCCACGGCGGGGACATAACGGTTGCGAGCTCGCCGGCCGGGAGCACGTTCACCGTCAGGATTCCGCGCGGATCATTGCACACTATGGCATCTGCCGCTTGACTATTGCCGCCCGTTGCAATAGGAAATCGTTAGGTTTATTGGTTGATTTCGAATGGGTAGTGGATTCAAAAAGCCGACCGCAGGGCAACCTAACGACAGGAGGGGGCTATGGCCGAAACCAAATCGCAGGCCGAACCGGATTATGTGGTCATCGACAGCGGCAAGACGACTTTCCAGGACCTCTACAAGAAAGAGGACTGGATGGCTATCTGGATGGGCTTTCTGCTGCTCATCATCGGTCTTCTGATCTACTTGCCGCAGCCGCCGGAAAAAATGGACGAAAACCTGGCCAAGTACAATGCGGTCATGAAGGAAGAAGCCGCCAAGGCCCCGTTCAAGACCATCGAGTGGTACAACGCCTCGTCCTCCAAGCGCAGCATACGGGCGACCAACCAGGATTTCGCCAAGACCATCCAGAACTTCCTGGCCGCCCCGAGCGACTGGGACACCAACCCGCTGGACGCGCTCTACCGCAGCGAGGAAACCGCCAAGGCCATGGGTGCGCCCTTCAAGGAGGCGGCGGACAAGGCCAAGGCCGCTTCGGATGTCTCCCTGGCCACGGCTAAGACCGCCCAGGCGGCAGCCGCGGCCGCCGGCTTCAAGGACACCGCCCTCAACGCCGCTGCCGACAAGGAGATCAAGGCCTGGCAGGACGCCCGGGACAAGTCCTCCAAGGCCAGCGCCAAGGCCAGCGTCAAACCTTACAACCGTATCCCCTACCTCATCGGCCTTTGCATCATCCTGGGCGTGTTCTTCGGCATCGGCAAGGCC
This sequence comes from uncultured delta proteobacterium, assembly GCA_963791285.1. Classification (GTDB taxonomy): domain Bacteria; phylum Desulfobacterota; class Desulfobacteria; order Desulfobacterales; family SpSt-501; genus SpSt-501. The sequence continues at coordinate 120,862 of CAWBSC010000024.1, forward strand.
ATCATGGGGGTACCCTTCGGCCAGTTCATGGTCGCCTTTCCGGTCGTCTTCTTCCTCGCCGTGCTGGCTTACATGGCCGAGACCCAGGCGCTGATGAAGTACTGGGGCTTCGGCTTCCCGCTGTGGGCCATCGCCTTCGGGCTGCTCATCAGCAACACGATCGGCACGCCTAAATGGGTCGTGCCGGCGACCTGCACCGAGTTCTACATCAAGACCGGCCTCGTGCTGCTGGGGGCCGAGATCCTGTTCAACAAGATCCTCGCCATCGGCAAACCGGGCATTTTCGTCGCCTGGATCTGCACGCCGATCACCCTGGTGCTGACCTACTGGTTCGGCCAGCGGGTCATCAAGATGCCCTCCAAGACGCTGAACATCACCATTTCGGCCGACATGTCGGTCTGCGGCGTTTCGGCGGCCATCGCCACCGCTGCGGCCAGCCGGGCCAAGAAGGAGGAGCTGACGCTCGCCATCGGACTGTCGATGGTCTTCACGGCCATCTGCATGGTGGCCCAGCCGGCCTTCGCCAAGCTGGTCAACATGCCGGAGGTCCTGGCGGGCGCCTGGATGGGCAGCACCATCGACTCCACGGGCGCGGTGGCCGCAGCCGGCGCGTTCCTGGGTGAGAAAGCCCTCTACGTGGCCGCGACCATCAAGATGATCCAGAACGTCCTGATCGGGGTCGTGGCCTTCTGCGTGGCGATCTACTGGTGCGCCAAGGTGGACTGCACGCCCGGCAAGAGCGTGAGCTGGTGGGAAATCTGGTACCGGTTCCCGAAGTTCGTCGTCGGCTTCGTCATCGCCTCCATCGTTTTCTCCATCATCGACGAGAGCGTCGGCAAGGACATCAGCAACGTGATGATCGACCACGGCGTGCTGCGGGGCTTCACCCGCATCGCCCGCGAGTGGTTCTTCGCACTCGCCTTCACCTGCATCGGGCTCGAGACCAACTTCAAGGAGTTCGGCCCGTACTTCAAAGGCGGCAAGCCCATCACACTCTATGTCTTCGGGCAGTCGTTCCAGCTGGCCTTCACGCTGCTGATCGGCTACATCATGTTCTACATCGTGTTCCCGGAGATCACCGCCGCGATCTGAGCCTCATGACCGCAACTGGCACACGCGCACCCAAGGCTGCCTGCGAGGCCTCGGCCCCGCAGGCAGCTTTTTTACCATGGCTCAAGCTGGTCATCGGGTTTGTGCTGATCTGGGCCCTGATTTTCGGCCTCGGGTCGCTGGCCCGCCTCCTGCCGGGCGCCAAACACATGGCGGAAGTGATCGACGCGCGCGGCCTCAGGGCCACCGCCATCTACTACACGGACTTTGAGGAGCCGGCCGAGGGCTCGGAGCGCATCCGCGACAGCCTGGACTACACGCCTCGCCCCTCCAAATAAGCCGCCGCAACGCCCCCCCCCGAACCGGAGCCGCATGAAGGGACTGGAGCGCAAACAGGAACTGATCCTCGAACAGGAGCGGGCATTCGCCAATGCCCTGGGGGCCACCGTCTTCGACAAGCCCCGGATCAGCTACTGGATGGTCCTGCTCCCGATCCTCTTCCTCTACTTTGTCTTCCGCATGCAGAAATTCAAAACCGGGCGCATGAAATTCGACCAGGATTTCATGGTCACCCGCCGCAAGGCCATGGCGATAGCGATCGAAGGGATCGAAACGGGCAGCCAGCCGGACATCGATGCGATCGCCCGGGAGTCGGGCCTGCGGGATGTGCTGGAAAAACCCTACGCAGCCTGGTTGCAGGCGCTGGTCGAGCACTACGCGGACCTGCTCTCCGCCGCGGGTGACAGCTTCGAGGCGCTCGTGCGTTCGACCTACCGCACCCGCACCGATTACCTGCTGGCCCTCAACCGCCTGGGCACCGTCGAGAAGGAGTTCTACGCGGCCCTGAAAAACCAGATGAGCGCGACCGAAGGGGCAGCCGACGTCATCACCACCCTCGAGGAACAGTCGCGGCAATTGCGCCGGGAACTGGCCGAACGGGTTTTCGCTTGAGACGGTCTCGATCCATGCGCGGCTTCATCCGCACGGCGGCCCTGGGGCTGCTGCTGTGGCCGATCCTGGCCGCTGCGTCCGCCCTGGCCGACTGTTGCCCGGCATGCGATCCGGTCGACGGGTGGCAGCAGTTCGAGCGCCGCGTGAAGGAGGACGCCGTCTCGCCCGAGCAAGGCCGGGCCGAGATTGCCTGCTGGGCCGGGCGCCTCGAGAAGCGATTCCCTGCGCCGGGGTTTAGCGGCGCCATCCACTTCCCCGTCGAAGGCTATGGCCCGAAGCAGATCGGCGGCCGACAAGGGGAAGCCTACCACGCCAAAAGCTACGAGTTCGTCGGCGAGCGCCGGCGCCGCGGCCACCCGGCTCAGGACATCTTCGTCTACGACGGCAACCAGGACAACCTGGACGACCGCACCGGCAGGCCCGTGAACGTCCTGGCCCTGGCCGACGGGGTGGTGCTCTCGACCTTCAGCGAGTGGACCCCGGAGTTGTCGCAGCTCGGCAACGGCCGCGGCGGCAACTACGTCTGGATCTACCACCCCGCGCTCAAGCTGTTCAGCTACTACGCCCACTTGAACGAGGTCCAAGTCGGTCTCGGCGACCGCGTCGGCGGCGGGAGCGTGATTGCGACCCTGGGGCGCACCGGCACCCGGGCCTATGCCGAACGCTCCCCCACGCACCTGCACCTCATGCTGCTGCGCGCGGCCGACATGGCCCCGATCAATCCCTACACGCTCCTGCGCAACCTCTCCCAGCCGCCGATCGGCATACACAAGGCGGCGGTCAAGACCGCCGATACCCCGCAGTAATGCGTGGTGCCCTCGACCTCCCGGAGCCCCTGATCCCCGCGACGGCCCACCCATGACCCTTTTCGCGTTGACGCTTCTGCTCGCCGCCGCCGTGGCTCACGCCGGGTGGAACTACATCGCCAAGAAGGCCGGCGGAGGGGCGGTTTTCGCCTGGATGTTCTCGGTCGTTTCCTGCGCGCTCTACTTCCCGTTGGCCCTCTGGGCGTCGCTGCAATCGATGCCCTCCATCGGGCTCCCTGCGGCGGGCGTCCTGCTGGCGACCATCGTGGTGCACCTCGCCTATTTTCTGGTCCTGCAGCGGGGATACCGGGTGGGCGACCTCTCCCTGGTCTATCCGCTCGCGCGCGGGACCGGGCCGGCCCTGGCCATGCTGCTGGCCGTGCTCCTGCTCGGTGAGCGGCCGTCGTGGCTGGTGGTCGGGGGGGGTCTGCTGATCACCGGCGGGGTCTTCGCGTTGGCGGGGGGCGCGTTCGACCGACGGTCGTCCACCCGCGGCGCGATCGCCTACGGGCTTGCGACCGGCATCGTCATTGCCGTCTACACGCTCGTGGACAAGCTGGCGGTCAGCACCTTTCAGCTCCCGCCCCTGCTGGTGGTCTACCTGATCGACGCGGGGCGGCTCCTGTTGCTTGCGCCGATCGCGCTCGGCCGCCGGGGCGCGGTCCGCCGGGAGTGGCGTGAGCGCCGCGGCCCCATCCTCGCCCTGGGCATCCTGTGCCCGCTGTCCTACATCCTCGCCCTGACGGCCATGGTCACGACGCCGGTGACCTACGTCGCGCCGGCGCGCGAGGTCAGCATCCTGATTGGCACGCTCATGGGAACCCAGTGGTTGGCGGAGGGCGAGGCCCGCCGGCGCATCCCGGGCGCCGTGGCCATCGTGGCGGGGCTGGTGGCGCTCAGCCTATGGTGAGACGCAGTCTTTCGCAAATGACTTCGGACAGGCGCTCGGCCCCCTGCGCCAGCTCCGGGATGTCGTAGTAGGCGAAGCTGAGCCGCAGGCAGTTCTTCAGGCCGTCGCAGCTCGAGAAGCGCGTCCCCGGCATGAAATCCACGTTCTGGAGCCGTGCGGACGCGCGCAGCTCGATCGTGCCCACGCCCTCGGGCAGCGTGAGCCAGACGAAAAACCCCCCGGACGGCTCGGTGAAATGCACGCCGGGCGGAAGCTGCCCGCGCAGCGCTGCGCACAGGACGCGCAGGCGAGCGGTGTAGGTTTCCTTCAGGAATGCGAGCGTATCGTCGACCCGGCCGATCTCGAGCGCGCTGCGCACGATGCCCGAGGTGAAGGGGTTCAGCCCCCCGCCGCTGTCGAGCACCCCGCAGCCGACGAAGCGTTCGATCACCGCAGGCGCGGCCTGCAGCCAGCCCAGCCGCAGGCCGGGGGCGAGGATCTTCGAGAAGGACCCGAGCGAGAGGATCCCGGGCGCCGCGGGAATCCAGGCGGCCAGCGGGGGCGGGGGTGTCTCCGTGTAGGCGAGCGGGTGGTAGACCTCGTCGGCCACGACCGTCAGCCCGCGGTCGCGGCTCAGCCGGGCAAGCGCCTCGCGCCGGGCCGTCGGACAGACAGGCGCTGGTCGGGTTGTGGTAGGTCGGAATGGTGTAGAGAAACGCAGGCCGCGTGCGCGCAAGCGCATCCTCGACGGCCGCGACCACCAGCCCCTCCGCGTCCATGGGCAGCGCGACGGGGTTCAGCCCGTGGTCGGCGAAAATCTTGCGCGCCAGAAAGTAGGTCGGTTCCTCGACCAGGATGGTGTCGCCGGGCCGCGAGTACAGGGTGCAGATCAGGTCGATCGCCTGGGAGGCGCCGTTGGTGATCAGCAGTTGCGCCGGGGCGACGCTGGCTCCGTAGATCCCCGCGAGAAACCCCGCGAGCGCGGTACGGAAGCCGGGGTCTCCCTGCTCGGCACCGTAGGATAGCAGGATGCCGCCGGGGCGGCCCGCACAATGCGACGCGGCCTCGACCAGGGCGGCGACCGGCAGCAGGCCGGGCGACGGCTGCCCGATCCCGAGGTCGATCATGCCGGCGGGGATTTCCTTCTTGGGAAAACTCTTGGATCATGGCGATACCTTTACGACAGGCTGAGGAATTTTTAAAGGGCGTTTTCACTCCCCGATACCCGGTGCCGGATGCTCGATCATGATTCCATAGAGAGGCGTCCCGCCCCGGCCAATCGCGGCTGAAAGCCGCTCCCACAACACATCCAAAGACCTCCATACCCAAAGACCTCTCGGCCCGGCACCCAGCATCCAGTGTGCAGCATCGAGCATCCAGCATGAATTTCCGCTTGACAGGTGTTGGCCATTTGCCATAGTCGCGCCCGATTCGTCCAAGAGGAATTCATGTCGATCGCTCGTCCAAGCAGGAAAATCGCCGTCGCAACCGCCGCCGTAGCAGCCGGCTCGGGCCGGGTGTTTTTTGCGCTGGAGATGAGTGAAACGACCATCCATACACGCAGAAAACCCCGGCCTCGGCCGGGGTTTTTATTTCCGGGGCAAACGGTGGCTCCATTAGAGGATCGAACTGTAGGATTTCTACACAGTCAAGAGAAGGGAGATGGGTAATGGCAAAGGGCAAAGTGAAGAAAGTGGTGCTGGCCTACAGCGGCGGGCTGGACACGTCGGTGATCGTGCCCTGGCTCAAGAAAACTACGGCTGCGAGGTCATCTGCTTCACGGCCGACCTGGGCCAGGGCGAGGACTTGAGCGGCCTCGAAGAAAAGGCCATCGCCTCCGGCGCGAGCAAGCTCATCGTCCAGGACCTGCGCGAGGAATTCGCTCCAGGACTACGTCTTCCCGCACCATGCAGGCCGGCGCGGTCTACGAGCGCGAGTACCTGCTGGGCACCTCCATCGCCCGCCCGCTGATCGCCAAGCACCAGGTCGAGGTCGCCGAAGCCGAGGGCGCCGACGCCGTCGCCCACGGCTGCACCGGCAAGGGCAACGACCAGGTGCGCTTCGAGCTGACCGTCATGGCCCTCGAACCCGCAAGCTCAAGATCATCGCCCCCTGGCGCGAGTGGGACATCACGCAGCCGCGAGGACGCGCATCGAGCTACGCCAAGCGAGCACAACGTCCCGATCGCGCCAGACCGAGAAGAAGATCTACAGCCGCGACCGCAACCTCTGGCACATCACCCACGAGGGCGGCATCCTCGAAGACCCCTGGAACGAGCCCGAGGAGCAGATGTACCAGCTGTCGCGTCAGCCCCGAGAAGGCCCCGGACGAGCCGGAGTACGTCGAGATCGACTTCGAGGAGGGCATGCCCGTCGCGCCTGAACGGCGAGCAGCTGGCCGGCGTCGAGATCTGTCGACGAGCTGAACGCGCATCGGCGGCAAGCACGGCGTCGGCCGGGTCGACATCGTCGAGAACCGCCTGGTGGGCATGAAGAGCCGCGGCGTCTACGAGACCCCGGGCGGCACGATCCTGCTGCCGGCCCACCAGGCGCTGGAGAGCATCTGCCTGGACCGGGACACGATGCACTACAAGCATCATCGCCCTGAAGTACGCCGAGCTGGTCTACAACGGCCAGTGGTTCTGCCCGCTGCGCGAGGCCCTGGACGCCTTCGTCGCCACCACGCAGAGAAACGTCACCGGCACGGTGCGCCTGAAGCTCTACAAGGGCAACATCATCATGGCCGGCCGCAAGAGCCCGCTCAGCCTGTACCGCGAGGACTACGCCTCCTTCGGCGAGGAGGACGTGTACAACCAGAAGGACGCCCACGGCTTCATCCAGCTCTTCGGCCTGCCGCTCAAGGTCGAGGCGCTGCTCGCGATCGACGGCGGCGGCAAGAGCCGCTATCGCAAGCCGGATTACGCGAGTTTCAAGAGGGATTAGGTGGATGGGTGTTCGGGTGTTTGGGTGTTTGGTGAAAGCCAACCCGCCTGAACACCCTGACACCCAAACACCCAAATACCAAGACACCCAAACATTTTTTCCAGGGGACCATCCATGCACGCTCGTCTGCTGCTATCCGACGGCACCCACTACGAGGGGCTTCCCTTCGGCAAATCCGGCACCGCCGTCGGCGAGGTGGTCTTCAACACCGCCATGTGCGGCTACCAGGAGATCCTGACCGACCCCTCCTACCACGGCCAGCTCGTCACCATGACCTACCCCCAGATCGGCAACTACGGGGTGAACCCGAAGGACGTGGAGTCCGGCGCACCACGCGTGGCCGGCTTCATCGTCCGCGAGTACGCCCGACCGTGCAGCCACTGGCGGGCCAACCGCTCCTGGACGACTACCTCGAAGTCCACGGGGTCGTGGGCATCAGCGAGATCGACACCCGGGCCCTCACCCGGCACCTGCGCGACCACGGCGCCAAACGGGCGTGATCTCCGCGGTCGAGACGAGCCCGCTGGCGGCCCTGCTCGGGCCTGCGCGCGATGGACAGGCTCGTCGGCCGCGACATCGTCAAGGACGTGACCACCGGCCGAGGCGTACGCGCTGGCCGCTCTGCGGACGACGCCGGCGCCCGGCCCGCAAGAGAGAGCGCTACCGGGTGGTGGTCTACGACTTCGGCGATCAAGCGCAACATCCTGCGGCTCCTCGTACGACCTCCGGCTGCGAGGTACGGTCGTGCCCGCCACCACCCCGGCCGGCGAGGTCCTGGCCCTGCGAACCCGGACGGGATCTTCCTCTCCAACGGCCCCGGCGACCCCGAGCCGGTGCACCTACGCCATCGAGCGCGGCGCGCAGCTGCTCGGCGAGGAAGCCCATCTTCGGCATCTGCCTCGGGCCACCAGATCCTCGGCCTCGCCCTGGGCGGCCGGACCTACAAGCTCAAGTTCGGCCACCACGGCGCCAACCACCCGGTGAAGAACCTGCGCGACCGGCGCAGGTCGAGATCACCTCCCAGAACCACGGCTTCACCGTGGACATCGACAGCCTGCCGGCGGCCGACGGTCGAGATCACCCACGTCAACCTCAACGACCAGACCGCTCGAGGGCTTCCGCCACCGAGACGCTGCCCGTCTTCTCCGTCCAGTACCACCCCGAGGCCAGCCCCGGGCCCCACGACAGCCACTACCTCTTTCGACGCACTTCATCGACAGGAGATGGAAGGCTGTCCGATGCCCAAGCGCAACGGACATCCAGCGGATCCTGATCATCGGCTCCGGCCCGATCGTCATCGGCCAGGCCTGCGAGTTCGACTACTCGGGCACCCAGGCCTGCAAGGCGCTGCGGGAGGAGGGCTTCAGCGTCATCCTGGTGAACTCCAACCCGGCCACGATCATGACCGACCCCGAGATCGCCGACCGCACCTACATCGAGCCGCTCACGCTCGAGGCGCTGATCGCAAGATCATCGAGCGGAGCGGCCGGACGCGCTGCTGCCCACCTGGGCGGCCAGACCGGCCTGAACCTCGCCGTCGAGCTCGCCGAGAGCGGCGTCCTCGAGCGGTACGGCGTCGAGCTGATCGGCGCCAACCTGCGAGGCCATCCAGAAGGCCGAGGACCGCGAGCTGTTCAAGAGACGCCATGCGCGAGATCGGCCTCGACGGTGCCCGACAGGCGGCATCGCTGCGCACGGTCGAGGAGGCGCATGCGGGTCTCGGAGACGATCGGCTTCCCGCTGATCATCCGGCCCTCCTTCACCCTGGGCGGCACCGGCGGCGGCGATCGCCTACAACCGCGAGGAGTTCGAGCGAGCCGCGCGCTGCGGGCTCGACGCCAGCCCGATCGCACGAGGTCCTGATCGAGGAGTCGGTGCTCGGCTGGAAGGAGTACGAGCTGGAGGTCATGCGGGACCTGGCGGACAACTTCGTCATCGTCTGCTCCATCGAGAACTTCGACCCGATGGGCATCCACACCGGGGACTAGCATCACCGTCGCCCCGGCCCAGACCCTGACCGACCGCGAATACCAGCAGCATGCGCGACGCGTCCATGACGATCATCCGCGCGGATCGGCGTCGAGACCGGCGGGTCCAACATCCAGTTCGCGCGTCAACCCGCGACGACGGGCGGATGGTCGTGATCGAGATGAACCCGCGCGTGTCGCGCAGCTCGGCCCTGGCCTCCAAGGCCACCGGGTTCCCCATCGCCAAGATCGCCGCCAAGCTCGCCGTCGGCTACACCTGGACGAGATCCCCAACGACATCACCCGCAAGACGCCGGCCTCCTTCGAGCCGACCATCGACTACTGCGTGGTCAAGATCCCGCGCTGGGCCTTCGAGAAGTTCCCGGGCGCCGACCCAGCGCTGACCACGCAGATGAAGTCGGTGGGCGAGGCGATGGCCATCGGCCGCACCTTCAAGGAGGCGCTGCAGAAGGGCCTCCGCTCGCTGGAGATCGGCGGTCGCGGCTTCGACGGCCGGGACGACGCCGCCGATCACCCGGATCGAGCGCCCGAGCCCTCATGGACGACCTGCGCTCGGGCACCCCGGACCGCATCTTCTACATCTGCGCATGCGCTGTCGCGATCGGGCATGACGCCGCAGGAGATCTCCGACCGTCACCGGCATCGACCCTGGTTCCTCGACAACATCGCCGAGCTGGTCGAGTTCGAGACGCGTGCATCGCGCGCGAGTACGCCGGCGCAGCACGCTGCCGGGCCGAGACCCTGCGCGAGGCCAAGCGCATGGGCTTCTCCGACACGCACACTGCGGGCTGCTCGACCGGCAAGAGCGAGCGAGGAGATCCGCACGCGTCCGCAAGGCGGCCGGGGTCGATGCCCGTCCTACAAGATGGTCGACACCTGCGCCGCCGAGTTCGAGGCCTACACCCCCTACTTCTACTCGACCTACGAGACGAGAACGAGTCCGTGCCCCACCGACCGCGCAAGAAGGTCGTGATCCTCGGCGGCGGGCCCAACCGCATCGGCCAGGGCATCGAGTTCGACTACTGCTGCGTGCACGCGCCTTCGCGCTGCGGGAGATGGGCTACGAGACCATCATGGTCAACTGCAACCCGGAGACGGTCTCCACCGACTACGACACCTCCGACAGGCTCTACTTCGAGCCGCTGACCTTCGAGGACGTGCTGAACATCGTCGAGCGCGAGAAGCCGGACGGCGTGATCGTCCAGTTCGGCGGCCAGACGCCGCTCAACCTCGCGCTGCCGCTCGAGAAGGCCGGGGTGCCGATCTGGGCACGACCTCGCCGGACTCCATCGACCTCGCCGAGGACCGCGAGCGCTTCGGCGCGCTGCTGGACGAGCTCGGCATCGCCCAGCCCGCCAGAACGGCACCGCCACCTCGGTGGAGGAGGCGCTCGAGGTCGCCGACCGGATCGGCTACCCGGTGCTGGTGCGGCCCTCCTACGTGCTGGGCGGCCGGGCCATGGAGATCGTCTACGACGATCGGCCTCGCTCGAGACTACATGCACGCGCGCGGTGAAGGCCTCGCCGGAGCACCCCGTCCTGATCGACCGCTTCCTCGAGGACGCCTTCGAGGTGGACGTGGACGCCGTCTCCGACGGCGAGCACACGCGTAATCTGCGGGCTCATGCAGCACATCGAGGAGGCGGGCATCCACTCCGGCGACAGCGGCCTGGTGCTGCCGCCCTACCAGCTCAGCCGCGAGCAGCGCGACGACATCGTCGAGACACCCGCACGATCGCGGCCGGAGCTGAAGGTCAGGGGCCTCATCAACATCCAGTACGCGATCAAGGACGACGTCGTCTACGTGCTGGAGGTGAACCCCCGCGCCTCGCGCACGGTGCCGTTCGTCAGCAAGGCGACCGGCGTGCCGCTGGCCAAGGTGGCGGCCCAGGTCATGGCCGGGCGGAAGCTCGCCGAGCTGGGGCTCGCTCGTGACCGCCCCGCGGCCTACGTGGCGGTGAAGGAGTCGGTCTTCCCGTTCGACAGGTTCCCGGGCGCGACTCTTCCTGCGGCCCGAGATGAGGTCCACCGGCGAGGTCATGGGCATCGCCGCCACCTTCGGCAGCGCCGTCATGAAGGCCGTTCGCGGCGACCGGCGTTTCGGTCCCCAAGACGGGCAAGGTGTTCCTGAGCGTGAACGACAACGACAAGGCGCGCATCCTGCCGATCGCCGAAAGCCTGCACAAGCTCGGCTACGAGCTCGTGGCGACCCACGGCACGGCGGACTACATCGGCGGCGCGGGGCATCCCGGTCAAGCCGGTGCTGAAGGTCAGCGAGGGCCGGCCCAACGTGGTGGACGACATCAAGAACGGCACCATCAGCCTGATCATCAACACGCCGCTCGGCCACCGCGCGCGCCAGGACGAGTATGCGATCGGCTGGGCGGCCATCAAGTACCAGGTGCCGTTCATCACGACGCTTCCGGCGGCCGAGGCCATCGTGCGGGGGCTGCGGGCCACCCAGAAGGAGCCCGCACGAGTACCACTGCCTGCAGGAGTTTTACCAGCAGCTATGACCGCGCGCATGAGGGCAGCGCCTGACGGCCTAGCGCCGTTGCCCCGTTGAGAGGTGTGCCATGAGCGAATGACTGCATCGACCCCCCCCCGGAGGCAGCTCCCGGAGGGACAACGGGCCAGGGTCGCCTACCCGGACGAGCTCAACGGGCACGAGGAAGATCGGGTTCCCGATCCGCAAGGCGCTCATCTCGGACGTGCAGGCGCTGCTCGGCCTCGTGAACGACTTCGCCGCCCAGAACCTGATGCTTCCGCGCGGCCCCCAGTACCTGTTCGAGAACATCCGGGACTTCGCCGTGATCGTCGACGACAGCCGGGGGGAAAAATCGTCGCCTGCGGCAGCCTGCACGTGCTCTGGGAGGACATGGCCGAGGTGCGCTCGATGGCCATCCACCCCGAGTACCAGAAGCGCGGCCTCGGCCGGCGGCTGGTGGAGTTTCTCAAGCAGGAGGCCGTGCAGCTCGGCATCCGGCGCGTGTTCACCTTCACCCTGTCCGAGGAATTCTTCGCGCGCCTGGGGTTCACGCGCAAGCTGCGCGACGAGCTGCCGCCCAAGGTCTGGGGGGAGTGCAGCCGCTGTCCGAAGTACTTCAAGTGCGACGAGGTGGGGATGGTGCTGGAGATCTGAACCAGCGGAGCGGGCGAGCTCCCGCAAAAGGGAGGTCACATGGAAAAGATCAAATCGACGCCAACGCCTTCGTGTACCCCATGCCGATGACGCTCGTCGGAGCCGTGGTGGACGACCGGCCGAACTTCCTGGCGGCGGCCTGGGTCACCCGCGTCAACTTCAAGCCGCCGATGATCATGGTGGCGCTGGGCGACCACCACACCAACCGGGGCATCGAGGCGCACGGCGCCTTCAGCGTCAACGTCCCGGACGTGGCGTTGCTGGAGAAAACCGACTACGTCGGGATCGTCTCAGGCCGCAAAGTGGACAAATCCACGCTCTTCGACGTTTTTTACGGGAGCCTGCCCGGCGCGCCGCTTGTCCGCGAGTGCCCGCTCGTCATGGCCTGCCGCCTCGCCCAGACCGTCAAGCTGTCCGCCGATACGCTCTACATCGGTGACATCGTCGAGGCCTACACCGAAGAACGCTTCCTGACCGACGGCAAGCCGGACGTGAAGAAGATCGACCCCTTCGTTCTGACCATGCCGGACAACGGCTACTGGAGAGTGGGGGAGCGGGTCGGACGGGCCTGGAGCGACGGAAAGAAACTCAAGAAAGGGTAGCTGACCAGAATCCCCGAGCTAAAAATTGTAGGAGCGGCTTTTAGCCGCGATCGCGTCGCGGCTGAAAGCCGCTCCCACAAGAACAAAACCGCCCGTAGATCGCCTCGGAAATTCCGCACACTTCGCCGGCTGAGCCATCTCGTTCCGGCTTTGCAAAAGGGCCCAAATTCAAGGCGCGCAAATGGCGCGGGGCGAGGCGTACTGGAAGTACGCCGCAGACCCTGCGCCATGCCGCGCAACACAGAAGTTGGGACTTTTGCGAAGCCGGATCAAAAGCCCGGGATCTGGTGGGGGAAGTAGTCCTCCAGCGCCCCCTCGCGGTACACGTCCGCCGTGGCGCAGTGCAGCCCGCCGCCGAAGGCCGCCACATCCCAGAACGGGACCGGGATCACCTCGAAGCCGAGCTTGTCGAACTGCTCCATCTGCTCCTTCTCCGCCTCCTCGACGCACACGGTCTTCCGGTCGAGGATGAGGATGTTCATCGAGAGCCAGACGCTGCAGAAGGAGAGCTTCGCCTTCTTGTCGTGCGCGGGCTTGGCGCATTCCACGATCTCCCAGTCGTTCTTCTTGAAGAGGTCGAGCATCTCCTGGGTCAGGGGCTTGCGCTGGCGGTTGGAGAGCGCCAGCCCCGGCCGCAGCGGCACGAAGGTCGCGTCGATGTGCATGGGCGCGTCCTCCTTGAAAATCACGGAATGCACGCGGTGGTTCGGGAAGTGGCGCCGCAGCCAGGAGATGCCGGCCGCGTTGGTGACGGTCGACTGCTGCACGATCAGGTCCCGGCCGCAGCGCGCGACGTCGGCCGCGTCGAAGCAGGGCTCCGCCTCGGTCAGGCCCCAGTCGCGCCGCAGCGTACGCGCGAGCTTCTCCTCCTCGCTCATGAGGTCGAAGTTTTTCCAGTAGTCCTTCTTGTAGGTGCGCTCGGTCAGGCGCGGCTTGGGTGCGGCCACCCAGCGGAAGTCCGGGTCCTCCTGGAAGTAGCGTTCGAGCAGCGGCCGATACACCAGGTACTCGAACCAGCGGCTGCGGGCCGACATGGTGGCTTCCACGATCTCCGGGCCGACCGTGAGCAGGACGTCGCGCGGCGGCATGCAGCCGAACATGGTGGCCTGCTTCCAGTCCGGCGTCTGGACCGCCTGGCTGAAGTCGAGCGGGGTCGGCCGGTCGACCCGGATGCCCCGCTTTTCGAGCAGGCGGGCGAAGCCGTCCAGCTGCTCGTTGGCTTTCGCCTCCATCTCCTTGGGCAGCGGCCCGTAGGTCCCGAGCGGGAACCCGTACTCCGGCCAGTTGCGCTCGACCGCCGGTTCGGGTGCCTGAACCACGGTGCCGTCGGCGCGCCCGACGATGACGTGTTTGAGCGGGTCCCATTCGTTCCAGGAACAGACTTTGGTTTTGGCTGCGGTCATGCAAACCCTCCTAATAAGTTATTATTCGTCTCGAAATAGTCCCGTCATGCCGGACGTGATCCGGCATCCGGAACGAGTTGAATTCACTGGATTCCGGCTAAAGGCATGCCGGAATGACAACGTAAAGACAATTATGAGACCGTTAATAAATCTCTGCCGGCGACCTGTCGCGGGCAGCGCATATGCGGAAAAAAGACGGGTTCTCATAGCCCCCCAGGACCGTAAATGCAAGAGAGCCTGGACCCGTCCCCGCGAGGCGCTGTCAGCGCCCCGCCAGGTGCTTGACCAGGTGCCCCAGTTCGGGGAAAATCAGCCGGGTGCAGGCGAGCCGGCAGGCGTTCAGGCTACCCGGCATGCAGAAGACCACAGTCGAGCCTATGACCCCGGCGGTGGCGCGCGACAGGATGGCGGCCGAGCCGATTTCCTGCAGGCTGAGCTGCGCGAAGAGCGGCCCGAAGCCCGACAGGATCTTGCGGAACATGGGGCTGACCGCCTCGATGGTGACATCGGTCGGGGTGATGCCCGTGCCGCCCGTCGTCAGCAGCACCTGCGGCTCAAGGTTTTCCGTGATTTCCCGCACCGTCATCGCGATCTCGGCGGCATCGTCCGGGATCACCCGGTGGTAGACGACCCGGTGCCCCGCCGCCTCGGCCGATTCCTTGATCCAGCGGCCGGCGGTGTCCTCCTTGAGCGTGCGCGTGCTGGAGAGGGTGAGGATCGCGATGGCAACCGCGGTCGGCGCGTCCTGCTTGTGCTCGTGTGTTCCCATTGCGCATGGCCTCCTTTGAGCTGACGGACCTGATAGCCTTTACCGCACTGTGCCGCCGCATGGCAAGGACGTGGCGGCGCACTTGATTTCGGGGCCCGTTTTCCCTATGGTTCCGGCATCACGGGTGAAACGGTATGCGACAACCATGTTCCGGAGTGATTCTCGCCGGCGGGCTGGCCAGGCGCTGCGGCGGCGGGAACAAGGCGCTGCTGCCGCTCGGCGGCCTGCGGCTCCTCGACCGGATCTTCTCGGTCTATCGGCAGGTGTTCGAGGAGATCATCCTCGTCACCAATCAGCCCCTGGAGTTCCTGGGCTGGGATGCCAAGATCGTCACCGACATCTTCCCGGAGCGCAGCTCGCTCACGGGCATCCATGCCGGGCTGTTCTACTCCGAGCGTCCCTTTGCCTTCGTGTCCGCCTGCGACACCCCCTTTCTCAAACGCGAGGTGGTCGAACTGGTGCTCGACCGGCTGCGGCCGGGGATCGACGTCGTGCTGCCGCGCACCTCGGCCGGGGCCGAGCCGCTCTGCGCAGCCTACTCCCGCCGCTGCCTGCCGCCGATCGAACACCACCTCCGGGGCCACCTCATGAAGATTCAGCTGGCGCTGGCCGAGTGCCGCATCGAGACGGTCCCGGAGGCGGCCATCCGTGACCGGGACCCTGGGCTCGTGTCGTTCTTCAACGTCAACACCCCGGAAGATCTGGCCCGGGCCGAGCTGCTGCTGGCTGAAACCGAACCGGTCGACCGCCTTTCATAGGATCGACCGATTGCCTCGAACCGCACTTCATCAGGAAACGGACCCCACATGACCGAGTTCACTCATTTGGACGACGAGGGCCGCGTGCGCATGGTGGATGTGACCGCGAAGCCCGCCACCGTGCGCACCGCCGTCGCCGAGGGCGAAGTCCGGATGCGGCCCGAGACCTTCGCGCTGATCCGCGACGGGCGGGTGAAAAAGGGCAACGTGCTCGAAACCGCGCGCATCGCGGGCGTCATGGCCGCCAAGCGCACCGCCGAGCTGATCCCCATGTGCCACCCGCTCAACGTCACCCACATCCAGGTCGATTTCACCCCGGACGAGGCCAGCCACTCGATCGGCATCCGGGCCGCCGTGCGCGCCCTCGACCAGACGGGGGTGGAGATGGAGGCCCTCACGGCCGCCGCCGTAGCCGCCCTGACCATCTACGACATGTGCAAGTCGAGCGACCGCGAGATGACGATCGCCGAGATCCGGCTGGCCGCCAAATCCGGCGGCAAGAGCGGCGTCTACAAACGCGGCGCCCGGGGCGGGAGATGACCGCCGCCGGGCGCATCCTCGCGGCGTGCCTCGCGGGCCTGCTGCTGACGCTCGGCTGCCAGGCCCCGCCGAAACCGCCCGCACCGCCCGAGTCGCCTCTGGTCCGCCTGGAACCCTCGGATTACCCCGATTTCGGCGACGACCTGAATTTCGAGGGGCTCGACGCCGCCATCGAGCAGAGCCTCGCTTACCTGCAGAGGCTCCCGCCCGAGCGCGAGCTGGAGTTCGGCCCGGACCGCTACACCGCCGCCCACCTGCTGAAGTCGCTCGTGCGCCTGCGGGAGATCGTCCGGCTGCGGCCGGACGCCGCCGAGCTCCGCCGCCGCATAGGCTCCGAGTTCCGGGTGTACCGCTCGGCCGGCCGCGACGGCAGGGGCGAGGTGCTGTTCACCGGCTACTACGAGCCCCTGATCCGGGCGAGCCTCCGCCCGAGCGCGGAATATGCCCACCCGATCTTCGCTCGCCCGAGCGACCTGCTGACGATCGACCTGGGGGCTTTCAGCGAAAAGTTCAAGGGGGAGCGGGTCGTGGGGCGCCTGCAGCAGAACACCGTCGTCCCCTATCATGACCGGCGCGAAATCGAGGAGGGCGATGCGCTGCGGGGCAAGGCCGTCCCGCTCGCCTGGGCGCACGATCCGGTCGACATCTATTTCCTGCAGGTCCAGGGCTCCGGCCGATTAGCACTGGAAAACGGCGAAACCCGCCCGATCGGCTATGACGCGGCCAACGGCCGGCCCTACCGCAGCATCGGGCGGCTCCTGGTCGACGAGGGCAAAATGACGCTCGAGGAGTCGTCCATGCAGCGCATCCGCGACTACCTCGCCCGCAACCCGTCCGAAGTCCGTCGGATCCTGAACACCAACCCGAGCTACGTCTTCTTCCGCTTTACCCCCGACGGGCCTTTCGGGAACCTGAACGTCCCGCTCACCCCCGGGCGCTCGCTCGCCCTGGACCGCAGGCTCTTCCCGCCGGCCGCCCCGGCCTTCATCGACACCTGGCGACCGGTGGACGAGGGCACAGTCCCGCCCGGGCGGTACGTGACCTGCCGCCGATTCGTGCTCAACCAGGACACGGGCGGGGCGATCACGGGACCCGGTCGGGCGGACATCTTCTGGGGCGCAGGGGCGTACGCCGAGCTTGCGGCCGGGCACCTCAAGCACCCCGGCACGCTCCACCTTCTGGTGCTGAAACCGGACGCCGCCACGCCTTGACAGCCTTAGCGGAAGTCAGTACACAGTGAGGCCATACGCCGCATCCTGATCGCCGCGCATGCCCGAGTCTGGGGATCACCACCGCGGGTGCCGCGGCGTCATGTTTTCTTGAAGGAGTCGCCCATGTTCGGAATCGGCATGCCGGAGTTCATCCTGATCGCCGTGGTGGCCCTGATCGTCTTCGGGCCGAAGAAACTGCCTGAGCTCGCGAAATCCATGGGCCGGGCCATGCGCGAGTTCCGCAACGCCACGAGCGAGTTGAAAGAAACCATGCAGGTGGACAGCGAGCTGTCCGAGGTCAAAAAGGCGTTCACCGAGCTGCAGTCCGAGGTCGGCGCCGTGGTCCACAAGGAAGCCGCGGGCTCTGAATCGGAGACCGCCCCCCTGCCCGCACCCGCCCCGGACCCGGACCCGGGCACCCCTCCGGCCGACGCCGCACCCGAACCCTCGTCCGCCCAGAAGCTCGAGGAGCTCAAAAAAGCCTTCGACGCCTGGAGCGCCGCCAAACCCGACACCGCCGAGAGCGGCGACCCTCCGCCGCAGACGCCGAAACCGGCTTGACCCGGACAATCGCACGACCGAAGGCGCCCCGAGGATGATAGGCGAGGAAGACAAACTGCCATTCACCGCCCACCTGGACGAGCTGCGCTCGCGCCTGATCAAGAGTTTCATCGCCGTAGGCGCCGGATTCGTGCTGTGCTACGGCTTCAAGGAACAGCTCTTCGACGTGCTCCTCTACCCGCTGATCCGGGTGATGCCCGAGGGCGGCAAGCTGATCTTCACCGGCATCCCCGAAGCCTTCTTCACCTACCTGAAAGTCTCGTTCCTCGCGGGGATCCTCCTGGCCAGCCCGGTGCTCCTCTACCAGTTCTGGATGTTCGTGGCCCCCGGGCTCTACCGCAAAGAACGGCACGTGCTCGGCCCGATCATTGCGGCGACGTCCCTTTTCTTCATCGGCGGCGCCCTGTTCGGGTATTTCGTGGTCTTCCCTTCCGGGTTCAAGTTCCTGTTGGGCTTCGGGACGGACTACATCCGCACGCTGCCCTCGATGCGGGAGTACCTCGCCTTCTCGACCAAGCTGCTCTTTATTTTCGGGCTGCTGTTTGAGATCCCCGTTCTGCTGGCCTGCCTGGCCTGGGTGGGCGTCGTTCCGGTCGCGCTGCTGAAGCGCAGCCGCAAGTACGCCGTCCTGGGCGCGTTTGTCGTCGCCGCGTTCCTGACCCCGGACGTGGTCTCCATGATCCTGATGGCCGTGCCGCTGATGGTGCTCTACGAGATCGGCATCATAGGCGGAAGCCTGCTCACCCGCCGCAAGAAAACCCAAGAGACCGCTGAATCTAAATGACCCACACCCGGCGCGCGACGGGCCTTGTGTTGACAGCCGTTTGCTTCCCTGGTAAAAAACGGTCACACGGGGTATTTTTGGGTGATGGTTTCGAGGAAGTTTACCGCGGCAAACCCGGGGCGCGGTGAGTTTCCTCTGTTGTCGCACAACATCCATTAACTCAAAGAAGGAGGCAGGGAGGAGCATGAGGAAGAACATCGCAGTGGCAGTGGCAATCGCAGTTGCGTGCCTGTTCTTCGCCGGCGGCATCTACGCCAAAGTGGCCGATGTCGTTAAGATGGACATGAAGGGCTACGACAAAATCACCAAGGCCGAAGTGCAGTTCACCCACAAGAAGCACGAGGATTTCGCCAAGCAGTATCCGGACGTGTACGGCAAGGGCTGCGGTGAATGCCACCACGACGACAAAGGCCAGCCGCTCAAGAACCTGAACGCCGACAGCAAGGTGCAACACTGCATTGACTGCCACAAAAAGCCGGGCGAGGCGCCCAAGGGCAAGGACGCGCCCAAACTCGACAAGAAGCAGAAGCTCGACTACCACGCCGAAGCCACGCACGACAACTGCATCGGGTGCCACAAGGACTTCAACAAGAAGTACGCGCCCAAAAAAGCCCCGGTGACCTGCAACGACTGCCATCCCAAGAAATAATGTAAATCGGAACCGACAAAAAGGCGGGCGCCTGCACGGTGCCCGCCTTTTTTATTGCAGATGGTGTTCGGTGTTTGGGTATTTCGGTCTTCGGGTATTTGGGTGTATAGCGAGTTATCGGCAACTTCGAACCGCGAACCGTTGAACCCTGATACCTATATTGGAAGGCTGCTCCAAGAGCACTGCCGTCCAGCCCCCTTCCTCCTCCTGCCAGACGGTTTGCAGCCCGACGCCCTCTATCGCCGCGACCACGGCCGCGCGTTCCTCGGTGCGCATGCCCGAGACCACCAGTCCCCCCGCAGACCCCAACCGCGCCCGCAGCGTGCCGCTCAGGCCGACCAGGCTCGGCGCGCGAAGATTTGCGGCCACCAGCGCAAAGCTCTCGTCGATGTCCGCGAGCATTTGATCGGAGACCAGCAGGCGATTTTCCATGCCGTTCAGGCGGACGTTGTGGCGGGCCTCGGCGATCGCGCAAGGGTCGGGGTCGATGCCCAGCCCGCCCGCCATCCCGAGTGCGACCGCCGCGATGGCAAGGACCCCGGTCCCGGTACCGACGTCCAGCACGCGGCCGCCGCACACATGGCCGGTTCCCGGCTTCAGGGCGAAGTCGATCCCGCGCAGCGCCAGCCGGGTCGTGGGGTGCCGCCCGGCGCCGAAGGCCGCCCCGGCCGCGAGCCGCACCAGCACTCCGCCCGCGGGCGGAGCATCGCATTTCTCCGGCGGGGCGAGGGTGATGCGGTCCGAAACGCGCACCGGGCGGTCGAAGGAGGGCTCCAGGACGCTGCGCCCATGCTCGAGCGTGTAGGCGATCTCGCCCGCGGCGACCAGTTCGCGGATGGCCGTCTGCACGGCCGCGCGCGTGCGGCCGGCGCCGGCGCACAGCTTCCGCAGGAGTTCGGCCGGAGCGACCGGCTCGCGGGCGACCCGCGCGAGCACCCGCGCCCGGACGGTCTCGGGATCAGCAGCGACGTGCGGATCGGTAGGCGTGGGCATTGCGAACCATGGCAGGCGCCCACCCGGGGTTCCCCAGCGCGTGGATGTGGGTGTAGGTGGCGAGCACGTTCTTGAAGACGATTCCGTCGCGGTCCCCGTGAATGCCGACCCCGCGCCGCATGCGGAAGACCAGGTCGTCGTCGGACCCGGACCAGCGCAGGACGCGCGAGTAGTGGAACTCGTGGCCGCGGATTTCGGTGCCGGCCGGGTAGTAGGGGTTCGCGCGCTCGACCGAGACCACGGTGTACCCGTGGCCCTGCGGTTTCTTGAAGAGTCCGAAGGCGAGCGGCAGGACACCGGCCATGGGGTAGCCCCGGCCCTCGAGGACCAGTTCTTCGCCCAGGTACATGAGGCCGCCGCACTCCGCGTAGACCGGCAGGCCGTCGGCCACCAGCGTGCGAATGCGGCCGCTGAAGCGCGTGTTGCCCGCGAGCTCCTGGGCGTGGGTTTCGGGGAACCCGCCGCCAATGTAGAGCGCGTCGACGTCGGGGACTTCCCCGTCTGCGAGCGGGCTCATGAAAACGAGCTCCGCTCCGGCCGCTTCGAGGGCCTCGATGTTTTCGGGGTAATAGAATTGGAAGGCGGAATCGCGCAGGATGCCGATGCGCACCCCCGCCCGCGGGCTTACCGGCACGGGCCGCGGGTCGTCGCCCGCCTGCGCCGCATCACGGCAGACCGGCTCGACCGGCGGCGCGGCGCGGGCGATGCGCAGCAGACCGTCGAGATCGATGTGCTCGGAGCCGATGCGCGCGATGGCCTGGATCGAGTCCGCCGCCCACCCGTGCTCAAGGGTCGGCACCAGCCCCATGTGGCGCTCGGGGAAAATTCGACGATCGAGCTTGGGGACTGCCCCGATGACGGGAATGCCGCTGTAGTGCTCGATTGTACGGCGCAGGATGGACTCGTGCCGCGCGCCCGCCACCCGGTTGAGGATCACCCCGCGGATCGCCACCTCAGGGTCGAACTGCACGCAACCCGACAGTACGGCGGCCATGGTGCGGGTGGTCTTGGTGCAGTCGACGCACATGACGACCGGCGCGCCGAGCAGCTTCGAGAGCTCGGCCGTGCTGGTGGTGCCGTCCAGGTCGATCCCGTCGTAGAGCCCGCGGTTGCCCTCGATCAGGGCCACCCCGGGTTGGGGGCTGTGGGTGCAGAAGGAGCGACGGATCAGATCCGCGTCGAGGAGAAAGGTGTCCAGATTGTAGCAGGGCCGTCCCGCCGCCAGGGCAAGCCAGCCCGCGTCGATGTAATCTGGACCCTTCTTGAAGGGGGCCACAGAGAGCCCCCGGGCCCGCAGGGCGGCAAGGATGCCGATCGAAACAATCGTCTTGCCCGACCCGCCTCGCAGCGCCGCGATGATCAGCCGGGGGAATTCCGCTTCATGAGGCTGCATCGATGCTCCCAGCGGCGCCGAAAGCGAACCCTTCCGGGGGGCCAGGCGGGTCCGGTAACCCGTCTCAAAAATAGCGAATCCCGGCCACAGGCAAGGCGCCGGTCGCCGAAACCGCGCAGCACACATCCCAGTATGTGAGCAGGTTGAGGCGAGCGGCAACGCAGCATGCAGCCGTCACGCGCATTTTTGAGATGGGCTTTATTCTTCGTGCTCGGCTGCCGCCTGCTTGCCGGTCCCCTTCAGGCCGTACATGGA
The DNA here is from genome assembly GCA_963791285.1 of uncultured delta proteobacterium. Taxonomy (GTDB): domain Bacteria; phylum Desulfobacterota; class Desulfobacteria; order Desulfobacterales; family SpSt-501; genus SpSt-501. The sequence continues at coordinate 142,547 of CAWBSC010000024.1, forward strand.
AGTGCTGCCGCTCGACCAGTACTCGAGCGTGCCGTCGGCCACCATTTCATTGATCAGCTTCTTGGCCTCGCGGGGCTTCATCTCCAGGATCTCGGACAGATCGTTGAAGTAGAACTTGGACTTCATCTTGAGCTTCTTGGTGAGGCCTTCGACTATTCTCGTTTTGGCTTCCGCGTATTCCATGAGGTTCCCTCGTGAGTTGACGTGAAGGGGGCACCGCAGACCGGTGCCCCCCGGTGTCGCGACGGCTTAGAACTTGAACTGCGTGGTCTGGCGCCAGGTGTAGTAGGCCGGATCGCGGAAATCATCGATCAGGTGGTGGGTGAACGGGATCTCGCACTTCTCGAAGAACCGCTCCCAGCCAATGCGCTCGGCCCATTCGCCGAGGCGCTCGTACTTCCGGGCATCCTGTGAGTAGACGTCGATCATCTTCTTGATGACCTCGGTGGTCTTGGGCCAACGCGGTGCCTCGTTCTCGATGAAGGCCACGACGACCTTGGAGAACTTCGGCGCGCTGATGCGGTTGGACACCTTGCCGCCTGCCATGATGACGATGCCGTCGCCCTCCTTGTCGGCCAGCGGCAAGGCCGGGCACATGGTGTAGCAGTTGCCGCAGAACATGCAGCGGTCGTTGTTGACGGCGACGCTGTTGACCTTCTGTCCGGCCACTTCCATCTTGGCCGGTTTGATGGCCGCGGTCGGGCAGGCGGCGATGGCGAGCGGAATCTCGCACATCTTGTCGAGGTACTCGTGGTCGATCATGGGCGGCTTGCGGTGGTAGCCCAAAATGGCGATGTCCGAGCAGTGCACGGCGCCGCACATGTTGAGGCAGCAGGCCAGCGACACGCGCATCTGGGCCGGCAGCCGCATCTTCTGGAAGTCCTCGAAGAGCACGTCCATGGTGGCCTTGACCGGCCCCGAGGCGTCGGTGGCCGGCGTGTGGCAGTGCATCCAGCCTTGGGTGTGGACGATGTTGGTCACCCCGGCGCCGGTGCCGCCGACCGGGAACTTGAAGCTGCCGCCCTTGAACTTACGGCTCTCCAAGTCCTTGATCAGGGGCTCGAGTTTTTTCTCGTCATCGAGCATGAACTCGACGTTATTGCGGGTGGTCCAGCGGACATACCCGCCGCAGTACTTGTCGGCGATCTCGGCAGATCTCGCGGATCAGCAGGGTCGTCATGAGACGGGCGCCGCCGACGCGGACCGTGAAGATCTTGTCGCCGGACTCGGCCACGTGAACAAGCACGCCGGTCTTGAGAATTTCATGATACAGCCACTTGCCCTTGTTCTTGGCGATGACCGGCGGGTAGAATTCGTCGTATTTGCGCGGGCCGATGTCCGTGATGCGGTTTTTCATCGGCTCTTTGGGATCGTATCCGGAAGATATAAATGCCATAGTTCCTCCCCCTTATCTGCGATGGTATTTTCTGAATTCGTTCACGTCGCGCGACCAGCCGCCCTCGACCTCTTCTTCCTTCCAGAAGATGTACGGGTTGGAGCGCGGCTCCTTGACGTGCCGCGGATCCGGGGCGATGCCGGTGACTTCCAGCATTTTCTGGAAGCCCTGGCGCTTGATCAGCTCACCGAGGCGCTCGCGGTTCTTGCCCTCTTCCATCCACCAGTCCCAGATCTTCTCGATGACTTCCTTGACCTCGTCGTAGGGCTCCTCGACCTTCACGAAGGGAACGAGCAGCGAGCCCATCTGGGCGCCGTCGAGAATGGGGGCCTTGGCGCCGACCAGAATGGAGAGACCGCGGTCGTTGCCGATGCGCAGCGCGCGCGGCATGACGTTGATGCAGTGCATGCAGCGGTTGCACTCCTTGCTGTCGATCTTGAGGGTCTTGCCCTCCATCCACATGCACTGGGTCGGGCAGAGGCCGATGACTTCTTTCTGGATGTCGAACTTGCCCCAGTCACGGTCCTTGTGGGCTCCGCCGTTCGGCGGGAATTCGCCGCCGATGTAACCCTGGACCGCCTCCTGGTCGATGCGGATGGCGTCGCGCCAGGTGCCGATGAAGGACATGTCGGAACGGGCGATGGAGGCCACGCAGCAGTTCGGACAGCCGTCGAACTTGAATTTGAACTTGTAGGGGAAGGCCGGCCGGTGCAGCTCGTCCTGGTAGTCGTTGGTCAGCGTGTAGCAGAGCGCCTGGGTGTCGTAACAGGCGAACTCGCAGCGGGCTTCGCCGACGCAGTCGGAGGGGGTGCGCAGGTTGGACCCCGAACCGCCCAGGTCCTGGTTCATTTTGTGGGTCAGCTCGAAGAAAATTTCCTCCAGCTGCGGGGTCGTGGTCCCCAGGAAGATGATGTCGCCCGTGGAGCCGTGCATGTTGGTGAGGCCGCTGCCGCGCAGGTCCCACAGGTCGCAGAGCTCGCGCAGGTATTTCGCGGTGTAGAACTTGCCGCCGGGCTGGCTGACGCGCATGGTGTGGAAGTGGGCCACGCCCGGGAACTCCTCGGGCATGTCGCAGTAGCGGCCGATGACGCCGCCGCCGTATCCGAACACGCCGACGATGCCGCCGTGCTTCCAGTGTGTGCGGCCGTGCTTATAAGTCAGCTCCATGAGCCCGAGCACGTCGTCCACCACTTCGACCGGGATCTGGTAATCAATTTTGGATGCGGTTTTCGCGCGATGTTCGGCCAGCGCTTTCATGTCCGAAACAAAGCTCGGCCACGGACCACTTTCCAGCTGGTCCAGCATGGGAGTTGGGTGTTTTGCCATCATCTACCTCCGTTGTGAGTTGAGATTAACGCTCGGGGAACACCGAAAGCCTGCAGCACGGGAGAAAACGGTCCACCTCCTCTCTCGATCGGATGATAGTTCGCTATTTGTATGCAGATCCGGGGGTAACTCAGGAGAAAAGTTAAGGTTTGTTTATAGAGTCAAATGCAAGGGCTGTCAACAGAAAAGGGCGCGCTGAGCGCTGAAATCATGGGCATTTGCACGGATTGCCCATCTTGTGGCGAGGCGAACCGAAAACACCGTATGTTGCGGGGGTCAATTCCGGTCGAAGGCGGCCGACAGAAGCCGGACGTGCTCCGGCAGCCCGGCCTGGGCGAGCGCCCGCTCGGCACTTTCGGGCGCGAAGCTGCGGGCGACGACATCCGCGCACAGGCCTTCGACCAGCTCCGCGGAACACCGTGCAAGATAGCGCTCGAAAAGGCCGGCGAAGGGCAGAGGGAGACCTTCTGGAAAGGGTTTTTGCGCCAACGCCGCCAACATCCCGTCCACCGTGGCGCCGATCGCCTCCGGACCGGACCACGCCATGTCGCCTGTCCCGTCCAGCCGATCGAGCCGCGTGCGCAGGCTGAGTTGCAGCAGGAAGACCAGGCAGGCGTTCAGCAGGCCCTGCACATCCGAGGGCGGGCGCCCGAAGACCGGGCGAAACTCGCGCGCGGTCACCAGACGCACCCCGGCCTCCCCCGGACCGTCGCGCACGACGAAGTCCCCGGCCGCGTGGTGCCAGGAACCGATCGCCTCGAAGCTCGCCAGATCCAGGTAGGAGGTCAGGATGTGGGCCACCTGCCGGTAGACTGCGGCAACCTGCGAAGGCGGGAGCAGGCGGTTGCCGCCCTCCGCATCCCAGAGGATCATTCCGAAGCCGCCGTCCGGGAGACGCGTGAGGTGGAACTCGTGAAAGCCGCTGAACCATTCCGCCAGCATGCACCCCAGCCTCACCCCCGGGCGGCACTCCACCTCGCCCCACCCGTAAACTTCCGGAAGAAGGGGGGCCGGGGTTTTCCGGGCCAGGCGCCGCAGGATCTTCTGCTCGCGGCTCAGGAGCGTGCGGCCGGCCGCGGAGAGGGCCACGTTGACGACCCATTCGGCCTGCACCCCGTCGGCGGACGCCTCCACCCGTGCGGGGTGGTAGTGTTCGCCGTGCTTGGCAAGAAAGATGCGCCACTCGTCCGGAATTGGAGGCAGCCCCTTTTGACGGAACGCCCGCTCGACGGCTTCCCGCCCAACTCCCGCCAGAAAACTGCGCACCCCCAGGAAGTAGTCCCCGTAGGTGCACGCGCGCGGGCCCGCCTCCGGAGAGGGCCGGCGAGCGACGGGCAGGAACGACGACCACGCCGGATGGTCGGGGCCGACCGGCTGGTCTAATGCGTCCAGGAAATAGCGATATGACGGGTGCGGGCTCAAGGGGTCCCGGCGGGCGAAGTCAGGCCGACTGGGCCCGGTGCTCTTCGATTTCCCGGCGAATCTCCGGGGCCACGTCGTATCCGAGCGCGACCGCCTGCTCGCAATGCCGGCCGGCGAGCTCGAAATCGCCCTTTTCCAGGTAGGCGATGGCCAGATTGTTGTGGGCCGGGGCGAAATCCGGGGCGAGTTTCAGGGCCTTGTGGTTGGCCTCGATGGCTTGGTCGACCATGCCTTTCATGAGATAGGCGTTAGCCAGATTGGCAAAGGCCTGGATGTAGCGGAAGTTGAAAAAAGTGGCGCGCTCGAGGTTCTCGATGGCCTCGTCGACGTTGCCGCGTTGCAGCTCGATGAAGCCGATGTTGCCGTAGCCTTCCGAAAACCCCGGCCGCATCTTCACCGCTTTGCGGTTGAATTCCAGGCATCCGTCCAAGTCCCCCCGGTTCAGGCGGATCCCGCCCAGCAGGACATAGGCCTCGGCCAGGTTCGGGCTGTTCTCGACCGCCGCCATCAGCTCGCGCTCGGCCTCTTCGAACCGCCGCTGCCCCATGTAGCCCACCGCCAGGTTGTAGTGCGAATTGCCGCACTCCGGGTTCTGGGCCACGGCGGCTTCGTGTTGCTGGATGAACTCGTTCACGTCTTTCGGGATCGTCATGGTATGTGTCCTCACAATTCGGAATGCATCGACATAAACTTATGCGCGGGCGTGGGGTTGTCAAAGCGCGCGCCCCGTTGCGCTTACGGCAACGCATGATCGATGTCAAGAACCGATCAAAAATAGGTTCAAGCCGGTTCCGGTCGCTGGGCCGCGGTTTTCGCTTGACATCGTTCGGCCTTTCTCTTACCAAACCGCGGACGACACGCTCATCCATCAACCGCGCCGCGAACGACCGACGGCGCGCCAAGGGGGAACCGATGAAAGCCGGCTGCTACACCGCACTCATCACGCCCTTCCAGGGGCAGGCCGTCGACTGGAACGGGCTCGACCAGCTCGTCGAATTCCAGATCGCCTGCGGCATTACCGGCATCTTGGCCGTGGGGACGACCGGCGAGAGCCCGGTGCTCGGCTGGGACGAGCATAATTTGGTCACAAAAAAGATTGCTCACGGGTGCCACAACCGGTGTCTGTGCATTGCCGGCACCGGCAGCAACAACACCGCGGAGACCATAGAGGGCACCCGGCATGCCGTGAAGTACGGGGCGCAGGCGGTGCTCCTGGTCGACCCGTACTACAACGGCCCGAGCTCGCTCGAGATCCGGCGCGAGTACGTCCTCCCGGTCGCCCGTGCATTCCCCCAGACCGACATCATCCCCTACGTCATCCCCGGCCGCACGGGGGCGCAGCTGCTGCCCGAGGACCTCGCACTGGCCTTCACGGAGTGCCCGAACGTCGGCACGGTCAAGGAGGCGACCGGCAGCATCGAGAACATGCGCCGCACCCGCGCGTGCTGCGGACCGGACTTCACGATCCTCTCGGGCGACGACCCGCTCACGGTCGAAATGATGACCGACTCCCGGGTGAGTGCCGCGGGGGTGATCTCGGTCGCCTCGAACGTGGCGCCCAAGGCCGTGACCGAGATGGTCGGCCTGCTGATGGCCGGCCGCGAGGCCGAGGCACAGGTGCTGGCCGCCAAGCTGGAGCCGCTCTTCAACCTGGTGACGGTCAAAACCACCGAGACCACCCGCTTCGGCGAGGTGGTCTGCCGCGCACGCAACCCGCTGGCCTACAAAACCCTCATGGCACTGCTGGGCATGCCCTCGGGCGGGTGCAAGCCGCCGCTCGGCCGGATGACCCTCAATGGCCTCGCCCAGGTGATCGAGACGGCCGAGACCGTGCAGCGCACGGCCCCCGAGGTGTTCCAGCCGATCGCGGACCACTTCGGGGTGAACATCCAGGAGCGGCTCGAAAACCCGAGGTACCGGGAAGGGCTCTGCTACGAGAGCTACTGATTTGGGTGTTTGGATATTTTGGTGTTTCGTGTTTGGTGGGAGCGGCTTTCCAGCCGCGATGCGATCGAGGCGAGACGCCTCTCCCACCGAACGTACGGCGGATAAACCTGCTCCAAGCGGACGGTGCGGGGTCTATTTCGGATCGACTGAACCGCCCTGTGCCGCCCCTGCCGATTGAGTTTCCTTGAAGAGAATCCCCTTGAGCCAGCCGAGGCCGAATTCCAGCAGCGCCGCGTCGTCGCCGCGCAGCCTGCTCAAGGTCTGTTCCTCCACCGGGGTGCGCTGCAGAAACGAGCTCTCGAAGACGAAGTCGCGGAACTTGTCGATGTTGTAGCTCACCAGGAAGAACATCTGCTTGGCCTGCTCGGTCCAGCGCATGTTCGGCGGGAACGAGCGCTTGCGGACGATCAGGTCCGCCCACTGGGCGTTGACGCGGTCGCGGACGTCCACCCCCTGGTCCTGGCGCCACTCCAGAACGGTCCAGGAGCGGTCCTCCTCGAATCCGAGGCAGTGCGCCTCGCGCACCATGAAAAAAAACTCGTCGCCCTCGGGGTCGTCCTTGTAGGCGAGCGAGGCCACCCCCAGCGGGTAATACCGGCAGCTGGTGGGGCGGTCATCGTAGACGATGCAGCCCTCGGGCCTCACGAAGGGGCACGCCCTCCGGTCGGCCGGGGCGCCTTCCTCGTCCAGGAGCTTCAAGATGACCACCGGGACGTCGGTTTTCTCGAGCATCTGCAGCTCGGTGTAGACCGCGAGAAAATCCCCCAGGACAGCCCCAGCCGGTGCTTCAGCCCAATGATGTCGTAGGGCGTCAGGATGATGTTGATGCCGCGGCAGCACTGGGTGAAGCACTTCACGTCCTTATGGCACCTGAACTGGAAGCGGCTGTCGGGGCCGAGCCTGAGGGGTTGAATGGGTCCCTTGGTGATCTGTTCCATGAACGCTCCGGTTTCCTTGTAGTTCCGGCCTGCCGAGCGGCCGGGTCGCGCATCGCCGCCGCTCCCCGCCGGGACGGTTGGGCCTCGGCGGCGCAACGAGGCCGGACGGGGATGCACCGGGAGGCTCAGTTGTCTTGGATTTCGAGAATCTCGAACTGCTCCATGTGGAACTGCGGCTCGGGGTAGATCACGATCTGCTTCTGGAGCGAGCGTTCCAGGCGGCCGATCAGGTGGTTTTCCTCCCGGTGCAGGAACTCCGCCACCTGCGGGTTGACCCGGATGGCGACCCGCTGGCTGGGCACGTCCTCCGAATCGCGCATGATCTCACGGTAGATCGTGTAGCACACCGAGCGCCGCGAGACGATGTAGCCCTCGCCCTCGCAGTAAAAGCAGGGCTCGCATAGGATGCGCGTCAGCGGCTCGCGCGTGCGCTTACGGGTCATCTGGATCAGCCCCATCTCGGACATGGGCAATACGTGGGTCTTGCTCTTGTCCCGCTTCAGGGCCTCCCTGAAGGCGCTGAACACCCGCTCCTGGTTCGACTTCTTCTCCATGTCGATGAAATCGATGATGATGATGCCCCCGATGTCGCGCAGCCGGATCTGATAGGCGATCTCCTTGACCGCCTCGAGGTTGGTTTTCAGGATGGTTTCCTCGAGGTTGTGCTTGCCGACGTAGCGGCCGGTGTTGACGTCGACGGCGGTGAGCGCCTCGGTGTGCTCGATCAGGATGTAGCCTCCCGACTTGAGCCAGACCTTGCGCTTGAGCGCCCGGGAGATTTCGCCTTCCAGGTTGTAGGCGTCGAAGACCGGCTCGGCGCCGTCGTAGAGCACCACGTTCTCCATCAGGGACGACATGTAGGTCTCGAGGAAGGCGAGCACCGCGTCGTAGGTCGGCCTGGAGTCGATCACGAGCTTCTCGGCCTCGTGGATGAGCAGGTCACGCACGGCGCGCAGGCTGATCGACAGGTCCTGGTAGACGATCGACGGCGTGGGGGCGCCGGCGAACTTGCGCTGGATGTTCTCCCACAGGGTGGTGAGAAACCCCATTTCGTAGACGATCTTCTCCTCGCTCTCGCCCTCCGCGGCCGTGCGGATGATGTAGCCGAAGTCCTCCTTGCGCCGGTCGTGCACCAGCTGCTTGAGCCGGGTGCGTTCGGTCTCGTCCTCGATGCGGCGCGAAATGCCGATGTGGGTCGAGGACGGCATCAGGACGAGAAACCGCCCGGGGAGGGAGATGTGGGAGGAGATGCGGGCGCCCTTGGTCCCGATCGGCGATTTGGCCACCTGCACCAGGACTTCCTGGCCTTCGGTCAGCAGCTCCTCGATCGGGAAGTCTCTGCGCTGCGGCGGCAGGGGCAGGGCCTCCTCTTCGGCGGCCGCCCCGTTTTCCTCGGATCCAAGAGCGAAGAACCGTTCGATATCCTTAAAATTGTTGTGGTAGACGTCATCCACATAAATAAAGGCGGCCTGGTTCAACCCGATGTCGACAAAGGCGGCCTGCATCCCCGGCAGGACCCTCAGGACCCTCCCCTTGTAAATGTTCCCGGCGATGTCGGAATCGTCCCCGCGGTCGACGTGGAGCTCCACGATCGTGCCGTCTTCCAGCAAGGCGACGCGCGTTTCGTGCTCGTTGACGTTGATGATGAGCTGTTTGTACATGAGTAGATCCTGACGACTTCTTAAAAAGCCCAACTTCTGTGTTGCCCTTCGTCGCGTTGCCACTGCGGTGTACTTGAAGCACGCCCGGTGACACGCGACTCGCGCGCCTTGAATTTGGCCTTTTTACAAAGCCGTCTCACTGCGACTGTTCACCAAGTCGTAAATCCCATAGACAGGCCGGTCACGGGCTCTTCAGCCTGATGATCCGGGCGGATGCGGTCGCCTGCTCCGCAAGGCCGAAAACGTGCTCGAGGACGGTCGACGGCCGCACGGATTTGCCGGGCTCCCGGGAAAGCTTCAATACAAGCTCGCACGGGGAGAGTACGCCGATTTCATGCAGAATATCCTTTAATGCAATCTTTTTCAACTTCCCTTTCGACGACTGCAGCTCGAGCTCACGGCTGAAGTCCACCTTGTGCGTGTCGAATCGCTCCGGGTCCGGCAAGGGATCCTGGAAGCGGATGCGGAAGCGGATGAACGGGGCGGCCGCGATGGACTCCGTGCACGCGTGCACCCGCAGGCCGTCGGGGAGTGCGGCATTCAGCCCGTCCAACAGCCGGCTCGGCGCCAGGTCCGCCGCGACCGTCACGACCATGCGCTCCTCCTCGCTTTCGAACCCGGTCGGCAGGGGATCGTCGAAGGCGACCTTCGGCTTTGGGTGGAACCCCTCCGAGTACTTCACCGGAATTTCCGCGCGTCGGAGCGCCCGCAGGAAGAGGTTGGCGAGCTCCAGGTGTCCGAAAAAGCGCGCCGGCCCCATCTTGGAGTAGGACACCTGGATCTTTTTGAAGGCCGCGGGGGGCGCGGGCGGGGGCATGAGGGACTGCGGCTCCGCCATGCGGCGGTGCACCCGGGGTTGAACCCGGTCGAAATCGCAGCTGCCGCAGGCGTTGCAGCTGCCGTCGCGGCAGTCGCCGGTCGCCGTGCCGGCCAGGGCCTTCTCCCACTCGGCCTTCAGGTAGGATTTGTCCACACGGATGTCGATGTGGTCCCAGGGCAGAGGCTCCCCGGGGTCGCGCGGGCGGGTGGTGTAGAAATCCGGGTCGATGCCAACCTCGGCGAAGGCCGCCTGCCAGCGCCCCAGGTCGAGCCGGTCCCCCCATCCGTCGAAGCGGCAGCCGCGGCGGAAGGCTGCCTCCACCGCAGCGCCCAGTCGCCGGTCGCCGCGCGCGAGCACCCCTTCGAGCAGGCTCATCTCCGCGTTCTGCCACTTGAACTCCACCCCCGGCAGGGCGAGCTCACGGCGAAGCCGGCCGAGTGTCTCCCGCGCCTGCGCCAGCCCCATCTGGGACGCCCACTGGAAGGGCGTGTGCGGCTTGGGGATGAAGGCGGCGAAGCTCACGTTGAGCTGACCCCGGCGGCCCCCCGGTCCGCGCAGCGTGCGCAGGCGGCGAACCAGCCGCACGGCCTCCCGGAGGTCCTCGTCGGTCTCGGTGGGCAGCCCGATCATGAAGTAGAGCTTGACGAGCCGCCAGCCCATCTCGAAGGCGTCTTGGACCGTGCGGACGATTTCGTCCTCCGTGATGTTCTTGTTGACGACGTCCCGCAGGCGCTGGCTGCCGGCCTCGGGGGCGATCGTGAACCCGGTCTTGCGCACCTGCCGGATCAGCTGCATGAGCTCGGGCGTCAGGGTGCCGGCGCGCAGGGACGGCAGCGACACCGCAATCCGCTCGGAGGCAAACCGCCCCATCAGGCGTTCCAGGAGCGGGACGATGCAGCCGTAGTCCCCGGTGCTGAGCGACAACAGCGAGAGGTCCTCGTACCCGGTCGCGGCGAGGGATGCCGCCGCGAGGTCGAAAAGCCTCTCCGGAGAGCGCTCGCGCACCGGCCGGTAGAGCATCCCGGCCTGGCAGAAGCGACACCCCCGGGTGCAGCCCCGGGAGATTTCGAGTCGCAGCCGGTCGTGCACGGGCTTGCCGAACGGGATCACCGGGGTTTGCGGGAAGGCCGCTTCATTCAGGTCCGCCACGATGGCGCGCCTCACCCGGGTGCACCCCTCCAGGCGCGGGGTGAGCGCCTGGAACCCGGAGTCGTCATGGCGCGGCTCGAAAAAGGCCGGGATGTAGACGCCGGGGATCTCGGCCCAGCGCCGCAGGAGCGACTCGCGTGCGGGGTCTCCGGCCGCCTTCCACTGAAGCCAGGCCTCGGCCAGCCGCACGGCCGTTTCCTCGCCGTCCCCGACCACCATGGCGTCGAAGAAGTCCGCCATCGGCTCGGGGTTGCAGGTGCACGGCCCCCCGGCGATCACCAGCGGGTGCCCGGGACCACGCTCCGCGGCGCGCAACGGGATGCCGGCCAGATCGAGCATGGCGAGCACATTGGTGTAGTTCAGCTCGTACAGGAGGCTGAAGCCGACGATGTCGAACTGCCCGAGCGCAGTGTGGGACTCGAGCGAGAAGAGCGGCCGGCCCAGCCGGCGCAGCTGCGCTTCCATGTCGTCGGCCGGGGCGAACACCCGCTCGGCGGCGACCGCGGGCATCGCATTCAGCAGATGATACAGGATCTGGAGCCCGAAATGGGAAGTCCCGATCTCATAGAGATCCGGAAAAGCCAGGGCGATGCGCAGCTGGACCGTGCCCGGGTCCTTGAGGACCCGGTGGACTTCGGTCCCGAGATAGCGGCTCGGTTTTTCGACGGCCGCGAGTAGGTCGATTTTGTGTTCCATCACAGTTGCAGCCCCTTAATGGGGGATGTATATAGAATTTGGTGTTTGGGTGTTTCGTGTTTGGTTTTATGGGAGCGGCTTTCCAGCCGCGGACGTGATCGAGGCGGGACGCCTCTTTCTCATCAAACCGCCACCCGGATTTCTTTCAGTTTACCTTGAAGAGAAAGTTCTAATCTTTAGACTAGATAGATGAAAATGCCAACCCAAAATTTCGGACGATTTGTTTTGTGCGGGCCGCTTGCTGCGGCCCTGATCTTCGTTCTGGCACTCTCGGCGGCCCTCGCCGTTCAAGCCGCAGCGGCGGATTCGCTGCGGGAAACCCCGGTGGTCAGGGCCGTGCGCAAGGCGAGCCCGGCGGTGGTCAACATCAGTTCGGCCTATGAGGCCCGCAGCCGCCCGAACCCCTTCTCCGGTTTCGGGAACCCCTTCTTCGACGAGTTCTTCAAGGATTTCTTCGACCCGCGGTTCCAACGCCGCCAGCAGCAGACCAGCCTGGGTTCGGGGGTCATCATCGACGGGAGCCGCGGCCTGATCCTCACCAATGCCCACGTCGTCCAGCGCGCGAGCACGATCAAGGTCGTGCTGCAGGACGAGCGCGAGTTCGAGGCCCGCCTGATCGGCGCCGACCCCGACTCGGACCTGGCCGTGCTGAAAATCGATTCCAAAGAGGCGCTGCCCGCGATCCCGATGGGCGACAGCGACGACCTCATGATCGGCGAGACGGTGATCGCCATCGGCAACCCCTTCGGCTTCTCCCACACGGTGACGACCGGCGTCATCAGCGCGCTCAACCGCAGCGTCCGCTCCGAGGACCGCGTGCTGCAGGACTTCATCCAGATCGACGCCTCCATCAACCCCGGCAACAGCGGCGGGTCCGCTGCTCAACATCACCGGCGAGCTGATCGGGATCAACACGGCCATCTACGCCAAGGCCCAGGGGATCGGCTTCGCCATCCCGATCCGCAAGGCCAGGCGCATCGTGGCGGACCTGGTCCAGTTCGGGGAGGTCAAGCAGGCCTGGATCGGGGTGATCGCCCAGGACATGGACGAGCGGGTGGCTCAATACCTGAACTATCCCGCTCGCAAGGGCGCGATCGTCAAGGCCGTGGAATCCGAAAGCCCGGCCCTGAAAGCCGGGCTGCGCGAGGGCGACGTAATGCTGAGCCTGGGCGGCCGCAAGATCGGCGGGCTCGACGAATATCTCGCCGCGGCCCGGGAAGTGGCGGCCGGCGAGGCCGTCGACATCCAGCTTTGGCGCAGCGGGCGGACCCAGACGCTGACGCTGCGCACGCGCGAGTTCCCGGTCGAGCTGAGCGACCAGCTGGCCTGGGACCTGATCGGGATCCGGGTGGAGGGGCTGACGCCGCAAAACCGCCGGGAGTTCCGCGTCGAGGCCAAAGAGGGCGTCGTCATCCGCCAGCTCCAGCCGGGCTCCCAGCTCGCCCGCGTCGGCGTGCGCGCCGGGGACATCGTGCGCCAGATCGACAACGCCTCCGTCGCCACCCATGAGGATTTCCGCAAGGCGCTGGCCCGCGCGCGCCAGAAAACCTCGTTCGTGCTCCTGGTCCAGCGCGGGGACCAGGGCTACTACGTCACCGTGAGTCCGTGACGGCTGGTGTTTGGGTACGCAGTTGTTTGATGTTTGTGGGAGCGGCTTTTCAGCCGCGAACTTGATATGGGCGGGATGCCGCTCCCATAAAAAGATTATCCGCCGATTACCTGGGCCGAAGATCGAGTCCGGTGAAACCTTCCCAAAATGAAGCTCCTGTACACATCGTAGCCGACGACCGCGAGCGCGCATCTGAGGTTATCGAATACCTTGGTGCAATCCCGGGAGTTACCGTCGGCGTTGAGCGACTTGCCGCCGGAGATTACCTGGCGGACCGCAAGATACTGTTCGAGCGAAAGACCTTGCGGGATCTTTCATTATCCATCGTCGACGGCCGATTGTTCAAGCAAATGGGTGCGCTGGCACAAAGCAGGAATAAAGCCGTTCTGATACTGGAGGGAACTGCGAAGGATGCCGAATGCGTGGGGGTTCGCCGCGAAGCCATACAGGGAGCTCTCATCACGATCAGCCTGATTTTGGGAATTCCGGTCTTGAGGTCGATGTCGCCCGAGGAAACGGCCCGATTGATCGTCTATGCCGCGCGCCAGGTCCAGGCAGTCGGGAAGTCGGGCTTTCCGAGGCTTGGCTATCGACCCGGCAGCAAGAAAGGAAGACAGTTGTTCATCCTCCAGGGTTTACCGGGGGTCGGGCGTGAGCGGGCGCTGCGGCTTCTGGAAAAGTTCGGCAGCGTTGAAGCGGTCATCCGCGCCGAACGCGAAGACCTGCTGGCCGTGGAAGGCGTCGGCGCCAAGACGGCTGATCGGATTCGATGGGCGATAAGCCAAAAACCGGCCCTTTACGGCTACGATCCTTATCCGGAAATCTAATCTGCTTTCCCGTGAAAGCCGGAGCGGGCTTTCACGATATCCACCTGTAGGGGCCCTGTTGAGGCAAATAGCCCTCGATCTGTGGCCAAGCATACAGCCGTTCGAAGAAAGTGATATTTTCATGACCCCCTTGTTCCCCCACTATCCATCGAAGCTGCTGCTATACGGACCCATTGAGACCGAATGTCTGACACCCCCCACAAAGGCCTGAGCAACCAACCGACCAGTGAAGAATTGATTGACCTGGTCGCTGAAGGAGACGAATACGCCTTCAAGCTCCTGGTGATTCGGCACCAGGCTCAGGTTCTTAATCTATCTTATCGCATCCTACTGGACAGACAGAAATCCGAAGACATAGCTCAAGAAACTTTTTTGCAAGTTTGGCGGTCTGCAACGAATTACCAAGGAAAATCCAAATTCGCCACCTGGCTGTATCGCATCACCGTCAATCTTTGCCTCAAAGAAACCAAATCTGCTCAAAGGCGGAAATGGCTCCGTTTTTTTCACCTCTCCCCCGAATCCCACAACCTGGAAATGGACAGCGTGCTGGATGAGTCTCCGAACCCTGAGGAACTGGTGCTTGCCAGAGAGCTTGGCCGACAGCTCACCGATGCCCTCCAATCCTTGCCCGAAAACCAGCGGATCGCCCTAATTTTAAAGAGATACGACAGTCTTTCGTATGAAGAGATCTCCCGCATTTTAAGCTGCTCAGTGTCCGCAGTGGAATCGCTGATGGTACGGGCGAAGCGAACGCTCCAACAAAAATTGAAATATTTTTGATCGCGAGCGCAGGTTTTTGCCCTGAGCGGTGTCTAATGGGTCAGAAAGGGTCATTCGAGGAGGCGACGAATGAATTGCCGCACGGTTAGAGACCGGTTGTCTTCCTTCCAGGATGGTGAGCTTTCGGTCTCCGAGAGGGCCAAGGTCGAAAGACACCTTTCTGGATGTCCGTCCTGCCGCGAGGAGTTCGTCAGGCTTCAACAGACCTGGGAAGCGTTGAACAGCCTTCCCGAACTCAGCGTGGCTCCAGAATTTTACAGACGAGTCCAACGAAAGATTGGTGAGGCCGCCGAGAGGGGGAAATCCCGAAGACCTGTTTATGACAACGGGTGGTTCGGGGTTCTGCCTTCATCGGTGACGGCGTCTCTTCTCATTGCAACCGGCATCGCCTTAGGCTCGCTCGTTGGCAACTCCTTCATAATGCCGGAGCGTCTCCAAGCCGCTGCCCACGAAGAGAGTGTCCTCAGTTCCCTCAGCGCCGCGTTTGATCCTGTTCCGCCAGGAACTTTGGCGGACGGTTTCGAGCGATTGATGACCCGTAACGAAAGCCACATCCGATGAGATTAACCTGGTTGACCGGGATGCTGATTTTTTCGCTGGCGCTCAATGCGGCCGTTCTCGTTACGGTCGGCTACAAACACTTCAACCAACCCGTGGAGAGTTCCAGGATGCCATGCGCTTTCGGGGACGGGCATCTATACCAACGCCTTGGCCTGGATGATTCCCAACTCAAAAGAATCGAGCCTATAGCGCATGCGTTCCATTTCCGCATAGCCGAGTTGAAGTCATCCATGGATTCCAAGAGGGATCGCCTAATTTCTCTGATCCATCGGGAAGATAACCCGGAGAAACTCAGGGAACTAAGAACGGAAATGGCCTCAACACAAGAATCCATCCAAACTGAGGTCATCGCCCACATTGCAGAAATCAAAAAAGTTTTAAACCAACAGCAGCAGGATCAATTTTTCGCACTCATGGATCAAAGCATGAACTGTTCCGGAACGACGCTGACCTCTCCGGGCGGAGGCAAACGATGAACTTCCGTTACATGGCGAAGGAGCTTTATTACCAGCGCAGAAGATCGATTATCGCCGCCGTTGGTCTCTCGATCGGCATTGCGCTCCTGATCATCCTGAACGCCCTTTCCATCGCATACCGCCAGGCCGCACAGATACCGCTGAAAGAAATCGGTGCGGATATCACGGTCCAGCGCGCCGGCGACGTTCCCGAGGAACTCTCGGGTGCGGTTTTCCCCTGCTCCGCCGTGACCATCAAAGACTCGGAGGTGAAGAAGCTGGCCGAGCTGCCCGGCATCCAGGGCATCGGCAAGGCCCTGCTGCTCTGGGTGTTCGACCCGGATCGTGCATGGATCGTGCTCGGGATCGAAAGAGACAACCGGGTGGGCCCATCGGTGTTGCAGTACTCGGTTACCGAGGGAGGGTTTATCGGGAGCGGCCAGGCGGAGGCTCTCGTCGAGGTTGCCTATGCGCGGCAGTTTGGAATCCAAGTAGGCGACCGGGTGTCCATCTCGGGAAGGGAGTTTCCTGTCGTCGGCCTGGTCGATGCATCCCGCGCCACCAAGATAGCAGTGGCCAATGTCTATTTGCCCTTAAAAGAAGCCCAGAGGCTGGCGGTTGAATCAAAGCAGCTTCAATCCGTATCCCCGTATGCCGCCGAGGATGTGAACCTTCTGTTCATCAAGGCCGACCAAGGCCGGATCGCCGCGCTCTCATCTTCGATGAAGGGCATTCTTGGTGACAGGGCAGCCATAGCTACACCGGACTCTTTCCTGAAGCTGCTGGGGAGCCTGTTCGCGCTTTCAGATAAGTTCACCTTGGCGGCATCCTTGATCGCCATCATTGTCGCAATCCTGATTGCGTTCAAAACCATGGCGGGCAACATCGCTGAACGAGCCAAGGAAATAGGTGTTCTGAAGGCAGTCGGATGGACCAACAGAAACGTGGCCCTTCAACTGATGGGGGAGTCCATCGTCCAGTGTTTCGTCGGGGGCGTGCTGGGTTTCATCATTGCCATCATCGTTTCCTATGGGCTCAGTTTTATCAGCGTCAGCATCCCGATCCCTTGGGAAATGAGCCCGACTCCGCATTTTCTCCCGGGAGGTGGGGACCAAGTCTACAAGACCTTACAACTTCCCGTAACGGTGCCTTGGAGTCTCGCCGCAGGCTCCGTCCTCTTGTCGGTGGTGATCGGCGGCATGACCGGCGGACTGCTGGCACGGCACATCGCTCGAATTAAGCCCTCGGAGGTATTGCGGCATGACTGATTCAGCTATCCTATCCGGCGTCGATCTCAGAAAATCCTATGGGCCCCTTGAAGTCCTAAAGGGAGTATCCTTTGCGGTTCACCCGGGGGAGTTCGTCTGCCTGGTCGGGAAATCCGGCTGCGGCAAAACAACCCTGCTGTCGATTCTGTCCGGTCTGGAGAAACCGACCAACGGCAAGGTCAGCTTGGACGGGAAGGATATCACCGACTCCTCCGAGGACGAGCTTGCCCTTTTTCGACGCGAAAATGTCGGCTTCATTTTTCAATCCTTTAACCTGATTCCGACCCTTTCGGCCTGGGAAAACGTCGCACTGCCGCTCTTTCCGATGAAGATCTCTCCGCAGCAGCAACGCCAACGGGCAACGGATATGCTCCAGAAGATGGAGCTGGATCACCGGATGGAGCATCTCCCCTCAGCCCTTTCAGGCGGAGAGAAGCAACGCGTCGCCATTGCCCGAGCGCTGGTGAATCGCCCTAAAATCATTTTTGCCGACGAGCCGACCGGCAACCTCGATTCGGCGACAGGCGAGGCGATCATGTCCATACTGCACCGATTGAACGACGAGGAAGACGTGGCGGTTTTGATGGTCACCCACGAGGCTGATCTGGCTAAAACCGCTGATCGATTAATCCGCATGAAGGATGGAGAGATCGTTTCATGAAAATGCGAATTCTACCAAGTGTCGCAATGGCCCTTATCGTTTTGGTCTCTTTTCCAACCCATGGGCTTCCGGCAAGCCCGGTAGCGGTCGACATCCTCTATATGAACCATGGCCCACTTCGGCCGACCCTCGATCAGATCAAGCAAGTCCTTGCCGGTTACGGGGACAGGATCAACGCTGCCTGGTACAATTTCGAGAGCAAAGAGGGTGAAAAATTCATGGCCCAGAAGGGCATCCGCCAGCACATCCCCCTGGCCATTTGGGTAAATGGTAAAATGGATGTCCCGGTGGAAGGGAAAGACGTGCAGTTGATGGGGTTTCCATCCGGTTCGGGACCAGCCCCATTTCAGGGCAAGTGGACCATGGACGATCTGCGTAAGGCGCTCGACGTTTTAACGGGCAAAAAGTGAGCGCCATGAACTATCGGTATGTCGTTCAGGAACTTCGCCGTCATCGACACCGGACGATGGTCAACATACTCGGCATAGGCGTTGGTATTGCCCTTTTTGTCGCCATAAACGCGGTATCGACGGCCTATCAGGAAGCGGTCAGCCTGCCCTTTAAAAGCCTTGGCACCGATATCATCGTGCAACGACCCGAAAAGCGCTCATCGGATTCCAATCAGCAACCCGCCTCAATGCGGGGCATCCGGTTGCCCTTTTCCAATCAGTTGCTCTCACCTGAGGATCTGACCCAGATCAAATCGATCCCGCGCATCGATTCTTTCGCGACATCGCTCCTGCTATGGGAATTCGATAAGAGCGGCTTCCGCACGATAATGGGTGTCGATTTCGCTCAACCCAGCTTAGGGCCGGTGAAGGCAAAAGAATGGATCAAGGAGGGACGCTTCCCACAAAATCAGGGAGAAGTCCTGATCGAGAAGCACTATGCCAAATTCGTTCATAAAAAGCTCGGCGACCGTCTGGAGGTCGGCGGTAGGAGCTACCAGGTTGCGGGGCTCCTTGAAATCCGGGAGGGGGCCCAGGTCGCCTCTGCCAATATGTACCTGCCGCTTTCTGAAGCCCAATCCCTGATACATGAGGGGCCGGACACAGCCAATGTGGTCTTCTTGAGGCTCAAAAATCCATCTCAGGTCGGGGAGGTAAAAGCCGATGTCGCCAAGAGGCTGAGCGGCGCGTCCGTCACGAGTTCGGATTCGTTCATGGAACTGATGGGCGGAGTTTCCAAGATCTCGGATCAGTTCTCGCTGCTTGCCTCGATGATCGCCTTTGGTGGGGCCGTCTTTCTGATCGTCAAGACGATGCTTGCGAACCTCGTCGAACGGACACGCGAAATCGGTGTTCTCAAAGCGGTCGGCTGGACGGAGAAGGACATCCAGAAGCAGCTCATGGGGGAGGCGCTTTTGCAGGCGATGCTGGGCGGAGTTGGAGGGATTGTAATTGGGTACTCCTTATCTTTCCTGCTTGGTTTCCTTTCGATCCCCATCACGACGCCCTGGGAGCTGAATCTGGTGCCTGCATTTGCAAAAAACGCGGAGGCGGCGGTTCAAAGTGTCCACCTGCCAGTCAGCATATCAATCGGATTATCGGGGGTGTCTTTGCTGCTCTCTTTGATGGCAGGCGGGTTGGCGAGTTATGCAATGGGAAGGCGCGCCTCCAGAATGAAACCGGCCGAGATATTAAGGCAGCTCTGATGAAAATATTTCACCTATCGCCGTTGACTGAGGGGTAATTGGCTGTGCGGGTCCAATGGTCATACATGAGCAGAGCCCGAGCACCAGATCCGCGTGGACCGGACCCGGGCAGCGGAACTGAGTGTGATCATGGCCGATGTGGCGAACACGGTCAGGTCTCAGGCTGGTCATGCCCGAAGGAAAGATGATCACTCGCCGGGATATTGAGGAGCTTACCTTGCGCTGCAGCCAGGGAGGTTACCTTCGCCTAAGGGATGTGGCTGAAGTGACCCCGGCGACGGTCCCGTCGAAATAATCCGGGAAGACCAGGTAAAGTAAGTCCCGGTCAGGGCGGATACCGCCGGAGCGAGTGTCGGCCCAACCCTGGCAGAACTGAGGGAGGCAATCGATAAAATTAGTCTGCCAAACGGGTACGAGATCAGCTATGGTGGTCAGGCGCAAATGATCTCGGATATGGTAAGGACTGTGTTTATGGTCCCTGCTTTTGCAATCCTTATTCTCCTTCATTGAGCTGGCGGTGCAGTTCAATAGTCTGAGGCTTCCATCCCTTATTCTGTCGTGCGTGCCCTTTTGTGTCGCAGGAATGGTTTATTCCACGCACCTTTCGGGTTTTCCGGCAGGTGCAACTGTCGTCATTGGGGCACTGATCGTGGTCGCCTCGACAGTTAATGAAGGAGTCTTGCTGTTAACATTCGCCGCTTAGGACGACCGAAGGCTTGTCCTCCACGGAGGCCGCACTGGTTTCTTCTAAAATCAGGCTCAGGCTGCGTCTAAGGATAAAAGAATGCAGGAGTCAGCAATCACCAAGAAGGACTCAGTAGTCGAAGCTCTCACCCCTTCCCTTTTTGTCTTATTCGGCACGTTTCTCCGCCTGGGTGTCACCGCCTTCGGCGGACCGGCTATGGTCCCTTACATCCGCAAGCGGGTAGTCGGAGAGAAAAAGTGGATCAGTCCGGATTCTTTTCAAGACGGAGTCGCGTTGTGCCAGGCTATCCCCGGGGCCACCGTCATGCAGATGGCCGCCTACATTGGCCTTCAACTTCAAGGGGTGATAGGGGCGATTGTTTCATTTGTCGGTTTCGGACTGCCCGCGTTCATACTCATGTTGGCCTTATCGGCTGCCTACGCACGGACCCATGAGCTCCCGGCCGTAGTTTCGATCTTCAGCGGACTACAGGCTGTCATTGTCGCCGTTATTGCCAATGCAGCGCTTGCTTTCGGGAAGACGTCCCTCAAAAATTGGAGGGACTGGATGATTGCGGCTATTGCGGCAGGGCTTTTCGGATTCAGAATAAACCCGGTTTTCATTGTCGCTGTTTCAGGCCTGCTCGGGATGGCCCTGAACCAAAATAGCCCTTCCACGGTGGCACCATCACGGTCTACAAAGTCCACTCTCCGGCCTGCAGGCATTTTGTTCCTTATGGCCGGTGCGATGTGCGGCCTGCTTCTCTTATTTCGGATAGAACTTCTCCAATTAGCGCTACTCATGTCCAAAATAGACCTGCTGGCGTTTGGAGGGGCTTTCGGGTCGGTCCCGCTGATGTTCCATGAGATTGTCGAAGTGCGCGGCTGGATGGATGCGTCGACGTTCATGAGCGGGATTGTCTTAGGGCAGTTTACGCCGGGGCCGATTGTAATCACTGCCACGTTCGTGGGTTATCTTTTGTACGGGCTGATTGGAGCGATAGTCGCCTCTGTGGGCATCTTTGCCCCGTCCTTTTTGATTCTTATCAGTGTTGCCCCATCCTTTGATCGCCTGCGCTCATCGTTTTGGTTCAACCGAGTGATACGCGGCATCCTCTGTTCTTTTGTGGGGCTTTTGTTTACGGTCACGCTCCAATTCGCATGGAACGTGCATTGGGACTGGCTCCATGGGATTATTGTAATCGGAGCCTTTGCAGCTTTAATATCTAAGCTGGACCTGCTGTGGGTGATTCTTGCAGGCGGTGTTGTTTCGGCATTCGCAATCTGAGAAACGTCACTCCCTAAACCGGCTCGATCGAGCCATGGGTTTTTGCTGCCGGCTAAATGCCGAGCCTTCCCAAATCCGTCAGATCCCTCTCCCTTAGCACCGACCGCGTCCAGCGCCGTACGCCGGATAGGATGAAGAGCAACAGCCGCATGGAGTAGTCGGGGGCAGGATCGGGAGGTCGATGAAAACGCAGAAGACGATCAGCATGAAGAGCTGCTCGAGCTTGGCCCGCGCGCGGCGGGTCCCGACGCCCAGTTCGTGGACGGTCATTCAGTAGAAGAGCCGCGCACGGC
This sequence comes from uncultured delta proteobacterium, assembly GCA_963791285.1. Taxonomy (GTDB): domain Bacteria; phylum Desulfobacterota; class Desulfobacteria; order Desulfobacterales; family SpSt-501; genus SpSt-501. The sequence continues at coordinate 163,982 of CAWBSC010000024.1, forward strand.
CGCGCCTGCTGCACACCCGTCATACCTCCCCCATTGTGCCGCCATGTCCGCCGACCGACCGAGTGTGTGCGGATGCTGCACAATCCCCATCCGGCGTTCAGGGAAAGAAGTTGACAAGTCAGCTAAATGTCGATTTAGTGCCTGAACCGATTCACGCCCACCTCAGGTCCGGAGATCCGATGAAAATAGCCGTTCTAGGCGGTTTAGGCATGCAGGGCAAGGCCGCGCTGCTCGATCTTGCACGCAGCAAGCGGGTGCGCTCGATCGTCTGCGCGGATTCCAGCCTGCGCGACTGGGACGCTCTCTCCCGCATCACCGACACCTCCAAGATCACGCCGGTCGAACTCGACGCTTTATCGCGCAAGGCCGTCGTCGGCCTGCTCGCGGACGGGGTCGACGCAGCGATCGACCTCCTGCCGCTGCCCCTCATGGGGCTCGCCTGCGAGGCCGCGATCGAGACCAAGGTCCCGCTCGTCAGCACCAACTACGCCAAAAATATCAAACATCTGGAGGAAAGCGCGCGGAAGGCCGGCGCGCGTCTTATGCCCGAGTGCGGCCTCGACCCGGGCATCGACCTCGTCATATGCGGCCACGCGGTGCGCCGGTTCGACGAGCTGCACGTGCTCGACTCCTACTGCGGCGGCATCCCCGAGCGCAGCGCGTGCACCAATCCGCTGGCCTACAAGATCAGCTGGAACTTCGACATGATGCTGGGCAGCCTCAAGCGCGACTCGGTCCTCATCCGCGACGGCCGCCGCTTCGAGGTCCCGGCCGCCGCGCAGCACGAGCCCGAGATGGTCCACCCGGTCGACTTCCCCGGCATCGGGACGCTCGAGGCGATCCCCAACGGGGATGCGGTCTTCTACACGGATCTGCTCGGCGTCACCGGCACCGTGCGCCGGTCCGGCCGCTACTCCCTGCGCTGGCCGGGCTGGTCGGCGTTGGTGGCCCCGTTGAAGCGCCTGGGGTTTCTCTCCGAGGAGCCGGTCCCGGGGCTTCCCTGCGCGGTGAGCCCGCGGCAGTTCATGCTGAAGCTGCTCGAGCCCCAGCTGCAGTACGGCCCGGGCGAAAAAGACCTCGTCCTGATGCTCAACATCTTCGAAGGGCTGAAGGACGGCCGCCGCCGGAAGATCGTCTCGTCGCTCGTGCTCGAACGCGACCTGCGCTCCGGGCTCTACGGCATGAGCCTCGGAGTGGGGTTCCCGGCCAGCATCGTCGCCCAGATGCTGGCCGACGGCACGATCGGCGGCCGCGGCCTGCTCAATCCGGCCGTGGATGTACCCTATGCCCCGTTCATGGCAGCCCTGGCCGAACGCGGCATCGTCGTCAAGGAGGAAGTGCTGGAGGATCACAACACGACAACCACAAGGAGGTAGGATCATGGCACGCAAGTGGTTCAGTTTGGTGATGGCAGTCCTGATGGTAGCGGGGGTCGCGATCACGGCTTCGGCGGGGACACTCGAGGAGATCGCGCAGCGCGGCGAGCTGCGGGTGGCCTGTCAGACCCAGGGCCCCCCCTTCAGCTTCATCGACAAGAACGGCAAGCGCGCCGGCAGCTCGATCGAGCTCTGCGAGATGCTGGCCAAGGACATGGGCGTGAAGGTGACCTTCCTGGACTTCGACTGGGACGGCCTGATCCCCGCCCTGCTGTCGAAGAAGGCCGACCTGCTCGCGGCCGACATGACCCCGACGGTGAAACGCGCCATGCGCATCGGCTTCACCCGGCCCTTCATGTACACCGGCAGCGTCGTGTTCGTGAAGGCCGACAGCCCGATCAAGACCGTGGCCGACGCCAAAAAGGCCGGGCTCAAGGTGGCCGTGCTGCTGGGCGCCACCGGCGAAATCGAGGCCAAGAAGGCCTTCCCGCAGGCGGAGCTCAAGTCCTACAAGGGCGGCGGCCCCCTGCTGCTCGACGCCGTGATGCAGGGCCAGGCTGACTTCGGCGTGAACGACGCCTCGGCCGTCATCGGCGGGCTGGCCAACTACCCCCCGAACAGCATGCGCGTGCTGCCGGATCTGCTCTCCAAGGAGCCGCTGGCCTTCGCGGCGCGCTACGACTCGATGGACCTGCTCGAGCTGGTCAACCTCTTCTTCCACAACGCGGGGCTCGACGGCCGGCTGGAGCAAAACCTGAACTACTGGGTCAACACCCTGGATTGGAAAAAAGACCACTGATGAAACCGCACGCGGTTTCATGCTGGACCATCTGGGCCGCCCATCCGGGCGGCCCAGATGGTAAAGGAACCTTTAGCGGCCATGCTCCAGACTTTTAATTTCAGAGTCATCCTGGAATACCTGCCGCTCTTCCTGAGCTGTTTCTGGGCGACGATCTGGCTTTCGGCTGCAGGTCTGCTGGGCTCGCTCGCGATCGGGACGCTGGCCTGCGGCCTGCGCATCGGCCGGTCCCGGCTGCTCGCTGGCGCGGCCTACGCCTACATCGAGAGCATCCGCTCCACGCCCCTGCTGGTGCAGCTGTTTTTCTTCTACTTCGGCCTGCCCTCGCTGGGGCTGCGCATGTCCGAGGCGACCACCGGCATCATAGCCCTGACCCTCAACAGCGGCGCCTACATGGCGGAGATCCTCCGGGCCGGCATCCAATCCATCCCGCACGGGCAGGTCGAGGCGGCGGTCTCGTCGGGGTTGAGCTACCTGCAGCGCATGCGCCACGTGATCCTGCCGCAGGCGATCGGGGTGACGCTCCCCCCCATGCTGGGCCAGGCCATCGTGCTGGTGAAAGACTCGGCGCTGCTGTCGCTCATCTCGCTGCCCGAGCTGACCCGCGCCGGGCAGATCATGACCTCGGAACGCTTCATGCCGGCGGAGGGGTTCCTCACGTCGGCCGTGTTCTACTTGGTGATCTACTACACGCTGAAGACGCTGACGAACTGGTCGCAGAGCAGACTGATTTATTTGCAGGCGTGATGCTCTCTTCCTACCTCGAACAGCTGGCCGGCTCGCTACCCTTCTTCCTGAAGGGCCTGGGGATGACCGTCGCCGTCTCCGGGCTGAGCCTTGTGGCCGGGACGGTCATCGGCTTCATCTGGGGGATCCTGCGCGCCAAGCGCATCCGGTGCTCAAGCCGCTGCTGGGCGCCTGGGTGGACGTCGTGCGGGGCACGCCCTTCCTGGTGCAGGTCTTCATCATCTTCTTCCTCCTGCCGGAGTTCGGAATCCAGCTGGAAGCCTTCCCGGCTGCCGTGATCGCGCTCACCAACCTGGCGGCCTGCTTCATCTGCGAGATCGTTGCGGCAGGGATCGCGGCGGTGCCGACCGGGCAACGGGAAGCGGCCACTTCGACCGGGCTGAACTGGTTCCAGCAGTTGCGCTACATCATCCTGCCGCAGGCCATGCGAGTGATCCTGCCGCCGCTGGTCGGCCAGTACGTCCTGCTGATCAAGGACTCCTCCGTGGTGTCGGCCATCGGAGTCGTGGACGTCACCCGCGTGGGCTGGCTCACCGTGCAGCGCGTCCCCCAGGGGCTGCTGGTGTTCGGGCTGGTGGCCCTGCTCTATTTCGTGATCTGCTACCCCCTGGTCCAGCTGTCGAGCATTTTAGAAAAACGGATGTCCTCGGGGTACAACCGGTAAGGCGCGGAAGGCGGACATGATCGAGTTCAAAGACGTTCACAAGTGGTTCGGCGAGCTGCACGTCCTCAACAGCATCTCGCTCAAGGTCGACGCGGCCGAGGTCCTGGTGGTGTGCGGGCCGAGCGGGTCGGGCAAGAGCACGCTCATCCGCTGCATCAACCGCCTGGAGCCCATCCAGAAGGGCGAGCTCGTCGTGGACGGCATGAAAGTGCACGACTCCCGGACCAACATGACCAAGCTCCGGGCGGAGATCGGTTTCGTCTTCCAGCAGTTCAACCTCTACCCCCACATGACGGCCATGCAGAACGTGACCCTCGCGCCGATGAACGTTCGCAAGACCCCGCGCAAGGACGCCGAGGACCAGGGGCGGTATTGCCTGGAGAAAGTGGGGTTGGGGGACAAGCTGAACCAGTACCCGGCCCAGCTGTCGGGGGGCCAGCAGCAGCGGGTGGCGATCGCCCGCGGGCTGTGCATGCGCCCGAAGATCATGCTCTTCGACGAGCCCACCTCGGCGCTCGACCCCGAGATGATCAACGAGGTGCTCGAGGTCATGCGCAACCTGGCGCGCGAGGGCATGACCATGATCGTGGTCACGCACGAGATGGGGTTTGCGCGCGAGGTCGCGCACCGGGTGGCCTTCATGGACATCGGCGAGATCATCGAGACCGCGCCCCCCGCGGAGTTCTTCGCCCGCCCGGGCAGCGAGCGCACCAAGCTGTTCCTCAGCAAGATTTTAACGCACTAACGTTTCTGCTTCAGCATCAGCTCCGTTTTATTTCCGCCACTCCCTACCAGCACTGCAGCTCTATGCACTTGCCGACATAATGGATCGACTGGGCAGGTCCGACAGCGGTGGATGATTTTACCGGTTTCCGTTCAAGGATTTCATACCCCTGACCGCACAGATTATTGGAACGCAAGTACTCTTCGAGCCATTCCATCCGAATGGCTTCAGCCTCGTTGGAACCCTCAGGGTAAGCGACTGAAGCGGAATCGGCACGGAATCTAAAAAACATTGCTCCGGAGCTATCGCTGTACGGTTCAAAGCTCGACGGGGCATCGCGATCCATCGATGCACACCCTGACAGAATCAAGAATGCCGCTGTCAGGAAAGCAGTTACTATTTTCATGGTTCTCTCCTAAACGCGAAAGCGTGTGTGTTCGACCCGCACGTACGGTGAGGCCATCAACCGGCAAAGCGCCGGGTAGCCAAGCCGGAACGACACCCAGTCCCCCACCCGCGGCGGCGGCTCCATGAGCACCATCAGGTGGTCGCTCGACGCCTCCCGGACCCTGACCCCCGGGTTCATCGGGAAGAGGAACTGCGGGTCGGTCTCGACCTTCCCGAGCGCGAGCAGCGCCTCCCCCGACCCGCCCGGCTTGACCTCGATCACCTCCGCCCGCAGGACAAAAGTGTCACGCTCCAGACCCTCGATCGTCACCGGATCGATGGAGGCGGCAAAACCGAGCAGCACCGCCGTGCCGATGCGCAGCTCCCCGATGCCCGGGTTGGCTCGGCCTTCGACCGCGATGGCGCGGAGGATGACGGACGACCCGCCAGAGATCCGCCCGACCGGCCTGCCGGCCTCGGCCGCGACTTTCCCTGCCAGCTCCACCAGCCTCTGCAGGGCGTCCATCTGGAAGTCGATGGCGCTGGCCATGTGGAAATAGGCGCCGAGACCGTCGAACCGGACTCCCGGCAGCGCCTGCATCCTCCGGCAGACCGCCGGGACGCGATCCGGGGGAAGCCCCTCGCGGCCGGTGTGCAGGTCCACCATGACCGTGACCCCGTGGGGTTTTCCCTGCAGGCGGGCTTCGATCGAGAGGGCCTCGATCACGTCGGCGTCGGAGTGCAGGCTCGCGTCGGCCAGGCGCACCGCTTCGGAGAGGTCCGAGGGCGCGGGCGAACGGAGCAGCGTGATCGGGGAGTCGATGCCGGCCGCACGCAGCCGCGCGATGTTTTCCAGGCGCGAGTCTCCGAGACGGGCGATGCCGCCCGCCAGCATGGCCCGGGCGACGACCGGGTCCCCGGCCGCCCCCTTGGTCACCCCCATAACATCGATCCCGTGCCGGCGGCCGATCTCCACGACTTTGCGCGCGTTGACGGTAATCCGTTCGGGGTCGATCAGCAGACGGGGCTTGGACATGGGTCGCCTCCCTTGAAAAACGGCGTCTCGGGCCGAGATCTTGCGTTGCGCGGCCCTTTGTGGATGCTCACATACTGATCCGTACGCTGCGCTCCCCAAAAAGCCGCGCTCCCTGGCTGACGGCCTGATACTTGTTTTTCAGCGATCTGATAGAACTGTCAGTGGAAATTTTAGCAGAGAAAAAGGTTACAATAAAGGCGCCGTGGACTTCGATGGGGAGGCGGTGGTAGATTGAGGGCACGATGGACCCGATCCTCTTTGGGGACCAGCCAATCCCCGCGATATTCGAAAGCGACGACCTCATCGCGCTCGACAAGCCGGTCGGGCTCGCGTCGATACCGGAACGCAACCCGAAGAACGCCTCGCTGCTCGCTGTCCTGACCGAGGCCCGGAAGCGCAAGTTCTACGTGGTCCATCGTATCGACAAGCAGGTGAGCGGGGTTATCCTCTTCGCCAAGACCCCTGAATTCCATAGGTACCTGAATTTGCAGTTCCAGCACCGACGGGTACTCAAGACCTACCTGGCCGTGGTGCACGGACCGGTGGCCCAGGACGGCATCATCGAGACCCCCCTGCGCAGATTCGGCTCGGGCCGCATGGCCGCGGACCCCGAAACCGGCAAGGCCTGCCTGACCGAGTACGCGGTCCTCGACTGCCGGCCCGATACGACCCTGCTCCGGGTTCGGCCGCTGACCGGCCGCAAGCACCAGATCCGCGCGCATCTCTTCGGCATCGGCCACCCCATCATAGGCGACCCCCTTTACGGGGACAAGCTCTTCCAACGCACCTTCCCGCGTCTCATGCTGCACGCGCTGGGCATCGAGTTCCGGCTGCCGGACGGGCGCCCGGTCGAAATCCGGACTGCGGCACCATCCGGTTTTGAGCCATCTACTGCACGCGCGACCGGCTGATTTATCGCTGCGTTAAAGGTTTCCTCTCCCCTGTCCGATAAAAACTGTGAATCCGAGTGGTGATCGTCGGCAGTCGTTTCATCAGCGCCCGCGCAGGCAGGCAGACGGCGTCCTGCCGGCGCTGCGCACGTTCTACAAGGTCGGGGGGCGCGTTCATTGCGTTTTCCGCCCGAGGAGGTTCGGGAATGGCAACAGTGATCGACCTCAACGTCATGACGAAAATCCGCAGGCTTCCCACCCTGCCGGGTGTCGCCATCAAGCTCCTGCAGGCCATCCGATCCGAAAATCCGTCCATCAAGGAGATCTCGGAGATCATCTCGGCCGACCCCCCCCTGACCGCCAAGGTGCTGCAGATGGTCAACTCGCCCTTCTACGGGCGGGAGCAAAAAATCTCCTCCCTGAACCAGGCCATGATGTTTTTGGGCCTCAACACGGTGAAATACCTTGCGTTGACCTTCTCACTGATGCGGAGCCTGCGGCGGAAGGCCCCCGGCGCGTTCGACCACGTCCAGTTCTGGAAGGACTCGCTCACCGGCGCAGTCGCGGCCAAGCTGCTGGCCGAGCGGGTCATCGGGAACAACGCGGAGAGCGCCTTCTGCCTGGGGCTTCTGCAGGATATCGGAGTCCTGCTCCTGGCGGAGGCGCTACCGGACCGATACCCGAACGTGATCCGTAGGACCACTCTCGAGGGGGTCCCGCTGCACGAGGCCGAGGCCGAAGTCCTCGGCACCGACCACATGGAGGTCGGAGAGTACGTCGCCCGCAATTGGGGGCTCCCGGTCACCTTCACGGCCCCGATCCGCCGGCATCACTCGCCGGAGATTCAGGAGACCCCGCTCGAGGAGCTGGGGCAGCTGACGCGCATCCTTCAAGTGTCGTCTCACTTCGTCGCCTTATTCAAGGGCGCGGACCCCCGGGCCGAAGGCAGCCGAATCGACGAAGGCTTGGGCGCCCTGGGTCTCTGCCCGCGGACCGAGAAACTGCGGTTTGTGGAGGGCATTGCCGCGAACATCCGGAGCATTTTCCCCATTTTCGAAATGCAAATCGACGATGACCGGTACATCGACATCATCGAGTCCGCCCGAAATGAGCTGGTGCAGCTTTCAGATGACCTTCTGCGCGAGGTGCACGGCCAGAGCCAGGAGCTGAACCGTCTCAAGCTGCAGGTCGGCCGCGATGGACTGACCCAGCTCGACAACCACAAATGCTTCATCGAAAATCTTCAGCGCGAAATCGGCCGCGCCGCGCGGTACCATACCCCGCTGGCGCTCATCATGGCCGATGTGGACCACTTCAAATCGATAAACGATTTTTTCGGACACCAGGCCGGAGACCACGCGCTGACGAGCGTAGCGGCGTGCCTGAAGCAGGGCCTGCGGGACTCGGACCTGATCGCGCGCTACGGCGGCGAGGAGTTCGCCGTCATCATGCCCATGACGACCCTGGAGGAAGGGTGGGCCGCGGCTGAACGGCTCCGGCTGGCGGTCTGTGCCAGCAAGATAGAATACAAAGGCAAGGCCATCCCGCTCACCATGAGTTTCGGGACGGCGGCGCTGGGGGCCAAGCCGGTGGATGCCGAGGGCTTGATCAAGATGGCCGACGAAGCTCTATACGAAGCCAAGCGCACCGGCCGCAATCGGTCCTGCCGCTTCAACCCGCCGGAAGCCGAACGCTCACCGGCGCCGACCGTACTCGTGATCGACGACGAGGATGCAGTCGTCGTGACCGTGACCAAAATGCTTCAACGTCTGGGCTATTCGGTGCTTTCGGCCAAGTCCGGCCAGGATGCCATCCGCCTGTTCCATTCGAAGCCCAAGGTGGACATGGTCATCATGGACATGGTGATGCCGGACATTGAACCCGGTGAGCTGCTGAAAACCATCCGCGAGGCGGGGGCGGGCGCCAAGGTCCTGCTCTCGAGCGGGTACTGCCCGGACAGCATGGGGTTTTCGGATCTGATCCGGAAGACGGAGGGGTTCCTCCAAAAACCTTACCAGCTATCTGAATTGTCCCAAATCGTAAGCACGACTCTGCACTCCAGCAGCCTCCAGGCCATTTCCTCCTGAGGCGGTTGTTGTCCGCCCTCTGGGCCACCAGCATAAGTCTCTGCCGTGTGAAACCGTGCTTGGGGGATGAGATTCAAATTGAATCCCCCGCCGGAGACTCATTCAAGGGGGGTCGACCCTCATTCGCCGGCCACTCGCCTAACCTTCTTCTACCCCATGGATACCGGCCCGACTCCTTGTGCCGATTGGCGCTTATCGGAATTTTGCTTGTTTTTTAAAATTTTGCTGGCTACCCTTGACCTGCATGAAAAGGAGGCTCTGGTTGGGAGATATCTCGAATGAAATGCTCTAAAGCCTGCTCTGCTTCTCCTGCGAATTAAACTCGATTACCCACCTCCTGAATTTGATCATCGATATTTAATCGATTTTTTTTAGGCATATTGACGCAGTTACAACTACTGCTTTCGTAAACGATTTTTTATAAAATGAAATTCTAATGGCCTTAGCAATCGGATGCATCTGCTTCAAACGGAGAGCGTAATGGGCCGGCCCACAATCCCAAATCAAATTACGGAAGAAGGCAAAAGTATAAACGCGTCTTTTGCAGGGTTTGACAGCCTGGAAGTGTGCATGCTGGGATTGATACCGGACGGCAAGATCGTTTACGCCAACCAAGCGGCTTGCGACATGCTCGGTTACCCAAAAGAAGAATTGGTTGGGATTCCGTTCCAGACCATAGCCCCCAAGATGACCAGCGCTACATGGTCCGGCTTCTGGTCGGGCGTTGATCGAAAGGGCGGCGGTGAGCATCAGACAACGCTGACCATTCGGCAGTACAACCAGGAAGAGTTGCAGGTCAGGTGCAGGACCCTCCGCGTTCAGGCCGCGGGCCAGGTGGGCTGTGTCATGTTCCTGTCCAAACCGGGCGTGATGCCGACAGCGCTTGTCGATGTCCAGGCTCAACGTGCGCAGATGGTCCAAATTTTAGACGTTATGAGCAACCCGGTGATATCTCTCGACGGGCAGCATAAAATCACCTTCATGAACAAAGCGGCATGCATACTCCTGCGGACGGCAGTTGATGAGTGCATCGGCAAGACGGTGTTCGACTATCTGCCCCAAAAATATGCCGAAATTTTTTGGAATAAAGAGCAGGAAGCCCTCGATAACGGCCGCCCGACAACATATGCGGCTGATAGCTTTATGCAAAATAAATTTGGCGGCCCCATAACGTTTCTGCCTTTTACCGACCCCAAGTCGTCCCAGAAAAGAATTCTCGTCGTGATAGACAACGCCCCCGACCCCTTCCAGCTACCGGCGCTTATGCCGGAAAACGATGAGTCCCTATACAACTCCCCCAAACTGGAAGAGCTGCGACGCTACATAGACGGGGGCGACATCGGCATCTATCTCAAGGACGCCGAAAACAGAATCGTGTGGCTGAATCAAAGCTATGCCGATATGCTGGGCTTTGAGCCAAAAGACCTGATCGGCATGCGCGTGGATGATTTGGTCAATGATCCCGAGCTGATGGCCAAGTTACGCCAAGAGGATGAAACCGTATTGAGCACCGGCCGGCCACTCTTCAGTTTGGTAAAAAACCCTAAGCGCGATCAGTCGAAGTTCATCCGGATCGACAAGCTCCCTTTCATCGACAAGAACAGAAAAATTAAGGGGATCATCGGGCTGGCGGTGGAAATCAGTGCACCCGATCCGGATGTTCACGCGCTCCAGGAAAAGCTCGCGTCAACATCCCGTAAGCTTGAAGAGACAGAAACGGCGCTGCGCGTCCTGCTCGATCACAGGGAGAGGGATGCATCGCTGACGAAAGAAAAACTCGGGGAGCGAATCAAAGGCCTGGTACTGCCCTACTTGGAAAACCTCAGGCAGAATGCGCTGCAACCCGACCAGATCGAGTATATCGCTCTTATCGAAGAAAACCTGAAAAACTTCTACGACCCCAATTATGCCAAGCTGTCGGGCCCGGAATACAAGTTCTCGCCGACCGAGCTCAAAGTGGCGCAGCTGGTCCGCGACGGCAAGACCAACAAGGAAATCGCCGAGATTATGCACCTTTCCAAGAGTACCATCCTGACCCACCGGCACCATGTACGCGCCAAGCTCGGAATCAGGAATAAAAAAGTCAACCTGCGCTCCCTGCTCAAGTCTTGAACCGGTCGGATCGTCATCCGCGGCTGAAGCTCCTCAGCGGCGGATGACGACGACCTTCTGGTTCACGCCCTCCTTCCAGTCTAATACCCGCGCTCCGCACACCCCTTGGGAAGGCTCGTATTTCGCCAAGCCGGTTCCGTCTATCTAGTAAATGCTGAAATAGTATCTATAGTTGTTCCATTTAAACTTTCAAATTGGCGTTCCGGATTTGTTCGTGGTTCCGGTGTGGAAGTGTCACTTTCCCGCGATCCCGAGCGAGACGGGGCGCCTCTCCCACGGGTTCACGTTGCGCTGCCCAAACGGAACAGGTTTTTGACAGTCGCCCTACTTGTCCTCGCCTGTGTTGGCCTGCCAGTTGTCCCACTATCCGAATATCCATAATATTGAAAAAGATATGAGCACTATCTAATTACTATTTAAATTCAAGAAACCGCGACGCATCCCGATCCTGAAATCAGAGGTGGTGACCCCCTTTCACCCAAGACCCGTTCCGATAACTATGCGCTGGGATCCTCTGATGAGAAAAAGTCATGGGTTTACACTACTCGAACTGATGATTGCTATTGCGATGCTCGCCATCATCGCTTCCATAGCGACGCCTTCGTTTCTAAAACAGCGCAGGGAAACATTGATGAGAGATGCGGTCAGCATGATCCGGGGGGATCTTGGAATGGCGCGATCCCGGGCGCTCAGAGAGAATGCGTCCGTGGCGGTGTTGTTGCGTGCTGACGGTTACAGCATTTTTATCGACAACGGGTCGGGCGGAGGGATCCCAGAAAACTGGGTCAGAGATGGAGACGAGAAGCAGCTTTGCAGTCGCAGCTTGCCGAGCGGATTAACAATCGATTTGAGCCAAGTGACATTCGACTATAAACGGACCCGGTTTAACGGCCGAGGGTATGTCGGAAACAGTGGGGGCATGGTTGTCAGAGATTGGGAGGGTAAATCCGTTACGATAGACATGAACAACCGGTTCGGAAGAATAAACATCCGTTGAGAGACATCCGGTAGAAAAAATGGGACCGACTGAACCAAAAAATCAATCCGGGTTCACCCTGCTTGAGCTGCTGATCGCTGTTGCTCTTATCGGCATTGCCCTTTGCTCTATTTACGATGTCTATGCTTCGGTAACGAAATCGAACACCGGCAACGAGGCCCATGCAGAAGTCTTGCAAACCCTCCGCACTAGCCTGGGATACATGGAGCAGGATCTGCGAATGGCCGGTTTAGACCGCTTCATGACCGCCGATGCCGGCATCGAGGTCGCCACAGCGACCGGCATCCGGTTCACGGCGGATCGAAACATGGATGGGGTCATCAACGCCGCAAACTTGACAGACGGGATTCAAGACGCGGATCTTGAGCGCATCACCTATTCCCATGAGGTGGGGACTCGGCGATTGCGGCAATGCCTTTCTGAAGGGACGACGAGCGAGTCTTGGGATACCGTTGCTGACCATGTGGAAAATCTCCAGTTTCAATATTTCGACGAAAACGAAACCCTTCTGGGCTTTCCCATCGCCGATCTTACGCGCATACGATCCGTGGCGGTTTCCCTTACCATCAGCCAACCCAGCGGGTTCCAGCGGCATGTCGTCAGAACGTTGTCGAAGAAAATCTTATGCCGCAATCTGTCCATGTGAGCTGAGTGGAGGTTCATGAAAATCGCTCGCCCTGAGAGTAAAACGGGATCGAATGCCGGCTTCAGCCTGATTGAAGTTATGATCGGACTGTCGATATTGGCGATCGGACTGTTGGCTGTAGCAGCACTGCAGATCTCGGCCAACTTAAGCAGCCGCAGTTCAGCTGACATCACCCAGGCGTCCGCCCTGGCTTCCGGCCAGATGGAAGAGATCATGCATTTGCCTTTTTTGCATAGCACGCTGGATCCGGCGTTGAATCCGCACGCGAAATCTTCGGGGAAATATCTCGTCCAATGGCAGGTGACCAACACCGACCTGAACAGCGATGGGGTGTCTGAATCGAAGACCGTTGATCTGACGGTAAGCTGGAAAAAGCTTCTCACCCCGGGGCCTGATGATAGGCAAGTCAAGATTGTTTTTATCAAGCACGACGGTTGAGCTGCTGCCATCGAATAGAGGGGCTTCCACCATGAACCGAAAATTATCTGCGTCCGAAATATGCCGGAACCAGGACGGTATTGTGACGGCGGTCTGCCTCATGATCCTATTGCTGGTGACCATTCTCGGCGTCATGTCAGTCCGCACGTCGACTGACGATTTGCAGATCACCACCAACCACCAGATTTACAGCAAGTCGTTTTATGCGGCTGAAGCCGCCAAAGCCTATGTGTGGAACAAACCGGACCTCTACGGGTCGCTGAACATCACTCCGGGGAACCCGGTTCATTTTCCCGATTCATCGGATCCACTGACAACTCACACGATAGTCTCCGGAGCAAACGAAGCGTTCAACGGGGAGGTCGAGTATCTTCAATCCTCCGTGCCGCCTCGCGGATCGGGGTTCCAGGTTGGGAAATTCCGGGCCCACATCTATCGCATGAATTGCGACGGGCATGGACCGCGGGACTCCGTGAGTCGGATCGAGGCCGGCTTTTATCGCATCGGATTCTAATGGCTCACCGCAGAGGCAGGAAAATGGGATACCCCAACTGGTTCCGGTATGCTGCGCTGGCGATAGGGGTGGCGTTCATGGCCGTTGATGCCCTGGCCGACGACACCTGTGTCTTTTCCACGACAGCCGACGACATCCCTCCAAACATCGTCATCCTTTTGGATAACGGCGCGGCAATGGAGGAAATCGCACGGCATGCTTCTTATGACAACGCTACGAGCTATACCCCATCCGGTTGCGCCGATGTGGTTCAAAACGCGCCCGGAGGCATCGGCTTTTGCAAGGACAAGGGCTACGCGATCACCGTCAACGGCGGGAAATACTATCTAGTTGAAGTTCCGGATAGCCTGATGGTTGCGGACAGCCAGTATCAGCGCATGGCCAACGGAGACGGCCGATTACCGACGTGGACTATTAACAGTCGTACCATCACATTACCTGCAGTCCCCGCATCTCATACCGTGGACGGCGTCATCGATAAAGCCGTCAATTTCAGGTACTCGAGAAATTACCTGAACTGGATTTTCTATGGGCCTTACTCGGGGAACGGCTCCGACCTGCCGACCAAAACGAGATTTTACTATGCCAAAAATGCCCTGATGACGGTTGCAAAACTCGCTGCCAACCGGGCGAAGCTTTCGATCTATAATTTTACGTCCAATTCAAACGGCGCGAGCAACGTGCAACCGCTGGGACTGGTGGTCAATACACCGCTGGCCGACGATCCGACCAACAACACCCTGGATTCAAACTTCATCAACAATATTAACAACATGGGGACAGTGACCTACTCGCCACTTGCCGAAGGCCTGGCATCTATCGGCGGATACTACAACTCACCCTCTTCGCATGTTGTCGCCAATTATTGCGAAAAAAACTTTGCGCTGGTGGTATCGCCCGGAATTTCCTCCGAGGATCAAAGCCCGGCCGCAGGCTCAACACCACCCTCTTTTTCTAATTTCGATAACGATCCGACCGACGTCGGCGAAGGGAAGATTAAAAAAGACAACACGACGTATACCATCCCGGTCAATCGCAACGGCTCCACCTATCTGGACGATGTCGCCTATTATTTATTCTCACACGACATCGTAGGCTATCAAGCGGGTTTTCAGAACGTGCGGACATATACCGTCGGGTTCATGGGAGACTTGGCCAACAACCTTTTCTTGATAAACGCCTCAAACAACGGCAACGGCAAAAAAAATCTCTACGACTCCTCCGACAAATATTACGCTAAATACCACTATGCGGCCGAGGATCCGGACCAGTTGGCGTCGGCGATTTTGGCCGCGGTATTGGACATCGTTTCTCAGACCAATTCCTTCACGGCCCCGGTGGTTCCGGTGACCCGCACCACCAGTGGGAACCGCATTTACATGGCATTTTTCAAGCCCGGCGAAACCAACTTCTGGGAGGGCAATCTCACAAAGTTTGCGCTTTCGGCCGATCTCGAAATCATCGATAAAAACAACGCGCTCGCAACCTGGCCGAACGGTGCGGTGCGGGACAGCGCCGAGCCCTACTGGCAGACAAAGGACTGGGCGGCGGTTGGGAAGAGCAACTACATCCATAACGCCAGCCGCACCATCACGACGTACCTGGGTGGAACGAACAAGCACCTGCTGCAATCAGGCAATGCGTTCAGCCCCACCAATTCAGCGATCACCCCCGACGTCCTGGGCCACCCCGCCCACACCGCATCCCAAATAGTCAATTACGTCCGCGGGGCCGATGTGTTGGATGAGGACGGCGACGGAGACATCGCCGAAAACCGCATGATCATAACCGGCGACATCCTCCACAGTGAGCCCATCGTGTTTCGCTACCAGTATGCCGACCGCAGCTCAAAGAGTTATGTGTTCTTCGGATCTAACGACGGGATGCTCCACGCGGTTTACGATGAGTTTGTCGCCGCTGACCGCACTGTAACCAATTACGGCCTTGAGGCGTGGGCATTCATACCGCCGGACCTGCTGCCGCGTTTGAAAGATGTGGTCGAAGGCACGAGCCATTCATATTTCGTCGATTCCAGCCCAAAGGTCTTTTTTAAGGATGCCAATCAGAACGGCATCATCGATACGGGCGACCAGGTGGTGTTGGTGTGCGGAGAAAGAAAAGGCGGCAAGAGCTATTTTGCAATCGATATAACCGACCCTGAAAACCCGCTGTATCTGTGGAGGATTGACGCAGCCAGCACCGGTCCGGTCGCACCCGATGCTGTAATTCCGGAGCTGGGACAAACTTGGTCGGAGCCCCAGTTCGGCATCGTGAAAACGTCGGCAACCGACACAGTCGGCACTCCGGTGTTTTTCATCGGAGGGGGATATAGTTCGGACAACTCCAGCGGAAAGGCCATTCTGGCCATTAACGTCCTCACGGGTGCCCCCGTAAAAACATTTAGAAACGGGGGCTCCCTTACCGGAATGAATTACAGCATACCCAGCTCGGTGACCGTCGTCGATGCCAACGACAACGGGTTCGTGGATAAGGTTTATGTCGGTGATCTCGGCGGCCAGCTTTGGCGGCTCGGGAAATTTACAACCGCCTCCAGCGTCTCGCTGACGTTTCCGGAATGTGACGAAAACATCATGAACTGGGAGGCTCAGGTCCTTTTTGTGTCCGACAGCTCCTATGGCCGAAAGTTTTTCTATCCACCGGCGCTGACGCTTGAAAAAGGGTACGACCTGCTCTTCATCGGCACGGGTGACCGTGAGAACGCGTGTGCGCCTGCCTCCTCAGATCGGTTTTACTGCATCCGGGACAAGCAGGCATCGGTCACCCACACTGAATCCGATTTGGTCGACATGACCGGCCCGCCGGCCTACCAGCCCTCTTTGGACAATCTTTCGTCAGACGTTGATGCCAATGGCAGGGTCGACCAGGGTTGGCTTATTCGCCTTGGAACCGGCGAAAAAGTTCTCAGCGAGAGCATGGTTTTTTACAAGACCGTCTACCTGACCACCTTCCTACCGAACAGCGACCCCTGCGTCCCCGGAGGCTATGGCTATACATATGCTCTCAACTACAAGAGCACCGCAGCGGCCTTGGATTTCAACCATGACGGAACCAAGGAGCCTTCTATAATGGTCGGAGGAGGAATACCTTCTAGAGTGGTGCCCGTAATAACGGACAGCCTCAGCAAGTTGTTGATATCGGTTGGCAGCACGAACGCTGACAGCAATTCTGAGTCCTTCGCTGCCGGCGTTGTGACTCTGAACCCGTTAATGCCTCCAAGAAATTTCTATTATCGGTGGTGGCGAGAGCTACTAAACTAAACCGTCAAAAATCTTTGCCGCTTGAGGCCAAGGCGAATGCTGATAAAGATGTTGCACCTAATCGGCGCAGTCATCGGTTTTCTTTCAACCATCGGATTCAGCTATATCATGGGATGGCTGTGAGCCAACGCATAGTGCAACGATGCCCCAACCCCGGTAGACGCCGATTCTCTTGAAAGCCATGACGATACAAAAAAACAGGCGCACAATCTCAGCCCGAAGATTTTACCGCCGGATATCTTTTCAACATTTGATCTTCGGCGGCCGGCGCAAATCCCTGCGAGGAGCAGAAAATCCGCAGGGCTTTAAATTCGTGGATGAGTGCGGCCCGAGTTCGATGGGATTTATCGTTTTTCTTCTCGCCCTTTCGCTCATCGACGGTTTTATGCTCCTGTATCTTCTGGATCAGGGCGTTTATGAGTTCAACCCGATCATGGCCTTCTGCCTGACGTTCGGCCCGTTATTTTTCATGGCCAGCAAATTTCTATTGACGTGTTTCGGAGCCACCTGTCTCCTGGTGGCAAGCAACAGCCCTGTCTTTGGCGGCCGGATCCATGCCAGGGATATTTTTCCGGCGATGCTGTTCCTGTACCTCATGGCGATAGCATGGAGCTCTTACCTGTACGCCACGGCATGAACGTGACGGTACTGGATAACTTGAGTCAAACCGGAGAAAATCGATGCGTTCGGAAAAAAATCTTAAGGAGCTATCCAAAAAAATCGGCAAACTGCCCACACTTCCCGGCGTGGCGATCAAGATCTTGCAGGCCATGCAGCGGGAAGCACCCGACATCGGGGAGATTGCCGAAGTCATTTCGGCGGATGCCCCTCTAAGCGCGAACGTGTTAAGGGTGGTCAACTCGCCTTTCTACGGACTTTCAAACAAGATCACCTCCGTCCATCACGCGATGGTGTACCTGGGATTAAATACGGTCAAGAATCTGGCCCTGAGTTTTTCCCTATTGAGAGGATTTACGCCCAAGAGAAAGGGCGCATTTGACTATGTCCAATTCTCCAAGGACTCCCTCATGGGCGCGATTGCCGCCAAGGCGCTGGCGGAGAAAATTGACCGTCGGCACGGAGAAAACGCTTTTTTCCTTGGTCTTCTTCAAAACATCGGCGTGTTGATCATGGCGGAATCCATGCCGCATGAATACGAAAGCGTCATTGCTGACGCATCCTTGAACGGCAGTCCCTTGCACGAAGCCGAAACAAGCCTGTTGGGTATTAACCATATGAAGGTAGGTGAATTCGTCACCGAGTCCTGGGGGCTGCCCGCCACCGTCAGTGTCCCCATCGGCTACCATCATTGCGCCTATCGCTTGGTCCACCCCGTCAATGAAATCGAGCAGGTGACGAGAATTCTTCACCTGTCGTCACTGTACGTGGAATGGTTCAAGCGCCCGGACCTCGACGTCAACCGCTCAGAAATTGAGACATACGTTCATGCCTATGAGTTTGGATCCGTTATCGACATATCCGGCGTGGCCGCGCAGGTGACCGAAGGCGTTAAAAGCGTTTTCCCTGTTTTCGACCTGCGGATCGATGAGAAAAAGCATATCGAGATCATGGATGCGGCCCGAAGTGAATTAGCGGAACTGTCCGGCGAGCTGTTGAATCAGGTCCACAGTCAAGGCCAGAGCATAGACCTGCTCAGGCAGCAGGTGGGGCTTGACGGCCGGACTCAGACAATGAACCACATGCGCTTTATGGAAATCCTGCAGCAGGAGATCAGCCGGGCGGTGCGTTACGGAACAGCCCTCTCCATCATCATGGCCGATGTGGATCATTTCAAATCCATCAACGACTTCTTTGGCCATCAGGCCGGTGACCACGTATTGAAGAACATATCCGCGCAGCTCAAGAAACAGCTGCGGGACTCAGACCACATCGCCCGCTA
This sequence comes from uncultured delta proteobacterium, assembly GCA_963791285.1. Classification (GTDB taxonomy): domain Bacteria; phylum Desulfobacterota; class Desulfobacteria; order Desulfobacterales; family SpSt-501; genus SpSt-501. Next base: position 182,577 of record CAWBSC010000024.1, read on the forward strand.
CGGTGGCGAGGAATTTGCCGTCATCCTGCCGATGACGCCGCTCAAGGACGCCTTGTTTACGGCGGAACGATTGCGAAAGTCCATCGAAACCCAAAAAATAACCTGCGATGGGCGTTCCATTACCGTCACGATGAGCTTCGGGGTCGCATCGTTGGAGATGCATCAAGATATCAGCATCGAAGGTTTTATCAAAATGGCCGACGATGCACTTTATGATGCTAAAAAAAGCGGACGTAACAAGTGCTGCCCTTACAGACACCATAATCCGAACCAGGCTCCTCTGCTGACGGTGCTGGTCATCGACGATGAAGAAGTCGTCCTTGTGACGGTGACCAAAATGCTGGAGCGCTTGGGATATGACTGTATCTGGCGGCCAAATCCAGTCAGGACGTCGAAAGCCGTACTGAAAACGCATCCGAACAAATATCGACATGGTCATCATGGACATGGTCATGCCCGACATGAATCCAGACCAGATATTGAGCGCCATCCGAGACCAACACGCCGAAGCCAAAGTCCTGCTATCAAGCGGTTACAGCCTGAACAGCGGGGGCAACCACCAGTTGTTAAACCGGACCGACGGCTTTCTTCAGAAGCCTTATCAGCTGGCGGAATTGTCGCAGATTGTCCATGCCACTTTGAACAACTAAAGAATTACCGAAGCCAGGCGATATTACATCCATAAGCAACCGGGAGGTTGATCGACCAATGGGTGCAAAATCGACGGAGTTGAAGAATGAAACGGTCCTGGTGGACAAACGCCGCATCCCCGACCGCCGCGTGAACCCGGACCGGCGCAACGGGTCTTCGGCTTTGAAGCTCGTTCGGAGTGTCTTCAACACCGGGGAGGCGTGCCGCTATCTCCAGATCTCGCGCCCGACGTTTCTGAAATTGATTACAGCGGGTAAAATCCGCGCTCAGAAAATCGGCAAAGGCTGGAAGGTCCTCGAATCGGAGCTCGAGCGGTTTCTCAGATCCGAAAAGAGCGGCGCGGATTGACCCGCGGCGGGCGCATCCGCCGTCTAACCGCCCGCCCGGGCGGCAGACACCTCATCACCCCTGATACACCTGATCGACGATATCGCTGACTCCGCACTCGATCCCCGCTTCACTATAACGCGCTTGACCTCAAGGGGTGTGATCCTCTACCCTGATGTCAACCGTTGCCCGTTGCCCATAACCCAGCTTCATTTTGCCCGCACACCCCCCGGCACCGCCTGACACAGACGTTGCCCGAGGAACAACTTTAACCAGGAAGGGAATGCCCCATGATGGATGTCTATGCCCGTCTGCGCGAGCACCTCGACGAGCTGCCGGCCGGCTTCCCGTCGACCGAAACCGGGGTGGAGTTCCGAATTTTAAAGCATCTGTTCACGCCCGAAGAGGCGGAGCTGGCGTGCCATGTCGGCATGCGGCTGGAAACGGCCGAGGCGATCGCCGCACGCGCCGGCATCTCGGCCGACGAGGCGGCCGCGCGCCTCGAGGCCATGTCGCGCAAGGGGCTCCTGTTCAACATCGAGGCGCCCGGCCACCCCAACCGGTACATGGCCGCCCAGTTCGTGATCGGCATCTGGGAATACCACGTGAACGACCTGGCCCCGGGGCTGCTCCGGGACCTGGAAGAGTACCTGCCGGCCCTCGCGCGGGAAGCCTTCGACCCCCTCCCCCAGCTGCGCACCATCCCGGTGGGCCGCAGCCTGGATGCCGGGCTGGAGGTGTTGCCCTACGAGCGGGCGGAAGAGCTCGTCCGCGAGCAAACCAAGTTCCTGGTCGCCCCGTGCATCTGCCGCAAAGAACACAAACTAAAGGATGCCGGCTGCGACAAGCTGATGGAGGCCTGCCTGATCTTCGGCTGGGCCGCAGAATACTATGCCCGCAACGGGCTCGGCCGGTTCATCACCCTGGAGGAAACGCTCGCGATTCTGCGTCAGGCGGAAGAGCAGGGACTGGTCCTGCAACCGGGGAACTCGCGGGAAATCGTGAACATCTGCTGCTGCTGCGGGGATTGCTGCCAGGTGCTCCTGCACCTCAAGCGCCACCCCAAGCCGGCCCTGGCGGCGGCCTCGCCGTTCACGGCAGAGCTGCGCCAGGAGGAGTGCACCGGCTGCGAGGCCTGCATCGATCGCTGCCAGATGGAGGCCCTGCGGATGGAGGGCGGCACGGCGGAGCTCGACCCCGACCGCTGCATCGGGTGCGGGCTTTGCGTATCGAGTTGCCCGAGCGGGGCCCTGGTGCTGGCGCGCAAGCCGGCCGACCTTCAGGCGCCGGTCCCCAAGAACCAGCGCGAGGCGTTTGCCATGCGTGCCGCCGCGCGCGCCCGGACGCGGGCGCAGCTCGAAGAAAAGATGAAGCGCCTCCGCGACGGATAGCGCAAGGATAGCGGCACTGCCGGTTCTATCGGGTTTTTACTCAGGCGGGCTTGAAGAGCCCGTCCGGGTCGGCTCCCTGCAGGCCGGCCGCGTAGGCCCGGTCGTCCACCGGGTTCAGCCGCCGCGCCATGGACGGGGTGATCAGCTCGATGCGGCGCATCTGGTCGGTTCTCTGCGCGATGAGATCCATAGGCCCGTCCACGGTCAGCCAGTCCAGGTGGTCGAAGCGCTCCAGGTCGAGCGGGCCGGTGTAGCCCCGCAGGGTCTTTTCGCGCTCGAGGTTGTAATACTGCTCGAAGTAGGACATCGCGAGCTCGCGCAGGGTGCGGTAGACCGGCTCGCGAAAACGCAGCCCGACGAAGTTCGACTTGGCGACCGCCCCCCAGGCACCCTCAGCCTTGAAGAGCGCCAGCAGGTGTTCGTCATCGCGGCCGTTGGACAGCATGTCCAGAATAAGGGCCGGGTAGCCGATGCGGCGCAGCATGGCCGCGGCGAACACGGCCCCGTCGAAGCAGTGGGCTTTCCCGTCCCGCAGCACGCGCAGGGGGCAGCGGTAAAACCCGTCCGTGCTGTAGGCCATCCCGTCCAGAAAGGTCTGGATCCGCGCCGGGCTGGACAGCCCCTTCAAGACCCGGCGTTCGGGTGCGGTCAGCACCCGGTCGAATTGATCGCTCTGCGGCATGTCTTCTTCTCCGGCCCGGCGGGCGAATCCCTTCGCTCCGCCGCACCCCGTCAATCCACGATGAACAGCCTTGCCCCCGCCCGGGTGCGCGAGCGGTGCGCTTCGGCCTGATCCGCCACCTGGTAGGTCGTCCCCGGCGTCAGGGTGAAGCGGCGACCGTCAGCCAGCTCGGTCTCCAGCTCTCCCTCGAGCACCAGGAGAATGTGGCCCTTCGAACACCAGTGGTCGGCCACATACCCGGGCGAGTACTCGACCATCCGCACGCGGATGTCGTTGAACTTGCGGGTCCTCCAGTGGGCGACCCCAGTGGTGCCGGGGTGCTCGGTCCGTTCGACCTGCGACCAGTCGGTGGTCCCAAACGGGATGGCGCTCATGTTCATATGGGGCACTCCCATGCGGTTCCGGCCTATGCGCCGGGGCGTGCTGACTACCCGCATCTATACCTCAAAACCGCGGGCCTTGGGAAGGTACACCCGCAAGCGATGGGTTATACTTCCGCTTGACATTGCAGGTGAATCTCTTCAGAAAAGCTGCAATCCGACATGAAGGAGGCCATATGAAGCGGATACAGCTGCCGGCCATTGATTGCGAAGCGGTCAGCCGGGAAATCGGGGATTTCGTGATCAGGCAGGTCGCGCTCACAGGCGGCACCGGATGCGTCGTGGGTCTCTCGGGCGGGGTGGACTCGAGCACTGCGGCCGCCCTGATCCGGCGGGCGTTCGCGCGCCACACCGCCGCGGTGTACGAGCTCGTGGGCTACATCCTGCCATCGAGCTTGAACAAGGTCGACGACATCCGAGATGCCGAATCCGTAGCAGCCGTCCTAAGCATTCGCTACGAAACCCACGGCATCGAACCCGCGGTCGAGGGCTTCCGCGCCACCAATCCCGAGGCCTTTGAAAATCCCTACCACCGCGGCAACCTGATTTCCCGTGTGCGCGCCAACGTGCTGTCGACCAAAGCCGCCACCGAGCAAAAAGTCCTGGCGGGAACCGGCAACAAGGACGAAGACTTCGGGATCGGGTACTACACTCTCTTCGGGGACGGTGCCGTGCACATGAGTCCGATCGGTGGGCTTTCGAAACGCCTGGTGCGCGAGATGGCGAAATACCTTGGACTGCCAGAGGTCATCGTCAACCGCGTCCCCACTGCCGGGCTCGAGCCGGGGCAGAGCGACTACGGCGATCTGGGGTACGACTACGACGTGGTCGAGCTGGTGTCGGAAGGGTTCAACCAGGGGCTGACCGCGGACGAACTCGGACGACACGACCAGGTCGCAGCGCTCGTCGAGCCCCAGCTGCGCCATTACCGGCAGGTCTTTGGGAACTCCAAATTCACGGGAGCAGCGCAGGTGGTCGCGGACATCCTCAGGCGCCACGAGCTGGCGCGCGGGAAAATGACCATCATCCACCCTCCATCCCCAACTATCACGCTCGTCTATCGCTGACCGCTGGCGAACTCGAGCGGCGCGGATATGGCGGAAGGTCTTGGAGAAAAGCATCGGGACGTTAGCCTATACTTTCAAACACCTGAGCTTGGCGAGATCCTCGGCATAGCCATAAAGGTGCAGCCCCTTGCTCTCCACGATCATTTCCCCGTCGCGGACCCCGATCTCTGCAGCCATGTACTCCTTCAGGTTCTGGATGGCGGCCAGGTTGGCGGGCAGGCCGTTCCACAGGTCCCACGAACGGAAATACACCACGAAATTCAGCGCCCCATCCTGGATGCGGGTGTCGATCGACCTCAGGCAGGGCGGGTCCAGCAGCGTCAGGTCGGAGGGGTGGGCCACCTGGAGCACCATCTGGTTGTTGCGGTGCCCGAATTTCCGGTAGCTGTCGATCACCCACTCGATCTGGTTGAGGTAAACCCGCCCGCTTTCCTCGAACAGGACCTTGCCGTCTATCTCCCGACGGTCGATGATTTCGGTGTTGGCCTCCCGCCACCAGTCCAGCTTTTCGTCGGTGATCGGCACCCGGGTGAGGCGCTCGCCATAGGTGTAGGATTCCCCGGGTTCCTTGCGCGAGGACATCAGGTACTCGATGTACGCGCGGCTGTAACCCGGGCCGCCGTAAATGTAGTCGTGCTCGACCGGGTTGGGGATGCCGCAGCTCGGCGGGATGTCCGGGATCAGCGGCTGGGTGCCCGGGTACGTGACATGCCCGGTGAAAAAATCATACTCGAGCCGGGTTTGACCGGCGTAGGATCCCCGGTCGATCACGAAACGACGTCCGTGGTCCAGGATGTCGTGCACGGCCTGAAACCAGAGATCGGGCAGATCGCGGGCCTGTACCTGATGCAGTCGCATAAACCGTCCTGTCGCGAAAGGTTAGAAGTGTTCGCCGGCGATGTATACCCCAAGCGGGGACCAGGCATCAAGATTGCGGTGGATCGAAGCGGTATCCCTCGGCGCGCATCAGTGCGTCGACGAGGATGGCGCGGGTGTCCGCGTCGTTGATGATGAACCCGTCCGAGGTCACCACGCGGTTGTTTTCCAACAGCTCTTTGATCTGCCGGCAGGCGCTCAGGAGCAGGGGCACGGCCGATATCAGAATGGCGTTGGCCTTGCGTTCGCTGCGCTCCGGCATGTCGTCGGGGGTCACGACCGCCAGCAGGCGGTCGCCCGCGAAAATACCGAAATTTCCGTCTTCTTCCTCGACCCTCCAGGGCCCGGGCGTAATCCCCTCCACGAACGACCTCCTCAAGGCAGCAGCACGTTGATGAGAGACCAGATGCCCCAGCGGAAGAGCCGGATCACCGGGTCGAGAACATCGAAATAGAGCAGCACGACCAGGATGATGAAACCGTAGCGCTCGAGGCCCACCAGGGCCGCCAGCAGGCGGCCCGACGCCATGCCCATGAGGATCTTCGAACCGTCGAGCGGGGGAATCGGAATCAGATTGAAGGCCGCCAGCGTCAGGTTGACCTGTGCCAGAACGTATAAAAATGCGGTCAGGACATCCGAGTCTATGGCGGAAAATAGCCGCAGCGCCAGCAGCGCGAAGAAGGCCAGAATCGTGTTCGCGACGATCCCGGCGGCGGAGACCAGAATGAAGGCCTTGCGCGGCTCGTGGAAATTGCGGACGTCGACGGGTACGGGCTTGGCCCAGCCGAATCCGAACACGAACAGCAGCAGGGTCCCGAGCGGGTCGATGTGCTTCAGGGGGTTGAGGCTCAGCCGGCCGAGGCGCAGCGCGGTCGGGTCCCCCATGCGGTTAGCCACCCAGCCGTGCGCCAGCTCGTGCAGCACGATGGAGTACAGCAGTGGGACGGACAGCAGGATGAATACCAGAGGCTGGTCGATCAGGAGGCTGAGGAGTCCCATGCGGTCCGGTCCGAAGGTGGATGAGGCGCACGCGTCCGGAAACGGACTTCGGCCTCCGGTGGAATCCATCTACAAAACGTGTCTGCAGGCCACATGCGTCGCCGCACGTGTCCGTAATTGTAGTGTGACACTTAATTTGAGAATCCGGCGCGTGAATTTATTGGTTATTTCTTGACCCGTGCCAGTTCATTCTCACGGTCTATGCCAAATAAGTGAGAATATTAACAGGTTTTGCCAAAAATTCGAGAATATTTTATGCTCTATTCTTATACTGTTTTTACAGATAGTTATAGTGCGGCCTGTTTGTCGTGATATTCTCCGACTCACGCCTGAAGCGCTTTGTCGGTCTCAAAGAATGCGCTTGAAACCCGCTCTCCACACCGTTTTGGTATCGGTCTTGCCCGTACGCATTGATCTCAACTGACCGGTTATAATTGTTTGCAGTCGAGGGTTGGCCTTTCGGGAAAAGACTTGACCATAGGTTCTTTTTACATCAAAAAGGCCGCGAGGCTCGGGGTTCTGAACCCATCGGAGCCTCCTCCACAAGCCCCTGGGACTATGGCACCGCCCTTCTCCTGGGGGCTTTTCTGTTCCTGCCTCGTTGCACAGGGGCCTCTGCTTCAACCATCCTCCTCCGCTCTCGGTCCACCTATGGGCTTCGCCCCTCTGACTTGACCTGACCGAAACTTGTTGTTTTAAAGGGTGAAGCTTTTTTCACGTGCTGATCCTCAAATCGATGAAGGAGGCAGACGTTTTGGGCATGGCGGTTTGGAACACGACACGGGAGGAGTACGTGTCAGCTCTCAGCGCAGTGGCTGCGGCCTTGGAATCGGGAGTTCTGCGCCCGATCGTAGGTCGTGAACTGCCTCTCGAGCAGGCTGCCCAAGCGCATATTGATATCCTGAAGGAAAAGGCCCAGGGGAAAATGGTCCTGACGATCGATTAATGGTGCGGCGGAGAGCCGTGCCGGAGACGGCAAGGGACTGAACGCATGCGTGTTTCAGTTGAAAAAGGCTACATACCAGGATGCATCGGGCGCATCTGCGAGCTGCACGCCCGGTTCTACAGCAAATTAGTTGGCTTTGGGCTGCCATTTGAATCCAAGGTCGCGCGAGAGTTGGCTGAGTTCTGCACCCGGTATGATGGTCAGCGTGACGGGCTCTGGCTTGCCATCTACGATGGTCAAGTACATGGATCGATCGCGATCGATGGGGTGCACGCCGACGGGGAAGGGGTTCACTTGAGGTGGTTCATCACCTCAGATGAGATCCGTGGTGGGGGGGCCGGGACTGCGCTCCTGAGCGCCGCTATGGGTTTCTGCAAGACCCGAAGTTACCAACGAGTCTATCTTTGGACCTTTGCCGGGCTGAATTCAGCCAGGCACCTTTACGAGAAATTCGGGTTCCGGTTGGTGCATCAGCAGCGTGGGGCGCAGTGGGGCCTGGAAGTCGATGAGCAGCGGTTTGAGCTTGGGGAAGCCGGAGTGTGCGGTAGCTCGCTGTTTTGAGGGCTTCCCGGCCCTCTTGCATGTTTATGGCGATTTAACGCAATCGTTTCGGGCATAGTTGGGCGAATGAGATAGCGCAATACGTTTCCTATTGCGACAGCTACCCGGCCTCCTCGTGAACGGGAAGGGCTCGGGCTGGTCCACTGTGGATGCCTGACGCAACACCACGAAGCAACCATGCAAGATTGGGAACCGGGAGTCATATAAGGTCAATCATGTATTGAATGCCTAAGCTGCGTTCAGTATGGTGCCACGCTCATGGTTTATGCCCGGACCACTGTTTCCAGATGGAGGGCACGTATCTTGATCTCATACATCAGGAATCTCAGCATCAAAGCTCAGTTGACGATTCTTTGCCTGATCATTCTGGTTCCTCTGCTGGTATTTCAAGGCATGGAGATCCGAGCCAAGTACCGCACTCTCTACGATCACGAGGTTCAAGCGAACCTTGAGATTGCACGAGCGACAAGAGCGATGTTTGTTTCTTATGTTAACAATCTGCTCCGTGTAGAGGCAGCGCTCGTAGTGGGTTTCAGCCAGAAAGAACTCATTAACGAAGAGATCTCTCGCGCCTTCAAAGATTTCGAAGACCAATCTGGTATCGTCTCCAATTTAAGCTGGTTGAGCCCCCAAGGTCGTGTCCTGGCCAGTAGCCTTCCAAATGCGATTGGAGTTGATGTATCCGAGCGCCCGCATGTGATCGCGATCATGAAGGGACAGGACTGGTTCATCAGCGACCTTTTTGTCGGCAAGGCAGTGGGAAACCTTCTTTCAGTGTACTCAAAGCGGTTCGAGACGGCGCGGGCAACCTGAGGGGAATACTGACCGCCGCCATAGATGAAGATCGGCTCCAAGCGGAGCTTTCCTTCGAACGCGACAAATCGGCAGCCCTTAGCATCGTCGATCAAAATGGGATGGTTGTGTTCCGATCTCCACCAATAGACCTCAGTTGGGAGCAGCGGAATTGGCTCAAAGCCTACCCCTTTTCAGGGAAGCGCTCGAAGGCCGTGAGTACACATGGGGTCGGTCGGCAATAGTGGACACCAAACTGATTATGCTGCCAACCGCTGTTCATAGTACCGGCGCTCGTAGGCTGCCGGAGATAGATACCCCAACTGCTTCTGTATACGCTGTCGGTTGTAAAAGACCTCGATGTACTCGGTGATCTCCCGAATGGCCTGCTGCCGGGTGGCGAAGCGACGATGAAAGACCAACTCGGTTTTCAATGTTGCCCAGAAGCTCTCCATCGGGGCATTGTCGTAGCAGTTGCCCGCTCCACTCATCGAGGCCTTCATGCCAAGCGCCTCCAACATCTTCCGGTACTCCGCGGAGCAGTACTGACTGCCTCGGTCCGAGTGGTGCACCAGTCCGGTCGGCGGACGGGTTGCCTCAACGGCGCGCCGCAGCGACTCGATGACCAGGTTGCGCGTCATGCGCACGCCCATCGCATAGCCGACGATCTTGTGCGTACACAGGTCCTTGTGCCCGACCAAGTAAAGCCAGCCTTCCTCCGTGGGGATATAGGTGATGTCGCTCAGCCAGGTCTGCGACGGAGATCGAGCATCGAAGCGCTGCCCCAGCAGATTCTCCGCAACCGGCAGGCCATGACGGGAATCGGTCGTCGCCTTGAATCTTCGACGCTGCTTGCAGCAAAGCCCGAGCTTGCGGCGCAGGCGTTTGATCCGGTGCACCCCGATGCACACCCCGTGAGCGGCCAACTCCCGCTGCAGCCGCTCCGGTCCGTAGGTCTGCCGCGTGCGCTGGTGGGCGGCGCGGATCTCGATCTCCAGCCGAGGCTCCTGCTGCGCTCTTCGCGACGGCGCACGGCGGCGATTCGCATGAAAACCGCTCGCAGAGACCTCCAGCACTCGGCACAGCACTCCCAACGGATACTCGAGTCGCAGCTGCTCCATCATCGCGTGCCGTGCAGCGACTCCTTGGCAAAGTACGCGGCCGCTTTTTTTAGGATGTCGCGCTCCATCCGCACCAGGGCCAGCTCTCGCTTCACCCGGGCCAGTTCAGCCTCCGTCTCTGTCAGAGGACGCTGGCTGGACCCGATCTGCTCGAGCTTGCCGGCTTTAAAGGCTCGCAGCCAGTTCTCAAGCGTCGATTTGGGCAGCGACAGTCGCATCGAAGCCTCTTGGACCGATACTCCGCCCTCGGTTACCAAGCGCACCGCTTCCAGCCGCAGCTCTTTAGTGTACTTGCTGTGTGGGAGCCGTTCCATCGTGACACCTCCGTTTGTCTTCCATCGTAAACTTTGGTGTCCATTTTTTCCAGCTTACCCCAACAGGTACTGAAAAAGGTATTGATGCGGCACGGATCATTGCGCTTGTGCCTATGCCTTTCGGTTGGGTGGCGGGATCTGGGCGTCCAGAGGACGAGGTTTTTGGTACAGCCTATTCACAGATACAAGGCAGCCTTGTTGCCTTCGGGTCCATTCTTCTGGTGGCACTTATAGCTGTAGCGATGGTTTCAAAGCAGATCACCAGCGCCGTTCGGGGGCTGCAAGAAGGTCGGATGCAGTCAGCCGTGGAGAATACATCGCCAAAGATCGCTTAGCAGGCACCAAAGAATTCCAGAGTCTCTCCGACGCCCTGGATACCATGTCGGAAAAGGTCCGTTCTCGCGAGGAGTCTCTCCGGCAAAGCGAAGAGCGCTTTCGCCTGGCCCAGCAGGCGGCGCGGATCGGGACGTTTGAGGTGAACATTCAAACCGGCGAAGATGTTTGGACCCCCGAGCTGGAGGCCATATACGGCTTGCAACCGGGTGAGTTTGAAAAGACACAGCGGGCTTGGGAGCAACTTGTCCATCCCGATGACAGGGACGAAGCGCTGCGTCTGGTCAAGCGTTCCTTTGAAAGCGGTGAATCGGTCGCTGGGGAGTGGCGCACGATGTGGCGCGACGGCTCCGTTCATTGGATCGCAGCACGCTGGCAGGTTCTCAAAAACAAAGCCGGGAAGCCCTTGCGGATGATCGGTGTCAACATGGACATCACCGATCGCAAACAGGTCGAGGAACTATCCCGTCAAAGGCTGATGGAGATCGAGGATCTCTATCACAACACGCCGGTAGGCATGTGCGTGCTCGACCGCGACCTGCGATTTCTCCGCATCAACGAACGATTGGCCGAGATCAACGGTATCCCGGCCGCCGACCACATCGGAAAGACCGTTCGGGACCTGATGCCCAAGCTGGCCGACGCGGTCGAACCCGAGATGCGTTGCATCCTGGAGACGGGCGAACCCAAGCTGGATATCGAGATCGTCAGCGAGACGCCCGCCCACCCCGGCGTGACGCGCACCTGGATTGAGCAGTGGCTGCCGATCAAGAATTCCCAAGGCCAAGTTGTCGGCCTGAGCATCGTCGTCGAGGAGATCACCGCGCGCAAACGGGCTGCGGAGGAGCTTCGGCACATAAACGAGAACTTGGAACAACTTGTTCAGGAGCGCACTGAAAAGCTGCGGCGACTCGCAAGTGAGCTGACCCTGGTTGAGCAACGCGAGCGAAAAAAGCTGAGTACAATCTTGCACGATGGATTGCAGCAGTATCTGGTAGCTGCCAAAATGCAGCTAAACGGCCTCATGCCGGAGGTTGCTGAAGAAGGACTCAAGCGGTCGATCTCCGACATCGAACAGATCCTTGGCGATGCCGTTCAAGTCTCGCGATCGCTGGCCGCTGAACTCAGCCCGCCCATATTAAGAGACGCAGGATTCTGGCCGGACTGGAGTGGCTTTCTCGCTGGATGCTCGAAAAGCATCAGCTCAAAGTCCAATTGGTCATGGAGATGGACGCGCCCGCTCTTGAGGAAGATGTGAAGATTTTGCTGTTCGAATCGGTCCGCGAGTTGCTGCTCAATACGGTAAAACATTCAAATAGTCGATCGGCCAAGATTCATCTCTTTCAATCCCCGGGCGATCATCTGGGCCTTACGGTAAGCGATGACGGCAAGGGTTTCACGCCAGGGGCATCAAACGATGCAGCCGGTAAAGAGGGGTTCGGCTTGTTCAGCATCCAGGAGCGCTTGTCGGTAATCAGAGGCACGTTCCAAATCGAAAGCGCTCCGGGAAAGGGGTGCCGGATCACGTTGACTGCGCCACTCGGACAGCCGAAACTCATGGTCAGTTCTCAGACGGCGTCAGAGACGAAACCCGTACCTTCTCCGGCCTCTGCCGGGGTCGCGCTCGGAAAGGTTCGGATCTTAATTGTCGACGACCACATTGTGATGCGAGAAGGCTTGGCTCGGCTGCTCGTGCAGGAACCCGACTTTGACGTGATCGGCCAAGCGGCTAACGGACAACAAGCCATCGAAAAGGCGGCATCCCTCCAGCCTGCTCTGATTCTGATGGACATATCCATGCCGGTTCTCGATGGCATTGAAGCCACAAAGATCATTCACCAGCGGCATCCGCACATACACATAGTTGGTCTGAGCCTTTACACGGAAGATGAGCGTGCGCGCGAAATGCTCTCCGCCGGAGCTTCCTTCTACATGAGCAAGAGCAGCCCGCCCTCGGAACTCAGGGCCGCCATCCGCTCCTGCTTCGGGGAGGCAGGTCCGATTTCTGATCCGTCAAAGCGTTTGGTCGGGAAATTGATTCAGTAAATAGAGGCGCAAACCGTTTAAAGATGCCGCTTCCTGGCAAGTCTGGTTGGGTACATTCTCTGAGGCAAGATGCCATGAACCGTTTACGCATTGCGCTCGCTGATGACCGCCCGATCTTTCGAAAGCCACTTTGCATGAGTTTGGAGCGAGAGCCTGGCCTGTTAGTTGTCGGCGAAGCAGGGGACGGTCTTGTCGCGACCGAAATGGTAGAGGAAGCACGATCCTGCTCAAGTTGTTTCGCTACCACCGCGCAACATCAGAGCCGATAAAATCTTCGAAGCGAACGGACGCATCCGGATTCTGCTGGCAGATGACCACAAGGTTGTCCGCGAGGGGTTAGCGCAGATGCTTGGCGGTGAGTCCGATTTTGAAATCGTCGGGCAGGCTGAGAATGGCGACATGGCCGTGGAGCTTGCCGAAGTGCTCCATCCGGATATTGTGCTCATGGATATCAACATGCCGAACATGGACGGGATCACGGCCATTCGGATAATCGCGCAGAGACATCCGGATGTCCACGTTGTGGGTTTATCAATCTATCGAGCAGAAGAGCGCGCCGATGAAATGATCAAAGCGGGAGCAAAGGCATATGTCAGCAAGACCGCTCTTTTCCGCACCCGCGGTGGGACACCCTTGGCCGGAGCGATGCGGCCAAGAGTGGTCTCGCCGCGCAATCATTGGCCTGTCCGGCAAGCAGTTGAGATGGGGGTGCTGGTATGATCCGGTTGCGACATTGGACAGCTCGGTACAGCTTCGCCGTGGCGGCGGTGCTGCTCAGTTACATGTTGCGACAGGCGCTGGCGGTATGGGTTGGGCCGGGGCTGCCCCCTTACATTATGTTCTACCCCGCCGTGATGGCGGTGGCGTTGCTGGCCGGTTTCGGGCCGGGAGTGCTGGCAACCGCCTTAACGGGCGCGATCGTGGACTACTGGGTTCTGCCGCCGGTCGGACAATGGTCCCTTTCCAGTCCTTCGGACATTGTGGGCTTGGCGCTTTTCACCTGCATGGGGCTGTTCATGAGCGCGGTCGCGCGACTCTATAACCGCAACCGGGACCGGGCAGCAGCCTACGACCGCGATCAGGCGTTGCGCGTGGCCAATGAGCGCTTCGCCCGCGCCTTTGCCGCCAATCCAGCGGGCATCGCGCTTTCGCGTCGCCGGGATGGCATTGTGCTGGATGTCAATGAAACCTGGCTGACGATGTTCGGACATTGCCGCGAAGCGGTCATCGGCAAACCGGTATTGTCCATCATTTTCTGGCCGACGCCTGAAGACCGGGCGCGCGCCGTGGCCGAGCTACTGGAGCAAGGCCCCTACCGGAATCGCGAGCAGCGCATGCTCACCCAATCAGGCGAGTCGGTCATAACGCTGGGATCGGCAGACATTCTGACGATCGCAGGCGAAGAGGTGATTTTCTCGACCTGGCTGGACATCACCGAGCTCAAACAGGCCCAGGGGCGCTCCTGAAGGAACGTGACTTCACCACGGCCGTCCTGAACACCGCCGGTGCGTTGGTGGTTGTGCTCGATAATGAGGGCCGGATCACGCGGTTCAACTTGGCCTGCGAAAAAATAACTGGATATCGAGCCCAAGAGGTCTTGGGCCGAGTCTTTTTCGACCTCCTGGTTCCACAAGAGGAAATTCATGGTGTGCGTCAAACCTGGAATTCCCTATGCGCAGGAGATTTCCCCAACCAGCATGAGAACCACTGGATGGCAAAGGATGGGACACAGCGCTTGATTGCCTGGTCAAATACCGCGCTCACACGGGAGGGCGGTGAAATCGACTACATCATCGCGACCGGGGTGGATATCACCGAGCGAAAACAGGCTGAAGAAGAATTGCGGACCACCCTTCAACGCTTCTATAAAATTCTTTCAGGATTGCACAGCAGTGTCTTGCTGGTAACAGACACGAATCAGGTTGAGTTCGCGAACCAAGCATTCTGTGACTATTTCGGCCTGCAAGAGTCGCCAACAGAACTAAAACATTTTACTGCTCGCGAGATGATTCAAAAAATCAAGGACGCATATTATGACCCCTCCGGGGCAGTCACTCGCATAAGTCAAATCGTCGTTCGAGGGGAGCCAGTGATAAATGAGGAAGTATCCATGCAAGGCGAGAGGACTTGCCTTCGCGATTACATTCCCCTTAATCTGGACGGCAAATCGTATGGCCGCTTATGGCACCATTGGGATATTACTGAACGCAAACAAGCCGAAATGGCGCTCGCTGGGTTGAACGCAATGCTCGAGCGCAAAGTCGCGGAGCGCACTGCCGATTTGCATGCAGCCAATCAGGCACTTGAAGAACGAGCGGCGCAGCTACGGTCGTTGGCCGGAGAGTTGACCACGGCTGAACAGCGTCAGCGCAGGTCAATCGCCAATTTGCTCCATGACGGCCTCCAGCAATATCTCGTGGCCGCAAGATTACGGCAAGGCGCTCTGGTTGAGGGGCTTGTGGATCATGCTGCCTTACAAAGCGCCAAGGATGTTGAAGGATTGCTGGCCGAGTCGATAAACGTATCAAGGTCCCTTGCAACCGAACTCTGCCCCCCGGTTCTTGACGGCGGGATTTTGGCAGGATTGGAGTGGCTCACCCGTTTCATGGCATCCAAGCATGGGTTGGATGTGGAGCTTGTCGTTGAGACAGGGGCGCCAATCCTGCCGGAGGATGTCAAAATCTTCTTGTTCGAAAGCGTCCGCGAGTTGCTCCTGAATGTGGTCAAGCATTCAAAAACGCTATCTGCGAAGGTGCACCTAAAAGAGGAGCACCACACATTACATTTGACCGTTGCCGATTCGGGAGCCGGATTTGATGAATGTGCGCTCCAACCAAGAGACGGTGGCGGGGGATTCGGCTTGTTTTCGATCCGTGAGCGCATCGGCCTTGTGGGCGGCGACATCGAAATAGACTCTTCGGCGGGAAAGGGCGCGCGCTTCACCCTGACTGTGCCGCTCGACAAGCGCGGTCCCGTTCAGGCAGTTTCTGTAGTACCCAGCAACGTCAGGGCGAACGAAGACGCAAAAGTGGATAGCCGAATTCGAATCCTGCTTGTAGACGACCACAAGGTCATGCGCGAGAGCTTGGCACTGATGCTTGGCGCTGAAGACGGGTTTGCGATCATCGGGCAAGCTGAAGATGGGAATACGGCTGTTGAGCTTACCCAGGCGCTGCATCCACGGGTTGTGCTGATGGACATCAACATGCCGAATATGGACGGCATCACAGCCACTGAGGATCATCGCCCAAAGACACCCGGATGTCCACGTGATCGGCCTCTCCCTTTACAGAGCCGAAGAGCGCGCTGATGAAATGATCAAAGCGGGGGCGAAGTTGTACGTCAGTAAATCTGCGCCCGCCGAGGACCTCAAGCAGGCGATACGATCCTGCGTCGGAGCCAATTCCGCGAAGGTTCAAGCCGCATAATTGTGGGGGTGCTCTGGCTCAACAACTGCAAAAAAGATTGTTCGAAAGGAAAGCCGACTATGCGCTCATGCGCTCAGACCAGAAAAACGAAAAGGGAAAGGGAAAGGGCGGGAACAGAACAGGCGGAGTTTTCTAAATGGGTTCTCGATTTAAGGATCCCATTTGAAATCAGACCGAGAGATGCGTAAGGAGTTTTCGAGCTTCTCCGATGGCTTATTTGGCAAATATTTAGCGTAACGCGATGCAATTCTCAACTTGGGGGCACAATTCTCATTTTGAGTGTCACTCTACGCGTCCGTAATCCGCCGCTTTTTTTGAGACAGGTATTACAGGTATTAGATGTCCAGCGTGCTGACTTCTAAGGCGTTGGTTTGGATGAAATCGCGCCGCGGTTCCACCTCCTCGCCCATCAGGATCGTAAAGATCTCGTCAGCGTCGACGAAATCCTCGATCTTGACCCGCAGCAGGGTGCGTTTGCCTTCCTCCGGGTTCATCGTGGTTTCCCAGAGCTGCTCGGGGTTCATTTCGCCGAGACCTTTGTAGCGCTGAACCGCCAGGCCTTTTTTACCCTCCTTGAGGAGGTGGTCCAGTAATTCCTCGCGGCCGGCGGCCTTGAACAGCTCGCCGCCCTTGTCGGTCGAATGCACCGTGAAGGGGCCCGCGTCGTACTTGGCGATCTTTTTCTTCAGATCGATGCACTTCTGAAATTCGTTGGAGTAGATCAGCCCTCGGCCGATCTTGATACTCCCGCGCAGCTTCGATTCCGGTCCGGCGAACAGCGCCACCGTGGCCGCGGCCTTGTTTTTGATGACCAGTTCGAAGACACCGCGGTCCGCGTTGAACGCCGGGCCTTCGACGTCATGCCCCTGCCGGACGAGGATCTCCTTCAACCCGGTCATGCGCTGCTCGTCCTGAAGAAAGCTCTTGTCGTCCAAGCCGCTGTCGATGAGCAGCTCGGCCAGGCGCGGGGTAAGTCCGCGCTTGGTGAGCGTGGACAGCAGCCCCAGATAGGCCGCCAGGTCGGTACTGTACATGAAAAGCGCGTTGTCCGAGAGCTCCTGCTGGTCAGGACCATATGTGACCACCCGCTGTTGGCAGACCTTCCGCAGAATCCAGTTGTCCAGCTCCGACTCGTCCTTGAGGTACATCTCGTCCTTGCCCTTGCCGACCTTGAGCAGCGGGGGCTGGGCAATGAAGAGATGGCCCTTGTCGATCATGTTCGGCATCTGGCGGTAGAAGAAGGTCAGCAGCAGGGTCCGGATGTGAGACCCGTCCACATCCGCGTCGGTCATGATGATGACCTTGTGGTAGCGGATGTTGTCGATGTTGTACTCCTCCGTGCCGACGCCGGTGCCGAGCGCGGTGATGATGTTCTTGATCTCCTCGCTCTGCAGGATCCGATCGAAGCGCGCCTTCTCGACATTCAGGATTTTACCCTTCAGCGGCAGAACCGCCTGGAACCGGCGGTCGCGCGCCTGCTTGGCCGACCCGCCGGCGGAGTCTCCCTCGACGATGAAAATCTCGCGCTCCTTGGGGTCGTCCGACTGGCACTCGGCAAGCTTTCCGGGCAGCGTCGCGTCCAAGAGCGACCCCTTGCTGCGGGCGAGGTCGCGCGCGCGGCGCGCGGCGTCTCGGGCACGCGCTGCTTCGGCGCTCTTGCCGATGATCTTGCGCGCCACAGCCGGGTTTTCCTCGAAATAGGCGCCCAACTTTTCGTTCACCAGCGACTCGACCAGCCCCTTGACCTCGCTGTTGCCGAGCTTGGTCTTGGTCTGCCCCTCGAACTGGGGGTCGCGGATGCGCACGCTGATGATGGCCGTCAACCCTTCACGGACATCGTCTCCTGTGATCTTGGCCTGCATGTTCTTGGGAAGATTGCCGTTGGTGGCATAGACGTTGATGGTGCGCGTCAAGGCCGATTTGAACCCGATCAGGTGAGTTCCACCTTCGGTGGTGTTGATGTTGTTCGCGAAGGACAGAATCTTGTCGATATAGGTGTCGTTGTACTGGATCGCGACTTCCACCTGGATGTCGCTCTTCTCTCCCTCAATGTAGATCGGTTTGTGCAAGGACGTGTGGCGGCGATTCAGGTGTTCGCAGAACGCGATGATCCCGCCCCTGTAGTGAAACTCTTCCCTGACGTCCGAGCGTTCATCCTCGAAGGCAATCCGCACGCCCTTGTTGAGAAAGGCGAGCTCGCGCAGGCGACGGATCAGGATGTCATTGCTGAATTCGCTCACGGTAAAGATCTCGGGGTCGGGCCAAAACTGAACCTTGGTGCCCCGCTTTTCGGTGGTGCCGGTTACGCTCAGTTCACTGACCTTTGCGCCCCTCGCATATTTCTGGTGGTAGATTTTTCCGTCGGTGTACACCTCGACCTCAAGCCGTACCGAAAGCGCATTGACAACCGAGACACCGACGCCGTGAAGCCCGCCCGGACACCTTGTAGGAGTTGTCGTCGAACTTGCCGCCCGAATGCAGCTTCGTCATGACGACCTCCAGGGCCGGCATGTTTTCCTTCTTGTGCATCCCCACCGGGATGCCGCGGCCGTTGTCGACCACGGAAACGCTGTTGTCGACGTGAACGACCACGTTGATGAGGTCGCAGAAACCGGCCATGGCCTCATCGATGCTGTTGTCGACCACCTCGTACACCAGGTGGTGAAGACCGGCGACATCGATATTGCCGATATACATGGCCGGGCGTTTGCGGACGGCTTCGAGGCCTTCCAACACCTTGATGTTGTCGGCAGTGTAATTGAAATTTTCGTTTATGTTCATATCTGCTTTTTCTTTGAAGGCGAGTTGGGTCGTACCATTAAATGCGCATGGGCATGATGACGCTCAGGTAGTGATCATCCTTCTCCCCGCTGATCAGGCACGGTCGATCCTCACTGACGATGTTCAGGTTCACCCTTTCATCATTGATGACGTTCATGGTGTCTATGAAAAATTTCGGGTTGAACATCACCTTGATATTATTTCCTTTGTACTCAATCGCCATATCCTCCTTCGACTCCCCGATCTCCGGGTTGGTGGAAGAGATGTTCAATTTGTCTTCGCCGAACGTGAAGATGACCCCCTTGTATTCGTCCGAGGAGAGAATGGACATGCGCTTGAGCATCATCACAAACAACTGCCGGTCGATGAAAAGGTTCTGCGCGGCCGGTTTGACGATGATGTCCTGATATTTTGGAAATTCACCTTCGAGCAGGCGAATGACGATCGTCTCACGCTCTTTCTTGACGATTAAATAATTATCCTTGAACGCGATGCGCACCGTGCCTTCGGGTTCAAGAAATTTGGAAACCTCTGTTAAACTTTTTTTGGGAACGAGCGCTTTTCCGCCTGACGGCGCCTTGCTCCCATCTTCAAAAACATGATCGACCTTGGACAGCCGGCTGCCGTCGGTCGAAACCATGCGCAACGCCTTCAGGCCTTTATCCTCGACCCACTCCGCCAGCACGCCGATGATATGCGTGCGGCGGTCATCGGATGCTGCAGCGATGATTACGGACTTGGCGATCATATCTGACAGGATGGAGGAGTCTATATCTACGAAATCGACCGTCTCGATTCGTGGGACCTCGGGAAAATCGTCGTGGTTCACACCGACAATATGATATTCCACGGTCTCGTTTCCGATCTCCACCCAATGGTTATCCAGTTCCTTCAGAATGATTTCGGTGCTCGGGAAATCCCTTACGATCTCGAACAACTTACGGGCATTGATTGCGATTGTGCCTTCACGACGAACCGTCGCCGGATAATGCCCTTCGAAACCGGTCTCGAGATCGGTCGCCGCAATAGTGATGCCTCCCTCACTGGTGCGGATCAGCACATTGGTCGTTATCGCCAGATTTGTCTTGCGTCCAACGATGCCCTGGATACGGGACAGCACCGGAAGGAGATCCGCCTTCTGAACGGTAACGTTCATGTCTTTCCCCTTTTTTTTATTTAGTTTTAAAAAAGGTGAATATGATAGACTGTCAATATGTTCAAAATCTAATAACTAAAAGAAATCAATCAATAAAAAACAAAATATAGGTGTTATGAAAAAAGCCCGTGCCGTCTCGTAGAGCTGCTGTTATAGAGAGCGGCAGACTCTTTGTTGATAACTCTCGATCCGTGAACACGTTTTGAGAGCTCCGTCGACAACTCCCTCCATGGGACTAATTCGAGCGGATCCACTTGGAAATCGATGGCACCTCCTTGGAAGCCCATGAGCTCGCCACGCGTGCATGGATGAAAATTTTATAAAGGTTCTGCACGAACAAAAGAATTTTGTTCAGCTGGCCGGCGCGATCGATCAGGAATATTTCCATCTCCTCCTGGCTCTGGGGCTGAGAAGGACCGGGTGTTTTCAGGCTGCTCACATTGAGGCTTTCCCCTTTGATGCTGAAACTCCACTGATGTTCCCCTGTTTTGAACACCAGGCTGAGTTCGGTAACCAGAGCTCCCTTTTTGAGGGCCAGTTTGCCCTCCTCCAGTCCGGCCTCGTCACCGCGGATGCTGATGCGCTCGACCGACTTGGCTCTGCGGTTTTCGAGCACGACCCTATTTCCTATCTCCAGCGTCGTGCAATCGGGATCGGCTGAGCGAAACACGTCCGGCTTGGTTTCGACGAGATACCACGTCCACGTGAGAAACTCGTCTCCCAGAAACCGATATCTGTTGTAGGCAGTGGATAGATCCAGCATGTCGTCTTTAAAGTGGCAATCAGTTCGAAAAATGTGTAGGAGAAAGCCCGATCAGGACATCCCGGTCGTGGTCCGACAGTCCGGACATCAGATCGGCCGCCGTGTACGGAAAAATTCGAATTAGAGACAGGTTGAAAGATCGCTTGAACAGTGTCTCCAACTCCTCGTTGGCCGAACGCAGATTGGAAAAAAAACTGACCCCGGCGTTTTCATAGTCCCAGATGAGATCGTACACGTTGGGTGTGGAAGGAAGCCGGATCGATAAATTGGTTATGACCTTGTCCTTCAGCGCCTGCTTCTCGTCTTTGGTGAGAAAGCGCTGCTTGGTTTTTGCCAGACGATCGGATGTCTCCAGGGTGATGTGTTTTTTTAGGAGTTTGGGTGGGATCGATTTTCGGTCGATCCTGAGCGAGAATACCAAAAGGTTGCCGAATACAAAGGACGATCCCTCGAAGGTCGGCTGAAAGGGGTGTTCGAAGGACGTCCAGCCGACAGACTTGTCGGCCGCATCGTCGTCGATTTCACGGACGGCATGCTTCCTCAGAGCCCGGGTGACGGTTTCCATCACCCCGGTTTCTATCTTTCCTTCGACCTTGTAGCGGGTGACCGATGCCGCTGACGAGAGAATTCCCATGGGTTCGACCCTTTAACCACCAGATATGGTGGTGAAAAAAGATAATCTAAGTATATAGCGTATTTACTGGATTCTGACAAGCTAATTCTTCATCCCGCAAAGCCGGTGATCCGGCCGGGGGTCCCGCATGCAAATAACCGCCGATTTTCACGTTCATTCTAAATTTTCACGCGCCACATCAGGCGATCTTGACCTCGAACATATCCACACGGCCGCCCGGATCAAGGGGGTACATGTGGTCGGAACCGGTGACTTTTGTCACCCTGCCTGGTTCTCCGAAATCGAGGCCAAGCTCGAGAGCGCTGAACCGGGCCTGCTGCGGTTGAAGAGGGAAGCGGCCATCGCAAGCGGACTGTATTGCCCACCGAGCTGCCGAAGCCTCGTGCGCTTCATCCTGACGACCGAGATCAGCAACATCTATAAAAAAGACGGAAAGACCCGTAAGAATCACAACCTGGTGTTTGTGCCCGATGTCGACACCGCCCGCCGGCTGAACCGCCGCCTGGAAAAAATAGGCAACATCCAGTCCGACGGTCGTCCGATTCTTGGGCTGGATGTGCACGATCTGCTCGAGGTCGTGCTCGAGACTTCGCCCGATGCGTTTCTCATCCCCGCCCACATCTGGACGCCCTGGTTCTCCATGCTGGGGGCCAAATCAGGATTCGATTCGCTGCACGAGTGTTTCGGCGATTTGAGCCCGCACGTGTTTGCGGTCGAAACCGGCCTGTCGTCGGACCCCGCCATGAACTGGAGGGTATCCGCTTTGGATGGTCTGAGCCTGGTGTCCAATTCGGATGCGCACTCTCCGGCCAACCTGGCGCGTGAAGCCAATCGCTTCGACACCGAGCTCAGCTATTTCGCACTGAAGAAAGCGTTGCAGACCCACGATGGATTCGAGGGGACCCTCGAGTTTTTTCCCGAGCACGGCAAATACCACTTGGACGGCCATCGGGACTGTGGTGTGTGCCTGGGTCCGGGCGAGACGCGAGCGAAAGATGGCCTGTGTCCCGAGTGCGGAAAACCATTGACCATTGGCGTGCTTCATCGCGTCGAGGAACTGGCTGATCGCGCGGACGGGGGTCGCGCGCCAGGGGCGAAGAAATACCGGAGCATGGTCCCCCTGGTCGATATCCTGGCGGAGGTCCTGCAGTCCGGCCCCAAGTCCAACCGCGTCTCCGCCGCCTATCTTTGCATCATAGAAACGCTCGGGCCGGAGCTGACGGTGTTGCAGGATGCCGAGCTCGGTCTCATCGACCGGGTGCCGATCCCGTTGTTGTCAGAAGCCGTGCGTCGGGTGCGCACCGGGAAACTTACGATCAGCCCGGGATATGACGGGGTGTACGGGAAAGTCGGGATCTTCACCGCCCATGAGCGCAGCGAGCTCCAGGGGCAGCGCCCGCTATTCGCATGCAGTGGGCCTCACGCGGGTCGGAGCTCCGGAGGGGATGCCGGGGATATGGAAAAAATAGCCTCGCGCCCGCGAGCATCTGCCGGGGAGACGACCGCCGTCACGCATGCGCCTGAAGAGCTCAACCCCGAACAGGAACGGGCGCTCACCGAATCGGCCACCCGGCTGCTGATCGTGGCCGGGCCCGGAACCGGCAAGACCCACACGTTGACCCGGCGCATCCGCCACCTCATCGACTGCAACGGTGTTCCGGCCGAGCGTATCCTCGCGCTCACGTTCACCCGCCGGGCGGCCGAGGAAATGCAGACGCGGCTGTCCGCGCTGCTGGGAGATGAGCGGCCGCTGCCGCGGGTGACCACTCTCCATGGCTATTGCCTGGGGCTGTTGCGCGAGGGTCCCGGAGGGGACTTCGGGGTCGTCGACGAGGAGGAACAGCAGACGCTCATGGCCGACGCGGCCGCGATCGCGGCCCAAGACGGGGTGAAGCCCACAGGTCCACCAGGGGACCTGCGCCTCTGGGTGATGCGCGCCAAGCAGAACCTGCTTGCGCCCGACGCGATTCCTCCTTCAGATGATCCGGGAGGTTTCACGGCCGCCTACCGCGCCTACCAGCAGGTGCTCCACACCCAGCGGTTACTGGACTTCGAGGATCTCATCTTTAAAGTGGTCGGCCGCCTCGAGGAGGACCCCGATTATGCCCGCACCTGCCGGGAGAGGTTCCTCCACATCATGGTCGATGAATACCAGGACCTCAACTTCGGCCAGTACCGGCTCATCCGCATCCTGACCCCGGCCGGGTGGGCCGGCAATCACCTGTGCGTGATCGGCGATCCCGACCAGTCCATCTACGGCTTCCGAGGGTCGGACCGGTGTTTCTTCGACCGCTTCGAGACGGATTACCCCGAAGCGCGCGTTCTCAGACTGACCCGCAACTACCGTTCCACCGAGACCATCCTCTCGGCTTCCTACGAGCTGATCGCATGCGACGGTTTATCGCGGGAACGCATCTATTCCGGGATCGAGGGCATTCAGACGATTGGAATCCTCGAGCTGCGGGACGAACACGCTGAAGCCGAGACCATCGCGCGCCGCATCGAGTCCCTGGTCGGTGGCACCGGCTACCACTCGCTCGACATGGGCCGGGCGGATCGACCGCACGCGGACCAGGCGCTGAGCTATGCGGATTTCGCCGTGTTGACGCGGACTCACGACCAGATCAGGGTATTGGGGGACCACTTCAGGGCCCTCGGGATCCCAATTCAGGCCGTCACCCGCGAGCGGGTTTACCGGCAAGAAGGGATCGCGGCGGCGCTGTCGGTCCTCAGGATCATATCAGGCCGGGGCGGCCACGCGGATTTCGTGCGTGCCGCCGGGGTCTCGAACCGGGCTTTGGGAAAAAAGCGTCGGTCGCTTTCAGGCAGTGGTGCGTCGCCGGGCGGATGTCGCTGGCAGATGGCCTGACGGGGGCTTCGCGCTTCCCGGTGCCGGGACTGAGCCGGGAGCGGCAGATGCGCCTGCTCGGTTGCGCGCGTCGCCTGGACGCCTTGCGGGCCGAAACCGCCGGACTTGGCACCGGAGAGGTCTTGGCGCGGATCGCCGCCGAGCCCGGAATCGCGTTCCTGATGGACGGTGAGGACGCGCAGGAGGCCATGGCCCGCCTGCTCGAGCTCGCGGGGACGCCGGTGTGTGGCCGCGACCGCTGCGCGTTTCTCGACCAGGCCGCCCTGCAGCGCGACACCGATCTTTACCACCCTAACGCGGAGAAAGTGACGCTGATCAGCATGCACGCCGCCAAGGGTCTCGAGTTCCCGGTGGTGTTCGTCGCCGGGTGCGAGGACGGGCTCATCCCGTTTCGGATGGCCGAGGACCGGGCGGAGGAGCGCCGCCTGCTCTACGTGGCCATGACCCGGGCGCGTCAGCGACTCTTCCTGACCCGGGCGCGCCGCCGCCGGGTCTTTGGCAAGCCCGAGGACCGTGAGATGTCGCCCTTTGTGAAGGACATCGAAGCCCGATGGCTTGAAAACGAATCCCCCGGTAGCACGGCAAGGCGCGGGCCCGACCAGCTGAAACTGTTTTGAACGAGCCCCGCGGGCCCTCGCCGGGGGACTGACCTCCTGACTCGTCATTCCACGGTGGTCTCCAAAACTTGATCCGCGCCCCGTTTCCGGATAAAATGAATGTCTATGTGGATCTGCACGCGCATCATCGCATGGGGGGCCATGCTGCTGGCCCTCGTACTCGTCCCGGCTCCGGCACCGGCGGACATCTACCGGTACATCGACGAGAACGGGGTGATGCATTTCACCAACGCGCCCACATCCGGCAAGTTCAAGCTGTTCATGCGCGAGCGCAAGGTCTTCATCTCCAAGCTCGACTCCAACCAGTTCGACCCGATCATCTCCGAGGCCTCCAAGAAGTACGGGATCGAGGCCCCGCTCATCAAGGCCGTAATCAAGGCCGAGTCCGATTTCGACCCCAACGCCATCTCACACAAGGGGGCCCGCGGCCTGATGCAGATCATGCCGATGAACTACCGGCTCCTGAATGTCGAGAACCCCTTCGACCCTAACCAGAGCATCGAGGGCGGGGCGCGCTACCTGCGCGACATGCTTGACCGGTACAATGGCAGCCTCAACCTGTCGCTGGCCGCCTACAACGCCGGGCCGGGTGCGGTCGACCGCCACGGCGGTGTTCCTCCCTACCCCGAAACCACCGAGTACATCGAGCGGGTCATGAAATATTACCAACGCTACAAGAACTCGTGACCCGCGTCTCTCCCTGAAGCCGCAGCCCGGCAGCCTCAACCTGCTCGCACATACTGGACCGTACGCTGCGCGGTTTAAGCGACCGTGCGCTTTGCCTATGGCCGCAATCCGATAGCCCTGAGACGGCTTCCAGGCAAGGTTCCACGGTTGGCTTCAGCGGGGTCGGGTTACCCGGCGGGTGGGCGCGGCGGCGTTAGGACGCCGTTCCGATGCGGCCCTTGGCGGTTTGTTTGACCCGGAAAAGCGCCTGGTCGGCTTTTGCGAGCAGGCCGCGCACGTCCGCGGCATCCCGGGGGTAGGTGGCGATCCCGAAGCTCGCGCTCAGTCTCACGGACAATCCGCTGTCCGTGAGATAGGTCGTGTTCTTCATCTTTCTACGGATCGACTCCACCTTCGCCATGGCCTGCGGGGTGTCGTAGCCCGGCAGGACGAGGACGAACTCATCTCCGCCGTAGGCGACTCCGAAGCAGGGGTTGCGAAGCAGCGAGCGGAACGTGCGCGCGACTTCCCGCAGCGCCATGCTGCCGTTCAGGTGCCCGTAGGTGTCGACCACCCGCTTGAAATGGTCCATGTCGATGAAGATCAGCGACAGCGGTTTGCCTGCAGCCCTGCAGCTCCGCCAAAACGTGTCGAGCGTCTTGTAGAGATAGCGGGTGTTGTAGAGGCGAGTGAGGTTGTCGTGCATCGACAGGCCGCGGAACCGCTCGCGGCCCCTGCGGAGAGCCTCCTCCAGGTGCTTGCGCTGGGTGTGGTCCACCAGGATGCCCTCGATGATCTTCTGGCCCCCATCGTCCTGTGTCAGCCGGTAGTTGGCAAGGGCCCAGACCGGCTGGCCGTCCTTGCGTCGCAGCTTGACCTCGAAATCGGCGAGAACCCCACGGCGCTTGAGGGCCTTCAGCATTCGCAGGCGCTCGGCCGGGTCGAAGTAAAGCCCCTCGCTGCCGGTTTTCAGACTGAGCATCTCCTCGGTGGAATCGTAGCCGAGGACGCGGGCATAGGCCGGGTTCACGCGCAAGAGCTTCCCGTCCAGCTCGGCCTGAAACATCCCCTGCACCGCGTTGCGGTACATGTTGCGATAGCGCTGCTCCGCCTTGCGCAGCTCGGCCTGGGTGGCCTTCAGCTCGGTCATGTCGGTCAGGAACACGAGGTGGCCGGCGACGTCCCCGGCCGGGTCGCGCAGGGTGCTGCGCTTGAAAAGGGTCGAAAGCGTCCCGCCGCCGCGGATGAGCAGTCTGGCCTCGAAGCTCATGTGGTCGCGGCTGGCGGAGTAGAACTCAACCGATTCCGTTTCGTAAAGGCGGTCGAAGGGCTTGCCGATCAGCTCCTCGGGCGAATCGCCCGTCATGAAGAGCAGGGCCGGGTTCACCTCGGCCACGCGCATGTCGGGAGCGAGCATCGCGAACCCCTCGGAGGTGGAGTCCACGACCCGACTGTATTTTTCCTCGGTGAGGTGCAGCGCGGTGATGTCGCGGAGCAGGCACAGGACGGCCGGCCGGTCCTGCCACGTGATCGGCTCGCTGCGCAGTTGCGCCCAGCGGGAGCGGCCGGCCTTGTCGGCGATCTTGATCGTGCATCCGGACTGGGCGGTGCCGGCCCCCTCGCCGCCCGGGCACTCGACCGCCTGCTGCAGCACTCGGCCGAGCTCTGCGGGGTGAACGATCCCCTCAGCGCCGCCGGATTGCAGCTCGGTGCCCGAATACCCCAGCAGCGCCTCCGCCCGGCGGTTGGAAAACCTGAACAGACCGTTCTGAATCACGAGCACGGCCTCCGGCAGGTGCTCGATCATGTGGCGGAAGGTCGCTTCGGATTTTTGCATGCGGTCCCCCCGTAAATTGAGATTGGGCGCGGAGTGTGGCTTGCGCAAGGAATGCTGGCGCGACTCTATCCCGGGGCGGCGACGGCCGTCAAGGATGCCCGGGCCGGGCGCGGAGACCGGCCATAGCCCGCCGTTATTCGAGCTGCTGCAGCACCAGCGCCGTGCGCGTCGGCAGGTAGAGGCTGAGAACGTCCCGTGCGTCCTCCGGGAGTGTGAAGTGCTCCTGGCCGGGGGTGAGGCGCCCGAAGCCGCCGTAGACGGCGGAGTCGCTGTCGAGCACCATCCGGTATTTACCCGGCGGCGCCGCGATGCGGTAGCCGAAGGGGGAGCGGTCGGGGTGGAAGTTGAATGCGAACACCAGCCGGCCGCGGCTGAACGCGATGATCTTGTCCTCGCCGTGCTCGTGCAGGAGCTGCGGGCCGGCGGTGCGCAGCAGCTGGAACCGCTTGACGAGCGCAAGCATGTCACGGTCGAACGCGGCCAGGCGGCAATATTTCAGGGTCGGGTCGTCCACGAGGTTCCACTGGCGCCGGGCGAACGCGTACGACCAGCCGTTGCCCTCGCGCGGGAAGTCGATCCACTCGGGATGGCCGAACTCGTTGCCCATGAAGTTGAGGTAGCCGCTGCCGGCCGTCGCAATCGTGATCAGGCGGATCAGTTTGTGCAGCGCGATGCCGCGGTCCACCCGCCAGTGCGGGTCGCCATCGCGCATGTGCGCGTACATGTCCTCGCCGATCATCCGGAAGATGAGCGACTGGTCGCCGACCAGGGCCTGGTCGTGGGATTCGGCGTAGCTGATGGTTTTCTCGTCCGCGCGGCGGTTGGTGAGCTCGTACCACAGGCGCCCCATCGGCCAGCCTTCGTCGGGCACCTCCTTGACGAGCTTGATCCAGTAGTCCGGGACTCCCATGGCAAACCGGTAGTCAAACCCGCTGCCGCCCGCCGACTCCGGGGCGGCCAGGCCCGGCATGCCGCTGACGTCCTCGGCAACGGTCAGGGCGTCCGGCCGCACCTGGTGGATCAGGCGGTTGGCCAGCGCGAGGTAGGTCAGCGCGTCCTCGTCCACGTTGTCGTCGAAATAATCGTCGTAGGAGAGGAAGCTCCGGCCGAGGCCGTGGTCCAGATAGAGCATGCTGGTGACGCCGTCGAAGCGGAACCCGTCGAAGCGGTACTCGTCCAGCCAGAACCGGCAGTTGGATAGCAGGAAATGCAGGACCTGGATCTTGCCGTAGTCGAAGCAGCGCGAGTCCCAGGCCGTGTGGCGGCCGCGCGGCAGGTCGTGGAAGAACTGGTGGAGGGTGCCGTCGTAGCGGCTCAGCCCCTCGACCTCGTTGGACACGGCGTGGGAGTGCACCAGGTCCATGATGACGGCGATCCCCGCCCCGTGCGCGGCGTCCACCAGGCCCTTGAGGTCCTCGGGGGTTCCGAAGCGCGAGCTGGCGGCGAAGAAGCTGGAGACCTGGTAGCCGAATGAGCCGTAGTACGGGTGCTCCTGGACGGCCATGAGCTGGATGGTGTTGTAGCCGGCGGCCGCGATCCGGGGAAGGATGCGGTCGGTGAATTCCCGCCAGGTGCCGACCTTCTCCTCGGCCTGGGCCATGCCGGGGTGTACCTCGTAGACGAGGGGCGGGGATTTCTTGCGTTTAAATGCATCGTACCGCCACTGGTAGCCGGTCGGCGGCTGCCAGACCTGGGCATTGAAGATCAGCGTGGACGAGTCCTGGACCACGCGTCGCGTCCAGGCCGGGATGCGCTCGCCGCTCCCGCCCGGCCAGTAGACTCTAAGGCGGTAGAGGCTGCCGTGCCGCAGGCGGCCGCCCGGGAGGCGGAGCTCCCATACCCCCTGGTTCCCCTTGGGTGTGAATGCGAATTCAGGCCGCTCTTGCCACTCGGTGGCCTCCCCGACCATGAGGAGGCGTTCGGCGTTCGGCGCCCACTCTCTCAGGACCCACTGGTTGCCGCGCAGATGCAGGCCGAAATACTCGTGGCCGGAAGCAAAGTCGCCGAGAGGCCGTCGCCCGCCGGTCAGGCGGGCTTCGGTCTGGTCCACCAGCGCCAGCCGTCGCCGGATCGCCTCCGCCTGGGGCGCTATCAGCGGGTCGCGGGCGAGCATGCGTTTTAGCCGGGGGTCGGTCCGGGGGGGTGACGTGCGAACTGGGCCTGCCATATGTCCTCCACGTCGTCGGCCGGTTGTCGCCGGGAGTGACACGGTCATTCCACGACCAGCTGACGCTGCAGCATTTTTTCGTACAGCTCGATGTACTGCCGAGCCGATTGCTCGTAGGTGAAGGTCTCGACGGCCTCGGTCATGATGCGCTTGATCTGCCGGGCGCGTGCCTGGGCCGGCAGCGAATAGAAGCGCATCGCCTCCTCGATGGCCCAGAAGAGACCGGGGGCGTCGAACGTTTTGAACACGAAGCCGTTGCCCGTGCCGGCGTCCGCGTCCAGGTGGCGCACCGTGTCGTGGATGCCCCCCGTGTCGTGCGCAATGGGCAGGGACCCGTAGATGGGGGCGATCATCTGCGGCAGCCCGCAGGGTTCGAACCGGGACGGCATGAGGATGAAATCGGACGCCCCATAGGCCAGGTGTTCCATCTGTTCGCTGAAATCACAGATGGCGACGCGCTTGTGGAAGCTGTGGTGGTTGACGATGTCCTGGAAAACGTGCTGGTACTCGCCGTTGGCAACGAAGACCACCTGCAGGTTGCGGTCCCACCAGCTCGAGATGAGCCGGAAAAAGATGTCGGCCAGCAGCTGGCAGCCCTTCTGCACGGGGTCGAGCCGCGAGGGCCAGAAGAAGAGTGGTGCCTCGGGGTCTTCGATGAGCCCGAGGTTGCGCTGGATGAAGCGCTTGTTCTCGCGCTTGGCCGCGGCGTGGTTCTTGGGCCCGTAGGTCTCTTTCAGGTCCTTGTCGGAATCCGGCCGAAAGGCCGGGTCCGGCGCGTTCAGGATCCCGAACCCGCAGCCGGCGTAGTACTTGTTGGCCAGTTCCTTGCGGATCTGCGGCTCGACGAAGTGGTGCTGGCCGTCCACGATCTCGACCAGGAAGGTGGGGCTGACGGTGTTGACGAAGTGCGCGGCGAAGATGCCGCTCGTCAGGAAGTCCACCGGGTTGGCGTCCCGGGCACTTTCGTAGCTCGGGGCGTAGTTCATGTAGTACAGATGCTGCCAGAAGCTGGCGGCGTCGAGCCCGCGGTCCTCGATGAAGGCCAGGGTCGACTTGACCGTGTGGATGTTGTGGATGGTGAACAGGCACGGGATGCGCAGGCGCCGGGCCACAGCCGGGATGAGCCCGGTCATCCAGTCGTTGCAGTGGATGAGGTCGGGCTGGACGCGCGGGATGATGTTGTTGACGACTTCCCTCTGGAAGGCGAGCGCGAGCTTGATGTTCTCATCCCCGTACTTCGAATACACCCGGTTAATGTAGAAGAACGCTCGGTCCTCGGCCAGGTGCACCCGGTCGTCAGGCATTTTGCGCTGGATGCTGGTGATTTCGTCCTTCAGGAACGGGACCAGGCGGTCGCTGAAAATGGAACGGTAGTCCGGCAGCGCGACGTGCACGTCGGCCCCCTGGTCGAAGAGCGCGCTCACCAGCGCGGCCGAGACGTCGGCCAACCCTCCGGCCTTGGCGGTGAAGAACGATGCGAGATTGCCCATGCGGTCCGGTAGGTAGGTGACTTCCGGGGTCACCACGAGCACTCTGGGGTTGCGGTGTGCGCTGCCCATGGTTCAGTCCTTTCGCGACCTCGAAATAACAGCCGGGGCGTCGCGCCGGCGTCAATCCTGCGCCCAGGTGACCAGCCCCGGGGTCAGCTTGATCCAGGCGTCCCCGTGAGGGGTTGCGCGAACCGAAAACCCGAACCGGCCGGCCGTGTCGCAGCCGACCTGGCAGCTGTAACGGTAGCGGCCATTGCCGTGATCTTCGGCCACCTGCATCGGTACGATGCGGCTGTCGGTCAGCTCCGAGAAGGTCTTGTAGTGGCCGACGTAAAGCTCGATGTCCACCTCGTCCGGCCGCAGCTCTCCCAGGCTCACCTCGGCCGCGACGTGGAACGAGTCCCCCACCCGCTGCACCCCCCGGGATTCGCGGCTGGGCGCGTCGATCTGGACCCCCTTCCACAGGGTGCGCACCCGCTCGGCCTGCTCGGCGAATCGCCGCGCCGCATCTCCGCCGTTGGCGACCAGGCGGTCATACTCGCGCCCGCAGGGGGTGTAGAACGTCTCGACATAGTCGGTGACCATGCGCAGGGCGCAGAAACGCTCCATGGCCATTTTCATGGAAGCCTTCATCTTCCCGACCCAGGCATTCGGCTGGTCGCCGGTGCGGCGATCGTAGAAACACGGCACGAGTTCGTTTTCCAGGATGTTGTAAAGCGCCTGGCTTTCGACGGCATCCTGGTATGCGTGGTCTTCGTACTCTTCGCCGTTGCCGATGCTCCAGCCCACGCTCTCGCGATACCCCTCGCACCACCACCCGTCCAAAATGCTGAAGTTGAGCGCACCGTTGATGGCGGCCTTCATGCCGGAGGTCCCGCATGCCTCGAACGGCCGGCGGGGCGTGTTCAGCCAGACGTCCGACCCCTGAAGCAGGTGCCGAGCCAGGTGCATGTCGTAGTCTTCCAGGAAAATGAACCGCTCGCGCACCGAAGGGCGGTTGGCGAACTGGAACAGCTGGCGGATGAGGTCTTTGCCCTCGTTGTCGCGGGGGTGGGCCTTGCCGGCGAAGATGAACTGAACCGGCATTTTGGGGTTGTTGATCAGCGCCTCCAGGCGCTGCGGGTCTTGGAGCAGCAGAAAGGCACGCTTGTACGTGGCGAAGCGCCGGGCAAAGGCAATCGTGAGTATGCCCGGGTCGAGAGCCTTTTCCACGTTCTCGAGCACGCCGCGCGGGGCGTTGCGCCGCTGATACTGGCGCACCAGGTGTTCGCGGCTGGTACGCACCAGGCGCGAGCGGTTGAGCTCGTGCGCGCGCCAGAGGTCTTCGTTGTAGATCTCGTCGATGCGCCGGATGTTGTCGGGCCGCTGGGAGCCCAGGTACCAGTCCGGCCCGAGGTAGCGGTCGAACAGGTTGGCGAACTCGTGCGAAACGAAGCTTGCCACGTGCACGCCGTTGGTGATGTGAGCGATGGGGATCTCTTCGACCGGTCGCCCCGGCCAGAGATGGGACCACATGCGGCGCGCAACGCTGCCGTGGAGCTGGCTCACCCCGTTGCAGGCGGCCGAGAGCCGCACCCCCAGGATGAACATTGAAATCGGCCCGTTCTCGCTGGCTCCCTGCGCCTGGCCCCAGGACAGCAATTCCCGCTCTGTCGTCTTCACCCGCTCCGCGAGGGGCTTGAGGTAGGGTCGGACCATTTCCGCCGGGAACTCGTCGTGCCCGGCCGCCACCGGGGTGTGGGTCGTGAAGATCGTGGTGCGCGGGACGATTTGGAGCGCCGTTTTCAGGTCGATCGCGTGGTCCTCCATGATCTGGGCCAGGCGCTCCAGGCCGGCAAAGGCGCAGTGGCCTTCGTTCATGTGCACGACTTTGGCGAGGATGCCCATGGCCTTGAGGGCGCGCATTCCGCCGATGCCGAGCAGCACCTCCTGGGCCAGCCGGATCTTGCCCTCGGCCGAGTACAGCCGCGCGGTGATCTCGCGGATTTCCGGCGGATTTTCGAGGATGTTGGTGTCCAGGAGGTAAAGCGGTACGCGGCCGATGAGCACTTTCCAGATCATGGCGTGCACCGGGCCGTCCGGGCCTTGGATGCTCACCCGGATCTCGTTTCCGGCCGCGTCGCGTACGCGCTGGATGGGCAGGCTGTAGGCGTCGGTTTCCGGATAGGCCTCCTGTTGGTAGCCTTCGTGGTTGAGGTACTGGCGAAAATACCCTTGGCGGTACATGAGGCCGACCCCCGCCAGGGGCAAGCCCATGTTTGAAGTGGCTTTCAAGTGGTCCCCGGCCAGGATCCCCAGACCCCCGGCGAACAGCGGCAGGCTTTCGTGGATGCCGAATTCCATCGAGAAATAGGCTATGTGCTCATTGGCCGCGAAGGGCAACTCCAGCTCGATCTCGGGATGGTGCACCCGTTTTTCGAACAGGCCGCGCACCCGCTCCATGTGCCCGATGTAGCTGGTGTCCTTCGCCAGCTTTTCGAGGCGGGCCTGGGGGACGCGGTTCAGTAAGGGGACCGGGTTGCGCCCGCACTCGGCCCAGAGGCGCGGGTCAATGCGCCGGAACAGTTCGACCGCGTCGCGCGTCCAGCACCACCACATGTTGCGCGACAGGGTCTCCAGAAAGGCGAGGTTGTCGGGGATGTTGGGCTGCACCTGATAGGATTTGAAATTGCGCATAAACGGGGATCCGACTCCTCTATCGTGTTGGTGGTTCCGTGTTCGGCCGGATGCGGACTTGCAGGGTCCGGCGAAGGTGTTGGCCCGTGGGCCCGTTTACCGGTAGCAGATAAACGTGCCGCCGCAGGTCCCATGGG
Organism: uncultured delta proteobacterium; assembly: GCA_963791285.1. Taxonomy (GTDB): domain Bacteria; phylum Desulfobacterota; class Desulfobacteria; order Desulfobacterales; family SpSt-501; genus SpSt-501. The sequence goes on from CAWBSC010000024.1 coordinate 216,284, forward strand.
GAGGTGATGGCGCCCGGAGGGAATTCGGCATGTCACTTGAAGGATAGCGGGCCCTTTAAAAAAAATCAATCTGTTCTATCGGGTTGCGGGGATTGCAGCTTGAGCCACACACGCACCCACTCGCTGACGCCCCAGGATTGGGCATCGCAGCCGCGCGTCCGGTGCGGGTAGTCTCCGTCCAGGATCTCGGGCAGGTGGCCGATGCACCCGGACTCGAGCAGCACGGTGCTGCTCGCCAGCCAGGAGAGGGCGGTCGTCCGCCCCTGCTCACCGTAGGACGCGGCCCACGCCTCGCAGTACGTGGGGAAGGGCCATGTCCAGGCGGTCCCGTTGTGGTAGGCCGGTTTGCGGCGGGTGTCCTCGTCGCCGTTGTACTGGCCCCAGTAGGGCCGGAGCGGGTCGTTCAGCGCCGTCCCGTTGTGGACCACGGGGATCGGACGCGCGACCGGGCGGTCCGCCAGGCTGCGAATGGCCCCCGGCACCAAGAGCTCCGCGCAGGTTCTCAGGATCTCGCGCGCGAGCGGGCCGGCGGGGTCGATCACGCCGAGGCTGACGGCGAACAGCTGATTTGGCCGTACCGCGTCGTCGGGCTCCGCCGCCTGGGCCGGCCGACCTGGCTCCGCGTGCAGGCAGTCGCACAGGCCACCGGTGGCCGGTTGCCGGAAAAGGGTCGCGATCGAGTCCCGCGCCCGGTCCGCGAGGGCGCGCCAGCGCCGGCCGTCCTTCGCCTGGGCCGCCGCTGCGGCATTGAGGGCAGCGTGCCACAAGGCCTGGATCTCGATCGGGAACCCCTGGCGCGGCGTGCCCGCCGGGTAGTTCGTGTCCATCCAGGTAAAGTGCGACGGGCTGTAGATCAGCCCCGAATCCGGGTCCATGCGCACACCGTTCGGCGTGCCGGCCATGTAGGAGCGCACGATGGAGGCGAGCACCTCCCGCACCGGGCGACCGCCGCAGTCGCTGCGGTAAAGATCGTCGTCGCCCTCCGCCCGGGCCAGATCGGAGCACGCTACCGCAAACCACAGGGGGGCGTCCGAGGTGTCGCGGTTGCGCGCGTCTCCGCCGCGGATCATGTTCGGCAGGGTGCCGCGGTCTTCGAACTGTCCGAAAAGCGTGAGCACCCCGCGCGCGTCCGCAAAGCGGCCTGCCGCCACCAGCCCCCGCACGCTGATCAGGGAGTCGCGCCCCCAGTCGAGGAACCAGGGGTAGCCGGCGATGACTGATTTAAGGCCGTCGCGGTCGACGACGTAATGGTCGAGGGCCGCCGTCAGGACCTCGAGCGGGCGGGCGACCGGCGCGGGGCGCGGCTTCGGCCGCGCCTCCGCAGGGGCGCCCCGCCGTGCGGGAGGCGGCCGGGTTGATTTCGGCCGTGAGCGTCACGTCCCCGCCGCCGGGCAGCCGGGATTCGAAGTACCCGGGGCTGAATAGGTCCGAGTGCGAGTCCTGCCCGCGCGCTTCGTCCCGGGGGAGCTTCACCATGTACTGCCACTCCGGCTCGTGGAAAAAACGGCCGTGCGACACTGCCATGTGTAGGCGGCGTTGCGGGTCCGGGCGGAACTCGAACCCATCTTTCGCGGCCGCGAGCGCGGCGCGGAATTGGTGTTCCGGGCCGGTGAAGGCCTTCGTGGTCTCGTGGAAGCTGCGGTCTTCGATGTCCGGGCGCAGGATGAGTCGCACGGGGGTTGCGTCCGCCAGGCGGGAGGGGTTCGACCCGGCCGGTCGACGTGCGAACACCAGGCGCACCGCGTTACGGCCGGGTAGCATCTCGGCTGTGAGGGTCAAGAGCACGTGCTGCCCCTGGCCGCTCGGGATCTTGTAGCGCCAGACGGCGCTGCGGCCATCGCCCAGAGCGAACGCCTGCAGGCTGTCGATTGCGATGTCCTGGGAGTACCCCTGGTAGACGAGCCAGGCCCGGCAGCGGGTGAACATGATCCAGCGGTCTTCGGGGTAGTCGGGGCTGAGGTTGGCCGCAAGCAGCGCGTCGTAGCGGCTGGTGAGCGATCCCCAGGCCACGGGGACGCGCAGCATGGCGCCGCGGCCGTTGGTGGAGAGAAAGTGCATCGGTTCACTCAGCAGCCGAGAGCGTCCGAAGATGCGGCGCGCGCGCGCCTCGCCGCCCGGAGGCAACAGCATGAGGGGCGCGGTCGCGCGACGGGAGCCGGCATCCTCGTGGACGACCAGGTGCAGGGTCAACCGCCGCAGGTGCTTCGAGGGGGGCGGCGGGATCAGCAGGCAGAAGTGGTCGCCTGCCGCCGACCGCAGGTCGGCCTCCACGGCGAGGCTGCGCTGCTCGTCGGTCAGGCGGGCGTGAAACGGGAAGGCGGAGCGAACCATCAGAAGGTGGCCGGGCGGAATCATCACTTCCCGGCGTTGGTCCCGAGGCCATTGCCAGACCACCACCCGGCTGGCGGTTCCCGCGCGGTTCAGGCCGGCGCAATAGGCTTCCGGGGCGGTGTGCAGCTCGCGGGCGGCTGCGTCCGCGTCGAAGTCGGCAAGGTCCTGAGAGTCGCCGAAGTACTCGACGATCTGCAAGGCCTTGGCTCTCAGCCGCTGGAGCTCCACCCGCGGGGGGACGGCCGTCTGCGAGTCCGCCGGATCCCCCAGCAGGTCGAGGTCGGCGGGGTCGGGGCTGAGGCAGAACACCTGCCCCGGCTCCAGCGCGCACGCGAAGATGCCCCCGCGGTTTTCAACGTTCACGGGGCGGCCGGTGAGCAGGTCGCAATAGGCCGTCTGCGACAGCCCGGTCTCGGCCTGGGCCCAGCTGGCGGTCGTCGCCTGATCCGGGTCCAGGTTGATGGGTATGAGCAGTTGCTTGCCGGAGGGCCTGTGGCGGCGCAGGATAACGATCTGGTTTCCGCCACCATTCTGGGCGAGGGACACCTCTGTCCGGTCGTGAAAGGCCGGGTGCAGCTTCAGCAGAAGAGATAGCCGCCTGATGTCCGCCACCTGGTTCGGCGCGGCGCCCCAGTTCAGCGACGGGTCCTCGTGCACGTTGATCTTCTCGGTTGCCAGCCACTCGACCCCGTTGGCGAACCCGAAGGCTCCCTGGTGGGACGCCAGGGCACACAGGGCCGTGCGCATACGTGCCCAGACGGGAGAGCGGGCGGCGAGCCGCAAGTTGTCGTGCGTCTCGGCGAAGTGCACCGTGATGCCGTGGGTGGCGGAGATATCGTTGGCCTCGGGCAGGTAGTGTTCGATCTGCGCCCGGTCGTAATTCTGGAACAGTTCCGAGTAGGCCCAGTTCAGGTTGGCCGTGTTCAACAGCTCGCGGGTGACCGAGATCTTGCCGCCCAGTCCCTCCAGCAAAAAGGTCGTCTCCGGGAACTCCGCGCGCACCCGCGCCACGATGTAGCGCCAGGCGGCGTGGGGGATCATGTACCCGGCGTCGCAGCGGAAGCCGTCCACCCCGCGGCGGCACCAGGTCAGGAACACCTCCGCCATGAATTTCCAGAGATCGACGTGGTCGTAGTCGAGCCGGGTCAGGTCCTCCCACTGCACACCCCACGCCCCCGGGACCTCGATCCGGCCCTCGGGGGTGCGGGCGAGCCACTCCGGGTGGTTGACGTGAAGGTTGGCGGCCCAGCCGGTGTGGTTGATGGCGATGTCCAGGAAAACCCGCGCGTGACGCCGGTGAATCGCGTCCACGAGCTCCACGAACTGCTCCATCGGGGTGGCCTTCGGGTCGAATACGGCCAGCGCCGGGTCGACTCCCCTGAAACTCAGGGCGGCATAGGGGCTGCCGAAGCGTCCCATGCGGCCATAGGTGGTCGGAGTGGGGTGGATGGGCAGCAGCATGAGAATGCGGCATCCCAGGACCCCGACGATGAAATCGAGCTCCGCGGCGAGATCGCGGAAGGTCCCCGAGGGCGGAATGACGGTGAAGCGCGCCGCGTCCAAGGCCCGCACGCACTCCCGGGCCTGCGGGGACAGGGTTGCCTGCCCGGCCTTGTTGGGTCCGAACTGCCGCACGAAAGCGTTGTAGATGATGTTCCCGCAGCAGGATTCGGCCGGCTCGACGTTGAGAGCCGTGTTCGTGCCCCGGGGCCACACCGGGCTCGTCTGCCCCTCCTCGAGGAAGAAGCACTTGGCCTCGAAGTGGCCCACCTCCGTCAAGGGGAGCCGGACCTCGAAGCGCCCGACGTCCACCCGGCGCATGGGGATGTCGAACCAGTCCCGGCCGAGGGGGGTCTCCTGACGGTCGACATTGCGGATGATCTCGGTGCGCGTGACCCCCGCGTGACCGATGTTGGTGCGGACCCAGGCCGCTCCCGGCATCCCTGCGGGGAAGTCGAGGGAGAAGGTGACCAGGTCGCCGCAGAAGAAGACGCTGCTGCTTCCGGGGAAGGGCTGCTGGATTAAGCGATCGGATTGTTGCATGATTCCTCCTTCTCCAGCATATCCCAAATCGCTTTTGGAAAAAAGCGCGGCCAGCCCTTTCCGCTTGCAAATTCAATAAAGTTCGCTAAGGTTAGAAGCTGGGGCGGCCGGCCGATTCACTGGAGGCCAGGCCGCAGGAGAGGGAGAGTCGCTGTGCTGTCATACGCCATCCGGATACTGGTCGTCGTCGCGCTCCTGGCGACCGGGGTGCTGAACGGGATCTGCCAATCTGCTGCGCCGCGGGTCGCCTCGCCGCCGAAATTGATCCAGGCCCTGATCTGCGAAGACATCAAGGACGGCATTCCCGCGTTTCCGGCCGTGACGTTCTCAATCTCGGCCGGTAAAGTCTACTGTTACACCTTCTTCGACCAGCTCTCCGAGGATACGGTGGTCTATCATCAGTGGTTTTTCAGGGACAAGCCGAGCTCCCGTATCCGGCTGCCCCTGAAGCAGCCGCGCTGGACCACGTACAGCAGCATCCAGCTGCGGGAGGCTGACAAAGGCCCTTGGCGGGTCGAGATCAGCGACACGAGCGGGCGCGTGTTAAAGACGCTGCGTTTCAGCGTGACGGACTAAGCGGATGGAAAAACTGCTGCACCTCCTCGAGAGCTTCCGCTGGCAGGATGTGGTTGACATCGTGCTCAACAGCTACATCCTGTTCCGATTCTACGTGCTCTTCCGCGGGACCAACGTCTTTCGGGTGCTCATTGCGCTGACCCTGCTCTGGTTTTTCCAGCAGATCGCGGGGTACATGGGGCTGATCGTCACCAGCTGGGTCGTGCAGGGCATTGTTGCGGTTGCGGCGCTGATCATCGTCGTCGTTTTCCGCAACGAAATCCGAAACGTCCTCCAGGCCAAGAACCTACGTACGATCCTGTGGGGCTTTGCCCCGAAGGCCCGCCTCGCCCCAGTAGACATCATCGCGGACTGCGCCTTCGAGCTGGCCCGACGCAACCACGGCGCCATCATCGTCATCCCCGGCGAAGAGGATATCCGCGAGTTGGCCCAGGGGGGCTCGACTGGAACGGCGACATCTCGCGCGAGATGCTGCTGAGTGTGTTTTTTCCCGACAACCCCGTGCACGACGGCGCGGCCATCGTCGAGGGCGACCGCGTGTCGCGGGTGGGCGCCATCCTGCCGCTGTCGCGTCGCGAAGACTTGCCCTCACACTTCGGAACGCGCCACCGGGCGGCCTTAGGCCTGTCCGAGATCAGCGATGCGGTCGTGGTGGTGGTGTCCGAGGAGCGCGGCGAAGTCAGCTTGGCGAAGGGCACGCGCCTGAGAGGGATCGGCAGCCGGCGCAAGCTGGCGCAGAAGCTCGAGGAGCATTTCGGCATTGCCGACGAGCAGGGCCCCCACCAGAAAAGGGAGCGCATCGAAATCTCGATCGCCGCTCTGGTGTCGCTCCTGTTCATCACCGGGTTCTGGTTCAGCATCTCCCAGGGTCTGGAAACGCTGATTACCTTCGACGTGCCGATCGAGTACCAGAACCGCGACCCGAACAGGGAAATCGTGCAGACTTCGGTCAACACCGTCCGGTTGACCCTGAGCGGCTCGGGGACCCTCATCAAGTCCATGCGGCCGGATCAGGTGCGGGTGCGGCTCGACCTGACCAACACCCTGATCGGGCAGAATCACTTCAGCATCACCAGCCAGAACATTACCCTGCCGCCGGGGATCGTGCTCAAGGGGGTGACCCCGCACAACGTCTCGGTGGACTTGGACGTCACGGTCCGCAAGGAACTGCCCGTTCAGGTGGACTGGACCGGGCGTCTGCCCGAAAATCTCACCCTGACGGAAGTCAGCGTGGAACCTCAGCGGGTCGAAATCGTCGGCAGCCGTCGCGTCCTAGAAACACTCTCTACGGTCTACACCGAAAAGGTGTTTCTCGATCGTCTGCGCGAGAACGCGGGGGTCCTTGAAGCGGGTCTGGTGCTCCAGCCCGGGTTCAAAGTCGCCCCGGGCTCCAGCGACCGGGCGCTCATCAAGTACATCACCCGCCGTCGCGAGTGACATCGAGTTCCATCCACTTAAACCTCCGGCTCTGCCGTGGGACTCAACCACGGGGTTGACAGTTCCGGGAGTTAAATGTTTTACACATGCCCTGAGAAGGTTCTGGATTTTCTCACGAGATCTGCTTCCCAACTCAAATCAAAAAGAATGCTAAAGAAACAATTGAGATTGAAAGATTAGAAGCCATCTCAAAAATGCATCTGACACCCGATGGCGGCGTTGCCTGCCTCTGAAAAATGTTCACAACCTGGCACGGTTGCTGCGCGTTTTCATCGGCGGGCGCCTGCCCCTCTGGCGTGATCTGCTATTTTTGAGATGGCTTCTATTGCAATTGCGTAGAGACCTCACGTGGGAAAGAAGAGGGTCGTGCCGGCGAAGGGGCGCACGACCAGTACTATCGCAAAAATTATTTTCCCCAAAGGGCCATGGGGCGTTGAGCCGCTCATTACATCAAACCTCCAGCTTTGCCGGAGGCCAGCCGGAATTCGGCCTTACCATACCATGTCGTGGTCGACGGTCGTCCCGGCGGGTATATCCACGGGCTGGGATAGGTTGTTCGAGATCGTCACGGATCCCCGGATCGACACCTGTCCTGAGAAGCGCACATCTCCGGTGACCGTCAGGGAATCACACTCTACGAGCGATGGTGCACCGTCAGGGAAGCGGTCCTCGAGAAGGTCGAACTTGCCGTAGAATTTTGGATCGAGCTTGATCTTGATGGACTCGGCACGGCCAGCGGCGGCACGCGCCGGGTTGAGCTTCAAGCCTTCCAACTCAGAGTAGACGAAGCAATCCGATCTCACAGCCAGAAGATCGTTGCAGGTTTTCACCGGAAGAAAGCGAGCGCGCGGCACGTTAACAGCGGTGGCTCCTTCAAAAAGCGAGATGCCGGACCCCATTGCCGTTTCGATATGATAGACGGCCGGGCTCCTCTCGTCCCGCGGGTCTACAGTCTTCGGGTTCACGATCATCGCCAGGTCGACAATCGCATGACGGGCGATCAGGTCTTTGAGGAACTCGAGGTTAACCCAGATGTTATTGGTGTTGAAAAACCGGTAGCGGGCAATGTCCTGGAATGCGGTCATCTCTTCCCTTGGGCATTGGGCCGCTTCGCGCAGGATCAACCGGCCGTTGACGTGACGGGCAAGATGCCCGCCCTTGACGTCGGCCGGCGTTTTCTCCGCCACTTCCATCATAAAGGGGAAGTGGTGATGGGCGAAATAGCCAAGCAGGGACCGGTCTATGGCCGCGCCCAGGTTGTCCGAGTTGCAGATGAAGGCGTAGCGCACGCCTTCGGCCAGCAGCCGATCCAGCATCCCGGATGCGAATAGGGCCGCATAGACATCCCCATGTCCGGGCGGATTCCACTCGAGTTCGCGATTGTGTGGCCAGTCCGCAGGCGTGAGCTCCACCTGCAGGATTTTGGGAAACTTGTGCTGGAGGAAAAAAAGCGGCTGCCGGGAGGGATTCAGCCGTGAGATCTCGGAGCGGGTGGCGGCGTCCGTGTTGAAGCTGTTCATGAACGCCAGGCGGGATTGGCTCAACTCCGCCTGGCGCAGGATGATTTCCAGAAAGGAGAGCGCCCCCTTGACGTGCAGTAAGGACTTCGGGCCGAGCAGCCCCATGGACGTGCCCAACCCGCCGTTGAGGACGATGCGCACGGCCTGCGGCAGGCAACTGTGACCGGCCGGGGCATACTCCGCCAGGTCGCTATGGCGCGGGATGTCGGCCGGCCGGATCGGCCGGATGTCGGCGCCGTAGATCATCCCGGTCTCGCCGCCGATCAGCCGACAGTAGTAGCGCGAGAAGGTGTCAATGACCAAGCGGTTCAGCCCGGCCCGGGCCATTTTCTCCTCGAACGCCGCCAGCTGCGGCACGCTGCCGGGCGTGCTCACGTCTTCCCGTTTCAGGTCACCGGAACGATCCACCCTTTCGGATCCTCCTCGCGCCCGTATTGGATGTTCGTGATCGTGGCGTAGAAACGCTGGGCGATCGGCCCGACCTTCCCGCCGCCGATGGTGATAACGTGGTCGCCGTACTTGACCTGTCCCACAGGGGAAATGACGGCAGCCGTGCCTGAGCCGAAAACCTCTTGGAGTTTTCCGGTTTTTCCGGCCGCAAGCACGTCGTCGATGCTGATGCGGCGCTCCGCAACGCGCAGGCCCCATTGACGCCCGAGCTGCAGCACCGTGTCGCGCGTTACCCCGTGCAGGATGCTGCCCTGCAGGGCGGGCGTGACCAACTCGCCGTCGATGACGAAGAAGATGTTCATCGCGCCTACTTCCTCGATGTACTTGCGCTCGACGCCGTCGAGCCAGAGCACTTGGGTGTAGCCGGCATCGTGGGCCTTTTGGCCTGCGAGCAGGCTGGCAGCGTAGTTGCCCAGCGTTTTGGCTTCACCCGTACCCCCGGGAACGGCGCGCACGTGTTCTTTTTCAACCAGAATTTTGACCGGGCTGAACCCCTCCGGATAATAGGCGCCCACGGGGCAGAGGATGATGAAAAAACGGTATGTATGCGAAGCGCGGACCCCGAGGAACGGGTCAGCGGCATAAATGGTGGGCCGAATGTACAACGAGGTCTCGGGTTCGCGCGGCACCCAATCCTGCTCCAGGATTAAAAGCTCTTTGAGAGCTTCGAGCGCTTGGGCCTCGTCGAACCGCGGGATGCAGAGAATGTCATTCGACCGGTTCATGCGTCGAAAATTGTCCTGCGGGCGAAAAAGCTGGATGCGCCCCTTAGCGGTGCGGTAGGCTTTCAGGCCTTCGAAAACTCCTTGACCGTAGTGGAGCACCATCGTGGCAGGGTCCAAGCTGACGGGCGCATAGGGTTCGATCCGTGGATTGTGCCATCCCTCGCCCGTTGCGTAGTCCATGTTGAACATGTAGTCCGTGAACTTCGTCCCAAAGCCAAGGTTCTTTTCGTCCGGCTTCGGTTTGTGCTGTTTCGCCCGCGTGATGGTCAACTTCATTGGTGCCCCTCCTTCTTGAAACTTGAACATCGCTTCTCGGGAGCGAGTCGCGCCTGCGCTCTCTCCCGGAGCCTGGGATTAAAGAAAATATGAAATGTTTACGTTACTTAGGTTTTTATTCGAAATCAAGATCATTTTATCCTCTTATCCTTCGCCGGAACCACAGCAGGGTCCACGGGCGAAGGGCGGCTGCCGATTGGAATCCCGGATATCCATTCGCCGTCGATTCGCTTGACATTTTTCAGACAATATGATCAATTCGTCAGGTTTTTCCAGATGCTTTCATTCCGCACCTTGGTTGCGGGCCAACGATTGACCAAAAGGAACTGCTGCCATGAAAAGACCATTTCAGCCCAGCCGGCTGCGCAGAGTGCGCAATCACGGATTCCGTAAACGCATGTCCACCAAGAACGGGCGCCTGATCCTGAGTCGGCGCCGTGCCAAGGGCCGTACTCGCTTGGCCGGTTGATCAACCTGTTCACTCTGAAGGGCCATAGCGCTATTGAGGTTTTCCTTCCAAAAAATCGATCGGATTCTGAAGCGGTCTGAATATGTCGGCTTGTCTGTAGCCGGGCGAGCGACTCGCTCAGAGCTGTTCGTCGCCGTGGTGGCCCCGAGTCGAGGGGAGCTGTCGCGTTTGGGAGTTACCGTCAGCCGTAAGGTCGGCGGGGCGGTCGAACGTAACCGCATAAAGCGGCTTGCGCGTGAACATTTCCGCCTGAATCGCAGGATGCTGCAGCGGCCCTTGGATATCAACATCATTGCACGGAAAGCTGCTAACGGGAAACCGAACCAGGTGATATTTCAGGAGCTGCATAAGATCTTTGAGGAGTTGTCGGGGGGTTGAACAACCGATTCGCCATAGCTCTTTTAAGATTCATGATAAGGGGATATCAGTTAACCCTATCGCCACTGCTCGGCCCTGTATGCCGTTTTTACCCCTCCTGCTCCGAATACGCCGTTCAAGCCATCACACGCCATGGACCATCGCGAGGGATTTGGTATGCCGTGCGGCGCCTGTTGCGCTGTCACCCCTTTCACCCTGGGGGCTTCGACCCCGTCCCTTGATAATGCGGCGTTTGAAGGCCGATCTTTTCAACTAGGAGATTAAAATGGACCAGATGCGACTGCTCGTGGCTCTCGTTCTCTCGTTCCTCGTGTTCATGCTGTGGAACGTGTTTTTCGGTCAGGAGCCCAAACAGCGCCCCGTGCCACAGCTCCAGCAAGACGCGCGTGTGGAAGAAAAATCCCAACCCACGGCCATGATCCCCAAACCGGACGCAGCACCCGCGGCAACTCCCAAAGCCGAACCCCAACGGCCATCCCGTAGCCTTACAGTTGAAACACCCCTTTATAAAGCCGGACTGACAGAGAAAGGTGCGTCTATCAATAGTTTTATTCTCAAGGACTATCGAGTCACCGCTGCCCCGGACTCTGCTCTACAGAACCTGCTTCCTGAAAACGGCACCATTGACGGCATTTTTGTAGGGATGTCGGGGCTGTCGACCGGCTTGGAAAACGCTGTTTTCCAAGTAAATCTCAACGGGGATCAGTTGAGCCTGACCGACGGTTCGCGCGAACTGGTATTCGGCTATACTGCCGCCGACGGTGTTCAGTTTGAAAAGGTATATAAGTTCTCGGCCAGTTCCTATGTCATCGGCTTCGACGTGCGAATCGTCAATCGCGGGGACAAGCCCATCAAAGACAGCCTCATCGTTGGGCTCAGGAATACCTTGGCAGCCAAGAAGAGCTCCAATGTTTTCGAAGGGCCCGCAGCGCTTGTTGACCGGTCTCTCCAGCAGATCGAGAAGGATGACATCGCTAAAAAAGGTAATTTATCCGGAAACATAAGGTGGATATCGGTTGAAAGCCGCTATTTTATGCTCGGCCTGATTCCGCTTAAAGAACAGGCGGCTGCCGTGCGCATCTCTTCACAGCCGAACAACGTGGTGGAGTCGCGGTACATTGAACCCGAGCAGACAATTGCCCCGGGGGCAAACGAGGCCTACCAGTATGAGCTATATTTTGGACCCAAGAGCCTGCAATACCTGAAACAGGCTGGGCATGACCTGGACAAGGCCATCGATTTCGGGACATTCGATCTGCTGGCCAAACCCTGTCTGTGGCTGCTCAACTATTTTTACTCGGTCATTCCCAACTATGGTGTGGCCATTATCATTCTAACGGTCCTCACAAAGGTTCTGCTTTGGCCCCTTGGCACCAAGAGTTACAAGTCCATGAGCCAAATGAAAAAAATGCAGCCCCTGATCCAGGAAATCCGGGAAAAGTACAAGGACGACAAAAAGAAAATGAACGAAGCGGTCATGGGGTTGCACAAGACCTATGGAATCAACCCTCTTGGCGGGTGCCTGCCCATGGTGGTTCAGATTCCGTTTTTCTTTGCGCTCTACCGGATGCTGGACCAGGCCATCGAATTGCGCCATGCGCCTTTTTTCGGATGGATAACAGACCTATCGGCGCCTGACCGACTCTTCAATTTCGGCTTTTCGATCCCGTTCATGGATCCGCCTTATGGTATCCCGGTGCTGACGCTCATCATGGGGGCGACCATGCTCTGGCAGCAGAAGATGACCCCTGCCACCGGGGATCCCACTCAAGCTAAGATGATGATGTTGATGCCGGTGGTCTTCACCTTTATTTTTATCAACTTCTCATCCGGCCTTGTCCTATACTGGCTCGTGAACAACGTGTTGTCCATCGGACAGCAGATGTACACTCAGAAAAAATTCGGTTGATCCGGCCACGAACGGCCGGCCTCGGAGACGCGCTTAGGCGTTTCCGGGGCCGGCAACTGTTTTCATGAGCGAATCCACCATAGCCGCCCTCGCCTCGCCGCCCGGGACCGGCGGCATCAGTATCGTCAGGATGTCCGGGCCGCAGGCGACTGCCATCGCATCCCGCCTTTTCCGCCGAACTTCCGGCGAAAGTCTTTCTGCGTTTCAATCCCATCGCCTATATTACGGACATATCACTGACCCCGACGACGGCCGTATCATTGACGAAGTCCTGCTTGCGGTTATGAAGAGCCCGCGGACCTACACGCGTGAGGACGTGGTCGAGATCCACTCCCACGGGTCCCCTGCGGCCGTCCAGGTCATCCTCAAATCGGTACTGAGAAATGGGGCCGTTCTGGCTGAACCTGGAGAGTTCACGCGGCGAGCGTTTCTTAACGGCCGCATCGACCTGACCCAAGCCGAAGCCGTGATGGACCTGATCCATGCCCGCTCGGAACAGGCACTATCGCGATTTGCGATTCAAATGGATGGAGTGTTGCGCGCGGAAGTCGAACGGCTCCGGGAAGGATGCCTGTCCTGTCTGGCGCGAATCGAAGCCGAGATCGAATTTCCCGAAGAAATAGAAGAATCGATCGATCTCCAAGAAATCTGTGAGCAATTGCGCCGCACGATCGGAGAAGGCATCCTCATGCTGTTGGCATCATTCGAAACCGGACGCCTGATGCGTGACGGGTTGAGCGTAGCGATCGTGGGGCGTCCCAACGTTGGCAAATCCAGCCTCATGAACCGCCTGCTCTGCCAGGAACGTGCTATCGTGACCCCTTTTCCCGGGACGACCCGCGATGCGATTGAGGGATGCATGCAACTCGACGGTCTCCCCGTAACTCTTTGGGACACCGCCGGCCTGCGCCGAACGGATGAGCCCGTTGAGGCGATCGGCGTCCGCAAGGCCTTGGAGCGTGCCGCAGCGTCCGACACCCTTCTATTTGTCATGGAGGCCAACCGGGCGTTCGCAGATGGCGACCGGGCGATTCTCAACGATATCAAAGCCATGTCGATGATCTTCGTTCTCAACAAAATCGATCTGGTCCAAGACCCAATTGAGACCCGGCCGCCTTTGGGTTGGCCGGTGCACCCGGTCATTGCGATATCCGCCCTGAGCGGCCGGGGCCTTTCAGAACTCAAGGCGGCGATTAGGCTCTCCGCTCGCTGGGACTCGCTTTCCGATGCCTCGCACTTGGTAGTCAACCTGAGGCAAAAGCAACTCCTCGAGTCCTGCCTGCAATCGGTATATGCAGCTGCTGATTGCATCGCCGACGGGGGAACAGCCGAGTTGGTAACCGTGCATTTGAAGGACGGGTTGTCTCAACTGGATGCGGTCCTCGGGGTTGGCGTCAGGACAGACGTGATAGAGGACATCTTCGGAAGGTTTTGCATTGGTAAATAAAGGTTCCACGTGAAACATTCGGTCTGTGAGGGAATATGATGCACAAAATTGTTTCACGTGGAACATGAAAAATCAAGGTGGCCGGCGGGTAGAACATACCCGGAAAGGGGCAACATGGAATTCGATTTCAAACCATATTTTGTAAAATACGAGAAGCTGGTGGCGACTTCAGAGGCGGCTTTCGAGCGGGTCCGTAACGCCCATCGCGAGTGCGTAAAATGCACGGAAGGGTGCGCGGATTGCTGCCATGCTGTTTTCGACCTGACCTTGATTGAGGCGCTTTACCTGAACCACCGTTTTAAGGCGAAAATCGCGGGTGATCAAAAAACTACAATCGAGGAAAACGCCAACCGCTCAGACCGGCAGCTCAATAAAATCAAGCGCAGGGCGCACCAAGAGTTTCAGGCGGGTAGGTCAGAGGCAGAGATCCTGGCCGACCTGGCAAAGGAGCGAGTCCGTTGCCCGCTGCTAAGTGCACAAGACCTCTGCGAGCTGTACGAGTACCGGCCGTTGACCTGCCGTTTCTATGGAATACCTACGGCGATTGCTGGGGAGGGACATACGTGCGGTCTGTCTGGGTTCATGCCCGGAGAAACTTACCCGACCGTCAATCTGGACGCCATCACAGCACGCCTGCAGGAGATTTCAGCCGAATTGGTTCGGGATCTCAAGACAAGATTCGTGAAACTGGCTGACATGTTGGTGCCGGTATCAACGGCCTTGCTTTCCGCATACGACGAGGTTTATCTGGGCTTGAAGGAGGCCCCGGTCGAGGATCCTCCGGCTTCCAGGAGGAAAAAATGAGCAAGTTATCAGCCGAAGAGGTCGCCCGCCGAAAAAAGGCCATTTTCGACAGCATGTCGGAGCGCAGGCAACAGCATATACTAAGGAAGGGTTATGATAGGTGGGATCCTTTTGAGGAACCCAAGGACCCGATCGACATTCGCAAAGACAAGACCAATCGTACCACCCAGATGCTGGTGCGCGAGTTCTTGCAGCGCAGACCGGGCGAGGCTCAGAACAATGCGTATAACCGAGGTGTTCTGGAGATCGCACTGGGCCTTGTCAACAATGAGGACCGGTTTCGAGGCATGTTCGAGTTTTCTTGCTGGTATCAGGAAGTCCTCAGGCAGGAAGCCTCCGGTGACGACATGGTATGACCCGTGTCGGGTTAGGACATGGGTTGGTCCGGAAGATTGATCCGGCTAACGGCTTTCGAATACCGCGTGGACTATCGCTTCTCGGGACCAAGCCCATTTTTTTTGGAGGACACCATGCTAAAGAAAATTATTGTCATGGTTGCGATTCTGATCGCTACCGCTCCCGTTGCGTTTTCCGCCGACACTCCGTTCACATTTGGCCTGCTGCTCGTTGGTCCTTACAACGACCACGGCTGGAGTCAGGCTCACTATGAAGCCGGCAGATACGTAGAAAAAATGGTGCCGGGTACAAAAATGATTTACATCGACAAGGTCAATCCGGCTGACCGCCAGGGGGTGACGATTCCTCAATTAGTTGATGACATGGTCGAGAAGGGCGCGAGGTTCATCATCGCGAACTCCGACGACATGAAAGACGGCACTCGTGAAGCCGCCCGACACCATCCCCAAGTTTATTTCCTGCACATTTCAGGGGACGATGTCCTGACCGGCAAAGGCAGCCCGAACCTGAGCAACCTGATGGGCCGCATGGAGTATACGAAGATGATGGCGGGGTACGCTGCCGCTCTCGCCAGCAAAACCGGCAAGATCGGTTATCTCGGCCCGTTGATAAACGAGGAAACCCGGCGCCTTGCGGCTGCGGCTTATCTGGGAGCGCGCCATGCGTGGGTGGACGTGCTCAAGAAGAAATCTGAAGATCTGAAATTCCAGGTGACCTGGATAGGGTTCTGGTTCAACGTGCCTGGAGTAACCGCAGACCCGACGCAGGTGGCCCACAATTTCTTCAATACCGGCCATGACGTCGTGATTTCCGGCATCGACACGACCGAAGCGTTGACGGTTGCCCGGCAGAAAAAACAGGATGGCAAAACGGCCTGGGCGGTGCCGTATGATTATGTCGGCGCATGTCAGGGTGCACCGGACGTCTGCCTGGGCGTTCCCTACTTCAACTGGGGTCCCGGCTACACCACCTTCATAAAGGCCGCCATGGGAAAAACCTGGAAGCCGGAATGGGTTTGGCTCGGTCCGGATTGGAAGGACATCAACAACCACGATACCAGCACGGTTGGTTTCATGGCAGGAGCTGCCATGCCGCCCCAGGTCAAACAGGATCTGGATGCCTTCATCGGGGCCATGGCTTCAGGCCGACTGAATCTCTTCAAGGGTCCTCTGAACTACCAGGATGGAAAACCGTTTGTTAAGGCTGGTGAAATTGCAAGCGACAGGCAGATCTGGTACATGGAGCAGCTGCTGGAGGGAATGTCCGGGCAGAGCAGTACCAAAAGACCTTAAAAAAATCTCATACCACGGGAGTGCAAGAGGGTGCAGAGGGTGTGGTTGCTTTCTGCGCCCTCTTTTTTTAAAAACCGGTTTCAAAAATGCGCCTGACGGCCATATGCTGCGCGGTTGCGGCTTGCGCCGCTTTGCTCCGGTCCTTGATCTGCTGTTTTGAGACAGGTTCTATTTTCGGTGCGAAACGGGCACCTACAATTGATGCGACTCGAGCTTAAAAATATATCAAAATATTACGGCATGTTGAATGCGAATGACGACATCAGCCTCGTCATCGCGAGGGGTGAGATTCATGGGATTTTAGGAGAAAACGGGGCCGGGAAAAGCACGCTGATGAAAATCCTCTCGGGATTCATCCGGAGGACATCCGGGACAATTTTGGTAGACGGACGTTCCGCCTTGTTCTCCTGCCCCGCAGAGGCGGTCCGGGCCGGTATCGGGATGCTCTATCAGGACCCGTTAGATTTCCAGCAACTTTCGGTTCTGGACAATTTTATATTGGGGCAGACCGGAGCGTTGCGCCTGGATCGCGAGGGCTTTAAAAGCCGTCTCTTGGTCCTCTGCCGCGTCTTCAATTTCAATCTTCGCCCGGAGGGTCGGGTTCAGTCTCTAACGGTCGGCGAACGCCAGCAACTCGAGCTCTTGCGGCTCTTGACGCTCGGCGTAGGGGTACTGATCCTGGACGAACCTACAACCGGCATCTCTTCCGACCAAAAATCTTTTCTTTTCGATAGCTTGCGACGGTTGTCAGCTGAAGGCAAATCGGTTGTTCTTGTCTCTCACAAGCTCGAGGATGTCGAAACGCTCTGCGACCGGGTGACGGTGCTGCGCCAGGGCCGGAAGGTGGGGACCGTGAAACGACCATTTGACCGAGGGTCCCTTCTGCGCCTGATGTTCGGCACTATCCCCGCAAGCATCCGACCGGCCGGGCGAAAACCCTCGCAAACGGTGCTTTCCTTCGGTGCGGTTTCATGCCCGGGTGGGCGCTCCGGGCTCAGCGACTGCTCGGTTGCGATCCATGAAGGAGAGGTGGTCGGGTTGGCAGGGCTCGAGGGCAGCGGGCAGGAAATTTTTTTAAGAGTTTCCGCAGGTATCCGGCGGCCAGCGAGTGGGGTGGTTGCTCTCGCAGGGCGCGACATGAGCGGTCGCACATACAAAGATTTTAAGAAGGAGAGGGTGGCCTACCTTCCAACGGCGCGACTGGAGGAGGCTTTGATCCCGGGCCTCACGATAGCCGAGCATGCAGCGCTGCTGCGGGATGGCGGCGACTTTTTCCTCAACAGACGCGAGGCGAGCGCGGCTGCCCAAGCAGGGATTGAACGGTTTCGAATAAAAGGGCGGCCCGAAACGCACGTGGAGGCCCTTTCAGGCGGGAACCAGCAACGGCTGCTGCTCTCGCAGTTGATAGACGCTCCCCGGTTGCTGCTTCTCGAAAATCCCACCCGCGGTTTGGATGTTGAGTCCGCCCTTTGGGTCTGGCAGCACCTGCTGTCTTACGCGCGAAACGGGGCGGCTATCGTGTTTTCGTCGGCGGAGATGGATGAAATCATAACGGTTGCCGACCGGGTCCTCGTTTTTTATAACGGGCGCCTAGTTGCGGACATGCCGTCAGCCGAGCTCGAATCCCATCACCTGGGAAAAGCCATTGCCGGAGTCGCCTGAAGCCTTATGAATGAAGCCATCGCCCACACACAGACGTCTCTGCGCGTGATGAAGGACGCTTTGATCACCCTGGGCATCGTGGTCTCCTTCACCTCTGTGGTCCTATTCCTTGCGGGCGCCCCTCCCCTGTCGGCCTATTACCACATCCTTCAGGGTGCCGTGGGATCGTGGGTCAAATTTTCTCATGTAGTCAAAGCCTGGATCCCGTTGACTCTATGCGCCTGCGGGCTGCTGTTCACGTTCCGCATCGGCCTTTGGAACATCGGCGTGGAAGGTCAGGCCATGATAGGAGCCGTCGCAGCCGCCTGGGTTCTAAGAATCGGGACGGAAGCCCCCGGGCAGGGTTGGCTCTGGCTGGCGGCCGCCTTGATGGTCGCCGTTATCGGGGGCGGCCTTTGGGCCGGCTTGGCCGGGTACCTGAAAACGAGGGCCGGCGTAAATGAAATCTTTGCGGGACTCGGTCTCAACTTCGTGGCGCAGGGGATCGTGCTCTGGCTTATTTTCGGGCCCTGGAAACAGCCCGGAGCCGCATCAATGAGCGGCACCGAGACATTCCCGGAGCATTTGTGGCTGCAGGTTTCCGAAGTGCTGCGACTGCCTCCGACCGCCTTGATCCTATCGCTATTCGCGCTGTTGGTAACCGCCCTGTTGCTGGAACACACTCGTTTCGGGCTCTCCATCAAAGCCGTGGGGCATAATCCGGTTGCCGCGATTCTCTACGGTTTGCGCCCGGATCGGTTGATGCTGGCGGCCATGCTCTTCGCTGGGGGCTTCGCTGCCCTGGCCGGCTATTTTCAGGTAACGGCAATTTACCACCGCCTTATTCCAAATATATCTAGTAATTATGGGTATTTATCTCTACTGGTCGTCATGCTGGCAGGCTACAGAGTGAAACTGATCGCCCCGGTGGCCCTCTTCTTTGCCTGCCTGAACGTGGGCAGCATCCAGCTGCCGATGATGCTGCAACTCGATTCAGCGCTCGGGGGCGTCATCCAGGGTGCATTCGTTATGGCGACCCTCGGCGTGCATGCTTGGCGGACACGGAACCGGGAACAGGTGACGATCGGACATGGTTGAGGAAGCGGGCGCGCCGGGGCATCACGCCCGGCTAGCGCAAAGGGCTCGATAGGGATGGTCGAATTCGATTTAGCCATCATCATGGCCGGCGTGATCGCGGGTGCCGCCCCGATCGTGCTGGCGACCTTGGGGGAGACGCTCGCCGAAAAGAGCGGGGTCGTCAATCTGTCTCTTGACGGCACGATTCTGCTCGCTGCCATGGCGGCGTTTGTCGTCGCGCTGGAGACCAACAGCCTGCCGGCAGGGTTCGCCGCCGGTGCGGCGGTGGGCGCGGCGGTAGCCGCCGTGGTGGCGGTTTTCGGCATTTATCTGGGGCAGAACCAGGTGGCGGTAGGCTTCGTTCTGACTCTGATGGCACGCGATCTGGCTTACTTTATCGGGAACCCCTATGCCCGCAAGCCCGGACCGCACACGGCACCGGTTTCAATTCCATTTCTGGACCAGCTCCCATTTCTGGGGCCGGGATTTTTCAACCATCACCTTCCGGTGTACGTCAGCATGCTACTGATCGCGGCGTGCTGGTGGTACGTGTACCGTACGGCTCCGGGCTTGACCCTGCAGGCTGTCGGCGAAAACCCTGGCGCGGCCTATGCGCGCGGCATCGACCCCCGCCTCGTGCGTTGCATCTACACGGTCTGCGGCGGGGCGCTGGTCGGGCTGGCGGGGGCGACGTTCAGCCTCTGCACCAAACCCGGCTGGGGGCGACCGCAGGGGGCGGAAGGCACCGGTTGGATCGCGCTGGCACTGGTCATATTCGGAGGCTGGCACCCCGTGAAAGCCGCGCTCGGAGCGTATGTGTTCTCTTCCCTGCAGGTGATGGGGATCTACCTGCAGGGGTGGTTCCCATCCATCCCCGCCCAAGTGTTCCAGGTGGCACCCTTCCCGTTGATGATCTTCACGCTGGCGCTCATGTCGCTCACACAAAATGAGGCGGTCCGTCGGTGGGCGGGAAGGAAGGGCGAGGACGCGGAGGCTCTTGAGGGCCCTTGCGAACCTCTCGCCTGCTGCGTTGGGGAAGCACTACCGCCCGGGTTGACGGCCTCTCGGGGCCGCGTGTCACGGGTGTTTGAGCTGCTTCAGATAGTTCTCCCACTCCATGGCCAGAAGCTGTTTTTTGGCGTTGTTGCACTGCTTGCAGCAGGGGACGACGTTGCCTTTTGTGGTCCTGCCTCCCCGGGAGATGGGAACGATGTGGTCCATGGTGAGCTCGCGCGGCGGGAAAGCCCGGCCGCAGTAGTGACAGGCGCCCTTGGCCAGGCGGCGCTTCCACCACTGGCTTTCCCGCAAATCGCGCGCAAGGGCGCGTTCGCGCTTCAGATCGCTTTCCTCCAGGTGTAGGGGGAACATCTGCGTATCTTCTTTCCGTGCCATGCCAAGGCTCCTGACGTCACGGTTTGCGCGCGCTCATTACGCGTGAGACCTTATCCGGGCAGCGAGCGCAACCAGCTGCGGATCTCACGGCGAAGCACGCGATAGTATGCCTCCGAACCTCCGAGCCCGGTGCGACCGAAAAAGTAGTTGATTTCGAGCAGAAGCGGAGGGGATTGGGGGCGGTCGACGTCATACAACAGGTCGATGCCGGCTAAGTTGATACCGGTGCGTTTGCAAAAATCGAACACGGCCGCTTCGGCCTGCTGCTTCCGATCCGGGTCGGAGATGGCATCCACCCGGCCTCCCCGAGAAACTCCCGTGTAAAACGCTTCCCCCTCTTGCACGCGCCAGTACGAAATCATCCGTTGGCCTATCACAACCACGCGCAGTGAACGCCCCCCGCAGGGAACGTATTCCTGGAGCATAAAACCGCTTTGCCCGGATCTTTCATAATCGGCCGCGAGCTGAAGGAAGTCCTCCAAGGCCGCGGCATCCGGCACGAGAAACACGGTCTCACCCTCCCCGCCCCAGTCGAATTTGAAGACCACTGGATAAAGGCGGTCGCTACGGCCGCCATGCAGACGGTTGAACGCTGCGGTGTTTTCGAAGAGCTCGGTCCTTGGATGGCGTGCCCCAGTGCTGCGGAACAGCTGAATCTGGCCGGTTTTGCCCGGGGACTCAAAGCGGGCGTCGTAGTTCGGGAAGACGTGCGGGCAGTTGTCCCGCGCGGCCCGGTAGAGCACCAGCGGGCAGCCTTGGGGCAGGATAACGGCACCGGCACGCCGAATGGTCGACACGTCGGCCGGGTCGGGCTCCCGGCCGGCGCACAGCCGGTTCATGTCGCCTTTGATCAGAGGGTGAAAGGAGAGGACCATCGAGCCGTCGATTCAGGATGCGTGATCCCCCATTCTAACGGCTCGATGGATGCGGAGCAACGGTTAATAGTGGATTTCCATCCAGTACGTGACGCCCAGCCTGGGCCCCTTCTCGTGAATCTGCTCGATGGTTCCGGTCGAGGAGCTCAGGTATTTCTTTTCCATCGGGTCGCCAGAACCCGGCAGCCGCAGAATAGCCGGCGGCTGGACGTTGCCGAACAGTTCGATGCCGGAGGGGGCGATGTCCTCGGCAGTCCCGTCCTGGTTGAAGTCCACCCGGGCCAGATCCTTGGAGTCAATTAACAGGTCCCCGGTGATGTCGAAGAGGCTACCCCCGCCGATCCGCCCGTGAACGCGTTGATTTCCATGAACATGGAGTTGCCGCCAGGCCCGCACCGGTCTGAGTTCGGCGTGAATCCCACCGCCAGAAGCAGGCCATTGCGGATGATGGAGTCGCTGATGACCCGCTCGCCCGGGTCGAGGTCGATGTAATACCCGACGTGGGTGTTGATGCTCGAGTCCGGGTCGGGCGCCTGCGTGGAGGCGTTGTCGGGGTCGGGCATGGTCGTCCAGACCGGCTGCGTAGCGGAGAGAAAGCGCAGGCGATGCTCGTATCCGCCGGTCTTGACGGTGAAGACCGCCTGCCGCTGTTGCAGCAGGCTCACCTTTGCCGGCTGGTTGGACAGGCGCGGCGCGGTGCTGCGGCTGGCGAATGTGCCGAGGAACTCCCGGTCGTCGTCCTGGGTCCACTGTTGGGCTTGCTGGTCGTACACCTTGTCGCCGTAGTCCCAGAGGCCGTAGATCGACTGCACCGACGTGTCGCTCAGGTCCGCATCCCCTAAATATTTGCCGGAGCCGAAACACACCATGAGGCCGTGGCTCTTGGGGTGGTACATCACCTCCGGGCGTACTGTGATGGGTTGGGCGGTCCCCCCGGGGCCCTGGGCGCGGAACAGGGGCTGCGCGACACCGCCCGAGGCGAACGCCACTGACCAATACGATGGGTCAGAGTTGGTCAGGTCGAATTTCCAGAGGTTGCCTTTCAGGTCCCCGGCATAGACGAAATCGATGCGCTCGTCGTGGCTTGTGTCGACGGCCATCGGGCTGGAGAGCCCGTTGTCGGGACCGGTTCCGGCCGTGATCTTGCGGATCACATCCCCGGTTTGGGGATGGATGACGTAGAGCACCGAGTTCCCGTCGGTGCTGTTGTAACCGTTGCCGAAGATCACCACCCAGGGGTAGGTCGTGCTGTTGGTCCGGACCACCACGGGTTTGCTGAAGGAGTATCCCATGTCCGGGTCGTTTGTTTTGGGGAACTCCCAGAGGACGCGCGCGGCCACGTCGTTTTCGTTTGCGATGGTTTTTACGTCGGTGACGTTAAGCCCGAAATAGCCTTTTCCGCCCTTCCTGAGGCCGCCCACCAGCAGCGTGCGCGTCGTGGTGCCGCCGAGCACTCCGGCGCCCTTTTTGATCGTGGGCGTCAGGTCCACGTAAAAGCGGTGGGTGTAGGCCGGGTCGGTCAGCCGGAAGAGCTGGTCGAAAATCAGGTTGGGGACATAGGCGAAAATCTCGTCGCCGGTCAGCGCATCGAAGGCGTGCAGCATGCCGTCGTTGCCGCCACTGTAAACCACTCCGTCCGCAAACACCGGGGCCGAGTTCACGATATCGCCGAGCTTCTGAGAGCGGGTGCGGAAACCGGAAACCGCCCCCCCGCGCAGGTACGTGACCTTGTTGCTGTAATCGGCGCCGAGCGCCGCCTGCTGGGCCGCGCTCAGGTTGCCCGCCGTAAACGGGACCCCGGCCGAGCCGTTGTAGGTCGCAATCCGTCGCTGATTATACGCCAGCGATTCGAGCCGCTGGGCGGCCGACCATCTGGGCGAAGCGGTGATGACGTCGCCGGTCGTGGCGTTGATCGGGAAGGCCTTGATGTCGCCCGTCCACTCGCCGTCCTTGCTGCTGTAGAGGGCCTGGTAGATGAGGGTGTTGCTGCCGACCTTGCCGTAGAGGTAGTCGCCGTTCACGGTGACCGAGGAACTCGACGAGATCAGGATCTCGGAGATGACCGTCATAAGGTCGGTCATCGCGGTCGCCAGCTCGACCGGGTTGCGGGCGTTGAAGAACTTGCCGCGGCCGTTCACGGTCGCGTGCCACAGGTCATCGACCGCCTCGGCTCGATAGGACGCGGTCGGCGCGGTCCACTGGATGGGCTGACCGGTCGAACGGTGGTAGAGGTCGGCGTTGTAGTCGCTCGGGTTGAGGCTGCCGTTCACCCCGAAGGCAATCGCGTAGGTCGCCATGTGCTGGTGGGCGGCTCGATCGTATTTGCTCTTGGGAACCTGGTCGGCCAGGCCGGTCCCCGGCGGGGAATCGGCGGCATCCGGCGAGAGATCCTTCTCGTAGTAATACATGGCGATGTCCGCCAGGGTGTTCGAATGCGTGTCCGCGTAGGGGACTCCGTTGTCGCCGTCGGTGTTGCCGTCCAGGGTGGTGGAGAGGTCGTCGTAGTACCCGTCGGTCAAAATGATGGTGAACGACTGCTGGCAGGACCCACCCTCCGCGGCCGTGGGGTAGGGCTTCAGCCCGGTCTGGTTGTAGAGCGTGCCGGTGTTGTCCGTATAGAACTGACCCACGGTCTTGAGGCCGGACTTCAGCGGGGTGCCCCCGGACGAATAATACGCGTAGAGATTTTGGAGCAAGGTGTTCGTGCTGTCCAGGACCGCGAAGTTTTGGGTGACATTGACGTACGATAGCGGCACGACCACCCGCTTGTTGATCCCGTAAATTCCAACCTTCACGTCCGAGAGGGACCGAATCACGCTGGCGAGGGCGTTCTTGGCCAGGAATTCGCGGCGGCGGTGGTAAGTGAACCAGTTGGCGAAGTTCTGGCGTTCCTCGACATAGCTGCGCGCTGAATCGACGCCGGCGGGCAGGCTCCCGATGGCCGTGAGCGCGGTTATCTTCTCCGCCACACCGGTTCCCGTGACCGTAAAGGAAAAATATTTCTTTGACGAACTGCCCGCGTCGAGGACGACCAGGTAGGGCCTTCCGGCAACGGCATCATAGACGATGTAGCGCGCGTGCGGCACCACTACCGACCCGACCGAGAAGGACTGGGCCGCGAGGTCGAGAGTATAGGTGCCATTGACCGGATGGCTGCGGGGCGAGTTCGGGTCGGCGTTGTTGAAGGAAACGCTGCCGTATCCGGGCCAGGGGGAATAGGTCACGGCCGGGTTGTAGTACATGACGTTCGCCCCGGACCACTGGATCCGCCAGAACTTGCGGCCTTCCGCGCCGGCATACCAATCCGGTTGGCTCCACGACTTGTAGACGTTGTCACCGACGTCGTCGAACACGTAGCAGAAGCCGTGGGGGTCGACCGCCAGATCCGCCGAGGGCTTGTTCGGGTCCGGAAAGCTGCCGTCGTACTGCCCGGTGACCAGGATTTCGAAGTTCATGCTGCCCGAATCGTCCAGCACGAACATGAGATTGGCCGGAGGCGGGAGAATCCGGGTGAACATGGGCGTGTCCGCCAGGTCCACGGCCGATGCGGAGAGCGCCATCAGCAGCGAAACCAATACGGCCGCCGCGGCCGAGGTCAGGCGTGCATGGAACGAGTCCCGTCTGGGTGCGATAGTCGCGAACCGCATATGCATCTCCATATCCAGATTTGATCAATACGCCGCGCGATACCCGATCTTGATGATCGAAACGCCGTCCCACTCACAGCGCCCGTAAACCGAGATTGCGTGAATTTTCGGGCGGTCAGGATCCAGACCCTCGCCCGGCGCTGTGCCATCGACACCGCCGACGTAGAGCGTGCGGTTTAAGTCCAGCTCGGACGCCTGGGGGATCACGGTGGCGGACGGGTCGGTCGCGTGGCTGAAATACGTGCGCAGGTTGGCATAGCCGAGGGCCCCATTGGCCGTTTCCATCCAGACGGGCATGTGATCCTTCAAGTCGGCCGTGTTGGCCAGCCGATCAGCCGCCTCCATGGCAGCCCCTTCCGCCAGGAAGAAGTTCCGCTGGTAGATCACTTCGTTACGCACCATGGTGATCTCGGTGCTGGCGATGCGTGATGCCGAAATGCCGATGATCGACAACAGCATCAGGAGAACGAGCGCGGCGAAAAGGGCTATATACCCTTCTTCCGACTGCAGTCGCTGCTCCGAACGCGAGCGGTTTGTGATCATAATAGGGGCACCTCTATATCCCGATGTTGCGCAGCCGCACCCGGGAGGTGTAGGTCCTTGTCACCGTGCCGGCCCGGCCGGCCGGCTCTTCCACCGTGAGGGTTATGACCACCGCGCGGATCAGCCCGCGGTTGGCGTTGTCCGTGACCTCGTTGCCATTTCCGTCCACGAACGTGAAGAGCTTGACGTTGTTGGGGTTGGGAACGACCCGCGACACGAGCACTGTCCAGGCCTGGGAGGGAGTCCCCTCGTACAGCATCCGACGGAGCTCGCGTTGGCCCGCGTCGTAGAGGTAGGTGATGCGTTCGCCGGCGCCTTCCACGCTGCCGTCGGGTTCAGGTTGGGCGCCGCAGGAGTTGCCGATGGGCTCGTTGCAGAAATCAGCGGTGAACCGGATGCGGGTACCGGCCGCCGAGATGTCCTCGATTCCGGCGCTAGCGCTCTGAAGCGGATCGAGGCCCGCCAGGCGCAGCTCCCGCGCGACGAAGTCCAGCCCGGCCCGGACGGTTTGCTGCGCTTCCGCGGCAGCGTTCTGAGTCGTGGAGGAGCGACCGAAGTCGAGGAAAAAGGAAACCAGAACACCGAAAACCGTCGCGGCGAGGCCGAGCCCCACTATCAATTCCAGGAGGCTGAAGCCAGTTTCGCCACGATAGTGGCCGAATCGATCCGTCATATCCCGTTTCCTCGGATGATGGTGTCGAGCTGAACGGTGCGAACGCGGCCCAGCCGGTTCCAACTGACGCTCACCTGAACTCGCCGGGAGCTGTTGAACCCCAGTGGGTCGCTGACCACCCAGCTGCGGTTGAAAATGCCGCCCGGGTTGCCATGGGCGTCGACCGGGTGGCCATCGTTATAGGTGCCAGCGGCCAGGCCGGTAATGTCGACTGAGCTTTTGAGGTCTTCTATGGTTTCGGCCGCCAGCAGCGTCGCCTGGGTGACGATGTTTCCTTTGGTATTATTGGCGCTGGTCGAAACCACCAGGGTGCCGACCGCCAGAAAACCGACCGCGAAGACGGCTACCGCAATCATGATCTCCAGAATGAGGTAGCCTCCCGGATTGCCCGGGCCCGTAGGCCGTGAGGCGGTGGGGAGATCGGCAGAAGACAGGGTTTCCATGATCAGTTCCTCAAATCTACCCGGCCGAGAAAGTTGATCACGATCTGCCGGGTCGCTCCTTTGCTGTTGGCCAGCACCAGCGTTCCGGGGCTGGCGGTGCCACGCGAGCCGAAAACCGCGCGGTGGCCGTAACTGTCCAGGGTGTAGGCGGAGTTCCCGGTTGCGATCAGGATGCCGGGGGGGAGCGTGTGCGACCTCACTAACACAACGTTGCCGCCGTCGTCGTTGTACGTCACCCGGTAGAGTCCCCCGACTGGGTCGAATTGGATCGTGACATCCGTGTTCTCCTTGACCGCCCGCATGCGCGCCAGCTCGAAGTCGTTCCGGATTTCGTTTGCGGCCGCCCGCAATCGCATTCCATGGCGCCAGTCCAGCAAATGAGGTACCGCCACCGCGCCGGCAAGCGCCAGGATGGCGAGAACCGTCATCAATTCTATAAGGGTCATCCCGCCCGCCGAGGACGACCCGTGCCGGCTCCCGGGTTCCGGCATTCCGCACCCGGACCCGGGTAGTCGGTCGGTTACCTGCCAGCTATTCGTGGACTGACCTGACAGCTTGTGTGTGCCGGGTGAGACGTCCACTAAATGCATACAAGTAGGTGTCTGAAACCTCATAGTTGTGACGTCTTTTTGTCGAGTGAGTAAAACCGGTTTCTTGCCGAGCTGATCCTGCAAAGAGTTCAAAGCAATATTCATTCCAGCCGCATCGATGGTTTCGGTTGTAATAAATTCAAACGGTTAATTTGAAGCGGCTTTTCTTCGCCGAGCTGAGGGTAAAAATATTTTAGAAGAAAATTTTTCCCCTCACCCTTGGCAGAATGCCATGGTTAAGCTTGTGGGAGCGGCAGTAAACGGTTTCCCCTATGTTGCCGTCAAAGGCATCAGTACGGGAATGGAATGCTCTTGACGGCGTTTAAAAAGGTGCTATATTGCACCACCAAATTGTGAGCGGGATATTCAGGGCAGGGGTAGAATCTCTGCTTTTCTTTTTGGGGAGGACGCTGTCGCGACCTCGGCCTTCCGGTTGGCCTTGTGATGCAGGGCCTTTTTTTTTGATCCACCGTTCAAAAAGAAGCAAAATGGAAATGGCTAGCAATTACTAGCCAAGGAGAACTTCGGCGTCATGCGCAAGACCATGTGGCTCATCCTCGGCATTACCTGCGCGTTCAACATCGCGCTGTGGTTTGTGTTCAACCAGCCGGAAACTCCCGAAGTCCCGTGGTCTGGCACATTCAACTACGTCTCCTTCAGCCCCTATCGCGACGGCCAGGACCCGGTCGAGAACCGGTTCCCGACTCCGGAAGAGATCATGGACGACCTGGTGTTTCTCAAGGGGAAGACCAAGGGCGTGCGTACATACTCGTCGCTGGACGGGATGGAGGCGATCCCGGGTATGGCGACCCGCGTGGGCCTGGAGGTCACCGCCGGGGCCTGGATCGATGGCCGTTTCGAACGCAACGAAGACGAGCTTTACAACCTCATCCGCAATGTCAACCGGTATCCCACGACCATCAAGCGGGTCATTGTCGGCAACGAAGCCCTCTACCGTAACGACCTCTCTCCCCGCGAACTCATCGGCTATCTCGACCGGGTGCGCGCAGCGGTCAAGGTTCCGGTCGGGACTGCCGAGCCGTGGCATGTCTTCATCAAGAACCCGGAGATCGTCGAGCACGTCGATTTCATTGCCATCCACGTGCTGCCCTACTGGGAGAAGGTCCCGTTTGCCGATTCGATTGGATGGGTGCTCGACCGCTACCGGCAGGTCAGAGAGGCCTTTCCCAACAAACCGGTCTTTCTGGCGGAAGTCGGGTGGCCCAGCAATGGAGAGAACTTCGGCAAGGCCAAGCCGAGCCGCGAACACGAAGCCATGTTCCTGCGCCGTTTTTTGAACGTTGCCGACCAGCGCCGGCTCGACTACTGCGTCATGGAGGTGTTCGATCAGCCCTGGAAAAAGCCGCATGAGGGCGTGGTCGGGGCCTTCTGGGGCATCTACGACGTCCAGCGCAACCCCAAGTTCTCATTCCAGGGTGCCATCCGGTCCGATGCCGCATGGTATTCGGCGATGGCCGCCGTGCTGAGCGGGGTACTCATGGTGCTGGTCTACCTGCGGGCACAGCCGTCGCAACCGTTCAGCGGGAGGCTTTTTTTCGCGCTTCTGCTCCAAACCACGGCCTCGGTGTTCGTGTGGGTGCTCGCCTCCCCCCTGTTTGGGGAGTTCCTCTTCTGGGAGACGTTTATCTGGGCGCTGCTCCTGCCCATGCAGGCCGGGTTGCTGCTGATCATTTTGGTCAACGGCTTCGAGATGTCCGAGATGATCTGGCCCGAGGGATTGAAGCGGCGGTTCCGGCCGGTTCCGCCGGCGCCGGAGCGGCAGACGCCGCGCGTGTCCATCCATGTCCCGATCTGCAAAGAGCCGCCGGACATGGTGATCGGCACGTTGAACGGCCTGGCGGCGCTGGATTACCCCAACTTCGAAGTGCTGGTGATCGACAACAACAATCCGCACCCGGAGCTCTGGCGGCCGGTGCAGGCGCACTGCGAAACCCTGGGACCCCGTTTCCGCTTCTTCCACCTGGACCGGGTCGAGGGCTACAAGGCAGGGGCCTTGAACTTCGCGCTGCGCCAGACGGACCCGGCGGCAGAAATTGTGGCGGTGGTCGACAGCGACTACATCGTCAACGCCGACTGGTTGAAGCTGATGGTGCCCCATTTCGAGCGGCCCGAGGTCGGGGTGGTGCAGGCGCCTCAGGACCATCGCGGCTGGGAGGGCAGCCTCTTCAAAGAGGTGATCAACTGGGAATACCACGGGTTCTTCGAGATCGGCATGGTGCACCGCAACGAGCGCAACGCCATCATCCAGCACGGCACCATGACGCTCATCCGACGCTCTCTGCTGACGGACTTGGGGAACTGGGCGGAGTGGTGCATCTGCGAAGACGCCGAGCTCGGGTTGCGCGTGCAGAGTGCGGGCTACGACACCGTGTACGTCAAGGACAGCTTCGGCAAGGGGCTGACCCCGGATTCCTTCGCCGGCTACAAGCGGCAGCGGTTCCGCTGGGTCTACGGGGCTGTGCAGATCATGAAGCACCACTGGTCCCAGCTCTCGCCGTTCAGCCGCCAGAGCGGGTTGAACCTCGGGCAGCGGTATCATTTTATCGCCGGCTGGCTGCCCTGGTTCGGCGACGCCATCAGCCTGATCATGAACGTGCTGTGCGTCTTCTGGGCGTTGGGCATGGCGCTCTTCCCCAAATATATCGGTGCCCCCCTGTACGTGCTGATGCTGCCGCCGATCGGCGCCTTCGTGTTTAAACTGCTGCACTTCCTCTGGCTCTACACCGCGCGGGTGCCGTGCACCTTTACGCAGCGGCTGGGTGCGGCCCTTGCGGGCACGGCGCTCACGCATACGATCGCCATCGCCATTCTGCGCGGGATCTTCACGAAGAGCATGCCCTTTCTGCGGACGCCCAAGTGCGAAAGCAAGAGCGCTGTGGTGAAGGGCTTCACGATGGCGCGCAGTGAGGCCACCATGATGGTGCTGCTGCTCTTCGCGGTGGTCGTGAACTACAATTTCGGCAACGACCAGACCGAGGAGCGCATCATCCGGGCGGCCCTGCTGCTGATCCAGGCCCTGCCCTATGCCGCCGGGCTGCTCCTCTCGCTTCTGAGCGTGATGCCGGAAGGGATCCGGCTGCCATGGACGGCTCGCCGGCCGGCTGCATCGCCAGTGACGGATCACTGATTCCCCCTCCCTGAATCGGCAGTTAAAAGCGGAGCCCGCCCGGCTCCGCTTTTTTTATGCTGAATGCCACGGCAACCCGATGTGCTCTTCCTCCGGCGTCTGAACAGTCGCTAATTACCTGCAAGGATGTCGTCGGTCGAGGCGGAAGCCCTGCTTGGCCACGTTCTCCCAAATTGTTTGACAACGTCGGCGTGCTGAGGGTCGCATGGTCTGGGAAGCCGCCATGTCGGCCGGGAAGTTCTCGCTGGACCGTCTCGTAACCATAGTAGACCGCAACACCCTCTGCGTCGGCGGGTGTACCGAGGACGTCATGCCTCTGGAGCCCCTGGCCGACAAGTTGCGGGCCTTCGGCTGGCGGGTGCACACGGTTGGGCGGCCACGACATGGCAGGCATTCTGGACACGTTTGCCAAGGTTGGACAGGCCCGGGGAATGCCCAACACCATCATCGCCGAAACCATCAAGGGGTGCGGGGTGTCGTTCATGGGGGCAAGCGCGAATGGCACGGGCACTCGATCTGTGACACGGAGTTTCAAAAAGCCATGGCGGAACTGGGAGGAGCCCGCGAATGCACGGAGTGATGGACCCGGCCAAATATCGCAAGATCCGGGACGAATTCGGGGACACGGTGGCCGCCCTCGGTGTGGAGATCCCAAACATGGTCGTGCTCACGGCCGACCTCATTTACCCGATGCGTACGGAAAGATTCGCACAGCTCTGCCCTCGGTGCTTCTTCGACGTCGGCGTCGCGGAGCAGAATCTGGTGGGGATCGCGGCCGGCCTGGCGACCTGCGGCAAAATCCCGCTGGTCGCCATGCCAACTTCATCTGCCTGCGGGCGGGGGAGCAGGTTCGCGGCGACATCGTTTACACGAACCTGAACGTGAAGCTGGCCGCGTTGAGCAGCGGATTGACCTCCGGGTTCGGCGGGCCGTCCCACCAGTCCTATGAGGACCTGGGGTTGATGCGCGCCCTGCCCGGCCTGACGGTCATTGTCCCATCGGACGCCAGGCTCTCCGGACTCGCGGTGCGGGCCGCGATGAACCACCGCGGGCCCGTGTTCCTGCGGCTGGGGCGCGACGAGGAAAAAATCGTCTACGCCGAGAATTCCCCCTTTGAGATCGGGACGGCCATTCAGCTGCGCGACGGCCGGGACATCGCCATCCTGGCCAACGGGCCGATGGTGGCCGAGGCCGTCGAAGCCGCCGACGGGCTGGCGGAATCGGGAATTCGGGCGCGGGTGCTGGACGTGCATACGGTGAAGCCGATCGACCGGGAGGCTGTCGAGGCCTGCGCCCGCGAGACCCGGGGCATCATCACGGTCGAAGAGCACAACATCATCGGGGGGTTGGGAAGTGCGGTGGTGGAGACGCTGGCCGAAGAACCCGGCTGCCCGGTCGTGCGCATCGGAATCCCGGACATCTTCCCGGTGATCGGGCCGACCTTCGAGCTGCGCCGCCATCTGGGCCGACCGCCGCCACCATCATGGAAAAGGCGCGGCAGCTGCTGACCGGCGCGAAAAACCGCTGATATCAGTCGGATCAGACCGATCAGACCGATTTAATACCCAAAGCGTTCGATCGCCTTGGTGTCCTTCCGCCAGTTTTTCTGCACGCGCACAAAAAGCTTCAGGTAAACCGTCGCACCGGTCATCTGCGCGATGTCCTGCCGCGCCTCGGCCCCGATGCGTTTGAGCATGGAGCCGCCCTTGCCGATGATGATCCCCTTTTGGGAGTCGCGCTCCAGGTGGATGGTGGCTTCGATGCTCACCCGCCGCCCGTTCGGGCTCGCCTTGTAGCTTTCGACGCTCACCGCCGAGGCATACGGGATCTCCTCCCCGGTCAGGCGGAAGATCTTCTCGCGGATGAGCTCGGCCGCCAGGAACCGCTCGGTGGAGTCGGTCAGGGTGTCTTCGGGGAAATACGGCGGCCCCGCCGGCAGGGCCCGGATAATGGCCGCGACGAGCGCATCCACCTGGGTGCCGTCGATGGCAGAGACCGGGACGATTTCGGCAAACGCATGGAGCCCGGACCAGCGGGCAATCGTTTCCAGCAGGGATGCCTTGTCGCCGATCAGGTCGATCTTGTTCAGCGCTAAAATGACCGGGCGCCGCACGGCGGCGAGCTTCTCCGCCAACATCGCTTCGGCGGCCGGGTCAGGGTGGGCGGCGTCCACGACGGCGAGCAGCACGTCGGCCTCATCCATGGCGCCGAATGCCGTGGCGACGATTTTGACGTTGAGTCGATCCTTGGCGGCGAAGATACCGGGCGTGTCGGAGAAGATGATTTGGGCACCCGGTCGGTGGCACACCCCGAGGATGCGGGTGCGCGTGGTCTGGGGCTTGCTGGAGATGATCGAGACCTTCTGCCCGAGGATGTGGTTGAGCAGGGTCGACTTGCCGGCGTTGGGGGCGCCGGCAATGGCGACGTAACCGGACTTGAAGCCGGGGGACTCGGTGTCGGGGGGAGTCATCGGTTCACGACCAGGACGTCTTCAGGCACGCTCGTCCTCCGGAGGGGCCAGGGCCGTGTCCGCCAGAATCTTCCAGAGGGCGTCGCGGCCCTGACGGGATTTCGCAGAAAACAGAATGATCTCGTCCGGGTCGGTTTCCAGCGCGTCCGCGATGAGGGTCAGCTGTTTGCGCTGGGCGGTTTTCGACAGTTTGTCCGCCTTGGTGACGACCAGCACACACGGGGTGCCCCGGTGCTCAAGCCACTGCAGCAGCTGTCCGTCCTCGGCGTTGGGGATGCGGCGGATGTCGAGAATGACCACGACCGCTTTCAGGTTTTCGCGGCCGGAAATGTATTGCTCCACCATCGGCCGCCACCGGAGGCGCTCCTCTTGGGACACCCGTGCGTAGCCGTAGCCGGGCAGGTCGACGAACATGAGCGCCCCGTTGACGCGGAAGAAGTTGATCAGGCGCGTCTTCCCGGGGGTCGAGCTGGTCTGCACCAACTTGCGGCGGCTCACCAGGGTGTTGATGAGGCTCGACTTGCCCACGTTGGACCGGCCGGCGAAGGCGAACTCCGGAAGGTCCGGGGGCGGGAACTGAGCAGGCCGGACGGCGCTGGTGAGGAACTCGGCGGAAGTGATCATCATCTGCTGCGGCCCTTTCCGGGCGGGCGATGGTTATCGTCGTTCGCGGAAGTACGTCTCCAGGCGGTTCATGCCCTCGGCGATGTTCTCCATCGAGTTCGCGTACGAGAAACGCAGGTAGCCTTCGCCGTTGCGGCCGAAATCGATCCCGGGGGTAACCCCGACGTGCGCCTTCTCGAGAATGTCGAACGCCAGCCGGTAGGAGTCGGTGGAAAAGGCCTTGACGTTGGCAAACACGTAAAAGGCCCCGGTCGGCTCGACCGTGATTCCGAGCCCGATGTCGCGCAGGCGGCGGATCATGAAGCGGCGGCGTTCGTCGTAGACCGACTTCATGCGCGCGACGTCGTCCCCGGCGCACTTCAGGGCGGCGATCGCCGCCTGCTGCACCATCGAATTGGCCGAGATGAAGAAGTTCTGCTGCAGCTTTTGCATGGGCCGGATGAGCGACTGCGGCGCGATGACGTAGCCCAGCCGCAGGCCGGTCATGGCGAAGAGCTTGGAAAACCCGTTGAGAACGAAGGCGCGGTCGGTGAACTCGAGGATGCTGTGATCCTTCCCCTCGTACACCAGGCCGTGGTAGATCTCGTCGGACACGATCAGCGGGTCGTTCGGCCCGGCCGCCATCGCGGCGATGTCGCGCATGCGGTCCTCGGAGAGCAGGTTGCCGGTTGGGTTCGAGGGGGAGTTGATGAAGATCGCCTTCGTGCGCGCGGTGATCCGGCGGCGGATCTCCTCGGGGCGATACTGGAACCCGTCCTCCTCGTACACCGGGACCTCGACCGGGACCCCCTGAACGAACTTGATGAAGTTGGGGTAGCAGGCATAGTGCGGGTCGGAGATGATCACCTCGTCGCCCGGGTCGAGCAGGGCCGAGAACACCAGCAGGATGGCCGGCGACGACCCGGAGGTGACGATGATCTGCTCGGGCTGGATGCGGACCCCGTAGGTGTCCCGGTAGTACACCGCGATCGCCTCGCGCAGCTCGTAGTTGCCCATGCTGTGGGTGTAGTGGGTGTGCCCGTCTTCGAGCGCGCGGCAGGCCGCAGCCTTGACGCAGGCCGGGGCGTCGAAATCCGGCTCTCCCACTTCAAGGTGGATGATGTGGGCGCCGTCGCGCTCCATGGCGTTAGCCTTTTCAAGCACGTCCATGACGATGAACGAGGTCAACTCCTGAGTCCGTTTCGAAACCATTCTCTCCCTCGGGCCGGCGGTCCCGCGGCCGATGCCGATGGGACCGCGCTGTTTTCGTTGACAGGGGGGTGACGCGGCAAGGGCGCTCACACCACCTTGTTCAGCGGGTATTCGATGATGCCTTCGGCACCGTTTTCGAGCAGGCGCGGGATCAGGTCGCGCACGATCTCGCGGTCCACCATGATTTCCACCGAATAGTAGGTCGAGCGATAGAGCGGGGCCACCGTGGGGGACTTGAGGCTGGGCAGCATCGCGACGATCTGGTCCATGCGGTCCTGCGGGACG
Source organism: uncultured delta proteobacterium (assembly GCA_963791285.1). Lineage (GTDB taxonomy): Bacteria > Desulfobacterota > Desulfobacteria > Desulfobacterales > SpSt-501 > SpSt-501. The sequence goes on from CAWBSC010000024.1 coordinate 250,897, forward strand.
TTCATCTTGATGCCGACCATCTTCTCCCCGCGCAGCGCGCCCTTCAGCAGCAGGGCGATTTGCTCGATTTTCTTGCGTTTTTCCTGATTTTCCCAGGCCCGGGGGTTGGCGATCAGCTGGGTGTTGGTCTTCATCATTTCGTGAATGATCCGCAACCCGTGTGCCTTGATGGTGCTCTCCGTCTCCGTCACCTCGACGATGGCGTCCGCGAGCCCCGAGACGACCTTGGCTTCCGTGGCCCCCCAGCTGAACTCGATCGTCACCGCGACCCCCCGCTCGGCGAAGTAGCGCCGCGTGTAGGCCACCAGCTCGGTGGCAATTTTTTTGCCGGCAAGGTCCTCTATCCGCTTGATCTCTGAGTCGTAAGGCACGGCCACCACCCAGCGGGCCGGCCGGGCGCTCACCTTGGAGTAGACCAGGTCCGCGACCACCTGCACGGCGGAGTTGTTCTCGGCGATCCAGTCCTTGCCCGTGAGGCCGGCATCCAGGGTCCCGTTCTCCACGTAACGCGACATCTCCTGTGCGCGGCAGATCGCGCATTCGATCAGCTCGTCGTTGATCTCTGGGAAATAGCTGCGGCTGTTGACGTTGATGATCCAGCCCGAGCGCCGGAACAGGTTGATGGTCGCCTCCTGCAGGCTGCCCTTGGGGATGCCCAGTTTCAGTTTCGGACTCACGTGCGGTAAACCTCCTTCGGGTCGAACACCGGTTTCCCGACCACGCGTACCGCGCCGCCGGCCTCGACGATAGTGTGAAAGCAGCTGCGGTGGCCGGTGTGACAGGCGGCCCCGCCGACTTGTTCGATTTTGAGGACCACGGCATCGGCGTCGCAGTCGATGCGGATTTCGCGCACGAGCTGGACATGACCCGAGGTCTCGCCCTTGACCCACAGGGAACGGCGGCTGCGGCTGAAATACGTCGCCCGGCCGGTGGCGAGCGTGGTCTTCCACGCCTCCGCGTTCATGAAGGCGAGCATCAGGACTTCTCCGGTGAGGTGGTCCTGGGCGACGACGGGAACCAGCCCCCCCAGCTTGTCGAAGTCGAGCGTGATCATACCGTGCCTGCGTCCGTCGCAGCCTTCGAGTTGAATGTGGCTGTTCCCGGCCCTATAGTTGGGAGGAGACCCCACACAGCGTCCCGATCGAAAAACTTTTCTACTAATATCAGGGCGTGGTACAAGTCAATCTTTTATTGTGATCAGCAGGGTTATTTGATACAAGTCGCGCGTTCGGTGCGCTACCCCAACAGGCTCCCTATCCATGGCTAAGAAACCGACTCCAGTACAGTCCCCGCGGCCTCCGCGACGGCGTTTCCGCCGTCTGGTGGTGATCTCTATTCTGATCCTGCTGGTTCTCTCCCTGGCGGGCGCGGCGGCTCTGGTCGGGGGGTATCTCTACATCAGCCAGGACCTGCCGCGGATCAGCTCGCTCAGGGATTATCGCCCTGCGATCATCTCGACCGTGTTCGACGAGAACCACCGCAAGATCGCCGAGTTTTTCCGCGAGCGGCGGGTGGTGGTCGGCCTCCCTGAAGTGCCGCCACTGCTCGTCAAAGCCTTCGTGGCCGCTGAAGACTCCCGGTTTTACCAGCACCAGGGGGTGGACCCGTTCAGCATCCTGCGGGCGGCCCTGAAGAACCTGGAGGCGGGGACCATCAAGCAAGGCGGCAGCACGATCACCCAGCAGGTGACCCGCTCGTTCCTGCTGACCCCCGAACGCAGCTACATCCGTAAAATCAAGGAAGTCATCCTGAGCTACCGGATCGAAAAGGACTTCTCCAAGGAGGAAATCCTCTTCCTCTACCTCAACCAGATCTACCTCGGCCACGGGGCTTACGGGGTGCAGGCCGCCGCGGAAAACTACTTCGGCAAATCCGTGAAGGACCTGAGCCTTGCCGAGTGCGCGATTCTGGCCGGCTTGCCCCAGGCCCCCACGCGCTATTCACCTTTTCGCAACCCCGAGCAGGCACGTGCGCGCCAGGTGTACGTGCTCAACCGCATGGTCGAAGAAGGCTTCATTTCCCGCCCGCAGGCCAACGAGGCCTTGGCGGTGAAGCTGGACATCAAGCCGCGGCGCAACATCTACGTGGAGGAGGTGCCCTTCTACACCGAACACGTCCGGCGCTACGTGGAGGCCAAGTACGGTGCCGACACTTTGTACACCCAGGGGCTGCAGATCTACACGGCGGTGAACATCGATCTCCAGAAGGCGGCCGAGCAGGAGGTCAACAAGGGGCTGCAGGAGCTCGACAAACGCCAAGGGTACCGCGGCGTACTGAAGTCTGTCCCGCCGGCCGACATCGAGGCGGCCGCCCGCGAGCAGCAAGCGGAACTTGATCGCACCGGCCTGGAACCCGGCACCGTCGTCCAGGCGGTGGTCGCCCAGGTCAGCGATGCGACCAAGACGGTGACCGTGCGACTGGGGCGCGAGCAGGGGGTGATCTCCCTCGCGGACATGGACTGGGCGCGCAAGCCCAACCCGGACGTTTCCCATCTCGAGGCCAAGGTGCGCCAGCCGAGCGCGGTTCTGAAGGCGGGCGACGTCATCCTGGCCAAGGTCAAAGAGCGGCCGAAAGCCGCGCGCGAGCCGTGGCGCCTGGCGCTCGAGCAGGAGCCGCTCGTGCAGGGGGCGCTGCTGTGCATGGAGACCGGGACCGGGCGGGTGAAGGCCATGGTCGGCGGCCGGGACTTCACCGAAAACCAGTTCAACCGTGCCATCCAGTCCCGGCGCCAGCCGGGGTCGTCTTTCAAGCCCATCATCTACGCGGCCGCCCTGGACCGCAAGTTCAACGATCCCCGCAAGGTTTACACGCCGGCCACTGTCATCATCGACTCGGCGGTCGTCTTCGAGGACCGCGTGCGCGATCAGACCTGGAAGCCCAAGAACTACCGGGACACCTTTTACGGCCCGACGTTGCTGCGGGAGGCCTTGGCCCAGTCGCGCAACGTCGTGACGGTCAAAATTCTGCAGGATATCGGAGTCGACTACACCATTGACTACGCCCGCAAGTTGGGCATCACCACCGAACTCACCCGCACACTGTCGCTGGCCCTGGGGTCGTCGGGGGTGTCGCTGTTCGAGCTCGCCCGCGCCTACGCGGTTTTCGCCAACCAGGGACAGCTGGTGGAGCCGGTCTTCACGACCAAGATCGTCGACCGCGACGGCTCGGTGCTCGAGGAGGCGGTGCCCGACCGCCGGCAGGTCATCGAGAAGGACACGGCGTTTCTCATGACCAGCCTGTTGGAGAGCGTCGTCCAGCACGGCACGGGCCAGAGGATGAAGGCCCTGGGGCGCCCTTCGGCCGGCAAAACCGGGACCACCAACGATATGTACGATGCCTGGTATGTCGGGTACACGCCCGACATGGTGACCGGCGTCTGGGTGGGGTTCGACACCGAGGCCCCGCTCGGGAAAGCTGAAACGGGCGCGTCAGCGGCGAGCCCCATCTGGCTGGGGTTCATGAAGCGCGCCCTGGCCGGCGTTCCCGTCCGGAACTTCGAACCCTCCGAAGGGATCGTGTTCGCCAAGATCGACGCAGAGACGGGGCTGCTGCCGGTTCCGGAATCGCGCAAGACGATCTTCGAGTGCTTCAAGGACGGGACGGTCCCGGTCGAGTACAGCAAGCGGCCCGGGGAAGTGAAAGAGACCGAGGACTACTTCAAGAAGGACCTGTGACGATAGCGCCCCGTTCAGGTCACCCGGTCGAGCGCGTTAGCGCCCGACGCTGTATAGACGTGAACGATCCGGCCGCCCGCCAGCAGGATGACATCCTCAGGCAGGCCGTCGTCGGGCTCGACCCCCACCCGTTGCCACCCAAATTCCGTTTTCAACCGGTCGACGGTTTCATTGCGATGCCCCCGCAGACGCGAGAGGCTGCGCGGGTGCACACGCATCGTTGGCGATGCCCCGGGAATCGGCGCCTGCCGAAGGGCGGCGAGCAGAGCTTCGCGGAAGCAGGCGCTTTGGACCAGCTGGCCGAAGGCAGGGTGGTGGGGGCCGGCGATCACCGTTCCGCCGGGGGCGAGGTCGCGGGTTGCCTGAAGCCCGGTGCGCACCACCGGGATCCGGTGCGCCCGGAAAAACCGGTAAAGCTTTGCTGTGAGGGCCACTGCATGATCGAGGGATAGGGGCTGATAGCGACCCTCGCGGAAACGCCTTTCCAGCTCGCTTCCGGCCAGGACCAGGGTCGGGTAGATGCGGACGAAGTCGGGCGCGAGCAGTGTAATTCTGCGCCCGGTTTCATCCAGGCCGTCTGCGTCCTCCCCGGGCAGCCCCACCATGAGTTGCAGGCCCACGTGGTAGCCGCGTTCCCGCAGACGGGTCACGGCCTTAACGGTGTCCTCCGCAGTGTGGCCGCGGCCGGACTCCTGCAGCACGGTATCGGACATGGACTGGGCGCCCAGTTCGACCGTCAGGATCGGGTAATCGGCCATGACTGCCAAGGTTGCGTCCGTGACACTATCGGGCCGGGTCGAAAACCGGATACCGTCGAGACGCTCCCGTCGAACGAGGGCGGCGGCCTCGGCCAGCAACTCTCGTAGCCGTTGCTCGGGCAGCCCCAGGAACGTGCCGCCGTAAAAGGCGATCTCGGACCTGGACCGTGCAGTGCCGCGGAAACGCAGGAAGTCCTCTGCCGCCGCCTGCCAGCCCATACCCGGCGGCTGGTCGCTGGAGGCGCGGGCGAGCGCGTGCTGGTTGCAGAAAACGCAACGGTGCGGGCACCCTTCGTGCGGCAGGAACACCGGCACGACGAAGCACCCGCCCCCCCCGCGGGCCGGCGGGGAGGGCGTCATCGCGACGTGATCACATGCAGGGCCTTGCGAGCGGCATCCTGCTCGGCCGTTTTGCGGCTCTTGCCCATGCCTTCGACCTCGATGTCCTTGACTTTGAGCACGATCCAGAAGGTCTTGTCGTGGTCGGGCCCTTCCTCGCGCGCGATCGAATAGACGGGCATGGTCCCGGGGCCCGACTGCACGAGCTCCTGCAGCTGGCTCTTGAAATCGCCGTGGGCGAAGCGCGGGTCGATCTGCCGGATGAGCGGCTGGAACTCGCGGTCGGCCAGCGCAAAGGCCGCCGCGAAACCGCCGTCCAGGTAAACCGCCGCCACCAGCGCTTCGAGGGCGCCGGCGAGGATGGAGTCCTTGTCGAGGCCGCCTGTCAGGGCCTCCCCCTTTCCGAGCCGGATGCCGCGGCTGAGCTCAAGGCGTCGCGCGAGCTGGGCCAGCTGGTGCTCGTTGACCAGGTTGGCGCGCATGCGCGAGAGGTCGCCCTCCTTCAGATCGGCAAAGTGCTGCAGCAACAGGTGCCCCACCGCAAGGTTCAAAACGGCGTCTCCGATGAACTCGAGTCGTTCGTTGTCGCTGCAGCGACGTGTTCGGCGCCTCGTTCACGTACGAGCTGTGCCGCAGGGCTTCCTCCAGCAGTGCGGGGTCCGTGAAGGTGTAGCCGATCAGCGCTTCTATCGGGGCATCGGGGTGGCGATCCATGGAATTCCTCGGGTCGGCGACGCGCTGCGAGGCTGGGAAGGGCGATCGGTAGAGGCGCAGGGTCTCGGGGCGGCGCGTCAGCAGCCGATCAGTTTTTCGTACAGGGCATAGGGGACGAGCAAATCCCCCTTTCCGACACCCATCCGGGTCCCCGGGAGGGTGTCGCCGTGAAAATCGGTGCCGCCGGTCATCAGGAGGTCGTGGCGTACCGCGAGCTCGGCATAGCGGCGGGTCTGTTCGGTCGAGTGATCCGAGAAGTAGACCTCGAGGCCTTTCAGCCCCATGGACACCATCTCGCGCAGGATTTCGTCCAGCTGGTCGTCGCTTTCGAGCTCCAGCAGGCAGGGATGGGCCAGAACCGGTGTCCCGCCGGCGGCATTGATCAGTTGGATGGCCGCGGCGGAATCGATCCGGAACTTGTCAATGTAGGCCGGTCGCCCGTTACCCAGGTAGCGATCGAACGCGTCGTCGATATTTGTGGCTATTCCCTTGCGAATCAATATATTGGCTATGTGGGGTCTCCCCGCCTGTCCGCCTACGCCGGCCTCCTGCTCGACCTCCTTAAGGGTGATGGGGATCCCGAGCTGATTCAGGCGGGCGATGATCAGCGGATTGCGGTCCTTGCGCGCATCCTGAAGCTTTTCAAGGGCCCGGTTCAGCTCGGGGTCGTCCAAGCGGATCCCGTAACCGAGGATATGGATGCTGCCGGATCCCGGGTAGGAGGGCGGCGGCTCGGCGCTGATTTCGACCCCAGTAAGAAACCCGAGCGCGTCGGGAATGCCCTCGAGCAGGGCTTCCCGGCTGCCGGCGATCGAGTCGTGGTCCGTGATGGCGATCGCCCCGAGGCCGAGGTTCACGGCCATGGCGACCAGGGTTGCGGGTGAGAGCGTTCCGTCCGAGGCCGTGGAGTGGATATGCAGGTCGATGGCGGTCGGACACTTAAATTCCAAGAGCCTTCTCCAGCGCTTCTTCTTTGGCCTTGCACTCGATGCACTGGGTCGTCACCGGCCGCGCCTTGAGCCTCTTGACCGAGATCTCCTCGCCGCAGGATTCGCAGATCCCATAAGTCCCGTTCTCGATCCGCTCGACCGCCTGCTTGATCTTCTTGATCAGCTTGCTCTCCCGGTCGCGGATGCGTAGCAGGAAGTTGCGGTCGGCCTCCAGCGAGGCCCTGTCGGTCGGGTCGGGGAAGTTCTCGTTGGTGATCGTCATCCCCGACACGGTGTCGTCCGCCTGGCTCAAGAGTTCCTGGAGTCGGCTTTCAAGGTACTTTTTGAAGAAATCCAGATCCTTCTTTTTCATGGAAACCCCGCGCCCTGGAAGTTTGGGATTATGAATTAAAAAGGTATTTTGTTATCATATCACGATAAGGGTGTAAATAAAAAACCCGACAGGGCGGCAACGGGCCGAGGCGTTTCAGGCGGCCGCCTTCAAAAACGCTTCGAACTGGTCCAGGCTTCCGATGTTGTGAACCTGGGCCTGCGAACCCTTGGGCAGGATCTTGCGCATCAATCCGGACAGCACTTTGCCGGGTCCGACCTCGACGAACGTTTCCACGCCGCTGTCCGCCATGCGGCGCATGCTGTCGTACCAGCGCACCGGGCTGCGGAGCTGGCGGGACATGACCTCGTGGATTTCAACCGGGTCTGTCCCAGGCTCGGCGGTCACGTTGAGGATGATTTCTCTCTCCGGGGCGCGGAAGGCCACTTTGGAAAGCGCCTCCTTGAATTCCACCTCGGCCCCGCGCATAAGTTCGCTGTGCCAGGCACCGCTCACTTTCAGCGCAATCGCCTTGGCCCCGCGGGCGGCGGCGAGGGCTCCCGCCCGGGTCACGGCGTCGGGGGCGCCGGTGATGACGATCTGGGTCTCGGCGTTGTGATTTGCGACCGAGACGGCCCCGGAGGTTCCGGCTTCGGCCACGATGGCCTCGACGTCCGCGATGGGGAGTCCGACGATGGCCTGCATGGCGCCGCGGTTCCGCGTGGCTTCGCGGTGCATGAGCGTTCCGCGCATGAACACGAGCCGGGTCGTATCTTCAGCTGTCAGGACACCGGCAGCGTGCAGCGCGCTGAACTCGCCCAGGCTGTGTCCGGCACAGGTCGAAAACGCGCAGTTCGCCCGGCGCAGCACGGCCAGCAGCGACAGGTTGACCGCCGTCATGGCGGGCTGGAGGTTGACCGTCTGGGTCAGCTCCTCCATGGGCCCTTTGAAACAAAGCCGGGTGATGGGGATGCGGGTGACCTCCTCGGTCATGTCGAAGATTTCGCGCACATAATCGAACTCGCGGTGCAGGTCTTCGGCCATGCCGACCACCTGGGACCCCTGCCCGGGAAACAGGAACGCCGTCTTTTTCACTGTACCTCCATCATGTTTGTATTGAAACGGATGTCGATCGTTTCAGGGTTGATGCTTGAACAGGCTCACTCATCCAATTTGAAGAGCTTGCGGACTAGGTCGATCTGGGCCGGCTTGTCGCCGCCCATCCCCTCCCGTTTCAGGTAGACCGTGGGCTCGTGCAAAGCCTTGTTGATGAAGGCCGCCATCATGCGCTGAAGGGCTTCGGCGTCGGTCGTGGACAGCCCCTGCCCCTGGACGGTGCGCCGGATTTCCGCGTCCGCGATACCCTCAAGCCGTTTGCGCAGGGCGACGATCGTGGGCACCACGTCGAGGGACTCGCGCCATTGCCGGAATTGGATGACGGCCTCGTCGATCAGGCGCTCGCCCTTGAGGGCCTCTTTCTGGCGATCGCCGAGGTTCTCCTCGACGATCCCCTTCAGGTCGTCCACATCGTAGACGTAGGAGTTGTCCAGGCGGTTGATTTCCGGGTCGATGTCGCGCGGCACGGCGATGTCGATAAAAAAAATTGGTCGGTTGCGGCGAGCGCGGATGACCGGTTTGACCTGGTCGCGGGTGATGACGAATCCGGGCGCTCCGGTCGAGCTCAGGATGATGTCCACATGCTTGAGCTGTTCGGGTATCTCCTCGAAGCGGATGGCCTTGCCGTTGAAGCGGCGCGCCAGCTCGAGTCCTTTCTCGAAGGTGCGGTTGGCCACCAGGGTCTCGCCCACCCGATGCCGGATGAGGTGCTCCACGGCGAGCTCGGCCATCTCCCCGGCGCCGATCAGGAGCACGCGTTTCCCGTCCAGATCACCGAAGATCTTGCGGCCGAGCTCCACGGCGGCGTAGCTGACCGACACCGCACGGTCGCCGATCCCGGTTTCCGAGCGGACGCGCTTGGCGACGAAGAAGGCTCGGTGCATCAGCCGGTTCAGGACGACACCGGTCGCCTGGGCGGACGACGCCCCTCGATAGGCCTCCTTGATTTGGCCCAGGATTTGCGGCTCGCCGACGATCATGGAATCTAGGCTGGCCGCCACGCGGAAGAGGTGGCGCACGGCCTCGTCGTTTTCGTGCACGTAAAGGCTTTCCGAGAACTGTTCGAGCGGGACCTTGTTGTATTCGGCGATGTAGCGCTTGGCCGCCTCCACGGCCGCTTTCCGCTGATCGGTCACGACCAGCAGCTCCACCCGGTTGCAGGTGGAGTAAAGCAACGCCTCGGCGACATGGTCCATGCAGCGCAGGGCGGCGAGCGCCTCGGCCGATTCCTCGGGCGTGAAGGCGATGCACTCCCGGAGCTCGACCGGAGCGGTCTTGTGATTTATCCCCAGCAGAACGATGTCGTGCATGATGGACGTTATGATCGTTGGCCCTTGGACCCGTTGGCCCGTCGGTGTTTAATAGACGTTAACCCGCTGCCGGTCGGATTGTAAAAAGCAGCCGGATTTCCGAACGGGCAAACCGGCAAACGGGTCAACGGGCTTCATTTCGTGAACACCGCGTGGTGCCCCTCCATGAAGAGATTCACCCCGAGGAAGGTGAACAAGAGGACCCCGAACCCGAGGATGGCCATTATGGCCGAACGCCGCCCGCGCCAGCCCACCGTCAGCCGCTCGTGGAGCAGAACGGCATAGAACAACCAGGCGACGGCCGACCAGACCTCCTTGGGGTCCCAGCTCCAGAAGCGTCCCCATACCGACCGGGCGTAGATCAGTCCGGTGATCAACCCGACCGTCAGCAGCGTGAACCCCACGACGATGCACGCGTAACCGGTCGAGTCGAGCAGGTCGAGGGAGGGCAGACGCTTGAAGAAGAACCGCCGCCGCTTGGTCTTGATGGCGTTTTCTTGGAGCAGGTACAGAATCCCGACCCCGCAGGCGAGCGCGAAGGCCGCCTCGCCGATGAAAATCATCGTTACGTGAATTACGAGCCAAACGCTCTTGAATATCGGCGTGGTCCGGGAGGGCTCGTCGGGCAGCTGCGACACGATCACCATGAGGAGAGCTGCGAACGGGGCGGCATAGACGCCTAATATTTTGAGCGGGTAACGGGCGTTCAGAAGGATGAACACCCCGGCGATGGCCCAACCGGCGATCGACAGGGTCTCGCGCATGGTGGCGGCCGGGAAATGCCCCTCTTCGAAGGCGAGCAGCACCAGGGCGGCCGTGTGCACCGCGAACCCCACCAGGAGGGCAACGAACCCCATCTGCTGCAGCCGTCGCTTCTGGAGGAAAAAGAAGGAGATGTAGCCGGCCGTGCTGGTCAGGTAGGCGAGTATGCTGAAACCGATGGCTGCTTCCATGGTTGCCTGGGATGAGGGTTAATCCGTTTCCCCGAGCAGGTCCGCCGAGCGGAACCCGTCGCCAAGCACATCCGTGAGCAGACGGTCGACCGCCTGCGTCTGCCCGGCACGGATGAGCTCCAGGATATCGCTGTCAACGATCCTCTCGAACAGCGGTTTGTGCGCCTCCGGCGCATGCGCCTTGGCCAGCAGCCGCTTGCGGGCGGCGCCCAGAAGCTTGAGAAGGACCGTGTATTCCTCCCCGAACTGCCGTCCGATGTCGCGGCGCAGCTTCTTCGCCAGGGCGGGGCTCTTGCCGGATGTGGAGACCGTGATGACGAGATCGCCGCGCGCGATCACGGCCGGGAGGATGAAATTGCACTTGTCCGGCCGATCCGCGATGTTGCAGAGAATCTTGCGGTGTTCCGCGTCCGCACTGACTCGGCGATTCAGGTCCTCGTCGTCGGTCGCCCCGATCACCAGGAACATGCCTTCGATGTCGCTGCTTGCGTATTCCCGCAGGTTGAGCGTGATCTGGCCCTGCCCGGTCGCCCGGCGAAGCTCGTCGGTCGCCTCAGGGCTCACCACGGTGACCCGAGCCCCGCAGGCGAGCAGGGTGCTGACCTTGCGGGTGCCCACCGCCCCGCCCCCGACCACGAGGCACGGACGATTGCAGATGTCGAGCTGGATCGGGTAATAGCGCATGCGTGCACGGTCTCCCCTCAAATCACGGCGCGGCCGGTTTCCCGCAAGTTAAAAGGGGGTTGAACGACCGATCCCGGCGCGGGCGGACAGCCCCCGGTTATGCCAGGACGATCCGCATCAGGTCCCGCGCCAGAGTCAGCGGCCCCTGGTAGGTTTGCCGGCATTCGGCTGCGACGTCTGCCTCGTCGCAGGCCGGGTAGAAATGCGTCAGCATCAGGCGCCGAACCCCGGCGCGCGCCGCGATGGCGCCAGCCTCGGCCGGCGTCAGGTGCCCCCGGGTCTTGAGCGCCGCAGGAAAAGCGGATTCACATATCAGAAGATCAGCACCGGATGCAAGCTCGGCGAGCGATGTGCTGGTGTCCGTATCGCCAGAGTAGACCACGCGCCGGCCGGCCGGCCCGGTGATGCTGAACGCGATGCTCTGGGGGGTGTGCTCGACCGGAGCGGTGTGCAGGTCGACCCCGTGCAGGCGCAGGTGGTCGCGGCCGTCGGTGGCCATTTCGATAATTCGGAACCCCTCGGGGCCGAGATCGATCCAGCTCCCGTAGACCGACTTCAGGCGGCTGAAGAAATCGGCGAAGCCGCGGCCGGCGACGACGGTGAGCGGCTCCTTGCGGCTGACGCCCTCCGGGTATTTCGTCGCGAACAGCAGCGGCACAAGTTCCCCCGTGTGGTCCGGGTGAAGGTGGCTGTAAAGCAGGCAGCTCAGCTCCAAATGGGAGGTGCCGGCTTCCAGCAGGCGGTGCAGAGTCCCGGCGCCGGAGTCGATCAGCCATTTGCGGCCGCCGGTCTCGACCAGCACCGAACAGGAGCTGCGCTCCAGGCGGGGCACGCAGGTCCCGGACCCCAGGACGGTCACCGCGATGTCGAAGGCCGGCTCACCCATTGACCCGTCCGTTCGGAACCTTGGCGGCGCCCGCTTCCGGCTTCGCGGCCGGTTTCACCCCGGTGCGCGTTTCCGTCCGGGCCATGATCCATCTCAGCATTTTACGGTGGTCCTTGATGTCGAAGGCCGGCTCCTTGCCGTCCGCCAGATTGACCTCAGCCCGCGCCATGGTCCGGTGTCCGCCGGCCGACCCGAAGGCGCCAAAGGCCTGGCTGGCCACCCGTCCGGCGTTCTTGCGGGACCCGTCGTTGCGGAAAATGACGATCAGCTTCTTTTCGAATGTCCCGGACACGACACTCCACGTCACCGTGTGAATCCGCATGAAGAAATCAGCGATGACCACGCACACATCCGGGTTGGTGACCGGCCCCAGGTGGACGAACACGCGGCCCTTGCGCAGCCGCATGTACTGGATCGCGCAACGGAAATACTTGAGGTAGTCCAGGCGCAGGTCGGCCTGCGCGATCCGGCGGGCGAGTTGGATGTTGGCGCGCCGAAACAGGAACTGGAAGGCCTGCAGGTCTTCCACGAGCGTCTGGCGCTTGAAATCGTCCGTGTCGGTCTTGATCGCGTGGTAAAGTGCGGTAGCGAGGCTCTGGGACGGGGTGATCCGCGCCGCTCGCAGGTACTCGGTCAGGATCGTGGCCGTCGCCCCGTAGGTGGGGCGGATGTCGGTGAACGGCCCGCGGTAGCCGCTGTCCGGGTGGTGGTCGATGACGACAGTGGGTTTCAGACCGGCCAGGGGCTGGGCGTGGCCGGGCTGGGAGTCCACCATGACCGTCCGGGTGAACCGCGCGAGATCGATCGCCGCGTAGGGAGTCAGGGGCACCTTGAGCAGGCGCACCATGGCCAAGTTGTCCGGGCGGTCGATCTGGTTGACATTGGCGATGGTCACACCGGCCGTGCGCTGAGCCAGAAGGCGGGTCACGGCCAGGGCGCTGGCAATCGCGTCAGGGTCCGCGGATATGATCACCAGCACCTGGTCGGACGGGGAGAACTGTTGCCAGAGCTCCGGAAGCCTATCCGCGGTCGACGTCTTCATGCAGTGGGCCCTCAACGATTGAGGGCGCCATCATACCGCCTGCCGCGGCCGAAAACAAGGAGATGCCCTCCGGCCAGAGGCCTCTCCAAATTATTCCGAGGCGAACACGATGCGGTCCCCGTCGGCCTCCGCGCGCACGCGGGCGCCCTCGGGAAAGCGCCCCTTCAGGAGGTCGAGCGCAAGCGGGTTCTCCACCAGCTGCTGGATCGCGCGCTTGAGCGGTCGGGCGCCGTAGACCGGGTCGTAGCCCCGGCGAGCCAGTAACCGGCGGGCGCTGGCGTCCAGGTCGAGCTCGATCCGGCGCTCGGCCAGGCGTCGGCGCAGGCGCTCGAGCTGGATGTCTACGATGACGTCGATCTGCTCCGGGCCAAGACCGTGGAAGATGATGATCTCGTCGATGCGGTTCAGGAACTCGGGTTTGAAGGTCGACCGCAGGGCCTCCGTGACCCGCGCTTCCATCTCCTGGCGGTCGCGCGCGCCGAGCTCCTGGATCCACTGGCTGCCCACGTTGGAGGTCATGATGATGATCGTGTTCTTGAAGTCGACCGTGCGGCCGTGCCCGTCGGTCATGCGGCCGTCGTCCAGGATCTGCAGCAGCACGTTAAAGACCTCCGGGTGGGCTTTTTCGATTTCGTCGAACAGCACCACCGAGTACGGCCGGCGCCGCACCGCCTCTGTAAGGTAGCCGCCCTCCTCGTAGCCCACGTACCCCGGCGGGGCGCCGATCAGCCGCGCCACCGAGTGTTTTTCCATGAACTCCGACATGTCCACGCGCACCATGGCCTGCTCGCTGTCGAAAATGAACTCGGCGAGCGCCTTGGCGAGCTCGGTCTTGCCCACCCCGGTCGGCCCCATGAAGATGAATGAACCGATCGGCCGGTTGGGATCCTGCAGGCCGGACCGGGCGCGGCGCACGGCGTCGGACACGGCCGTCACCGCCTGCTCCTGGCCGATCACCCGGCGAGCCAGCCGCTCCTCCATGCGCACGAGCTTGTCGCGTTCGCCTTCGAGCATGCGGCTGACGGGGATCCCGGTCCAGCGCGACACGACCTCGGCCACGTCCTCGTCGTCGACCTCCTCCTTGAGCATGCAGCTGTCCTGCTGCAGCTCCGTCAGGCGGCGGTTGGCATCCTCGAGGCGTTTCTGGAGCGCGATGAGGCGCCCATACCGGATCTCGGCCACGCGCGCCAGGTCGCCCGCGCGCTCGGCCACCTGGGCCTCCGCGTTGAGCTGCTCCTGCTCGCCCTTGATGGTACGGATCTCCTGGATGAGGGCCTTTTCGGCCTGCCAGTGCGCCTTGCGCCGGCCCATCTCGGCACTGAGGCTTTCGATCTCGGCCTCCAGCTTCGCCAGGCGCTCGCGCGCGGCCGGGTCGCTCTCCTTCTTCAAGGCCTGGCGTTCGATCTCGGCCTGGGTGATCCGGCGCTGCACCTCGTCGATCTCGGCCGGCATGCTGTCGATTTCGATGCGCAGCTTGGAGGCGCATTCGTCGATCAGGTCGATCGCCTTGTCGGGCAGGAAGCGGTCGGAGATGTAGCGGTGCGACAGGGTGGCGGCGGCCACGATGGCCGAGTCTTTGATGCGCACTCCATGGTGGACCTCGTATTTCTCCTTGAGCCCGCGCAGGATCGAGATCGTGTCCTCGACGCTCGGCTCGCGCACCATCACCGGCTGGAAGCGGCGCTCGAGCGCGGCGTCCTTTTCGATGTACTTGCGGTACTCGTTCAGAGTCGTGGCGCCGACGCAGCGCAGCAGCCCGCGCGCGAGCGCGGGCTTGAGCATGTTGGAGGCGTCCACCGCGCCCTCTGCTGCCCCGGCCCCCACGACCGTGTGCAGTTCGTCGATGAAGAGGATGATCTGCCCCTCGGCGGCCTCAACCTCGCGCAGCACGGCCTTGAGACGGTCCTCGAACTCGCCCCGGTACTTGGCCCCCGCGACCAGGGCCCCCATGTCGAGCGCTACCAGGCGGCGGTTTTTCAGGGTTTCGGACACGTCGCCGGCGACGATGCGTTGCGCCAGCCCTTCGACGATGGCGGTTTTTCCGACTCCCGGCTCCCCGATGAGGACCGGGTTGTTCTTGGTGCGCCGGGAGAGTACCTGCACCACGCGGCGGATTTCCTCGTCGCGGCCGATGACGGGGTCGAGCTTGCCCGAACGGGCGAGGTCAGTGAGGTCGCGGCCGAAGCGCTGCAGGGCCTGGTACTTCTCCTCCGGGTTGGGGTCGGTGATCCGCTGGGTGCCGCGAATGTCCTGGAGCGCCTTGAAGACGGCATCGCGCGTGATGCCCTGGCGTGAGAGGATCCGGCCGGTCTCGCCCTTATCCGCGAGGAGCGCCAGCAGGATGTGCTCGATGCTGACATACTCGTCCTTCATGCTCCCGGCCTCGGCGAAGGCCGCGTCCAGGACCGACTTGGTCCGCGGGGAGATATAGGCTTCCGCAGCCCCGCCGCTCACCTTGGGGAGTCGTTCTATGGCGCGCAGCGCGTCCGTTGCCGGCGGATCGGGTGCCACTCCCAGCTTGCGCAGCATGGTCACGGCCGTGCCCTCGCGGTCGGACAGCATGGCCAGCAGGATGTGCTCGGGCTCTATCTGCTGGTTGCCGTACTGTTCCGCCAGGGACTTCGCTTTTTGAACGAGCTCCTGGGACTTGATGGTGAACCGGTCAAACCTCATCGTGTTTCCTCCTCGCGGGCGCGGAATTTACATTACTTGTTAAGTTGTTGCGCAAATAATAATCCACGCCACTTAGCATGTCAAAGGTGCAGTTCACCCTATTTTCTTGCCAAAAAATGAGGCTTAGCTTTTTCGGTCCCAGGCGTGGAAAGGTGGCGCTTGCCGCAGGGTTTCGTAGAGTGCGATGCCCGCGGCGGTGGAGAGGTTGAGCGAGCGGGTGCGGCCGGTCGTCGGGATGTGGAAGGCGCAGTCGGTGTACCGCTCGAGAATGGCGGCTGGCAGCCCACGGGTTTCGGAGCCGAAAACCAGGCAGAGGCGCTCCGGCCGCGGCATGTACCAGAAGGGCCGGCCGCCCGTCTTGGTGAGCACGGCGACCTCCCCGGGGCGTGGCCGCAGGGCCTCGGCCCATTCCTCGAAGCCCTCCCAGACCGTCGGGTTCACCTCGTCCCAGTAATCCAGTCCGGCGCGTTTCACTTCGCGGCTCGCGAGCGAGAAGCCGAGCGGTTTTATAAGGTGCAGCCGGGCCCCGGCGGCGAGGCAGGTCCGGCCGATGTTGCCGGTGTTCCAGTGGATTTCGGGTGCGACCAGAACCACGTGGCGTTCAGGGTGGCGATCGGCAGGTTGCGGGTCGGTCAGGGCGGTGCGCTCGCCGGGCATGGGCGCGCCGGTCACAGCCGCCGTCCGCAGACCGGGCAGTATCCGTAGTCGGCCGGGAAGGAGCGGTTGCAGAAACGGCAGGATTTCGATTCGTTCGACCCGCTCACGGGTTCGGGTGCAACCGGCCCGGAGCAGCGGTCGCAGACGAGTGTCGGCTCTCCGGTCTTGACCCGCAGCACGGGGATGAAAAACAGGCTGATGTAATGGTCCACCCGCTGCATGCGGGCCTGGTGCAGGCCGCAGCGCGGGCAGCGTCTGGGCTGCTCGTCCAGCACCGTGACCTTGGGCTGCACCCCGCCGATGAAAAAAAAGAAAGCGTCAAGCATGGGAGATAGGGATGAATATGGTGTTAAATCCCGTTCTGGCACCTATGTTAAGGGTGCCGCATGGACCTAAACACTTACTACAAGCTGATCGACGAGCGAACGAAAGGCCCGAAAATACCTGCTGGGAAAATGCTTCAAAAACCATCAGCGATTTTGCCCTCGCTGTCGGCAGCGAAAGCTCTACCAACTGGCCGATGGACGATATCGTTGTTCCCGCTGCGACTATACCTTCCAGGACTTCTCCGGACGGTGGATCAACCACGGCCGATTGAGCTGCGGTGCAGTGGCTCTCCCTGATCAAGCTCTTTGAATTAGAGGTTTCGGTCCGCAAGATGTCCCTGCAGCTGGGCTTGTCCTATCGAGCCGTCTACGGGGCCGTCAGCACGATCCGGATGGCGATCCTGAGCCACGCCGAGGATGCCTCGAGCTTGCTGGGCGGCGAGATCGAGCTCGATGAGGCCTACTTCGGAGGCCGGCGCAAAGGCAACCGGGGCCGGGGAGCGGCCGGCAAAGTGCCCGTCTTCGGCATCCTGGAGCGGAGGGCCAGGTTCATGTCAGCGTCGTTCCGGATGTCTCGGCCGCTACGCTGCTGAAGCTCACCGTCAAGAAGGTCCGTCGAGGCAGTGTCGTCTACACCGATAAGTTCAGAAGCTACGACAGCCTCATGTTTTGCGGCTACCGGCACTTGAAGGTGGACCACCAGAAGTATTCTCCTCCGGCAAGGTCTACATCAACGGCCTGGAGGGATTTTGGAGTTGGGCCAAGGAGAGACTCATGAAACACCATGGCGTCTCCAAGGACCACTTCCCTCTGTATCTCAAAGAACTGGAGTTCCGGTATAATCACCGAACCGATGATCTCTTCGATCAGGTAGCCAACTACCTGTGCGATCTGGTGCCAAAACGGGACTAATTACCATGTTTTAAGCGTTAGGTGTTCAGCGAAACAGGCGCGACCGACCTCCGGTCTGTTCTTCATTACGGCTCTGGGTATCGGCAGCTGGTCAAGGTCGTTTGCTGGGTTGAAGCAATTCCGAGTCCAGCCTTGAACATCATCGCGGCTTGGAAGCCGCCCCCGCCTAACACTGGAAACCTAACACCTACCATCGGTTTCAAAAATCTCTCGGTTTGCAGATGATCTCTCTTACCCGCATCTCAAAAAAGTTGTTCTGGTGGGCCGGTTTCAGAACCAGGGCGGTGTCCGCGCCGCGCCCGGAGCCGCCGATCGCGACGATGTCCTGACCGCTCAAGGCGCCAGCGTCCGCGGCCATGACCGCGACCTCCACGGCTACTTTCGTGCCCTGGCCGAAGAGCTTGAGGGTGTCGGCAATCAGGAGCAACGGGTAGACGCCCGAATGCCGGGCGGCCACCGAGCGCTCGATGCCCGACAGCGCGTGGCTGGCGGTCACCACCGTGACCCCTGGTTCTGCAGCTGGCTGCGCACGCTCGCGGGCATGACGTGCTTGAACGGCTCCTTGAAGCCGCAGTGGTAGGTCACCGCGACGATGCGCAGACCCTTCAGGATTCCAAGCGCACGGCAGGCGGTGTCCCCTTTGGAGGTTGCGAGGACCGCCTCTTTGATCCCGAGCTCGCGGGCGCGGGCCGCGGCCAGCTCGAGGGTCTTTTCCGTGTTTTCCTTGCCGGACGTTTCGAAATACATGCCGCCTCCTTGTTCGCAATGCGGCACCATACCACACGGCGGAGGCCTGGCGTCAATAGGACGTGCGCACAGGCCCCGGAAGGCCTATTTCCCTGAGTTTCCCGCCCTTTGTCCTTGACAGCGATATAGGATTCGTTTAATAAACATCTCCCATCACCGAGCTTGAACGTCTCCCATCGTCCATTCCCACATATTGTACTGAAGGGGCCGCACGCGGCTCCTGAAAGGCAGAGCGCCGTCGACCATGACAGAGGGCCTGTCCAGCCTCATAGCGAAACATCGCTCCGCTATCATTTCGAAATGGTTTGATTCCGCCGTCCAGTCCTACGGCCCGGACGCCGCCGTTTTCATCCGCAGCCAGAAAGACCCGTTCGCCAATCCCATCGGCAGCCAGACGCGCGCCGGCGTGGAAGCCCTTTTCGAGGAGCTCGTCGGGGGGATGGACGCCGCCGGGATCACCCGTGGGCTGGATCCCCTCATGCGGATGCGGGCCGTGCAGAGCCTGGCCCCGTCCAAGGCGGTGGCCTTCATCTTCGCCCTGAAACGGATCCTGCGCGACGAGCTGGGGACCGGGCGCGATGCGGCCGGTCCGCTCGCGGACCTCGAGGCCCGCATCGACTTCCTGGGGCTGGCGGCGTTCGATTTCTACATGGCTTGCCGTGAGCAGATCATGGAACTCAAGGCCAACGAGACCCGCAACCGGGTCTTCCGCGCCTTCGAAAAGGCCGGGCTGGTCGCCCGGGAGCCCGAGCCGGACGCGGGCGAATGATCCGGAGAGGTCAACCACGTGACCGCGCTTCGACGTGCACGGAGCGCAGATTCTCTGTGAGGTGTTGATCGATGAACACGAAATACATGGTTTCCTTCCTCGCCGTACTGGGCCTCTTTCTGCTGGCGTGGGCCGGGACGGCCGTCGGACTCCAGTGGGTGTTCGGCGTGGTCGTTCCCTATCTCGCCCTCATCGTCTTCGTGGTCGGATTCGTCCGCAAGGTCATGGGCTGGGCGCGCTCGGCGGTGCCCTTCGCCATCCCGACCACGGGCGGGCAGGCCAAATCCTTCCCCTGGATCAAAGATGCGAAGATCGACAACCCGTCCAGCCGGATCGGGGTCGCCCTGCGCCTGGCCCTCGAGGTGCTGGCCTTCCGTTCGCTCTTCCGCAACACCCGCACGAAGCTCAAGGAGGGCCTGTTCGTCTACCAGATGGAGATCTTCCTGTGGGTGGGGGCGCTCGCCTTCCACTACGCCTTCCTGACCGTGCTGCTGCGGCACACGCGCCTGTTCCTCGAGCCGGTGCCCTGGTGCGTGCAGATGCTCGAGACGATCGACAGCTTTTTCCGGATCGAGATCATCTACCCCGACTTCCAGTTCGGGCTGCCGGCGGTCTACCTGTCGGGCATCGTCCTGCTGGCGGCCGTGGTCTACCTGGCCGTGCGCCGGATCGTGATCGCCCCGGTGCGTTACATCTCCATCGCCTCGGACTACTTCCCGCTCATCCTGATCTTCGGCATCGCCTTCTCGGGGATCATGATGCGCTACGTCACCAAGGTGGACATCACCGCGGCCAAGCAGCTCACCATGGGTCTGGTGACCCTGCACCCGGTCGTGCCCGAGGGGATCGGCGCGATTTTCTACGTGCACCTCTTCCTCGTCTGTGTGCTGCTGGCCTATTTCCCGTTCAGCAAGCTCATGCACCTGGGCGGCGTCTTCCTGAGCCCGACGCGCAACATGCTCGCCAACACGCGCGCCTACCGCCACGTCAATCCCTGGAACTACCCGGTCCACGTGCACACGTACGCGGAGTACGAGGATGAGTTCCGCGAAAAAATGGTCGAGGCCGGGCTGCCGGTGGACAAGCCGCTCGAGTCATCCGAAGAAGCGGCATAAAAGGAGTCGGACATGGCTGACGCGAAACCGAAACCCCAGGACGTCCTGAACCAGCTGAACTACCAGCCGCCCCGGACCGGGTGGATGGAAACCCCGGTGCAGATCCGCAAGGGGATGTACTGCTACGCCTCGAACCCCAAGAGCGTGAACATCCTGGGGCTGCCCAACGCCCGCCCCTGGAACCCCACTGAGGACGACTGGAAGCTGCCGGAGAACTGGCAGCAGATCCTGCACGAGGGGTTCAAGGAGCGCCTCGAGCGCTTCCGCTCTTTCAAGGTCTTCATGGACATCTGCGTGCGCTGCGGCGCCTGCGCCGACAAGTGCCACTTCTTCCTCGGTACGGGCGACCCGAAGAACATGCCCGTGCTGCGCGCCGAGCTGCTGCGGTCGGTCTACCGCAACGACTTCAGCCGTCTGGGCAAGATTCTCGGGAAGCTGAACGGCGCGCGGCCGATGGACATCCACGTGCTCAAGGAGTGGTGGTACTACCTCTTCCAGTGCTCGGAGTGCCGGCGCTGCTCGCTCTACTGCCCGTACGGCATCGACACGGCCGAAATCACCATCATGGGCCGCGAGCTGCTCAACCTGATCGGGCTCAACATCGACTGGATCGCGACGCCGGCCGCCAACTGCTACAACAACGGCAACCACCTGGGCATCCAGCCGCACGCCTTCAAAGACATGATCGACTTCTTCCGCGACGACATCGAGGAGCGCACCGGGGTCGTCGTGAAGCCGAAGTTCATGGAAAAGGGCGCCGACATCCTCTTCGTCACGCCTTCGGGCGACGTCTTCGCCGACCCCGGCACTTACACGGCCATGGGCTACCTCATGCTCTTCCACTTCCTGGAGGAGAAGTATGGTCTGAACGTGACCTGGAGCACCTACGCCTCCGAGGGCGGCAACTTCGGCTTCTTCACCTCGCACGAGACCATGAAGCGCCTGAACGCCAAGCTGTACGCCGAAGCCAAGCGGCTCAAGGTCAAGTGGATCCTGGGCGGCGAGTGCGGCCACATGTGGCGCGTCATCCACCAGTACATGGACACCATGAACGGGCCGGCCGACCACCTGGAGGTGCCCGTGAACCCGATCACCGGGACGCGCTTCGAGAACGCGCGCTCGACCAAGATGGTGCACATCGCCGAGTTCACCGCCGACCTGATCCGCAACGGCAAGCTCGACCTCGACCCGAGCCGCAACGACCACCTCAAGGTCACCTTCCACGACTCCTGCAACGTGTCGCGCGGCATGGGCATGTTCGACGAGCCGCGCTACGTGATCCAAAACGTCTGCAAGCACTTCTACGAGATGCCGCCGAACACGATCCGCGAGCAGACCTTCTGCTGCGGAAGCGGGTCCGGCCTGAACGCGGGCGAGAACATGGAGCTGCGCCTGGCGGGGGGGCTGCCGCGGGCCAACGCCGTCAAGCACGTGCACGAGACATACGGCGTCAACACGCTGGCCACCATCTGCGCCATCGACCGGGCGGCACTGCCGACCCTGATGGACTACTGGGTGCCGGGCGTGCAGGTCTCCGGCATGCACGAGATGGTCGCCAACGCTCTGAATCTGCCCGGCCAGACCGAGCGCACGACCAACCTGCGGGGCGACGACCTCGAGGAACTCAAGGCGCAAGCGGAGGGTCAAACCGATGAATGATAAGAAATGGATCGTTACCGGACTGGTGGTCTTCCTGGTGATCGTCCTGTTCCCGTTCTGGTTCAACCGGGGCAAGGCCGTGCCGCCGCCCGAGGTCAAGCTGGCCGACAAGGCCAAGGCTGCCAAGGAGTGCGTGCTCTCCAGGGACTACATGCGCAGCGAGCACATGCGGGTGCTCGACCTCTGGCGCGAGACGGTGGTGCGCGAGGCCAAGCGGACGTACACCAACCCCCAGGGCAAAGAGTTCGTCATGAGCCTGTCAAACACCTGCCTCGACTGCCACTCCAACAAGGCGGACTTCTGCGACAAGTGCCACAATTATGCCTCCGTCCGCCCGTACTGCTGGGATTGCCACATCGATACCTCGAAGGAGAAATCGTGATGGATACCACCCGACGTCGAGTTCTACAGCTCCTCGGTCTCTCCGCCGCGGCCATGGCGGCCCCGCCGGTGCTCGACGCGCTGGCCTCGGGGCCGGCACCGGTGGCTGAACCCAGGATCGGCACCCCTCCGGAGTTCCTGATCGCCAAGCAGTGGGCGCTGGTGATCGACACGCGGCAGTTCCACTCCGAGGCGGACGTCGAGCCGCTGGTGAACGCCTGCCACTCGGTGCACAACGTCCCGCACATGACCGAGCCGCGCTGGGAGATCAAGTGGATCTGGGGGACCGAGTACCAGCATGCCTTCAGCGGCACGGCCTCCAACCGTTTTGTCTCCGAGTCGGTCGAGCACCGCCCCTTCCTGGTGCTGTGCAACCACTGCGAAAACCCGCCCTGCGTGCGGGCCTGCCCGACCAAGGCCACGTTCAAGCGTCCCCAGGACGGTATCGTGATGATGGACTTCCACCGTTGCATCGGCTGCCGGTTCTGCATGGCCGCCTGCCCTTTCGGCGCGCGCAGCTTCAACTACACGGACCCTCGGCCGTTCCTCAAGACGACCAACAAGCAGTTCCCGACGCGCATGAAGGGCGTCGTCGAGAAGTGCAACTTCTGCGTCGAACGGCTGGCTGAGGGCAAAATGCCCGCCTGCGTTGAAGCTTCGAAGGGCAAGCTGGCCTTCGGCGACCTCTTCGACCCGGACTCCAAGGTGCGCGAGTTGCTCAAAACCAACTACACCATCCGGCGCAAGGTCAACCTGGGCACCGAGCCCGCGGTTTACTATATCGTGTGAGGTGAAAGATGCTCGAACTAGCCGTCAAAGGGACTAAACGATACTACGGATGGATGGCCCTGCTGCTCGGCCTGGTCGGGGTTGCCTTCCTGGTCTACCTGAAGCAGCTGGACTTCGGCCTGGGCATCACGGGCATGAACCGTGACGTGACCTGGGGCTTCTACATCGCCAACTTCACCTTCCTGGTCGGGGTGGCGGCCGGGGGCGTCATGGTCGTGCTGCCTTACTACCTGCACGACTACAAGGCTTACGGGAGAGTGACGATCCTGGGCGAGTTCCTGGCGATCGCGGCGGTCGTCATGTGCATTACATTCATCCTGGTCGACCTCGGGCAGCCGATGCGGGTGTTCAACGTGCTGCTCTACCCGTCGCCGAACTCGGTCCTCTTCTGGGACACGGTCGTGCTCAACGGCTACCTGTTCTTGAACCTGATCATCGGCTGGAACGTGCTCGAGGCGGAGCGCAACGGCACCCACTACCAGCGCTGGCTCAAACCGCTGATCTACCTGTCCATCCCGTGGGCCGTCAGCATCCATACCGTCACGGCCTACCTGTACTGCGGCCTGCCCGGCCGCGGGTTCTGGCTGACCGCCATTCTGGCCCCGCGCTTCCTGTCGTCGGCCTTCGCCTCCGGGCCGGCGCTCTTGATCCTGCTCTGCCTCATCATCCGGCGGGTGACTAACTTCGACCCGGGATGGAAGCAGATCCAGTCGCTCGCGGTGACGGTGGCCTACGCCATCTGCATCAACGTGTTCTTCCTGCTGTGCGAAGTTTTCGTCGCCTTTTACAGCCAGATTCCCGAGCACATGGACCACCTCATCTACCTCTTCGCGGGCCTCCACGGCCACGGGACCTACGTGCCCTGGATGTGGGCTTCCATGACGCTGATGCTGATCGGGATTGTCCTGCTCGTGAACCCGGTGACCCGCAAAAACGAGTTCACCCTGATCGCGGCTTGCATCTGCGTGTTCGCCGGCTGCTACATCGACAAGGGCCTGGGCATGATCTCGGGCGGCTTCGTCCCCAACCCGTTGCACGAGGTGAACGAGTACGTCCCGACCGTGCTCGAGGGCGTGATTACGATCGGGGTCTGGGCGCTCGGCTTCTTCGTCCTGTCGGTGCTCTACAAGCTCGCGGTCTCCGTCAAAGAGGAAGTGCGCGCATAAAAAGGCCGGGGCCTTTTTATTATCGAAAATTAACAAGAGGGGCTCTCCACCCTGGAGCGCCCCTTTTGCGTCAGGCGGGGGAGCCGCTGACCACGGGACCAGAGTCTTGCACGCTCGTCGCGTGCCGGCCGCGGTGCGCGCGCAAACCGCCTGTTGATCACACGGGGGATTCTGTGCAAAATGGCGCGCAGGCCGGCCGGGACCGGCTGCCTGCGGGCAAATTCGAGTTTCCCGCCGGAGACACCGGCAAGGGGGCAACATGGCCGACACGTTCAACATCGCCCTCGTTCAGCTGGCGCTGGGCGGCACTCCCGAGCAGAACCTGGAAAAGAGCCTCCTCTGGGCGCGCAAGGCCGCGCGCAAGGGCGGGCAGGTGATCTGCCTGCCAGAGCTCTACCGCTCGGCGTACTTCTGCCAGAAGGAAGACACGCGCCACTTCGACCTGGCCGAGCCTCTGCACCGGACGTCGTTCGAGGCGTTCAGCGCCCTGGCGAAGGAGTTGGGGGTCGTCATCAGCGTGCCGTTTTTCGAGCGGCGCGCCGCCGGCCTCTACCACAACAGCGCC
The DNA here is from genome assembly GCA_963791285.1 of uncultured delta proteobacterium. GTDB lineage: Bacteria > Desulfobacterota > Desulfobacteria > Desulfobacterales > SpSt-501 > SpSt-501. Next base: position 275,392 of record CAWBSC010000024.1, read on the forward strand.
TACCTCATCGACGCCGACGGCAGCCAGGCCGGCCTCTACCGCAAGATGCACATTCCCGACGACCCGAGCTTCTACGAGAAGTTCTACTTCACGCCGGGAGACCTCGGGTTCATGGCGCCCTCCACGGCGTTCGGGAAAATCGGCACCCTCATCTGCTGGGACCAGTGGTACCCGGAGGCCGCCCGCATCACGGCGCTCCAGGGCGCTCAGGTGCTGGTCTACCCCACCGCAATCGGCTGGCACCCGCACGAGAAAGCCTCGCACGGCGCCCGGCAGCACGAGGCCTGGATGACGGTCCAGCGCGGGCATGCCGTCGCCAACGGCATATACGTGGCGGCCGTCAACCGCGTCGGGCTCGAGCAGCCCGAGAAGGGGCACCCCGGGCTGGAGTTCTGGGGCTCGTCGTTTGTCGCCGGACCGCAGGGCGAGATCATCGCCCGGGCGTCGACGGATCAGGAGGAGATCCTGGTGGCCGCGGTCGACCCCGCCCTCATGGAAGAGGTGCGCCGCAACTGGCCTTTTCTGCGGGACCGCCGGATCGATGCCTACGGGGACATCCTGAAACGGTACCTGGACTGATGGCGACCATGCACCCACCTGCCCGGCGCCTGCCGGCCGAATGGGAGCCCCACCAGGCGACGCTCCTGGCCTTCCCGCACGAGGGCCGGGACTGGCCCGGCAAATATGACGCCATCAAATGGGCCTTCGTGGAGATCATCCGCAAGGTGGCGGTTTACGAACCCGTTCTGCTGGTGGTGAAATCCCGGGAGCATCGCGACCGGGTGCGCGCCATGCTCGGGCAGGCTCACGCTGACCGGGGCAATGTCCGCTGCGTCATCCTCAACACCAACCGCAGCTGGATGCGCGACTCGGGGCCGGTGGTCGTGCAGCGCGGCGACGGAGCGCGCGAGGCGCTGCAGTTTCGTTTCAACGGGTGGGCGAAGTACCCGAACCATCGGCTGGACGCCGCGATCCCGCCCGCGGTCGCAGCCGCGCTGCGGCTCCCGCTGACCCGGGTGCTTCGGGGCGGAAGGCCGGTCGTACTCGAGGGCGGCGCCATCGACGTCAACGGGTCCGGCACCCTGATCACGACCGAGGAGTGCCTGCTTGACGCCAGGGTCCAGGTGCGCAACCCGGGTTTTACGAAGCAGGACTACGAGTCCGTCTTCGGCGAGTACCTCGGCGTGCGCAACGTGATCTGGCTCGGCCGGGGCATCGCGGGCGACGATACCCACGGCCACGTCGACGACATCTGCCGTTTTGTGAACCGCACCACAGTGGTCGCCTGCGTCGAGCCGAACCGAAACGGCGTCAACCACCGGCGGCTGCGCGACAACCTGGAGCGGCTCGAGCGCAGCCGTCTCGAAGACGGCAGCCGGCTGCAGGTTGTGCCGGTTCCCATGCCGGACCGCATCGATTTCGAAGATCTGCGGCTTCCGGCCAGCTATGTCAATTTCATGGTCACCAACGGGTGTGTCCTGGTCCCCACCTTCAACGATCCGAACGACCGCAAGGTCCTGGGCATTCTGTCGGAGCTGTTCAGGGGCCGCACCGTGATCGGCATCCACGCCGTGGACCTGATCTGGGGGCTCGGGACCCTGCACTGCCTCAGCCACGAAATCCCGGCGTAAGCCGCGTCCACCCCACCGCACCCCTCTGACGCACCGCGCCTATCGGGCCGCCTGCCAGGACAGCAAGCAGCTCTCCACCTCGTCCGCGAAGCCCCCGTGCCGGGGCTGCCATCCAAGAAGGCGAACGGCTTTGCGGGCGTCGACGTGCTGGTCGAGTGCGAGACACTCGGCGAAGTGGCCCATCTTGGCTGCGGCTTCGGCGACCGGGACGAGACGGAGCTCGCCCTGGTACCCCGTGGCGCCGGCCACGGCAGCGAGCATCTCGCGCACGGAGGCGCGCGAGCGGTCGGTGATGTTGAACACCTCGCCTGCAAGCCCGCTTTCGCCCGCGCGCAGGTAGGCGTCCGCCAGGTCGTCTGCGTGGACCATGGCCCAGCGGTTGCGGCCGTCACCGATCGCCTTCAGGGATTTCTCGCTCACCGCGCCGGCAAACCACATCCCGGTCAGGCCGCCCTGGTAGCCGTAGACGCACCCCGGACGGAGCACGATCCCGCGCACGTCGCCCGATTCCAGGACCATGCGCTCGATGCCCGGCCGCGGCGAGACCAGTCTAGGCGGGTTCAGCGGGGTCGTCTCGTCGGCGAGCGCCCCCCCGGTACTGCCGTACACCCAGACCCCGCTCGTGTAGATCAGGGTTTTCGGCCGGGGCCCCTCCTGGCGCGCGAGCGAGAGCAGGAACTCGACCGTGCGCTGGTCGAGCTTGAACGGGTCCTCCTGATAGTCGACCGCCGCGTGGATCAGGACCGAGCACGTGCGCGCGGTCTCGCCCCAGGACCCGGGATCCTGCATGCTGCCCTGGACCGGCCGGACCTCGTGACGTGCCAGAAGCCGGGCCTTCTCCGGACTGCGGGTCAGCCCCCAGACCTCGTGACCCGCGCGGCGGTAGGCCGCAGCGACATTCAATCCGATGTACCCCGTTGCGCCGGTAATGAAGACTTTCATCTGTCCCTCCTTTTTGTCCCCGGGCGTGCCCGGGGGCGGTGTCATCACACTGTCAACCGTATTCATTCGAAATGCCCAAGGCAAGCCGCACCCTTTTTCAGGCCCCGGGATAATGTAAACCCTCCCGGCCGATCCGACGTCTTAGGGGGTAAACCCTGCAACGGAACGGCCAAGGAGGCCATATGAAAAACGGGTGGATCAAAATCGTCGGGATCACGGCACTGGTCATTTTTTTAGGCGCAGGCATGTCATTCGCCGGCGGGCGGGATTACGACAACGGTGGAAATTACGGCCACGGATACGGGCACTATCAAGGGAAGGGGCATTACCCGCACGGCCCCTACTACCGCCCGGGCTACCACTACTACGCTCCCCGGCCGCACTATCCGGTCGTGGTCGAGCGCCGCTACTACCCGGCCCCGCCAGCGGTCGTTTACCCGAGCCCGGGGTTCTATTTCGGAATGTCGGCGGTGCAGCCCTGGGTGTCCTTCGGGTTCGGTGTGCAGGGGTACTGATCAATAACGAAATCCGCCGGAGATGCGAAGGCCCGCCACGCGCAAGCGCGGCGGGCCTTTTTCGTGTAGAGCCTCAGGCCGGACAGAAGCTGTTCAGCATCGGTCTGACTGCGTGGCAGAGCGGGTAAAGACTCGCCGGAAATTGAGGCCCATGAAGACCGGAATTCCGAATGCCCCAACCCGCCGCCTCGCCGTCGGTTCCCAGGCCGATGGGCCTCAGCCGGAAATGCATACAGAACTCATGGAACCGGCCGCGGGTATCGTTCCCCCCATCTTTGGTATATAGCAATAGTCAAAAAACATGTTTCGTCACCCACTCGATCGGAGGCAGACCATGGACTTGTCTAGATTCCCACGCAGACGTTACACTGCCGGAGAAACCCCCATCGAATTCCTCCCGCGCTTCACGCAGGCAGCCGGCGGGCCGAACGTCTTCATCAAGCGCGACGACCTTCTCGGCCTGACCTCGGGCGGCAACAAGACCCGCAAGCTGGAATTCCTGGTGGCGGACGCCTTGGCCCAGGGCGCCGACACCTTGATCACCTGCGGCGCGGTGCAGTCCAACCACTGCCGGCTGACACTTGCGGCGGCCGTCAAGGAAGGCCTGAAATGCCGTCTGGTCCTGGAGGAACGGGTTCCCGGCAGCTACAACCCGGAAGCCTCGGGCAACAATTTTCTATTCCGGCTGCTGGGGGTTGAAAAAATCGATGTCGTCCCCGGCGGATCCGACATGATGGGCGCTATGTGCAAGGTCGCCGACGCGCTGGGCAAGGAAGGCCGCAAGGGCTACATCATCCCTGGCGGCGGCTCCAACCCCATCGGCGCTACCGGCTACGTGGCCTGCGCCCAGGAGATCCAGGGCCAGCTCTTCGAAAACGGGCTGTCCATCGACCGCCTTTGCGTGGCGTCGGGCAGCGCCGGAACCCATGCGGGGCTGGTGGCCGGTTTTGTAGGCTGCAACATGAACATCCCCATCGTCGGCATCGGGGTCAGCCGCGACCCCGGCGACCAGGAGCCGATCGTCTTCGATCTGGCCCAGAAGACCGCCCAGCGCCTGGGGGTCGCCCAGGACATCCCGCGCAAGGCCGTGGTCAGCTTCGGGGACTACTGGCGGCCGAAGTACTCCGTACCGAACCAGAAAATGGTCGAAGCCGTCAACCTCATGGCCCAGACCGAGGGCATCCTTCTGGACCCCGTTTACACCGGGAAGGCCATGGCCGGGCTGATCGACCTCAGCCGCAAGGGATATTTCAAGAAAGGCGAAAACGTGCTGTTCGTGCACACCGGAGGGTCACCGGGCCTGTACGCATACATCAAACCGGTGCTCGGCCTCGAAAAGGTGGCCGACTGATCAGCGGGTTGGAGAACAGCAGAGGGGCCACATCTTGATTTTAATCGGAAACCGGCGGCGACACATCCGTGTTTGCCGCACGGATTTCCTTGTAAATCGAGGCGGCTGCGGGTATCGTGCAAACTGTCCCTCAGGTGTGAACATCCGAATGACTCGAGGTGCCGTCATGCGCAAGGCATTCAAAAACATTCTGCTTTTGCTGATGTGTGGGGTCGTGGCCGGCTGCGCCGCCACGGGCGGCATCCCGGAGGGATCGCGCGCGCTCGGCGTCTACCAGGGTCTGCTGACGGGGAACGTCTACGACGGTCCGATCGAAGTGGAGCTTTTCGAAACGCGGTCGGGGGAGATGCTTTTCAGGGGGCGCTTCTTCGACCCGGTCGGAAGCGGCTGGTATTACTTCCGGGGGAGCGTCGAGGGGAAAGTCATGGAAGGGACGATCAGCCTGGGGCTCGGCACGATCGCAGGCGAGCTGACTGACGACCGCCGGGAGATGAGCGGCACCTTTCGGTTGGCCCAGAACCATGGGAATTGGGCTGCGACCCTCAAGTAGAAAGTCCCCGCACCCGGCCCTCTCCCGCAGAGGGAGCGGGGACGGCATTAACACCGCTTCCCTGGTATTCCGGTTCGCCGGAATGCGGTTCAGACCCCGCCGGTCTCGGCAAACCGGGAAGCGATCAGCCAGGCCTTGGCGTCGAACTTGAGAGTCGGGTCCGCGCACAGCCGCCCGGCGTCCTCCGGGGAGACGAATATCACCTCGATGATCTCGCCCTCGTGCGGCCTGGCGTCCTCCGGCTCCCCCTCGCACTCGACGTATACCAGAGCGGACGACTCGTCGGTCATCCCGGCGGAAGAATATACGGGTGGGCTCTGCCGGATCACCCGTGTCAGCACCAGCCCGGTTTCCTCCCGTAGCTCGCGGCGGACCGCCGCAACCACGCTTTCACCCTCGTCCACCAGGCCGGCCGGGAAACCGTACTGATCCCCCGCCAGCGCAGCGCGGAACTCGCGGATCAGCACCAGCCGCTTGCGTCCCGTGTGGAAGGGCACGATGATCACCACGTCCGGGTCGGCGAAGTTGCCGTGCACGCACTTGGGCGCGGCGTTGCGGGTCGCCAGCGACCAGGACCGCTCCGCACGGCCCGGCAGCTGGAAATCGACCCGGAAGAGGTTCAGCCATTTACCCAGCGCCAGGGGCTCGACTTTGGTGATGTCCATGTGATCTGTCCGCTTACGCATTGGCCTCGAGCAGCCGCTTGCGGTACTCCGTGGGGTGAACCCCCTCCTTGCGTTTGAAGATCTTCGCGAAGTGGCTGGGGTCCTGATAGCCCACTTCCAGGCAGATATCCATCACGCTCAGCGTGTTTTGCCGGAGCAGGCTCTTGGCGACCGAAAGGCGCACCGAGGTGAGGTACTCCAGGAAAGAGGTTCCCATCTCCTTGCGGAACAGGTGGCTCAGATAATACGGGTTGATGCCGGCCGCATGGGCGAGTGTTTTCAGGGAGATGTCCTGGTGGTAGTTCTTCCAGATGTACTCCTTGGCCCTGGTGAAAACCGTCGTGTGCTGGATGTTGCGGTTCTGGTAGATACACTCGAAGAGCTGGTCGAAGGCCTTCATCAGGAAGTAGTACAGGGTTTCCTGCGAGTCGTCCTTGGAGAGGTTCTGGACGCACTGGTACTTGAAGCCGAGGATTTCCTCCAGGTTGGCGCCCGCTTCCACCGCAGCCCGCGCGATCACGAAGATGATTTCAAGCGCCCGCGCCTTCAGGATGCCGAGGTGTTCGTGGCTGCGGAAGAGCGCGGTGCCCAGGATGTCGTCCAGCAGCTCCCGGGCCTTCTTGCGGTTGCCGATGCGGATCAGGTCGATCAGCTCCCGCTCCTTGAATTGGTCGGGGCGGGGGACGGCCGGCGCGCGCGCCGCGGGGCCCTCCTCATCCGGGACCGAGGCCTTTTTCATGCGCAGCTCTTCGGCCAGCAGCGCCTGCTGATGCGTGATGTCATGCTGCCGGCGTTGCGCCGAGTAGTCCATTTTCGCAAAGTGGCTCGCCATCAGATAGAGCAGGTCGGCCGCTGCCTGGACCCGCCGTTCCGGGTACACCGGGATTTCGGGCAGAGACGTGAGCAGGGCGGCCCGGTTCAGGCGGGGGCTTGCCACCTTGCCTTGGATGCCGCGTTCGAGGGCCGCATCCGGATGCCGCAGCAGGATCGGCCCGCAGACGAAGGCCGCCGCGCCCCGCTCGCCGTCCCGGACGGCGGCGGTGAACTCGATCATGTTCGCATGGCATTGGAAGATGTAAGGCTCGCCCGTTTTCAACGACAGCTGGACGGCGCGGTTGATGTCTCTCAGGCAGTTGCGGCGCCCCTGGGCGGATTTGCGGACGGCCAGGCAATACGGGTGGCCCTTGCCGCGGATCGAAGCGATGCCCTCCGAGCTGCTAAGCGGGAACAGGCGCACTTCCAGCTTCAGCGCTTCACGGAACGAGTCCAGGATTCGCACCAGCAGGTTGTCGTCCCAGTCGCCGGATCGTTTCGCCGCACGCATGGCAGCCTCCGTGCCGGGGGGGCCCGGCCGCTTAGCGGTTCAACAGTTCCCGGGCTCTCCGGACCCCGTCGACGGCGTCGGCTCCGTACCCGTCCGCCCCGATCTGGTGCGCGAACTCGGGCGTGATCGGGGCCCCGCCGACCAGGATTTTCATCTTTCCTTTCAACCCGGCCTTCCGCAGCGCGATGATCGTGTCTTCCATGGCGTGCATGGTCACCGTGTAAAGACAGGATAGCAGGAGAATGTCCGGTCGCTCGCGCCGGGCCGTCTTCACGAACTGCTCGGGGGCGACGTCGATCCCGAGATCGATCACCTGGAACCCGGAGGCTTCCAGGAACATCACGACGATATTTTTCCCGATGTCGTGCACATCCCCGCGCACCGTGCCGGCCAGGGCTTTGCCGATAGGACGGTCGGCGCCGGCCTTCAGTGCCGGGTGAAGCGCCTCCAGACAGAGCTTAATGGCCATGGCCGAGACGAGCACGTTCGGGATGAAATACTCGTAGGCCTTCCACTTCTGGCCGACCGTGTCCAAGCCTTTAAGGATGCCGTCCTGGATGATGGCCTGCGGCCGGTGACCTTCGAGCAGGCACTTGCGGGTGATGGCGGGGGCTTTCTTGATGTTGCCCTTGACGATGGCACATTCGAGCTGACGGATGGTGCGCATGCCGGCCTCGCGTGCGGCGGTTCTCTGCAATCTCCGCCATGTGTACCACACCCCGCGGGCAAGGCAAAAGGGGGAAGCGAGCTTCCCCCTTTCGAATCCGGTTCGTGGGTCGGATTAGAGATATTTTCCGGGTGCGGGTTTGTATTTCCAGAGAAAGGCCAGTATGGCCGAGGACAGGAAGGCCGAGATGATCCAGAACCAGAACGCGGCCGTCCAGCCGTAATGGTCGGTGAGGTAGCCGCTGAAGACCCCGGCCATGCCGGCGCCGATGTAGCCGAAGAAATCGATGAACCCGGCGGCCGACCCGGCGGCCTTGCGCGTGCCGAAGTCCATGGGCACGGCCCCGATCAGAATGACCTGGGTCCCCAGGACGCAGAAGCCGATCAGCCCCAGGACGACGAAGCTCAACAGCCACGCGCCCTGAGGCACGCCGTAGTAGAAAAAGATCGAGAGGCACCCGAGCGCCCCCATGAGAATGCAGGCGATCGGCGGCCGCCGGCTCTGGAACCAGTGGTCGCTCGCCCAGCCCGAGAAAATAGCTCCGGCGATGCCGAAGGCGGGCACGGCGATCGCGGTGTAGACGGCCTTCTCGATCCCGGCCTTCTGGACCTCGAACAGGTAGGAGGGCGCCCAGAGGAGGAACCCGTAGCGGATGACGTCGACGAAGAAGAAGGACCAGGAGACCGCCCAGATCCGCGGGTTGCCCACGGTCTGCTTCAGGGTGAACTTGAAGCCGGCGTGTTCCTCTTTCTCCTTTTTGGGTTTGATCTTCGCCCGGATCTCCTCGACGCTCATGCCTGCGAACTCGCCGTGCTGCTCGAAGATTTCGATCGGCGGCAGGTTGGCGTCCTCGGGGCGGTTCTTGGCCATCAGCAGCGGGATGAAGGCGATCGCGGCGAAGATGAGCGGGGCATAGGTGAAGGCCCCGCGCCAGCCGCCGTGGGAGATGGCCCACCCGGCCAGCAGCCAGGCCATCACGTTGCCGAACTGGTAGCAGGCGCCGTAAAGCCCCATGCGCTTGCCGCGGGCTTTGGGCGGGAACCACTGGGAGAGGGTCTTGACGCAGTTGGGCCACCCGCCGGCCTGGAAGAACCCGTTCAGGGCCCAGACCACGCCGAGCGCCGCGATTCCCATACCTGCCGCCGGGATCATCAGCAGGTTCATGAGGGCCGAGAGGAGCATCATCGTGAAGAGGTAGTGCTTGGACGAGAACCGCTCCGAGATCTGGCCGTGGGTGAACTGCCCGACCGCATAGGCCCAGAACAGGCAGGTTCCCACCGCCCCCAGCGCGGACCGGCTCCAGCCGAATTCCTTCATCATGTCCGGGATGGCCACGGAAAAGTTGACCCGGCACAGGTAAAAAGCGCCATAGGTGATCCAGAAGACGATGAAGATCTGGTTGCGCCAATGGCCGTAGCCCTTGGTCCACTCCTGCCACTGCGCCCGATCGTCGCTGGTCAGCGCGGACCCATTTTTTCCTACCGCCGCTTCGTTTGCCATACGACCCCTCCTAATTGGAAAATGGTGAGTGGTGCGGTTAGCGGGTGCGCATCAGTATTTGCCGTACTGGTGGTAGGCCTCGAACAGGGCGACCACGTTTTCGATCGGCGTGTCGATCTGGATGTTGTGCGCCGTGCAAATGATGTAGCCCCCGCCCTGCTTGGCGGAATCCAGGGCATACTTGGCCATGGCCGTGACATCCGCGGGTTTGCCCAGCGGCAGGACGTGTTGAATGTCCATTCCGCCCTGGAAGGTGATGTGGCGGCCGAATTCCTGCTTGAGCTTCTTGATGTCCATGTTGGTCGCCTTGGGCTGGAGCGACTGCAGGATGTCCAGGCCGCACTCGATGAAGTCCGGGATGAACTGCCGTACGTCCCCGCAGGTGTGGTACATGACCGGGATGCCGTATTGGTGGGCGATATCGATGTAGGTCTTGAACCCCTTCTTGAAGAACTTGCGCCACATGTCGAGGCTGAGCAGCGGTCCGGTCTGGGCGCCGATGTCGTCGCCCATCATGAAGACGTCGATCTCGCCGTCGACGGCCTTGAACACCTGGTGGTTGTACTCGATGAAGTAGCTGATGATGTGGTCCCGGATGGTCTCGACGATCTTGGGGTTCATCACCATGTCAACGAAGATCTGCTGGATGCCGCGCAGGTACATCATGGGCTTGAGCTGGGCCGTGCGGTCGAGCCGGTCGCCGACGTTGATGACGCAGTACTTCGGATGGTACACCCTGCAGTCGGCTTTGACCTTCGAATAATCCCACCAGCCCGCGCTGGCCCAGTGGTCGTATTTTCGATTTCCGCGAGGGTCTTCATCTTCTCCATGGGGGACTCCGCCACCTCGGTGTAGGTGCCCTGGTGGGCCGTGCCCTTGCCGTAGGTGACGGTCTTGCGCTTGACCCCCCAGAGGTCCTCGACCGTGCCGTCGGGGTGTTTCTTGAAGGACTGGCCGACATAGCTCGGCCCATAGTTGTTGCGGAAATCGACCCCGAGGAATTCGAGCAGCTCCTCGTAGCTGTCGCAACCGAAGTACTCCATTGTCTTCTTCTGGATCTCGGGGACCATCCAGTTGTCGATCGGGACCCGGTCGGGTTCCTTGTGCTTGACGGACGCCATGGCGCGCTCACGGCAGGTCATGCGTTCGTTCTTGGCCCGCAGTTCGCTGATCCGTGCCCGCCGTTCCTGAAACACCGTATCGTTTTTCATCGGATCCTCCCGTATGTTTCCTTTCGACTCGTTCTTACTTCCCCAGCCAGCCCATGACCTTCTTGATGCCCGCGGGAGGATCGGGCGCATACCCGTCAGCGCCGATCATGTCCGCGAAGCTCTGGTCGATGGGCGCGCCCCCGACGATGATCTTGATCTTGTCGCGCAGGCCCCGCTCCTTCAGGACCCGGATGACGTCGGTCATGGCCAGCCGTGTGGGCGTGTACAGGCACGACAGGGCCAGGATGTCCGGGCGCTCTTTTTCCACGGCATCCGCGAATTTCTGGGCGGACACGTCGATGCCGAGGTCCGTGACCTTGAACCCGGACCCCGTGAACATCATCGAAACGATGTTCTTGCCGATGTCGTGCACATCGCCCTCGACGGTTCCGATGACGAGCTTGCCCACCGGCGGGATGTCGCTGCGCTCGAGCGCGGGCTTGAGCAGGGTCAGCGCGTCGCTCATGGCCATGCCGGCCATGAGCAGCTCGGGCACGAAGATCTCCTGGCGCGAGAAAAGCTGCCCGATGGTGTCCAGCCCGCGGATCAGCGCCTTGTTCAGGATGTCGTTGGGCGGGACCTTCTGGTCGAGCGCCTTCTGGGTCAGCGCCTTGACCTGCTCCATCTCCCGGTTCACGAGCGCATCTTCGATCTGCTTCAGAATGTCCATCTCCCTCCTCCTTGTCTCTGATGGGTACGACGCGGGTGCAACTGCCTGACATTTCCCAAAGGACGCAACTGCGATGGCAAGGGTGACGACGCGTGTTTCTGCGGGACCGGACAGCAGGCGGGCGTAACCGAGACACGGATGCGGTCCGCCTCTCAATGATCGCCTGGCGTAGTGAAAGAGCGAGCGTATTAAGCTAAAAACGGACCGGGTTGTCTATGGCGATCTTGCGAAGATCCGGCCGATTTTGCGAAAAAGCGCACCCTCGGTGAGCGGCGGGCTTTAAACCCGTGGCCTAATTCGTGTGGGCGGTGTATATCGATCCGCACCGATCGGAGGCCAATCCAACAGCGGAAAGGGCTGACCCCATGGTGGAGCAACCCAAGGCGATCATCACTCTCGACACCCACCCGCACGCAGTCCCCGTGGGGGCCACGGTCATGGAAGGCCTGGTCGGCGCGGGGGTGCTGGTGCGTTCGGACTGCGGCGGCAAAGGCCGGTGCGGCAAGTGTTTAATCAAAGCGACGCCGGCCGGCGACGCCGGCTTGAGCCCCGCTGAGGAAGCGGAACGCAAAGCGCTCGGAGAGGCCCGCGCCGAATCCGGCTACCGTCTGGCCTGCTGTGCGCGGGTGACGGGGGATGTTGCGCTCGACATCCCCGATGAAAGCCGCGTGGCGGCGGAAGTGGTCCAGAAGGGGCTGCCGATGCTCTTCGCGGCCCTCGGCCCCGCGCCCGAACCCCGGCCTGCCGGCTGCGGGGTCGCGGTCGATCTCGGCACCACCACCATCGCGGTCTACCTCTGCGACCTGGCTGAGCGCACCATCCTCGGTTCGACCTCGGCCCGCAACCCGCAGGCCATCTTCGGCGACGATGTCGTCAGCCGCATCGGCGCGGTGCGGGGGGAGCCCGGCATGCTGCCGCGCCTGCAGAAGATGGCCGTGAGCGCGATCGACTGGGCCGTCAAGGCTCTGTGCCGCCAGGCGCGGGTCTCCGCCAGGGAGATCACGGAGGTGGTCGCGGTCGGCAACAGCACCATGGTGCACCTGCTGCTGGGCGAGAGCCCCGCCTCGATCGGCGTCTTCCCATACGCACCCCTCTTCGTCGAGGACCGCCTCCTGCGCGCCGGCGACGTCGGCCTCGCGTTCAACCCCTCCGCCCGGCTGCGCACGCTCCCGCTCATCAGCGGCTACCTCGGGGCGGACATCGTCAGCGCAGCGGTCGCGGCCGACCTGCCCTCCCGCCCGGCCGGGACACTCCTGGCGGACGTCGGCACCAACGGGGAGATCATCCTCACCTCCGATAAGGGGCTGGCCGCGACCTCATGCGCGACCGGGCCGGCGTTCGAGGGTGCGGCCATCCGCCACGGGATGCAGGCGACTTCGGGGGCCATCGACTCCGTGCGCTTCAGCCCGTCCACCCGGTCCCTGGAGTACACCGTCATTCGGCGCGGGGGCGGCCCCGAGCGGAGGCCGTCCGGGATCTGCGGGTCGGGCGTCATCAACGCCGTGGCCGAGCTGCTGCAGGCCGGCGTGATCACGCGCAGCGGCAGCTACGACCGCGCGTGCGGGTCGCCGTGCCTGCGGGCGGGCGAGAACAACATCTTCGAGTTCGAGATCGTCCCGCCGGCGTCGGCCGCCAACGGGCGCGCCGTCACCCTGACCCAGGCGGACGTGCGCGCGGTTCAGCTGGCCAAGGGGGCCCTGCGCGCCGGAATCGACCTGCTCTGCCGCCAAAACGACCTGGACCGGCCGCGGCGGATCCTCCTGGCAGGGGCCTTCGGCAGCTTCATCGACCGGGCGGATGCGCTGAAAATAGGGATGTTCCCCGCAATGCCCGTGGAGGCCATCGAGGTCGTGGGCAATGCCGCCGGGGCCGGGGCCGTCCAGGCGCTGCTCGACCCGGCGCGTTTCGAGCAGGCCCGGCAGCTGGCGCGGTCGACCGCGGTCCTCGACCTCGCCGGGCACCCGGAGTTCCAGACCGCCTTCGTCGGAGCACTCGGTTTTTAGCGCTGGTCCGTTGCGCCTCCGCCCGGGGCTTGACACCGTCGGGCCACGTTGTATGTGTATATTTGAACATACATTCATGGAGAGGTCATGACCGACCGCACCCCTGCCGTCAGGACCGCGCGGGTTGTCCACCCCGACCGGATCGAGATCGCCCGCCGCGATGCCTTCTCGGACCAGGAGCTCGCCCGCATGGCGCAGGTTTACAAGCTGCTCGGGGACCCCAGCCGCCTGAAGATCGTCCTGGCGCTCAGGCGCCAGGAGATGTGCGTGTGCGATCTGGCGGCGCTCGGCGGGATCAGCGAGTCGGCCGTGTCGCACCAGCTGCGCCGCTTCAAGGACCTGGACCTCGTCAGGAGCCGGCGGGACGGGCAGGTCATCTATTACTCCCTGGAGGACAAGCACGTCGCGCTGCTGCTCGATATCGCCCTGCGGCATATCCGCGAGCAATGAGCGCGTAACGAGGCCGACCACGGCGCTGCGCGTGATCGGCCAAAGCATCAAGTCAACGCATAGGCAACCATGGACTTTTTGATCCAAGTCTTCACGGAATCCCGGCATCTGCTGCTGGACTCCGCGGTCTACATCCTGTTCGGCCTGGCCGTGAGCGGGCTGCTGCGGGTCTTCCTCAATCCGAGCTCGATCGCGCACCACCTCGGTCGGGGCCGGTTCTCGTCGGTGTTCAAGGCGGCCCTGCTGGGGGTGCCCATCCCGCTCTGATCGTGCGGGGTACTGAGCGCAGCCGTGTCGCTGCGCAAGCAAGGCGCCACCCCCGGCGCCACCACCGCCTTCCTGATCTCGACACCGGAGTCGGGGGTGGACTCGATCGCCGTGACCTACGCCATGATGGACCCGGTCATGACCGCCGCGCGCCCGGTGTCGGCCTTTATCACCGCGCTCACGGCGGGCATCGTGGAGAACCTCTTCAGCTACCGTCAGGGCGATGCGCCCGTCGTCCCCGACCTCACCTGCCCGGTGGACGGGTGCTGCGACGGGGTGAACTGCGACCCTTCGGTCCACCGCCGGCACCACGGTTTCGCAGAGAAGCTCAGGGCCGGGATCCGGTTCGCGATGATCGACCTCTGGGGCGACATCGCGGGCTGGTTCATGGCCGGGGTCCTGCTGGCCGGGCTGATCACGGTCCTCATCCCGGACGACCTTTTTGGCCGCTACCTGGGGACGGGGCTGCCGGCCATGCTGCTGATGCTGGCCGTGGGAGTGCCGCTCTACATCTGCGCCTCGGCCTCCACCCCGATTGCGGCCGCCCTGATCCTGAAAGGCGTGAGCCCGGGGGCTGCACTCGTCTTCCTGCTCGCCGGTCCGGCCACAAACATGGCGGCCCTCACCGTGCTGCTAAAGGTGATGGGCCGGCGCGCGACCGCGGTCTACCTCGGGTCGATCGCCGTCTGCGCCGTGCTCATGGGCCTGGCGGTCGACGAGGTCTACGCCGTTCTGGGCATTTCGGCCCAGGCCTCCGCGGGCCAGGCGGGCGAAATTTTTCCGGCCGCGGTCCAGTGGATCGCGGCGCTGATGGTCGTTGCCATATCGATCAAGCCCGTGGCGCGTTCGCTCGGGTCCTGGGTCCACCGCCGTGCGGCGGCGGACCCGCCGCCCCCGGCGCCGAAGACCAAGCCTCCGCCCCCGCCCGAGCCCTGCGCGGACGCCTGCGCCTGCGGCTGCGCCAGGGGAACGGCCAGCAGCCGGGATGTCAAGATGGGGTGAGGCGGAGGCGGCCCTGGCCGCAGAAGAGGTAAACCCCGTTTCCCGGGGCCAGGCAGGCGAGAGCCATTTCGAGGCGGGTGGCCAGCTCCACGGCCAGGCGGGTGGGGCGGGAAACCGAAAAGACGACCGCTACGCCGGCGCGCGCCGACTTCTGCACCATTTCGTAGCTCACGCGCGAGGAGAGCACCGCCAGCGAGGCCTGTGCGAGGCGCCCTTCAAGCAGCGCCTTGCCCACGGCCTTGTCCAGGGCGTTGTGACGACCAATGTCCTCGGCCACGGCGAACGGCGTGCCGTTCGAGTCGCAGAGAGCGGCGGCGTGGGCGGCCCGTGTTGCCCGGCGCAGGGGCTGCTGTGCGGCCATGGCCTCCATCCCCGCGAGGATTGCCCCGATATCGATAGCGGCGCCCGGCGGCAGGGGGATCACCCGCTGGGTCAGGTCCTCCAGCAACTCCTTGCCGCAGATGCCGCAGCTCGTCTGGCTGAGATAGCTGCGGCGGTCCAGGATGTCTCCGATGGCGGCCCGCCGCGCGGGGGTCAGGGTCACGGTGACGGCGTTTGCGGTTTCCCCCTCGCAGAGGCCGATCGAGCTGCAGTCCGCGGCAGAGTCGATGATGCCTTCCCCTAAACAGAAGCCGGCCGCATGCGCGGTCTCTTCACCCGGGGTGCGCATCACGACTGCGTAGGGTTTGCCCTCCACCCGGATCGAGAGCGGCTCCTCCCCGAGGAGCTCCATGTTCCGGGTGGAGGTTAGACCGCCTTCCCAATACGTCACGGGCGCGGGGTTCGATCTGTCCACGGCAGGCCTCCTGTGCGACGGTTTCGCGTGAGTTTATGGCCGATGCCCCCGGAATTCAAGCCGGGCCGCTTGGCGGGCGCACCGGATCCCTTCGGCGGCCGCAACCCGGTGTTTTCACTTTTTTG
Organism: uncultured delta proteobacterium; assembly: GCA_963791285.1. Classification (GTDB taxonomy): domain Bacteria; phylum Desulfobacterota; class Desulfobacteria; order Desulfobacterales; family SpSt-501; genus SpSt-501. The sequence continues at coordinate 291,061 of CAWBSC010000024.1, forward strand.
TTGACATTTATCCGGCATTATTTAATATCAGCGGGTTTTTAAGACCCTATTTTGGTTCAGGAGGCAGCCCCATGTACGCGGTCGTCAGCACAGGCGGAAAACAATACAAGGTTCAGCAGGGCGAAACCTTGAGAATCGAGAAGATCCCCGGCGAGGTCGGCAGCAAAGTGACCTTCGACCGGGTTCTCATGGTGGCCGACGGCGAAAACGTCCGTGTCGGGCAGCCGGTCATTGAGAAAGCGGCCGTCCTGGCCAGCATCGTCGAGCAGGACAGGGCCAAGAAAATCCTGGTGTTCAAGTACAAGCGTCGCAAGCGCTACCGCCGCAAGGCGGGCCACCGTCAGCCGTTCACCGCCATCCGGATCGACGGCATCGAGGCATAAGCAGGCCTTCGCCTGCTTATAATTTGAGACGTTCATCAATCCGTATATTATTCGACTTCTCCTGCGGTCCCAAGTTCAAGGCGCGTGAGTTTCGTTTTGCGAGGCGTACCCCATTGTCCGCCGCAGCCAACACGAACCGAAGTGCAATACGGGAATGGGGCCTTATAAAAAGTCGATTCATGGGAGTGGAGACAATATGGCACACAAGAAGGCAGCCGGCAGTTCCAGAAACGGCCGCGACAGCGGTGGTCAACGGCGCGGGGTCAAGATCTACGGCGGGCAGCACGTCAGGGCCGGCAACATCATCGTGCGGCAGGTCGGGACCAAGTTTCACCCCGGGGCCAACGTCGGTCTGGGCAAGGATTTCACGCTGTTCGCCATGATCGACGGGGTAGTCGCCTTTGAGCGCCAGGGGCGGTTGCGGCAAAAAGTCAGCGTCTATGCGGCCGAGTGAAGTTTATTGACGAAGCGATCATAACCGTTCAGTCCGGTGACGGTGGCAGCGGGTGCGTGAGCTTCCGCCGTGAAAAGTATGTCCCCAAGGGCGGCCCGGACGGCGGGGACGGCGGCAGGGGGGGCGATGTGATCCTGGTCGCCACCGCGGGCCGCAGAACGCTCTACCCCTTCCGCTTCAGGCGCGAGTTCGCGGCCGAGCGCGGCGCGGGCGGCCAGGGCCGCCAGAAGACCGGCCGCAGCGGCCAGGACCTCGTCATCGAACTCCCGCCCGGCACCATCGTGCGCGACGCCGACACCGGCGATATCGTCAAGGACTTCTCGGTGGCCGGCGAATCTTTCATCATCGCCCGGGGCGGCCGGGGCGGCAAGGGCAACACCCACTTCAAATCCTCCACCCATCGCACGCCGCGCTTCGCCCAGCCCGGGGGCCCGGGCGAGCTCAAGCGGCTGCAGCTCGAGCTCAAACTGCTGGCCGACGTGGGGATCGTCGGGCTGCCGAACGCCGGGAAATCCACCCTGATCAGCGTCGTCTCCTCCGCCCGTCCCAAGATCGCCGACTACCCGTTCACTACTCTCGTGCCCAACCTCGGCGTGGTCAAGGCCAGGAACCACGAGCCGTTTGTGATGGCCGACATCCCGGGCCTGATCGAGGGCGCGCACGCCGGAACCGGTCTCGGCCTCCACTTTCTGCGCCACGTGGAGCGCACCCGCCTGATCGTGCACCTGATCGATGCCGGCGGGATCGACCCGGAAAACCCGCTCGAAGCCTTCGACACCGTCAACAGGGAAATGGCGCTTTACAGCCCGGCGCTGGCCCGCAAGCCCCAGGTGATCGCGCTCAACAAGCTCGACCTGACCGGGACCGAGGAGCGGGCCCGGGCGTTCAAGGCGGCGCTGGGCAAGCGCCGGAAGGTCCACCTGGTTTCGGCCGCCACGAACCTCGGCGTGGCGCAGCTGTTGGCGGACGTCTGCCGCCGCCTGGACCGACTTGCACATGAGCCTGCACCGAATCCCGATTGAGCGTGTCAAACGGGTGGTCGTCAAGGTGGGCAGCAACGTGCTCACCGCCGGCCCCGGCCTGAACCTGCGGGTGTTGCGCGACCTGGCGCGCCAGGTCTGCGGCCTGATGGACCGCGGGCTGGAAGTGATTCTCGTGTCCTCCGGGGCGATGGCCAGCGGCATCCGCAAGATCGGGCTGGAACGGCGGCCCGACGAGCTGCCCAAACGCCAGGCGGTCGCCGCCGTCGGTCAGGCCGGTCTCATCATGGAATACGAGAAGGTCTTCGAGCGCCACGGCCGCAAGGTCGCGCAGATCCTGCTCACAGCGAAGATCTCGCCAGCCGCAAGCGCTACCTCAACGCCCGCAATACCCTGAACACCTTGCTCGACTGGCACATCGTGCCGATCATCAACGAAAACGACACCGTATCCATCCAAGAGATCAAGTTCGGGGACAACGACAACCTCGCGGCCATGATCACGCTGCTGATGGATGCGGACCTGCTGATCATCCTGAGCGACATCGACGGGCTCTTCACGCGCGACCCGCGCACCGACCCGTCCGCGGAGCTGATTCCCGTGGTGTCGGCGATCACGCGCGAAACCGAGAAGGCCGCGGGCAGCATCCCCGGCCCGCTCGGGACCGGCGGCATGACGAGTAAGCTCACGGCCGCCCGCAAGGTCAACGCGGCCGGGGTGCCGATGGTGGTCGCCAAGGGGGACACGTCCGGCATCCTGACCCGCATCCTCGCGGGCGAGCCCCGCGGCACCTATTTCGTTCCGCGGCCGCAGAAGCTGAATCGGCGCAAGTGCTGGATCGCCTTCTCCCTCAAGCCCAAGGGCGTCCTCACCGTGGACGCGGGCGCGCGCCGGGCGGTCGCCTGCGGCGGAAAGAGCCTGCTGGCGAGCGGGATCGTCGGGGTGAAAGGCGAGTTTGCCGTCGGTGCCCCGGTGGAGTTCCAGGGGCCGGAGGGCGACACTGTCGGCATCGGGCTCGTGAACTACAGCGCCGCCGACATCCGCCGTGTCATGGGGCTGAAGAGCCAGCACATCCAGCAGGTCCTGGGCCAGAAACCTTACGACGAGGTGGTGCACCGGGACAACCTGGTCATCACGGCGCCTGTTGAGGTCGCGCCCGAAAAGGAATAGAACCCATCCGGGTGGTTCGGTTTTCCGGCCAACACCTAAAAACCTAAAGTGACATGGCGTCAATCGACGAAACCATAAAAGAAATGGCCCAGGCCGCGCGCCGGGCGGGGCGCGTCATGGGGCGGTGTCCGTCCGCCCCGAAGGACCGGGCGCTGCTGACCCTGGCCGACCTCCTTCTCGCGCAAGCTGGCACGCTCAAGGCGGCGAATCGTGAAGACGTCGTTGCGGCCCGGCAGCGCGGGCTCTCGGCCCCCATGATCGACCGCCTGACCATCACAGACGCGACCCTGACGGCTATGGCACACGGGGTGCGCGAGGTGGCCGGGCTGGCCGACCCGGTGGGCAGCCTGGGCCCGGCCCGGGTTCGCCCGAACGGGCTCCAGATCGCGCGTATGCGCATCCCGCTCGGGGTGATCGGCATCATCTACGAGTCGCGGCCGAACGTGACGGTCGATGCCGCGGCCCTCTGTCTCAAGGCCGGCAACGCCGTGATCCTGCGCGGCGGGTCGGAGGCCCTCGCCTCCAACCGGGCGCTGGCGGAGGTGGTCGGCCGGGCGCTCGCCCAATCCGGCCTGCCGCAGGCCGCGGTGCAAGTCGTCCCGGTCGCGGACCGCGCAGCCGTGACCGCGCTGCTGCAGCAGGAGGAAGACGTCGACCTCATCATCCCCCGCGGGGGTGAGGAGCTGATCCGCTTCGTCGTGGCGCACTCGCGCATCCCCGTGCTCAAGCACTACAAGGGGGTGTGCCACGTGTACGTGGACGAGGGCGCCGACCTCGCGATGGCCGAAGCCGTGTGCTTCAACGCCAAGGTGCAGCGGCCGGGGGTGTGCAACGCCATGGAAACCCTGCTGGTGCACCGGGCCGAGGCGGACCGGTTCCTGCCGGCCATGGGCGCGTGCTTGGCCGCGGCCGGGGTCGAGCTGCGCGGGTGCCCCGAGACGCTTCAGCGCTTGCCCGCCGCCGTGCCGGCCCGGGAGGCGGACTGGCCGGCCGAGTACCTGGACCTGATCCTGGCCGTGCGCGTCGTGGGCAGTCTGGACGAGGCGATCGAGCACATCGCCGCGCACGGCTCGAGCCACACCGAGGCCATCGTCACGCGCGACTACGGGCGAGCCCGGCGCTTCGTGCGCGAGGTGGACTCGTCGGTCGTGCTGGTGAACGCCTCCACCCGCTTCAACGACGGCGGGCAGCTGGGGCTCGGCGCCGAAATCGGCATCAGCACCTCCAAACTGCACGCCTTCGGACCGATGGGGCTCGAGGAGCTGACGACGACCAAATTCGTGGTGTACGGCGACGGCCAGACGAGGGACCCATGAACGCCGCGCAGAGCGATCGATGCCTGCCGGCGGCGTGCGGCACGACCAGGCGGCAGGCATGCGGGTAGGGCTCTTCGGCGGCACGTTCAACCCGGTCCACCTCGGGCACCTGCGATCGGCCCTGGAGGTGAAGGAAGGGGTCGGCCTCGACCAGGTGATCCTGATCCCCGCCGCCGTGCCCCCGCACAAGGGCCGCGCGGAGCTGGCCGGCGCCGCCGAGCGCCTCGAGATGATCGCTGCGGCGGTCGAAGGGGTGCCGGGCCTCGCCGCTTCGGACGTGGAAACCCGGCGTGCGGGGCCGTCGTTCACGATCGACACGGTGCGGCACTTCCGGGATCGCCTCATGCAGGCCGAGCTTTTTCTGATCGTGGGACTGGACGCCTTTCTCGAGATCGACACGTGGCGGTCTTTCCGCGATCTGCTGGAGCTCGTCCCGCTGATCGTGATCACCCGGCCTGCGGGCGGGATGCTCCCGGACGGGGAGCCCGTCGAGCGTTTCATCCGCGCGCGCATCTCGCCGGAATGTTCGGTCGACCGCGAGTCGGTTGTCTACCGGGCGCCCGGGGTCCGGGGCATCCGGATCTTCCCCGTGACCGCGCTGGACGTGTCCAGCAGCCGGATCCGCGAATTGGTGCGCGCCGGCCGATCCATCCGCTACCTGGTGCCCGAACGCGTGCAAACCTACATTCAAAATAGAGGACTCTACCGATGACGGAAGCCGCTGAGACGACTCTCGCCCCTTTCCTGGAGGCCGTGCTCGGCAAAAAGGCCATCAACGTGGCCGCGCTCGACGTGCGCGGACTCACCTCCATTGCCGACTTCTTCATCATCTGCACCGGCCGCTCCGCCCGTCAGGTGAGCGCCATCGCCGACTACGCCGAGCGGGTGTTGCGCAAGCGGAAGATCAAGCCGTTGAGTGTCGAGGGGGCGGCGGAGGGCCAGTGGGTGCTGATCGATTACGGGTACGTCATCATCCACGTGTTCTTCGAATCCGCCCGCCAGTTCTACGACCTGGACGGCCTGTGGAGCGATGCACCGCGCCTGGCGCTTCCCGGCCAGCCCCGGCCCCGGTCGGCGACCGGGCGCAAGAGTCGCCCGCCGGACGAACAGTAGGCGCCCATGACCGTAACGCTCAAACCGTTCACGACCCTGACCGACTACGTGACCGGCCGGACGGTGCCCAACATCGGCGCCGAGGAGAACCGGCAGGCGGTCGAACGCGTTCTGGTCGAGAGCAAGGGGTTTGCGAAGACGGACATCGAGGTCGGGGTGCCGATCGCCCTTCCCATTCAGGGAGCGGTTTACCGCTCCCGGCTCGACCTCGTGGTGCGGGTGGACGGGGAACCCGTGATGGTCGTCACCTGTGCCGCGGGGGCGATCGGATCATGGGAACGCCAGACGCTTGCCGCGGCGCGTCTCATCGAGCCTCTGTCGGCCCCGTGCGCGGTCGTGTCGGACGGCCGCACGGCATCCGTCCTGGACGCCTCGAGCGGACGGCGACTCGGCGACTCGTTGGAAGCCATCCCCTCCAAAAGCGACGCCCGGCGGATTTTAGAATCCGCCGGGCGTCAGCCGTTCCCGGCCGAACGACGGGAACGCGAAAGCCTGATTTTCCGCACCTACGATCTGGAGCGTGTGAACCGGGTTTAGTGTTGTATGGTGTCTGGTGTTTGGTGTTTAGGGTTGTTTAACCGTGAACCGTTGAACATTCACTTTCCCAGTCCAAACACAAAACACTAAACACGAAACACCGAGAGTTCAGCTTGCCGACACGTCCCGGTTGCAGTGCCGGCACACCTTGGCCCGCCGCTTGATGATCTCCGCGCAGAAAGGGCACTCGCGGGTGAAGTGCCGCTCGTGGATCTTCGCGATGGCCTCGTCCACTTTCTTCTGAACGGTATCGTTCAGCCGCATGTTGCGCAGCGGTTCGATCGCCTCGGGCTCGCCGATGTCGCCGATCATCTCGGCCGCCTTGAGCCGGACGCGGCCGGGTTCGAGCGGGTCCTGCAGCAGGGTGAGGATCCCGGGGCCGTCCTTGGTGGTGTAGTAATCGGCCAGCAGGTTGAACCCGCGCTTGACGGCCTCCTTGAGCTGTTCCTGCTCCGCCATGGACTCCTCGCCCACGATCTGACCCCGCATCCCCATGTCGCTGAAGACCGGGATGCACTCGTACACGTCGCTGCCGGGGTAGTTCATGCAGCGGTACGACGCTCGGTGGGCGTAGTTCTCCTCGATATGCTTCCAGCCGGACTGGTAAAGCTCGCAGTTGTCGTTGAAACACACGAACAGGTACGGCGTCCCCCACCCCAGCCCGTCGCCGAAGCGCATGGCGGGCTCCTCCCACAGGCTCATCTCCACCCCGCAGTGAGGGCACTTGGGTTTGGGCATGGCCATGACCTTTTCCAGAACCTCTTCTCGCGTCTCGAAACTCATCGGACCTCCATGGGTTACTATTGAACAGGTAGGAAAATAAGGGGTTGCGCATACCTTGTCAAATCGAGGTTCCCAGCCTTCCCAGGGAATTGTCTGGACATGGGGTCACATTTTTATCTATAAAACCAATAAATGAATAAGCTTCACATTTCGGGCCCATCCGGTCACCCCCACAAGCTGGCCTGCGTGCGAACCTGTGTTTGCCTGTGCCTTCTCCTCCTGCTGGCGCCTGCCGGGTGCCGACCGCTTGACGAAAGCGCGCAATCCAAGCCCATCGACCCCGGGGTCACGGCAACCGAGGTCTTGCTGGGGTCGTCCCTCGCGCTGAAGGGGCACGCGAGCTTCCTGGGGACGCAGACCCTGCGCGGGGCGATGTGCTACCTGTCCCACGTCAACGAACGCGGGGGCGTGCACGGTCGGCGCATCCGGGTCGTTACCTACGACGACAGCTACGACCCGCCGGTGTGCCTGGCCAACACCCAGAAGCTGATCATCGACGACCAGGTGTTTGCGCTCTTCTGCTACGTCGGGACTCCGACCACGGTAAAGGTCCTGCCGCTCATCGAGGAGGCCCGTGTGCCGCTGCTGGGGATGTTCACCGGCGCTAACGCCCTGCGTGAGCCGTTCAACCCGCAGCTGATCAACGTGCGGGCCTCATACTACCAGGAGACGGGGGCGGCCGTGCGGCACCTCGTCAACGACCTCGCCTTGCGCAAGATCGCCGTGTTCTATCAGTACGACGCCTACGGGTTCGACGGTCTGACCGGGACCGAGCTTGCGTTGAAAGAATACGACCTGGCGCCGGTGGCCGGCGGGTCTTACAACCGGGGCACCCTGGACGTCCAGGAGGGGTTGAACAAGATCATGGCCTCGGGCGCGGAGGCGGTGGTGATGATCGGCACCTACGACCCCTGCGCCACCTTCATCCGCATGGCGCACGAGCGGGGCTATCGGCCGGTGTTCTACCTGGTTTCCTTCGTGGGCGCTGACGAACTCGCCCGGCGGATCGAAAGCCTGCAGGACGTAACCGTTCTCATGTCCCAGGTGGTGCCCCCGCCCGAGCGGCAGGACCCCAGCCCCCTGTTGACCGGGGAGGTCGGCTACATCACACTCCTCAAGCGCTATTTTCCCGAGGATCAGCCCAACTTCGTCGGCCTGGAGGGGTTCATCAACGCGCGGGTACTGGTGGAGGGGCTGATGCGCGCGGGACCGGAACTCACGCGTGCGGGGTTCATCACGGCCATCGAGTCCATCCGTGACTTCTCCCTTGGAATGGACATCACCATCTCCTTCAGCCCCACTGACCACCAGGGGCTGGACCGCGTCTACTTCACCCGGCTGGAGAACGGCCACTTCACCCTGGTGCGGGACTGGGCCGACCTTCGCGGCCGGCCGGCCCCGCCTCGTTGAGGCGACCCATGACGCGCGACACCGCCCGGGACACCGGCAGGCGATTCCGCAACGTCAGTCTCAAGAACAAGATCTTCTTCTCGATTATCGCAGTGATCCTGATCATCAGCGCTGCAATTGCCCTGATGGCTCGCTGGATTCTCGTGGACAACCTGATCGACGAGCTCGAGCTGCGGGGGATTGCGATCGCCCGGACGATCGCCGAGCGCAGCAGCGGCTACATCCTTGATAAAAACACCCCCGAGCTGCTGAGCCTCATCTTCGACGAGGCCAAACTCAAGGAGCGCCAGCACCTGGTGTCCTACATCTTCGTGAGCGACCGCGAGGACCAGGTCCTCAGCCACACCTTGACCCGCAGGTTCCCGGAGTCCTTACGGCTGGCGAACCGCGTCCCCCCGGATGTCGCCAAGAGCGTGCGGCTGTGCTGGATCGGGGATGAACAGGCCTATGACATCGCCATCCCCGTTACGCAGGGGATCTATCGCATCGCCACGGTGCACGTCGGACTCAGCAAAGGCCACATCGACCAGCTGGTGGGCAAACTTCGCACCACCTTTTTAGGCTTCCTCTCTCTAATCGTGGTGATCATCTTCGTCATCAGCCACCGGCTGGCGAAGTACATCACCATGCCGATCGCGAAGCTCACCCGCATCTCCGACGAGCTCGGCAAGGGGAACTTCGAGGTGGAGCTTGACCTGCAGCACGGCGCCGACCGGGTTCAGCCCTTGGACTGCCCGGCCCTGGCCAACCCGGAGGTGCCCTGCCGTCACCTCGACGGGGACCCGGAGGCCGGGGACACCGCCATCGAGACGCCGCACACCCATTCGGTCTGCCGCGGTTGCCAGTTCTACCGTCGCGAAAAAGGCGACGAAGTCGGCCAGCTGGCCGATGCGTTTTACAACATGATCTGGAACATCCGTCTCTACCGCCGGCGGCTGCGCGAGTCTGAAAAAAAATACCGCTCGCTCTTCGACAGCGGTCCGGACCCCATCTTCGTCATCGAACCGCAGACCTTCGAGATTATCGACATAAACCCGCGAGCGGTGGAGGTCTACGGCTACCCGGCCAGCGAGTTGATCGGAAGGCCCTTCACCCAGCTCGCGCCCGAGCACACGCAGGAGTACTTTCAAGTCCTCCAGAATCAGGCCGAAATCGCGGGGCTCGTCACCTATCCCAAGGCGCTGCACTACAAAAAGGGCAACATCCCTTTCTACGTGAACCTGCATGCGAGCACGATCACCTACAAGGGGCGGCCGGCGATCGTCCTGGCGTCCACCGACATCACCGAGATGGTCGAAAAAGATGCCCAGCTGATCCAGGCCAGCAAGATGAAGTCGCTCGGGGAAATGTCCGCCGGGATCGCCCACGAGCTGAACCAGCCGCTCAACGCAATCAAGATGGGCAGCGACTTCCTCGCCATGATGGTCGAGCGGCAGCGTGACATTCCACCCGACACGCTGCAGCAGGTGGTCGCCGAAATGAGCACCCAGGTCGACCGCGCGGCTGAAATCATCAACACCCTGCGCTCGTTCGGCCGCAAGGCCGAGCTGATGGCGGAGCGCGTGGATATCAACAAGCCCGCCCAGGCCGTGTTCGCGCTGGTGGGCCGCCAGTTCGAGTTGGACAACATCCGACTGGAGCTGGACCTCGGACAGGGCCTCCGCCCGATCCTGGCGCACGACAACCGCCTGCAGCAGGTGTTCTTCAACCTGGTCACCAACGCGCGCGATGCCATCGCCGAAAAACGGCAGCGCCTGCCCGAACAGCCGGCCGGGCGCATCCGCATCCGCACCTATCAGGAGGGGGACCGGGTTGAGGCCGAGGTCTCCGACGACGGCATCGGCATCGGGGATGCCTTGCGGGACAAGATCTTCGAGCCGTTTTTCAGCACTAAGGAAAGCAGCACCGACATGGGGCTCGGGCTGGCGATCACCTACGGCATCGTGAAGGATTACAGCGGGGACATCCGGCTGACGAGCTGCGAGGGAGAGGGGACGGCCTTCACCCTCAGCTTCGCGGCGGCCTGACCGCCCGCACGGAGAGGACGGACATGCAGAAGATCCTGGTCATCGACGACGAGAAGCCCACGCTGATGATGTTCCGCCTGACCTTGTCCGCCCAGGGGTACGACGTGTTCACCGCGGAAAACGGCCAGGAGGGGCTTGACGTCTTCAGCCGCGAAAGGCCGCCGATCGTCCTGACGGACATCAAAATGCCCGGCATGAACGGAGTCGAGGTGCTGAAGCGCATCAAGGCGATCGACCCCGCCACCCAGGTGATTGTCGTCACGGGTCACGGGGACATGGACCTTGCCATCCAGGCGCTGAACCTGGATGCGGCGGATTTCATCAACAAGCCCGTGCAGCGAGAGCTGCTCGAACAGGCACTGGCCCGCGCGCAGGGACGCCGCCAGCAGCTGAGCGAGCCTGCCGGGGATCTCGCCGTGGAGGGGACTCCCGCCGCGGCCGTGATCCGGATTTCCGGGATCGTCACCGCGGCGTCGGAAGAGCGGATGCAGGGTGTATTGCGCGACGCGCTGACCATGCACCGGCAGCGGGTCGTGCTGCAGTTCGCCGAGAACGCGAGCGTCAACGGGGCCGGCCTCGCCGTTCTGACCCAGCTCCTCCTCGAGCTCCGACGCCAGGGACGCGAAGTTGCGATGGGGGGGCTGTCCGAAAACCTGCGCAAAGTGTTTGAGCTCGTCGGCCTGCTCAAGCTGGTTGCGGTCACGAATTCGCCCGGGGTGACCCGCGGCTGACGCGCTTCGCCCCCCCGCCACGGAGGAGAACAATGGCACCCCTGCAGCTCAGATGGACTGTTCTGCTGGCCCTCACGCTCGTCGTGGCGACCGGCGCACCGGCCGCAGGCGCCGGCTTGCCGAAGAAGGGCGACACCCTTCCGGCATTCGAACTCGAGGCGCCGGTCTCCGAACCGGTCCGGGCATACCTGGGGATATCCGCCCCGACGTTCAAGCTCGGTGACATCCCCTGCCGGGTGCTGCTGCTCGAGGTGATCGGCGTCTACTGCCCGCAGTGCTACCGCCAGGCGCCGCTGTTCAACACCCTGCACAGCCGGATCGAAAAGGGGAGGCTGAAGGGGCAGGTCAAGATGCTGGCGCTTGCAGCCGGAGGCAACCCGAACGAGATCCGCTACCTGACCGAGCAGGTCCAGTACACGTTTCCGATCGTGCCCGACCCGAAATTCGATCTGCACAAGCTCTTGGGTGAGCCCCGCACCCCATTCACCCTGCTCGTGGGCCCGGCCGGCAAAGTCCTGCACACCCACATGGGCGTAATCGAAGACATCGACGCGTTCCTCAAACTGATCACTGAACTTGCCCGCTGACGAATGGCTCAGTCGACATCCCCATTACAGCAGGCGCTCATGGCCGCGACGCGGGCCCAGGCGGAGCTCGACCGGCGGGTCTTCCATCTGAAGGTTCTCCACGAAACCGCATGCGACCTCTCGCCGCTCACACAGCCGCTGCGGATCATGGAGCACTTTCTGCTCACCGCCATGGGCGTGGCCGGGGTCGCTCGGGCGCTGGTCCTGCTGGTCAACCTGCGCACCGGGCAGGGGTGGATTTGCCAACGGGGGCTTGCCGCGGACGAGGCGGACCGGGTCTCACACCTCCTGCCGCAGCTGGCCGAACACCACTTCCCGGAAGGCGCTCGCCCGGCCGTCGCCGAGCTGGTCTCAGCGCCGCAGACGCTCGCGAGCGGAATGTTGCCGGCGGGCACGCAGCTGCTGATCCGGCAGGTAGCGGACGAACCCTATGCCGTTATGGCCGCGTTCGGGGCGCGTATCTCGGGCGAAGCCCTGGACGAGGGCGACCGGTCCGCCCTGCTCAACCTCACGGGGGTGCTGCTCAACGCTCTGCGCCAGAACCTGTTTCACCGGCAGGTCCGGCACCTGCATGCCGGTCTGGCGCGGGAGACGGCCTCGCTGGAGACCGCACGCCAACTGGCCGAGCAGGCGCACACCCGCCTGGATCGCCAGGTGTTCAATCTCCGGACGATTTACGAGTTCACGGCCGGGTCGAGTCAGGTGCTTGCGTCGGGCGAGCTGCTGCAACGATTTCTCCTGACCGTGATAGGCGCCGCTGGGGTCGGTGCGGGCAGTGTCCTGCTCTGCGACCGCACCGCGCGGAGAGTCAGCCACATCGGCCGGGGCCTCACCGCCGGGCGAGCGTGGGGATACGACGATGCGGAGCGATACCTGTACCGGGGTTTTCAGGCGGCCGAGGAACGTCGTCTCGACCCCCTGTCATCCAGCTTCGTCCGGCAGCCGGGGGATGTCTTGCCTGCGAGGGAAATGGGATTCGAGGTCGCCGAGGCCCTGCTGTTTACGGTGGACGATGCCTTGATCGGCCTGCTGGCACTCGGGCCGCGCCTGAGCCCGGGCGGATCCTTCGCGACGGAGCGCGAACTCCTGCAGGGGCTCACCGCGAGCTGCATGGTTCTTCTCAAGAACGCGCGGGCATTCGAAACCATCCAGGCGCTCAACGAGGATCTGCGCTGCGCAAACGACGACCTGCGGCGGACCATCGCGGAGCTCACCGAGGCGCAACGCCGGATTCGAATTCTGGAGGTCGCGAAGGCCCGCCTGCGGCAGGCCGTTCAGCGCGAGATCCTGCAGGCCGGCCGCCTGCGCGTGCGCGACCTGCTCCTGTTGGTCCTGTTGGCCGCGGGGCTGGCGCTCGCCTTCAACGCCTCCAACCCGAGCGGGATCCCCGTCCTGCCGGCCTTCGCGCACCACGAGCAGCCGCCGGGGGTGGACGCGGAGACGGCCCACCGGCTCCTATCGGATGGCCGGGCGGTACTGGTCGATGCCCGCCCTTCCGAGCTATTTCAAGCGGGTCACATCCCGCAGGCCATCAACGTCCCCGCTCCCCTGTTCGACGTCATCTACCCCATGCAGCTCGGCCGCGTGCTGCAACCGGAACAGGTGGTGCTGGTTTACGGTCGAACCGTCAGCCGGCGATACGACGACGAGGTCGCCCGGCGCGTGCTGGAACGCCATGATCTCGTCAACCTCATCGAGGGCGGAATCGACGCGTGGCAGGCAAAAGGCTATCCGGTGACGCCATGACATGGTCCGGCCGATTACGAACCATCGTCGCGCACCCGGCTCTTGGGCTGGCGGTGCGTGTCTACCTCGGCGGCGTGTTCATCTACGCCAGCATGTACAAGATCAACTACCCGGCCGAGTTCGCCGAGTCCATCGCTGCCTACCAGCTGGTGCCCTTCTGGGCCCTGAATCCCATGGCGCTCCTCATGCCCTGGCTCGAGTTGATCGGCGGCGTTCTGCTGGTGCTGGGTGTTCGCACCCGTGCGGCCGCGGTCACGATCGGCGGGATGCTGGCGGTGTTCAGCCTAACGGTCCTGATCGCTCTCGTGCGCGGCATCCCGGTCGGGTGCGGGTGTTTCAGCTCGGTGGAAGAGCCGCTCGGGTGGGACACCTTCGTGCGCGACCTGCTGTGGCTATCCCTGGCCATCCGGGTCTACGCCTATCCCTCGGCGCTGCAATTGGAGGGGCGGTTATTCAAATCCCTGCAGGAGGTGTGAGGATGAGGGCCCGGTGGGTATTGCTGTCGGTTCTGCTGGTCTGGGCGTGCGAGTCGTCCTCGCCCTGGGAGGGACGGTATGAAGGGCAGGGCACACCGCCCTCGCCCGGCGTGACGCTGACGCTGCTGCCCGGGGGCAAGGGGGGGTGGAGCGTCGAACAGGAGACCACGCCGCTGCGCTGGGAGGAGCGCAGCGGCAGCGTGTGGCTGCACCTCAAGACCGGCGGTGTGATCGCGGCCCGGCCGATTCCGGGAGAGTCAGCTCTGCTGGTGGAATTGCCCGGGGTGGGGATGGTGAAGCTCCACAAGGGGTAACATCACTTCAATTTTATTAGACCAAAAGCATCCGCTAACTTTGATTCAGTGATTGACTTTGGCCGAAGGTCATTTTAATAGACGTGCATACCTTCACGATCTAACCTCCGCATTTTTAATCTGGCAATAGCGCAAGGGTTCAACTTGGCCTTGTGGAAACGTGTCGCTTTTGGTCACTCTAGGTAATCATTGCGATATCCAAGAAAGGAGGTAAGTCTATGGATCTGACACGCAGGCAGTTCGGTAAGCTCACGGGTGCCGCCGCGGCCGGTGTGGCGTTCAGCGGGCTGGGGGCCGACCTCAAGCCGGTCGTGGCGCACGCCAAAGAGCTCAAGACCCAGGGAGCCAAGGAAACCACCACGATCTGTCCTTACTGCGCCGTCGGCTGCGGGGCCATCGTGTCCACCGGCCAGAAAGACGGCCGGATCATCAACATCGAGGGTGACCCCGACCACGTCATCAACCGCGGCGCACTTTGTCCCAAGGGGGCCTCGATCTACCAACTGGCGGTCAACAAACTGCGGCTGACCGAGCCCATGTACCGGGCGCCCTACGCCACGGAGTGGAAGACGGTGTCCTGGGACTGGGCGCTCGCCGAAATCGCCAAGAAGGTGAAAGAGACCCGCGATGCCTCGTTCGTCGAAAAGAACGACAAGGGGGTCAGGCGTCAACCGCACCGACGGCGATCGCGTCGGTCGGCAGCGCGGCCCTGGACAACGAGGAGTGCTGGATCTATCAGGCGATGCTGCGGTCCATCGGCCTGGTCTACATCGAACACCAGGCCCGTATCTGACACAGCGCCACTGTAGCGGCTCTGGCAGAGTCGTTCGGACGCGGCGCAATGACCAACCACTGGATCGACCTCAAGAACAGCGACTGCATCCTGATCATGGGCAGCAACGCTGCCGAAAACCACCCCATTTCCTTCAAGTGGGTCACGGAGGCCAGAAACGCGGCGGCAAGGTGATCAACGTGGACCCGCGCTTCACGCGCACCTCCTCTAAGGCGGACATCTATGCGCCGTTGCGCTCCGGGACGGACATCGCCTTCCTGGGCGGGATGATCAAGTACATCCTCGACAACAATCTGTACAACAAGGACTACGTCGTCGGGTACACCAACGCCGCCTTCCTGGTGGGCGACGAACTACGATTTCAAGGACGGGCTGTTTTCCGGCTACGACGCCCGCCAAGCGGGCCTACGACAAGAGTCAAACTGGGCGCTGCAGCGCGACGACAAGGGCGTCCCCAAGATGGACCTGCACGCTGCAGGACAGGCGCTGCGTGTTCCAGCTGCTGAAGAAGCACTACTCCCGCTACAACCTCAAACTGGTTTCCGACCATCACCGGCACTCCCGAGGAGGACCTGGTGGAGGTCTACAAAGCCTACGCCGCCACCGGCGCCACGGACAAGGCCGGCACCATCATGTACGCCATGGGCTGGACCCAGCACACGGTCGGGGTCCAGAACATCCGCACGATGTCCATCATCCAGCTGCTGCTCGCCAACATGGGGGTGGCCGGCGGCGGAGTCAACGCGCTGCGCGGGGAGTCCAACGTGCAGGGCTCGACCGACGCCGGGCTGCTTTACCACATCCTGCCCGGATACCTGGCGGCACCGGCCACGAACTGGCCGAAGCTGGAAGACTACCTGAAACGGCGGGCCAAGAGCGCCGACCCCTGAGCGCCAACTGGTGGCAGAACGAGCCCAAGTACATGGTCAGCCTGCTCAAGACCTATTTCGGCGACAAGGCCGCCAAGGACAACGAGTTCGGCTATCAATGGCTCCCGAAGTGCGAGGCCGGCAAGCCTTACAGCTGGCTCGACATCTTCGAGGTCATGTACAACGGCGCCATCAAGGGGTTCTTCGCCTGGGGCAGAACCCGGCCTGCAGCGGCGCCAATTCCAACAAGACGCGCGAGGCCATGGCCAGGCTCGACTGGATGGTCAACGTCAACCTCTTCGACAACGAGACCGGCTCCTTCTGGCACGGTCCCGGCATGAACCCCGCCAAGGTCAAGACCGAGGTCTTCATGCTGCCGGCCTGCGTCTCGGTCGAAAAGGAAGGCAGCATCACCAACAGCGGCCGCTGGATGCAGTGGCGCTACGCGGCGACCAAGCCTCTCGGTCAGAGCCGGCCGGACGGGGACATCATTTTCGCGTTAGGGAACAAAATCAGAGAACTTTACCAGAAGGAAGGCGGCGCTCTGCCGGCACCCGTCCTGAACCTGAAGTGGGACTACGCCAACTCCCACGGCGAGTTCGATCCCCACCAGGTGGCCAAGTGCATCAACGGCTATTTCCTCGAGGACGTCACCGTCGGCGACCAGGTCTTCAAGAAGGGGAGCCTGGTGCCGAGCTTTGCTTTTCTGCAGGACAACGGCACCACGAGCTCCGGGACCTGGGTTTACTGCGGCAGCTATACGGACAAGGGCAACATGGCCGCGCGCCGCAGCCAGCAGGACGCCCCCAACAACATCGGGCTCTATCCCGAGTTCGCCTGGGCCTGGCCGGTCAACCGCCGGATCATCTACAACCGGGCGTCCGTGGATCCGCAGGGCCAGCCCTACGATCAAAAAGACTGGGTGGTCAAGTGGGACGGCGGAAAGTGGGTCGGCGACGTGCCGGACGGGCCGTGGCCGCCCCTGCAGAGCATCGAGACACCGGACACCAAGAGCCGGTGGCCGTTCATCATGACGGTCAACGGCGTCGGCAACGTGTTCGGGCCGGGCCTCAACGACGGGCCCTTTCCGGAACACTACGAGCCGCTTGAGTGTCCGGTCGAAAAAAACTACATGAACGCCCAGCGCATGAACCCCACCGCACCGGTCTTCGGCGGCAAGGCGGACGCCTTCGCCACCTGCGACCCGCGCTACCCGTACGTAGGCACCACCTACCGGGTGACCGAGCACTGGCAGACCGGGCTGATGACCCGGCCCCAATCCTGGCTGCTGGAGATGCAGCCCCAGATGTTTGTGGAGATGAGTGAAGAACTGGCGGGCCTTCGGCAGATCAAGAACGGCGAACGTGTGAAGGCCGTTTCGGCCCGCGGATCGGTGGAGTGCACCGCCATCGTTACCAAGCGTTTCAAGCCGTTCAAACTGGGCGACCTCATCGTCCACGAAGTCGGCTTCCCCTGGCATTTCGGCTGGCGCTGGCCGGCGACCGGCAAGGAGGAGAGCGCGAACCTGCTGACAGCGTCGGCGGGCGACCCCAACACTCGCATACCCGAATCCAAGGCCTTCATGGTCAATATCGTGAAGATCTGAACGGAAGGAGGTGATCGAACATGGCCAAAGCCTTTTTTATCGACACGACCGTGTGCACCGGCTGCCGAGGCTGCCAGGTGGCTTGCAAGCAATGGAAAGGGCTCCCGGGGGACAAGACCGTCAACCGGGGGTCGTTCCAGAACCCCGAAGATCTCTCCTTCACCACGCTCAAGCTCGTCCGTATGAACGAAGTCGAGATCGACAAGAAGCTGCAGTGGCTTTTTTTCCCGGACCAGTGCCGGCACTGCGTCGATCCGCCGTGCGTGGAAGCCGCCGGTGAGCCGACCGCAGCCTTCCAGAACAAGGCCACCGGCGCAGTGATCTACACCAAGGTGACCAAGGACATAGACGCGGATGCCGTCGTCGATTCCTGCCCCTACAACATCCCGCGCAAGGCACCGGATGGAAGCCTTGCCAAGTGCGACATGTGCTTCGACCGGGTCTCGAACGGGAAGCTGCCCGCCTGCGTCCAGACCTGCCCCACGGGCACCATGAATTTCGGCGAGTACAAGGACATGCGGGTCTACGCTCAGGCGCGCCTGAACGAGGTCAAGCGCAAATTCCCGAAGGCGACTCTGGTCAACGCCGACACGGTGCGGGCGATCTACCTGACGGCCTTCGAGCCGACCTCTTACTGGCAGTATGCCATTGCCGAGCAGCGCGAGGTCGACATCACACGGGCCGTAGCCATGCGGCAGCTGTTCAAACCGTTCACGGACTTTTTTGCGCGGCTGGGCTGAAGCACGCATCATCCCTGCATTGCATAGGGGGAGGACACCGTCCTCCCCCTATTTTCTGATCGCATGAGCCGGCACGAAGGCCTCTTCGTCGACGGCGGATGAAATGAGTGTCATGGTGGAACACAGCTCCGAACTCGTGCAACGGGCGGCTGCCGAAATCATTGCGGCGAAACCGGCCTATCGAGGCCTCATCGAGTTTTACGCCGCGATCTTTGGCGCGCAGGAAGACGCCCGCCCGCGGGTTCGCCTCCAACCGTTTCTCTTGTCTCCGGAGTTGGTCAGGATCAAGCGCAAAGACCAGTTCCCCCTGATTCAGGTCGAGGAGATTCGGTTCGACCTCGAGGCCAGCGAAGGTCTCTTCGGGACCCTGTGCCGGATTGCCATTGATCGTCGCTCGCAGCTGTCCGGATCGGCGGAGATCTTGAGCCGGCACCCCACGGAGGCGGCCGCTCTCTTCCAAGGCTTCCTCGGCGGTGATGAAGCGCTGCTCAAACAGGCCGCGGCCGCCCTCGGCGTGGAAGCCGACGCCCTGAGCTTTTTTCTGTATCACAGCCTCAGGCCTTCCATCTGCCGCTGCGAGCAGGACCTCGCGGGTTTTCTGGTCGACGAACTGTCCTGGGAGAAAGGATACTGCCCCATCTGCGGCAGCCCGCCGGCCTTGGCGCGCCTGGAGGCGGACGGCCAGCGGTTTCTGTTCTGCAGCTTCTGCTGGCACCGCTGGCCCGCGCGCCGCACCGTTTGCCCCTTCTGCGGCAAAGGCGACCCCGGCCGGCTTTCCTACCTCTACAGCGACGAGGAGAAGGAATACCGCCTGGACGTTTGCGATGCATGCCGGAGATACATCAAAACCATCGACAGCCGGCACCTCGCGCGGACCTCGTATCCCCCGCTCGAGCAGGTGGCCTCGCTGCACCTCGATCTCAAGGCCTCCGCATCCGGCTACGACCCCGCCCTGCCCGTCCGTGCGCCCGTGCCGTCCGGCCCCGCTTGATGCCGCGCCGCATCCTTTGTTTTGCAACAACCTTCCGGACGTTTCGCTTGACACCAAGCGGCCGAATAGACTATCGATATGCTTCATTTTTTCGGATATCGGCCACCACCTAATAACTGCGGAGAGAAGAACGAATGAAGACGCCTTCGGGAAACCAGAAACTGAACCGGTGGGTTGAGGAATGCGCAGCCCTCTGTGAACCCGAGACGATCCACTGGTGCGACGGATCGGCCTCGGAATACGACCGCCTCATGGGCGAAATGGTCGCCAGCGGCATGGCGATTCCGATCAAGCAGCGGCCCAACAGCTTTCTATTCCGGTCCGACCCGAGCGACGTCGCACGCGTCGAGGACCGCACCTACATCAGCTACCCCACGCAGGCCGAGGCCGGCCCCACCAACAACTGGGTCGACCCGGGCGAGCTCAAGAAGACCATGACGCGGCCTTTACAAGGGCTGCATGCGCGGCCGCACCATGTACGTGATCCCCTTCTCCATGGGGCCCATCGGTTCGCCGATCGCCAAGATCGGCGTCGAGATCACGGACAGCCCTTACGTGGTCTGCAACATGCACATCATGACCCGCGTCGGCACGAAGGTGCTCGAGACGCTCGGCCAGGACGGCGAGTTCATCCCCTGCCTGCACTCCATCGGCGCGCCGCTCGACCAAGGGGCAGAAGGACGCACTCTGGCCGTGCGCCCCGATCGAGCAGAAGTACATCAGCCACTTCCCGCAGGAAAACCTGATCTGGTCCTACGGGTCCGGGTACGGCGGCAACGCCCTGCTCGGCAAGAAGTGCCTCGCCCTGCGCATCGCTTCGGCGATCGCGCGGCGCGAGGGCTGGATGGCCGAGCACATGCTGATCCTGCGCCTGACCAGCCCGGAGGGGCGCCGCTTCCACATCGCCGCGGCCTTCCCGTCGGCCTGCGGCAAGACCAACCTGGCCATGGTCCAGCCGACCGTGCCGGGCTGGAAGGCCGAGTGCATCGGCGACGACATCTCCTGGATGAAGATCGGCCCGGACGGCCGCCTGTATGCCATCAACCCCGAAAGCGGGTTCTTCGGGGTCGCGCCCGGGACGTCCTACGACTCCAACCCGGCGGCCATGGACACCCTGAAGGAGAACGTGATCTTCACCAACTGCGCCCTCAAAGACGACGGCGACATCTGGTGGGAGGGCTTCGGCGGCCCGCCCCCGGCGCACGCGATCGACTGGAAGGGCAAGGATTGGACGCCCGCCGAGCAAGCGGGACGCGGCGCACCCGAACGCCCGGTTCACGGCTCCGGCGCGGCAGTGCCCCGTGATCAGCCCGGACTGGGAGAAGCGCGAAGGGGTGCCGATCGACATTTTCATCTTCGGCGGCCGGCGCGCCTCCGTGGTGCCGCTCGTGCACGAGGCCTTCGACTGGGACCACGGGGTCTTCATGGGGTCGACCGCGGCCTCCGAGACCACGGCGGCCAACATCGGCGCGGTCGGCAACCTGCGCCGCGACCCCTTCGCCATGACGCCGTTCTGCGGCTACAACATGGGCGATTATTTCCAGCACTGGTTTGAGATGGGCGACAAACTGGGGGACAAGGCCCCGCGCATCTTCTACGTCAACTGGTTCCGCAAGAGCCCCGAGGGCAAGTGGCTGTGGCCGGGCTACGGCGAGAACAGCCGTGTCCTCAAATGGATGTGCGACCGGGTGGACGGGAAGGCCGAGGGCCGCAAGACGCCGATCGGCATCCTGCCCAAGGACGGCGAGCTCGATCTGACCGGGCTTTCCGTCGCGGCCCAGGACCTGGCCGAGCTCATGAAGGTGGACCCGGCCGTGTGGAAGGCCGAGCTGACGGACATCGAGGCGCACTTCAAGAAGTTCGGCGACCGCCTGCCCAAGCGCCTGAACGCCCAGTTGGCGGAGCTCAAGAAGCGGTTGGGTTGACGAGGCCAAAGGCCTCCGGGCGCCCTACTCCGTCTCGTCGATATGAAGAAAGCCCGCCGGCTCCGTTCAGGAGGCGGCGGGCTTTTCTGTCAAACAGGATTCGCCTTCGCACCCATTGACCTCGACGGTTACGTGCTCGACCTCCGGATAGCCGGCAAGCAGGGCGCGGTAGTGCTCGGGCGGGCGGGGGGTGTGGGTGACGACCGACAGGATGACCGCGAGGCTGTTTCCCCCGACCCGCCAGACGTGGATGTCGGCGACGCGGTTGTCTGAGTCCGCTTCGATGCGCGCGGCCATCTCGGCGACCAGGCCGGGGTCGACGTCCCGGTCGAGCAGGACGCGTCCGGTGTCCCGCAGCAGCCCCCAGGACCAGCGCGTGATGATCGCCGCCCCGACCACCCCCATGAGCGGGTCCATCCACACCCAGCCGAAACCCTTTCCCGCCAGCAGCGCCACGATCGCCAGCACCGAGGTCAGGGCGTCCGCCAGCACGTGCAGGTAGGCCGCCTTCAGGTTGTGGTCGTGGCGGTGGTGCCCCCGGTCGTGATCGTCCGATTCGTGGTCCCGCAGCAGCAGAGCGCTCACGACGTTGACGGCGAGCCCGGCCACTGCGACCGCAATCGCTTCGTTGAATTGGATCGGGCGCGGCGACAGCAGGCGCTCGGCCGACTCCACCGCCATGAGCAGGGCGACGATCGCCAGCACCACGGCGCTCGCAAAGCCACCGAGGTCCCCGACCTTCCCGGTGCCGAAGCTGAAGAGCGGGCTGTCCGCGTGTTGACGGGCGAAGCGGTAGGCCGCGGCCGCGACCCCGAGCGCGACCGCGTGGGTCCCCATGTGCCAGCCGTCCGCCAGCAGTGCCATGGACCCGAAGATCATGCCGCCCGCGATCTCCACGATCATCATGGCGATCGTGAGCAGCATCACCCGGCGGGTTGAGCGTTCGTTGCGGTCGTCGGGCCGGTGAAAGCGGTGGTTGTGCCGCCAGCGCTCGAGCGTGTATATGTGCATGCCGGGGTTCCGATCGTTGAGGAGAACTCGCGTCCGCCGCGCGGGGCGCAAGCCATTGCCCGATACTAAAGCGTCGAATCGTGCATGTAAACCGCAGAAGGAGGCAGAATGGAAGGCATCGAGATTGCGGCCAAGCTGATGGAACTCTCTGCCGTGACCGCACCCAAGAGTAAGGGGGTGAGCTTCGTGCGCACCCAGATTCTGACGGGGGAGACCCTCCAGACGCTTGCCGACGCGATGGTCCGCTACGGCGAGCAGACCGGGAAGAAGGACTTCGACCGGGACGCCAAGGGGGTGGCCCGCTCCGGCGCCGTCGTCTTGATCGGCCTCAAGGGCGCCCGGGCGGTCGGGCTCGACTGCGGCGCCTGCGGGTTCCCGGACTGCGCCAGCCTGGAGCGCGAGCCGAAGCGGCAGATGGAGTTCGAGGGCCCCGTGTGCGCTTTCCGCTTGCTGGACATGGGCATCGCCCTCGGCTCGGCCGTCAAGACGGCGAGCATGCTCAACGTGGACAACCGCATCATGTACCGGATCGGGACCGTGGCTCGTCAGGCCGGGATGGTGGATTGGGATTTCGTGATGGGGGTCCCCCTATCCGCAACCGGCAAGAACATCTTCTTCGACCGCTGAGGTTGTTGAAGGGCAAGCCCTTCAACAGTCTGGAAGGGGTCAGGAAGAGGAAGTTGCCGCGGGTGCAGTCGTCCCGCGCAGGCTGCGCTTGCGGTTTGGGATCGTGCGGCCCAGCAGGGCCCCGAAGTGGCCGATGACGGCGGTGTTGTTGTACCAGCAGCGGCAGGTGCGCGGCCGCCGGCGTTCCTGCTCGAAGGCCTCCGCGGCCCACACCGCTCCAAACGAGCTCCCGCGCACCGATCCAACGCACACGTGCTGCTCCAGGCAGGGGTAGACGTTCCCCCAGGGGTCGATGCGCGCCATCAGCACCCCCGCGTGGCAATCCGCCAGCGGGAACGCCTCGCCAGCCGCCATGCTGTCGGCCCAGCGGCGCATGTAGGGGTCTTTGTCCATGCGGGTGCCTTGGAGTTGGGCGCGCAGGTGCACGGCCGCCGTCGTGGACGAGGTCGTGTCCACGCCGGTGTAGTACGAGTCGCTGCAGTGGTGGACCGGCTGGAAGAGGACGTCGTCGGCCGTGTCGCGCCACTGGTCGTAGAAACGGCGGATCTGCCCGACGTTGCCATCCGAGACGGTCATGCGGACCCGCACGAGAGGCGACCCGTTCGACCGCGCATCCAGGAGTGCATGCACGCCGCCGGTGATCTGCCGGTAGGACCCGTCCCGGCCGCGGATGGCGTCGTGGCTGTCGGCGTCGGCCCCGTCGATGCTGACCGTGACGCACGTGGCGCCGCTTGTCGCGATTTCACGCCGGAAGCGTTCGACCTGCATGCCGTTCGTGCAGAGGTTGACGGACATGCCCCGGTCCGCAAACCCCCGGATGATTTCGAAAACGTCCGGGCGCAAGAGCGGCTCGCCCCCGGCGATGCTGATCTGGTGGACGCCCATCTCCGCGAACTCGCGGGCGAGCTCCTTGTATTCGGCCAGCGTGAGCTCGTCGCGGCGCGGGTCGAGCCAGCGCTGGCACATCCGGCAGCGCAGGTTGCACTGGTAGGTGATGTCGAGCTCGGCCATGTAGGGTCCGGCCGGCAGCGGGCGCTCCTCCCCGGCCGCGATCAGGTTGCGGCGGGAATTCAAGACCGATTTAAAAAATCCGCCGGACAGCAGGATGCTTCGATAGGACCAGAAATTGTTGAACTGCATGTCAAAACCCCGGCTGCGAAAGCCCGTGCACGGACCTGAAATGGACGCGAGCGGTCAGGCTCACGGTGAGCGCATAATAGGCACTTCTCCCGGAAAAACCAACCACCCGAGAATGCAGACGTAACCGTTCCCGCCCGCGGTGGGGCGCGGGTTCATGCGGCCGAGGCAAACGGTCGGCGCGTCAGGGCCGACCAGACCTGGCCCAGCATGGTCGTGAAATCGTACACCGGCAGGCCGACGGCTGCCTGGACCGCCGCGGCATAGGGCGGGAGGTTGGAGCACTCGAGCAGGATCGCCCGGATGCCGGTGTCGGCCGCGACCAGGGTCTCGGCGGCGCGGACCACCTCCGCCCGCACCGCCTCCGGGTCGATGCGGCCGCTGCCCTCCAGGATCGCGCTGCGGAAGTGGGGTGCCCCTTCGAGCCCGGCCAGGGCGACCCGGGCCGGGTCGCCGCCGGCCGCGCGCAGGTGGGCTTCGGTGAGGTTGCCGGCGTCGGCCGTCAGCACGCCGACCCGGCTACCGGGGCCGAGGCCGGCCTGGATGAAGGGCAGCTGCAGCAGGCTCGAGGTGAAGACCGGGACGGGCAGCTCGCGGGCGAGCGCGTCCTGGAACAGGACCATGAAGCCGCAGGTGGTCGTCAGCGCCCGGACCCCGGCCCGGACGAGCTCCCGGCCGCAGCTCACGAACGGCTGGACCAGAGCCGGATCGCGCTGCCGGATGAGCCGTTCGAGGGTCGCCCCAGGCACGGTGCGGTAGGCCACCGGGAACGGGAAGGTTTCCGGGTTGCCGACGTCCCCGGGAATTCGCCGGATGCGCGCGTCCATGACCAGGATGCCGATGACCGCTTCTTCGGTTGCGATGCCCATGCGCCGGACACTACCATCCCCCGCCGGCCGATGGCAACGCCCCCATGACCCTGCGGGGGACGGCCACCGGCGCGGGTTTCGTCGAGGCCCAAACGGCCGCATCTATCGCTTGACAGCGCGCGCACGCCGCTGCTATGGCCATTCGATATTTCCCCGAACCCATCCCAGGCATGGACATCAAGCGGAGGTGCAGCATGAGAGCAGTCTCGAGATTTTTGGCCGTGGCGCTGGTTTCTCTGGTCTTTTTTGTCGCCGTGCCGGTTCAGGCGGGCGAGCAGATCACCCTCACCTGGACGGCCGGCGGGGCCGGTGGCGGGTGGTACAGCATCGCCGGCGGCATCGCCACGATCATCAAGGAAGCCGACCCGGACATCGTGATCAAGGTCATCCCCGGCGGTGGGCTGCAGAACCCGGCCGTGGTCGCCAGCAAGGGCGCGGAGATCGGCTGGGGGCTGCCCTTCCTGAACGCGGCCGCTTACAAGGGCATGGAGCCTTTCGAGAAACCGCTCGAGGAGCTGCGCGCGCTGGCCGGCGGCATGAGCATGAACTATTTCCACTTCTACGTGGACGCCGAGTCCCCCTACACCACCATGGACGAGATCTTCGGACAGAAGAAAAAGATGCGCATCGCCATCTCGCAGGCCGGCAGCTCGGACACCTGGGTTCTCGAGCGCGTGCTGGAATCCTACAAGACCACCCTCCCCGAGCTGGAGAAAGCGGGTTTCACCTTCCTGCGCGGCAACTACGCTTTCCAGGCCAACCAGTTCAAGGACCGGAACGCCGACTCGGTCTTCACCTTCCTCGCGCTGCCCGGTGCGGCGGTCACGGAGGCCTCGGTCGGCCGCAAGCTCAAGCTGATCGACTTCTCGGAGAACTCGCTCAAGTACCTGGACCAGTTCGGCATCACCAAGGGTCTGATCCCGGTCGGTACCTATGACAAGGCGGCCAACACCAAGGACGTGGTCACCGCGGCCTCGGGCAGCGTCATCACCGTGAGCAAGGACATGAGCGAGGCGCTCGCCTACCGGCTGACCAAAGCCTTCAACGACAGCTTCGAGAAGGTGCGCAAGGTCCACTCCAGCATGGAGACGTACGAGATCAAGGACGGGCCGACCGGCTGCGGCGTCCCGCTGCATCCGGGCGCCGTCAAGTATTACAAGGAAAAAGGCCTGCTGAAATGAAACGCCTGCGGCGTTTCATCTGAGGGTGTCCATCAGAGCAAACAAGCCTATCATCTGCAGTTGAACGGCAAGGGGCGCTTATTACTCCGGCGGGCAATCGCGATCCCGCCCTCCTGAAACGTCGCCAAGCTGAGTTCGCCATATTCTGTTGCCGGAGAAATAAGCGCATGCGGGAGCTGACCCTTCCCTGGAAGTTGCCGATCTTCGTGGTGGCGGTAATCGCCGGCTTGTTTCATTTCTACTGCTCGGGGTTCGGCTCCCCGGAGCCGCGCACCTTCCGCGGGCTGCACCTCTCCATGCTCCTGCCCTTCGTCTTTCTGCTCTACCCGGCCTGGAAGAATTCCCCGCGCCACCGGCCGAGCGTGGTCGACCTCCTGGCGGCGGCCATCTGCCTGGCCGGATCGCTCTACACCGTGTTCTACGCCGACCGGCTGAACCAGCGTTTTGTCGGGTTCCACGCCGTGCGGCCGGAGGAGGTGGTGCTGGGCGGTCTGCTGGCGCTGGCCGTCATCGAGGCCTGCCGGCGCTCGATATCCAAGTGGTTTGCCGTCACTGTGGCCGTGGTCCTGGTCTATCTGATGACCTGCCAGTACTGGCCGGGCCTGTTCCACTACAAAGCGTTCACCCTTGACCGCGCGGTGGAGATCCTCTACCTGCCGAACGACGAGGGCATTTTCGGATTCCTCATGGGGATATCCGCCGACATCCTGTACATCTACATCCTCTTCGCGGCCGTGCTCCTCCGGACCGGCGCGGGCGACTATCTGATCGACTTCGCCGGCTGGGCGGCCGGGTGGTCGCGCGGCGGGGCGGCCAAGATCGCGGTCATCTCGTCGGCGCTGTACGGCACGGTCTCCGGGTCCACGGTCGCGAACGTGTACGCGACCGGTTCGTTCACGATCCCACTCATGAAGCGCAGCGGCTATTCCGCAAAACAGGCTGCGGCGATCGAAACCGTGGCCGGCATCGGCGGCCAGATCATGCCGCCGATCATGGGGGCCGGCTCCTTCATCATGGCCGAGATCACCGGGGTGCCCTACGTCACCATCATCAAGGTGGCCGTGATCCCGGCCATCCTCTACTACCTCGGCGTCTTCTGCATGGTGCACTTCATCGCCCTGCAGCGCGGGATCCAGCCGATCGACCGGGCCGACCGGCCCACCGTGCGCCGCCTGGTGCGGCACGCCTACTTCTTCCTGCCGTTTCTGACGGTCGTGGGGTTCCTGGCCTACGGCTATTCGCCCGGCAAGGCCGCCTTTCACACCATCTGGGTGACGCTCCTGCTGAGCTTCCTGGACCGCAAGACCTGGCTGACGCCCCGCAAGCTGCTGGACATCTTCTTCGGGTCGCTGGTGAACTGCGCCCTGATCGCCGCGGTGCTCGCGGGGTCCGGCATGGTCGTCGGCGTGCTGACCCGCACGGGGGTGGCGCTGTCCTTCGGGTCCATCCTGGTGTCCTTCTCGCTGAACTCGCTCCTGCTGGTGCTGATCCTGGTCTTCCTGGTGGTGAGCGTCCTCGGGACCGGGATCCCGACGACCGCCTCCTACATCATCGCGGTGACCGTGGGCGCCTATGCGCTCAGCAAGTTCAACGTGCCGCCGCTCGCGGCGCACTTCTTCGTGTTCTATTACGCCGTGCTGGCCGATATGACCCCGCCGGATGCCGTGACCGCCTTCGCGGCGGCCAACATCGCCGGAGCGGAGCCGATGGCCACCGGGGTCGAAGGTTTCCGCCTGGGCATCGCGGGTTTCCTGGTGCCTTTCGCCTTCGTGTTCCAGCCGGCGCTCTTGCTGCACGGCACGCCGGCGCAGATCGCCCTCACTCTGGCCGTGACGGTCTTCGGGATCGTCTGCCTTTCGGCGGGCGTGATCGGCTACCTGTTTGCGTCGCTCCGGCCGCTGCAGCGCGTGCTCCTCGTCGGCGCCGCCTGTTTCCTGGTGTTCTCCGAGGAGATCTACCTGATCATCGGGCTTTCGGCCGGGCTCGGCGCTTTCGCATGGTCCTACCTGGAACGTCGCTCCGCCGGCTGTGAAACCGCCCGGCAGGCCACCTGAGGCCCGTTCCCCCATGCCGTCCAGAGCTGCAGACGCGGTCGTGATCGGCGCCGGCGTGATCGGCGCCTCGATCGCCTACCACCTGACCTGTCTCGGGATCCGGCCGCTCGTGGTCGAGGAGCACGACCCGGCCGCGGGCAGCTCCGGCGCCTGCGACGGGCTGGTGTTCCTGCAGTCCAAGAAGCCCGGCCTGCACCTGAAGCTTGCCCTCGAGAGCCGGGCCCGCTTCGATGCCCTGCGGGAGATTCTCGGTGCGGGGATCGAGTTCCGCCCCACGGGCGGGATGTGCCTGGTGGAGACCGAGGCCGAACTCGCGGCCGTGCGGCGCTTCGTGGTCGAGCAGCGGGCGACCGGTCTCGACGTGGAGCTGCTCGATGGCGACGAGGCGCGCCGGCGGGAGCCCGAGCTCTCCGAGCGGGTGATCGCGGCCACCTATTCCCCGGCCGATGCCCAGGTGAACCCCTACGGGCTCACGTTCGCCTTCCTGCGCGCGGCCCGGGCGGGCGGGGCGCAGGTGCTGACCGGCCGGCCTGCCGTCGGCATCCGGGTCGACCGCGGCCGGGTCGAGGCCGTGCAGCTCGCGGACGGGGCGATTTCCACGCCGGTCGTCATCAACGCGGCCGGTGCGCGCGCCCCCGAGGTCGGCCGCTGGGTGGGGCTCGAGATCCCGATCAGCCCGCGGCGCGGCCAGATCCTGGTCACGGCGGCGGTCCCGCCCCTGATCCGGCACTGCCTCATTTCCGCCCAGTACGTCGCGGCCAAGTTCGATCCCGAGATCGCCCGGCGGGGCATGGGGTTCTCCGTGGAGCAGACCGACAACGGCAACCTCCTGATCGGCTCGACCCGGGAGTTCGTGGGGTTCGACCGGCGCACCACGCTCGACGGCCTGCGCACGATCGCCGCGCGCATCGCCCCGGTCATCCCGGCCTTGAAACGGGTGCCGGTGATCCGGGCTTTCGGCGGGCTGAGGCCCTACACGCCGGACGGGCTGCCGATTCTCGGGCCCGTGGCCGGAGTGGAGGGGTTCCTCATGGCCGCCGGCCACGAGGGCGACGGGATCGCGCTCTCCGCGATCACGGGGGCGCTTGTCGCCGACTGGGTCGCCACCGGGCGGACGCAGTTCGCGCTGGACGCGTTTCGCCTCGAGCGGTTTCAGGCAGGTGCGGCATGAGCGGGCTGAGAATCGGGACACGCCGCCGCGGGGCGCGGCTGACCGTGCGAATCAACGGACGACCGGTCACGGCCTACGCCGGGGAAACGGTTTTCGCCGTGCTGGTCGCGGAGGGCATCCGGGCGCTCCGACGGTCCACCGAAGGCGCGCCAGGCGCCGCCCGAGGCGGTTTCTGCGGCATGGGCGTCTGCCAGGAGTGCCGCGTCACCGTGGACGGCCTTCCCGATCAGCGCGCCTGCATGCTCGCGGTGCGCGACGGCATGGAGATCGCGACCGATGCCCGATAGCAAGGCCGACGTCGCCATCGTGGGGGGCGGGCTCGCCGGGGCTGGCGGCGGCCGACCGGCTCGCCCGCTGCGGGGCCCGCGTCGTGCTGCTCGACGACAACGCGCAGCCGGGCGGCCAGTACCTGCGCGGGGGTCGGGCGGCCGGGGGCGGGTGGGACCCGCTGAAGCGCCGCGGGCTCGACCTGATCGACCGCGCGGCGTCCATCGGAGTCGAGATCCGGCGCGGGGCGGAGGTCCTCGGGATCGAACCCGGCTTCGAGCTGCTCGCGGCCCAGGGCGGGGAACTGTCCACGGTCCGCTGCGAGCGCATCCTGCTGGCGACCGGGGCGCGGGAGCGCTTCATGCCCTTCCCCGGCTGGACGCTGCCGGGCGTCATGTCCACGGGCGCGGCGCAGATCCTGATCAAGCAGTCCGGCATCCTGCCCGCGCGGCAGACGCTCGTCGGCGGGGCCGGGCTCTTCCTGAACGCGGTCGCCGGCGACATTCTCAAAAACGGCGGCCGGGTGAGCGCCGTGGTCGACGAGGCGGCGTTTTCGACCGGCCTGCCGCGGCCGGGCCTCGTCTTCGGCGCCTGGCGCAAGTTCGCCGAGGGCGGCGCCGTCCTGGCGCGCCTCCTGGCGTCGCGGACCCCTATGCTCGCACGCACGCGCATCGTCGCGGCGCGCGGTGACGATTGCCTGCGGGAGGTCGTGACCGCCCGGGTGGACCGAAGCGGGGCGGTCGTGGCCGGCACCGAACGCATCTCTCGCAGCCGGGGCGCTCGCGGTGGGGTTCGGGTTCACCGCCAACATCGAGGCCGCGCGTCTCGCGGGCTGCGAGGTCGTTCACAACGAGGGCTCGGCGGCTGGGTCGTGCGCGTCGATGCGGACCTGGAAACCAGTGTCGCCGGGATCTACGCCGCCGGCGAGATCACGGCGGTCGGCGGCGCCGCCAAGTCGTGGACCGAGGGGCGGCTTGCGGCCGACGCCATTCTCCGCCGCGCCGGTTTTTTGAAGCCGGGCGAGTTGCAGGCCGAAACCACCGCGCTGCGGCGCCGGCGCAACGGCCAGATGGCGTTTGCCCGCTATTTCAACTCCCGTCACACCTTCGGACCGGAGTACATGGCGCGCTGGGTTCGGGGTCTTGCGGACGAAGTCCCGCTCTGCCGCTGCGAGTCGGTGACGCTCGGGGCCGTGCGCCGGGCGGTCGCCGAGGGCTTCGAGACGCCGGCCGGGGTCAAGAAGGCGACCCGGTGCGGCATGGGGATCTGTCAGGGGAGCACCTGCCGGACGATCCTCGCGGAGGTCCTGGCCGCCCTGATCGGCCGCTCCGTCGCGCAGGTCCCCCTGCCCTCGGTGCGCATGCCGCTCAAGCCGGTTTACCTCGGCACCCTTGCGGGTGAGGCTCCCTTCTGACGTGGCCCCCGCTTCCCCCACCCGCCACCGCCGCGACCGGCCCGTGCTCGGAGGCGTGCTGGTGCTGTGCTCGGCGCTCCTGTTCTCGGGGGTGGGCGCGATCGTGAAGGCGACTGCCTCGGAGCTGCCGATCGAGGTCATCGTCTTCTTCCGCAACGCCACCGCCTACGCCGCGCTTCTGCCATACCTGCTGCTCGTGCGGCGGGACGTCAGCCTCAAAACCGGTTGCCTGGGCCTGCATCTCGTGCGGGCGGCGGCCGGGCTCTCAGCCATGTACACCTTTTTCATCGCCGTAAAGCTGCTGCGCCTCGCGGATGCGATGCTCCTGAGCTACACGCTGCCGATCTTCATCCCGATCATTGAGCGCATCTGGCTGCGGGAGCCGATCACCCGCCGGACTCAGGCGGCGGTCGCGCTGGGGTTCGTGGGGATACTGCTGATTCTCAAGCCGGGCTCGGGCCTGTTTCAGCCCGCGGGATTGGTCGGGCTGGCGAGCGGGATCCTGGCGGCGCTCGCGATGGTGGGCATCCGGCGCATGGCCGTGTCGGAGCCGGTCGACCGCATTATCTTCTACTTCACCACGTTCGGCACGGCGGTGTCGGCGGTGCCGTTGGCCTGGGCCTGGGAGACCCCACAGGGGTCGCTCCTCTGGGCGCTGGTGGCCATGGGGATCCTCGCGATCCTGGCCCAGATGTGCCTCACGCGCGGGTACAGCATGGCGCCGGCCGGGCAGGTGGGGCCCTGCAACTATGGCAACGTGGTGTTCGCGGCGCTGCTGGGTTGGCTTCTGTGGGGCGAGACCATGGACGGGTTGACCCTGGTCGGAGCGGTCCTGACCTGCTCGGCCGGGATCATCGCGACCGTCGGCAGCGACCGCGTCGCGTAGTGAGGCGAACCCGGCGTCGCGGGCCGTGACCCGGCCTTGCGCGGCGGTTATGAATGCTCACCTTCCGATCGGTATGCTGCGCTCTTTGATGGAAGCGCCAGGCGCCTTGGCTGACGGCGCAATGCGTGTTTTCATCCGAAAAAAACCGAGGGGGGAACATGGAGTGTGAGAGGTGCGGAAATTCGATCGGCGCAGGCGAAAAGCGCGAGCACCTCGGCCGGGTGCTCTGCGAGGACTGTTACATGGATGCCCTTTCGCCCGCCCGCACCTGCGACCCCTGGGCGGTGCACAGCGCCAAGAGCTTCGGCCGCGACCTCGCCGGGAGATTCGAGCTCACGGATACGCAGCAGCGGATCCTCGCCTTTCTTGAAGAAACCGGCGGCGCCACGCCCGTCGAGCTGTCTAACGGTTGCAACTCTCGCCCGCGGACCTCGAGCGCGAAATAGCGGCGCTGCGGCACATGGAGAAAGTGCGCGGGGAGCTGCGCAACGGACAAAAGTACATCCGGGTCTGGTGACCATGGCTGAATCCGCGGCGTTCGAAGCAACCTACCGGCGCTACCTGTCTCAACTTGGAGCCGAGGATTTGACGTCGGTCGCAAGCCGCCTGGGGGTGGAAGTGACCGTCGAAGCCGCGGTGATTCCGTTCTTCGGGGAGCCCCACCGGGTCGGACTGAACGGGGTAAACGCGCCGGACGGCCGCAGGCCCCACCTGTCGATCTGCGTGATCCTCTGCCGGTACGTGCTGCTGTGCCCGTCCTCGGCACCCCGGGCGAACGACTGGGTGTCGTTCAAGGATTTCCGGGATGCGGCGCCGTTGATCGCGAGCTTCGGCAACACCGTCGAGAGGGCGATCGCCCGCGCGTTCGCGGGCCGTTTGGACGAGCTGCGGCATGCTGCCGCGAGCCTCGGGGGCGGTGCCCCGCCCGGTGCGTTCCCCTACGACCTTGCCCGGCTGATCCCGGCCCTGCCGAAAGTCCCCGTGCTGTTACTCTTCAACGACGCGGACGCGGAGTTCCCGGCCGCGTGCAGCGTGCTCTTCGAGCGGCGCGCCGCCGCATACCTGGACATGGAGTGCCTGGCCATGCTGGGGATGCAGCTGGCGCGACGACTTGAGACGGAGAGCCGACCATGAGCTACGTGATCATCTGCCTGACGGCCCTCGTGGTTTCCGGGCTCACTCTGTTCTCGGGTTTCGGACTGGGGACGCTCCTCATGCCGGCCTTTGCCCTCTTCTTCCCGGTCGAGGTCGCGGTCGGCGCGACCGCCCTGGTGCACCTGGCCAACAACGTCTTCAAGGTCCTTCTGGTCGGACGAAAGGCGGACATGCGGGTCCTACTGCGGTTTGCGCTACCTGCGGCGGCCGCGGCGGTGGTAGGGGCCTTGCTCCTGACCTGGTTCGCCGACCTACCGTCGATCGCCGGTTACCAAATGGGGGGAAAGACTTTTGCGATCACACCGGTCAAGCTCGTGGTGGCGGTCCTGATCATGGGGTTCGGGGTGATCGAGCTCTTGCCACGGATGGACACGCTCGCGTTTGATGCGCGCTACATCCCCCTTGGCGGCCTCCTGTCCGGGTTCTTCGGTGGGCTTTCGGGTCACCAGGGGGCGCTGCGGTCGGCCTTCCTGCTTCGCGCGGGACTCTCTAAGGAAGCCTTCATCGGCACCGGGGTGGTTTCCGCCGTGGTCGTGGACGTGACCCGCCTGCTGGTTTACGGCGTCACCGTCTTTTCCGGGCACCTCAGCGCGCTCGAGCACGAAGGCATGTGGGGGCTCGTGCTGGCCGGGACACTCGCCGCATTCACCGGGGCCTTCATCGGCACCCGCCTGTTGAAGAAGGTCACGCTGCGGGGCATCCAGGTCGCGGTGGGAATAATGCTGATCCTGCTGGCGGCCTCCCTGGGGGTGGGGTGGGTGTGACTGCGCGCTTTTGGCGGCATCCCCCGCATGGGAAGACGAGGTGCTCGACCGTGGTTTCGGCCGCCAGAACTCGGAATTCCGGGTCACTTCCTCTATATTCCGTATAAACGCGGGCACGAATTCCGGGGGCGGAGGAAACGTAATGGCCTCCTGATTTGGCGGTGTGGCAGGGAGCTGCTGAGCAAGTCCATGACCGCGGACACCGGGAAAGTGGCGTCATCCGTACCAGGTGCAAACCCCGACCAGTTTCTCACATGATCTTCCGACCGGAAGAGGTGGATCCGGCTTCAGGCGTCCGGCCAGTTCTCGGCCCAACGGCTCAAGGGGATGTCCACATAACCGCAAATTTCGGCCGGATCTCGGCTTTCAATCATCCCGTCCCGCACGACCAACCGCAGGGTTTCGCCACAATCGAGCCAGGGCGCATCGATTCAAATGGCTTTCCCGGGGAAGACCTATCAGACCGCCTGTGGACCACGGTATGGGGTACGCAACAGTTGCGGATGCGGATTTCGCGGGGTGCAAGGGCAGCGTCACCGAGAATAGGGTTGACATGCCGGCATTTCATTTTTATAATTCGCCAAAAGACGAAATGAAAGGTAACCCCATGGAATCCGTTCTGTCGATCGCCCGGGCACTGTCCGACGAGAACCGTGTCCGGGCCCTTCTGGCGCTCGGAGATCAGGAAGTGTGTGTGTGCCAGATCATCGAGCTTCTCAAGCTGGCGCCGTCGACGGTATCGAAGCACATGTCGATCCTCAAGCAGGCCAAGCTGGTGACGGGCAAGAAGAGGGGGCGGTGGATGTATTACAGCTTGCCCGGGAAGGCCGCTCCCCCCATCGTCCGCCAGGCGCTCGCCTGGGTGCGGCAAGGGAGTGCCGATGACGAGGGGGTCCAAAAGGACGCAACCCGGATGAAAAAAATCCTGGGCACGGACCGCGAGCTGATCTGCGAGCGGCAGCGCAGGCAGAACGAGGTCAAAGCGGCCGTGACCGGGCCGGCAATCGGTGTGGACCATGATGAAAGACATGAGTCCCGAGACGCGAGGGCATCATGGAAAAGACAGACATTCGGGACATCGTCCGCGAGAAGTATGCCAAGGTCGCGGTGGGGGCGCACAAGTCCTGCTGTGGCGGCCCTTCATCGTGCTGCGGTTCCGGGAGCACCATCCAGTCCATCGGCGAAACGATCGGCGTATTCGCGCGAGCAGATGACTGCAGTGCCGGAGGGGGCGAACCTGGGGCTCGGGTGCGGAAACCCCGTGGCGCTGGCCTCGCTTCGGCCGGGGGAGACCGTGCTCGACCTGGGGTCCGGCGCCGGCTTCGACTGCTTTCTGGCGGCTCAGGCCGTCGGAGATGCCGGCCGTGTGATCGGGGTCGACATGACACCGGAGATGCTGGGAAAGGCGCGCGAGAACGCCCGCAAGGGCGGTTACGGCAATGTCGAGTTCCGCCTGGGCGAGATCGAGCACCTGCCGGTGGCGGATGCCTCGGTGGACATCATCATCTCCAACTGCGTGATCAATCTCTCGCCCGACAAGCCGCAGGTCTTTGCCGAGGCCTACCGTGTGCTGCGGCCAGGAGGGCGGCTCACGGTGTCCGACATCGTTCTCTTGAAACCGCTGCCGCCCGGGCTGGCCAATTCCGTTGCCGCCTACGTCGGCTGCCTGGCAGGGGCGAGCCTCAAGGAAGACTACCTCGGCATGTTGCGCCGGGCGGGGTTCGCGGACGTGCAGGTGGTCGGAGAAAGCGCGTTCGACATCGGGGACATGGCGCACGACCCGATGGTCAAGGCGATCATCGAGGAGGCTCGCCTCACCCCAGATGAAATTTCCGAGGCTGGCCGGTCGGTCGTGAGTCTCAAAGTGGTCGCTACGAAGCGCACGTGAGGTGATGTCAATGGAGCTGAAACCCATTTCCGAATTCAAGACGTGCTGCTCAGGTGCTTCACCCAAGAAGGTGGAGCGTGAACCGGCAGGTGCGAACAAGTTCACCTTCAACGAGATCGCCGCCTTCGTCGGGGCCCTGCTGGCATGGTGGCTGATCTACCAGGGTCTGCCGGCCTTCGCCCGGTACATCACCTACGGGGTTTTCGGGCTGTCCGAGGGGACGCACCTGGCGGCGGCGGTGGAGTTCTTCATCTACGACACCCCCAAGGTCCTGATGCTGCTCACCATCGTGGTGTTCGGCGTTGGGATCGTCAATCCATTTTTCACGCCGGAGCGCACGCGCCGCATTCTGGCGGGGAAACAGGAGTCGGTGGGGAACGTGCTGGCGGCCTTGCTGGGGGTCGCGACCCCGTTCTGCTCATGCTCGGCCATCCCGCTCTTCATCGGCTTCGTGACGGCCGGCATCCCCCTGGGCGTCACCTTCTCCTTCTTCATCTCCGCGCCGATGGTGAACGAGGTCGCGGTGGTGCTGCTCTACGGGCTTTTGGGCTGGAAGGTGGCCGCCATCTACATGGGCACCGGGCTGCTCATCGCCATGGTCGCCGGCTGGGTCATCGGCCGGCTGAAGATGGAACGGTACATCGAAGGCTGGGTCACCGAGATCCGGGCGGCCGAGGCCCACGTGGAATCCGGCACCCAAACCCTGCGGGACCGGGTGCGATACGGGCTGGAAGCCGTGAAAGACATCGTCGGCAAGGTGTGGAAATGGATTGTTCTGGGGATTGCCGTGGGCGCGCTCATTCACGGCTACGTGCCCGAGAATTTTCTGGCATCCATCATGGGCAAAGAAGCATGGTGGTCGGTGCCGATCGCGGTTCTCATCGGCATCCCCATGTACTCCAACGCGGCCGGGATGATCCCGATCGTCCAGGCGCTGCTGGGAAAGGGTGCGGCCCTGGGCACGGTGCTCGCTTTCATGATGAGCGTCATCGCCCTGTCCCTGCCGGAAATTCTCATCCTGCGGAAGGTGTTGAAAATCCGCCTGATCGCGACCTTTGTCGGCGTGGTCGGGTTGGGGATCCTGATCGTGGGTTACCTGTTCAACGTAATTATCTGACGGGCAGGATCGATGAACCCTTACACCATCTTCCCGGACTGTGAAATCCAGGGCGGCGGAAAGTTCGCGGACACGTTCCGGGCCATGGGGATCCACCGTTTTCTGGAGGCGTGTCGACACGTTCACGGGCTGCCCTACGGCTACAACTCCGACCGGGACGACCCGATGAGCCTCTTCAAGGAACGGATGGGTTCGTGCACCACCAAGCACGCGACCATCGCCACCCTTGCCCGGGAGCTGAGCCTGCCGATCGCACGCGGGGTCGGGATGTACCCCATGACCGAGGCTATCGTCACGGGAGCCGGCCGGATCACGGCCGCCTACGGCTTGCCCTATGTGCCCATGATTCACTGTTATCTCGAGTACCAGGGCTTGAAGGTGGATTTGACCGAGGGCAATCGCAACGGGAAAAACCGGTCGGTCGACGACTTCCTGTTCACCCGGCCCGTGGAGGCGGACATATCCGCCAAGGCGGAGTACCTGATCTACCGTCAGGCCCTGACCGATCTCGTCCGGTCGCGTGACGAGCTGCGGGGCATCGACGTCAAGCAGCTCCTGCACGCCCGCGAGGAAGGCATCAAGCTTCTCAGGGGCAACATCGGGCAGGCATGAAGCGGTGGGAGGGGTGGGACGAAATGCAGATCACCACGAAACCGGACGAGGCGGCGGTGAAGCGCCTGCTGGCTGAGTCGGGGCTGCCGACGGCCGACATCACCGCCGGGCACCTGGAGCATTTCTTCGGCTGCTCCGAGAACGACGACCTCGGGGCGGTGGTCGGGCTCGAACTCTTCGGCGCCGTCGGTCTGCTGCGGTCGCTCGCGGTGGCCGCCCCGGTCGAGGCCGCGGGGTAGGCAAACGGCTGGTCGCGCACGCGGAGCGCTACGCGCACGAGCGCGGAGTGGAGGCCCTGTATCTGCTGACCACCACGGCCGAGCTCTTCTTCCAGCGCCTCGGATACGAGCGGGTGCCGCGGGATGAGGTGCCCGAGGCCATCAAGGCCACCCGCGAGTACGCAGGGATCTGCCCCGCGAGCTCGGCCGTGATGGCCAGGCGCCTGACCGATTGACGACGATGGTTTGATGCGCCCGGCGCAGCCGCCGGGCGCCGGTTTCAGTTCGTGATGACCCGCGCCGCTTCCTTGGCGAGCTCCTCTTCGTCGAGCACTCCCTGGTTGCGGGAAATCTCCTTGCCGGCCTTGTCGAAGAACACCTGCGTCGGGACCGAACGGATGCCGTAGCGCGCTCCAAGAATCGCCTCGTCGCCCACGTTGACGAACACCACGTTGAGCGTCCCGGTGTGTTTCTGCTGCAGCCCCTCCAGGACCGGCGTCATCATCTCGCTCGGCACCGACGAGGCGACCGCGAACTGCACGACGCTCGGCTTGCCCGACAGGCGGGCCTGGTCGACGGGGTTGTCCCGGGTGAGGCGGCTCTGCTGCTCGAACCACTCGCGGTTCACCCGGATCCGGGCGCGCTTCTCCAGCTGTTCGATAAAGGAGGTGAGCACCGCCTGCTGCCGTTCCTGCAGCAGCATGGCCTGGATGGTGTCTTTGACCTCCTCGAGCGGCGCCTCGCCGATCAAGGCCTTGTTGGCCTCGTAGAATTTCTGGATGTCCTCGTCCGCGACCGTGGCCGTCTGAGCCACGTGGCTGGCCAGCCCCTGGATGACCTCCTCGTCGGACACGCCCTCGGTCGTTACGCCGACCGCCTTGGCTTCCTGGAGCAGAATGGTTCTGGCCACGCGCTGCTCGAGCAGGAAGATGAGGTTTTTCTGGAGTTGCGGGAGATACTCCTGGGGCAGTTCCTGGAGCATCGACTGCAGGTCGGCGCCG
This sequence comes from uncultured delta proteobacterium, assembly GCA_963791285.1. Classification (GTDB taxonomy): domain Bacteria; phylum Desulfobacterota; class Desulfobacteria; order Desulfobacterales; family SpSt-501; genus SpSt-501. The sequence goes on from CAWBSC010000024.1 coordinate 329,384, forward strand.
GAGATTTGCGCCTCACCGGCCTCGGCGACGAGGTCGGCCTTTATATCGGCAAGCGTGGCATTCTTGAGCATGCCCATGCTGATGCCCGGGTAGCGGTCCTCGACGGTGACGACCGCGACCTTGGCGGGTTCCTCCTTGGTGCATGCCCATGCTGATGCCAGTGCGATCAGTGCGATTGCGGCGAGCCGGATGATGCTGTGCTGAGCTTTCATGTTTATGCGTGACCTCCCGTGTTTAAAAGGATTTAAGTTGTCTGCAGCAATAAAGATCCCCTTTTCACCGGCCTTGTTCGGGTCGGTGCCCCGATTGTTAAATCAGCTCTGCTGTCCGGATCCCTGCTTGCGGTGGTGGCTGAAGGGGGGATAGACGGAGCGCCTTGGTAACCGGGCCGAAGTGGTTTCGGATCGGAAAGGGCGAAGATGCAGCGATAATCGCTCAAATCGGCGTTTTTTTCAAGCCGAATCCATGGGCCGAGCGCCCCGGTGCCGGCGACGGGGCAATAGTTCGCCCTGAGCGGGTTTGGAGCCTCCCCGATGGGGGGTATTCAACTATATTTTTTCGCAAGTTTCACCGCATTTTCGCAAGGTAGCCATAGTATCCTCTCGTGCAGTCTGGTATCCAGAACCAAAACCGTCACCCGAAAGGAGGAAAAAAGATATGGAAAAACATGCCAGATTGGTTTTTGCCGTACTGTTTTCCTTTTTCATCGCAGCTGCTATGCCCATCGCCTCCCAGGCTCAATCCAAGGAAGACAAAGAATTCATGAAAAAGCACGCCCAGGAGATGGCGCTTTTTATGGAAAAGTGTTCCAAATGCCATGGCCTCGAGCGCGTTTTAGGAAAAAACAGATCGCCTGAAGAGTGGAACAAAACCATGAAAGTCATGGCCGGCAAGCCGCATGCCGATATCAGCGAGGCCGATTTAAAGAAAATTGAAAAATGGGTTGATTTCTACCAATCAAGCGTAACGGTTTCCCCTTAACCGTAGGCTGACTATTGCGATGGATAGAATCGGGGAGGTATAGCGACTGCTGAAATGCGATTCGATTGGCTACCCGGGATTGCCCGGTGTTCCCTTTGAGAATCTCGGTCGCGGTTTGACTGGCATGCAGCAGTCGCTAAGTTTGTTATAACAGGTCTCAGATCATTCTCGGATTAAATGCCGCTCTCGGTTTGCCCTCCCCCCACGCCTCATTTTCGCCGAGTTTTTTTTTGCAATTTTCAGCGCAGTTATTGGCGTCCATGAGCCATCCAAAGGATTTCGGCTGGGTGGAGCACTTTGGTCGGGAGGAGCTGGTTGAACTGCAGCCGACAGCTCAGGCAGTCGGTTACGAGGATCTCCGGGTTCAACGCCTTTATTTTTTCGATCAGCCGACGGCCCAACTCGATCGAAGGCTGGTGGAAATCCCGTTTGAAGCCCATAACCCCCGCCAGTCCGCAGCAGTAGAGGTTGCCCCGGATCGCGTCCAGCTTCAGGCCTGGAATCAACCCTAAAAGTTCCATATACGGCTGTCCGAACTCCTGCTCACGTTGGTGGCACGGGGGGAAATAGACGGCGCGGGCCTGAATCGGGCCGAAGTCGGTCTTCAACTGACCGGACGTGTGCAGGCGCCACAGATATTCGCCTAAATCGAAGGTTTTTTCGAGCAGCGCGACGCGTTTCAGGGGGTTGAGGGATGAAAAATAGCCGTGGTCTTTTAGAATATCTTTGTAGATGATTTTGTCGAAGGCGTCTATATGTCGCCCCTGCGCGTGTCCGGGCTTCGGCCTGGCCGGCACCTTGATGAACTTGGGGTCCGCACCAATCGACTCCTGGTATTCACGGGAGTAGTAGGCACCTTCGGGCAGCAGGTGTCTCAACATATAGCTGCACGTCGGGCATGAGCAGAGAATATCAAAGCCGTCGGTTACGGCATCCGCTAACTGGTTCAGGTTGTGCCCGGCGAATTCCAGCGTGAGTTTTCGGTCGCCTTCAAGAAAGCTCGGCATCCCGCAGCACTTATGATCCGGGCAGTAGACGTGGATATCGTTGTGCCGGAGCACTTCAACAGTCGCTTTGGCCACCCCGGGGAAGAGATGCCGCGCCGTGCAGCCGGCAAAGTAGGCAACCTTTCGGCCGGTGGCCGGTGGGTCCGGCTTCTCGTGCAAGCCCTGCTCGTGCGCCCACTCCCGAAAGCTCTCCGCGGGGAATTCCGGCAGCTTGCGGTCCCGGTGAATGCCGACCGCCTCCTTGATCACCCCGCCCGCCACCTTACTGCGCAGCAGCCGATTGATGAGGCTGGGAATGACCCCGCACAGCCTCCCGATGCGCTCCACGTCCTCAACGGTGCGCACGCCGAACTTCAACCCTTCACGTTCGACGAACTGAGTCTTGGCCCGGATGATGTCCGCACGGATATTGGGGCATGGGCACAGCGCGCAGAAGTTGCACTTTTCCACCAGACCGCGCAGCTCTGTGGACGAAATTTTCTGCTTGGTCTCGGTCTCCTGGTCGAAGAGCCGGTAAAGTTCGGGAAAGAACAGGCACGACTCGTCCATGATGGGCCGGCAGCAGTCGCAGTCGGCGCAGTCCATCACGATCTTGCGGGCAATGCGCTCGGGGACGCTTTTGTTTTCAGGCATATCCATTTGCCGCAAGCAACTCGGTTTCTACAGATTAAAATGTTGTAGGAGCGGCATCCCGGCCGCGATGATCGGGGCTGGAAGCCACTCCCCTCAAAAGCAAAATTGGCACTTAGAAAATCCTCAATCGCTGTTCGAAAAGTCTGACGGCTTCGCAGAAAGCTTCAAATTCAAGGCGCGCGAACGCCGGGTTGTGAGGCGTACACGGAGTACGCCGCGGCAATACCGGCGTGAAGTGCAACGCAGAAGTTGAGCTTTATGCGAAGCCGTCATGGTTTGCAGGTCACGTGACACACCCCCGTCGGCCCCTGGACCGCATGGGGGAAGTAGCGGCGCTTGAACCAGAAGGCCACATTGACGAGCGCGATCAGTACCGGCACTTCGACCAACGGGCCGATGACCGCCGCGAAGGCTTCGCCCGAGTCGATGCCGAACACGGCTACGGCCACGGCGATCGCGAGCTCGAAGTTGTTGGAGGCCGCGGTGAAGCTCAGGGTCGCGGACTGTTCGTAGGTCGCCCCCGCCTTCATGGAAAGAAAAAAGGAGACGAAGAACATGACCACAAAATAAATGCACAACGGAACGGCTATCCGCACGACATCTAACGGCAATTGGACAATGTATTCTCCTTTCAAGGAAAACATGACCAGGATGGTGAACAGCAGCGCAATCAGGGTGATGGGGCTGATTTTAGGAATGAACCTCTGTTCGTACCAATCCTTGCCCTTGGTCTTGAGCCCGATGAAGCGCGAGATCATCCCGGCAATGAACGGGATGCCAAGGTAGATGAACACACTTTCGGCAATCTGCCCGATGGAGATGTCCACCACCATCCCCTTCATGCCGAGCCATTGGGGCAGGACGGTAATGAAGACGTAGGCGTACACCGAGAAAAAGAGCACCTGGAAGATGGAGTTGAAGGCGACCAGCCCGGCGCAGTATTCGCGGTCGCCGGCCGCCAGGTCGTTCCAGACGATCACCATGGCAATGCAGCGGGCGAGGCCGATGAGGATGAGGCCCACCATGTACTCGTGGTGGCCCGACAGGAACAGCACGGCGAGCAGGAACATCAGGATCGGGCCGATGATCCAGTTCTGGACTAGCGACAGGGCGAGGACCTTGACGTTGCGGAACACCTGGGGCAACTGCTCGTACCTGACCTTGGCCAGCGGAGGGTACATCATCAGGATCAGGCCGACGGCGATCGGGATGTTGGTGGTGCCGACCTGGAAATAGTTGATCGCCTCGCGGATGCCGGGGAACAGGTAACCCCACAGCACACCCACAAACATGGCGAGGAAAATCCAGAGGGTCAGGAATCGGTCCAGAAAGGACAGGCGTTTGGCAGCAGACTCACTCATGCGACGATCTCCCTGGTGTGCAGTTTTCGTCTAAGAGGTGACTCTTCGTCTGCGCCGGCTGGATTGCCGCTCGCAGAGCACTTGACGGTCGGTTCCCATAATCTTGTTCATCCGCAGCGCGTCCTTCTGAATGCGCGGGTCTTCATTTAGGGCTCGCCGAACCCACAACAGCGCGCGGCGAACCATGGGGGCAGCGGCCCTCCCCGGTAACCGGTAATACATCCATCGCCCTTTTTTTTGACCGACCGCCAGCCCGGCTTGTTTGAGGATTAACAGATGTTTCGAAACGGTCGAAGGGGCAAGGTGCAGCAACTCGATCAGCTGGCAGACGCAAATTTCCTGATCTCCCAACGATAGCAGCGCACGCACACGGTTTTCGTCTGAAAGAGCGCGAGTGATGGCCAAAAGGGAGTGCACGGGTTTATCTCCATTTCGTTGTAAGACGAAATATAGCAGTGAGTCGTCCGGAGCTCAAGGTCTGAATCTGGAAAGTTATGGATCGTCCGATTGGGGAATCGAGCGCTGCTGCGGGGGAGTAGACCGTCAACCCGCACCGTTCGCGCGGGTTAGAAATAGTAGCGTACCCTGAATTCCAGGCGGGCGTCGTTGGGTTTCTCGCCAAAATCGCTGAAGCGATCGCCGACCAGAACGGTGCCCCTGAGCCGCAGCTCGAGGTTGGTTATGCCGGTGTAGAGCAGCTCCGGTGAGATTGAGAAGCTGCGGTCATCAAGGTTTAGGATCGTGGTGAGCGCCGGGGTGAAATAGAGAATGTCGTAAGGCTCTTTCTGGCTGACCCGAAAGTAGAGATAATCCCGCATGGGGTTGGACGCGCCGTAGCCGCCCTGGGTGAGATTCGCGGCTTTCTGGATCGGGCCGGCGTTGCCCGTATCCACGTAGATGTCATAGGCCCGGTCGACAAACGTGTAAAAGCTTTTGGCCTCCGATTCGCCGTACCCAGCGCCATTGTGGTAATATTCGAGGATATAGGTGGTATCGATGCTGCTCAGGTACCGAAGCCCCACCAAGGCGCTCCAGGCGTCTATCTCGGCCTCGGAGACCCTGCCGGAATCATCGACCCTTTTTTGGCGGAAATCATCGATCCAGGCCGATTCCCCGTGAATTTCCAGATTGGTTGTGATGTTGCGGGAGAAGTCGAACCCATATCGGCCGGGACGGCTGCCTTTCGTCAGGAACATGAGGTCGATGTCCGTGTCCCACAGCAGGAAATAGGCTTTGGCCGCAGCATTGACGTGCCCGGATTCGCCGAAGTCCTGGTTCAATCCGTGGTCCACCGGCAGCAGGAGCGGCGAAAAAGAAAAGGTTTTCAGAGGCCCGTCAAGGCTGCGGATGTAATCGAACCCGGCCATATAGTAGCCTTCCAAGTTGAGCGTGGGGTCGTCGGAATTCTTGGGGCGGTCAACGAAAGCGACCGGATTCCAGGCGTATCCCTTGCCCCATTTTGCAGTCATCTTCCCGGCGGCGGCTGTGAGCGACGGCGAGGGCTTAACGGATAGGAAGGCTTCATATGGTTTGGAGTCGTCTGACCAACCGTCATAGGTGTAGTTCAGCGTGTTGTTGATCCGAGTAAACGCTTTGAAGATGTTCCATTCGAGCCCGGCGTCGAACTGCAGGGTGAAATCGTACTCTCCCTGCGGGTTGCTCACGTTGCGGTCGTAAAACCGGGTTTTGTAAAGCGCGGCGTCCCGGTCCAGGGCGAACAGGGTCGGCTTTGCTTCCAGGTAGCCGCCGAACGAATAAGGCTTTTTATCGGTTTCCGAAGTGTCGAAGGCGTAGTCGTCCGCAGCGCCGGCCGGCCTTGGCATCAACACAGCGGCGAATAGAAGCAGAACGCCCATCGCGCGCCATGCCCGCGAAGATCGCCTGTTGTTCCGATCTGTTTCAGTCGGCCGATTCACATACCCGTCCAAACGATTATCCCAAAATGGTATTGCGTTGAGGTGAGCTTTTGCTCTGTGGGAGCGGCATCTTGCCGCGACGCTATCGTGGCTGGAAGCCACTCCCACAATTGTAAACGCTACGGCTGATAGAATGGCGCAGCGCTCCATATCCTGCTTTTTATGCAAACCATAGAAAGCGGTTTCACCCAGTGAAACCGCTTAGCGCAAGGACTCGATGTTGGGCATATAGGTGAGGGTGAAGACCTCGTCGGCCAATTCCGTCGCTTTGAGCTTCGCGAAGATCATGACCGACTTGTAGCCTTTGTAGAGGGGGCTGTCGGTCTCGATGACGGCCGGCCGGACGAAGCCGCCGCCGAAGTCCTGGATGTCCTTGAAGTAGAGGGTTTTGATGAGCATGCCGGCCTCGGTTTTGCACTCGATCTGCGTGGGCACGACCTTTTCGCGATCCACCCACATTTTCAACCGGTCGTAGGCCACGGTCTTGGTTTTGGCCTTGAGGTCGAGCACGTATTCCTTCTCCAGCTCCTCCACCCCTGCTACGTCATATTCGTCGCTATAATCCAGCGCCAGGATGTCGGCGTTGTTGAACACCCCGCCCACCACGGACTGCAGGCTCGTGATGCGCACGGGTTTCCCGACGTTCGGGATGTAGAGCCACATGTTGTCCCCCAGCCGCAGCGTGCTGCGGCCCTTCTCGCTCGCCGGCGAGAGAAACACCCCGGCCACCATGTCCTTTCCCTTTTTCACGGTGAACAGGACGTATTCCTTTTTGGCGCCGTTGGGCTCGATGTTGATCAGTTTGCGGTAGAGCTCATAGGCGGCCGGCGCCAGGTTACGGTCCACCTTTTCGAGGATCTGAGCCCCATCCGCCGCGTAAGCGCTCGCAGCGCCGGCAAGCGAAATCAGTAAACATATAAGCTTGAGCATTTGAATCTTCCTTTCCCACAGTAAACCCGACTTCTGGCATCATTGACAGATGCAAGCTGCCGAACATCTCTTTGTTCATAATCCTCTATACGTGGCCTAAAGCCTGGATCGGATCCATGCGTGCGGCCTTAAAGGACGGCTGCAGGCTGGCCGCCACCGCGACGACGATCACAATGCCCACCACGGTCAGAAGGTCTGCGGGGTTCAGCCGCACGGACAACAGCAGGCCGGTCTGCTGGCCGAAATCGAAGGTGATTTTCGAAAGGTTGAGGACGAATACGACCGCCACGCTCAGCAGGGCGCCGGCAACGGCGCCGAGGGCCCCCAGCAGAAACCCCTCGACCAGGAAGAGGGACAGAATTCGGCGCGGCGGCGTGCCCATGGCGGCGATGGTCCCGATCTCCCGCACGCGTTCGTAAACTGCCATGATCATCACGTTCATGATGCTGACCAGGACGATGGCGACCAGCATGGCCTTGATGAAGATGGTCATCAGGTCGATCATGCGCGCGATGTTGTAGAAGGGCGAGAGCTTCTCCCAGGTATGAACCTCGAAGGCGGGCTGGCCCGCAGGGTTTTTCTCCTGCGCGAGGCGGCCTTCGATATCCTTGAACACGGACTGGAGGCGGCCGAAATCCTTCAGCCGCACGGCGATTTCGCTGATTTCCATCTCTTCCATCCGCAGCAGATCCGCGGCGTCCTCGATGTGCACGTACCCGTCGCGACCGCCGGGGCCGGTGACGCCCTCGAGGATCCCGCCGACCACAAACTGCTTGCCGTTCACGGAACCGTCCTTGTTGGTGGCGATGATGACGACCGGGTCGCCCACCTTGACCTTCATTCCCCGGGCGAGGAGCTCGGGTACCAGGATTTTGCCTTTGAGAATGGCTTTCTCTCCGTCCAGCACCCGCGACAAGAGCAGCGGAGAGGTCCTGGTTTCCTTATCCGGTTCCACCCCGTTCAGGCGGATGTTGGTGGTCTCGGTGAAGTTGCTGAACATGCCGCCCAGTTTGATGCGCGGCGAGTAGGCTTCCACGCCGGGCGTGTCCTTGAGGATGGACTCGATCTTGCCGTACGCGTGGAGCTTGAGGTTCATGTTCAACGGCAGGGTGTCGATGGCGGCCAGATACCCCTTGCGGTGGATCTGCATATGGCCGATGTAAGAGTCTGTGATTTGCCCGATCATCATGCTTTTGAACGAGTCGGTCACCCCGATGAACACCGCGACAAACACGACCCCGATGACGATCAACCCCAGGGTGAGGAGGGTCCGGCGCTTGTAGCGCATGAGGTTGCGCGCCGCGATTTTTAACAGGTTAGCCATGCCGCAATCCTCCCCCGTCGGTTTTTAGAGTACCGTCTTCGAGTCGGAAGACGGATTCCACCTCGCCGATGATCCGGGCATCGTGGGTCGAGAACACAAAGGTGGTCTGCAGCTTGTCACGGATCGCCTTCATCAGGCGGATGATCGTCATCGCCGTGTCATGGTCCAGGTTGGCGGTAGGCTCGTCCGCCAGAACCAGCTCCGGCTTGGTCACAAGCGCCCGCGCGATGGCCACCCGCTGCTTCTGGCCCCCTGAAAGCTGATCCGGCTTTTTGCTTCGATGGTCGGTCATCCCAACGGCGTCCAGCAGCTCATCCACCGCTTCGCGCCGTCTCCCGGCCGGGACATTTTGAACCATGACGAGCGGGTATTCCACGTTTTCGAAAACCGTCAGCACCGGAATCAGGTTGAAGCTTTGGAAGATGAAGCCGATGTGCTTACCCCTGAAGAGTGCAGCGTCGGTGCTGTCCAGCGAGCCGACCTCCATCCCCGCTACCAGGAGCTGCCCACTCGAAGGTTTATCCAGGCATCCTACGAGGTTCAGAAGAGTGGTCTTGCCGCTGCCTGAAGGCCCTACAAAGGAAACAAAAGCCCCAGACGGTATCGAGAAGCTAAGCCCCCTCAATGCCGAGGTTATGACCTCCCCCGTCCGGTACGTCTTGCTAAGATTTTCTGCACGTATCAAGTCCAACCGATTTTCCTCCTGGGAAATTGTAAAACACCGTTTAAGGCCCGAGTGTCTGGATATAAAGTATGCAAGAGTGCTCTTGCCGACTGCATAATAAATATCCAATCAGAAAGAGGGGAAAAGCACATTCAGAATGGACCCATTTGATAGACAGAATCAAAGCATCTGCACGGCCGCCGCGGCAGTTGCGGGGATTTGAGGGGTGCATCCCATGCAATGTACAGCTGAAATCACTCCCTGCGGGGTGCACCCACAAATGGTCGTCATTAAGATGAGCAAGCGTTGTGCCAGAGGGACAGTTGTATCCAATTCCGACCGGCAGGTAGTTTTCGCACAAAAAGCGCTACCTTTGCTTTTTGGGCTCGCCGGACTCCACCGGCAGACCCGCCTGCCGCCAGACGGTCCAGCCATTGACCAGCACCCGGGAGTTCGTAAAACCGGCGTCACGCAGGAACAGCGCCAGGTCATGGCTCAGCTCGCAGGTTTCGCCGTCGCAATACGTGACGATCCGGGTCTCCAAGTCCAGGTCCTGGGTGGCGCCGATGAAGTTGCTGTCCACCTCCTGCCAAGGCAGGCTGCGGGCGCCTTGAATCCGGCCCTTGACGAAGTTGTCGAGCGAACGGGCGTCGATGAACACCGCCGCTTGGGTAATAAAGAGCTTCTCCGCTTCTTCCAGGGGGATGTCCATGCGCTCGCCGGTGGCGGTGGTCATGCGCGCGGCTGCCGAAAAGTCGCCAACCAAGGGCAGGCGGTCCGCCCGCAGGGCGTTGACCGCCAGCGCCACAGCTGCGCTGAAAACCACCAACACCGGGACCTGCCAGGCCGCCCGTTTCCAGGATGCGTTGGATTCGAACATGACCACTTTCTTTTTCCAGGTTATGCAAAGGGGGTTAGGGGGATTTTCAACTCGACTTCCTGGGAAGACGTCAAGCGTCGAAGTTAAACCGGCCGAGGTAATCCTCCAACCGCTGTTTGGCTTCCGGCTTGAGCGGCGGGCAGTCTGCGGCGCCCTTGATCCCTTCGGCCGCCCGCGCAGCGAAAACCATGCAGGTCGGCTCTCCGCACTCGCGGCAGTTGGTGCGAGGCAGCAGCTTTAGAATTTCGATGACCAGGGGCTTGGGCGCTCCTTCGGTGCTGGGCGTGATATCCGCCCGCTGCTCCCAGGCCTGGTTGATTTCGCGTTTCAGCCATTCCAGAATTTTGTCCGCTTCCGCCTCGTCGTTTAAGGCGTTGATCGCGATCTCGCGGCCGTGAACGGTGATCAAACGTCCGCGTGAGCGGAAGACCACGGCCGGGGGGTTTTTCAGGTATTCGAACCCCCCCAGTACAGCATTCAGATACGGCAGCGCATCCGACACATCCTGGTCCAGGCTGGCGATGCAGTGCAGGGATTGGAATTGCGGGTTGCATTCCGCCCGGAATATTCTTTTTGTGTAGCTCTCCAACAGCATGATGGCCCCCTCTTTTCACTTTTCGATTTCGAGGTCCGCGCTGCCCCTGCAGCACAAAAGGAAATCATGCCGCGCCGGCTCGCTTTCGGTGGCGGTCCCGAGGCCGTAATGGTTCTCCGGCAGGGCCGCCGCCCGAGAGCTCCCCAGCACCCCAGCGAAGAGAGGGCCGAGCAAACAGCTGCCGACTCACCAGCGTGCCTTTGTGGGGCAGGCGTCTCATCATCGGAGCGTTCCTCCCTTTCCGTTTTCAGGCTTCAGGGCCGATTCCCATTCCTGCCGCTGCGGGCCTCGGCTCAGAAACACCGCGTAAAACAAAAAAGCCCCCACAGCAAAAAACCCGAAATCCCGCAGCAGGTACCAACCGGCGGACATCGCGGGTGCGTCGCTGCCGGTGCTGAAGCAGCCGCAGTTGATATCCAGCCCCCGTGCCATGTTGAAAATGAAAGCGGCCAGGAACACGACGAGAAGCCCGTTGACCGCCAGCACCGCGCCGGGCAGCCAGATGCCGGCCAGCAGGCACAGGCCCAGAAACAGCTCTAGCCACGGCAGTACAAGGGAAGTCAGGTTGACCAGCGCGTCCGGCAGGATCTGGTAGTTGTAGACGTCCTTGGCGAAGGCCGCCGGGTGGGCGATCTTATCGATGCTGGCATAGATAAAGATGCCGGCCAAGGCAAGCCGCGCCGCCAATCTGGCCCAACGCATGGTTTCAGACTCCTCGTAAGGCGCTGATTCGAGTTTCAGACATGAGTGCCGCTCCCGCAAGACAGTTGACACAACAAGTCGCCGTCGCCGCAGGCCGCGGTCTCGAACTGCAGTACGGGATGATCGATGCCGAAGGATTCCAGGAGGTCACGCCGAATTTTTTCGGCCAGCGGTTCCGTAGCGCTGACGGCCTGATCGGGCACCACCACATGGCAAGAAAACGCCACGCTGCTCGAGGACACGTTCCAGGCATGCAGATAATGCACGCCGCAGACTTCCGGCAACTCCTGCAGGTGGCGGCGCACCTTCTCAAGGTCGAGATGGGAGGGGGTCGAGTTCATCAGGATCAGGCCCGACTCCTTGGCGATGCCCCAGCAGTTTTTAAGAATGAAAACAACGATCGCAAACGAGAGCGCGGGGTCCAGCCAGTACCAGGGCCGGTAGTAGAGGATGGCGCCAGTCACCAGCACGGCCACGGAGGTCAGCATGTCGCCCACCATGTGCCAGAAGGCCCCCCGGACGTTGAGACTGTGTTGGGCGTCCCGGTGCAGCAGCCAGGCGGAAAGGCCGTTGCCGAGAATGCCTACGGCCGCCAGCCCCATCACGATGCCCCCGGAAACGGCCGCTGGGTTCCGCAGCCGTTCGGCAGCCTCGATGACGATGACGATTGCAGCGCCGATCAGCAGCGCGACGTTGATCATGGCCGCCAATACTTCGGCGCGCCGATAGCCGAAGGTGTTGCGGACCGAGGCGCCGCGGCGTGCGATGCGGAACGCCAGGTAGGAGATCAATATGGCGGCGAAGTCGCTGAAATTGTGCGTGGCGTCCGAAATCAGCGCCATGCTGTTGGCCGTCACACCGCCGATGATCTGGGCCACGGGGATCAGCAGGTTTAACCCTAAGGTCAAAAGCAGCCGCGTACCGGTTTGGCTTTCCATGGCGGGCGCGTGATGATGGCAGCAGCTGGAGCCGTCATCGGCATGGTGGTCCTCAGCGGCTTTTGGCTCGGCTTGAAGTTGCCCGGCCGTCGCTTTTTTCATGGCAGACACTGCAGTTCTCCTGTGAAAATTATGGCGGATTACGCCGCGGCGAAGTTCGCCCAGATCGGGTTGATAACAAAGTAAAGTCCCAGCAGGCAGATGACCACACCGGCGGCCTTGCGAAACCAGCCGCCGGCGTCCTGCCAAGCGCTGTTTTCGACCAGGCGGCGGACGGCGGCGGTGGAGCTGCCGGCAACGGCGATCGGGAGGCAGTGGCCGATGGCGAAGAGCAGGATGAAGATGATGCCGGTTGCCACCTCCTGCTGCACCGTGATGATGGCCAGAATCGGCGCGATGAAGCCGAAGGTGCACGAGCCGGACAAGATGCCGTAACCCAGGCCGAGGGCCAGTGCGCCGGCGAGGCCCTTGAAATTCAGTCGGTAGAGCAGACTGCCGGACATGGAACACGATTCAACGCCCAGCATTCCGAGAGCCACCCAGATCAACACCCCGCCGATCAGAACTTGCCACCAGCTGCCGATGTCCCCCAGCATGCGGCCCAGCAAGGCGCAGATCACGCCGATAACGGCGATGGTGATGAAAAGCCCAATGCTGAAGGCCACGGCATAGCCTGCCGCCTGGCGCGGCACCAAGGCTTTCTGCTGGCCGCCGACATAAGCGACGATGAGCGGAATGGAAGCCAGGTGACAGGGGCTGAAAAGCACGCTGATCATCCCCCAGGCAAAGCACCCCGCTGCCGCCAGGAGGCTGCCGGCGACCATCCACTCGTTCACGGTTAGAAAAATCGCATCCAGCATGGCAGCTCCTATTGGACTCCCATTTTGGTGAGCTGTTCGACAATAGCCGCTTCGCTCATAAAACCGACATGCCGGGAAACCTCGCGTCCGTCGGCATCATAGAATATCTGGGTTGGAATGGCCCGGATGCCGAACCGGGACACCTGATCGCGGTTTTTCCAGACATCGATGAAAACAATGGCTGCCTTGCCCTGGTACTTCTTTTCCATTTTTTCCATGATCGGGGCCATCATTTTGCAGGGCACGCATTCGGTGGCCCCCAGGTCGAGCATCGTGACCATCCCCTTGACCGGCACCTGGGTGAAATCCTTCGGTCGGGCAGGGCCGGCGCCTGGCCCCGCCAACAAGAACAGGAAGAGACCAGCACGAGGCCGGTGAAGAGAAGCGGCCAGATGAGAACTCTGTTTGTTGAGCCGTCATCCGCAGCACCCCCCTGGCGGGGGCGAATTTGCTTGCCTCGGCTGCGGTTTTTGGGCTGTTGCAGGCGGCGCGCACGACCTCTTTGACCTTGCGTACGTCGTCGTCGCTCAAGCTGAAGTTCTTGTTCTTCTCGATCCCGAGATCGGTAAGAACGATATAATTGTAGTTCGGGATATTCGCATTCTTGAGAATGGCCTTGGCGCAGCCCACAGCGCAACCGTCGATGGCTGCGATCACGGGCACGTCCTTGGCGGACTGGACGAAGCCCTTGAGTTGGCCGCCGATGCCGGCCAGGCAGTACATTTTGCCAAGGCCTTCCTGCGTGAGCTCCACGGCCGCCCGGTTGGACAGTTGGCCTACGTTGGAGCCGCCCGAGCAGGCCAGGATCATGACCTCATTATTCGCGGCACAGCATTTGTTTTCCATGTTCAATCTCCTTCCGTTCTATGTGAATCGTCCATCCAATTGATTAAACCCGATGCCATATCGCCTCTCAGCGCTTCCGCAAATCCAACCAGAATAGTGATTGAAATAAAATACAGTCAGCGCCCAAGGAGAGTTGGCCGCATTTCTTATCCCGATACCCACTTCTTGACGTCTTGTTTGCTCGGGACCTTGCCGACGCATTTCACATCACCGTCCACCACCACCGCCGGGGTTCCGAACACACCGTATTCGGCGATTTTCCTGATGTCGGTGACTTTCTCGACGGTGGCGCTGACGCCGGTCTCCGCTACCGCTTCCTTGACGACTTTCTCGGTCTGCTGGCATTTGGCGCAGCCGGGGCCCAGTACTTTGATGTCCATGTTATGATCCTTTCACCATAGTTTTTGATTCTAATTCTGGGAGCGGCATATTGCCGCGATCATCGCGGCTGGAACGCCGCTCCCACAGAGGGAAAAAAGTGCCGAGAGTCCGGCTCATTTCTTCGAAGCGGCCTTAAGCAACTCCTTGAGCTGATTCTTAGACGGAATCTTCCCGGCGGCCACGACCTTGCCATCGATCACGAGCGCCGGGCTGCCCATCACCCCGTAGGCGGCAATTTCGCGGATGTCGCGCACGTGGTCCAGGTCCGCCGCAAGGCCGAGCTCCGCCAGGACGGACATCACGTCCTGCTCGAGCTTGTCGCAGCTGGAGCAGCCTTGGCCCAGCACCTTGATCTGAATCGGCCCGGAAGGGTCTTCAGGCATCGGGTTCGCCGACGAATTTTTTGTATTCCCGGAAAAAGGCGGCCTCGTAGGCCGCCCTGGCCGAGGCCACGATGTAGTTCGACTTCCCAAGGCGCTCCATCAGCGCCGCCCGGATTTCCGTCTCGGGCCGCCCGGCGAGCTCTCGAGCGACCGCCTCCAGCACCGGTTTCAATCCCATGATGCCGGTGCGGTGCCCGCCGACCGCAATCTGGGTGATGTCGTGTTCCGTCATGGCCTGCTCCCACAAAAAAACGCGGCCGAAGCGGCCCCGCGCTTAAAGGTTACGCCTTGCGGCAGATGCGCTCGCGTGACACGCTGGAGGCCCTGGCCACCAACGCGGAGGTTTCCGGATGCTCTTCCAGCCAGGCGCGCAGGTCGCGCAGCATGCGCGCGGCATAAAAGTTGTCTCTCCCGTCCGCGAGCGAATAGTTCACCCACAGACCGTCCTTGCGGTAGTCCACGAGTCCGGCATCCTCAAGCGCCTTGAGATGCTTCGAAACAGTGGGCTGGGCAATCTCCAGCAGGGCCTGAATCTCGCAGACACACATCCCCGGCCGGTGCTGCAGGAGCTTGAGGATTTTCACCCGGTTCGGGTCCGATAGGGCCTTCATGACGCGGATAAAGATTTTCATGAGTATTATATATCGCCATATGGAAATATAATAAAGCGTTTTTCGGGCGAATTGCGGTTGACGATTCGAGAAGATGCTCGATGTCTACCAAACAGTGGCATTATTGCTCCGGGCAAATTCGGATTGCATTCCGTGCCGGGCGGTGGCAAACTTATACGGTCGGCTGGACCCCGCTTGCCCACCCCCTCCGCTTGACTTAGATCATGTTCTTCGACCGGGCGACTCCCTATTCTGAAGCCGATCCATCGTCCCATGAGCCGGGGGGCGCTCGCGCCTGCCGGCGGCCGGGCTTGTCGCTTCGCGCCGCCGCGGCGCTATGAACGAGGTGTTTGCATGAGCATGCAAGGCGGCCCCATGATCCGCATCCAGGACCTGGATATCCGCTTCTCCAACGAGATTCAGCAGCGAGCCAGGACGGACTTCCGCGCCTGCCTCCAGTGCCGCAGCTGCAGCGGCGGATGCCCCTTCAGTGAGCACATGGACTACATGCCCAACGGGGTCATGCGGCTCGTGCAGCTGGGCCTGAAGCGGGAGGCGCTCGCCTGCAATACGATCTGGATCTGCGTGAGCTGTCACACCTGCTCGATCCAGTGCCCGATGGCGATCGACATCCCGGGCGTCATGGACATGCTGCGGCAGATGGCGCTGGCCGAAGGGGTGGATACCCCCGAGCCGGACGTCCTGAGCTTCCACCGGGAGGTGCTCAACTCGATCGAGCGCTACGGCCGGACGCACAAGCTCGAAATCATGTTCCGGTACAAGCTCAAGAAATTCGACCTGCTGAGTGACATCAATGTGGGGATGCGGATGCTGGCCAAGCGCAAGCTGGACCTCACCCCGTCCAAGGTCGAGCACATCGACGAGGTCCGGAAGCTTTTCAAGAGATAGCCATGGCCGCCGCCCCCACCATAGATCTGTCGTATTTCCCGGGCTGCTCGCTGGCGACGACTGCCAAGGAGAGCAACCAGTCGCTGATCGAGTGCTGCCACAAGATGGGCATCCGCCTGATCGAGGTGCCGGACTGGAACTGCTGCGGCAGCTCGTCGGCCCACAGCATCGATCACGATCTGGCCATCGACCTGGCCAGCCGCAACCTCGCGCTCGCGCCGGCCGGCCGCCCGCTGGTGGCGGCCTGCCCGAGTTGCACCCTGCACCTGAAGCAGGCCCAGCATCGCCTGAAGACCGACGAGGGCGCGCGCCAGCGCTACGAGAAACTTTGGGGGCGGCCCTTCGACCCCGACCTCCGCGTCAGGCATTTTTTCGGGCCGCTTGCGGAAATCGGTCCGGAGCGCCTCGAAGCCCTGAACGGCCACGCCGACCTCGACCTCTCCTTCGTCCCCTATTACGGCTGCATGCTCAACCGGCCCTACGAACTGCGCGCCACCTCGGAGCAACACGGCATCATGGAACGTATCCTGAAGGGGGTGGGCATGCGGCCGCTGCCCTGGGCCCACGGCTCGCGGTGCTGCGGTACCTTTCTAACCGTGTCCAGGCCCGACATCGTCACCCCCATGGTGTCCGCCATCATGAAGGGCGCGGCCGAAAGCGGTGCGGACTGCATCGTCACCGCCTGCGCCATGTGCCACATGAACCTGGAGGTCCGCTGCACGGTCCGGCAGCCGATCCCCATTTTCCACTTCTCCGAAATCCTGGCGCTCGCCCATGGAACCCAGGGTCACCGGGACTGGTTCTCGCGTCACCTGATCGACCCGCGCCCTCTCCTGGTCCGCAAAGGCCTGTACCCCTCCGGCATATGAACAGGTCCCGTTGCCCGCGGCCGCGACCTCTCCCGACTGCGGGCGGCGAAGTGTTTCCGGAGGAACAACCCCGCCTGCCGTTCAGGGTTTCCAACCGGCGTGAAGTCGAGTATGGTGTCGGCCTTGCATTCAACCGAAGGTCGACCCCTTGGCCATAAACCCCGCCGCAACGGACACACCCGATCCCAACTGGCGCAGAACCCTGCACATCATGGTGTTCTGCCAGCTGATGACGTCGATCGGGTTTTCCAGCATCTTCCCGTTCTTGTCCCTCTACGTGAAATCCCTCGGATCGGTGACCTCGCTCGGCACGGAGCTGCTGGCCGGCCTGGTGTTCTCCTGCCAGGCGCTGACCATGATGATCGCCTCGCCGGTCTGGGGCGTCGTGGCGGACCGCTGGGGACGCAAGCCCATGGTCGAGCGGGCCATGTTCGGCGGGGCTGCGATCCTGCTGCTGATGGCCTTCGCGCGCTCGGCCGAGGAACTGGTGGTCCTGCGCGCCGTCCAGGGGCTGATCACGGGCACGATCGGCGCCGCCAATGCGCTCGTGGCCGCGGTCGTGCCGCGGGAGCGCACCGGCTACGCGATGGGGCTGCTCCAGGTGGGGATCGGGGTGGGGGTCGGCGTCGGGCCGGTCATCGGCGGGGCCGCGGCCGACATTTTCGGCTATCGGGCGGCGTTCTACGTCACGAGCGCGCTGCTGGCGGTGGCGGGACTTATCGTGCACTGGGGGGTGCGGGAGAAGTTCGAGCCGCTCGCCCGGCCCGCGGGCGGGCGCGGTTTTCTCGCCGGGTGGCGGCAGATTTTGGCCTCCCCCGGAGTGTCGGCGACCTATTCCCTGCGCTTCCTGGACTCGCTGGCCCGCATGGCGTTCGTGCCGATCCTGCCGTTTTATGCCCTCGAGCTTGTGGCGGACGCCTCGCGCGTAAACAGCTTCACGGGTCTGGTCATCGGCTCGGCCGCGGCCGCGGCCGCCGTTTTCGGGGTCTTCATCGGCCGGGCGGGCGACCGCACCGGGCACCGCCGCATCCTCATCGCCAGTTCCCTGGCCGGCTTCTCGGTCTTCCTGCTCCAGGCCTGGGTGACCCACGCCTGGCAGTTTCTGGTGCTGCAGATCGGAGCCGGTATCGCGCACGGCGGCATCATCACCGGGGTGGGTGCGCTGCTGGCGCGCTACACGCTGCACGGTGAGGAGGGCGCGGTGTACGGGCTGGACAACTCCATCAACTCGGGCGCCCGGGCGCTGGCCCCGATGATCGGTGTCACCGTCGCCATATGGTTCGGCTACCGCGCGGTGTTTGCGTCCGTCTCGTTGCTGTACCTCGCCGCCGGGCTGGCGGCGCTGTGGGGGTTGCCGCGGACGATGGCCCCCCGCAGCGGCCATGGGGGCCGAGCGGCGGGAGGGTGAGATCCTGACGCAAAAAGCCGGTGCATAGCCATGCACCGGCTTCTTGCGATTGCAGCAGGGCCGAGGAATTACAACGGCCTCAGTCCTTGTCGCGGCCCAGCATCTCCTCGGATTCCATCCACATCACGTTGATGATCCCGAAGGCGCAGGCGAGCAGAACTCCTAAAATCCAGGTGAAATACCACATAGAGCCTCCCGTATCTGAATCGGTTCCTTATCGAAGTGGGTTGTAACCCGGCGCCTTGTACAGCGTGCCTGCGCTGTTCAGGATATCGGGCGTGTACACCTTTTCCGTCCAGTCGTCGGGGTGGACCTCTTCGATCGCCACCGAGACGGATTTTTCCGCGCATTTCGCAATGGCCACAACGTCGCGGACGATTTCATCCGCCAACCGTTTTTTCTGCTCCTCGGTTCGCCCGGGGTAAAGCTTCACGATGACGTGCGGCATGGCGCGTGCCTTTCTTCGGCCTGCGGTTTCAATACGCCGAATGCGTTTCCTCCCGAATGCGCTTCTCGGTCACCTTGCCCCGCAGCACGCGGTAGACCCAGCTCGTGTAGAGCAGGACGACCGGCAGGAACAGCACCACGGCGACGAACATCAGGTTCAGCGTGCGGTGGCTCGAGACGGCGTCGTAGACGGTCAGGCTCGCGTTGGGGAAGGTGCTCGACGGCATCACGAACGGGAACATGGCAAAACCCGCTGTCAGGATGGTGCCGGCCAGCGCTGCGCCGCTGAAGACGAAGGCCGCACCCGCGCGGCCGCCGGCCGACAGCAGCAGGGCCGATAGCCCCCCGCCGACGGCGAGCACCGGCGCGAGCCACATCCAGGAGTGCGCAGCGTAGGTGGCCATCCACGCGCCGGAGATCTTTTCTACCGTCTTGGCGAGCGGGACCACGACGCCTCCCGGGTCGGGCATGGCCGTGATGCGGTAGCCCTGGATCCCGTAGGCCTGCCAGACCCCCGCCAGGACGAAGGCCGCGACGAAGACCATGCCGACGATGCGCGCCGCGCGGCGGGCCCGCGCGGCCAGCTCGCCCTCGGTGCGCATCTGCAGATAGATCGCCCCGTGCATGACGAGCATCGAGAGGCTCACCACCCCGGTCAGCAGGCCGAAGGGGTTGAGCAGCCCGAAGAAGTTGCCGCTGTAATAGGGGCGCAGCATGTCGTCGAAGGTGAACGGCACCCCCTGCAGGAGGTTCCCGAAGGCCACCCCGAAGACCAGCGCCGGCACGGCGCCGCCGACGAAGAGCCCCCAGTCCCAGGCGTTGCGCCAGCGCGCGTCCGCGACCTTGCTGCGGTACTCGAAGCCCACGGGCCGGAAGAACAGCGCGAAGAGCACGAGCAAGAGCGCCCAGTAGAAGCCCGAGAAGGCGGCCGAGTAGACCAGCGGCCAGGCGGCGAAAATCGCCCCGCCGCCGGTGATGAACCATACCTGGTTGCCCTCCCAGGTGGGCCCGATGCTGTTGATCAGGACACGGCGTTCGTCGTCCGTCCTGGCCACGAACGGCAGGAGCGCCCCCACGCCGAGGTCGAACCCGTCCATGACGGCGAACCCGATGAGCAGCACACCGACGAAGAGCCACCAGATGATCTTGAGCGTGAAGTAGTCGAAGAGTATCGGCATGGGATGTTCCTCCCTACACAGTCGCTTTGGAGTGTTCAAAGAAATAGCGCCCCGTGTGCAGGCTGCTCGGGCCCAGGCGCACGAACTTCACCATGAGGTAGGCGGCGGCGATCATGAACGCCGTGTAGAGCAGCACCATCGCGGCGATGCTTCCGATCACATCCCCCGTGGACAGGGTGGACGTGGCCAGCAGCGTGGGCAGCACCTCGCCGATGCTCCAGGGCTGGCGGCCGTACTCGGCCACGATCCAGCCGAGCTCGGCCGCGATCCAGGGAGCCGGCATGCTGAAAACAATCAGTTTCAGCAGCCAGCGTTTTTGGTCGAACACCCGCCGGGCGCAGAAGTAGAAGGAGACGGCAATCAGCGCCAGCAGGTAGAACCCCAGGCCGGCCATGACGCGGAAGCTCCAGAACATGACCCCCACGTTGGGGATCGTGTCCAGCGCCGCGCGGCGGATCTGCTCGGGGGTGGCGTCGACGACCTTGGGCGTGTAGCGCATCAGGAGCAGGCCGTAGCCCAGGTGCTGCTTGAGGCCGGTGAACTCCTGGAGCAGCGCCGGGGAGCTGTCGCCGGCGCGCAGTTTCTGGAGCAGGCCGTAGGCCTTCATCCCCTTTTCGATGCGGACCTCGCTTTCCGCCACCAGCTCCTTGACCCCCTTGATGGGTTTGTCCAGGGAGCGGGTCACGATGAGGCCGCCCAGCCATGGGACCGTGATGTCCCCGCGCGTGGTCTGGGCCTCCTGGTCCGGAAAGCCGAACAGGGTGAGGGAGGCCGGCGGCGGCTCGGTTTCCCAGGCGGCCTCGATGGTGGCGAGCTTGACCTTCTGCACCTGGCCGACCTCGTAGCCGCTTTCGTCCCCCAGCACGATGACCGAGCAGACCGAGGCCAGTCCGAACCCGACGGCCACCGCGAACGAGCGCCGCGCGAAGGCCACGTCGCGGCCCTTGAGCAGGTAGAACGCACTCACGCCCAGCACGAACATCGAGGCGGTCACGTAGCCGGCGGCGACGGTGTGCACGAACTTGACCTGGGCGACCGGGTTGAAGAAGAGGTCCGCGAAGCTCATGAGCTCCATGCGCATGGTGGCAGGGTTGAACTCGGCCCCGACCGGGTTCTGCATCCAGGCGTTGGCCACCAGGATCCAGAGCGCGGAGAGATTGGAGCCGAGCGCCACCAGGAAGGTCGACAGCAGGTGGGCCCGCTTGCTCAGGCGGTTCCACCCGAAGAAGAACAGGCCCACGAAGGTGGACTCGAGGAAGAAGGCCATGAGGCCCTCGATGGCGAGCGGTGCGCCGAAGATGTCGCCGACATAATGCGAGTAGTAGGCCCAGTTGGTGCCGAACTGGAACTCCATGGTGATGCCGGTGGTCACCCCGAGGGCGAAGTTGATGCCGAAGAGCTTGCCCCAGAAGCGGGTCATGTCCTTGTAGATTTCCCGGCCGGTCATAACGTAGACCGACTCCATGATGAACAGGATCCAGGACAGGCCCAGGGTGAGCGGCACCATGATGAAGTGGTACAGGGCCGTCAGGGCGAACTGCCAGCGCGATAGATCGACCAGGGTCTCGGTAGGAAACATGCGCGTCGACTCCTTGAATGGTGATGGTAGGCCAGGCGTTCCTGCCGCGGCTTTTTGCTTGATATAGATGCGCAAACGGCGTTTAAACGGTCAGCTGAAGGGCCGATACGGCCGAACCATCAGATAGTGCAAGACAAAAGGGCTTGTCAATCGGAATCCCATGTCCGCCGACACGCACGCATGTTCACGCTGGCTGTACGCATTCGGGCGCCGGGCGGCCGGCCGGATCGGCCTCACCGTGGCGGTCGGCTGGCTGATCGGGCTGGCCGCGGTGCTGCAGGCGTTCCTGCTGTCGCGCCTGATCCATGCCATTTTCATCGACGCGCGGCCGGTCGAGACGCTCGGCCGCGACTTCGGGCTGCTGGCGGCCGCCGTGGCCGGCCGTGCGCTTCTGATGGGGATCCGCGAGGTCTCCGGCTTCGCGGCCGGGGCGCGGGTCAGGGAGACGGTGCGGCTGGAGCTGGTCGACCGGATTTTCGCGGCCGGCCCGGCCTTCACCCGGCGCCAGGAGTCCGGCGCGCTCGGCAGTGTCCTGCTCGAGCAGGTGGAGGCGCTGCAGGACTTCTACGCCCTTTACCTGCCCCAGTTGGCGCTGGCGCTGCTGGTGCCGCTCACGATTGCGGCCGCGGTCTTCCCGGTCAGCTGGGCGGCCGGGGCGCTGCTGCTCCTGACCGCGCCCCTGATCCCCTTCTTCACTGTCCTCGTAGGCATGGGGGCCGAAAGCATCAGTCAGAAACACTTCCAGGCGCTCGGCCGCATGAGCGCCCACTTTCTCGACGTGCTCCAGGGCCTCGCGACCCTGAAGCTCTTTGGCCGCAGCCGCGAAGAGGGCGCGGAGATCGCCCGGGTGTCGGCCGAATACCGCCGCCGCACCATGAGCGTCCTGCGGGTCGCGTTCCTGTCCTCGGCCGTGCTGGAGTTCTTCGCCTCGCTCTCGATCGCCCTGGTCGCGGTCTACTTAGGCATGGGGTTTCTCGGCTATTTCCAGTTCGGCACCTACGGCCGCCCGCTGACCCTGGCCGACGGGCTCTTCGTGCTGCTGCTCGTCCCGGAGTTCTACCTGCCGCTGCGCGAGCTCGGGGCGCACTACCACGCGCGTGCGCACGCGATCGGCGCGGCGGTGCGCATCCGGGACGTGGCGGAAGCGCCGCTGGCGGCGGGTTTGGCCGGACGCGGTCCGCTGCCGCCCGGCGGGGACCTGCACGTGCGCTGCGCCGATCTCTGGTTCGGGTACGACGACGGGAGGCCGCCCGCCGTGCAGGGGGTCAGCATCGAGCTGCGGCCGGGGCGCAGCGTGGCCCTGGTCGGCGGCAGCGGCGCGGGCAAATCGACGCTGCTCTTCCTGCTCATGGGGTTCCTGCAGCCGCAGCGGGGCGAGATCCGGGTCGGCGAGCTCCCCCTCGCGGAGCTCGACCCGCTCGCGTGGCGGCGCCGGATCGGCTGGCTGGGCCAGAACCCGGTGCTGTTCTGCGGGTCGATCGCAGAGAACATCCGCCTGGGGCGGGCGGAGGCGGCGCCGGACGAGGTCCGGGAAGCCGCGGCCCGGGCCGGGGTGCTGGATTTCGCCCGGCAGCTGCCGGAAGGCCTTGAAACGCTGGTGGGCGAGTTCGGGGCCGGCCTGTCGCGCGGCCAGGCGCAGCGGGTCGCGCTGGCCCGGGCCCTCTTGCGGGACGCCCCGCTGCTCTTGCTCGACGAGCCCACGGCCGGGCTGGATGCCGAGACCGAGCGCCGGGTCCTGGATGCGGTCGACAGCCTGCGGGGCGATCGGGCCGTGCTGACGGTGACCCACCGGCTGGCGGACATTCAGCGCGCGGACCGTATCTACGTGATGGAGGCCGGCCGGATTGTCGAGGAGGGGAGCCCGGAGCAGCTGACCGCCGCGCGCGGGGTCTTCCACCGGCTGCGTCGCCCGCTCGGAGGACGGGTCGCATGACGGACCGCATCGTGTCCGACATCCGCCGGCTCTGCGGGCTCATGCGCGGCCACCTCCCGGGGATGACGCTCGGGGTGCTGGCCGGGCTGGCCGCGGCGGCCTCCGGCATCGGCCTGATGGCGCTGTCGGGCTGGTTCATCTCGGCCTGCGCGTTCGCCGGGCTCACGCCGGCCACGGCCGTGGTCTTCAACTTCTTCTTCCCCAGCATCGGCGTGCGCGCCTTCGCCATCCTGCGCACCGTCTTGCGCTACGTCGAGCGCCTCCTGACCCACGACGCCACCTTCCGCATCCTTGCGTCGATCCGAGTCTGGTTCTACGGGGCGATCGAGCCGCTCGCTCCGGCCGGGCTGCAGCGACACCGCGCGGCGGAGCTGCTGAACCGCCTGGTGGCCGACATCGACTCCCTCGACCAGATCTACCTGCGGGCGGTTGCCCCCACATGCGTCGCAGCCGGGGTTTCGCTGCTCCTCTTCGGGCTGCTGGCGATGTTCGACGGGCGCCTCGCGCTGGCCGCCTGGGGCGTGCTGGCGGTTGCAGGCATCGGGGTGCCGCTGGCGGCCGCACGGGCCGCAGGCCGCACGGGCCGCCGGATCGCCGCGGACACCGCGGAGCTGCGCGTGCGCACGGTGGAGGCGCTGCAGGGGATGGCCGAGCTCAGCCTGTTCGGGGCGGGGCCCGTCCGCCGGGGCGGGGTCGTCCGAGCTCAATCCGCGCTGACGTCCGGGCAGCGCCGCATGGCGCTCGTCCGCGGGCTCGCCGCCGCCGGGATCCAATGCCTGGCGGGGGCCGCCCTGATGCTCGCCCTCTACCTCGGCGGCGGCCTGGTCCGGGACGGCCGCATGGACGGGGCCGGCCTGGCCCTGGTCGCGCTGGCGACGGCGGCTGCCTTCGAGTCTGTGTTTGCCCTGCCGGGCGCTTACCAGTTCTTCGGGCGGTCGCGCGAGGCCTTACGGCGGCTCACGGATGTCGTGGACGAGCCGGCCGCGGTCGTGTTCCCGCCCGCCTCCGGAGAGGTCCAGGCCGGTCATGCGCTCGACCTGGTCGGGGTGAGCTTCCGCTACCACCCCGGCCACCCGGCTGCGCTGGACGGGGTCGACCTGCATGTCGCCGAGGGCCTCCGGGTTGCGGTCGTGGGCGAAAGCGGCGCGGGGAAATCGACGTTGGCCGACATGATCGCGCGGGTCCACGATCCGGAGCGGGGCCAGGTGCGCCTGGGCGGGGTGGATCTGCGGGGGTTGAGCGAGGCGGAGCTGCGCGGGTCGGTCGTGGTCCTCTCCCAGCAGGCTCACCTGTTTGCGACGACGGTGCGGCGCAATCTGACGATCGCGCGGTCGGACGCCTCCGACGGCGAGCTGCGGCACGCGCTGCAGTCGGCCCGCTTGCTCGAGTTCGTGGACGCGCTTCCGGAAGGCCTGGACACCTGGGTGGGCGAAGGGGGCAACCGGCTCTCGGCCGGCCAGGCCCGGCGCCTGGCGGTGGCCCGCGCCGTGCTCAAGGCGGCGCCGGTCTGGGTGCTGGACGAGCCGACTGAGGGGCTGGACCGGGTCACCGAAGCCGCGCTGGTGGAGTCCCTGATGGAGGCGACCCGGGGGCGGACGGTCGTCTGGATCACCCACCGCATGGTCGGCCTGGATGCCATGGACGCGGTGGTCGTGCTCGCGGCCGGCCGGGTCGTCGACCGGGGGACTCATTGCGAGCTCGTGTGTCGCGCAACGCGCGCTATGCCGAGTGGCAGGCGCGCATGCGGTGAAAAACCGCCATCGGGCATGACTCTGCGGCTATGCGCGGAACTTCGGGACAGTGTTCCATACCGCTATGCTGCGCTTGCCGATAACGCCCGAAAAGCCATGCCCCCCAAAGAAAACGTCCGAGGTCTTCTCCTGATCGGTAATGCCCAGAAAGTAAATGTGAACGTTAACCACCCTATTAAGATCACGAAGAAAGAAAAAGTATGCGACTTTTCCCTCGCCGAAATGCAACTTTACAACACCTCATTTGCGGACGGACATAGGCAAAAAGATCGATTTTACATAAAACCGATCATTATCATCCGTTAGGGTCATTTTCCGGCCCCATACCGGAGGAGCCCTGACGGTTTACCTGCCCAAATCCACACTTTCGAATTTGGATAGATTCTCCATCGTAATCCACACTCAAGTAGATCTGCAGCCTGCGATATCAACCGACTATTGCGAGGTGAGGCAGATTTGGAATGACATCCGACTTATCGCAAAAATACCAAAGCTGTGATTTCTATCGCTTTGGGGTCTTATACAGAAACCATATATCATCCAATAGTAAGCCTGTCAGGTGACTAAAGACCCAGAGATTAAATGGCTTACGGCAGCCCTTGCATTGGGATGTTATACCGCTAAGATTCATGCAAGGGGTATTATAAAGAAACCATCTAATTATTGTTAGGCATCGATAGGTGCATCCCCTCAGCATTACCACCGTCGCGTACTTGGCCCTCGGCTCGTTGATCGCCTGGCGTGTCTATGCCCGATTCCGCCGTATAGTCGGCAGGCAGAGGCTGTCCAAGTACCGAGCTCCGATTACGCTGGTCGTCTTCCCCACCATAGTGGTCCTTGTTGCCCTGCCGTCGCTTTCGCACCCGGATCGGCTTCTTTGGCTGGTGATCGCGCTTTCCTGTGGCCTTGCCCTCGGACTCTTCGGCCTGAGTCGTACACGATTCGAGGCAACTCCGGGTCAAGGGCTCTTCTACACGCCACACGCTCATTTGGGTATCGCACTGTCGCTGCTCTTCGTCGCGCGCATCGCCTATCGGCTCTACGAGGTGTACATCATCGACCCAACACTTCCTCGCAATGCTGCCGGGTTTGCCCAGAGTCCACTTACGCTGTCGGCTTTCGGTCTCTTGGCGGGCTACTACGTCAGCTACGCCGTCGGTCTCGCTCGCTGGCGTGCTCGTGTGTTCCGGGCAAAGCGGGCTCGCGAGGCTGCAAAGCGCGATGCCTAACTCCTCCGCTACGTATATCTGCCATGATTCCATAATTCAGGGCGTCTGCAGATTTTTCAGTTTACCTCACCTAATCGCAACTTACTCCCAGGCTACCAGTTGTCGCCTGCAACCATAATGATCGGTTTCCGGTAAAACCGATCATTATCACCCGTTAGGGTTCCTTTCTGGCCCCATGCCGGAGGAGCCTTGGCGGTTGACCTGTCCGAATCCACACTTTCGCACGTGGATGGGTTCTCCATCGTAATCCACAATCAGCCGGGTAGTGATACTGACTGGCTATTGCGAGAGAGGGGTGGGTTCGGATATCATCCGACATATCTGGAATTTTGAAATAGTTGTGATAATCTCAGTTGGTAAGATCTAGTCCGCAAAGCATTACTGACCCTTGCCTTTCTAATTAGTGTTCCGCGTATCAAGGCCACCCGAGGAGCACGCCGTGTATGAACCTAAGTACCAAGCTCCACTATCCCGTGCAAAGTTCGCGCAGCGTCTTCTGGGTCATTCGCTTATGGCCTTGGGTTTACTTACTGCGTCACTCGCCTGCGGAATGATTGGTTACGTGGTCTTCGAGCATCTCTCGTGGATCGACGCGTTTCTCAACTCATCCATGCTTATAGGTGGCATGGGACCGGTCAACCCACCACAGACTGCCGCGGGTAAGCTCTTCGCCGGGCTTTACGCGCTTTATGCGGGGCTGGCCTTCATTGTCGCTGCCGCGCTTCTCTTCACACCTATACTTCATCGCCTACTGCACCGATTTCACTGGGACGAGAAGGTCTAAAGATCCCATGCACACGCCTAACAATTGAATCGACCTGACAGTTGGGGGCAAACCGCAGGCTGCCGCTCATGTCAAACATAAAGGCGCAACCGACTTTAAAGGTGCTGATGTCAACCCTGGTCATGCAGAGCAGGGATTGGCATCGCAGCCTTTCAGCGTGTTTCCGGGAGTCAAAATTACAAGTTGCCCCCTTGCTCGCGTTGAACTCAGAGTCTCGGCGCAGCCAGAATTGTTGCAACTCCGGGCTGGCACTTTTAAGAGGTGTAACGCTGGTTAAGCATTAACAGGAGGAGGTTACTATGTTAGGCCGCTATTTAATCGTCAGCCTGATCTTTGCCATCCTGCCTGCAATGGCCCTAGCCGGTCCACCATTTCGAACAGACGATCCAGAACCTGTGGAATATGAACACTGGGAGTTTTATATTGCCTCACAAGGCAGCTTCAGCCGGGATGAATCTATGATGACCGCCCCCCATGTGGAGATCAACTATGGCATTTTACCCAATGTGCAAATCCATTTGCTCGCACCTTATGAGTACGTGAACCCAAAAGGGGAAGGTTCGCATTTTGGCTATAGTGACACCGAATTGGGAGTCAAGTTCAGATTTGTCCAGGAAACCGAGTGGCGTCCTCAGGTTGGAGTCTTTCCCATTGTCGTGCTTCCTACGGGTGATGAAGATAAAAATTTGGGGACGGGAAAGGTTCAGGCGTTTTTCCCATTATGGTTGCAAAAGAGTTGGGAGCCTTGGAAAACCTATGGGGGTGGTGGATACTGGATCAATCCAGGCTCAGGCAACAGGGATTACTGGTTTTTCGGATGGGAGGTGGAGCGCGAAATATCAGAATATCTGATCATCGGCGCAGAGATATTCCATCAGACGGCCAGCGAAAGAGGAGGCGATAGTAACACAGGTTTTAATGTGGGTGCGATCGTCAATTTTTCCGAAATGCATCATTTGTTGCTTTCCGCAGGGAGGGATATTTCAGGCTCCAACGATTTCTCATACTACGTCGGCTACCAGTTGACCTTTGGGGGGCCATGAGGTCTGAGGAACACGTTTAGATCATGGAGGATATGACGTTATGCATCAGGCGCTTGGATATAATACCGGACCTCAATCTCATCCAAAATTCAGATTGCTTACATTAGCCGAACACTGATAGGCGTCTCGACCTTTCGAATTTCCACACGTAATTAGGCGCGTGTCCAGTGTGGTCTTTAGTCGACGGAGGCAGTAATGTCCGAATCATGGTTCTACCATATCTCTCAGGCAGGAAAACTCGCGCGCGTCGCAACCGATGACGCGGCTCTGGCTGCGACAAAGGACGGAGGTTTTGTGTGGATCAAAAATTTGTGACGATTGAAGCGCTCGAAGACGAGCTGGACGCCGTAGAAGATGCGATGTTAGCCGACGCTTCAGCTTCAACCTCGCAGAGCTGATCCGATTCCGTCGGTACCTGTTGAGTCTCCGCAAGAGTCTTTTCCACGAGCGGGAGATCCTCATCAAGATCTGTCGCAAAGATTGTCCCTTCATAGCGGAAAAGGCAATCTTCCACTATCGAGACATCTACGACCATCTTGCGAAATTCTTCGAGTTGACCGAGTCTTACCGGGATATAGTCACCAGTCTCATGGAAATGTACCTGTCGATGCTGAACAACCAGATGACCAAAGCCGCCAACGAGACAAACGTGACCGTCAGGCGGCTGACTTTCATCACCACGATCTTTATGCCGCTCACGCTCCTGGCTGGAATCGGCGGGATGTCAGAGTGGTCTATGATGACCGGGCCTGAGAACTGGAGGATCGCCTATCCGGCTTTCCTGTTAGCGATGGTAGTATCGGTTTTGCCAACTACTACCTGCTCAAGCGGCTTGAGACGAGAAGCCGACGACGGGACCGGCATACGCTGGGATAGACTGGGACGGCACGAGGCACATCCGGCTTAGCCGAGTTCAGTCTGCTGGTCGGGGTAGAAGACAATCCAGTACCGCTGATCGACACCACGATGGCACATGGCGAAGCCGCAGTGGAGACCGAGCTCGCGGAGGAGACCACGCTGCCCGCGATTGCCATGTGCACCACTCGCAAGAACGGGGCTGCCGAACACGCGCATGCAGTCCGACCCGCTCTGCTTCGCTCGTTTCGCTGGCGGCTGATACTGGCCGTTAGGCGGGACGGAGGGACGTTGGGAATGCTCGATCTGCACTGCCACATCTTGCCGGGGGTCGATGACGGGGCTGCGTCGATAGATGAATCGCTGGCGATGGCCCTGTTCTACGTGCAGGACGGAATCACCCACGCCGTCGCCACCCCGCACTGCCACCGCCACTGCCGGCTGCTCCGGGCCGACATCCTCCCGCACGTCGCCCGGCTGAACGCGGACTTAGCGGCCGCCGGCGTGCCCCTGGCCGTGCTGCCCGGGTCGGAGGTGCAGGTCACCGATACCGCCGCCTACCGCCGTGAGTTCGAGGCCGGGCTGTACTGCCACCTGGGTGACAGCCCGGCGTTCACCCTGCTGGAGTTCAACTGGAATCCCGAGCACTACCCGTCCGCCGCAGCGGATCTGGTCGGATGGCTCTGCGAGCGGGGCACGACCCCGATTATCGCCCACCCCGAGCGGCACGAGTTCTTCACCGCCGATCCCGGGCGATTGCGGCGGATAGTCGAGGCCGGAGCGTGGCTCCAGGTCACGGTCGATTCGCTGCTGGGCAACCACGGGCCGGCCCCGGAGTTGTCCGGCGAGGAACTGCTGCGAGCCTACCCTGACGCAGTGCTGGCGACAGACGCGCACAACGTGCGGCGCTGTTCAGGGCTGTCGGCCGGATATACTTGGGTCCGGGAGCGGCTCGGCGCAGAGCGGGCCTCCGAGCTTCGGGCGCGGGCGGATCAGGTGCTCGCCGCCTTGATCAACCACACCTAACCTCTATATGGGCTGAAGGCGGATCTAAACCATGCCGGGCATATTTTGTAGCGCTCTCTGAAGGGCAGTGGCGGTGCGGCTTGGGCCGCTTAGCCCTGCATTGGAAATATCACAGCAAACTCGACTTCCAAGAAGGCTGTGTTTGTGACAGCCTGTACGTAATAAATCCTGTTTTTTCTATTTATATTAGTCAGTTAGTTGGCCTTTTCCTCTTCCACTTTTTCTGCTTTGTCAAGTCTTTTCTATAGTGCATGACGTTCCATCACCCTGGTAATGGCCTTGTGGTAGTCCCGCTGCACCTGAGATTGGACACTTGGCAATAACGCTGCGTGGTTTTGATCCGAGAGTGGCCCAAGAGGTCCTGGATTGTCACCAGGTCCGCATCTGCATTGAGCAGTTGGGTCGCCATCGTGTGACGTAGCTGGTGGCAGCTCACTTTCAGCCCGGCCTTGCGAGCGTAATGCTCCATGCGTTTCTGGATGGCACGCACCGATATGGGATTTTCCTTGCAACGGCCCTTGTCTACCAGGAACAGCCGTTTGGCTTTTGAGAAAGCTCTGATCTTCAGATAGTCCACCAGGGCCTGCTGCGCATCGTGGCTGAGATAGACCACGCGGTCCTTGGCTCCCTTGCCGTGGTAGACGAACAGCTGCGAGCGAGGCAGATCCAACGCACTCAGCGATAGCTGGGCGACCTCCTCCACCCGCAGCCCGCAGCGCAGCATCAGCATGAACATCGCCCGGTCCCGCGGGTGATCGATGACAGCAAACAGCCGCGCGACTTCCTCATCGCGCAGATACCGCGGCAGCGGCCGGGCGAGCCGCAGGACATAACCACGCTTGACCGGGTTGACCATCGCCACGGCTTCTTCGTTGATCAGGTAGTCGTAGAACCCGCGGATGCTGTCCAAATAGCAGTTGATGGTTTTCGGACTCAAGCGCTTGGCAAGCAGATGGTCGATGAAGGTGAGCACGCTGCGCGAGGAGACCTGCTCGATCGGCTCGGCGACCCAGATCACAAAGTGCTTGAGCGTGCTCATGTAGTTTCGCAGCGTGCACCGGGAGCAGTTGCGCCGCTTGAGGAACCTACGGTAGTTGATGATCGCATCGGTAATCGCCATGGACCCCGTCCTTTTCGATTTTGTCCATCGCGCGGAAGTACTCCTCTTTGCGCGTGACATCGGTCAGCCGGGCGTAGCGGCGGGTCATCTCTATCGAACTGTGACCCAGCAGCTGCTGCAGGCACTCCAGCCGCATCCCGGCGTTGAGCAATTCACTGGCGAAGGTGTGCCGCAGGCAGTGCAGGGTATAGCCCTTGCCCCCGAGCTCGGCTTTTTCCAAAAGTGAGACGAACCGGGAGCGGACCACTTCATAGCTCAGCGGACGACCCCTCTGGCCGCAGAAGATCAACGGCGTTTTGCGGCGCCTGACCTTAAGCCAGTCTTCGAGGGCCTGGCAGGCGTCGTCGGCCAGATAGACGACACGGCCCACGCGATTCTTTTGGGTCTCAAAGATCTCGATGCGCTTTTCGGGCAGGTTCACATCGGGGATCGCCGTGTTCAACAGCTCCCCGATGCGCATGCCGGTCCGCAACAGAATCAGCACCATCGCCCGGTCCCGGGGCCGCTCGGCCACCGCGAGCAGCCGGCGCACATCCTGCGGGTCGATCGCCCGCGGAAGGCTGGCCGGCACCTTGACACGCAGCTTGCGTTTGAGAAGATCCGGACTCAGAACTTCCCGGTCCACCAAAAACCGGATGAAGGCATACAGAGCATCAATGCGACAGCTGATGGACGCAGGCTTGAGCCCGCGGTCCTGCTCCTGCTCGATGAAGTCACACAGATCCTCGCGGCAGAGGAGCTCAAGAAGGTTTCGAGCCTTGGCTTTCAGATACTGCAGGAACACCAGGATGGTCGCAAACCGCGAACGAATCGTGTTGGGCCGGCAGTTGCGCCGGTAGAGGTCCATCAAGTAAGGGCCGACATGCTCAGCGCCGCAGAGACCCTGAGCGGCAATCTTCTCCAGCGCAATTTCGATCAGAATTTGTTTGAGCAAGACCTCGTTTGCGTTCCGCCCGGCATCGCCACGGCAATCGTCGCCGAAAGCCGCTTTTTGTTTCAGCTCACCGTGCGCACTCGGCCGGGAGGGTACCAAACGGGGGTGTTCTACAGAAATAGGTTCAAGGTTCATCACTGCCTCCTTTCGTGTTCTTGTAGAAAAAACAGGAGGATGATGAACTTCTCGCCCGAATCAATCAATCATCGTTTTATTACGTACAGTGACAGCATATCAACGAGAAGTCGGTCCCTGCGGATGCCGGCTTCATTCTTCTCCAGGCCTTTTCCTGCACGCGGAGTCACTACTCCCATTTTACCCATTTCTCAGTCTCTGAAAAAATGATCGCTTTCCGGTAAAACCGGTCATTATCATCCGTTAGGGTTCCTTTCCGGCCCCTTGCCGGAGGAGTCGTGGCGGTTTACCTGTCCGAATCCACACTTTCGCACTTGGATGGGTTCTCCATCGGAATCCATCCACCTAATAAATGGCATACGGGTGATGGTTGTGTTAACCTCAGCGCATACGGGATGGCGGCAAATACGGTTATCAATCGTCTCGCACCTCAGGATGGTCCCTCTAATTGAAAGCACTTATCACTGCAATCGCAATTGTTGGCATTTGCCACCTCAGCCATGCCGCGCCAGATGAAGAACGACTTGGGAAGGAACAAGGCTACCCTGTAGGTACGGCCGCCACTTGGTTTTTTGAACAGTCAGTGCGAGTAGGTTCCTTTACAGCACAGGGCGAAATTCCAGGTATTCTCGGGGGATCAGCTAATGTGCTTGCCCCGAGCGACACTCCCATGCCCCTTCCCCGTGCAGGAGAAGCGCCTCCCTATCAATGGGCGTTCGGAGAATTAAAAGGTCTCAATGTTGACGACTATCTATCGCGCCAACGCATCATGGGTTTGCTGATCATCAAGGATGGGGTGATTCAAGTTGAGCGGTACCAGTATGACCGCAAGCCTGAACACCGGTTCGTATCTAATTCAATTGCCAAGTCGATCACCTCGCTGGCGGTCGGTATTGCGCTCCATGAGGGGAAAATCAAATCTCTGGACGATCGCGCGGATCAATACGCTCCCAAAATTGCAGGCACTTTATTCGGCGAAACCACAATTCGTAACCTGCTGCGTATGTCCTGTGGTGCGCGGTATACCGAAACGTACGATAACAAGGATGATGCTGCACGTTTCAATTCGGCGGCGATACGCGACGGAATCGAGGCAGCGGCAAAGGTCGTCACAGAACGTGCTGCCCCGCAAGGTGCCTGCTTTTCCTATGCCTCCGCCCAGACCCATATGCTATCTGCCGTTCTTCGCGGTGCCACCGGTATGAGTCTGAGTGAATACCTCACCACCCGCCTGTGGCAAGCAATAGGTGCGGAAAATTCCGCGCTGTGGCGCACAGACAAAACAGGTTTGGAACTCGCGGGGGGCAACTTCAATGCTACGCTAAGGGATTATGGCCGTCTTGGGATCGTGCTCGCCAACAATGGTATCCGTCCAGACGATCCGCAACAAGCAGAAATCATCCCAAAAGATTATCTCATGGCTGCGACAGATTGGCATCGCGTTCCCGAAGCTTTCCAGCCGGGCAAGGCTGCGCCCTACTATGGCTACGGTTATCAGTTCTGGCTGTTTCCAGGTGAGCAACGGCGCTTCGCACTGCTGGGGGTATACGGACAGATGATCTTTATTGATCCCCAACTGAAACTGGTCATGGTACAAACTGCGGCTAACGCCACGGCTATGTCGGGGAAGACTTCCCTGGCACGAGAGGCTGATGCATTCTGGCGAGGTGTTGTGCAACACTATGCCAACAGGGAATAATGCTACGGTTCGTCCGAAAGGCTCGCCGCAAAATGGTCTGGATGAAATCGAGTGTTAGACGTAATCCATCCGAAATAAATTACCAATAAAATATTGAGCAAGCTAAGGAATGCAATCGGTTGCGTCGGGTTGGCACTCCCAATATGCCTCGTGTTCTCGGCGGTATTGCTGTCTCCAGCGGCACATGGACAAGTAGCTATCGGGCTTGACCACATTCCGGTTGCGGTGGGTAACTTGGAGCGCGCACTGCAACCTATAACGCGCTTGGCTTTACACTGAAACCCGGCCGCGATCATGCCAACGGTATCCGTAATACACACGTTAAGTTTTCCACTGGGGCCGGAATCGAGTTGTTGACGGCACCAGAAGCTTTGGATGAACTCTCATCCAATTACGTTGGCTTCCTCCGAGTTGGCGAAGGACCGGCTTTCATTTCTCTCCACGCTCGGGACACCGGACGCTTGCGAGCTGCGTTACGGTCCGGGGGATACGACTTCCGACAAGAGGGACAAATCACGAAACTGGTATCACCGGATTTTGCCTTCTTGTTTTTTGTAAACGATAATCGGTCTCCGACCGACCAACCTGAGCACTTTGCCCACGCCAATAGCGCTACAGAGATGTGTGCTGTCTGGGTTGCCACTGAGAAGGCTGAGGCTTTGGTCCGCCTATTGGTACACCTTGGCGGGCGAGAGCAGTGTCGAAAGGTGCTGGCTCATGACATGGTCGAAGCCACGGTTGTTACCCTATACGAAGGTGAAGTTATTATTCTCCCCAAGTCGTACCAGGTGATATCTGGCCGACCGGTTATTGGGGTCAGCTTTCGGGTACGGAGCCTCGCACAAGCTCAGATGGCACTTGCCAAGGCCGGTGTCGAGCCGTGGGTAGGCCTTAACGCTTTGGAGGCAATCATGGTTGAACCAGCCAAGGCTCATGGGTTATGGCTTGAGTTTCGCGCAGGACCTTTGCCCATCAAAAGCTGCGTATCGTTTGACCGCTTCTCAGAAGCAGTTACCGGTAAATATCTGCCATGAGTCCAAACTTCAGGGGCTCTGCAGATTTTTCAGTTTAGCGCTCCTAACCTAAAGCCCGCAAAACTAATCCCCTGCGGATAATCCGCCCAAGCCCTAAAATGACCGTTTATAGGCGAAACCAGTCATTTTTAAAAAGTGGTCTCAGGTGGTGATACCATCCGGCGTATCACCGAAGCGCAATATCTGTTATATGCGCTTACTGCCTTCATGGCTTTAGGGTGTAAATAATGAGTTCACTCACGATTTCTCTGATCGCACTTGCCTGCATGTTAGGCTCCATGCAGAAAGGAGGGTCAATTATGCAGATGCACCGTTACCATCGCAGTAGTATTGTCGCTTG
Source organism: uncultured delta proteobacterium (assembly GCA_963791285.1). Taxonomy (GTDB): domain Bacteria; phylum Desulfobacterota; class Desulfobacteria; order Desulfobacterales; family SpSt-501; genus SpSt-501. Next base: position 364,669 of record CAWBSC010000024.1, read on the forward strand.
CACCCTGGCCCTGACCATCTTCTTGTTTATTTCACTGGCGGCCGCCGCACCGAATGCTGTCCTGCTGCAAAAGAGCAAGGACAGCAAAGAAGCTATCATCAAAGACCTGGAAACATTTGTCAACATCGACACTGGCACGGGTTACGAGGAAGGTTTAAAGAAGTATCAGGGCATCCTGATCGAACGCCTGAAGGCCATGGGCGCGGAGGTCAAAGCCACTGAAGTGGACAAACCCGTAGCAGGCTACAATATAATTGCCACGTTCACTGGCACGGGCAAAGGTTCTATATTGCTCCTGGCCCATGCAGACACAGTGTGGGGCGTTGGTGAAGTAGCCAAGCGGCCTTTCCGTATCGAGGGTGACAAAGCCTTTGGCCCGGGCGTTTCGGATGATAAGGGCGGTCTGGTCTTGGTTTTGTATGCCTTGCAGTTGATCAAGGACATGGATTACAAAGACTTTGCCAAGATCACGTTTCTGAACAACCCGGACGAAGAGAAGGGCTCACGCAAGTCGCGGGACCTGATCATGCAGTTGGCCAAGGAACATACCTATACCCTGGGTATGGAACCCGGAATCCCTGGCGACAAAGTGATGAACTGGCGCAAAGGAATCGGCACACTGAATATGGAAGTGACTGGTCGTAATGCACATGCTGGGATTGAGCCAGGGAAAGGCCGCAACGCCACCTTGGAACTGGCCCACCAGATTGTGCAGCTCTCTGAGCTCGGCAACGAAGCAAAAATGACCAGCGTCAACTGGACCGTGCTCGATAAAACCAATACCGCACTTAATGTTATTCCTGACCTTGCCAAGGCTCAGGCTGATGTCCGGGTCCTGTTTCCGGAGGAATACGATCGGGTAATGAAAGAGGCTGAGAAGCTGTCTGCCAAGAACCTTGTCCCTGACACGAAGGTAAAATTGGAATTGGTCAAGGGCCGGCCACCGTTTGCCAAAAACGAGGGGACTGATAAATTAACAGGCTACCTGCAGAAGATCTACAGCTCGGAACTGGAACTCCCGCTGGCTATTGAAGGCTCAGGTGGTGGTTCTGATGCCAATTATGCCGCTATGGCCGGCTCTATTGCTGTAGACGGCTTGGGCATCGTAGGCGGTAACGACCACAGCCCGGACGAATTTATAGAACTGAACAGCATTGTCCCCCGGTTGTACCTTTTGACCAGGATCATCATGGACATTGGCGCGGGTCGCATCTAATTTCTCATTGAACAAAAATGCAAAGACCGGGATGGAGCATGACTCCATTCCGGTCTCTGTCTATACTCACAACTGATAATTGCGATTTGGTCGGCAAATGACCTTCTGGAGATAGAGATGGATTGATCCGTGAGACCGCTCAAATCATCCCTCGTAAACTTGGATGAAGTTTTCCAGATGATCTTGGATACAACCTCTAAAGTACACCTGTGTTTTTTTTGCCGAATCAAAATTCCTGATATTGACAGCATATCAACGAGCAGCCGGTTCTTGCGGATGCCGGCTTGAATCTTCTCCGGACTTTTTCCTGCACGCGGAGTCACCAACATCTACTTACTCCCATTCTATCCATTTCTCAGTCTCCGTGAAAATGATCGCTTTCCGGTAAAACCGATCATTATCATCCGTTAGGGTTCCTTTCTGGCCCCATGCCGGAGGAGCCTTGGCGGTTGACCTGTCCGAATCCACACTTTCGCATTTGGATAGATTCTCCATCGCAACCTACATTCAAGCAGACCTTAAGGCATTACCCGGCTACTACAGGCATTTCTCGGAAGGGACATCATCCGACGTATCTGAAACATGAACGAGATTGCGAGATTGTGATAATTTCAATTTATTTTATGCCCTTATATATCGGGTTGCGGTGCAGGCTCCAAGTGTTTATTCCTTAACAAAACACCTGATACATCGTTTGTCAGCGCAAGGAGTAGCAGCATGAAGCTATTCAAGGCGGAACTCATAGCGTTGGGGCTTTTATTTTGTTGGGTGGTACACGGATACGCAGACCGTCTTTACACATGGACGGATGCCAAGGGGGTGACCCATATCACCCAAGACCCGCCACCGGACACGGCCAAGGTTGTTGACGCTTTTGAATATTCGCCACAACCAAACCAGCCCGTCCGTCGGTCGGCAGCGAGCGATCGGCCGAATCAGCAGCAGGGAAATCTGAATCAAGGGGGCGGGCAAGCCGGAAGTGGCGTCAGCACAGGCAATGCACCCGGGGAAGCGGGCGATAATATTTGGTACGATTACACCGGGACTCCTTACCGGCAGGCGCTAAGGCAGTACGAAAGAAGAGGTGAACGGCTCGACAATAATGAACCGGGCAAAGTGGGGGACCGTCCGGGAAGAATAGAGCCTCGCCCTCGGATGAAATAGCCACAGGCTTCTGTCCTCAGATAATACCTTGACTGAACCTGTATTCCGCCACGTCGAAGTAATATTGCTGAAACAGGAACAAAGAAATTTGCATCTTATGCGGGTCAATTTAATTGCTGCTGAGCGCCATACAGGAGGCTCATGAGTACTGACTTTTCTCAACTGCCGAAGGACTTGCCGGTTCCAATTGACGACGGCGCCACAGTCCACTTGGTAGGGATAGAGCTACCCAAACTCTCACTCATCAGCACCAATGGCACGAACATCAATCTCAGGGAGCTGACAGGCCGTTGGATAATCTACGTATATCCAATGACCGGTCGCCCCGGTGTGCCGCTCCCCGATGGGTGGGATGGAATTCCGGGTGCTCGCGGCTGTACCCCTCAGTCCTGCAATTTTCGCGACCACTACGCGGAACTTAAGGCGCTACATACGGGAGTCCTCGGCTTGAGCGCACAGCGCTCCGAGTATCAGCGGGAGGCGCGAGACCGGTTGCATCTGCCTTTCGAACTTCTGAGCGATAGTGGCTTGCAACTCAAGGACGCACTGCAGCTTCCTACGTTCACCGTCGCTGGCATGGAGTTGTTCAAACGGCTGACCCTGGTCACCTGTGATGGGATTATCGAGAAGGTTTTTTATCCAGTCTTCCCGCCGGATCAGAACGCCGACGAGGTATTGACTTGGCTACGCGAAAACGTCCAACCTAACGCTGCAGGGAGCACACCGCAAGTGACGCGTCCCTGAGCTTCGACGTTGACAATACCACAGGTAGCTCTCCTCCCAAGAAAGCTGCGTTTGTGACAGTATGGCACCAAGCTTGCATCGCTCAGCAAAGGCAGATCTGCCATGAATCCGCAACTCAGGTTCGCCGCAAAATTTTCAGTTTACTCCTCCTAAACCACCAAACGACCCCATAGCCTTTCTCGAAAGGCGGACTGTCACTCGCCGCCGGTGGTGAAAAAAGACCGGTTTTCGGTGAAACCGATCATTTCTGATCGAGCCCCTCCTGCTGCTTTCCGCAATAACCATGGTCTTGATAATGAAAAAAGAATTGCCGGGCGCCTTGGATGACGGCTCGGCACCGGCTTTTTAACATGCGTCGGCTGAAAGGAATGGTGGAATTGTTTCTACCGGCCTGTTGAAAAACGGCGTCTCGGTCCGTGATCCGGCGTTGCGCGGCCTTCGGCAATGCTCACATACTATGGCATATGCTACGCTTGCCGAAGTCCGCGCGCCTTGGCTGACGGCCCGACGCTTGTTTTTCAACAGCCGGATAGACATGCTTCGGCCGGTCAGCCCGTGAAGCGCGGGTCGACGACGTAGGCGGTCGCCGGGCCGCTGCCGGTTTTTTTCAGGACGCCCTTGCGGACGAGGTCCTGCAGGTCGTAGATGGCCGTGCGCACCGGGAGGTCGTCCCCGATGATCTGCTGGTAGTCGCCGCGGGTGATGCGGCCGCGGGCTATGATCGTAGCATAGGCCTTCTGCTGGCGCCGGTTGAGCGCGGGCGCCTCCGCGGGGACGTTCGCGGCCGGGGGCGCCGGGTCGTGTTCCCAGCCCTCCACCTCGATCGGGATGTCCTCGGCCTGGATGACGGGTCGTTCGGTCATGACGGCCGCGCGCATCAGGCAGTTCTGGAGCTCGCGCACGTTGCCGGACCAGCCGTAGCGCTCCAGCTTCGAGAGCGCCCCCTTGCTCAGCCCCATGCCGACCCGGCCGGTGAGGGCCTCCTGGGTCTTCAGAAAATGCCGGGCGAGCAGGGAGATGTTCTCCTTCTGCTCCCGCAGGGGGATCGTGTGCAGCGTGATCACCTTCAAACGGAAGTAAAGGTCCTCCCGGAAGACCCCCTTCTGGATCAGCTCTCGCAGATCGACGTTCGTGGCCACGATCAGGCGCACGTCGACCGCTACCTCGCGGTCGCTTCCCAGCGGCTTTATCAGGCGGGCCGAGAGCGCGCGCAGCATGGCCTGCTGCACGCGAGCGGAGGCGACCTGGATCTCGTCCAGGAAGAGGGTGCCGTGGTCGGCTTCGAGAAAAGCGCCCTTGCGGTCGGCCTTGGCTTCGGTGAAAGCCCCCCGCACATGCCCGAAAAGGGTGTCGAGGAGCAGGTTCTCGTCCAGGGCCCCGCAGTTGATGGAGATGAACGGTTTTTCGGAGCGGGCGCTCAGCCGATGGATGGCCTCGGCCGCCAGCTGCTTGCCGGTGCCGGTTTCTCCGATGATCAGGACATCCACGCCCACCTGGGCGGCCTTGAGAATTTCGGTCTTGAGTTTTTCGATTTTGGGCCCAAGCCCGACGATGGAGGGCACGGGGTCAGCCGGGCCGTCGGAGGCAGGCTCAGCGATGACCTGATCCAGCAAGGCCTTTTCCTTGAGGCTCGCGCTGCGGATTGTTTTGTCCTTCTGCCGGATCTCTTCCATCTGGTGCTTCAAGGTGGCGATCAGGGTGTTGATGGCCTTCTGGAGCACGCTCATTTCCTTGCCGTAGTAGGGCAGCTCAATCGGGGTGAGAACCGGGCGCTGCGGCAGCTCGGTCACCGCTTCGGCCAGTTTCAGAATCGGCCGGGTGAGGATCTGCCCCAGAACATAGATCAGGCCGGCCACCACCAGGGCCGTGGCCAGGGTAATGTAAAACATGGTGTCGATGTGCTTGAACCCGGCCACCAGCGACAAACGGCTGACATCCAGAAAGGCGACCCCGGCCACGACGTGCGGAGCAGCCTCAAGCGAGGTTTTAAAGCGGACCGGCGCGTAGGCGAGATAGTAGCTCCGGCCGTAGGCGCTGGGTTGGTGCGCCGTCAGCGACACGACGTCCTGGTGCCCCTCGCGCACGTCTTTCACCATGTTCCAGTAGGCGTCGAAAGTGGTGTCCGGTCGGAAGGCGAACTCCAGACCCTGCCGCCCCAGGATGCCCGTGTAACCGGAACGGGCCAGGTGGGTGGTGAGCTCGGCCTGAGGCTTTTCCACAGCATCGGACTGAAAGAGTATCCAACCATCCGGGTCGAAAAGGTAAATGTAGCGTTCCTCCGCCGTGCGCGGATATGCCCAGATCGGAGATTGGCTGGAGTTGTAGAGCGAAAGAATGTTTCGCAGGTTGCGGACATCCACGGATGCCACCACGTACCCGGCCGGCGTTGCTCCGCCGCAGCAGGGTGTGGCCATCTGGATGACCTTGCGAATCAATTTCTGGTTGGGATTGTCCGGCTCCGGGAAAGGATATTCCATTTCTATGATCGGCGAGAGCCAGGTCTGCCTTGGACCAAGTTGTTTCAATTGTTCATAGTATAAAAGCGGGCTTGGTTTGATCGTATCAGCTGCGATTTGCACGATCTGGCCGCCCTTTGCCATATAAACCAAGTGGTTTGCGTTTTTCTGCGATATAAAAGCGATCTCAAGATACTCAATCCCTCCTGAAATCTTATGTTTTGCAAGAAAACGGTTCAGCGTTTCCGGCGTTATGGAGTCCTGTGCAAGGTTGGTGATGTCCTGCCGGCAGCTCTCCAGGTAGCTTTCGATTTCATTGCGGACCGCCACCGTCTGGAGCCGGCTGGTGCGCTCGATGGCGTCGCCAATTGATTGCTTTGATATCAAATAGGTTACATATCCGGTGAAGATCATGATGAGAACCACCGGCGGGATCAAACCAAGCATTAGGCGGGTTTTGAGGCTGCTGGTCTGAACAGCAGCCCGCAGACGCTCAAAGCTCGAATCAGGAGTTTCACCGCGCAACCAGCGCATGGCAAGATCCTATTTTTTTGTGCAAACCCAAGCATTTAATGCTTGCCAGATTCTCCCTCTGCCATATTTGAATATTTAAATCAATTGAAATTATGTGTAAAAACGATTTTTGGACGTTGCCAAATAAGATGGCATGCAGTTTGCTCAACACGCATTGACAGTAAGAGGAGTCAAGACAGGGATAAATTGTTAAAAAAGGAGGAACTGTCATGCGGCCAACGGCAAAAAGATTCATGTTCATCATCACCACGCTCTGGCTCAGCGTCCAGACCGCTTTTGCAGCAGGAGGCGGTGATATCGCCCCCATCGTCATTGTGGCCGACTCAAGACGACTTTCAGGGGTCATGGCTTGGTGGGCGAACCTCTACAATGAAAGCCATTTTTACTTTATGATCGCAACCATCATCATCATTCCAACCGTTGGCGTCATCTTTGGAGTCCTGGCGGATATAGTCATGCACTTTATCGGGATCGACCTGAAGTCGCGTGAACTGTCGGAACATTAAATCACGGTCCCTCCGCAGCGAGTAATCCGCGAAATTTCGTACGAAAGGAGAGTCGGCATGGATTGGTTGTATATTCTTATGCCTATCGCAGGCGTTAAAATCTTCTGGCCCGGGCTGATTATTCTGGGCATCGGTGTTGGCGTCATCGGCGGCTTTTTCGGAATGGGCGGCGCGTGGATGGTGACCCCCGGCCTGAATATTCTGGGTTTTCCGATGGCGTTTGCCATCGGCACCGATATCGCCCACATGGCGGGCAAATCCCTGATTTCGACCATGCGCCACGGCAAGTTCGGCAACGTCGATTACAAGCTCGGCTTCATCATGGTCTTCGGCACGGTGGTCGGCTTTGAGATCGGCGCGCAGATGATCATGTGGCTGGAACGCATCGGCAGCGTCGGACCTGGTGGTGCGCTGGCTGTACTTGATCCTGCTGGCCCTCATCGCCTGGATGGTGTTTGCCGACGTGGCCAAGAGGAAGAAAAAGGAACGAGAGGCCGTGGCCGCCGGCAAGGAACTCGACAAGCTGGCCACCGGCCTCGAATGGCACAAGACGCTGCACAAGATCAAGATCCCGCCGATGATCCATCTCAAAGTCGCGGGCATCTACTTGCTCCGCCTGGCTGCCGATCGGCGTGAGTTTCGTCACCGGCTGGCTGGCCGGCATCCTGGGCATCGGCGGCGGCCTGATCCGCATGCCCTCTCTGATCTACATCGTCGGCTGCCCGACCCACGTGGCCGTCGGCACGGACCTCTTCGAGGTCATGATCTCCGGCCTCTACGGCGCGGCCACCTACACCTTCAAAGGACGCGTCGAACTCGTGGCGGCCCTCATCATGCTGGTCGGCGCCGCCATCGGGGCCCAGGTCGGCTCCGTGGCGACCAAGTACATCAAGGGCTACGGCATCCGCATCGCCTTTGGACTGGCGGTGATCGGCTGCCTGATCTCGGTACTGCTCAAGCTGATCCCGAACTATTATCCGGAAGCGTATAATATCTGCGATGTCAGCGCGACAATCCTGATTCTCGGCCTGGTGGCGGCGATGACCATCTACATCACCGTCAAGATGGTCCAGGGAGCGAAACAGGAAATCGCCGCCAAGAAGAGCAAAGCTTAGAGGACCGGACGGCAAAATGAGAAATGAAGGAGGCTATCAATCATGCTGAAAAAAAGAACTTGGCTCAACCTGCTGGTCGCTCTGCCGCTTCTGGTCCTGTTCGGTTGCATAGACTTCGGGAAGGTGGACCAGGGCCGGGCGGTGAGTTTCGACAAGGACAAGCGCATCGTCACCATGATTCGAGACAAGAAAAACGACACTCAGAACCCTGATTATTCCGATCTGCCCCCGATCACCTACGTGCTGCCGACCGACCCGATGGAAAGCGGCCCGGAGCCCAAGGCCGGAGGCCGGATGAAGCTCGACACCGAAAAGAGCCAGATAGTCATCTTCGATACGGCTGCCCAGAACTTCAAGACGATCGATTTCAAACTGGTTGAAAAGAAAGATGGCGTGGATCAGCAGGATCCGGCGGTCAAGGGCAAGGCGTTTCCGGTGATCGACAAGGGCAAAAAATTCGTCACCATCTATTCCGGTCGGCAGAAGCTCCTGGTGACCTTCAGTGTGCCAGAGGAGTACCTGGCGCTGCCGCCGTCCATCTGGGATGCGGGGGACGAAGTCCGGGTGTACTACAAGGAGCAAGGCAAGGCCCTGCGTTACATGAACATCAGCAGGACCGACATTTTCAAAAAGTAATTTCCAGGATGCGGCCGGCCTGGGGGCCGGCCGCATCCACCGGCACGCGGAGGAACACCGTGGAAAATCAAGAAGAGACCCAGATGCCCACGCATCCCAGGCACTGGCTGTTGGTGATCGTGGTGGATGTGCTCGTGCTCGTGGAAGTGGGGCTCGCGATGTACTTGGCATCCCTGCGACCTGATGATTTCGAGCTGGTGTTCATGAAGCGCTTCTTCGGCATGCTCGTGCCGACGCTGATTCTGGCTTTTCTCGCCAAGCGCCGGATGCGCGGCCCCGCCCCGGAACAATCCGTGGTATGATCATTAGGGCTTGAGGCGCAGCCTTGGGCGGCATCCGGGGGATGACACCGTCCGCGCCGCTGCAGAAACGCATCTATTTCCCTGATAAACGGAGCGGGTCATGGCCAGGGAAGGACCGGCCGAAATCTACATGGTCAAGAAATCCGCGGACGGTTTCATCGTTTCCTTCCGTCTGGGAACGGATGAAGGCGTGCGCCCGGGCATGAACCTGGCGGTCCTGAACGAAGATGGTTTCCGGGTAGGAACGGTGGAAGTGCTGGCGAGCACTGAAACCGAAAGCGAAGCTTTGGTTTCAGGCGAAAGCGGCGTCAAGCTGGGCTGCCTGATCCGGCGGCCGGCGGCCGGCGGCGCGGTTAAACCAGCATCGCATTAACTCATTCGCTCTTTTTTCAAGTCAACCCAATACCCTACCTGCGTCGGTGCGCCCCCACACAAAGAGCTTTACTAATCGGGTTGCCGCTCGGCGGCCGGCAGGGGGCATGCCATTTTCCCCTTGTCGACGGCCGCAGGGTCCAGCGTGTAATTGCCCTGCAGGAAGCACTCGGTGAGATGGGTGACGTGCGCTTCGGTGTGCATCATCATGTCCATCTGCCGCGTGTAGATCAATAGCCTGCCCAAGAGATCAAGCTTCTCCTCAATATAAGCCTGATTCTGCTTGGCCAAGCGCGCTCTTACTCGGTCACCGGTCGTCTCCACCAGAAACCCCAGGCTGCCCAGCACTTTTTCGATCATGCGGGCACGCCGCGAGCGCCTGATATCGTCGGCCGCACCGCCCTTGAACTGGAAATTGATGTAGTTCTTGGCCGCCGTCCGGCCGCAGTAGCAATCGAGGACGCTGTAGTGGTAGCCCACCCGTGAGCTGAAATTGAGGTATTTGTCCGAGACGATCGCGTAGCTGCGGTCGCCGAAGCGCTCGCCGCCTGCGCCGGGCTGAGACACCATCTGCTCTCCCATGACCGAGAAAAAGCCGCTCAGGTTCACGGGACGGGTCTGGGGCGCCGACAGTTCCCGGTGGAGCATGCCGCGCAGCAGCGCGAGGAACGGGACGGATGTGACATCCTCGGGGGTGACCGCGGCCACCCGCGTCGCGTCGACTTTCAGCCCTCCGAACAGGTCGATCACGTAGAGGTCGAGGGGGATCGCCGCCTTGAGACGGGCCGAGACGCTGGAGCGGTCGGTCACGAGATCGCCGAGCTGGAACACGATTGTGTAGGAGGTCTCGTGGATGTAGCGCATGATGTCGTGCATCGTGCGGCAGCTCTGCTCGTTGAACTGCGGGGAGCGTGGGTCGGTGAGATTCAGCGGCACGATCAGGTCCGCCCTCCGGCGCAGCGCCTGGTAGGCCGGCCCCTTCACGACGAACCCGCCATGGCGCAGGCCGGAGTTCAGTACCTCGGGCACCCGGCCGCGGTAGACCCGGCCGTTGTAGGCATCGATCGTGACGGTTTCGCCGGGGGCGAGCGCGGCGGTGGCCCGGCGAAGGTTCATCAGGGTGGGCACCATGTACTCGCGGGCGAGCGAGGCCATGTGGCTGACGATGCTTCCGAAGTCGGTGATGATGGCCTGGGCCTTATTCATCACCATGACGTACTGGGGCGAGGCGTGCACGGCCACGAGCACCCCGCCGTCGGGAAACGAGGTGAGGTCGGACTCGGAGCGCACGACCACGACCGGCCCGCAGCCGATGCCGGGGCAGGCCACGTCCGCGTCGTCCAGCATGAGCTGCGCCCCTTCCGGGATGTCCGGGGCGAGCCCCTTCGCGTCCGCGTCCCGCCCCTCCAGCCGCAGGGGGCGCGCCTGCAGGATCACGAAGCGCCCCTGCTCGTCCAGGGCCCACTCCACGTCCTGGGGTCCGCCGAAAAGGGACTCCAGGTGCAGCCCGGCCGCGGCGAGCTCCTGCGCCTGCTCGGGCGTGAGGCAGGGGTGGTTGCGCAGGCCGGGGTCGACCTGCTCCTCGGTCACGTACCCGTCCGCGCGCCCCACCAGCCGGACGAGTTTTTCCTGGATGCGCGATTTCAGCAGCGCGGGTGGGTCCGACTTGTCCAGGTAATAGCTGTCGGGCGGGACGATGCCGTCCACCGCGTAGGGGCCCAGGCCCCACACCGCGTTGATGAGCACCCGGTTGTCCAGGGCGTTCACCGGGTTGCGCGTGTACATGACGCCGCTCGCGTGCGCCGGGATCATCTCCATGCAAGCGACCGCCATCGACGCCTCGCTGAAGGGGATCCCCATGTGCAGCCGGTAGGCGATGGCGCGCGGCGTGAACAGACTGGCGAGGATGTTTTTGTATTCGGCGAGGATCTGCTCGCGCGGAACGTTCAGGACGGTGAGGTACTGCCCGGCGAAGGAGAGCGTGCTGTCCTCCCCGATGGCGCTGCTGCGCATCGAGATCTTGAGCGGCCGCCGCTCGGGCGGGGTCTCCGCGGCCAGGCGGTCGTAGGACTCCAGGATGATCCGGCCAAGATCCTCGGGGACGTCGGACTCGGCCATGACCATCTGGATCTGCTCGCTCACCTGCAGGATGGTCTCGGTCTCGATGATGTCCGCCTGGGCCTTCAGCCGCTGCACGACTTCAAGCAGCCGGTTGGAGGACATGAAGTGGTCGAAAGCGGCGGTGGTGATCGCGAAGCCGCGCGGGATGAGGAGCCCGGCACGGTTGTGCACCTCCGCGATGTTGGCGTTTTTTTCGCCCACCGCGTCGGTCAGCTCGCGGCTGATCCGGGCATGGTTTAGGACGAAATCGCGGCAGGCCGAGCGGGTGACGGCACCCGCCTGGCCCGTGATGGCCTGCTGAACCGCCTCCAGCGCGGCTTTCAGACCGGCGTAGGGCCGGTCGGCCATCTTTTCGATGCAATGGATCATCCGGCTGCAGTGGAAGAAGGCCCGCATGGTCTGGGCCTCGATGTAGGGCAGTCCGAAGGGGGACTGGCCTCGCAATTTCTGCTCGATGTCGGAGATGATCTTGAGCAGCTCGGTGTTGGATTCCAGCAGCAACTTGAAGTTGTCGTACTTGACGGTGAAGGCCGCCATTCGTTCCTGCCGCGATACGCGGCCGCGGGAGCGGAACAGGCTGAAAATCGGGAGTTCGCTGAGCTTCATGGCGCCACCTTCAGGCCGCGTCGCCGCCCTCTTGCGTGTGTGGGGAACCGTGCCAAGGGTGCCGAGAGTGCTCGGTTGGGTGGCTACTATCGAGTGTTTTTGCCTTGCTTGTCAAGCCGCAGAGCGGGCATTATGTTCGAGCCGCTGTCCAAACCTTTCAGAGGAGGAGATCCCATGGCCGACCCCAAACTGCACATCGAATCCGTGGTGCTGCACTCCGGGCATTCCCCCGATGCCCAGACGCTCTCCCGCGCAGTCCCCATCTACCAGACCACCAGCTATGTATTTAAAGATACGCAACACGCGGCCGACCTTTTTGCGCTGCGCGACACCAGCGGGTTCATCTACACGCGGATAGGCAATCCGACTACCGACGTGCTCGAACGGCGGCTGGCCGCGCTGCACGGCGGAACCGCCGCGATCTGCACCGCGTCGGGCATGTCCGCCGTGTTCTATGCGGTGGCCGCGATTACGGGGGTGGGCCAGAACATCGTCTCCGGCGCGAACCTCTACGGCGGCACCCACGTGCTCTTCGAGAACACGCTCAAGCGCTTCGGCATCGAGGTGCGGTTCGTCGACACCTCAAAGGCTTCGGACGTCGAGGCGGCCATCGACAGCAACACGCGGCTCGTCTACACCGAGAGCATCGGGAACCCGCGCTGCAACGTGGACGATTTCAAAACGCTCGCGGACGTCGCCCACCGGCACGGGCTCCCCTTCATCGTCGACAACACGGTCTCTCCGCCCCCGATCTTCAACCCCTTCGAGCACGGCTGCGATATCGCCGTCTACTCGCTCACCAAGATCATCGGCGGGCACGGGAACAGCATCGGCGGGGCGGTGGTCGAGGCGGGGGGATTCGACTGGGCCAAGGGCGGCAAGTTCCCGGAGATCACCGCGCCCGACCCCAGCTACCACGGCCTCAACTTCTGGCAGGCGCTGTGCACGCTCGAGGGCGTCCCGTGCACCGCGTTCTGCGTCAAATTGCGCACGGGCCTGATGCGGGACATCGGCGCGGCCCTCGCACCGATGAACAGCTTCCTCATCCTGCAGGGGCTCGAAACCCTGCCGCTGCGCGCCAGGGCGCATTGTGAAAATGCGCAGAAAGTCGCCGGCTTTTTGGAAAAGCACCCGTTCGTGAAGTGGGTGAACTACGCCGGCCTGAAGAGCCACCCGGATTACGCACGTTCGCAGAAGTACTTCCCCATGGGGCCCAGCGCCGTGTTCGGTTTCGGCCTCAAGGGCGGGCTTGAGGCCGGCCGCAAGTTCATCGAAGCGGTCAAGCTCTGTTCGCACCTCGCGAACATCCTGGACGCCCGCACCCTGGTGATCCACCCGGCGACCACCACCCATTCCCAGCTGAATCCCGCGGAACAGCTCAAAGCGGGTGTCGAACCCGAGATGGTCCGCATTTCGGTCGGGATCGAGCACGTGGACGACATCATCGCGGACCTGGACCAGGCCCTGAAGGCCGCGCATAGCTGAAACTCTCCACCGCAATCCATATCAAACGCGAACTCCCCCAAAGAGTTCGCGTTTTTTTGTCCAAAAATACATGTTCGAAACGAACGTCCCCTAAAGCAGGTCGATGCAAGCTCCGGTCCGCCGCCGTCAGGCTATCTCAAGTACTACTACACCCGGACCCGCATGAACGTGGTCAGTACGGCGGTCACGGCCATGACGATTTCTGCGGGTGCGGCAACGATGGCCGGCGCCTGCAGCATCAACGGCGTCGCAGGCTACACGTTCGAAGCGACGATTGCGAATGGAAATCCGGGCCAGTTCAGCCTGACCATCAGGAAAAGCGACGGCAGCCAATACTACGCTTTCCCGGTTGCGGAGGTGCAGGGGAGTAGTTTGAAGTTCCGATGATTTCAGCTGCCAATCAGGCAAATACCGCTCGGATCGTGACGTTCCCATGAGGGGGCAGAATAGAAATGCTAAAGTCGGCAGTTTCAATTCTCGGATTGAGCTTTTAGAAAATAACCAAAAGAATAGCCGTTCGCAGATCCCACTCCCATTTTACAAATCGGTGCTGTTCATTTCGATCCGATTGAAATTCCAAGATACATGGATCTATGTCTGGCGCCGGCCTTTATCTTATCGTGCGTACGGCTGACTGAATATGCGCGGCCGCGGATGGTACGGGCGAAAGTCTTCCAGCCATGCAGGGCCGTGTGCTTCAGCGCGGGTAAGTGTTGCACACGCGGCGCTTGCCGCACGGCAGCTGGCCGACGACCGCCCAAAATGGGCAGCCGACGGGTTATGCCTTGAAGAGCTCGGTCGAGATGTAGCGCTCGCCCGTGCTGGCCAGAATGACGACGATGAGCTTGCCCGCGGCTTCGGGGCGGCGGGCGACCTGCAGGGCCGCCCAGACGGCCGCTCCCGAGGAGATGCCGCAAAGCAGCCCCTCCTCGCGGGCCAGCCGGCGCGCGGTTTGGAACGCATCTTCGTTGGACACCGTGACGACCTCGTCCAGGATGGCGGGGTCCAGGACCTTGGGGATGAACCCGGCGCCGAGGCCCTGGATTTTGTGCGGACCCTTCTGCCCGCCCGACAGCACGGGGGAGCCTGCGGGCTCCACGGCCACGTTGCGGAAGGCCGGCTTGCGCGCCTTGATCACCTGCGAGACACCCATGATAGTGCCGCCGGTGCCGATGCCGGCCACCAGAATGTCCACCCGGCCCTCGGTGTCGCGCCAGATCTCCTCGGCCGTGGTCTCGCGGTGCACCCGCGGGTTGGCCGGGTTGGAAAACTGGTCGGGCATGAAGGCCTTCTTCTCGGCGGAGACGATCTCGCGCGCCTTGTCGATAGCGCCCTGCATGCCCTGCGGCCCCGGCGTGAGCACGAGCTCCGCACCCAGGTGGGTCAGCAGCTTGCGGCGTTCCAGGCTCATGGTCTCCGGCATGGTCAGGCACAGGCGGTAGCCCTTGGCCGCGCAGATGAAGGCAAGCGCGATACCGGTGTTGCCGCTGGTGGGCTCGACGATGACCGTCTCGGGGGTGATTCGTCCCTCGAGCTCGGCCGCATCGATCATGGCCGCCGCGATGCGGTCCTTGACGCTGCCGAGCGGGTTGAAGAACTCGAGCTTGGCCAGGATGCGGGCGGGCAGCCCCGCCGCCATCCGGTTCAGCTGCACGAGCGGAGTCGACCCGACCGTGCCGGCAATGGTGGTGTAGTATTTCATCTGCGGAAGGCCTCCTTGGTCGGTGTGTTCCCGTTGGTCTTGTAGATCAGCCGCGGGGCTTCCATGACCACGCGGGTGTCGGCCGGAACCGACTCGGTCAGCCAGACGTTGCCGCCGATGACCGCGCGCGCGCCGATCACGGTGTCCCCGCCCAAGATGGTCGCCCCGGAATAGATGATGACCTCGTCCTCGATCGTCGGATGGCGTTTCTTGCCGCGGTACTGGTCGCCCGCGTCGCGCGGAAGCGACAGGGCGCCGAGCGTCACCCCCTGGTAGATGCGCACCCCCTTGCCGATCTGGGTCGTTTCGCCGATGACCACCCCGGTCCCGTGGTCGATCACGAAGCTCTCGTCGATTTCCGCTCCAGGGTGGATGTCGATCCCGGTGATCCCGTGGGCGTGCTCGGTCATGATGCGCGGCAGAAGCGGGACGCCCATCCGGTGGAGCCGGTGGGCCACCCGGTAGACCGCCGTGGCGAAGAGGCCGGGGTAGCTGAAGATGATCTCGTCGTGGCTGCGGGCGGCCGGGTCGCCCTCGTAGGTCGCCCGCACGTCGGTCGACAGCAGACGCCGCAGGTCCGGGACCCCCTCCAGCAGCTGCAGCGCGAGGTCGTGTCCGCGGTGGTCGCAGTCGACGCAGGGCTGATGGTAGCGCAGGCAGTCGTGGCGGATGCTGCGGCAGATCTGCTCGGCCAGCAGGTCGAACACCGTCGTGACCGTCTGCCCCACGCTGTAGCGCAAGGTGACCGGGTCCACCTTGTCCCGGCTGAAGTACCCGGGGAAGAGCAGCTCGCGCATGCGGTCGAGGATCTCGACCACCACCGCTCGCGACGGGATCGGCTCGTAGTCCACATGCGTGTAACACTCCTGGAGGCTGCAGCTGTCGATGACGGCTTCCGCGATCCGGGGCAGGCGGGTGCGGTAGTCGGACACCGACTCTGTTGACAGCCGGCAGGGTTCGAGTTTGACGAGCGTCTCCGCCATAAGGGCCTCCGTTGTGATCGCCATCCGATCGGGCTCACCCAGCAAACGAGACGTTCGACTTGCGCAGGTAGTCGACCGGGTTGTAGGACTCCTTGGCCTTGCGCAGGCCCTCGTTGCCGAGATCCTGCTCACGGTTGACGAAACGGTACGCGCCTCCCGCATTCGCCAGGAACATCTGGTTGATCGCCTGGTAGCCACCCTTGAAGGCCGGGCAGCCCTTTTCAAAATGGATGACCAGGGTGTCCGCCGTCAAGGGCTCGGCCAGCGTGTAGGCCACGATGATGCCTTCGACGATCAGCGCTCCCCCCATGATCCGGTCGAACTGGTGCCAGTGGGAGAGTACGCGGTAGATGGCCTGATTCTCGGACGACAGGAGGTCCGAGGACTCGCAGTCGCGCCAGGTGCACCAGTCTTCCTGCATGGCCAGCGCCTGGTCGATCAGCTTGGGACCGAAATCGACGTAGCTGAAGTCGTAGGCTTTTTCGAACTGCCGCAGCAGGTTCTTCTTCTTGTGGAACCGGTTGCCCGGGAGGTCGACGAGGTCGCTCACGAGGTAGACGTAGTCCCAGTGGTCGCGCGCCGGGTCGACCCGCACCCGGTCGCCGAACCGTGCGGCCCAGATTTCGGAGAGCTGCTCCGGGACGCGGATGAAGCTGCGGCCGGCCAGCTCGCCCCCCGCCATGCGGCGGTCCCAGTCGATCTCCTGCCACGGTCCCATCGGCGCCCACAGGGCCTCCCTCGGCCGCGACTGCCGCAACCAGACCAGCTCTCCGTCCCAGGCCCACTGCAGCCCATACTCGTCGGCCCAGGCCCAGGCGTTGAGGAAGCTGTAGTCCGACCCCACCTGGGGGGAGCGGGCGAGCAGCGCGATGTAGTCTTTCTGGCGGTCCAGCGTGATCGGTTCGAACGTCAGTCCCATGCGGTTCCCTTCACTCCTGCTGCGGGCCGGACCGGTTGAGGTCGTACGCGTCGGCCCGGATCACCTGGGCGAGCTCGCCCCCGGCCCGTCCGGCCTCGGCCAGGTAATCCGGGTGCCCGAGCACGTCGGTTTCGCCCTCGAGCCCGCGATAGAGCAGCGCGCGCCAGAGGTCCATGTCGAGCGTGTCGAAGAAATACCGCACGCTGAGCAGCGTCCCCTCGAACAGCCGGCGCCCCTGGGTCGCGCCGGTCGAGATGAACAACCCCTTGCGGCGCCCGGCCGGCCGGGGGAGCGACGGCTTCGCCCAGGCGCGTTTCACCCAGAGGGAGTGGAACCGGTCCATCAGGATCTTGGTGTGTGCGCTGACGGCGTAATAAAAGATGGGGGAGGCCAGCATGAGGCCGGCCGCACTCAGCACCCGCTCGCGCACCGCCTGGAAATCGTCCCGGATGCGGCACTCGCCGTCTTCCCGGCAGCTGTAGATTTCCATGCACGGCGACAGCTTGAGGTCGCGCAGGACGATCTCGTCCACCTGCGCCCCGGCTGCGCGGGCGCCCGCCACGGCCGCGTTCATCAGGGTGGCCGTGTTGCCGCGGCGCCTTGGGCTGCCGTATATGGCGACGATGCGGTTGCGGTCCACGCCCCTCCCCTCTTCAGATTGCGAGCGACAGGCCGACCGGGCAGTGGTCCGAGCCGAGCACCTCGTTGTCGATGAAGGCCCGGCGGACGCGCCCGCTCTCGATCAGGTCGCCGGTCACGAAAACGTAGTCGATGCGCCACCCGATGTTCCGCTCCCGCGCGCGGAAGCGGTAGGTCCACCACGAGTACTTCACCTCGTCCGGGTAGAAGTGCCGGAAGGTGTCCACGTAGCCCCGGGACACGATGCGGTCGACCCAGGCGCGCTCGATCGCCAGGAAACCGGAGGCGTTCTGGTTGGCCTGCGGGTTGGCGAGGTCGATCTCCCGGTGGGCGGTGTTGTAGTCCCCGCAGATGACCACGCTGCGCCCGCGGCCGCGTTGCGCGTCGGCGTACTCGAAAAAGGCCTCGTAGAAATCGAGTTTGTACTGCAGCCGCTCCTCGCTCATGCCGCCGTTGGGGAAATACACGTTGAGCAAGACGAAGCTGCCGTAGTCGAGCTCCAAGATCCGGCCCTCGGAATCGAAGCGCGGCTGCCCGATGCCGTGGCATACCTCCCGCGGGGGGATCCGCGTGTAGACGCCGACCCCGCTGTAGCCTTTTTTAACCTCGCAGTGTGACCAGTGAGAGGTGTAGCCCGGCAGGTCGGACAGGGCCGGGAGCTGATGGGCCCCCTGCAGCTTGGTTTCCTGGACCGCGACGATGTCCGCGTTTAGCCCGCGGATGGATCCCTGAAAGTCCTTTTGCGCCACCGCCCGCAGGCCGTTCACGTTCCACGAAACGAGCGTGATGGGAGTCTGCATGCGATTCACTCCCCCAGCAGCGCTCGGATTGCGGCGCGACCGGCATGCGCAGCCGGGTCTATGGCGTCGAGCATCGATCGCAGGCACGCGCACACGATCGCCGTCTTGGGGCGTGGGGAGGCGATCTGGGCCGCGAGGGTGCGCAGGTCGGCCTCCAATTCCGGCGACAGGCGCCCGTTTGCGGCAGCCTCGGTTCGAACCCGCGCGCTCGCGTCCTCGGCCAGGCGACACTCAACCGGGGTCATCACCGGCCCGCGGCCCATCGGCGCGTTCGGCGAGGCGGTGGAGGCACGCGCGGTGTTCACGGCCTCAGCCCCCGCCGTGCTCAATCCGACGCCGCCCGAGAGCGTGCGGATCTCGATCAGCCCCAGTCCCATCAGGTCCTGGGCAGTGCGGGATGCGAGCTCCCGTTCCCACCCCAGGCTTTCGCCGACGACGAACATGGACACGCTTTTGGATGGGTCCCCGCTGCTGCGGTCGAACACCTCCAGCAGGAACGCCAGCCCCGGGCCGTCCGGTGGGTTCAGATCCATGCCTCAGCCCCGCTCGGGCCCGGCCCCGGCGCCGAAGATCGCGTGCAGTGCCGCGTGGATGTTCGGGTAGCCGAACTCGAACCCGAGCTGCAGCAGGCGGCGCGGCACCATGCGCTGGCTTGCCAGGAGCACGCCCGCAAACTCTCCCAGAACGGCGCGCAGCAGGAAGGCCGGGGCCGGCACCACCGCCGGCCGGTTGAGGGCACGGCCGAGGGCCGCGGCCAGCTCCCGGTTGCGCACGGGTTCCGGGGCGCATAGATTGAACGCCCCGCCCAGCTCCGGCCGATCCGCCAGAAAGACGAGGGCGGACACGAGATCGTCCATGTGGATCCACGGAAACCACTGGCGCCCGTCACCGACGGGTCCGCCTACGAAGCGCCGGAAGGCTGGGATCATCTGAGCCAGCGCTCCGCCGTCCCGCGCCAGCACCACGCCCAGGCGCACGGCCGCCACGCGCAGCCCCTTCGCGCCCCCTCGCAGCGCCTCAGCCTCCCAGTCGGCCGAGAGCTTCGCCAGAAAATCCGTTCCCACGGGCTCGTCCTCTCCGAGCAGGTCCTCCCCGCGGCTGCCGAAATACCCGGCCCCTGAGGCGCTGATGAGCCTGACCGGGCAACCGGCGGGCACGGCCTCGACCACGTTGCGCGTGGTCAGGATGCGGCTTTCCCGGATTTCGGCTTTGACGGCCGGGGTCCAGCGGCCGAAGATCGATCGCCCGGCGAGATTGACGACGGTATCGACCTCTGCGACGTGGTGCTGCCACGGACCGGGCCGGGCGGTGTCGGCCGCCACGAAGCGGAACCGCCGGTGCTCGGGCAGGCCGGGTGCGCTCCGGCGGGCCAGGCCCACGACCGTGTGGCCGCGCTCGAGCAGGGCGTGTGAGAGGTGCGATCCGACGAACCCGGATACGCCGGTGACGAGGACGTTGATGGGAGCGCTCCTTGCCTGACGTTGATACCGCTGGCTCCGCCCGGGTATGTACCGGCGGGCTACCGGTCATCACCCTATGGCGCAGCCCGGGCTTTGTCAACTTCAACCCGGTTGAATACTTGACAAAGTCGAACGGTTGCGGCAGCGAAGGGAGCGGTGTGGCAACAGTGGGTTCGGCCGCTCGCACGACCGGTCGGCGTACGCCTCAACCCCGAGACGGGGCGGACGCACGGCCGGCCGTAGCGAGGCCATCGGCAGGGATTGAGGTTACCCGCGCCGGTTCAGGGGGACGAACTCGCACACGTCCGGGCCGCAGTACTCTCCGATGTACTCGGATTCCGGCCGGTAGAGCATCGCCTTGGGTGCGGCGCCGGCGAACTGCTCCTCGATCACGTGCGCAGCCCACCCGGCGATCCGCGCGACGGCGAAAACCGGCGTGAACAAGTCGACCGGGATGCCGAGGTAGTAGTACAGCGAGGCGCTGTAGAAATCGACGTTGACCGGGATGTCGGCCCCCTTGCGTTTACGGAAAAGGTCCTTGGCCGCCGCCTCGATCACCCGGGACATCTCGTACCACTTGGGCTCGCCGCGGCGTTCCCCCAGCGCCTTGGACATGGGCGCCAGAATATGAGCGCGCGGGTCGTCCACATCGTAGACCGCATGTCCGAGGCCGAAGATCTTGCGCCCGGCTCCGAGTTCGGCATTTACGAACTCAACCGCCTTCCCGACGTCGCCGATCGACAGGAGCGTCTGCATGACTTTGGCGTTGGCCCCTCCGTGCAGCGCGCCCGAAAGCGAGCCCACCGCGGCCGAAACCGCCGCGTACATGTGAGCCCGCGTAGAGGCGACCTCGCGGGCGGCAAAGGTGGAGGCGTTGAACCCGTGTTCGGCATGCAGCACGAGAGCGGTATCGATGGCCCGCATGGCCTCGGCTTCAGGGTTTTTCCCGGTCAGCAGGTAAACGAAATTAGCGGCGTGGGCCAGCTCCGGGTTCGGCGGCAGCGGCTGGAGGCCATTGCGGATACGGTGCCAGGCGGCCACGATCGTGGGGAACTTGGCGATCAGCCGGACGGCCGTTCGCAGCGAAGCCTCGCGCGACTCCTCGCGCAGATCGGGGTCATGGGGAGCCAGCATGGCAACGGCGGCCTGCAGCACATCCATGGGCCTGGCCGTAAGGGGAAATGTCCTGAACGCGGCGACGACGCTGTCCGGGATACTCCGCTGCCCGGCGAGAGTTTTCCGGAACTGCTCCAATTCGGAAGTCGTCGGCAGGCGCTCGTACAGCAGAAGGTGAGCGATTTCCTCGTAGCAGGCCCCGGCCAAATCCTGGATTAGGTACCCGCGGTAGATCAGGCGCCCGTTTTTACCGTCGACCTCACAGATCCGGGTGCTGGCGACCGTGACGCCCCGCAGCCCTGTGTTCATAGGAATCTTGCATTCCTCTTCTTCCATAACGGTCCTTACCCCCCCCGCGTTAAGGTTGGTCTTTGAAGGCGACATTCTCGCCCGTACCATTATGATTCACGATGGATTTCAACATGTTTAAAATGTGACGAGGGGCTGAAATAGTCAAGGAGGTTCAGAACGGCATTTTCTCGGGGGGACGCCGCTCCGGCACGTAGGCGTGCGGGATTTTCCCCTCGTTCCACTCCCGGGAGACGTAGAGGTTGCAGTAGCAGCTGCCGTACTCGGCGATGTCCGGGACGCTGTAAACGCACGGGCAGATGATGTCCCGGTCCGCGTCGCGGTCCCCGGCCAGCAGCCGGCAGGGGCAGCCCATGTACCCGTAGCGTCCGCGATTGGCGATGAGCGATTCGAGCAGTTCGAACACGCGCTCGCGGTCCGTGTTGAAATAGTAGCCCTTGGGCTCCTGCACCTTCCGCATCTGGTCGTAAAGCTGTTGCGCTGTGATGCTCATTCCATGCCCAGCGCCTCCTTGATTTCGGTTTCCTTGAAGCCGATGATGACTTTCTCCCCGATGATGATGGTGGGGAAGGAGCAGCGCGGGTTGAATTTGCGTACGTCCTCGACGATGGCCTTGCGCTCGTCGCCCTCGAGCAGGTCCACGTCCACGAAGTCGTACCTGATCGTGCATTCCCCCAGGAACTTCTTGGCGGCTTTGCAGTGGCTGCAGGTGCTGAGGGAGTACACCTTGACGCCGGGTTGATCGTTGCCTCCGGCCGGAATCTGGGATTCGGGATCGGACATGTGCGCTTCCTTTCTCGCTCAGGCTTCGATTCGGTCATTTAATATAGGCATGGTTTCAATTCAACTCAATTCGACTGGATGGGCCTCCGGCCGGGACGCAGTCGCCGGTGCCGCGCAGCGCTTGACAAAAGCTCTTTTTTCCCGTAGCTCTCCGAGACAATTCCCAAACCCGAGCATCCACCTGAACGCCGCGCCGGACTCACCCCGATTGGAGGGGCGGTGATCCAGCGGGTTTGTTTTGACCCTGCCCCATCTTAGAACATACTGACATAATTTGATTTATACCAAGTCTTTCCACGAAGGGAGGAATTCCGAATGGAAGAGAAGGAAAAGAAAGAGGTCCTGAAAAAGAAAGAAAAAGATCTGCCGGAACCCCGGGATGTGACCACCTGCGAGGCGACCGCCCAGATGCTGATCAAGGCCCGCAAGGACGGGGTGGAAACGGCATTCGATCGTGCCCACACCATGAAGGCCTGCCCCATTGGCTCAGAGTCGGCCTGCTGCAAGCACTGCTTCATGGGGCCCTGCCGGCTCAACGCCCGCGACCCCTATTCCAAGGTCGGGGTCTGCGGCGCCACCATCGACACCATTCAGGCCCGCAATTTTGCACGGTTTGTGGCATCCGGTTGTGCGGCGCACACCGACCACGGCATGAGCATGCTGGACCTCTTCCGCGAGGTCGTTAACGGTCATATCAAAGACTACCGCATCAAGAACCCCCAGAAGCTGGAGTCGGTGGCCCAGTCGATCGGCATCGATACCGAGGGCCGGGACCTCATGGATGTGGCCAAGGACCTCTACAAAGAGCTCGAGCGCACCTACACCCAGGTGGAAGGGGAGATCCCGTTCGCCCAGCGCGTACCGGCCAAGACCCTCGAACTCTGGCGCAAGCACGGGATGGTCCCCCGCGGGGCCATGCGCGAGATCATGGAAATGATGCACCGCACCCACATGGGCGTCGACCAGGACTACGTCAACATCACCAAGCAGTTCAGCCGCACGGCTCTGGCCGACGGGTGGGGCGGCTCCATGGTCGCCACCGAGATCTCGGACATCCTCTTCGGCACCCCGGCGCCGGTGGCGATCGAGGTGAACATGGGCGTCCTGAAAGAAGACCAGGTCAATATCATCGTCCACGGGCACGAGCCGAACCTCTTCGAGTCCATGATCGAGTCCGTCAGGCGAGCCCACCTTGATTCAGGCGGCCAAGGCCGCGGGCGCCAAGGGCATCAACCTGTGCGGCATGTGCTGTTCCGGCGCCGAGGTGTTGGTCCGGCACGGCATTCCGCACGCCGGGAACTTCATGTCCACGGAGGCCATCATTGTGACCGGCGCGGTGGACGCGATGTGCGTGGACGTGCAGTGCATCAAGCAGGGTCTGGTTAAAGTCGCCGATTGCTACGGCACCAAGCTCATCACCACCAACCCGCGCTGCCATATCGAGGGCGCGACCCATATCGAGTTCCACGAGCACACCCCCAAGGAGTGCACGGACGAGGTGGTGCTGCAGGCGATCGGCCGTTTCAAGAACCGCACCGCCAAGATCGAGATCCCCAAGATCAAGAACATCGGCGTGCACGGGTTCTCGCACGAATACATCAACTACATGCTGGGCGGTTCCTTCCGCGCATCCTATACCCCGCTCAACGACAACATCATCAATGGCCGCATCCGCGGGGTCGCCGGCGTTGTCGGCTGCACCAATCCGCGCACCAAGCAGGATTGGATTCATGTCGAACTGGTCAAGGAGCTGATCAAAAACGACGTGCTGGTGCTGCAGACCGGCTGCTCGCAGATCGCGTTGGCCAAGGCCGGGCTGACCACGCCCGAGGCCGCCCACCTGGCCGGCCCCGGGCTCAAGGAAGTCTGCGAGACGGTCGGCATGCCGCCCGTGCTCGGCATCGGGTCCTGCGTCGACAACAGCCGCATCCTGATCGCGGCCGCGGAGATGGTCAAGAACCGGCGGGCTGGGCAACAGCATCGCGGACCTCCCGGTGGCGGGCGCGGCCCCCGAGTACATGAGCGAAAAGGCCATCTCCATCGGTCAGTACTTCGTGGCTTCCGGCGTATTCACGGTATTCGGGGTCACCTTCCCCACCGTGGAAGGCACCAAGTTCCACAAGCTATTTGTTCGAGGATCTGGAAGAACTCGGGTTCGGCAAGTGGGGCTTTGCCAACGACCCCTACGAGATGGCGCGCATGATCATCGAGCACATCGACAAGAAGCGCAAGGCACTCGGGATCGACAAGGCCCGGGAGCGGCAGCTCATGTCGATGGCCGATCGGCGCTCGCTCGACGCGGCCGCCTGATCGGTCCGTTCGGGATCTTCACACCTTCAGCGGGGTGCCTCCGGGCGCCCCGTTGTTTTTGAGGAGGCAGGGTTCAGAGTTCAGGCCGGGCTTAAAGGCTGCTCCCACAGGCCAGTTTCCTTCTCCTGCTGAACCCTGAACCCCGAACTCTTTTGCCCCTTTACCGGTGGAGGCGACGACACATGCTGAGCTTGGAAGAGCTGAAGAAACGACCGGATCTCATCGATGAGATCAACTGGGAGATGACCCCCGAGGAGGCCGTGCGGCTTTACCTCGAGTGGGGCAACAACTGGGCGCGTGGCGACGGGTACGTGATCCGCTCCAAGGACGACTACACGACCTACTTCGTCGTCAACTGCTGGTCGCGGCCTTACTACGTCTACCTCATCCGCCGCAATTCGGACGAGGCCCTGGAGCTGGCCAGGTTCGAGCTGCCGCCGCGGTTTGAGAAGGATGTCTGCGAGCTGAAGGGGGTCTACGGCCTGGACCGGGGTGTGCGCGAGTGGCTGCAGGCGGAGTTGGGGGCCGGCCGCTGACCGGGTCGCTCAGGCCATGTCCGGGTGGTCGTTCAGGAATCGATAGAGGGTCGCCCGACCCACGCTCATGAGCTTGGCGGCCTTGGCCTTGTTGCCCCCGGTGCGGGCGAGGGCCCGGCGGACGGCGTCCGGGTCGAGCTTGCGCGAAGGCCCGCGGCGCGGGCACACGTCGGCGGCCTGTCGCAGCTCGAGCGGCAGGTCCTTGGGGTCGACCACGCTGCCGTCGCACTTCACGAAGGCGAACTGGATGGCGTTCTGGAGCTCGCGCACGTTGCCCGGCCAGCGGTAGTCCATCATCAGGGCCATGGCGCGGACCGAAATCTCCAGCGGCTGGCGGCCATACCGCTCGGCCGCCTCCCGGAGAAAGTGCCCGATCAGCAGGGGGATGTCGGTCTTGCGTTCCCGCAGGGGCGGGAGGGTGATCGGAATGACGTTGAGGCGATAGTAGAGGTCTTCCCGGAAGCGGCGGCGTTCAACCTCTTTCTTCAGGTTCTTGTTGGTCGCGCTGACCACCCGCACGTTCACCGAAAGCGTCTGCTCGCCCCCGACCCGTTCGAAACGCCCCTCCTGCAGGAACCGCAGGAGCTTTGCCTGCATGGCGTTGGAAAGCTCCGCCACCTCGTCCAGGAACACCGTCCCGCCGTCGGCCAGCTCGAAGCGGCCCTTCTTGTCCCGGATGGCGCCCGAGAACGCGCCGCGCACGTGCCCGAACAGCTCGGTTTCGATCAGCCCCTCCGGCAGCGCGCCGCAGTTGATCGGCACGAACGGCCCGCCCGCGCGCTGGCTCTCGTTGTGCAGCGCGTTGGCCGCCAGTTCCTTGCCGGTCCCGGTTTCGCCCGCCACGTGCACCGGATAGTCGTACCCGGCCGCATCGCGGATCTGCTTGAACACTGCGAGCATGCGACTGTCGTGCCCGATCAGGTTGCCGAAGCTGGTCAGCTCCCCGGCGCGCATCTGCAGCCGGAGGAAGTCGGTCACGTCCTTGAACGAGGCGAGAACACCGGACAGGCCGCCGGTGTCGTCGCGCATGCAGGTCACGCGCATTTCGACGCGCCGGGGCTCTCCGGCCCGGGTGGTGATGTTCAGGGGGTAGTCGGCGACGGGCGCCAGATCCGGGGGGGACTGGCAGAAAGAACACCGCCCGCCGCAGAAGGGCGCCCCGAATACCTCGTGGCAGTCCCGCCCCAGCACGTCTCCGCGGGCGTAACCGGTGATGCGTTCCGCTTCACGGTTGAAAAAGAAGATGCGTCGGGCCGCGTCGTGGGCGATGATGCCTTCCTGGATGCTGTCAAGCACGTGTTCCAGGTTGCCCCGGCGGCACATCAGGTGTTCGAGCGCAACCGTCATGGCGGATCCCGGCGGAGTCGGTGAGGTCGTTTCCTGCTGCAGGTGCAAGGGATCCCCTGTATTCGATTTGGGTTTCAAAGTCAAACCGGCGGCCGGCCCGTATGCGGCCGCGCTGCGCAGGATGCAGCGTGGTTTCGGGCTTTCCGGACGACCTCGCACGCTTGGGCGCAGGGCGGGACCGCCCCCGCCAGGCGGTCGAACCACCCGGCCTCGAGCACCTGCCGGAAGGCGGCGGGGAAATTGAGGTCGAAAACCCAGGACAGGAAGAAGAGCAGCGCGTCGCACTTCGAGTCGACCTTCGCGATCGGGACGACCTGCCCGGCTTGCATGGCGGCCACCACGGCGGGGGAACAGGGCCCGTCGGCCGGCACGTTCAAATCGGTGAGCGGCCCGGGTCGGCGGCGTCCGTTGGTTCGGGCGGCCGCCATCTTCAGGATGTCGAGCTTGTCCGCGTCGCGCAGGAGCTTCAGGAGGAATAAAGCGGCCGGGTCGGCGAGCGGCCGCAGGCGGACTTCGTTGTGGTGGGCGACCGCCTCCAGGACGATACGCCGCTCTGCGGCCGGGAAGTCCTGCAACAGCCCATGCGTGCGGATCACCTGCACCGCGAGCCGGCCGTGGTGTTCGGATTCGCCGTCGCGGAAGGTCCGGTAGCGCTCGTACTGCTCGAAGCGCCCGGCGTCATGCAGCAGCCCGGCCGTTTCGGCCAAGACGAGCGCCCGGCCGGAGAGCCCCGCTTCGGCGGCCAGCCGGCGCATGCCCAGGCGGACCCGCCCGGTGTGAGCCGCCTTCATCCGATACACCGGGGCCGCGCCGGGGTCGCGGGTGCAGAACGCGGCGACGTAGGCGCGAAACCATGACCTCATCCGGGCGAGCCCGGCAACGTCATCGGCCGGCATCGTCCCTTGCCCTATTCAAAACGTGCGCCTCGATGAAATCGGCGACCGCCTCCGGGTCGTCGAGGGGCAGGACGGGCACCGGCAGGTCGAGCTCCGCGTCGGTCGCCACCGCCACGAGCATGGGGTCCTCGAGGCAGAGGAGCCGGTCGCTCACGGCGCGGCGCAGCACCTCGATCTTGGGCGTGCGCTCCTGCTTGAACCCCTCGGTGATCAGCAGGTCGACGTCGTCGAAGTAGCGGACCAGCCCGCCCAGGCCGCCGTTGACGCCGGTCTTGACCAGCTGGATCTGCCCGGACGACGCGAGCACCACGGTCGAGGCCCCGGCGGCCAGGTGCCGGGCGCTGTCTTTGCCGGAGCGGTCGAGCTCAGGGGTATGGTGGGTGTGCTTGATGGTGCCGACCCGGAACCCCCGCCGCAGGAGCACGGGGATCAGCTTTTCGATCAGCGTGGTCTTGCCGGATTCCGAGCGGCCCACGAATGAGACGATGACGGGCATGTTCGCGTCCTTGCCGGAGTGATGGGGTGTGGCCGCCTCAGGCGGCACCGATCAGGATCCCGGAGTCGTTGGGGGTTCGCAGGGGGATACGCCGGATGTCCCGGGCCCCGGCGGCCGACATCAGGCCGGTGAGCTCTGCGCCGGAGTAGGAACGGCCACGCTCCGTGCCCTGCAGCATGTTGAGGGAGAAGAGCGCCGGGAAGACGGGACCGTCCTTCGTGTCGTTCAGGATGAACTCGTGGACCATCACCCGCCCGCCCGGCTCGAGTGCGCCGACGGCCTTGCGCAGAATGTTCAGGCAGTCCTCAGGCCCCTCTCCGTGAAGGATGTGCGACAGCCAGACTGCGTCGTAGCGGCCCGCGACCGGGTCCTCGAGGTAGTTGCCGGGTGTGAAGCGGATGCGCTCGGCGAGGTTGAAGCGCTCGATCGTGCCTTCCGCGACCGGCCGCGTGGCGGGCAGATCGTAAACGGTTGCGGTCAGCTCCGGGTTTCGGAGGCAGAAGTGGATGGCGTAGGTCCCGGGGCCGCCCCCAAGGTCGAGCAGGCGCCGGCAGTCCGATAGGTCGAGCGCGGCCGCCACCTGGGGCGCGAGCCCCATGGCCATGTTGAACATCCCCAGCAGAAAGCTCTCGCGCCACTCCTCGCGGCTGACCGGCTTGGGCTCGTCGCCGACCGGGCGGCCTGAGGACACGGCCTCGTGCAGATGTGACCAGGAGGCCATCAAGTGGTGGTGGTGCAGGATGATGTGGCCGAGGTAACCGGGCGACGACCGGGACAGGAGCGAGCGCACCGAGGCCGGGCAGCAGTAGAGCCCGCCCCGGTGCTCGAGCAGCCCCATGGCAGCAAGCGCGTTCAGCAGCCGTTCAATCCCGTCGGCGGATGCGCCGGCCGCGGCCGCCGTATCCGCGGCGCTGCGTTCCTCCCCGTCGAGGACGGTGAAGACATCCAGCTTGACGCCCGCGTGCAGCGCACAGGTGCGCCAGTAGGACCCCGAAAGCTCCAGCATCTCCCCCGGTGTCCACTCTCGTGTACCCATCGATTCCCTCCCGCGGTCACTCGTCCTTGGACGCCCGCTCCCGGGCCAGCTGCTCCGGCGTCATCGTCCAGAACGGGGTCCCGTCCTTGGTCAGGCGGACCTTGAATTCCTGGGATTCCCCCTTTTTCACCTTCGATGCCAGGAAGACATCCTTGCCGTTGATCTCGGCCCAGCTGCCGCGGATCACGACGTCGTCACCTGGCTTAAGCCCGGTATCAGATGGCTTCGCAAACCAGGACGGGCAGAGGTGGACCGTGATGGTCTGGCTGCCTTCGCGCACCTCCAGGACAACGACCGGAGACATGCCGGGCATGGGGGCCGTCTCGGCCAGCTTCACCACCCTGGCCTTGAGCTTCTCGAGCTCTTTCGGGTTGTAGAGCCGGTTGTAAGGGTCGCCGACCCCCCAGCCCTTCATGTCCGCTGCGTCTGCCGCCCACGCCGATCCGCTGCAGATCAGGATGGCCAGGGCGATGACTGCATATGCCATGTGGTTTAATTTTCGCACGTTTCCTCCCATCGGTCATTGGGCAGCCGGCACCCCCTGAACGCCGACGGCGTTGACTGTAGTAGGGTCGCAGGTGGGAAAATATAAGTCCTTCTCCAGACGGCAGCAACGGGGGCTCCCGTCTCAGAAGCGCATCTGAAGCGGTTCGTACCCGAAAAGTGCATTGAGATGGTGCAGGAAGGCATGCCGGCCCTCGTCCCGCCACACCACCGTCACCGCTGCGTCTGCGCGTGCATAGGCGGCATCCATCTCCTCAAAGCTCGCAGGTGATGCGGGCGGAGGAGCGGCATGCTGCGACACGAGGGCGAGCCACATTCGGCTGGCGCCCATCAGGTAGTCGGGCCAGGCGCTGCGCAAGGCTGCGGACCAGGCGGGGTCGCTCGTGTCCGCGGGCGCCGGGCGCGAGGGGTGCAAGGGGTCGTCCTGAAGGACCGCGGTCACCCGTCCGGCGGCCCGCGCCAGGCCCAGGGCCGGCGACGAACTGACGTCTTCAAAGACGCTGCGGGCGGTTGCGGGCGATGCGTAGAATATGAAGCTGAACTGGTGCCCGGCCGCGTCGCGGGCCGCCCGGCGGTGAAACCGCCACAGCGCGATATCGGCCTGGCGACGCTCAAGAACCGGCCGGACGACCAGGTCGGCCAGCATGAGATCCGTGTGCCACGCCGGCGGTTCCCCCTCAGGCCACTCCATGCGAAACCGCAGGTACCACCAATAACTTTCGGCCGGAAGTTCGGCGGAGCGGGCGGGGGGCTCCACCGGAGGGCTCACGGAGGCGCAGCCCGAAGCTGCCACCAACATAACGATCATCCCCAGGCGCAGCGCCCAGGCCTTCCGCAGCATCCTCCGCATTTTTCCGGTTCCTCCGCACAGTCGACCCGTCCCGGATCGCTCAGTCTCGCAGGATCAACCAGATGCCGCCCAGCACCACGGCCATGCCCGCCACCTTGGACGTCGTCAGCGGGCGCGCGGCCGAACCCATCCAGCCGAAATGGTCGACGAGCGCTCCCATGGCGAACTGGGCGGCAACGAAAACGGTGAAAGCGGCGACCAGCCCCAGGCGGGGAACGCTAAAGCCGAGCGCCCCGACGATGACCAGCCCGAGCGCACCCGAGCTGTAAGCATACCAGGGGGCGGATGCGGCCGCGCTGAGATTGCCGCCGCGCTGCAGGAGCATGATCACCCCGATCAGGAGCCCGCCGCCGAAATAGGTGATGAAGACGCTCTCGAGCGTTCCCACGCGCTTGTCCAGGAGCCCCATAAAATGGGCCTGCAGCGCGGTGGCGATGCCGCCGATGGCGGTGACGGTTGCCAGCCAATAGAGGTTCATTGAGCCCCTCCGTACAGGTCGGAATGCGTCATTTTATTTCGCCCCTGGTGGGAATAAGTTTTCCCACTCCTGTGGAATGGTTTGCTTCTCAGGCGCGGACGGCATTTTCAAGATATGTTTTATCGCCATGATATGATTTAAAATTTTATTTTTTTTGGATGGGGCATATTTCGTGCTTATAGATCGACAACACCGGCGCGGAGGATGACATGGAAAATACCGTGATTAGCGTTGCCGCCGGCCTGATCAGTGCGCTGTCCGCGATCATGCTTCTCTCAGTCTGCAGTGTCATGTGACCGCAGCTGAGCGGCTCAGAGTCCACAACCCTCCGGAAGGGAGAAAACCGGCGCAGATGGAATCCGCCATGCTTGCAACCAGGGAGCTGCGGGAAAGCCCGCGGTTTCCGTTTGCTTCCACCGTCATGTTCGAGAACTACCTGACCGGCAACTACCACGACGGGCGGATGCTGAATTACAGCCGCGGGGGAATGTGCTTTGAAACAGACATCGCCCCTCATGTCGGCACCGAGATCTTCATCGGGATCGAAAAATCTCCGTACAGTACGACCCACGACGTCTTCCGGGCCAAGGTGATGTGGCTCCAGGAACTGCCCCTGAAACAGTCCTATTATTCCTATTCCGTCGGCGTGAAGTACTGCTGAGGTCGTCTTTCCCCTGCCGGGTCACCGGCGAATCGACTGGGCCACGTCGTTCAACCGCTCGCGGATGGTGATGAGGTAACTCGCCATTTTGCCGCGGTGGTCGGCCATGATCGAGTCGTGCCGCCCCCGCAGGACGACCAGGGGGTCGAAAGTGCAGACCTGTTCCATCTGGCCCAACGCGATCTGCACGTTTTCGCTCCCGCCCTTTTCACGGATGGCCGGGAACAGCTCGACCGTGGCCCAGAGAAAATCGCGCAGAACGAGAACGACCCCCTGGGTGTAGTAGATGCGGTCGTCCAACTCGGTGTAGGGCACGTCCTGCGTCTCCTGCACCAGCAGCCCGAGCGGCTGGTCCATGAACTGGTTGCTGAGGATGAAGGTGAACAGGTTGTAGAGGTCGTCCGAGCGCATGTTGAACACGGCCTTGCCCTCGCGCACGGCGTCCGCGTAGCGGTTGATCAACTCGATGCCCTTGCGGTATTCGCTTTCCGAGGACGGCAGCCACCAGTTGTCTTCCGAGAACGCGAAGCGCTTTTCGCGGGCCTCCTTCAGCCATTCGTTCTCGGCGTCCACGGTGCCGTATTTAGCCAGCTGCGTGGCAAAGAACACGTTGAGCATGCGGGTCGCGAAGATGGTCCCGCGCTGGCGGTTGGCGCGGTTGTCCAGCCAGCGCGTGGGCGACACCACCAGATCGTTGACCGACCACCCGAAGGTCGAGTTCATTTCCTGGTCCAGCCGGACCACCATGGCCCGGGCCAGGACGGCCCCCTTCTGCGGCTCCGGGCTGTCGGAGGTCACTCCCTGAAGCACGGCGTGAACCGGGGATTCGGCGAAGGGGAAGCGCGTCGGGTCGATCGCGCTGTAACCGTATTCGGCGAGCCAGGCCACACCGTAGGCCGCGGGCCAGGCGAAGAGCAGCACGAGCAGAATACCCACGAGCGCTTTCCAGAACGAACGGTGTTTGCGGTCGGATTCCAGCGATTCCATGGCAGTCCTCGGAGGCAGTCGGTTTCAAGGGGGGGCCGGTCTGCGGCGCGGCCCGTGGAACATGGCACAGGACCGCGCCCCGTGTCAACTTGTGGCGGGCGGCGCTTCGCGCTTGACAGCGTGCCCCGCCGTGGTATTTAGCGCGACGAACCCGGGGGCTTGCGGCTCGTTCGCGGGCGGGCGGGACGACCCTACATCAGGACAGGAGCTCGGAGATGAAGGCGTACGGACGGCAGGTGGCGGCGGTGATACTTTTCGGTTGGGTTCTGTCGGGGTGTGTATTGCTCGTGGGGGCCGGCGCGGGGGCCGGGGCTTACAGCTACGCGAACGGCGAGCTCACGCGCACATACGCTGCCCCCTACCGCCAGGCCCTGGACGCCTGCACCACCCTGCTGCAGGATCTGAACATGCCTATAAAAGAACAGACCAGCGACGGGACGCGTACAACCATCACGACCGAACGCAAGGACGGCACCCCCGTGACGGTGAAGGTGGGCATTGTCGGGGTGGACCTGACGGAGGTCTCGGTGCGCACCGGGCTGGTGGGGTACTGGGACAAGGACCTCTCCATGCAGTTCCAGGACTACATCGCCCGGCGTCTTCAGCCCTAGGGTGTTGTAAAACGGCGTGTCGGTCCGTGATCCGGCGTTGCGCGGCCTTCGACCATGCTCCCATACTGCCGCGTATGCTGCGCTTGCCAAAGATCCGCGCGCCTTGGCTGACAGCCCGACACTTGTTTTTCAACAACCTGCTATGAACCCATCTAAAAAATAGCAGATCACGGTCGCAGGCAAGGCGCCGGTCGCCGAGACCGCGCAGCATACTGACCAGTATGTGAGCAGGTTGAGGCGGCCGGCAACGCCGCATGCGGCCGTCAGATGCATTTTTGAGATGGGTTCATGACTGTCGCAGCGGCCGCTCCGCGTTCAATGTCTCGATTTCGTTCTCTTCGTAGCGGTTGATCGCCTCGATGTTCATTTCCATCACCCGCCGCAGGCTGGCGTCGAAAAAGCGATGCAGGCTGTGGTTGGCCACGGCCTTGAACCCCCGGCGCAGCTTGTGGGCGCCGCCCATCCCGGGGTCGAAGTGCCGCAGCTCGCGCGCGATGGCCCACTCGATCGGCCGATAATAGCAGGCGGTGAAGTGCAGGAAGCCGATGTCCGTCTCACACCCCCAGTAGCGTCCATAGATTCGGGGGCCTTTGACGGCGAGCAGGGCCATGCCGACCGGTGAGCTGCGATCGGCGGTGAAGGCCGCGGCGAACACCAGGCGCTCGGCGAAGTGGTCGGGCAACCCCTGGAAAAACGACCGGGTCAGGTACTTGCACCCCCAGGGTCCGAAGCGCGCGTTCGTGCGGGCGTAGAAGGTGTACATCCGGTCGTAGTGCTCGCGCGCCAGCTCGGCGCCCGGGATCATCTCCACGCGCACCCCGCTCGCCTCCAGCGCGCGCCGCTCCCGCAGGATGTTGCGGCGCTGGTTGGAGTTGAAGCGCGCGAGGTATTCCTCGAAGCTGCGATACCCCTCGTTTTCCCACGCAAAACTCTGGTGGGCCCAGGCGCTGTAGCCCGCGCCGGCCACCCGCTCGGTCCAGTCCGGGTCCACGAAGTGAAAGCTGCAGCCGGCCAAGCCGTGCCGGCGAGCAAACCGCTCGATCTCGTCCAGCAGGCGGGCGGTGACCTCCGCCTCGTCGAGCTCCTCGGCCACCAGGAACCGGTATCCGACCATCGGCGTGAAAGGGCTCATCCCCACCAGTTTCGGGTAGTAGGGCTTGCCCAGCCGGGCGGCCACGTCCGCCCAGGCATGATCGAAGACGAATTCGCCGGCACTGTGGACCTTGACGTAGAGCGGGGCGGCGGCGACCAGCTCCGACCCCGACCAGAGCAGGAGGTGGCGGGGAATCCAACCGGTCGCGGCGGCGGTACTGCCCGAGGCTTCCAGCAGCCAGAGCCACTCCCAGTCTAGAAACGGCGTCGCCAGGCGGTCGGCCAGACGGTTCCACTGCCTGGGGTCGACCCCGGTGAGCGAATCGTGCCAAACGGCCCTGTAACTCGAACCCTTCATATGCCTCCACGCTGGCGGACACCGTCAGCCCGGCAACCCCGCCCGGCCCAGGGATAGAGGCACCGGTCTGAGTGCTGTAGCAGGAACGGGCGCGACGATGGCTCACGGCATAATAGGCACTGTGCCCGGCATGTCATCCGTGCCCCCGGGCCGGTGGCGGCCGGGACCCGGCGGTCGGCCGCAAAGCGGCTTGACATTCCCAGTGAGATCGATAGTATTATAATTTCATTTGAAAAAATTGCTTCTCGGGGCATGGTTGTCCACGGAAAGGACGGTCGGATGCCGATCTACGAATTCAAGTGTTTGTCCTGCAACGAGTGCTTTGAAATCCTGGTCATGAAAAAAGACGAGGAGGTCGCGGCGAACTGCCCGAAGTGCGGCTCCGAAGAATTCGAGCGGGTGATGAGCACGACCTGCTTCGCCGTGGCGCCGTCCGCGGGCAGGGACTCCGGCGCGTCCGCCAAGACGCGGACCTGCTCCGGTGGGTCCTGCACCACGTGGAACATCCCCGGGCATTCCCGCTGATCCTCCCGCGCCAGCACGCCGTGCGTACGTTCCACCCATTTGAGCTAACCGGACGATGAACCTGCTGCATGCCCGAGAAAAAGAGCAGTTCAAGAAGCTCTTCAGTCAAGAGCGGGTCGAGAATTTCGACAACCGGCTCAAGGTGCTGGAAGCCTTCCTGTCCATCGAGGGCCACGTCACCTCCGACGACCTGCACGCGCTCCTGACCTCCCAGGGCGTCATCGTGACGCTCGATTTCGTGCGCGACACGCTCAAAATGCTGAGCCGGATGGGCTTTGCAGTGGCGAGCCGCTTCGACAACGGGGTGGTGCGCTACGAGCATCGCCACTTGGGCGATCATCACGATCACATGATCTGCACCCGGTGCCGCAAGATCATCGAGTTCAAGGAGGAGCGGCTCGAAGCCTTCCAGATCGAAATCGCCGAACGGCACGGGTTCCACATGCTGCGCCATCGGATGGAGCTTTACGGGCTCTGCGCGGAGTGCATGCAGGAGCGCTCCCGCCACATGCCGCTGACGATGGCCAAACCCGGGGAGCGGCTCGTCATCCGCGAGATCGCCGGCGGACGCGAGGCCCGGCTGCGGCTGCTCACCATGGGGCTGCGGCAGGGCGATGCCGTCGAGGTTATCACCAACAACGGCCAGGGGCAGCTGGCGGTTTCCGCCGGCCAGAAGCGCTTCGTGCTCGGCCGCTCCCTGGCCCAGAAGATCATCGTCGAGCCGGCGGGCCCCTGACCCGGGCACCCGCGAGCGTCCGCAGGCTACGATTCGACAGGTTGTTGAAAAACACGTATCGGGCTGTCAGCCAAGGTGCGCGGCTTTTCCGCCAGGACACGGCAGCATGCTGACCCGTACGGGAGCATTCACAAAAGCCCCGCAACGCCGGATCACGGCTTGAGACGCCGTTATCCGGCAACCTGCTGAAGGGGGAACCGCGTGCAACGCATCTTCGCCATTGGCGATATCCACGGGTGCTATGACAGGCTGCTGGCCCTGCTGGACCGCATCCCGCTCGACTGGTCGCGGGACCAACTGGTGTTCATCGGGGGACTACATCGACCGCGGCCCGCAGTCCTTCGAGGTCGTGGAACACCTGATCGGCCTGCAGGACCTGCACCCCGACATCGTTTTCCTCAGGGGCAACCACGAGCAGATGCTGGCCGATTATCTCGCGGGCAAGGACCGCATGCTCTACCTCTACAATGGGGGGCAGCAGACCCTCGAGAGCTACCTGCGCAACGGCGCACCGGGGGAGTTCCCGATCCCGCCCCGGCACCGGCGTTTTTTCGACTCCCTGAGGCTGTTCCACGAGACCGAGGCCTACATTTTCGTGCACGCCGGGCTGCGCCATGGCCTGCCCCTGGCCGAGCAGGGC
This sequence comes from uncultured delta proteobacterium, assembly GCA_963791285.1. GTDB lineage: Bacteria > Desulfobacterota > Desulfobacteria > Desulfobacterales > SpSt-501 > SpSt-501. Next base: position 400,700 of record CAWBSC010000024.1, read on the forward strand.
CCGGAAGACCTGCTCTGGATCCGCGAGTAATTCATCGACTCTCAGCACTCGTTCGGCAAACGCGTGGTGTTCGGCCACACGCCCTTCGACCGGCCCCTCGTTCAGCCGAACAAGATCGGGATCGACACCGGGGCGGTTTTCGGCAACCAGCTGACCTGCGTGCAGCTGCCCGAGGAAATCTTTCTACCACGCCTGACACCGGAGGGGACCGATGGCAAAGCCGATGACCTGGATCCTGCTGGGGGCGCTGCTGCTCGCTTTCCCCGGCGCTGCTGCCGCCGAGCGCATGGCGGTGAGCGTGAAGGAAGCCAATGTGCGCGCGGCCCCGCAGCCCAACGCCGGCGTCCTCTGGAAGGTCGAGAAGTATCACCCCATAGATGTCCTCGAGGCTTCCGGGGTCTGGCTACGGTTCAAGGACTTCGAAGGGGACGGCGGCTGGATCCACCGGACGATGGTGGACAAGACCCCGGCGGTCATCACGAAGCAGAACGGCTGCCAACTGCGCGCGGGGCCCGGGACGGATCAGCCCGTGCTGATCAAGATCGACAAGGGCGTGCCCTTCAAGGTGCTCAAGCGCGAGGGGCGCTGGGTCCAGGTGGAGCACGCCGACGGCGACAAGGGGTGGTTGAACGATTCCCTGGTGTGGTGAGGAAGGGGGCTCGCATGCAGATTCCTGATGGCAGGAAATTGATCGTCGGCGTGGGCTCGGCCCTGGTGGACATCTTGGTGCATGCCGACGACGCCTTTTTGAACGTCGTGGGAGCGGTCAAGGGCGGGATGATTTATGTCGACCGCGACCGCATCGAGCGCACGCTGGCCCAGGCCTCCGCGGCGCCCGCGGTGGTCCCGGGCGGGTCCGCCTGCAACACCGTGGTCGGGGTGGCACAGCTCGGGGGACCGGCCCGCTTCGTGGGCACCTGCGGCCGCGGCCCCATGGGCCGCTTTTACGAGGACAGCTTGCGCGGCCGCGGCGTGGAACCCCGCCTCTTCCGCTCCGATTCGCCCACCGGGCGGGTGCTGTCGATCATCACCCCGGACGCGCAGCGGTCCATGTTCACCTTCCTCGGGGCCGCGTCCGAAACCCGCCCGGACGACATCCGCCCCGAGGGCTTCGCCGGCGCGGCCGTGGTGCACATCGAAGGCTACCTGCTCTTCAACCCCGAGTTGATCCTGGCGGCGCTCAAGGCCGCGCGCGCGGCCGGCGCCCGCGTGTCGCTCGACCTCGCCAGCTTCAACGTGGTCGAAGAGTCGCGCGGCCTGCTGGCCGAGATCGTCGGAGAGTTCGTGGACATCCTCATCGCCAACGAGGACGAGGCCCGGGCCTACACCGGCGAGACCGACCCCGGACGCGCGCTCGCGGCGCTGCAGCGCGGGGTGGAGATCGCCGCCCTGAAGCTCGGCCCGGCGGGCAGCCTGGTGTCCTGCGGCGGGCGGACGGCTCGAATCGCGGCCTGCGGGGACGGTGCGGCCGTGGACACCACCGGCGCGGGCGACCTCTGGGCCGCCGGGTTTCTCTTCGGGCTGGTGGAGGGGTACGGCCTGGACGCCTGCGGCGCGCTCGGCTCGGCCTGCGGGTTCGAGGTCTGCCAGGTCGTGGGGGCGAGCATCCCCGCGGACGGGTGGGCGCGGATACGGAAACTGCTGGCCAAGGGCGCCGAATAGCGCTATAGAAGGCCTTCTCGCGCGCGGCGGTAGGCGCGTGCGGCGTAATTCCCGGGCCCCCCCCGGCACAGGAGGATGAACGTGGCGGCCGCAAAAAAGATAACCCGCAAGGAGCTGTTGAAGGAACCCGACGAGTTCCTCACGCTGAGTTCCCGGTTTCTCGGTTGGGCGGCGCACCACCGACGGGAGATCAACTACGCGATCTCGGCCGTACTGGCCCTGGCCCTGCTCGTCGCCGGCTACCTCTACTACGCCAACCGCCAGGAAGCCCAGGCGGGGGCGCTATTCGGGCAGGCCCTCGCGAAATACGACCGCCTGGCCGCGGACCAGCCGAAGGCCGCCCGCGAGGTTTCGGCCGATTTCCGCCGGATCATCAACGAGTACGGCGGCACCTCCAACGGCCGCATGGCAGCCCTGGTGTACGCCAACCTCTGCTATCAGGCCGGCGACTTCGCCCAGGCGGCCGAGCTGTACAAGGCCTGCCTGGAGCGGTTTGCCGACCAGCCCCTGATCCACTTCCAGATTTTGAAGAGCCTCGGCTACACGTACGAGGGCCTCAAGGAGCCGGCCGCGGCCCTGCCCTACTTCGAACGGGCGCTTGCGGCCGCCGACAAGGGGCTGCAGGACGACCTGCTGTTCCAGATCGGGGACCTTTGTGCGCGGCTCGGCAACAAGGCCAAGAGCGACGAGACCTTCAAGCGCCTGCTTTCCGAGTTCGGCGACTCCCCGTATGCGAACCTCGTGCGGCAGCGGGTGGAGGGCTGAGCCTCCCTTTCAGCTGAACCGTATAGGCCGGGGGCCGTCAGGCCCCCGGCCTATTTTATTTCCGACATCCGGGGACGGCAGGATGAGGCTTTCGGAAAACAAGTATCAGGCCGTCAGCCAAGGCGCGCGGCGATCTGGAAAGCGCAGCATACACGTTCGTATGTGAGCATATACAGGAGCCGCGCAACGCCGGATCACGGCCTGAGACGCCGTTTTTCAGTGCGATTGCTTCGGAGGGACTTCGAGGTTGTACCGCTTGATCTTCTGATTGAGCCCGCTCTTGCCGATGCCGAGGATGTCCGCCGCGTGGGACTGGACATTGTCGGCCATCTTCAGCGCCCGCTGGATCATCACTTTTTCGACCATCTCCAGGGTCTGGTAGAGCTGCGCGCCAGGCGGGATGCCGTCCAGGTGCAGGGCATTGTCTACGTTGTTCTTGAACCCCGTGGGCAGGTCCGCGCCCGTGATGATGTCGTTGGGGCACAGGATCATCACGCGCTCGATGACGTTCTCCAGCTCGCGCACATTGCCCGGCCAGCTGTATTCGTAGAACAGCCGGTCTACCTCCTGAGCCATCCCCGTCACCGGGGCGAGCGATTTGCGTTCCGGTGCGTACTTCTCGACGAAGTGGTTGACCAGCAGCCGGATGTCCTCGCGCCGCTCCCGCAGGGGCGGGATCGTCAGGTGTACCACATTCAGCCGGTAGTAGAGATCCTCCCGGAAGCGGCCGGCCAGCATCTCATCCCGCAGGTTCTTGTTGGTGGCGCCGATCACGCGGATGTCCACCCCGATCGAGCGCATGCCGCCGACGCGCTCGAACGTCCGCTCCTGGAGCACCCGCAGCAGCTTTACCTGGAGGTTGGCGGAAAGCTCGCCGATTTCGTCTAAAAACAGGGTGCCGCCGTGAGCGAGCTCGAAGCGGCCCTTGCGGCTCGATATGGCCCCGGTGAACGCGCCCCGCTCGTGCCCGAAGAGCTCGCTTTCGAGCAGGCTTTCGGCCAGCGCCGAGCAGTTGACCGCCACGAAGGCATTGTCGCGCCGCGGGCTGTTGAAGTGGATCGCCTTGGCAACCAGCTCCTTGCCCGTCCCGCTCTCTCCTTCGATCAGGACCGTGGCGTTGGACGGGGCCACCTTCTGGATCGTTTCGAAGAGATCCCGCATGGGCTTGCTCTTGCCGATGATCCGGCCGAACTGGTACTGGGATTCGACCGCGACTCGAAGGCGCCGGTTTTCCTTCACCACCTGGTAGGTGGACATGGCCTTCTTGGCGAAGAGGATCAGCCGTTCGTTGTCGAAGGGCTTGAGGATATAACTGTAGGCGCCCTTCTGCATAGCCTCGACCGCCTTGTCGACCGTCCCGTGGGCCGTCATCATGATCACCGGCAGGTCCGGGTCCCGGGCCTTGATCTGCTCCAGAAACTCGATTCCGTCCATGCCGGGCATCTTCATGTCCGTGAGGACCAGATCCAGGTCGGATGACTTCTGGATTTCCAGCGCCTCGGCGCCGTCGGGCGCGGTCAGCACCTCGTAGCCCTCGTCCTCCAGCACCGCGCTCAGCACGAGCAGGTAGTTTTTTTCGTCGTCGACGATCAGGATGGTTTCCATAGCCTGTTAGGCGGCGCTCGCGGTCTCGGCCGCCCGGACCGGCAGCTCGATGGTCACCCGCGCGCCGCGGGGGGAGCGGTTGGCGATGGTGACCCCGCCCCCATGGGATTCGATGATGTTGCGAACGATCCCGAGCCCGAGCCCGGTCCCCTTGTCTTTGGTGGTGAAAAACGGGTCCCAGACCTTATTGAGCAGCTCCTGCGGGACCCCCTGGCCCTCGTCCTCGATTTCGACGAGGACCCGGCCGTTCTCGGCGCGGACCCCGACCTCGATGCGGCCGCCGTCGGGCATGGCCTGCATGGCGTTGATAAAGAGGTTCAGAAAGGACTGGTAGAGCATGGGGGCATCCCCCATGACGTCCGGCAGGGGCGTGCCGTAGCTCTTGCGGATCTCGTAGCGTGAATCCTCGATCTGGGCCGATAGGAAGTTGATGTTCTTCTCCAGGATGTCCTCGACCCGGCACGGGTTGAGCTTGGGGCTGCGCGGGCGGGCGAAGTTGATGAAGTCGGTGATGATGCCGTTCAGACGGGTCGCCTCCTCGACGATGATGTCGGGCAGCGTGTTGGCCGGATCGATCCGGACCACCTTCTTCTTGAGCAGCTCGGCCGAGCTGCGGATGATGCCGAGCGGGTTGCGGATCTCGTGCGAGATGCCGGCTGCCATTTCGCCCATGGAGGAAAGTTTCTCGGCCCGGCTGAGCTGCTCCTTGAGCCGCATGCGTTCGGCCGCCCGCTTTTCGATGATCGCCTCGCCGCGCTTGACCACAAACACCAGCACTACGAACAGCACCCCCATCAGCACGGTGCAGGTGATCACCACCAGGATCTGGATGCGGAAGATGGTTTTGTAGTCCTCGGACAGGTCCTGAGCGATCTCCACGACGCCCAGCACCGTGTCCGTGATCCGCCCGAGAGGCTCCTCCCAACGCAGCGGGGCGAAGGTGATCAGGCGCACCTCTCGCGGGAACCCCATGAGGATCTCCAAAAAGCTGCCGCGCTGCACCAGCTTGGAGGTGGACCGGCCCCCCTTGGCCTGCTCGAGCGCGGTCCCCCCGATGGTCCTGACCCCGATGCGCTCCTCTTCGAAGCTGTACGAGATCGTGTCGTTCATACTGTAGATGTTGAGATCCTCGACCTTGAAGCTGTGCAGCGTGCTGCGGACCACCCGGTCCATGCGTTCGAACTGCTCCTGGCTGCGCAGCTGCACCTTGCCGAATTTCATCCCGATCGGGAGGATGAACTGGATGAAGACCTGGTGATTGAGGTTTTCGATCAGGGCGTGGGCGTAGTCCTCGCTTTTCTTGCGTTGCATGGACTTGACCCAGTGGGTGTTCAGAATCGTGAGGATGAACGTGACCAGGAAAATGACGACCAGCCCGGTGAAGGTGAAGTACTTGACCAGTCGGAAGGGTTTGATCTTTTCTTCGGGCAGGGGGGGAGCCATCGGTCAGTCGCCATCTGTGGAGTCCGGGGCCACTATAGGGAAAAACTCATGCGAATTCAAGGGAATAACATGATACCGCGATTTTAGTCATAAAGATTTGGCGGCCGGCAGCCGATAACCTATGCACACCGGCGGGACCCGATGTGGGACGAATCCCGGGCCCGTGCCTGCAATTACAAAAATTTGACGGTGCGTCGAACCGTGGCCGGGTTTCGATCGGCGGGCGTTGCGGACAGGGCGGTGAGCGGCGGTTGTAACGGAATCCCTTGCGCCTGAAATAGATTGGAATCAAACGGAATTCAAAACGGCGGGGTCGATCTGAGTGGTTTTGGTCCTGAATATGGCTCAGATATTGCTTAACTTGGGATGACTTAATCCCTGTTGCCCGGCCGGTGAGGCCGAGCGGCCGGCTTACGATAATTAAACATAATTAGAGATAATTACGATTAATTGAACCGCCCTTTTTAACTGCTCAAGAGCGAACGATGGCCAAAAACAACCTGAAGACCGTGCGTGAATCGTTTCTCCTGAGCAAAACCGAACTGGCCAAGCAGGCCGACGTGTCGCCGATCACGATCGCCCGCATCGAAAGAGGGATGCCCTGTCGGATGGAGACCCAGCGCAAGATCCTGCTGGCGCTGGGCATGCAGCTCTCGGAAAAACCCAAAATCTTCAAGGACTGACGCACGCCCATGCTATTCGGAAAGAAAGACACTCTCGTCGGCCTGGACATCGGATCGCGCTCGGTCAAGCTGGCCGAGATCTCCGAGTCCAAGAACGGCCTCAAACTCAAGCGCTTCGGCATGGCGGACATTCCGGCCGGGGCGATTGAGGATGGGGCCATCAGCGACCCGGAAACCGCCGCCGGCATCATTCGCCAACTGTTCAAGTCGACCAATGTCAAGGAGACGAACGTGGCGGTCTCGATCGGCGGGTATTCGGTGATCGTCAAGAAAATCAACGTTCAGACGATGCCGGAAGAGCAGCTCCAGGAGACCATCCATTTCGAGGCGGAGCAGTACATCCCCTTTGACATCAGCGACGTCAATCTGGACTTCCAGATCCTGGGGGAGAACGAGAGCAACCCCAACCAGATGAGCGTGTTCCTGGTGGCCGCCAAGAAGGAGATGGTCAACGACTACATCAACCTGGTGACGCTCGCCGGCCTGAACCCCTGCATCATCGACGTGGAGGCCTTCGCGCTGCAAAACGTGTTCGAGGCCAACTACGATGTGCAGGACGAGAACGTGGCTCTGATCGACATCGGGGCCAGCAAGACCTCGCTGAACATCCTGAAGGGCAACTCCTCGGTCTTCATGCGCGACGTGGCGCTCGGCTGCCTCCAGATCAACCAGAAGATCATGTCGCTGCTCGACTGCTCCTACGACCAGGCCGAGCTCCACAAGTTCGGCGAGCCGTCCGCCAAGATGTCCGGCGAGGAGCTGAGGCAGATTACGACGTCGGTGGTCACCGACTGGTGCATGGAAATCCGGCGCGCCTTGGACTTCTTCTACACCAACTACCCGGATGATCAGATCAAGCGCATCATCCTGAGCGGCGGCGGGGCCAACATCGAAGAATTCCGCAAGCTGCTGGCCAGCGAGTCCTCGGCCGTGGTGGAGATCCTTGACCCCTTCAAGAAGCTCGCCCTGGACGAGAAGACCTTCGAACCGGATTACGTTCGACAAATCGCCCCCCAGGCCGCCATCGCCATGGGGTTGGCCATGAGAAGAGTGGACGACAAATGATACGCATCAATCTGCTTCCATTCCGGTCCACGCGCAAGAAAGAGAACATCCGGCGCCAGCTCTCGGTGTTCCTGCTTTCCCTGATCCTGACCGTGATCGGGCTCTTCGGGGTCAACCTGTTCCTGGACAGTCGGGTGGATGAGCTCAAGCAGCGCATCACCTCCACCAAGGTCGAGCTCGAAAAGTACGACAAGATCAACAAGGAAATCGCCGAGATCAAGAAGAAGCTGGACAACTTGAACAAAAAACTGGTCGTCATCCGGGAGCTCGAGGTCAGCCGCTACGAGCCGGTGCGGCTGATGGAGACGATCACTCAGGTGCTGATCGAAAAGCGCATGTGGCTGACGTCGCTCAAGTACAGCACCCGCGACGTCAACGTCTCGGGGCTCGCCCTGGACGACAAGACCGTCGCCGATTTCATGCTCCGCCTGGAGGGGTGCGGCATGTACTCCAAGGTCGACCTGAAGGGGTTGAAACAGGTGGAGATCCAGAAAACCCAGCTGAAGAGCTTCGAGGTGAGCTGCGTGCGCAAGCCGATCGTGCCGCCCGAAGCCAAGGGCCCGACCGCGGCCGGAGCGAACAACTGATGGATACCAAAAACATGACCCAGAGGAAAACGGCCGCTCTCCAGGGGCTCGTTGAGAAGGCCGAGACGCTTGTGCTCTGGCAGCGCGTGGCCATCCTGGCCGGCATGCTCGTGGTGCTCGTGGGCGCGGCCACCTGGTTCCTCTTCCTGCCGACCTACGAGGAGATGGACCAGCTGGAAACCAAGCTGCAGGAGCTGGACAAGCAGCTGGCGACCGCCAAGATCAATGCCGCCGAGCTGGAGAAATTCCAGGCCAAGATGCAGGAGGCCGAGGCGCAGTTCAAGATCGCCATGCGCGCGTTGCCCGAGCAGGCCGAGGTCCCGTCGCTGCTGACCAACGTCTCGAAATCGGGCGTCGAGCTCGGGGTGGAGCTGCTCTCCTTCAAGCCGGCCGCCGAGGTGAACAAGGAATTCTACGCCGAGCTGCCGATGGAGATCAACATCCGGGGGGACTATCACCACCAGGCCATGTTCTTCGACCGGGTGGCACGGCTGTCGCGCATCATCAACATCAACAACATCTCCATCAGCGCGGACAAGGCCGGGCGTGACCTGAACACCCTCTGCACGGCCGTGACCTACAAGTTCATCGAGCCGGCACCGGACAAGCCGGCAGCGGCGCCCGCCGTGCGGCCCAACATCCCGGCGCCCGCGGCCAAGCCGGACGCCGGCAAACCGAGGAAGAAACTGGACCTTTAACCCTGAGCTGACTGGCGCGATATGAAAAAGGACCTTGCCCCCATTCGTTGGATCGTGTGCCTGATCGCCGCAGCATTCGTGGCGGCGTGCAGCGATGCGGACCAGACGGCGCAAACGCAGGTGGTGCGGAAGAAACTGGTTGCCCAGGCGGACCGCGCGCAACCGGCCCCCAAGGTGGCGCCCGCCCCGGCCCCGAAGGCCGAGGCGACCGAGATCGCCCAAGGCAAGCCGCCGGAACCCGGACCGCCCACGGCGCCTCCCAGGCCGAAGGACCTGCCTCCCAAGCCGAAAGACCCGCCGCCCCCGACCCAGGCGCCCCCGGCCGCTCCCATGCCGGCCCAGACGGTCCCGGCGCCGGTGGTCGTGGCCGCGGCCGCGACGGCGCCCGAGGCCCTGCCGCAGCCGGCCCTCGCTGCGCGCAAGCCGGAGAGCGCCGTGGTCGTGAGCGACAACCAGGTGGCGGCCCTGCTCAACATCCAGGCCCCCATTCCGTACTCCGCCAAGAACAAGGTCGACCCGTTCGAGCCTCTGCTGCGGGAGGAAGCCGCCCAGGCTGCGGTCGCCAAGCTGACCGCCAAGAAGCGCGCCCCGCAAGGCCCGCTCGAAATGATCGACCTCGGCCAGTTGAAGCTCGTGGCCGTCATCGCCGCGCCCACGGGCAACCGGGCGTTGGTGGAAGAGGCCACGGGCAAGGGGTACATCCTGAGGACCGGCACCTTCGTGGGTCTGAACTCGGGCAAGGTGGTGGACATCAGCCTGGACAAAATCCTGGTCGAGGAAGAATTCGAAGACGTTTACGGGAAAACGATCCTGCAGAAGAAAGAGATAACCCTTCCGAAGCCTCCTGGAGAGCTGTGACATGATGACCGATCTGAACACCCGCAAACCCGGTTTTGGCCCCGTCCTCATCGTCGCCCTGCTGGCCGCCCTGGCCTTCGGGTGCGCGTCCCCGAGCGCCCAGGTCAAGAGCGCGGATGCGGACCGGGTGATCACCGATATCGTGACCCGGGAAGACGCCGCGGCGCTGTCCGTCGCCGTCCGGAGCAACGGCCCGATCCCCTACACGGTCGAAAAGCAGGAGGCGCCGCTCGGGCTGTGGCTCAAGTTTCCGGGCACGGGCCTGGACAACCTCAAGGAGGTCTATTTCCCGCCGGATAACGACACGGTTGCCGCCATCCGGACCTCCGAATCGACCGAAAACGGTCGGACCGCCAGCATCTTCATCGCGCTCAAACGCGAGGCGGCCTACGATCTCGCGCCTCAGGACACCGGGGTGCAGGTCGTGTTCGACCGGCCGGCGCCGGTCGCCGTCGTCGCGGCGCCCGCCCCGTCCGTGCCCGCCGTGATCCCGCCCCCGGCCCCGCGGCCGGTGGTCGCCGCCACGGCCCTCAAGAGCGTCACCACGACGTCGTCCAAAGACGGAACGGTGATCAAGATCGAAGCCGACGGTGCGCTGAAGAACTTCAAGGCCTTCACCCTGTCCGACACCCCGCGCATCGTTTACGACCTGCCGGGGATCAGCAGCCCCTACAAGAGCGAGCAGCGGACGTCGGCCGGCGGCGGACCGGTGCAGCAGGTCCGCCACATGGCCTATCCGGACAAGGTTCGCCTGGTCATCGAGACCCAGAAAGCCTACCTCGGCAGTTACTCGGCCGAACCGGTCGAGGACGGGTTGATCATCCGGGTGGGGGATGCGGCCGCCGTGACCCCACAGCCGAGCCTACAGCTGGCCTCCGCCCCGCCGCCGGCGCAGCCCGCGGTCGCGAGCGGGCCGGCCTGGGTGAACCGGGTCGAGTTCGCCGACGAGCCCGACGGCAAATCGGCCGTGATCATCGGGACCACCCGGCCGATCCAGTACGACATGTCCAAGGCGGACGACAAGCGTGTGACCCTGCGGCTTCTGAACACCAGCGTCTCGGAGCCCAACCGGCGGCCGTTGATCACGACCCGCTTCGAAAGCGCGGTCGACCGGGTGACGCCCGTGCAGGGCAAGGGCGAAACGACCGTTGCGATCGACATGCGCGAGAACGTGCCCTACACGGCCGAGCAGATCGGCAACGTCATCCGCCTGAACTTCGCTGCGTCCGTCATCCCGCCCAAGCCGTACGAGAGCGCCGAGCCGCCCGCGTGGAAGACAACGGGTGCGGCGCCGGCGGTCGCCCCGGCGGTGACCATGGCTGCCGCCACCGGCTCGACGGCCGTGAAACCCGCCGTGCAACCTGCCGTCACCCGGAGTGCACCGACGGCCGCGGCTCCCGTGACGGTCCACAAGACCTCGGTCGTGGAAACCGGCTCCGGGGACCGGGTGTACACCGGCGAGAAGATCGCGCTCGACTTCTACGACACCGACATCAAGAACGTGTTCCGCATCCTGCAGGAGATCAGCGGCAAGAACTTCGCCATCGACAAGAACGTCACCGGCAAGGTGACGCTCGCCCTGCAGAAACCGGTTCCCTGGGACCAGGTGCTGGACCTCGTTCTGAAGATGAACCAGCTCGGGATGGTGCGTGAAGGCGACATCATCCGCATCGCTTCCCTCGCCACCCTGCAGCAGGAAGAGAAGATGCGCCAGGCCCAGCTCAAGGCCGAGCAGGACGCGCGCAAGCAGGAGGAGGAGGGCGAGCCGCTGATCACCGAGTACATGCCGGTCAACTACTCCAACGCCAAGGCCGACGTGCTGCCGCACCTGACCAACATCCTGACCCCCGGCCGCGGCAAGGCGACGGTCGACGAGCGCAACAACCAGATCATTTTCACCGACATCGCCGACAAGGTGCGCCACGCGCGCTCCATCGTGGAGCGCATCGACCGGGTGACCGCCCAGGTGGTCATCGAAGCGCGCGTGGTCGAGGCGAACGCCAGCTTCAACCGCGAGATCGGCTTCGACTGGGGCACGATCACGATCGAGGCCTTCAAGATCGGCGGGGCGCTGAAGAGCGGGCCCACCAGCCTGACCGCCAACAACATCCCGAGCACCTTCCGCACCGACAATTCGATCGGCTTCAACTTCTCCACCCTGTTCGGGACCAACATCTCGATCGTGGACGCGAAGCTGACGGCGAGCGAGCTCGAGGGCCGGGCCAGCATCATCTCGGCGCCGAAGATCATCACCCTCAACAGCAAGAAGGCCACCATCAAGCAGGGCCTCGAGGTGCCCTACCTGGAGCGCGACTCCTCCGGCAATGCGACCGTGCGGTTCAAGGACGTGGACCTGCTCCTGGAGGTCACGCCGAACGTCTCTCAGGATAGGCGCATCGTGATGAGCATCTTCATCACCAAGAACGACGTGGTGGACCCGACCGCGCCGGAGCCGGCGCTCTCGACCAACGAGGCCAAGACCGAGATCCTGGTCGAGGACGGGGACACGATCGTGATCGGCGGCATCCTGAAGGACACCAAGAAGCTGACCGACCAGGGCATTCCCGGGCTGCGCAAGATGCCGGCCATGGGGTGGCTGTTCCGCTCCGAGCGGGTCGAGACCAGCAAGAACGAGCTCTTGATCTTCATCACCCCGCGCATCATCCAGCTGGAGCAGCGCCGGGCGATCTGATCCGGGCCCAGTGCCTCAAAACGCAATTGGCCGGTGCGAGCAATCGCACCGGCCAATTGCGTTTTGTATGGTGTTTAGGTGTTTGGGTATTGGGGTGGTTTGTGATCGGATTCCCCAATACCTAACCCAGACACCGAAATACCCGAATACCCATCCCGCCACGTCACTGCAACCGCCGCAGCGCCTTCTGGGCGTCCTCGCCGAGCGGCGAGTCCGGGGCCAGTTCCACCGCGCGCTGGTATTCCTCGCGCGCCTTAGGCAGGTTCCGGGCGCCCTCGTAGGCCTTGCCCAGCTCGTAGTGCAGGTGCGGCAGCTTGGGCTCCTTGCGCACGGCGCGGTCCAGCTTCGCGATCGCGTCGTCGTAGCGCCCCATGGCCATGTACGTCGTCGCCAGGCCGGCGAGCGCGTTGACGAAGTCCGGGTTCATCTTGAGCGCTTCCTGGAACTGCTTCTCCGCTTCCGCGTAGTCCTTCTTCTGGTAGTAGGCCAGGCCCATGTTGGACAGCGCGAAGTGCGGGGTGCCGTAGAAGACGTCCTCGATGATCCGCTGGTAGGTCTCGATCGCCTTGTCCCACTCGCCCTTGGCCAGGTAGGCGTTGCCGAGGCTGTTGATGGCCGGAGCGAAGTCGGGCTTGAGCGTGATCGCCCGCTGCAGGTACTGGATCGCCTGGTCGTAGCGCTCCCGGTAGAGGTAGACCAGCCCGATGTCGAACTGGGTGATGTGGTCGTCGGGGTCGATGCCTTCGGCCCGCTTCAGCTCGCGCAGCGCGGCCGTGAGGTTCCCGCCCGCGAGATACGCCTCGCCCAGGTTGCGGATGGCTTCGGCCGACGCCTTGCCGCGGTCACCCGAAGCGGAGTCGGAGCCCGGGCGCGGCGACGTGCCGCAGGCGGCGAGCACCAGGAGGGAAAAAAGCAGCGCCAGTTTCAGCGGTTTCATGATCGGCCACCTCGCAGAGGAGCGGATGCCGGCCGCGGCGGTTGCGGTCAGGCGTTTTTTTTCAGGTCGAGCCGCGCGGCGATCTCCTCGGCCGTGCGGCGCACGAAGCGCGCGAAATCCTCGCCCTCCAGGGGCTTGCCCGGGGCCGGGACGCGCTCGAGATCGGCCGGTTGCACGAAGATCGGCCGGTTCACGAGCGCCGGGTCCGGCGTGATCTCGAAGTCGGCCGGGAATCGGTCGGAGAAGTACAGGTCCTGAAACCCGGAGAACTTCAGGGCGTGGGCGGTCGAGTCGAGAATCGCGATGTCGCGGGAGTCGACGTATCCCCGGTCGCGGGCCGCGATCAGCCCGGCCAGGGTCTCGCCGCCGTGCGTACAGGCGACGTGGCCGCTGCGGTTGGCGGCGAGCTGGCGGTCCATGATGTTCTGCTCGCTCACGTCCACGAAGAACACCCGCTCGCGCCCCGCGGTCGCGTTGTAGCGCTCGACGAGGTGGATCACCCGAGGCATGGAGACGGGATTGCCGATCATGGCGGCCTGGGCGACGCTCGGCCGCACCGTCACCGGCACGAAGCGGCGCCGTTCGGCCGGTTCGCGGTAGTACCGGTAGACCGGGTCGGCGTGCCGGGACTGGACGCCGACGATCTTCGGCAGCGCGCGGATCAGCCCGGCCTCGAAGAACTTCAGGAACCCGCTCATCACGGCCGTGATGTTGCCGGCGTTGCCGATCGGGACGACGACGGCCAAGCCCCCCACGTCGTACTCGAAGTCCTGGGCGATTTCATACGAGTACGACTCCTGTCCCAGGATGCGCCAGCTGTTCTTGGAGTTGAGCAGCGCCACCGGGTAGTCCTCGGAGAGCGCCTCCACCACCTTCATGCAGTCGTCGAACACCCCCGGTATTTCGAAGACGGTGGCGCCGCTGCCGAGCGGCTGGGACAGCTGCTGGGGGGTCACCTTGCCGTGAGGCAGCAGGACGGCCGATTTGACCCGCGGTTTCAGGTAGGATGCGTAGAGCGCCGCGGCGGCCGAGGTGTCGCCGGTGGAGGCGCACACGGCCAGAACCTCCGAGAGGGAACCCCGGCGGACGAGCGTGTTGATGTAGCTCAAGGCGCTCGCCATGCCGCGGTCCTTGAAGGAGGCGCTCGGGTTCTGACCGTCGTTCTTGAAATAAAAATCGACGCCGACCTCGTCGCGCATCGGCGCGTTGGCGCGCACGAGCGGTGTGTGGCCCTCGCCCAAGTAGACCACGGCCTCCAGCGGGATGACCGGCCCGATGAACTCGTGGTAGCGGTAAATGCCCTTCAGGGCGGGCACCGTCAGCATCTTGCGGTAGTCGAAGATGCGCCGCCAGAGCTCCCCCGGCCGTTTCTGGATTTGATCGAAGTGCGCGTCCTCGAGCATCAGGACGCTGCGGCACTGCGGGCAGACGTAGAGCAACCGTTCGATGCCGAAGGTGGCGTCGCAGCCGAGGCAGCGGTAGATCATCCGCCCGGGGTGCGAGGGGATCAGGTGCGCCTGGATGTCCTGGGGGAAGGCCTCGATTTTCACGGGGTGATCATGTCCATTCCGCCCAGGTAGGGCCTGAGCGCCTCCGGGATCCGCACCGAGCCGTCGGCCTGCTGGTAGTTTTCGAGGATGGCCGCGAAGGTTCGCCCGACCGCCAGGCCGGACCCGTTCAGGGTGTGCACCAGTTCGGTGCCCTTCTTGCCCTTGCGCCGGAAGCGGATGTTCGCCGCGCCGGGCCTGGAAGTCCTCGAAATTGCTGCAGGACGAAATCTCCCGGTAGGTTCCCTGGGCCGGCATCCAGACCTCGATGTCGTAGGTCTTGGCGGCGGAAAACCCCATGTCCCCCGTGCACAGGAGCACCACCCGGTACGGGAGGCCGAGCTTGACCAGAATGGACTCCGCTTCGACCAGCAGCCGTTCCAGCTCGTCGTAGGAGTTCTCGGGGCGGCAGAATTTGACGAGCTCGACCTTGTTGAACTGGTGCTGGCGGATCAGGCCGCGGGTGTCCTTGCCGTAGGAGCCGGCCTCGCGAGCGGAAGCAGGGGGTGTAGGCCGTGTAGTTGAGCGGCAGCTCCTCCTCGTCCAGGATCTCGTCCCGGTGGATGTTGGTGACCGGCACCTCGGCCGTGGGGATCAGGTAGTAGTCCCACTGCTCGAGCTTGAACAGGTCCTCCTCGAACTTGGGGAGCTGGCCCGTGCCGGTCATGGACTGGCCGGTTGACGATGAACGGCGGAAGGATTTCCGTGTAGCCGTGCTCGCCCGGTGTGCACGTCCAGCATGAAGTTGATCAGCGCGCGCTCCAGCGCGCGCCCCGGCGCCCAAGTAGAGCGGGAAGCGGGCGCCGGTGATCTTGGCGGCCCGCTCGAAGTCCAGGATCCCCAGGCGCGTGCCGATGTCCCAGTGGGGCTTGGCCTCGAAGTCGAAGCGCGGCGGCTCGCGCCAGGTCTTGACCACGGGGTTGTCGGCACTGTCCCTGCCCACCGGCACCGAGGCGTGCGGCAGGTTGGGGATCCCCATCAGCAGGTCGTTCAGCTGTTCCTCGGTTTCGCCGAGCGCGCGCTCGAGCTCCTTGATGCGGCCGGACACCGTGCGCATTTCAAGGACCATGGCTTCGGCGTTTGCGCCCGCCATCTTCATGCGCGCGATCTCTTCCGTCACGACGTTGCGTCGGTGCCGCAGGTCCTCGATTTCCTGCAGGGCGCGGCGATGAAGCTCGTCGATCGCCCGGAACGGTTCTAAAACCGTCCCCTGCCCGCGGCTGGCCAGGGCCGCCTCGACAGCGGCCAAATTTTGCCTTATCTGCTTGATTTCCAGCATAATTTGACTATAATAGCGAAATTGTCAGGCCCGAAATGGGTGCGTAGCGCCAATCTTAAATTAGATACACACAGGGCATTTTTTAGTCAACGAGTATTCCCGGTCGAAGCCGGGGCGCGGAGCCGGATGCATACGGGGTTCTGTTGAGGGGGGTCAGATGGACGAAATCAAGGCGGCCAAGGAGCAGATTCGCAAAGACATGGCCAAGGCCGTCAACGGCCTGACCGAGCGTCAGCGGACCGAAAGAACGCGGGCGATCGAGTCCCGGCTGTTCGACTTCGCCAATTTTATGGAAGCGCGCATCGTGCTCCTGTACGTCGACTCGGACTGCGAGGTCCGCACCAAGGCCATATTGCGCCGAGCCTATGACTCCAGCAAGATCGTCGTGCTTCCGAGCTTCGATGCCGAGCGACACAAGGTGGCCATCCTGAAGGTCGACAGCCTCGGCAAGGACATGCGGCCGGGCGCGCGCGGTGTACTGGAACCCAATCCCGAGCGGTGCAAGCCGGTCCCCATCCAGAAGATCGACATCGCCATCATCCCGGGGCAGGCCTTCGACGAGAAGGGCGGTCGGGTCGGGTCCGGCCGCGGCTACTACGACCGCTTCATCCCGGAGTTGCCCCCGACCACGCGCAAGGTCGCACTTGCCTTCGAGGAGCAGATCCTGCCCGTGATCCCCACCGAATCCCACGACCGCCACGTGGACATCATCATCACCGACAAGCGGGTCATTTACAAGATCTGACTGGGAACCATTTCTAAAAGGTTTTTTGAAAAACAAGTATCGGGCTGTCAGCCAAGGCGCACGGCCTTTTGGGGAGCGCAGCATACTGGCCAGTATGTGAGCATCCACAAAAGCGCCGTGCAACGTAGGATCACGGCCCGAGACGCCGTTTTTTCAAAATACTTTCAGGCGGCTTTGGTCGGGGCCAGGACCTTCTCCAGCCGGTCCAGGTTCTCCACTTCGCCCACGGCGATGACCGTGTCCCCCGCCGCGATCACGGACTCGAAGGACGGGTTGAACAGCATCGCCCCGTCCGCCTTTTTGATGGCGATCACGATCAGGTCGTATTTCTGGCGGATGCCGGAGTCCTTCAGGCTCAGGCCGGCGAGCTCCGAGCCCGCCCCGATCGCGAGCTCCTCCAGCTGGATATCTTTGCGCGTGGTCGAAAAGGCGAATTCCAGGAAGCTGGTCACCGCCGGCCGCATGATTCGCTGCGCCAGGCGGTAGGCCCCCATTTCGTAGGGGGACTCCACGAGGTCGGCGCCGGCCGCGAGCAGCTTCTTGCGCGATTCCTCCCGGCTGGAGCGGGCGATGATCGTCAGGCGCGGCGCCAGCTGGCGCGCGGTCAGGACCAGAAACACGTTGTCCGTGTCGGTCGCCAGAACCGCCACGAGCCCCTTGGCGCGCTCGATTCCGGCGCGCATCAGGACTTCCTCGCTCGTGGCGTCGCCCTGGAGGAAGAGCACGCCGTCCTGCTCCATGGCCGGCACGAGCTCGGGCGCCTTCTCGACGGCCACCAGGCCGACCGGCCTCTGCCGCAGGGTTTGGCAGAGGATCCGGCCGATGCGCCCGTACCCGCAGACAATGTAGTGCTGACTCATCCGATCAATTTTCTTGTCCAAGCGGCGCCTCCCCATGATCGCACGGATCCTGCCCTCCACCACGAACTGGACGACGGTCGCGGCCACGTAGGTCGTCGTCCCAAGGCCGAAAAAAATCAGGAACATGTTGAATGCGCGCCCGGCGTCCCCGAGCGGCCGGACTTCCTGGTAGCCGACGGTGGCCGCCGTGATGACGGTCATGTAGAGGGCGTCCATGAAGCTCCAGCCCTCGATGGCCTGGAACCCGATCGTGCCGGTGACGAGGATCCCGACCAGGAGCCCGCCTGCTACGATCAGCTGTTTCGGAAAACGCGAGCTTTTCACCGATCTCCACCCCCGCGGGGGTTTCGCTGCCCCCGCAACGGCCGTATCTTAGCAAATCTCCTGCGCTCTTGAAAGACGGGGGCCGCATTGATATGACTTCGGCGGCATACGAGGGTGCCCGCAGCCGTATGGAAAAGGAATCGCTGAAATACCAGCGCCTGAGAGAGGAAATGGTCCGCCAGCAGATCGAGGCCCGGGGGGTCTCCGATGCGGCGGTCCTGACGGCGATGCGCCGGGTGCCGCGGCACATGTTCGTGAGTGAGGCCCTGCGGGACCAGGCCTACGGCGACTTCCCGCTCCCGATCGGCGAGCAGCAGACCATCTCGCAGCCCTACATCGTGGCCGAGATGACCCAGGCGCTCGCGTTGAACCCGGACGACCGCGTGCTGGAGATCGGCACCGGTTCCGGCTACCAGGCGGCCGTGCTGGCCCAGCTGGCCTATCGGGTGTTCACCACCGAGCGCATACGGCCGCTTTACCTGCAGGCCCGGCGCCTTTTCGACGAGCTGCGCCTGTTCAACATCGTCACGCGTTACGGCGACGGGTCCAAGGGGTGGGAGGAGGAGAGCCCTTTCGACGCGATCATCCTGACGGCCGGGGCCCCCATGGTGCCTGCGGTCCTGATGAACCAGCTGGCCGTCGGCGGGCGGCTGGTGGCGCCGATCGGCAACCCGCACGCGCAGGAGTTGCTCAAGTTCGTGAAGGAGAAGTCGGGGGTGCGCGAGGTCAACCTGGGCGGGTGCCGGTTTGTGAAGCTGATCGGCGAGCACGGCTGGAAAGACAGCTGACCCCTGGCCCCCGAACCCTGTTACTTTTTCAGCTCTTCCTTCAGCAGCTCGATGAACGCGGTTGCCAGCGGCGAGAGGCTGCGGCGCCGATGAGTGGTGAGGTAGAAGCGGCGGGTCAGGTCCAGCCCCTCGACGGCCAGGGCCTTCAGCCGACCGGCCGCAAGGTCCTCGGCCACCGCCAGCGGGGACAGGATCGAAACCCCGATCCCCTCCCGGACCCCCTGGCGCACCGCTTCGGTGCTGCCCATTTCCGCAATGACGTTGAGCTCCCCGCGGTCGCGTCCCAGCTCCCCCATGCGGGCCTGCAGGGACTGCAGCGTGCCGGACCCCGACTCGCGCGCGATGTAGGGCTCCTCCCACAGCTCCGCCAGCGCGATCTTCTTCCGACCGGCCCAGCGGTGCCCGCGCGGCACGATCAGCCGCATTTCCTCCTCCATCACGGCTTCCTGCCGGATGTCCCGCTCGCCTGATTCCGCGCCGACGACCCCGAGCTCCAGCAGGCCTCCCAGAATGCCGGCGACGATGCCGGCCGTGTCCTCGATCGCGAGCGACAGCCGCACGTCCGGGTAGCGGCGTTGGAACCGCCCCACCACGCGCGGCAGCAGGTAGGTCCCGGGGATGGTGCTGCCTCCGATGACCAGCCGACCGCGCGTCTTGCCCTGGTACTGGGACATGGCGCTTTCGGCCTCGTCCCGCAGCCCCAGCAGCCGGCGGGCGTAGCCGTAGAGCAACCTCCCGGCCTGGGTCGGCACCGCCTCCTTGGAGAGGCGGTCGATCAGCGGGCAGCCGAAATGCCCCTCGAGCTCCTTGATGTGCGTGCTGACGGTGGGCTGGGAGAGGTGAACCGCCGCGGCGGCCTTCGAGAAGCTTTTGTGCTCGATCACGCGGCAGAAGATGTGCAGCTGCCAGAGGTCCATGGGCGGGGAGCGGGCCTCAGCGACCGCGATCGAGGGCCGGGAATTTTTCCTTGAGCCGGGCGAGCACCATGGGCGGGACCATGCCCTGGACGTCGCCGCCGAACTGCGCCGCCTCCTTGATGATGGACGAGCTCGTGTAGATCCAGCGCATGCCGGTCATGAGGAACACGGTCTGGATCTCCCGGTCCAGGCGGCGGTTCATGAGGGCCATCTGGAACTCGTACTCGAAATCCGACAGCGCGCGCAGCCCGCGCAGGATGGCCGTGGCCCCGTGCCGGGCGGCATAGTCCACCAGCAGCCCGTCGGCGGCGTCCACCTCCGCCCCGCTGAAATCCTGCAGGCAGATCCGCAGCATGTCCAGCCGCTCCTCGAGCGAGAAGAGGAACTGCTTTTTCGGGTTGATGAGAATGGCGACCACGACGCGGTCGAAGAGCTTCAGCCCGCGGCGCACGATGTCCAGGTGACCGTTGGTGACGGGGTCGAACGAACCGGGGTAGATGGCAATGCGTTCCATCGGTCTCGCTTTCGTCGCGAAGGGTGGGCGGTTGCGTCCGGATGACCGGCGAACTTCATAGCATGTATGCCAAAAAGCACACAAGCGTTATGCCGTAGCGCCGCTGGTCCACCAGCCGGTAGCCGTCTATCGAGCTCCGGGAGGGCGTCCTCGGCCGCGTGTTCGACCACGAGCCGGGCGCCGGCGGCCAGGCAGCCGGCCGCGTGCAGGTGCGCGAGCGCGGGCGCGACCAGACCGAGCCGGTAGGGCGGGTCCATGAACACCAGCCCGAACTTCGGGTCGTGGTCGCGCAGGCAACGCAAGTTTCGCGCCGCATCCCAGCGCACGACCCGTCCCCGGTCGGCGAGCCCGAGCGCGTCCACGTTCGCGGCGAGCACCTTGAGCGCCGCGCGGCCGATCTCGACGAACCACGCGGTCGCGGCCCCGCGGCTGAGCGCCTCGATCCCGAACGCCCCCGTGCCGGCGAAGAGGTCCAGCACGTGCAGCCCGTCCAGGGCGGGGCCCAGGATGTTGAAAACGGATTCGCGCGTCCGGTCGGCGGTCGGGCGGGTCTTGAGCCCGGGCACGGTCGCCAGTCGGCGGCCTCTCAGCTCTCCGGCAATGATCCTGAGCGGCAAGGTGGAACTCCGGGGTGGCGCGCGGGGCGCGCTTCAGTAGGTGAAATCGATGATGTACCAGTCGGTGCTTTCGTCCCAGAACGACATGAAGAACAGGACGTTGTGCAGGTTGAGCGGCAGGGTTTTCTTGCTCACCTCGGCCTTGGTGAGGATCTGGTACTGGGCCCCCTTGTCCATGCGGCTGAGCGGGATGAGCTTGAAGTCATCGATCTGGTTCATCCACAGCTGCGCCTCCTCGAACGAGGGCGTGACTTCCGCCTCGTTGTTCTTCCAGGAGCGCCGGACCACGAACTCGCGCTTCAGGCTGTCGTACTTGATCGTGTGCACCGCGGTCAGGTCCGCAATCTGGCGGTCGAACCACAGGTCGCGCACCTGGTGCAGCCGGATGATGAAGACGAATGATGCGGGGGCGCCGTCCAGGACGCTGCGTTTGAGCTTCTCGGAGAACGACCCGTCGAGGGTCAGGTGCAGCAGCAGATCGGCGTTGGTGTTGGCGAGCGTGATGCGGCTCAGGGTCGGGCTGAGGGCGAGCGCGGGCGGGCACAGAAAAAGCAGGGCCAGCATGCCGCAGACGATATGCCGTGCAATTGAGCCCATGTGCCCTCGGGGATGTCGTTCAGAATGCCGCCCGCGCTTTTCATACCCGATAAGCCCCTTCCGATCAAGTGCGTCCTGCGCCGCCGAATGCCGCTGCGGCGGGATTGTGCGGCCGGCGGCGCTCTGGTATAGGGGGTGCGTCGCCTCGTGCCGTTTCGCCGACGTTTCCGACCGACTTGAACGGGAGGTCATGTGCTCGCCAAGGTGCTGAGCAGCGCGGTGCTCGGGATCGATGCCTACCGGGTGGAGGTGGAGGTCGATATCGCCTCCGGGCTCCCCAGCTTCTCCACGGTCGGCCTGCCGGAAGCCTCGGTCAAGGAAAGCAAGGAACGCGTCAAGTCCGCCATCACCAACTCCGGCTATCGCTTTCCCGACGATCGCATCACCGTCAACCTCGCCCCGGCCGATATCAAGAAGGAAGGCACCGGCTTCGACTTGCCGATCGCGCTCGGGATCCTGGCGGCGACCGGCATCGTCCCGGCGGAGGGCCTGGAACGCTGCCTCATCCTGGGCGAGCTCTCGCTCGACGGGCGGGTCAAACCGGTTCGGGGCTCGCTGCCCATGGCGCTCGCTGCGCGCCAGTCGGGCCACCCGGCGATCATCGTTCCATGGGACAACGGCTCGGAGGCGTCGGTCGTGGAGGACATCGCGGTCCTCCCGGCGCGCACCTTGGCGGACGTGGTGGGGTTCCTGCGCGGCCAGCAGCCGCTCCCGTCCCTTAAGACCGACGTCCAGGCCCTGTTCGACCGGCCGGGCGAGTTCGAGGTCGACTACGCCGAGGTGCGCGGGCAGGAGCACGCCCGGCGCGCGCTCGAGATTGCGGCGGCCGGCGGGCACAACCTGCTGATGATCGGCCCGCCCGGGTCGGGCAAGACCATGCTGGCCAAGCGCCTGCCCACCATCCTGCCGCCCCTCACCTTCGAGGAGGCGATCGAGACGACCAAGGTGTTCAGCGTGGTCGGCCTGCTCGAGAACGGCCAGCCGCTCGTCACCCGCCGGCCGTTCCGCTCGCCGCACCACACCATCTCGGATGCCGGCCTGATCGGCGGCGGGTGTCATTTCTGAAAGTCGATGACAAATTCCAGAAGCCGTTGATCAATTTTCAGAACTCCTTGAAAAATCACCCCCCAAGTCATCTTTCATGTTAAAACGACCGGTATTATTATTAAATACCGCTATAAACTCGCTCGCCTACTATGCGGAATGTTGTCAAAAAATGGCAGTAACAAAAATATAGTTGAAAATTGGAAAGGATTTGATAGGCGATGAATAAAGAATAGTAGTTAAAATCTCTGCCAGGTTGATAGATGGACGTTAAGAACCCAATCATTAGCAATATCCCAGATGGAAAAGTAACTTTGACATGGCTGGGCAGGGTGGATATCAACGGACAAGACGACAAAGAGCCAAGAATTGAAGCTATCTTTACAAGGAAATTAAACAAATTCGAAAGCTCCAGAGTAAAAAGGTGGGTAGAAGTTGGATTATTTCCGATTTTAAAGATCGGTAGTTTATGGGAATCAAGAAAATATGTTGGTGACGATTTTTATAGTAAAATAGATTGCACGCTAAACTTTAAGGATAATGCAAGGATAATATGCGCTGGACATGAATTGCCAGGAATTGGGTATTTGATTCCTGCTTCAAAATATAAAGTCGGAAACGAATGGCTTGACTCAAAGTGTCTCTTAATCAAAAGCAACGATGTAACGGTAGTGTTGCCATGCAGTGAAATAATACGCTTCTACTATGCACACTCCTCATATATAATTAAATCGATATTTTCAGGTTGCTTCTCCAGAAATATGATCTGCAATTTAAAAGAATCTAAAATTGATGCTGGCACAGCATACATTCAGATTAGAAGTCGAATTCCGGATATTGTTGCACCAACAATCGGCAGGCTTATATTCAGCGATTACGCAATGACATGTGCTCAAAATATCCATAAATCAATTATTAAAAATAAGGTTAATAGCGGCAATTCTTGGATAGAAGCAGTCCCTCCATTGGAAAACAAAACGCGTATTGAACTCCAAGGTGTTAAGCTAAGTGCAAATGCCTTTTTAGGCTTAAGGATTCTATCTTGTAGCCATGAATTCCCTTTCAGAAATCTAATATTCACAAGAGATAATGATGCTATGTGGTATCCATTAGATGGTGTAAGTGCCGATGAAACTGAGGCAAATTCTAATGATACAATATTTAAAAATCCAAGAAATAATAGCTACAATCGAAGATATTCAGATGCTTTTTTTTCATCGGGATCAAATAGCATTCATAGAGTTACGATAGGTAGGTTTGAGGATTTGGATAATATCGTTATTAAAAAGTTTGAGAAAAACGATTATATAAAAAGTAGGAGTCCAAATCAGTCTTATAGGACGGTAGTAGGGCCAAAAGCTGAAAATAGATTGAGTGCTTCAGCTAATGAACAGATCGATTTGGAGCCGACTTCTTTGAAGCGCTCAAAGGCTCTTCCAGCAAGCTTGCAGGGGTTTTTCCGGATAATTGAAGCTTTAAATCTCTACCCGTCAATGAGTTGCACCTATTTGCGCCTGTCTCCAGTAGATGATGACCTAAATCTGAATCAGTTTCCAATCACCAGAGGGGTGAGAAGGGGCCTTAAATGGAGTTTTGTCGACAATTATACGACAAGGCGGAGATGTATTGTCGTTGAGATAAAATACCATTATTCATATTTTTATGCGTTTGAAGCTGAACAGTTAAACGGCAAAGAATATCACACGATGTTAATTGCTTTCAAGGAAGATAAGTCAGAAATAGGGCAGGCGCAACTGTGTGAGATCTTAGAGTTATGTGTCAGGAATAAGGGGCGGTGGCTCAAGGATAATCAAATGCAAGATGTTCTTAGGTGCAAGATTAAGCATACCTCAAATTCGGCGTATGTCTATGCAAACAGGCTAAGAGAAATTATGAAAAGCAAGGTGATAATCAACTCACAGGCGACTTTGCCAATGGCTTAGATTCAGGACAAAGACAATGCGGATGGCATTCTGGGAAGGAGTTTATCTGTTTTAGCATTTTGAGGATAGATTACAAACTTAATGGGTCTCTAACTTCTGTCCATTTGTTGGACGCGCGCGTGTATATCATTCAGAATCGCTGATAGATCAATAATTACAATAACACCCCCTGAATCTGAAACGGTCGAACAGATATAATCAAAGAATTCCGACTTCGAAAAAGAAGAGATCAGAGGGGATATTTGAGCGACTAATTGTTCATTCCCGCCAGAAACTGGCTTGCTAACAATGATCCAACCTTTATCTGTAAACGGTATGGGGCCATCTTCAGGCAGAAGCGTTAATTGCCATCTCGGTCCGATTCCGGCTACTGCGGAATTTGCGATTTCGGATGCCCTCTCCCTGAGATATGCTTAAATCCAAAAGCTTCATAAAGAGTGATATTTTACATAAGTCCTTAAACGAAAAGATGTTCTTAGTGCCGTAACCAGAGGCCTTTTCGATGGAAGGGGCAATTAGCTTTATATTAAGCCAGTTATTAAGTCTATTCAGCTTAATCCCAAATATACTGGCGACTTCCAAGGTTGAAAAGCGGTCCTTTTGCATGCCAGCCTAGTAATATTCAATTTGGGAATTGTCAAAGAAAATATGCCGGATAGGTTTGTCGATCAATTTAACGGGAGCGGACGTTAAACCCTTGGCCAACCCGGAAACTGCAGGCGATCGTTTGGTTTTTCTGGCTCCGTCCTTTGCCATCCAGTTATAAAGGTCCAGACTTGGCGCTCGCCTGTAACCCTCTACCAAACCCGCGCTAATTTCTTGCAATCAACAAAAACTTTAAGCAGAGAGCGTCTGTAACGGTGTGCCCGCAGCGGCTTGCGGCTGCCCGTATGGCTTGATCTCATCTGACGGTTGAGGGCCATGTTGGCCAAGGGCTTGAAAACTTTATTACTGATGATGCAACCCAGTTCATTCATGTAGTAGTAGTCGCTGGTGCGTCGATCCCAACAACCTATTGTCCAGCCCTCGTGTTCCTTTCCCTTACTCTTATGGTGTGACCACCCACAACTCTTGCAACCTAAAAAATGGCCGCAAGTGCTGCCTCCCAAGGCGCAATGATAGAGAGAACTATAGACCGTGCGGCTATTCGCCAGGTAGAGTGGTTTGAGTTCATGTTGGGAGGGGTTCGCATATTGATCTTTAAGACGGTGATTGGTAGCATGCCGCAACTCTATACTTTCCTATCATGTTCAGGCTCCGTTAGAAGCCTTCTTTCTGGTGTGAGGGCGACTAGCCCAAAACGGCAGATTTCAATTTTACAAAAGGACATGGAAGAGGATCTGCTCCTCCTCGGGGAATCTCTGGTTCCACATCTCCAGCAACAGCGCATGCGCAGGCTCGCTAACTTGAAGGGTGATGAAATCGCGGACCAGTTACGGCAGAGTGCTTGAATCTCTATGGGTCGTATTCCCCGCAGCTTGCTGCGATAGAATCGACCCAAACCACTTGGTCAATACCCCGCCCCTTGGGGCGGGGATGGTTTATTAAAAAAGGGGGGGTGCATGGCAGGTCGAAAGGATCATGACTCGTGCGGAGATTGCATTTTCTGTTTATCAAAATGCCCTGCATGCCGTAGTACGAGCGTAGAGATTCACTATCTTGCCGAGTACAGCCTTGTAAATGATACTAAGAATACCATGGAGGTGGAACAGGTCGGATCGAAAGTGGCACTGGAGTGCGAGGACTGCGGCAAAGTATTTTCTGGTTCGAGCCCCGATATGGATGCGTTGCTTTTGGAGTTAGACAAGCATTTGGCTGTAGCTACCCATTATATAACAATCAATCCGCGTGGTGAAATAAGTACCATGCAGGCAAAACCAGTTAGTAAGTCGCGCTCAGCCTCCCGCAAGAAGTCCAAATGAACGAAAGGTATGATGCTGCCTGAACTCAATCTGACTTGAGCTTCTTCGTCGTTTTCAACTCTATTGCGTTTTCCGCCACTCCCTTGGGCTTATGTACCGGTTGCCGAGCACCCACTTCCCTCTGCTGGTTTTTTAGCATTTTCCTCGGCCTTCCAGTAGAGTCCAGGGTCCAAGGCGAATGCAGGTCCCTGTAGACTTCAGCCAATCCCGCCTTCACCATTTCAAGGTTCGCGTTTTTCCCTTCGACAAGGACCTCGGCAAGAGTGCGTCCGTATCCGAGCTGTCACATGCATAGCTTTGCCCTTCGAGCTTGTTCCTCCGCCTTCCAGTAGGGCCAAAGATCCAGCCCCAGATGGACTTCCCCTTGAAGCCTCGATTAACCTGGAGTTCCGTTCCTGCCTCCAACAAAAACTTCCGCAAGGGTCGGCCGTACCGGTCTTATTCACAAGTCCGATGCTGCATATAAACTCGCGGAAACAACAAGCCGCGGCCGAGCTTGGAAAGGCGCTCGGGGCGACCGGAAAAAAACGCTTGATTTCATGGCGAGCAGCTTTATGCGGATAGAGAACTCAAACCGATGGAGGTAAAATGATGGTCGATCAAAATTCGCAATCGCAAACAACGGCAGACTGTACCCTAAGCATCCAATTCCCGAACTTGGAAATCGCCAACAAGTCGGCAAGCCTCATGCGCGAGATGATGGATGACATGAAAATTACACATCAGGTGGCGACCGCAATCATCTTTTATCTGGCGGCCAAGCAGTGGGAGATGATACGCTCCGCCGACAAGGCGACTGCTGAAAAGATGTAAGCGCGAGGGCGCACTCGAAGTGGGGAAAATCCTTCTACTTCGAGTGCCGCCAATCTTTTGGGCTCATATACCTGTCTCCGAGCTGCCACATGCCTCAGCGGGCGTATCGGGCTTCCTCCTCCGCCTTCCGGTAGAGCCCAAGGTCTATCCCGGGGCAGGCGCTCCCCTGTAGACTTCGGCTAAGCCTGCCTTGACCATTTCGAGGTACACGTTCCTGCCCTCAACAAAAACCCCTGCAAGGGTTCGGCCGTACCTATCTTGCCCATAAGACTTGATCTCAACTGACCGGTTCAAGACGAGGCTTGCAAGGCGCTTAGTGGCCTGATCTGAAAGGGCTGGCCAAGTCACTTCTTGCCGTGGGAGGCCTCTGGGGCGTCGATTCCAACAAGCCTGATAACAGTCCTTGGTTCCCC
>CAWBSC010000025.1:0-177422 GCA_963791285.1 uncultured delta proteobacterium
AGATGGGGACGACCGGCATGGCGGTCGTCCGCGTGCGCGGGGAGTAGCGCGGGATCCGGGCGAGGCCCGTGTCCACGACCGTGCGTGATGCCCGGGATGGTGATTGAGGTTTCGGCCACGTTGGTGGCCACGATGACGCGCGGCCGCCCCGCAGGTGCCGGGCGGAAGACACGGCCCTGCTCGGCCGCGGTCAGGCGCGCGAAGAGCGGCAGCACCGAGGTCCCCGGAGGCGCCGGCCGCGATCGCCTCGCAGGTTTCACGGATGTCCTGTTCGGTGGGCATGAAGACGAGGGTGTCGCCCTCACGGCGTTCCCGGCGCGAGCCGCCGACGACCGCCACGGCTTGCTCGACGGGGGTCACCTCGCCCTCGTCCCCGATCGCCCTCGGGGGCTCGTAGCGGACCTCGACCGGGTAGGTCCGCCCGGAGACCTCGATCACGGGTGCGTCGTCGAAGGCCCGCGAAAACTTGGCCGTGTCGATCGTGGCCGAGGTGATGACCACCCGCAGGTCGCGCCGGCGGTGGACGAGCATGCGCAGGAAGCCCAGGATGAAGTCGATGTTGAGGTTGCGCTCGTGGGCCTCGTCGACGATGAGCGTGTCGTAGGCCGAGAGCATGCGGTCGCCCTGCGCCTCGGCCAGCAGGATGCCGTCGGTCATGACCTTGATGTAGGCTCTTGCGGGGTGCGGTCGTGGAAGCGGATCTTGTAGCCGACCGAGCGGCCGAGCGGCTCGCCAAGCTCTTCGGCGATGCGGCGGGCGACCGCTGGGCGGCGATACGCCGGGGCTGGGTGTGGCCGATCAGCCCGTCGAGCCCCGCGCCCGGCCGCCAGGCAGAACTTGGGGAGCTGGGTGGACTTGCCCGAACCGGTTTCGCCCGCGACGACGATCACCAGGGGGCGCCCGGATCGCCGCGACGATCTCGTCCCGGCGGGCGGTGATGGGGAGGTGGTCCGGGGATGCGGCCGCGGGCAAGCGCTCCGCACGGCGACTGCGCCGGTCGGCCGAACGCGCCAGCAGGTGATCCAGCCGCTCCAGCTCCCGCAGGGCGGAGGCGTCTGCAGGGTCGGCGCGGCGCAGGCTCGCAAGGCGCTTGCGGGCGGACAGCCGCTCGCGGACCATGGCGGCCGGCAGCAGCCGCTCGACCGCCGCCAGCCGGTCTTGGAAGGGGTCTGTGCTCATAGGGTTCGGGGGAACCTATCGGCCGTTACCGCAAAAATCAAGGCGTCGATAAAAATGCCTAAAATTCCTGAAATGCGCTAAGATGCCCGAACCTGAACGGCGATAACGACATCCAGCGTGCAACACCCAACCACCAGACACTTTCAAGTAAGTCGGCATTTCATCCTGTGGGAGCGGCTTTCCAGCCGCGACGATCGCGGCTGAAAGCCACTCCCACAAAGAACAAAGCTGCTTGAGGATAAACCCCCGCCGCGGCGGGGTACAGCGCAAAACAACCAAACACCCAAACACCAAAATACCCAAACACCAAAAAACCGACCATCATGAAATCCTTCCGCCAAGAGCTCTGGTTTGAGGTCCCCGCACGGCGCGGGTTCGTCAACATCACCCCCGAGGTCGAGCGGTGCCTGCGCGCGAGCGGGATCTCCGAGGGGCTCGTGCTCGTGAACGCCATGCACATCACCGCCTCGGTCTTCATCAACGACGACGAGAGCGGGCTGCACCACGACTACGAGGTGTGGCTTCGAAAAAATCGCTCCGCACGCACCCACGGCGCAGTACCGCCACAACGTCGGCGAGGACAACGCGGACGCCCACATGAAGCGGCAGGTGATGGGCCGCGAGGTGGTCGTGGCCGTCACGGGGGCCGACTTGACTTCGGGCCATGGGAGCAGATATTCTACGGAGAGTTCGACGGCCGCCGCCGCAAGCGGGCGCTGGTGAAAATAATCGGAGAATGACAGAGGAGGTTATATGGCCAAAGCCATCCGCATCCATCAGCACGGCGGGCCCGAAGTGCTGCGTGGGAAGATGTCGACCCGGGACAGCCCGGCCCCGGGGAGGCCCTCGTGCGCCACGAGGCCGTCGGGCTGAACTTCATCGACGTCTACCATCGCTCCGGCCTCTATCCCCTGCCCGCGCTGCCGGCGACACCGGGCCTGGAGGCCGCCGGGGTGGTTGAAGCCATCGGCCCGAAGGTCGGCGAGGTGGCCGCGGGCGACCGTGTGGCCTATGCCGGCGTTCCGCCCGGGGCCTACGCCGAGTAGCGCCGCATTCCGGCCCATCGCCTGGTGAAGCTCCCCGCCGGCATATCCGCGCTGCAGGCCGCCGCCATGATGCTGCAGGGCATGACGGCGCGGTATCTCTTGAAGGGCTGCTGGCCGGTGGGCCCGGGCACGACCGTGCTGATCCACGCGGCGGCCGGCGGGGTCGGCCTGATCGTCTGCCAGTGGGCCCGGCACCTGGGCGCGACCGTGATCGGCACGGTGGGCAGCCCGGAAAAAGCGGAGCTCGCGCGCAAGCCCACGGCTGCCAGCACCCGATCGTCTACACGAAGGAGGATTTCGCCGCCCGGGTAAAAGAGATCACCGGCGGGAAGGGCGTCGACGTGGTCTACGACTCGGTCGGCCAGACCACTTCCTGAAGTCGCTCGACTGCCTGCGGCCGATGGGCATGCTGGTGCCTTTCGGCCAGTCCTCCGGGCCGATGCCGCCGTTCGACCTCGGCGCTGCTGGCGCAAAAGGGATCGCTTTTCCTGACCCGGCCCACCCTCATGACTTACACCGCCCAGCGGGAGGACCTGCTCGCCCATGCCCGGGACCTGTTCGAGGTGGTGCAGAACGGGAAGGTCACGATCGCGGTCGCCAGACCTACCCGCTCGCCGAAGCCGCGCGCGCCCACCGCGACCTGGAAGGGCCGCAAGACCACCGGATCTTCCGTATTTACAGTGTAAACCGGTGAAACGGAGGGATGGCACCGGACAGGTCCTTGAGTTCGGCCCCCTGAGAGGTATAAGGGTTGAAGGGTTCAGGGTTCAGTGGGAAAAAGTCCGCGAGGAGAGGGCTTTCTTCCCTGAACCCCGAACCCTGGGCACTTTATATCTTTTCGACCCCACCCCGGGACCCTGTGCGGCTCGCGCTCGCCTCTCGAACCTCTCGGATTCTGGCCCGCAGCCTCAATTTTCACTTGTGTTTTAGTATAGATTTAGTATTCTCGGGCTCCATCCTGGATCAGGTTCCCTAGAGAGCATTTCGGAGGATGATTGAATGGCTGAAGAAGCGATCAAAATCAGCGGCAAAAAGAAGAGCATACTTCATCGACAAGGTGAAGCAGCTGCTGCCGGAAGGGGGCAATCTCAACCTTTGCCTGACCTGCGGCGCCTGCTCGTCCGGCTGCCCGGCTACGGGTCTGGAAAGCATGGATCCGCGCAAGTTTCTGCGCATGGCCGCCCTCGGCATGGACGAGGAGCTCCTGAAATCGGACATGGGCCTGGATGTGCACGATGTGCCAGCGCTGCATCTACGTCTGCCCGATGAAAATCGACATTCCCCAGCTGGTGTTCAACGTTCGGGCCAACCGACCGAGGGACCAGCGCCCGAAGGGGATTCTGGGCATCCTGCGACATGGCCCTCAAACACGACACCTGCAGCGCCATGGGCGCCTCCGAGAAGGATTTCAAGTTCGTGGTGGAAGACGTCGCCGAGGAAGTCCGCAACACCCAGGTGGGCTGGGAGGAGCTGCAGGCGCCGGTCAACAAGCAGGGGCGCCATGTACTTCCTGAACCAGAACTCCCGCGAGCCGGTCACCGAGCCGGACGAGATGGTGCCGCTGTGGAAGATCATGCACCTGGCCGGCGCCGACTGGACTTACGGCACCAAGGGCTGGGCGGCCGAGAACTACTGCATGTTCATGGCCGACAACGACGCCTGGAAGCACATCGTGGAGGTGAAGGCCAAGGCCGTCGACGACCTCGGCTGTAAATACTGGCTCAATACGGAGTGAGGCCACGAACTCTTCGCAGTCCGGGCCGGACTGAAAAAGTTCAACATCCCCCACAAGTTCGAAATCGTCAGCATCATCCAACTCTATGCCCAGTGGATTCGCGAGGGCAAACTCAAGGTCAACTCCGACTGGAACAAGGATCTCAAGGTCAAGTTCACGGTCCAGGATCCCTGCCAGCTGGTGCGCAAGAGCTTCGGCGACCCGTGGCCGAGGACCTGCGCTTCGTGGTCAAGACCGTCGTGGGCGAGGAGAACTTCGTCGACATGACCCCCAACCGCTCCAACAACTACTGCTGCGGCGGGGGCGGCGGGTTCCTGCAGTCCGGTTTTCCGGAGGCGCGCCGGGCGTACGGCAAACTCAAGGTCGAGCAGATCATGGCCACGGGTGCCACGTATGCCATCACCCCCTGCCACAACTGCCACGCCCAGATCCACGACCTGAGCGAGCAC
The DNA here is from genome assembly GCA_963791285.1 of uncultured delta proteobacterium. Classification (GTDB taxonomy): domain Bacteria; phylum Desulfobacterota; class Desulfobacteria; order Desulfobacterales; family SpSt-501; genus SpSt-501. The sequence goes on from CAWBSC010000025.1 coordinate 4,410, forward strand.
TATAAGGGGGGCTACCACACGGTGCATCTCTGGACTCTCATTTGCCTGGCCATGGGGATTCTGGGGCCGAATCGAGAGGACATACCTCGGCGAGGACCTTGCCGAATTGCTGATGCAGGAGGTCAAGGAGGCGGAAGAGTAAGCTTCCCGTCGACCGCATCACCACACAACCCAAAAAGGCAGGGCCGGAAAATTCCGACCCTGCCTTTTTTCATCCAGTTCGCCCCGCGAAGGGTCGCTCTTTCAGGTTGACCCCTCAGGCCGCCTTGGCGAGCTTCACCGCGCAGACCTTGAACTCGGGGATGCCGCATACGGGGTCGAGCGCCGCGTTGGTGAGGCGGTTGGCCGCCGACGCGGCGTAGTGGAACGGCAGGAAGACCGTCCCGCGTACGGCCTTGGGCGAGATCTTCACCTGGGCGCTGATGCTGCCGCGCCGCGACGAGACCCGCACCGTGGACCCGTCCTCGAGCCCGAGCGCGCACGCGTCCTCGGCCGCAATCTCCGCGAAGCACTCGGGTGCGATCTCGTTCAGGCCGCCGGTCTTCATCGTCATGGTGCCGGTGTGGTACTGGTACAGCAGCCGACCGGTGGTGAGATAGAGCGGGTAGTCGGCATCGACCATCTCCGCCGGCGGGAGGTACTCGATGGCGTGGAACACCCCCCGGCCACTCGTAAACTGCTCGCGGTGCAGGATGGGCGTCCCCGGGTGCTCCTCGTTCGGGCAGGGCCAGTGCAGCCCCTGCGTCTCGATCCGGTCGTAGCTGATCCCGGCATAGGAGGGCGTCACCTGGCGGATTTCGTCCATGATCGCCCGGGGGTCCGGCGTAGGTCATGGGGTATCCCATGCGGCCGGCGATGTCGCAGACGATCCGCCAGTCTTCGCGCGCCTCGCCCGGCGGCTCGACCGCCTTGCGCACGCGCTGCACCCGCCGCTCGGTGTTCGTGAAGGTGCCGTCCTTCTCGGCGAAGCAGGCCGAGGGCAGCACCACATCGGCCAGCCGTGCGGTCTCGGTCAGGAAGATGTCCTGCACCACCAGGAAGTCGAGGGCTCGCAGGCTCTTCTCGGCATGGTTCAGGTCGGGGTCGCGAGACCATCGGGTTCTCGCCGATGATGTAGAGCGCCTTGATCGTCCCGGCGTACGCCGCGGGCAGCATCTCGGTCACCGTCAGGCCGGGCGTGGCCGGCAGGCCGTCACCCCCCAGGCCTGCTCCAACTTCGGCGCGCGCGCCGGCGTCGGCCACCTTCTGGTAGCCGGTGAACACATCGGGCAGGCCGCCCATGTCGCAGGCGCCCTGCACGTTGTTCTGGCCGCGCAGGGGGTTCACCCCGGCTCCGGCATGCCGATGTTGCCGCACAGCATGGCCAGGTTGGCGAGCGACTTGACGTTGTCGGTGCCGGTGGTGTGCTGGGTGATCCCCATGCAGTAGAGGATGCTCGCGTGCTCCGCCCGCGCGTAGAGCCGGGCGGCCGCAACCAGCTCCGCGGCCGGAATGCCGGTGATCTGCTTCCACATGCTCGGGGGTGTAAAGTGCAACCGTCTTCCGGAGCGCTTCAAAGCCCGTCGGTGCGAGCTCTCGACGAACGCCTGGTCGTGCAGGCCCTCGGCGATGATCACGTGCATCAGGCCGTTGATCCAGGCGACGTCGGTCCCGACGTTGGGCCGCAGCCAGTGCGTCGCGTGGCGCGCCATCGCGATGCGCCGCGGGTCGACTACGATCAGCTGCTTGCCCCTTGACCGGATCGCGCGCTTGACCCCGCTCGAGATGACCGGGTGGTTCTCGTCGTGTTGGACCCGGTGATCAGGATCACGTCCGCCTGTTCGATGTCGGCGATCGTGTTGGTCATCGCCCCGCTGCCGAACGCTGCGGCCAGACCGGCCACAGTGGAGCTGTGTCAGAGGCGCGCGCAGTGGTCGATGTTGTTGGTCTTCAGCACCGCCCGGGTGAACTTCTGGGCGATGTAGTTCTCCTCGTTGGTGATGCGCGCGGAGGTGAAGACCCCGATGCTGTCCGGCCCGGAGGCCGTGCGGATCTCGCCCAGGCGCCGAGCCACCCGCTCGAGGGCTTCCTCCCACGAGGCCTCGCGGAACCCCTCGCCCTCGCGGATGAGCGGCGTCTTCAGGCGTTCGGTCGAGGCGATGAAATCGAAGCCGAAGCGGCCCTTGACGCACAGGCTGCCGAAGTTGGGCGCCGTATTCTCCACCCCGGTCACTTTCACCACGCGGTTGTCCTTGACGTGCAGTTCCGTCTGGCAGCCCACGCCGCAGTAGGAGCAGGTCGTGCGCACGGTGCGGGTCTCCCAGGGTCGGACCTTGTGCCGGACGTCCTTCTCGACCAGCGCCCCGGTCGGGCAGGCCTGGACACACTCGCCGCAGAAGACGCAGTCCGAGTCGCGGTAGGGCCGGTCGCCCGCCGCGACGATCTTGCTGCGCGCGCCGCGGTACCCGTAATGGATCGCCTGGTTGACCTGCACATCGTTGCAGGCCTGGACGCAGCGCCCGCACTGGATGCAGCGGGCGAAATCGCGGACGATGAAGGGGTTGGCGTCCTCGATCGGGTAGCGCGCCGGGGTGGGGCTGAATCGCCCGACCGTCACCTCGTAGCGCCAGGCCAGTGCCTGCAGCCGGCAGTCCCCCCAGGCCGGGCAGGGATCGACCGACCCGCCGGCCTTCTTCAGGCGCGCCGCGTACTCCTCGAAGCTGCGGCCGTCGGAGCCCTTGACCATGCAGTTGTGGTTCCCGGAGGCGAGCAGCAGCTGGATGACCATGCGCCGGGCCGCCACCACCTTGGGCGATTCCGTGCTCACGACCATCTTGGGGGCCGCGGGCATGGCGCAGGAGGCCACGAGCGACCGCGCGCCCTGCACCTCCACCACGCAGACGCGGCAGGCCCCGGTCGGAGCGGCAGCCTTCAGGTGGCAGAGCGTCGGGATGTCGATGCCGTGTCGCCGGGCGGCCTCCAGAACGGTTTCGCCGCTTTCGAACGTCAGCTCCTTGCCGTCGATGACGATGGGATGGGTCTGCGCAGTCATAGGGTCTTTCGGCTTGTTGGGGGGTGGGTTGGGTCCGTGCCGGCTTCGGCCGCAACCCGGTTTATCTATCGGAACCGACTCGTTTTGTCAATTGCGCCAGACCGCCCCGGCGTGCGCTTCGCCGCGACCATAGCCGCAGGAACACGGCGTAGGCCGCGATCCCCAGCAGGGCGCCGACCGTGTCGGCCAGCCAGTCGAAGGGGTCGGCCGTGCGCGACGGCACGAAGGCCTGGTGCAGCTCGTCGGTGAACCCGTAGAAGGCCGCCGACAGAAGACTGGCGTTGGCCGTGGCCCACCCCGAGGCGTTCGGCCAGCGGGAGCGGTAGGCGCGGTAGAAGAGGATTCCGAGCAGGCCGTAGCCGCCCGCGTGCAGCACCTTGTCCAGGCCGGGAATGCCCGGCAGGTCGATCGGCACCGGCCCGCTGGACTGGGCAAAAACGAAGACGCAGTAGGCGATCAGCGGCAGCCAGTAGCGTAGGAACGGCGCCATCGCGTCAGAACCCGGTCGTCGGGCGGCGGCGGCCGTAGCGCGCCTCGCAGGGCGCGTTCTTGGTCACGTGCCGCCCGAGCTTCCCGCACCACACGGACACGAAGGTCCGGCAGCTGCCGTCCAGCGCCCCGGTGCGCGCGAAGTCGGCCGAGGGGCAGCGCAGGTCGCAGAAGAGAGCGCGGCTGGTCGTCACGCCGGCGTTCGGGGGTCGGCGGGGAGCGGTCATCGCTGCTCAGTCCCCAAAAGCCGGATAGGGGATCTCGCGCCGCGCAATGGCCGCGGACACGATACCAATGAAGCGCTCGTGGGAGACCCCGTAGGTCACCTTGCCGTCGAGGGTGCGCACGGCCACGGTCCCGTTGTCCTTCTCCTTGGCGCCGATCGTGAGCGTCAGCGGGAGCTGCCCGATCTGGGCCTCGCGCACCTTGCGGTTGAGACTCTCGGTGCGGCTGTCCACCTCGGTGCGCAGGCCCGCCGCGTCGAAGCGCGCCTTGACGGACTCGGCGTAGGCGGTCAGCTCGTCGTTCATGGGCAGGATCACCGCCTGCACCGGGGAAAGCCAGAGCGGGAAGCGCCCGGCGAAGTGCTCGACCAGGATGCCGAGGAAACGCTCGATCGACCCGTAGATCACGCGGTGGATCATGATCGGGCGCTTGCGCTCGTTGTCGCTGTCGACGTAGTCCAGGTTGAAGCGCTCGGGCAGCGACATGTCGAGCTGGATCGTGCCGCACTGCCAGGTCCGGCCGAGCGCGTCCTTGATGTGGATGTCGATCTTGGGGCCGTAAAAGGCGCCGTCGCCCTCGTTGAGCTTGTAGTCCTTGCCGTACACGTCGAGGGCGGATTTCAGGCCGTTGGTCGCGAGCTCCCACTGCTGCGTCGGTGCCGATCGATTTCTTCGGCCGCGTGGAGAGTTCGAGGTGGAAGCCCAGCCCGAAGGTGCCGTAGATGCGTTCGACCAGGCGCAGCACCCCCAGGATCTCCTGTTCGATCTGATCGGGGGTCATGAAGATGTGGGCGTCGTCCTGGTGGAAGGCGCGCACCCGGAAAAGCCCCGAGAGCACCCCGGAGAGTTCGTGGCGGTGCACCAGGCCGATCTCGGCGGCCCGCAGCGGCAGGTCCCGGTAGGAATGCGGCTTGCGGTTGTAGAGAAGCATGCCGCCCGGGCAGTTCATGGGCTTGATGGCATACTCCGTCTCGTCGATCGTGGTGGTGTACATGTTCTCGCGGTAGTTGGCCCAGTGCCCGCGAGCGCTCCCAGAGCGCGCGGTTGAGGATGATCGGGGTCTTGGTCTCGACGTAGCCGGCCGCGCGGTGCTCCATGCGCCAGTAGTCGAGCAGCGCGTTCCAGACGACCATGCCCTTGGGGTGGAAGAAGGGCATGCCCGGCGCCTCGTCGTGGAAGCTGAAAAGGTCGAGCGCCTGGCCGATCTTGCGGTGGTTGCGGCGCTTGGCCTCCTCGAGGAACGTGAGGTAGGCGTCGAGCTCCTTCTTGTCGAAGTAGGCGGTGCCGTAGATGCGCTGAAGCTGGGCGCGCGCGGGGTCGGCCCGCCAGTAGGCGCCGGAGACCTTGAGCAGCTTGATGGCCTTCACGAACCCGGTGTGCGGCACGTGCGGGCCCGCGGCAGAGGTCGGTGAATTCGCCCTGCTCGTAGAGCGAAATGGTGCCGTCCTGCAGACTCCTGGATCATCTCGAGCTTGTAGGGCTCCTGCTGGTAGGCGTCCAGGGCCTGGGCCTTGGTCACCTCGCGGCGGCGGATGGGGAGCTTGGCCTTGACGATCTTCTGGATCTCGGCCTCGATGCGGGGGAAATCCTCCTCGGAGACCGGCGGCATGTCGATGTCGTAATAGAACCCGTCCTCGACCACCGGGCCGATGGTCAGCTTGGCCTCGGGGTAAAGGCGCAGGATGGCCTGGGCCATGACGTGGGCCGCACTGTGGCGCATGATCTCGAGCGCTTCCGCATCCCGGGTGGTGACGATCCGGACCTTCGCGTCCCGCTGGATCGGGGTGTCCAGGTCCACCAGGCGGCCGTCCAGATCCATCGCGACGGAGTTGCGGGCCAGCCCCTCGGAGATGCTCAGGGCGACGTCGCGGCCGGAAACCGCGGGTTCAAAGGCCTTTATGTTGCCATCCGGAAGTGTTATGCTGATCATATTTTGCTCTCGTGGTGGTATGCGGGTCGATTCGGCCGGCGGCACAGCGCACCGGCGAAACCTCCCCAAAGTGATTGATCTTATATCCCATCGCCCTTTTGCACAACGAGGGCGTTGAAATCCTTAAGAGAAAGGGCTCAGCGGGTCAAGCAAAAAATGCCTTCGGACGGACCGCTTCGCTACGACATCATCGACACCCCTGCCAAGCTCGACCGCCTGGCCGACGCCCTGCGGGGGGAATCCATCATCGGCGTCGACCTCGAAGCCGACTCCATGTACCACTTCCAGGAAAAGGTGTGCCTGCTGCAGATTGCAGGGGGCGAACGCAACGCCATCGTCGACACCCTGGCCGTGCGCGACCTCGCCGCGCTCAAGCCGATCTTCCGGGATGCCGACACCTGCAAGGTGTTCCATGGGGCCGACTACGACGTGCGCTCGCTCTACCGTGACTTCGAGATCCGCATCCACAACCTCTTCGACACCCAGGCCGCCTGCCGTTTCCTGGGGTACGAAGAGACCGGCCTCGAGGCGGTGCTGCGCAACGTCTTCGGCATCACCGTGGACAAGAAATACCAGCGCAAGGACTGGTCCCGCCGGCCGCTGCCGGAGGAGATGCTGGCCTACGCCGCGTCCGACGTGCGCCACCTGGCGCCCCTGGCGCGCAAGCTAACGGCCGACCTCGAAACCGCCGGCCGCCTGCCCTGGGTCGACGAGGAATGCCGGCTGTTGAGCAAGGTCCGGCCGGCAGCCAATTCCGATCAGCCCCTTTTCCTCAGCTTCAAGGGCGCCGGCCGCCTCGACCCGCGCAGCCTGGCCGTGCTGGAGCAGCTGCTGGCGCTGCGCGTGCGCGTCGCGCGCGACAAGGACCGCCCCCTGTTCAAGGTCTTCAACCCGAACACGCTCTTGCAGCTTGCCCAGGAGAAGCCGGAGACGCTGGATGCGCTGGTGGAGGGCGACGCCCTGAGCCCGAACCAGGTGAACCAGCACGGCCACGCCATCCTCGCCGCGATTCGGGCCGGCCTGGAGCTGCCCGCCGCGCAGCTGCCGCGCTACCCCTTCCGCAAGCAGAAAATGGTGCCGGCCTCGGTCAGCGACCGTATCCAAGCCCTGCGCACATGGCGCGACGCCACGGCCCGGCGGCTGAAGCTCGACCCCGCGCTCGTCTGCCCGAAGGCCACCATGCTGGCCGTGGCTGAACGCCGCCCGGCGAAGATGGAGGACCTAACCGACGTGGAGGGGCTGCGGCAGTGGCAACGCAAGGCCTTCGGCCGGGACATGATCACGGTCCTGGGCAAACCGAAATCAGGTAGTTGAAAACCGGCGTCTCGGTCCGTGATCCGGCGTTGCGCGGCCTTTAGCCATGCTCACATACTATCTCGATAGCGTATGCTGCGCAGGCTAAAGGCCGTGCGCCTTGGCTGGCGGCCCGATACTGGTTTTTCAACAACCTGAAATAGCGGCCGAGAGGGCATGGAAGCACCGGTCGACATCGCCTGCGGGGAGCTGCGGCTGGAAGGGGCCCTGGACCGGGCCCCGGGGACGCAGGGGGTGGTCATCACCCACCCGCACCCGCTCTACGGCGGGGACATGGACAACCCCGTGGTCACTGCGATCCGCCTCGCTTTCCGGCGCAAAGGGTTCACCACGCTGCGCTTCAACTTCCGCGGCGTGGGCGAGAGCGATGGGCGCCACGGCAAGGGCATCGAAGAGCGCCACGACGTGCAGGCTGCGATCGCGCACCTGCTGGCGCTCGGCGTTACGGAAATCGACCTGGCCGGATACTCGTTCGGCACCTGGGTCAACGCAGGCGTCGGCTCAGGCTTCCGGCGCATGGTGATGGTCTCCCCGCCCGTGTCGTTCATGCCGTTCGATGCCGAGCTGCGCCTGCCCGGCCTGTCGCTCGTGGTCGCCGGCGACCGCGACGACTTCGCCCCCATCACCACCCTGCGCGCGTCCAGCCGGCAGTGGAACCCGCAAGCCGCGCTCGCGGTCATCCCCGGCGCCGACCACTTCTACAGCGGCTTCCTCAGAACTCTCGAAGAGACGATTGCAGCGCGCATTTAGCACTCCCCCGAATCTCTTTTCCAGCCATGTTTCCAAAAAGTCGGGCTTCACCTTTCAGGCCTGAATCAATTCCTATAATGGCGCGTCGGATGCAATAATTGGACAAGGTATTATCTTTCCAAAATTGACAACCGCACAGCAACTATCCGAGGCCATATGATTACATACTCAACTGTTGAAGCTGCCCGTATATTGGGAATTGAAAAAACAAGAGCCCGCGATTGGATAGTGAAGGGTTTTATTATACCGTCGTGGCACAAGGCAATGGCAAGAGGAGACAAAAATCTCCTGACTTATGACGATTTGTGCAGCATCTATTTATTTCAACAGCTTTTATCCAAAGGGTTCAATCGTATTCAAATCGCCTTTATTATTGCCAAAATTTCAAAAAAAGGGTTGATCGGCAACTTAAATATTGAATCCAGATATGTTACCTGGAATACAAAATTTCCAAAGGAGGGCGGGGCCGTAGAGATATTGAATAAAATTCCAGATTCTATGATGTACAAGTCCATCCAAATGCTGGTTATTGACCTGTTGGAGGTTAAAATCGCGGTCGATCGAAAAAGAAACAAGAGAGGAGGATAACGTTATCCATCCTCAGGAAACTGCTGTGCTTGAGTCGCCCATCCCTCAGGATTCAACGAACCTGACTTCCCGCCTTCTCTCTCCCCGGCCGTCGCGGGTAGGCCACTGCCGGGTGACCGGGGGCGACCACCGCGTGCACCGTTTCCTCCCGCGGGATGTTCAGCGCCTCCCGGATCCTACCGCCCTTTCGCATGGTGGTGACGGCACAGCCGAGCAGACAGCTGCCAGCCGGAGGGCATGGGCGCCGAACAGGATGCTTTGAGTGGCGAGGAGAGCGTCCTCCGCCCAAGGGCGCTTCCGGGCGGCCGCAGCGGGCCCGAAGAGCTGCCCCTGGCGAAGCTTCACGTTTTTTCCGTTCATTGAACCGGCGGAAACAACCGATAGAGCCGAAAGGGGATGGATCGGGACCGGCCTTGTGGCCTCCCGTGCGGGTATTGGCCGCGTCTGCCCGTATCACAAATGCACCATGGGGGAGGTCGAGGGTGAAAAAACTCGGATCGGTGTGTCTGTTGGCTCTACTGGCGGCCACTTCTGCGATCGCTGAGGACAAGATCTGTGTCACCAAGCAGTGGTATGGCGCCCTGGTACTCGGGGACATGGAACAGGCGATCGTCTATATTTACAAAAATGACACCGCCGCCCTGAACAAGATGATTGAGGAAAAGACGGTCGGGGTATTCCACGAGGGCACAGAGGTCTTGATCAAAGAGCGATACATCAGCAGGAACGGGAACAATTTGATCCACATCAGGAAGATCGGGACGGCGCATGAGATCTGGACCCATATGGCAGCCGTTGCCTGCAGGTAGAAGCCATCTCAAAAATGCATCTGACACCCGATGGCGGCGTTGCCCGCCTCTGAAAAATGCTCACAACCTGGCACGGTTGCTGCGCGTTTTCATCTGCGGGCGCCTGGCCCTCGGGCGTGATCTGCTATTTTTGAGATGGCTTCAAGTCGCTATGAAACTGAAATCTGCGAAACCGTTGCCATCGCGCTCCAATAGAGGATCCCGCAAACAGGCGTCCTGATGGCCCCAGGCAACGATTTCGACAGGCCATTTCTCGAATTGCAGCCCGCATCAACCTCCGACAAACCGGATCGCCGTCCGTTTTCGCCCCGCCAACCGCTGGTAGGTCACCGCCGGGTGACCGAGAGCGACGACCGCGTGCACGGCCTCGTTTCGCGGGATCTTCATACCATCCTTGATGCGACCGTCCTTCTGCATGGCGCTCACGGCGAAGCCGATCAGGCAGCTGCCGAGCCCGAGGGCATGGGCGCCGAGCAGGATGTTCTGCGTGGCGAGGAGAGCATCCTCCGCCGGGCAGCTCGCGCCCGGACGGGAGCCGATCAGGAGCGCGGCCGTCGCGCCGTGGAAGAGCCGGTCGCGGCCGCGCGCCTCCCAATCGGCTATTCCTTCCGCCACACTCCGGTAGTAATCCCGGAAGTAACCGGCGAGCTCCGGCCGGCCGATCAGCCGCAGGCCATGTCGCAGCAAGCGGGTTTGCGGCCATGCGGTTCAGGCGCTTGAAAAACGCGCCGACGGCGTCGCCGAGCATCATCACCGCTGCGCGGTCGGGCAGGACGGTAAAGGTCCATAGCTGACTGTTGGTGCCCGAGGGAGCGGTCGTCCCGAACCGGACCAGGTCCTCCAACACGCGGCGGTCGATGGGCCGTTCCTCGTAACACCGGCAGGAACGGCGCGAGGCCATCAGCCGCGCGAGCTCGCCCGGGTCGCACCCCCGTAGGGCAGCCACTCGCCGCGGCAGGCGAAGGTGCGGAACCGGAGGCTCTCCGAGTCGAGCGCTTCCACCCGCACCGCCTCGGCCGGGCACACGGCCGCGCAGTGCCCGCAACCGAGCGAGCGGTCGCCCGTCACCACGGCCTTGCCGCCGTGCAGGGTCAGGGTCTGGGAGGGGCACACGCGGACGCATTCGCCGCAGCCGATGCAGCGGTCCGGGTCGATGACGGTGGTGACGGTGCGGTCGGGCATGGGGAGGCCGGGTATTTGGGTAGTTTGGTGTTTGGGTGTTGAGTGTTTGGTGTTTGGTGTTTGGTGGGAGCGGCTTTCAGCCGCGATCGGCAGGACATCGCGGCAGGATGCCGCTCCCACAATCACACCATCAACTCTCGACGACTCAGATGAGCCTGTGAAGCTGCTCAAGAAGCTCGTCCGCTTCGGGGCCTTTGAAGCAGTAGTGCATGTCAAGGAAGCGGCCGCGCAGCTTTTCGACTTCCTCCCGCACGGTTGTTCCGCGCAGGATGCAGTCCGCCATCAGCCCGGCCAGTTGCTCGAACTCCGCGGGCCCCATGCCGAAGCGGGTCATCTCCTGGACGCCCGTGCGCAGCGCACCCGAGGCCGTGAACCCCTCCTCGTCCGGGGCCGCCTGGTAGTTGAGGATGATGTGGTTGTCTTCCAGCCGGCGGGCGATTTCGGCCCCGCGGGCATAGCCCACGCGCACGATCACCTGGTGGGTCTCGGTGAAGCCGATCGCGGGGTCGCCGGCCACGTCGAGCCCGCGATCGACCAACGCCCGCGCAAAGGCCTTGGCGTTGGCGACGACCGCGCGCTGGTAGCCGTCCTTGAACCGGTTCATCTCGTAGGTTGCCGCGAGCAGCCCAAGCAGGGTCCCGAGGTGATGGTTGCTGAGGCTGCCCGGGAAGGTCCGCCGCTGCAGCGCCTCCCAGAGCGGATAGCGGGCGTCCGGCGGCCGCACGTTCATGGCCGCGATCCCGCGTTGGGTGCCGAAGAAAGTCTTGTGGGTGGAGCCGGTCACGATGTCGGCCCCCTCGACGAAGGGCCGCTGGAAGTGCGGCCCGACCAGGCCGAGTACGTGCGCCATGTCGACCATCAGAACCGCGTCGATCCCGAGCTCGGTCAGCGCAGCGCGGATGTCGGCGATCGGCTCGCGGTGCAGCGTCATGCTCTTGCCGAGAATGATCAGCTCCGGCCGGTGCTCGGCCAGAAGCTCGCGGGTCGCGGCGAGGTCGATCTGGTAGGGGTTGTCGGCGAGCACCGGGAAGTTCACCACGGCCGGCTTTTCCCAGGCGGGGTCCCGCATGACGAAGTCCCGCAGCGCTCCCATGGGCTGGGCGCTGAGGTGCCCGCCCTTGATGATGTGGTGGTTCATGACTTTCCGCAGGCGGGCCTGCTCCCGCCGGCGGTCGCCCCGGTTGAGCCAGTCCACCATCGCGCTGAAGACGGCCATGTTCGCCATCTGTCCCGAAACGGTGCGCGTCTCGACCTCGCTGCACTCGAGGTAGGCCTTGAGCTCGGCCGCGAGCAGCCGCTCGACTTCGGAGATGAAATCGGTCCCCTGGTAGTAGAAGACCTCCGCCTCCTTGAACGCCTTGACCGGCTTGTGTTCGGCGTAGCGCCCGACCGGGTCCGTGATCGACAGGCGCGCAACGAGCGCGGAAGGGGTCTGCTCGGAAGGGATGAGGTTGACGCAGCGAGTGCGGCGCCAGGTGTGGTTGTGAACGGCGTTGCGGACCAGGGAGCGGACGGCCTGGAAGGGGTCCGCCGCCACAGCGCCGGCCAGGCGCCCGGAGCGCTGCTCGTTCCAGGGGATCGGCCGGGCGACCGGCGGCGCCTCGTTGCGCAGGTGGTAGGGGACGATCACGGCCCGGGCCAGGCGGCCGCGGATGTCCACTTCGACCTCGTCCCCCTCGGCGAGATTGCTGTCCACGAGCGCCATGCCGATGGCGCGCATGGCCTTCTCCTCGGTGAGGGCGGAGTCGAGCCCCGCGCCGGTGCCGACCCAGTAAGGGACCATCGTGCCGCTGGTGACGAACCCGGCCGGCGCGCCCGCCCGCAGCACCCGCGCCCCCGCCCGGGCGACCCCCTTGTCGAGCAGCGCGATCGGCTGCACCAGGCGCGGGAGGTCGGCCCGGCGGCCGAAGTCCCGGTTCAGGATGCCCTGTAGCGCTTCGAACTGCCGCAGCAGCGCGGCCCGACCGACGAAATCCGCCTTCTGCTCCGCGAAGCTGACCGCGAAGCGCGCCAGCCCGCAGGCGAAGATCGGAATCTCGCGCCCTTCCGGGTCGCGGCCGAGCTCGTGACCATAGAGGGGCAGGCCCGCCTCCAGGCGCAGGGTGTCGCGCGCGCCCAGGCCCACCGGGCAAACGCCTTCCGCGAGCAGCCGATCCCAGAGCGCGAGGCCGGCGCCGGCCTCGATGAAGAGCTCGAAGCCGATCGGCTCGCCGGTGTAGCCGGTGCGGGCCACCATGAGCGGGGCGCCATCGAAGGCGGCCAGGCTCAGGCGATTGCGCATCGGCTCGGGCAGGCCGCCGGCCGACAGGATGCGGGTCAGGATCGCGCGCGCGGAAGGCCCCTGCACGCTCAGCATGGCCAGCTCCGCGGTGCGGTCCGAAAGCTCCACGCCCGGGAACCGGTCGGCCTGATCGCGGAAGTGGTCCCAGTCCTTCGTGCGGTTGGACGCGTTGACGACCAGCAGGAATTCTCCCGGGAGAAACCGGTAGAGGTAGGCGTCGTCGAGCGCACCGCCGGCCGGGTTGGGGATCATGGTGTACTGGGCTTCGCCCACGTCCAGGGCGGCGGCGTTGTTGGTCAGGACGTGCTGCAGGAACGGCAGGGCCGCGGGGCCGCCGACCCGGAACCGCCCCATGTGGGAGACGTCGAAGAGCCCGGCCGTGCGTCGGGTGGCGAGGTGCTCCTGGACGATGCCGGCCGCGTACTGCACCGGCATGTCCCATCCCCCGAATTCGACCAGGGTTGCGCCGAGGCTCACGTGGCGCCCGTGAAAAAGGGTCCGCTGCAGATCCATCGAAGCCTCCTCGGGCTGCCGGCCTACCGGACCGGGGCAGCCGCAGTTGGGTGTGCCGGGGACGGGCGCGGAGCGGCCAACCGTCCTGCGCCCGTGGCGGCATTTAACCCCGAAACCACGGCCGGTGTCAAACGCCGCGCATATCGACAAGGTCGCGATAATGCGCTATGGCCACGGGAAATCATTGCGGGCAACTTTTGCATGTTCACCCTTATCGGAGGTGGCTTATGGCCGTCACGACGACCGTGCGTTGGATCAATGACCGGAATTTCGTTGGGATCGATTCGGGCAACCACTCGGTGGTCCTGTCGGGTCAGGCCGACGGGATCGGCGTCAAGCCGTCGGAGATGCTGCTGGTCGCGCTGGCATCCTGCTCGGCGGTGGACGTGGTGGAGATCCTCGAGAAGAAGCGTCTGAAGCTCACCCTGCTGGAAGTGACCACCACCGGCGAGCGCGACCCCGAACCTCCCTGGCCCTATCGCCGGATCCACCTCAAGTACCGCCTGGGCGGGGAGGGCTTGACGCCCAAGGCCGTCGAACAGGCCATCACCCTCTCCCAGGAGAAATACTGCTCGGTGGCGGCCACCGTCCGCGGGGTGGCGCAGATCACCACGGAGTACGAGATCGTAGCAGCAGGCCGTTGAGAACCAGCGCCTCGCGCCGTGGCTTTTGGGATCGCTTACAACCCGTTCCGTATGCTGCGCCTCCCAAAAGGTTGCACCTTGGCTGACGGCACGATACTCGCTTTAGCACCCTGCTGCAAACCGATAGGTTCTATCCACCGGCGGCCGATAGCCGTTGGGGTGCAGTTTTTTGACTCCTCAAGCAAAACGCGGTAAAATTGGTTTCATAAACTTCCGCGCAGAAGGACGGCCCCAGACATGACCACCTCCGAACAGCAGGGTGCCCGGTACATGGTCACCGTCAGGCTCTTCAGCCTGATCGGCAGCCTGCCCAAGGACCAGCAGCTGATCCTGCTCAAGCAGCTCGTGGGCGACACGGTCACGGCCCAGCTCTTCAAGCTGATCGTCGAGATGTCGGAAGACCAGCAGCTGATCCTGCTCGAGCAGCTCGGACACTCGCTCGACTCCGAACCGGAGGAGCGGACGGTCAGCCTCGAGGGCACCGAGCCCTCCATGCGCGAAAACCCCCGGAAGTCCTGTCTGATCAACGCCAACTACCGGATCAAGGGGAGCAACTTCCGCAGCTACATTCTGGACATCAGCATCGGAGGGGTTTTCATCGAAACCAATGAGCGTTTCCCGGTCGGGGAGACCCTCATCCTGAACTTCAACCTGCCCGAAAACTCCCAGTCGGTATCGGCTCCGGGTAAGATCGCCTGGAGCGGGCCGCAGGGGTTCGGGGTGAAGTTCGAGGGCCTGGAGCAACCTCAGGGCCACGCCATCAAGCGGTTTGTCGAAAATTAGGACTGACGCTCGAGAGACGCCATGTACATTCGCCTGATAGCCGCCCTGCTTTTTTTTGTCGTCCCCGGCCTGTCTTATCTCAACGCCGACGTCTACCGCTGGACGGATGCCCAAGGCAATGTGTTCTACGGCAATCAGCCGCCGACCGGCGCACGCGACGCCAAGGTGATGTTCAAGGAGCAGTCGAGCCCGACGCCCGGCCAGACGACGGTAGAGGAACCGCGCGGCACCGAGGCGGTTCTGCAGGAGCTGGACGATGAGCTGCGGCGCGAGGCGGACGCACGCAAGGACGCCGACTCGGTGAAGAAGAACGCGACCCCCAACCAGGCGGAGCTCGTCGCGCGCGAGAAGGTCAAACTCGAGAAGAAGATCGAGGACCTGGAAAGTGCACCCCTGGACCAGTTCGGATCCCAGCGCAACAAGCGGGCACGCATCGGGTACTACCAGTACCGGCTCCAAACCCTCTTGGCCACCCCGGACGAGTATTTCAAAAACCCAGAGCCGTTCGAGGGCAACGTCCTGACGCCCGAAAAGCCCAACTAGCCGCAACACAGCATTCAGCCTATCTCTGTCCGGCGGCAACATGCTCCGGTTTTTTCGCCCATAGTCGTTGCGCTTTTCCGCTTTTTTATTGCTATCGCTCGCAAAACCGTCTATATGTTGTAGCATACGAGGCGGCCAGGCCCAAGAAAGGCGAATCTCCGGACGCAATCGGAACGCGAACCGTTTTGACACCCATAGGCCCGGGGTGGATATTCCGCAGCACCTGATCTGCTTGATTTTCCGCCTTTCGGATGTCGCCCGACCACCCAACCCGGCCGCCGCAGATCGCCGACCCCAACTGTTCGAACCATTTTCCCCGCATGGGGAAGAGACAAGAGGACGCCATGCAAGAACGCGACACCCCGGCCAAGGACGATTTCGTGATGAGCGGCAAGCAGGAAGATCGCGAAGAATCCTACGATTACTCCAACACCGAGGGCGGCGGCGCCAAGCGCTCGATGAAGCCCATTGTCGTCGCGGGAGTCGTCCTGCTGAGCGCCATCATCGTCGTGCTCATGTTCCTGTCCGGCTCGCCGCGCTCGGCCGAGAAGGACCAGCTCAGGAACATGGATGCACGGCTGAAGGCCGCCGAGGAAAAACTCGCCAAGCTGGAGTGGATCGACACGGGGCTGGCACGCCTGGACCGCAAGGAAAAAGAGATGGCGACCATGTCCGAGCGTATGCTGCAGATCGAGACCGCCATGAACAAGAAAGTCGATCAACTCGTGCGCGAGGCGGGGAAGCCGGCTATCGCGGTCAAGGCGCCGGAGCCGGCTCCCGTCTCAAAAACCGAGGCCGTAGCGCACAAGCCCGAGCCCGCCAAGACGCCGGCCCCGGCTCCGGCCGTGAAGGCCGACGCCAAGTCCCGGACCCACGTGGTGCAGAAAGGCGATACCCTTTTCGGTATCAGCCGCAAGTACGGCGTGCCCGCTGACCAGTTGATGAAACAGAACAAGCTCGGCCCGAAGGATGCCATCAAGCCGGGCCAGCAGCTCGTGATCCCCGCCAAAACCAGCTGACGTCGTTCGTCCCCTCGCGTTACCCATGCCCCGGCGCCGGCCCGCGCCGGGCTTTTTTTTGGGTCCCGGCCGCCGCGCCCCACTTGAATTACTTTGTAGCGTATTGAACGAAAAATAATTTTCGAAATCTATAAAAAGCACCGTCTTGACATATCCACTTGCGATTTTTAGTTTTCGGCAACTGAAAACAATCGCTCAGCAAGGAGGCTATGCCATGATTTATCGCAGATTTTGGGGAATGCCGGGTGGGGATTTCAGGAGCCAGTATGGCGAGCTCGAGCGCGTGCGACGCCAGATGGACCGGTTGTTCGAAGGTCTGGCCGGCCAGGGGCAGCGCGCGACGGCCGGGGTTTTCCCTCTGGTCAACCTGACGGAGAACAAGGACAGTTTCTTCGTACGCGCCGAGCTGCCGGGCATGAGCTCGAGCGAGCTCGACATCCAGGCGACCGCGAACAGCGTTTCCATCAGCGGCGAGCGCAAGATCCCCGCCGAGCAGGAGGCGCGCTACCATCGGCGCGAGCGCGAATCCGGGAGGTTTTCGCGGGTCGTCCGCCTGCCGCAGGAGATCAACCCGGATCAGGTAGAGGCCGGCCTGGTGGACGGCATTCTGACGGTGACGCTCCCGAAGGCGGAGATCACCAAGCCCCGGCAGATTTCGGTAAAATTAGGAGGTGAGCGCCATGTTTGAGAGCAAGGAGATCAAACTGAAGGGCAAGCAGGAAGTGACGGCGCAGGCCGAGCAAACCACCCCCGGGGTGGTTTTCACCCCGTTGGTCGACATCTTCGAAACCGAGAGGACCATCACGCTGCTGGCGGACCTTCCGGGCGTGAAGGCCGACAGGCTCAACATCGACCTGCGCGACGACGTCATCACCATCACCGGCGACATCAGCCCCGAGGAGGGCAAGGACGAGGAGGATCTCGTGGTCGAGTACGAGACCGGGCGGTACTATCGCCAGTTCACGCTGTCCGAGGTGATCGACCAGAACAAGATCGACGCCAAACTGGCGGACGGGGTGCTGAGGCTGACGCTGTCGAAAGTCGAGAAGGCGACTCCGCGCAAGATCGCGATCAAAGCCGCCTGAGGAAGGAGTTTCAACCGAGGTTCAATCCAATTCCCCACACGGGCCGCAGCCGAGCAGCGTCCCGTGTGGGGAGCGCTCAGTGCATCTTCGAAATCTCGCCGGCCGTGCGGATTTCGGCCGGAAGGTCGCCGATCTCGATCACCAGTTCCACCCCCAGGGCGAAGGCGCGCTCGATCACGTTCTCCAGCTGGATCACGTTGCCCGGCCAGCCGTACCCGAAGAGGTAGTCCATGGCGTCGGGGGCGACCGAGTAGACCTTCCTGACGCTGCGGGCGTTGAACTGCTGCAGGAAGTGGTTGATCAGCAGGCAGAGGTCTTCCTTGCGCTCGCGCAGGGGCGGCATGTGGATGAGCGCCTCGCCGAGCAGCGCGTGCAGTTCCTTGGCCAGCAGCCCTTTGGCGAGCGCCTCTTTCACGACCCGGTTCGTCGCGGCGATGATCCGCGGCGCCCGGCGTGTGCCGGTGCGCGCGGGCTCGCGCAATTCCCGGCCGATGGCGGTCAGGTGCGCCTGGGCCTCGGCGGGCAGCTCGCAGATGTCGTCCAGGAACAGCGTGCCCTCGCCGGCGCTCTGAACCAGCTCGCGCAGCCTGTCCGGCAGCCCGGCCGGCGCGATCCCTTTCACCAGGCTCTGGCACGCGGCCGGCACGAAGGGGCTCTGCGCGCGGGAGCCGGTGCGGTGGATGACGTGGGCCGTCAACTCCTTGCCCGTGCCGCTCTCGCCCTCGATCAGCACGTGAGGGGCGCTCGCCTGCATGCGGTCGACGACGTCGTAGATCTCCTGCATCCTCAGGCTGATCCCCACCAGCCCGCCGTAGCGGTGGCGGTCCTTCACCCGCGATTTCAGGACGATCCGTCTCCCGCTGGAGGTTCTTCTCCTCGACGATGCGGTCGATGATGATCTTGAGGACGTTCGAGCTTGAAAGGCTTCTGCAGGTAGTCGTAGCTGCCGAACTTCATCGCCTGGATCGCGGACTCCATCGAGCCGTGCCCCGTGACGATGATCACCTCGGTCTCCGGCCGGTACTCCTTGATGGCGGACAACAGCTCCAGGCCGTCGATGTCCGGCATCTTGATGTCCGTGAAGACGATCTCGAAGGGGTGGTCCTTGATCATCTGCAGGGCCTTGACGCCGTTGTCCACCACCTCGACCCGGTAGCCCACCTCGGACAGGTACTCGTGCACCATGTCGAGGATCATCCGGTCGTCGTCCACGAAGAGAATTCCGGAACCGTTCATCCGTCACCTCCGGGAATGCATGCGGCCCCCACGCGCGGTCATCGCTTGGCTTCGGGTCGCTCGTCCAGGTTGTACCGCTTGATCTTCTCGACCAGGGTCGTGCGCTTCATCTGCAGCAGGTCGGCGGCGCGGTTTTTGACCCACCCGGCGCGCTCGAGGGCGCTCCGGATGAGGGCCTTCTCGAACTCCGCGACCGCGGTCTGGAAGGAGATGCCCTCTTCCGGCCCGGTCTTGCCCCGCGGCCGCTCGCGGGGTGCGTGATCCCGCCGGACGCTTTCGGGGAGGTCCTCCGAGGAGAGCAGTTCGCCCTCCTTCAGGACCACGACGCGCTCGATCAGGTTTTTCAGCTCGCGAACGTTTCCGTGCCAGGGGTAGGCCACCAGCCGCTGCAGGGCGTCTTCCGCGACCCGCATCACCGGCCGCCCGTTCTTGCGTGCGAACTCCTCGAGGAAGTGGGCGACCAGGAAGGGGATGTCGCCCTTGCGTTCGCGCAGCGCGGGCAGCAGGATCGGGATCACGTGCAGCCGATAGAAGAGGTCCTCCCGAAAGCCCCCCTTCTGCACTTCCTCCTCCAGGTCGCGGTGGGTGGCCGCGATGATGCGCGCGTCCACCTTGATGGTCTCCCGGCCGCCGACCCGCTCGAACTCGCCCTCCTCCAGTACCCGCAGGACCTTCACCTGCAGGTCGGGGTTCATGTCGCCGATCTCGTCCAGGAAGATGGTCCCGCCGTGGGCCATCTCGAACTTGCCCGGCGTGTCGGCCACCGCGCCGGTGAAGGCCCCGCGCCGGTAGCCGAAGAACTCGCTTTCCAGGAGCCCCTCGGGCGTCGCCCCGCAGTTGATCTGGATCAGCGGCTTGGCCCGGCGCGGCGAGCACTCGTGGATGGCCCGCGCGATCAGGCCCTTGCCCGTGCCGGTCTCGCCGTTGAGCATGATGGTCGTGTCGCTGGCGGCCACCTTCTCCACGATGCCGAAGATCTTCCGCATGGATGGGCTCTGGCCGATGATGCCGTCGAAGGCGCTCTGGCAGGGGGATCCGATCGGGATGATGTTGCCTTTGGGCAGGGGGGACCCGGTCATGGGCGTCCTTCTGCGGGCGCAGACCCGCTGTGGCTTTTCACGGTTTTTTCTGATACCAGCTTTCGGTGCAAATCGCAAATGGATGCCGCTGAATGAAACCTGAACTGCATATCGGGGTACGCGACCTGGTCGAGTTCGTCCTGCGTCGCGGCGACCTGAAGCATGAGTTCGCCGGGTCCTCCCGGGCCGTGGACGCCGTGCGTCTGCACCAGCGCATCCAGTACTCCCGCCCCGAGAGCTATCTCCCGGAGGTCGGGGTCAGCCGCGAGATCGACACCCCCGATGTGACGCTCACGATCGGGGGACGGATCGACGGAGTGATCGCGGGGGTGATCCCCGTGGTCGAAGAGATCAAGACGACCCGGCGCGACCCGGCCGAAGCCATCGCGGAGGAGAACGCCCTGCACTGGGGCCAGGCCAAGGCGTACGCGTTCCTCTATGCGACCGCGCACGGCCTCGACGAGATCGGCGTCCAGCTGACCTATGCCCGCCTCGACACGGGGCGGATGCGCGAGGTCCGGCGCACCTTCGCGCTCGCCGAGATCAGGGCCTTCTTCGACGACCTGGTCGGCCGCTACCTCGAGTGGGCCCGACGGCTCATCGGCTGGCGCCTGCAGCGCGACGACTCCATCCGCCGGCTCGAGTTCCCCTACCCCGCTTACCGGCCGGGGCAGCGGGAGATGATCGCTGCCGTGGAACGCACCCTCCACTCCGCCGGGCGCAGCTTCATCCAGGCCGCGACCGGGATCGGCAAGACCATGGCGGTCCTGCTCCCGGCCGTGCAGTCGATCGCCGCGCAGGTTTCCGAAAAGGTCTTCTACCTCACCGCCCGCACCACCGGCCGCCTGGCGGCGGAGAAGGCCGTCGACGAGCTGAGGGCGGGGGGGCTCAGGCTCAAGAGCCTGTCGCTCACGGCCAAGGAGAAGGTCTGCGCCCACCCGGGCCGCGCCTGCACCCCGGAGGAGTGCGACGTCGCGCGCGGGCACTACGACCGGCTGCCGGACGCCCGCCGGGCGGCGTTCGAGCTGGACGCGTGGACCCGCGAGACCGTGGCGGAGGTCGCCCGCCGCTTCGCGGTCTGCCCGTTCGAGTTCGCGCTCGAGCTCTCGACCTGGGCCGACCTGATCGTCTGCGACTACAATTACGCGTTCGACCCGAGCGCCTACCTGCGCCGCTTCTTCGGCGACGAGCCGGGGGACTACGCCTTCCTCGTGGACGAGGCCCACAACCTGGTCGACCGCGCGCGGGAGATGTTCTCCGCCGAGCTGCGCCGGCAGCCCGTCCTGGAGCTGCGGCGCACCGTGAAGACCGCGCTGCCCGCCGTCTACCGGGCACTCGGCCGGGTCAACCGCTGGATGCTCGCCGCGCACAAGCGCTGCGCGGAAGCCGGCGCACCCGTGGCCGACCGTGAAGCGCCCGAAGACCTCTACCCGCTGCTGCAGGAGTTTCTCGCCGCGGCCGAGGCATGGCTCGAGCGCAACGCGCCGGCTCCGTTCCGGGAGGCGCTGCTCGAGCGCTACTTCGAGGCCGGGGCTTTCCTGCGCGTGTCCGAGCGTTTCGACCGGGCCTATGCGGCCTGCTACGAGGCCGCGGGCCAGGACCTGCGCGCGCGGCTCTTCTGCATCGACCCGTCGCGGCAGCTGGCCGACGCCCTGGCGCGCGGCCGCGCGGCGGTGTTCTTCTCCGCGACCCTGGCGCCGTTCGATTACTTCAAAACCCTCCTGGCCGGCGACTCGGCCGAGACCCTGGTCCTGCCCTCGCCGTTCCCGCCCGAGAACCTGGGCATCTTCATCGCCGACCGGGTCTCCACCTACTACCGCCACCGCGACCGCACGCGGGCCGAAATCGCCCGCCTCGCGCTGGCCTTCGTGCGGCCGCAGGGGGGCAACTACCTGCTCTTCTTTCCGTCCTATGCCTACCTGCGCATGGTGCTCGAGGAATTTCGCACGCACGCACCGCAGGTCGAGGTCGTCGTCCAGGAATCCGGCATGAGCGAGCGGGAGCGCGAGGCCTTCCTGGCACGCTTCGACGCGGACAATCCGCGCACGCTTGTGGGGTTCGCGGTCATGGGCGGGATCTTCGGCGAGGGCATCGACCTGGTCGGCGACCGGCTGAGCGGCGCGGGCATCGTCGGGGTCGGGCTTCCGGGCGTCTGCCTGGAACGGGAGCTGATCCGCAGCTACTTCGACGAACGGATCGAGCAGGGGTTCGAATACGCCTACATGTACCCCGGCATCAACCGCGTGCTGCAGGCCGCCGGCCGCGTCATCCGCTCCGACGACGATCGCGGAGTCGTGCTCCTGATCGATCAGCGCTATGGGGGCGCCGCCTACCACCGCCTGCTGCCCGACGGCTGGCGCCCGGCGACCGTCCGCGACGGCGCGACCCTGTCCGCGGGCCTGGAGTCGTTCTGGCGCCCCGAGCGACGATCCGCCCCGGTCTGACCGGCTCAAACGCAACCGGCCCCGCGGGGGGATCGGGACCGCTCACAAATTGACATCCTGAAGCAACCCGTATAGGAATGCAGCCGTTCCACCGCCACAGGAACCGCAACAGGAGTGGAGGCCGACCGATGTGGACGATCGTTCCGGTAATGGTGGCCGTGCTGCTGGTGTTCCCGGTTTCGGGGGCCCGCGCCCAGGGGAAAGTGTACACGTGGACCGACGCGCGGGGCAATGTGCACATCACGGACACGGAGCCCCCGGCCCAGGCCCGGGTGACGGATGTGGTCGAGGGCCCGGCCTCCGTCTCCGACGATGCCGGGCAGCAGCGGCCAGAGCGCAAGGACCCGTATGGCGAGCGGGCTCGACGCGAGCAATCCGAAGCGGCGGGGCAGCGTGCCATGGACGCCGAACGCGAGGCGCAGGAGGCCGTGCGGCGCGCGGACGAGCAGAGCCGCTACGCCATCGAGTACCGCAAGCGCTACAGCAACACGTCCGAACGCCGGGAAAACTTCAAGTACAAGATCCGCGCGGAAGAGGAGAAAGCGGAAGCGCTGCGCCTGGAGGCGTTGAAAGCCATCGACCGGGCCCGCTCGGCATCGGAGGAGGCTCGGCCCAGCCTCGCACCGCCGCCCGCACCCAGGCCATAGGATGATCAGCGTATACCGAGACTGGATTCTGGCCGCGCGGCCCTGGTCCTTCACCATGACCGCCATCTCCGTCAGCGTCGGCGGCGCCCTCGCGGCCCTGGACGACGCGTTCTCCTGGCCGCTCTATCTCCTGACGCTCATCGGCACGATCCTGATGCACGCGGCCAGCAACCTCATCAACGACTACGACGACGTGCGGCACGGGGTGGACGACCCCAAGGTGCCGACCGCCCGCTACCGGCCGCACCCGCTGATGGAAGGTCGGCTCACCCCCGGCAGGTCCGGTTCACGGCCTATGCGCTCTACCTCTTCGCCGCCGCCATCGGCATCTTCCTCGCAACCACGCGGGGGATGGCCGTGCTGTGGCTGGGGGTCGCCGGCACGGCTGCGGGGATCAGCTACACGGCGCCCCCACTGAACTACAAGTACAAGGCCCTCGGGGAGTTTTCGGTGTTCCTGATGTGGGGCCCCCTCATGGTCTGCGGGGCGTACTACGTGCAGGCGCAGTCCGCCAGCAGCAGCGCCCTGCTCGTCAGCATCCCCTTCGGGGTGCTGGTCGCGCTGGTGCTGCTCGCCAACAATATCCGCGACATCGCCCACGACGACGCCAAGGGGATCCTGACGCTGCCGATTCTGCTCGGCCGCCGCCGCGGCGTCACCCTCTACCTCGCGCTCATCGTCACGGCCTACGCGGCCGTGGCCGCCATGTCCGTCTTCGGCCCGCTGGAGCCCTGGTCGCTGATCGTGCTGCTGTCCGCGCCGCTCGCCGTCAAGCTCCTGCGGCAGATGGCGACCGATGTCCCGCTCGACGCGGACGCGCAGACCGCGAAGCTCAACACCGCCTTCGGCCTGCTCCTGGTCGTCTCGCTCGTGGCGGGAGTGTGGAGGTGAGCGCAGTCCGCCCCGGCCGGCGGCCATCGTCGGCACGGTCCTGCTCGCCTTCGGACTCTGGTGGGTGACCTTCGCGCAGGAGCTGGCCTCGTTCTGGGTCAAGATTTCGATATCCGCATCGCTGCTGGCCGCGATCTCCCTGCGCCTGCGGCCGCCACCGCGCGGCAGCTTCCGATGGGACGCACCGGCCCTCGCCTGGGGCCTGGTGTCCGCCATCGTTCTTTACGCAATTTTCTGGGCGGGCAAGGCGGTCTCGGCTGCGGTCTTCCCCTTCGCGGGCGGGCAGATCGGCAGCATCTACCACAAGGGGGACGGAACACCGCTCTGGACGATCGCCGTGCTGCTCTTCTGCGTCACCGGCCCGAGCGAGGAAATCTACTGGCGCGGGTTCCTGCAGCAGGCGCTGATGGATCGACTCGGGCGCTGGGGGGGCTGGGCCGCCGCGACCGCCCTCGACGCGGGCGTCCACATCTGGTCCTTCAACTTCATGCTCGTGGGCGCCGCCGCCGTGGCCGGGGCGTTCTGGGGCGCATTGTACGCGCGTTGCGGCCGCCTGGCGCCCGTGATCGTCTCGCACCCCATCTGGAGCACCGTCATCTTCACCGTTTTCCCGATGCGATAACAGCAGAGAAAGCGGATAGCAGCGATAAAAAGGCAGGAAAAATGCCTTTGTCTTTTGTTTCTGCTATGAGCTATCAGCTATCAGCTTTTTAATTGCCTCCAAGATCGGGCCCTGCAGGCTCCGCCACTTCGGCCGGATCGCCCCGCCCTCGGCCCACTCGAATTCCACCGCGTCGAACTTTTCCGGGACGACCCGCTCCCCCTGCTGGCCGTAGATGCTCTGCGGGTAATGCTCGACGTACAGCACGCGTCCGGGAGGGATGGCGTATTCCCGGCTGATGCAGGCGGCGACGTGCCCGGCGCAGCTGCGCACCGACATGCGGCTGCCGGGCACGTCCGAGACGATGGCGATGACCGGCCGCAGGTGCGCGGTCCTGGCGCCAGGGGGGTCCTTGGAAAGGTCGTAGATCCGCAGGCGGCAGCGGCCGCTCGCAAGCTTCAGCCGCCCCCCGAACCCCGGCCAATCGTAGATGCCGTACGTGAATCAGCATGACGCCCTTTTCAGAACATTGAGAGGAACTGTCATTTCCCCCACCCTCTCACAAGAGAGGAGAAACTCGGGTTGAATCGGCTGAGCCCAAAGCCCGAGTTCAAGGCGCGCAAGCCGCGCGGCCCGAGGCGTACTCCGGTACGCCGCAGGGCCCGCGCGGCGCCGCGCAACGCCGAAATCGGGCTTTCGGCACAGCCGATCATCTCGTCAGCGCGCTGTAGACGGTCAGCAGCCGCCCCGGCAACTCCTGCACGTCCGCGATCACGTGGTGGTGCGCCTTGCCGTAGAGCGCGTCCAGCTGGGCGTCCGCCGGCAGGTTGATCGTCAGAGCGTGAAACCGGATGTGCCGCCCCTGCAGCTCCAGCAGGGCGCGGCGCGTGTCCGCTGCGGCGTGAGCCCCCTTGTAGCCGGTGTCGTTCGGGAACCCGTCGCTCAGGATGACGAGCAGCCGCACCCGCGCGGGCACGGCATCCAGCTCCCGGCCGGCATGGCGGATGGCGGCCCCCAGGCGGGTGTTGCGCTGCGGCCGCAGCGCCCCGAAGCGGCGCTTGACCTCCGGCGACAGGGACTCGCCGAAGCCCTTGATCTCGAAGTAATCCACCCCCAGACGCCCCGTACCGGAGAAGGCTGCCACGGCGAACGCGTCCCCCAGCACCGTCAACGCCTCGCACAGGACGACGATCGACTCCTTCTCGACGTCCAGAACCGAGGTGTCCGATCCCGGCACCGGGTGGGCGGTCGAACGGGACACGTCCACGAGCAGGAGCACCGCGACGTCGCGCCGGTGCTTCACGCGTTTGATGAACACGCGGTCGGAGGGTGCATCGCCCAGGCGGCGGTCCACGGCCGATTCGATCAGCTCCCGGTAGTCGAACTCATCCCCGTCCACCCAGCGCCGCAACCGTTCCACCCCCTCCGGCCGCATCCGCTCGAAGGCCTGCCGCGTGCGGCCGACCAGCACGTGGCGGCGGCGCAGCACGTCGGCGTAAAACCCATCGTGCTCGGGGGCCGGCGACGGATGCACGCGCAGCCGCACGTGCTCGGGGAGGTAATCCCCGAGGCGGTCGTCCCATTCCGGGTAGCGGAAGACGAGGCCCGCATCGTCACGGTCCTCATCCGGCCCGGATCCATCGGTTTCGAGCTCACCTCCCGCCCGTGCCAGCTCAAGGATCAGCGCTTCGTCCGAACGGCAGAGTTCCTGGAGGTCGCGGGCGGTCAGACGGCCACCGCCGTCCCTCAGCCGGCGGCGGAGGTCGGAACGGCGAGCCCGGATGCCATGACGCGACAGCGCTTCCGCGAGACGGCCCGTGGCGCGTTCCCGGGCGGCGTCGCCGGCCGCGGCCGGGTTGGGCCAGGGACGCCAGCCGAACGGCGGGTGCAGGCTGCCCGTACGGGGAGTGGCGCAGCACGCGCAGTACCGGGCGGTGAGACCGCCGGCCGCCTCGACCGGGCTGGCTGCCGTGACCTCGCGCTCAAACGCCGTCGCGATCCGGGCCTCCGCCTCTCCGGCCGGAGCGGCGCCGAGCCCCAAGGCCACGCGGGCGAAGAGGTCTGCGAGCGGGTCCGCGGCGGTCCCCTCCCGTTCCTCCCGGAACACGGCCTGCAGGAGCGGGTACCACCGCCGCACGAGGCCGGGATACCCGTCCCATAGACAGAGGCGAATGCGGCCGAGCTCGAAGATGGTGAAGGCGTCCGCCGCAAAAGCGGGGTCCGGAAAACCGGACAGGAACCGCTCGATGTCGGGCCGCGCGGGGCCGGGCGCCATGTCCGCGCGGTCGCCCCATCCGGCCGGGCAGAGCTCCAGCGCCTTCTCCAGCTCGAAGTCGAAGGTGCCGAATTCGTGCAAGCTCGCCTCCAACCGCACCAGCAGGCGGTAGAGCCGCTCGTTCTCGTCCCGGCAGTCGAAGCGGTCGATCTCGTCCGGGAGGTAGATGGCGTCGCCGTCGGAGCAGACCATCCGACCGCGGCCGAGGGACGCCGCCTGGGCCGCCGGCAGCTCGGACAGCGGCCGGACGACGAGACCGAGCCCGGTGCGGGCGTGCAGGTAGCGGCGCAGGCGGTCCTGCACCTGCCCGCAGCCGACGCTCACCTGCAGGAGCCCCAGCTGCTCCCGGGCGGTTTCCGATTCGAGCGCGAGCGCCCGGGCGGCGGCGTCCGGGTGCCGGCGGTGCACCGCGAGCGCGTGCTGCACGAACTGCCGCAGCGCGTCCTCCCGCAGCAGCCGCAGGCCCTTTGCCATCCCGGCCAGGAATGGCTCGATCAGGTTGCGGTCGACGCGGGCGATATCCAGGAGTTCGCCCAGTTGGAAGTGCCGCCGCCGAGGGTCGAGCCCCAGCAGCGCCTTCGGCAGCAGCGCGGCAAAATTGCGGCATTCGGGGTAGCCGGCGTCCGAGGCGAAGACCACCCGCAGCAGGTCGAGGTAGACCGCCGCCGCGGCCCGGCCGCCCTCTGCCAGCACGGGCCCCAGCGCCAGCAGGGGCTCACGCAGGGCGTAGCTGCCCTTGCGTCCCATGGCGTCCCAGGCGCAGGTGAAGCCCTCCAGGCACTCGGCATCCCCGTGCACCAGCACCGGCGGCAGGCACTCGGCCATGATGCGACCCAGGGTGGGGCCCGTCCGCAGCGCCACCCGCACCCGCTCCGTGTAAATTCTCCGGGACTCGGGGCCTGCCGACCCTACCAGCTCGGCGCAGCCTTGGCCGACCGCGCGGCCGAATGCCATCTCCTCCCCGAGCGCCCAGAGGGCCTGCTCGACCAGCCAGGACAGCTCCTCGGCGGTCGGCGGCGACATACGCGCCAGACGCGCGGCGACCGCCGCGGCCAGCTCGGGATCGGCGGTTTTCAGGGTCTCGATGGCGTCAGAACAAATCATCGATGAGTTCGCCGAGTGTTTCGATCAGCCGCTCGTCATCCGTGAGCGGCAGGCAGACGGCCGTGCGCAGGGCGTCCTTCTCCGGCACCCCCCGGCCGATCAGGCGCGCGGCGTGCACGAGCAGCCGCGTGCTCGCCCCCTCGGCCAGCCCCTGCTCGCGCAGGAGGCGGATCTTGCCCGCGAGCGTCACGAGTTTAAGAGCGTGCGCGCGGTCGACGCCTCCCTCGTGCGCCACGATCTCGGCCTCGGCTTCCTTGGGCGGGTAGTCGAACTCGAGGCTCACGAAGCGCTGGCGGGTGCTCTGCTTGAGGTCCTTGAGCACGCACTGGTAGCCGGGGTTGTAGGAGATCACGAGCAGGAAGTCGGGGTGGGCGTCGAGCAGCTCGCCGGTCTTCTCGATCGGCAGCGCCGGCGGCTGGTCGGTCAGCGGGTGGATGACGACGGTCGTGTCCTTGCGGGCCTCGACCACCTCGTCGAGGTAGCAGATGGCGCCGGACCGGCACCGCCAGGGTGAGCGGCCCGTCGATCCACACCGTCTCGTCCCGGCGCAGGAGGTAGCGGCCGACGAGGTCGGTGGCGGTCAGGTCCTCGTGGCAGGCCACGGTGATCAGCGGCGCTGCGCCGCGGGCTTCGGCATGCGGAACACGCCAGCCATGTGCTCGACGAAACGCGTCTTGCCGCACCCGGTCGGGCCCTTCAGCAGCACCGGCAGCCGCGCCGCGCTAGGCGGCCTCGAACACGGCCACCTCGCTGCCGTGCCGGACGTAATACGGTTCCTCCCTAATCTGGTAGCTTTCGAGGCCGTTCGGTCCCATTGCGCCTCCCCTCGCGTTATTTGCCATACCCCCCCGGATGTAATAAACTGGTTTATTGCCGCGGGGATCCACCCGGCTCATATATATTATGGAGCCTTATGACAGACAACTTCAATAACGTTCACCGCCTGACGGTCGAGGACCGGGAGATCATCCTGGTCGGCACGGCGCATGTCTCCCGCGAGAGCACCCGCCTGGTCGAAGAGGTGATCACGGCCGAAAAGCCCGACACCGTCTGCGTGGAACACTGCAGTTCGCGCTTTCACGCGCTCCGACAGGGTGACCGCTGGCGCGACACGGACATCGTCAAGGTCATCCGGGAGAAAAAGGCCTTCCTGCTCCTGTCCAACCTACTGCTCGCCTCCTTCCAGAAGCGCATCGCCAAGAAGATGGATGTGATGCCCGGCGCCGAAATGCTCAAGGCGGTCGAGACCGCCGACGCGGTCGGAGCGGGCATCTGGCTGGCGGACCGCGACATCCGCACCACCCTGTCCCGCGCCTGGCACTCCATGGGCTGGTGGACGCGGATCAAGCTCCTGTCCCAGCTGCTTGTGTCCATGGGCGAGGCCGACGACATCACGGAAGAGGAGATCGAACGCATGAAACAGCAGGACGTGCTCGAGGCCCTGCTGTCCGAGGTGGGGCGCTCCATGCCCGGGCTGAAAACCATCCTGATCGACGAGCGCGACCGCTACCTCGCGGCCAAGATCCGGCAGGCCCCGGGCCGGAAGATCGTGGCCGTCGTGGGCGCCGGCCACGTGCCCGGGATCCGCGCGAACTGGGAGGCCGAGGTCGACCTCGCGGCCCTGGAGACGCTGCCGCCTCCCGGGAGGCTCGGTGCGGTCATGAAGTGGGGCATCCCGGCCAGTATCGTGGCCATCTTCATCGCAGGTTTCTTCTTCGGCGGCATGGACGCCGGCACGGACATGATCGTGCTCTGGAGCGCCTGCACGGGCATCCTCGCCGGGATCGGGGCCGCCGTGGCGCTGGCGCACCCCGCCACCGTGGTGTCCTCCGTGCTGGTGGCGCCGTTCACGACCCTGCACCCCATGATTGCCGCCGGCTGGATATCGGGTCTGGTCGAGGCATTCTTGCGCAAACCGAAAGTAAGAGATCTGGAAAGCCTGCCGACCGACATCTTGACCCTGCGCGGCTTCTGGCACAACAAGGTGACCCGCATCCTGCTGGTGGTGGCGTTCACCAACATCGGGGCGTCCGTCGGGACCCTCGTGGCATTCCCGATCATCGTCAAGGTCCTGATCGGGGGCTCCGGGCTGACCCGGGATGCGAAGCGCTCAGGCGACGCCTGATGTCACATTCGCCGGCCGTGCGCTCCCCCGCAGCGGCGCGGCGGCCGTGTGCCTGGTTCTCATCCTGATCGCCGGCTGCGGCGGACCCGAACGCGCCCGCCGCGAATCCGAACCGCGACGGCCGGCGCCTGCCCTGCCCACGATGCGGTATGCCGTCCAGGCGGGCGCCTTCCGCAACATCGACAACGCCGTCCGCCTCACGGGCCGGCTCCTGGCCCGCAGCCTCGTCGCCTACCACTTCATCGACGAATCCGGTTTCTACAAGGTGCGCATCGGCAATTTCTCCACGCGGGAGGAGGCGGTCGAAACCGCCGATCGGCTGAAAAGCGATCGCATCATCGACGAGTATTTCATCCTGGCGCCGGGCGATTATGCGGTGGCCCGGGCGGAGGGTGGAACCGATGCGCTGTTCCGGCGCGAGCTCATACGCACGGCCGAACGGTTCGTCGGTGTGCCGTACAAGTGGGGCGGGGGCTCCACGGTGGCGGGGTTCGACTGCAGCGGGCTCACGATGGTGGTCTACCAGCTCAACGGCCTGAACCTGCCGCGGACCTCGAGCGACCAGTGGGCCGCCGGTCGCCCGGTCGACCCGCGCGAACTCGCCGAAGGGGATCTCGTCTTCTTCGCCACGCGCGGCGGCGGCAAGGTCTCCCATGTCGGGATCTGACATGGGGGGGACAGCTTCCTGCACGCATCCGGGCAGGGAAGCCAGATTCAGGTCGCCTCCCTGTCCAGCGACTATTTCCGCGCGCGATATCTCGGCGCCCGATCGTATTTGTGAGGATGGGGCGGGACCCCTTTCCCGCAATGACCTCAGGCAGCCGGCAGCACCCGCACCACCGTTCGCTCGACCGTCCTGCCTCCGGGCAACTCATGTAGAGAGCGTTCGGGCTTGAGGCGCCTCTCGGCGAAAAGCCGGATGCACTCCGGGTAGAGTTCCCACTCCTGTTCCAACCCCCGGCGACGGACGGTCTCGAGCGTGTCCTCTTCCCGGATCGGGAAGGCACGCTGGCCGATGATCGGCCCCGAGTCCTCGCCGTAATCCACGAAGTGAACGGTGCAGCCCGCGACCTTGCAGCCGTAGCGGAAGGTGTCTCCGTATCCGTCGGTGCCGGCGAAGGCCGGCAGCAGGGCAGGATGGATGTTCATGATGCGCGGTCGCGCCCGGTCCGGGCTTACCCGGTCGATGAAGTAGGGGGTCAGGTTGCGCATGAACCCGGCCAGCACGAGCAGGTCGCAGGCGTATGGCCGCATGGCCGCCAGCAGATGGGATTCCGCAAGCGCCCGCCCCAGCAGGTAGGCGTTCACCCGTTCCGGGTCCGCGCTGCGCGGGAAGAGGGTCTGCTTCGCCCGGACGTCCTCCAGGGAAAAATCATCCGGGAGGGGATGGGCGCTAGGGGTCCTGTTTCCACGACCTGAGCAGAACCCGGTAATCGACCACAAAGGTGGGTATCCCGACGGACCGGGCCCGCTCGAGTCCGCGGGCCTGCGGGTTGTCCGACCCGACGAAGACGACTTCGGCCGGAATCGCAGCGGCGGCGCTTGCATCCAGGATGGCCTGGAGGTTCGTCCCCCCGCCGGAAATCAGGGCCCCCACTCGAATCTTGACCGCCATGCGCCCCTCCCCTATCCGGTTCGCGAGTTGACATCGATACGCTTTATCTCTATTATCACCTAATCTTTTTGCGAGAAAGGAATTTGCCCATGGCCGAGGGGATCATTGAAGTGGACGACGGGAATTTCGAGGCCGAAGTGCTCAAATCGGAGCAGCCGGTCTTAGTCGATTTCTGGGCTCCGTGGTGCGGACCCTGCAAGGCGATCGCGCCGGTCGTGGATGACTTGGCGAAAAGTTTCGGCGAACGGGTGAAGTTTGCGAAGTGCAACGTTGACAACAGCCCCGTCACACCCGGCAAATATGGAATCAAAGCGATCCCGACGCTGATCTTCTTCAAGGGCGGCACCGTCGTGAACCAGATCACCGGCATGGTGGCCAAGGCCAAGCTGGAGGAGGCTCTCAACAAGCTCGTCTGATTCCATGTCTCCCGGCCGAGACCATGCGGGGTCATCGTCCGGAACAAGCTACGCCGCAGCCCGCTGCTGCGGCTTCCGGCCGAATTTCCAGTGCACGCGCGGTGCATCTTGAAGTTCGGCTTCTTTTATGGGTGGAGCGGACCACAGGTGAAGACGCCACGCACGAGTGCACGAATCCTCGCCATAGCGCTGGTCTTGATCGTCATGGTCTCAGGGTGCAGCGAAACCTTCGGCGACCTCAAGAAGTCGGTCAGCGCCTTCATATGGGGGGCCGACGACAACATGCCGGCCGAGGAGCTGGCCACGCGCGGCATGGAGGAGTACGAGGACGGCAACTACAAGAAATCGATCGACTACTTCCAGAAGCTGAAGGACATCTACCCCTTTTCCAAGTACGCCGTGCTGGCCGAGCTGAAACTGGGGGATGCCCACTACCGGATCGAGCAGTACGAGGATGCGGTTTTCGCCTACGAGGAGTTCGAAAAGCTGCACCCGCGCAATGAGGCGATCCCCTACGTCATCTACCAGATCGGCCGGTGCCACTTCGACCGCATGACGACCCCCGACCGGGACCAGACCTCCGCACGGAAGGCTCTCGAGTCCTTTCAGCGGCTGCAGAAGCAGTTCCCGAACGACCCCTATGCCCGCAGCGCCGCTGACCACATCGTCGGCTGTTACAAGAGCCTCGCCGGCCACGAGTTCGGGATCGGGCACTTCTATTTCAAGAGTCGCCACTACAAGGCGGCCCTTGTGCGATTCCAGACGGTCGTTCAGGACTATCCCGACATCGGCTACCATCAGCCGGCGCTGGACTTCATCGCCCGGTGCGAACACAAGATCGCCGAAGGCGAAACCGAGTTGAAGGAAGCTGCGGACACCCCCCAGACCGTATCGGACGAGATGTCTCCGGACAACGGATAGCTTCCGGATTCCTACGAAAATTATTGATCGACCAGGACAGATAGGGTATAAAGATTTTTTTTAATTCAGCGTCAATTCAAGGAGTGTGCCGTCGTGTCCAAAATGTGTGAGATCTGCGGAAAACGTCCGATCGTGGGGGCCACCATCAGCCACGCCCACAACGTCAGCAAGCGCCGGTTCAATCCCAACCTGCAGCGGGTGCGGGCCGTCACCGACGGGCAGACCAGGAAAATAGTCGTGTGCACCGCCTGCCTGAAGTCCGGCCGCGTGAAAAAGGCGCCCTGACCTGCGTGCTATCCCAGCCGTCGGGCATCCTGGACCTGCCGGACCTTCCTCACCGCCGAGAGAATCCGCTCCAAGTGCCCGGTGTTCTCCACGTTGATGGTGAAGTGACTCTCGACCACTTTGTTTTCCGTGGTCTCGGAGCTGGCGGTCAGGATGTTGGCCCCGAGCTTGCTGATGTTGCCCACCAGGTCGGCCAGCAGCCCCATGCGGTCCTGTGAAATCACCTCGATTTTGACCGGGAAGGTTTCGGCCGACTCCGTGTTCCATTCCACCTCGATCTGACGGTCCGGGTTGCTGCGCAACGCGTTCACGCAGCCCGCCCGGTGGATCGTCACCCCGTAGCCCTGCGTGATGTAGCCGATGATGGGGTCCCCCGGCACCGGCTGGCAGCACCTGCCGAATTTGATCAAGATGTCATCCACCCCCCTGACGAGCACACCCGCCTTGGTCTTCTTTTTGCGCACGCGGCTCATCAGCTTTTCTAGAACGGATGCGCCCGACTCCACCTCCGGCTTCGCGATGAAAGGCCTCAGCACCTGCACGGGGGTGGCCTTCCCGTACCCGACGTTGGCGACGAGATCCTCCAGGGTCTTCAGGCCCAGCGCCGCGACCACCTCGGTCATTTTTTCGCTCTTGCTGAGGTTGGTGAAGCTCAGTTTTTCCTTGCGGAAGGCCTTATCGAGCATTTCGCGGCCGAGGGTGATGCTGCGCTCCCGCTCCTGGGTCTTGATCCACTGCCGGATCTTGGAGCGGGCCTTGATGGTCTTGACGAACTTCAGCCAGTCCTTGCTCGGGCTGTGGTTCTTGGAGGTGACGATCTCGACGATGTCTCCGGTCTGCAGTTGGTGGGGCAGGCTGACCATGTGCCCGTTGATCTTAGCCCCCACGCACTTCTGACCGATCTCGGTGTGGATGAGGTAGGCGAAGTCCACGGGCGTCGCCCCCTTGGGCAACGCCCGGATGTCCCCCTTGGGGGTGAACACGTAAACCTCGTCGGGGAAGAGATCCAGCCGCACGTTTTCCAGAAACTCGCCCGCGTCCCTGAAGTGGTCCTGGTTCTCCACCAGATCCTGGATCCAGGCGAACTTCTTGCTGATGTTCGCGTCGATGCTCCGGCCTTCCTTGTAGCTCCAGTGGGCGGCGATCCCGGACTTCGCCACGCGGTCCATCTCCCAGCTGCGGATCTGGATTTCGATGCGCTCGCCCACCGGACCGATGACGGTGGTGTGCAGGGACTGGTACATGTTCGGCTTGGGGCGGCCGATGTAATCCTTGAACTTGTAGTCGATCGGCTTCCACATGGAGTGGATCAGACCGAGGGCTTCGTAGCACTGGGGCACGGTGTCCAGGATGATGCGGAAGGCGATGAGGTCGTAGATCTGCTCGAAGGTCAGGTTCTGGGCCTTCATCTTCGAGTGGATGCTGAAGTAGTTCTTGCTGCGGCCGAGCACCTCGCCCTTCAGGTTCATCTCTTCCAGGCGCCGGCGGATGGTGGCGCGCACGTTTTCGATATACTGCTCGCGCTCGGTCCTGGACTTGGCGACCAGCAGCTCGATCTGCGCGTACTCGTCCGGGTTCAGGTATTTGAAGGAGTTTTCCTCCAGCTCGTTCTTGATCCAGTAGATCCCGAGCCGGGCGGCGATAGGCGCATAGATGTCCATCGTTTCCCGCGCGATGGCTTTGCGTTTTTCGGGGGAGTGGAAGCGCAGGGTGCGCATGTTGTGCAGCCGGTCGGCCAGCTTGATGAGGATCACGCGGATGTCGTCGGCCATGGCAAGAAACATCTTGCGGATGTTCTCCGCCTGCCGCTCCTGCGAGCTCGACGTGGGCAGCAGGCTCAGCTTGGTGACCCCCGAGACGATGCGCTCCACGTCGGGGCCGAACAGGTCCCGCAGCTCTGTGGGCCGGGTCGGCGTGTCCTCGAGCACGTCGTGCAGGAGCCCGGCCGCGACACTGACGGCATCCAGCTTCATATCCGCCAGAATGTTGGCGACTTCCAAGGGGTGCATGAGGTAGGGCTCGCCGGACAGACGCACCTGCCCGGCGTGGACCCGTGCCGAGTAGATGTAGGCGCGCTCAACCACATCCACGTCGGGGTTGGGGTAGTACTCGGAGATCTTGTCGAGGATGTTGTTGATTCGGATCATGGCGTGCACAACCGGGGCCGCTGCCCCCGCACCGGGGCAGGGCCGGCAGGACCGGAATGCGGTGGGGGGAGGGGCGTCCGCAGCCGCCCCTCCCCGCGGCCCGCATCCGATCAATAGGCTTTCGCGAACACCACCCGGTGCTGACCGGGACGGCCGCAGTAGAGGCAGTGGCCCGGGTCGCCCTCCTGCTCAAAGGGGACGCAGCGGATGGTGACGGTCAGGTCTTCCTTGATCTTGGCCTCGCAGGCCGCGTCCCCGCACCAGCTCGATATGGCAAAGCCGCCGTGGATCTCGGGCTTGTCCAGGTTGCGCGGCGTGAAGAAGTCGTAGAACTCGCCCTTGTCGTCGATCTGAACCGTGTTCTCGATGCGGAAGGCCTGCGCCCGCGCGAACAGCCCGTTCTGGATGTCGTCCAGGATTCCGGTGACCTCGGCCGTGAAGGCGTCGCGCTTCAGCGACACCCGCTCGTTGTGCGGCTTGTCGCGGCGCCCCAGGAACACCGCGTTGTCCCTGATCTCGCGCGAGCCGATCTCGACCCGCAGCGGAATGCCTTTCTTGATCCACTCCCAGCCGCGGGCGCCGCCGATGTCGCGCGGGTCGACCTCGACCGTGAGCGGCCGGTCGTAGTACATCTTGTCCCGGAGCTGCCGGGCGAGGTTCTCGGTGTAGGTCATGACCTCCTGCCGCTCGTCGGGGTTGCGAGTGATGGGCAGCAGCACGATGTGGGCCGACGCCCCGCGGGGCGGCATGACGATCCCGTCGTCGTCGCCGTGGGTCATGATGACGCCGCCGATCAGGCGCGTGGACGCCCCCCAGGAGGTGGTCCAGGCATACTCCTCCTTTTCCTCGGCCGACTGGAACTTGATCTGCGACGCCTTGGCGAAATTCTGCCCGAGGAAATGAGAAGTCCCGGCCTGCAGCGCCTTGCGGTCCTGCATCATGGACTCGATGCACAGCGTGTCCACGGCCCCCGGGAAGCGCTCGGCTGCCGTCTTGCGGCCCCGGATGACCGGCATGGCCAAGACATCTTCCGACAGACGCGCGTAGATGTCCAGCATCATCATCGTCCGCTCCCAGGCCTCCTCGCGCGTGGCATGAGCCGTGTGCCCCTCTTGCCAGAGGAACTCGCTCGTGCGCAGGAAAATCCGCGTGCGCATCTCCCATCGCACGACGTTCCCCCACTGATTCAGCACAATCGGCAGGTCGCGATAGCTGCTGATCCACTTCGAAAAAGAATCCGCGATGATGGTTTCGGAGGTGGGGCGCACCACCAGGGGCTCGGCCAGCACCCCGGCCGGCACGAGCTCGCCCCCCCGCTTCTCCAGCCGATGGTGGGTCACCACGGCGCACTCCTTGGCGAAGCCTTCGACGTGCTCGGCCTCCTTCTGCATGAAGCTCAGCGGGATGAACAGCGGGAAATAGGCGTTCTTGACCCCGGTCGCCTTGAACATGCGGTCCATGGAGTGCATGATGTTTTCCCAGAGAGCGTAGCCCCAGGGCTTGATGATCATGCATCCCCGCACCGGGGACCGTTCGGCCATGTCGGAGGCCTTGATGACCTGCTGGTACCACTCGGGGTAATCCTCGGCGCGGGTCGGGGAAATCGCGGATTTCGGTTTTTTGCTCATCGTCGGTGCATGTCCTCTCTGTGAACAAGTATCGGGAAGCGTCAACGCACAACGCCAACGTAAGACCGCGAGACGGGTTTCGCCCGCGTCACCCGCGGGGTTTCAGACGGTTTTCGGCCGCGGCCACTTCCGCGAGGAGCACGTCCAGGAGCTGCCCCTCGGGGAATTTCTTCACCACCCGTCCCTTCCGGAACAGGACGCCCACTCCGTCGCCGCCGGCGACCCCGATGTCGGCCTCCCGCGCCTCCCCCGGGCCGTTGACCACACAGCCCATGATGGCGATGCGGATCGGGGCGGCCGACCCCGCCAGGGCCTGCTCGACCTGCTCGACGATACGGAACAGGTCGATGCGGGTGCGCCCGCAGGTCGGGCAGGCGATGATCTCCGGGCCGCGCTGCCGGATACCGAGCGCGCGCAGGATCTCGAACCCGGCCCGGACTTCTTCGACCGGGTCGCGGGTCAGGGACACGCGCAGGGTGTCGCCGATCCCCTCGGCCAGCAGCATGCCGATGCCGAGCGCCGACTTGACCAGCCCTGAAAAAAGGGTGCCGGCCTCGGTCACCCCGAGGTGCAGCGGCAGGTCCGTCCGGGGGGACAGCAGGCGGTAGGCCGCCACGGTGCGTGGGACATCGGATGCCTTGAGGGACACCTTGAGGTCGTGGAAATCGAACGACCGCAGCAGTTCGATGTGGCGCAGAGCGCTCTCGACCATGCCCTCGGGCGTGGCGCCCTTATATTTTTTTAGGATGTCCTTTTCCAGCGACCCCGCGTTCACCCCGATGCGGATGGGGATGCCGCACTCCCGGGCGCAGTCGGCAACCGCGCGCACCTTCCGGGCGCCGCCGATATTCCCCGGGTTGATCCGCAGACCGTCGGCACCGGCCCGAGCGGCCGCGATGGCCAGGCGGTGGTCGAAGTGGATGTCGGCGAGGACCGGAATGCGCACCTGCGCCTTGATGCGGGCAAGGGCGTCGGCCGCATCGGCGTCCGGGACCGCCACCCGGACGATATCGCAACCGGCCGCCTCCAGGCGCCGGATCTGGGCGACCGTCGCGGCGACATCCGGGGTAGGCGTGTTGGTCATGGACTGGACCGTCACCGCGGCGCCCCCGCCGACGGCCACCCCCCCCACCATGATCGCCCGCGTGGCCTTGCGCCGGATCGGGTTCATGCGATTAACCGCCTCCTGGTTCACGCGTCCGGACTGCCGCCTGGGCCTCCCAGCACCCGGAAGGCCCGTGGTCATTGCCCCGGGGTTGCCAAGCACACCCCGCCTGTGGTAGGGTCCGAGCACCAACATTCAATCGGTTGTCCCAACGAAGGTCCTGTTCGTTTCACGCGCACCCGGCACCCCACCCGGACCGCGCATCGAATACCCGAGTCCCAGGCAGAAAGCCGAACCGACGACTGCCGGATTGTTGCGCGCCGCCCATCCTTTGACGAGAGCGAAGCGCGGATCTTCGGGTTTCATAACAGACACGTGGGGGCACATCAAGCAGGGAGTTGGACATGAAGGTTAAGGGGGATCAACTACTTGCAGCCGCTTCGGCGGTGGCGGTCGACCCGGCGCTGCGCGAGGCGCTGGCCGGCATGACCACCCTCCCCTGCTCCGTGGCATTCGAGATCTCCGCCCGGACAGGGAAACAGCCGGCCGAGGTCGGGGCGACAGCCGACCGTCTGGGCATCCGGCTGACGACGTGCCAGCTTGGGCTTTTCGGGTACACCCCTGACAAAAAAATCGTCGCACCAGCCGCCGTGGTCGAACCGGAGCTCGAGCAGGCCATCCGGGCGAAACTCACGGGGGGACGGCTGGCATGTCGGGACGCGTGGGCGCTGGCTCAGGCCTTTCACCGGACGAAACTGGACGTGAGCGCGGCCTGCGAGACGCTCGGGGTCAAGATTAAACCCTGCCAGCTGGGAGCATTTTGAGCAGGAGGTGACGCGTCACCCAGGTCGAGGTTTCGAGAGGAGGTCCCATGAACACATGCTTGCGCAGACGGCGGCTGCTGCGGGTCGGCGTGCGGACGGCGCTGATCGCCGCCGGCGCCGCTGCGGCTCTGGTCCCGGCGGGAGCCGTCACGGACGGGCAGCCCGATGCGAGTCTGCATCATATTCTCGCCCAGGGGGAGCTGAGGGTCATCACCGGCAACTCGCCGCACAGCTTCCACACGTATCGAAACGAAGCGATGGGCTTCGACTACGAACTGGCCCGGGAGTTCGCCGCTCACCTGAATGTCAGGCTGAAGATCATCCCCAGGGAGACGTGGCGGGACATGGTTTCCGCCCTCGAGGCCGGGGAAGGCGATCTCATCGCCGGAGCCGAGATCACGCCCACGCGCTCGGTGCAGGTGGCGTTCTCGAACACGTACATGGAGGTCCAGCAGCACATCATCTCCAACCGCGACCGGGTGCCGCTCACGAGTCTCAGCGACCTCTCCGGCCGGACGGTCGACCTCGGCCGGGGGTCGGCCCACGTGGACTTTCTGGACGAGCTGCGACGGCGCGGGATCAACGTCTCGGTCCGCACCCACGACCACCTGTCGGACGGCAGCCTGATCCCGCTCGTAGCCAGAGGCGAAATCGACTGCACGATCGTCACCAGCAATGTGGCCTTCCTCAGTCGCCGCTATTACCCGTCCACCGCCGTTCGCAGCTTGGGCGAGGAGGCCTTCGTCTCGCTCGGGTGGGCAGTGCCGCCGCCCGCCCAGGCGCTGCTCGGGAGGGTCAACGAGTTCCTGCAGTCCATCACCGCGAACGGCCGGTTCGACGATATCTACACGAAATACCACCCGAACATCGAGGCCTTCGACTACGTCGACCTGAAGGCGTTTCACGAAAGCATGCGCAGCCGCCTGCCGCGTTACCGCCCGTTCATCAAGGACGCAGCCCGCAAGAGCGGCTTCGACTGGTGCCTGATCGCGGCCCAGATCTACCAGGAATCGCGTCTGGACCCCCTGGCGCTCGGGCCGAACGGCTCCCAGGGGCTGATGCAGATCCTGCCGCTCACGGCGCGCAGCCTGAAAGTCTCGAACCCGTTCGATCCGGTGGCGAGCATCAAGGGCGGGGTGGCCTACCTGAAGTCGCTCTACGACATGTTCGAAGGGGCGGATGAAACGGACCGCTTGATGACGGCCCTGGCCGCTTACAACGCCGGCCCGGGCCACGTGAACGATGCCAAGCGCCTGGCCGCGCGGATGGGGCTCGATCCCACCCGCTGGGAGTCGCTGTCCAGGGTGCTTCCCCTGCTGCGCCTGCGCCAACACTACCAGCAGGCCGAGCAGGGTTTCTGCAGGGGCGACATCACCGTCGCTTATGTCAGGCAGATCATGACGTACTACGACATCCTCAAACGGCGGGAGTTGGACACGACTCTAGCCCGGACGGGCACAGCCGCCACTACCACGGTGGAATAGACGATCGGTCCGATCGGGCTGATCAAACCCCTTCAGGCTCCCATCCCCACGAAGGGGTTGTGGAGCTTCTCTTCGCCGATGGTGGTTTCCGGCCCGTGGCCGGTGTAGACCGTCACGTCGGCCGGCAGGGTAAAGAGCTTTTCGCGAATGCTGGTTTTCAGCGCGTCGAAGCTGCCGCCGGGGAAGTCCGTGCGACCGACCGAACCGGCGAAAAGCGTATCGCCCACGAAGACCGAGTCCCCCGCAAACAGCGACACGCCCCCCGGGGTGTGGCCGGGGGTGTGGATCACCCGGAAGGTGAGCGTGCCGACCGGGATGAGGTCGCCCTCGTCGATCGTCCGGTCGGGCGGGGGCGAGTTCTCGGCGGTCATGCCCCAGGCGGCCGCGCTGCGGGACAGCAGGCTCAGCATGGGGGCGTCGAGGGCGTGGATCAGCAGGGGAGCGCCGGTGGTCTGCTTCATGCGCCGGTTGGCCCCCACGTGGTCGAAGTGCCCGTGGGTGTTGATGATCTGCACGACCGTCAACTTCGCCTCGGCGAGCGCGAGCAGAATCCGGTCCGCCTCGTCCCCCGGGTCGATGACGGCCGCCTGGCGGGTCTCTTCGCAGCCGACGATGAAGCAGTTGGCCTGGATCGGCCCTACCGCGAACTTCTTGATGAGCATGCGTAATCCTCCGACGCCGGCGCGGGGCGGGTGCGAACGCGGCCCCGCAGGCCGCCGTCATTCGTCCGTGTCCTGATCCTCTTCTTCCCCGTCCTCTTCCGCCGTGTCCTCACCCGTCGATTCCGGGCAACGGAGCCCGGCCTCGCCGCTCTCTACCGCCGCGCGGATGCTGTCCACGATGCCGTTGATGAAGGCCCCGGAATCGTCCGTTCCGAACTTCTTGCCGATGTCCACCGCCTCGTTGATGCTGACCTTCGCGGGGATGTCGCGGCAGCAGACGAGCTCAAATACGGCAATGCGCATGACGTTGCGGTCGACGCACGACATCCGGCCCAGGCTCCAGTTCTCGGAGAAGCGCTCGACCAGGTGATCGAGCTCGTCCTTGCACGCCAGGACGCCGTTGACCAGCCGCAGGAAGAACGGACGCACCTCGGGTTTGGGGGCGAAGTTCGCGCAGAACCGCCGGAACGTCTCTTCCGAGAATTCCTTCTGCATGTCCATGAAAAACAGCGCCTGCATGGCCAGTTCGCGCGCTTTGCGA
The DNA here is from genome assembly GCA_963791285.1 of uncultured delta proteobacterium. Lineage (GTDB taxonomy): Bacteria > Desulfobacterota > Desulfobacteria > Desulfobacterales > SpSt-501 > SpSt-501. The sequence continues at coordinate 45,625 of CAWBSC010000025.1, forward strand.
CGGGCTCCCATGGGATCAGACGGCGTCGATCAGGTTGGCCATCTCCACCGCGGACATGGCGGCGCCGAAGCCCTTGTTGTCCAGCTTGGCACCGGCGCGCTCGATCGCCTGTTCGATGGTGTCCACCGTGATCACGCCGAAAATGACCGGCAGTCCGGTCTCCATCATCACGGCGGCGATGCCCTTGGAGCTCTCGGCCGCGACGAAGTCGAAGTGGGGGGTGGCCCCGCGGATCACCGCCCCCAGGCACACGATGGCATCGAAGCGCTTGCTCGCGGCCACGCGCTTGGCGACCAGCGGGATCTCGAAGGCGCCCGGCACCTTGAAGATCTCAATGTCCTTGTCCTTGGCTCCGCAGCGGTTCAGCGCGTCGAGCGCGCCGCCCACCAGCTTCTCGGTGATGAAGTCGTTGTAGCGGCTCGCCACAATGGCGAACTTTTTCCCTTCCGCGTTCAGCTTCCCTTCAATGATTTTCGGCATCCCCAGCTCCTTTTCGGCGACAACCCAGGGGGTCAGGGTTCAGCAAACCGCTGGCGCTTCTCCTGAACCCCGAACCCTGAACCCTGCGCGGCTTTCCGGGCGGTCACTCGCAGTTGATAGACCTTCTCCCTCGGATGGTCAGCTTTTCCCCAGCGTCAGCAAATGCCCCATCTTCAGCTTCTTGCACTCGAGGTAGCACTGGTTGAACTCGTTGGGCTCGACCTCGATCGGGACTTGGTCGACGACCCGCAGCCCGTAGCCCTGGAGGCCCACCATTTTCTTGGGGTTGTTGGTCATCAGGCGCATCTTGCGCACCCCCAGGTCGGCCAGGATCTGGGCCCCGATCCCGTAGTTGCGCAAGTCGGGCTTGAACCCCAGCTCGACGTTGGCCTCGACCGTGTCGAATCCCTTTTCCTGCAGCGCGTAGGCCCTGATCTTGTTGACGAGGCCGATCCCGCGGCCCTCCTGACGGATGTAGAGCAGCACGCCGGCCCCCTCGGCTTCCATCATGGCCATGGCCCGTTGTAACTGGGGGCCGCAGTCGCAGCGCATCGAGCCGAAGATGTCCCCGGTCAGGCACTCCGAGTGCACCCGCACCAGCACAGGGATCTCGGGGTCGATAGCCCCCTTCACCATGGCGAAGTGCAGCAGGTCGTCAACGTCGTTCTCGTACACGATGGCCCGAAACTCGCCCGCGATGACGGTGGGAATCACGGCCTCGGCCGAGCGGTGCACGAAGGACTCGGTCCGCATGCGGTACTCGATCAGGTCGGGGATCGTACAAATGCCGATCCCGTGCTGCGTGCTGATCTTCTCGAGGGCCGGCATGCGGGCCATGGAGCCGTCCTCGTCCATGATGCCGCAGATGACCCCGGAGGGCTTTAGCCCCGCCAGCCGCGCGAGGTCGACCGATCCCTCGGTCTGCCCGGTCCGGACGATCACGCCGCCGCCCCGGGCGCGCAGCGGGAATACGTGGCCGGGCCGCACGAGGTCGGCCGGACGTGTGCCGTCCGCCACCGCGGTCAGGATGGTCATGGCCCGGTCGGCGGCCGAGATCCCGCCGGTCACCCCCTGGCGGGCGTCGATCGAAACCGTGAAGCCGGTCCCGTAGCGCGAGGTGTTCGTGTCCACCATGGGCGGCAGGTCGAGCTGGTCGGCCTTTTCCCTGGATAGCGACAGACAGATGAGCCCGCGGCCGTTTTTGGCCATGAAGTTCACGGCCGCGGGCGTGACTTTCTCGGCCGCCATGCAGAAGTCCGCCTCGCTCTCCGGCTCGTTGTCGTCGGCGAGGATGACCATGCGCCCGGCGCGCACATCCTCGATGGCCTGTGCGATGCTGATACGACCCATTGCGTAAGCTCCTGAAAAGCGCGCATCCGCGCTGCGGTTCGTTCGTCCTATTTCAGATAGCCGGACTTGGCCAGCAACTCCAGGGTGAGCCCGGTCGGCTTGGCTTCGGTGCGGGTCGAGAGGACCTTCTCGACGTACTTGCCGATCATGTCGGTTTCGATGTTGACGCGCTCCCCCGTCTGTTTGAACCCGATCGTCGTGAGCACCGAGGTGTGCGGGATGACGGCGACCGCGAAACTCCGGGCGTCCAGCGTGTTGATCGTGAGGCTGACCCCGTCGACTGCCACCGAGCCTTTGATGATCATCTGCCGCGCAAGCTCCTCGGGCACGGCGACAGTGACCACCACCGCGTTGCCGGCCGGCTGGCGCGACGCGATCACCCCCGTGCCGTCCACGTGCCCGGCCACGAGGTGCCCGTCAATGCGGTCCGAAAGCCTGAGCGCGCGCTCCAGATTCACGCGCTCGCCGGTGCGCGCCTCCGCCAGCGTGGTCCGGGCGAGGCTCTCGAGCGAGACGTCCGCCTCGATGCGCCGGTCCGCCAGCTGGACCGCCGTGAGGCAGGCGCCATTCACGGCGATGCTGTCGCCGACCCGGGTCCCTTGCAGGCTGAAGTCGGACTGGATCGTCAGGCGTTTGCCCTGCCCCGACGGCCGGACCCCCGCAATCGTCCCCATCCCCTCGATGATACCGGTGAACATGGATGCGTCCCACCCCCGTGGATGTCGAACGCGGGTCCGCCCGGACCGGAACCCGACCGCGTTAACTTAAGGATCGTAGCGCGATCTTCAACCGCCCGAACCGGCGCTCTTCGCGACGTAGCCCTCGATCAGCACGTCGTCGTCGAAGCGACGAGTGCGAACCCGCTCCAGACGGATGCAGTCCGTCATGCGGGCCGCCCCCGGGCCGCTGCAGATCGGGACCCCGTCGTCCCCGCCCAGGATGAGCGGGGCGTAGAAGAAACAGACCTTGTCGACGATACCCGCGCGGAAGGCCGACGACAGGACCCGCCCCCCGCCCTCGACGAGCAGGCTCTGGATCCCCATCCCGCCCAGCTGCGCCACCAGCGGCGCCAGATCGATCAACCCGTCACGGGTCTCGGCCTCAATCACCCGGACCCCCCGGCGCGCGATACGCGCCCTGGCCTCGGCCGCCACCCCGCGGCCCGCGACGACCCACGTCTCAGCGGCGGAGTGGTGGTTCAGCACCCGGGCCGCGGGATCGATGCGCAGGGTCGCATCCAGCACGATGCGCACGGGGTCCTTGGGATCGCGGTCGCCCACGCGCGCGGTCAGCAGCGGGTCGTCCGCGGCAACCGTGCCGATCCCCACTAGGATGGCGTCCATCGCGTAGCGCAGCTCGTGCACATAGGCCCGCGCGCGTTCGCCGGTCACCCACTTGGAATCCATTGTCCGCGTCGCGATGCGCCCGTCCAGGGTGGCGGCGCACTTGGCGGTCACGAACGGCCGGCCGGTGCGGATGTGGGTCATGAAGGCCTCGTTCAGCTCCTCGGCCTCTGCCGCGCACACGCCGAGCGTGACCTCGACCCCCTCCCGGCGCAGCACCTCGGCCCCCCCAGCCGCGCGGGGGTTCGGGTCGCGCATACCGACGACCACCCGCCGAATTCCGGCCTCCAGGATCTTGCGGGTGCAGGGCGGGGTGCGTCCGGTGTGCGTGCAGGGTTCGAGCGAGACGTAGAGGGTGCCTGCGCGCGCCCGCGCGCCCGCGGCGTCGATCGCGTAAACCTCTGCATGCGGGCCCCCGGCGAACCGGTGGTAGCCGCTGCCCACCATCGCGCCGTCGGCGACGACCACCGCGCCGACCATCGGATTGGGGGAGGTGGTCCCCCGCCCGCGCGCGGCCAGCTCGAGCGCCACCCGCATGTAATATTCATCATTATTCATTAATGAGCAGTGTTAAGTTTTCAGTGCTATGTGTTAAGTGAAAACGGTCAATCGGGTCTACTTAAAACCTGAAACTTAACACTTAACACTTTCATTCCGCGACCTTTTCGGCCTTCTCCGCGCTCAGCAGCTTCTTCAGCTCGAGCACGAAATCGTTGACGTCCTTGAACTCGCGGTAGACCGAGGCAAAGCGGACATAGGCCACATCGTCCAGCTCGTGCAGCTTGGCCATGATCTTCTCGCCGACCACGGCGGCGGGGATTTCCTTGTCCTCGGCCTCGCGGAGGTCGCGCTCCATATCCTCGATGAACTCCTCGATCGTGTTCATGCTGATGTTGCGCTTTTCGCAGGCCTTGAGCATGCCCGAACGCACCTTGTCCCGGCTGAAGAGCTCCCGCCGGCCGTCCTTCTTCATGATCATGATCGGGATCTCTTCGATGTGCTCGTAGGTCGTGAAGCGCCGGTTGCAGGTCAGGCATTCCCGGCGGCGGCGGATCACGCTGGCGTCCTTGCTCAACCTGGAGTCGATCACCTTGTTCTCAATCTCGCTGCAGTACGGACACTTCATCCCTCATGCCCTCCCCGTTCGTGGTAAGCGCTGGTTGCCAGACGAACACCGCCGCACCGAACCCATGACGTCGCTTCACAGTTGAACGAATTCAAGGGGGCGGCCGCACCCGCCGGACCTCAGGCCGGGATTCCCTCGGCCCGCCCCGCCCCGGCTCCCCCCCGCTGCCGGCAACCCGGATCATGGCGACTCCGGCCTCAGCCAGCATCTCGCGCGCGAGCTCGTCCGCGTACCCCGCCTCGTAGTAGATGGTCGTGATCCCGGCGTTGATGAGCATCTTGGCGCAGATCGAGCAGGGTTGGGTCGTGCAGAAGAGCACCGCCCCTTTGACCGACACACCGTGGTACGCGGCTTGAATGATCGCGTTCTGCTCCGCGTGGATGCCGCGGCAGAGCTCGTGGCGCATGCCCGACTGCACCTTCAGCTGCTCCCGCAGGCACCCGACCTCGGCACAGTGCCGCACACCCGAAGGCGCACCGTTGTAACCCGTCGAAAGAATGCGCTTGTCCTTGACGATCACCGCCCCGACCGCACGCCGCGTGCAGGTCGTCCGTTTGGCGACCAGGATCGTGATGTCCATGAAATACGTTTCCCAAGAGGGCCGCTCGTTCATCGCAGCGCCTTTCACATCGAAATCGGCGGGAAATGACCCGCAAGAGAGCAACTATACCAAAATATTGTATTTAGCAACAGAGGCAATCACTACGCGCCTGCGCCGGACCGGGTGACAGGGTCTCGCGAACCCGGTAAAAAAAGAGCATAGACCCGGGTCGCTCAACCGCCCCGGGTCTATGCTCGCAAGCTCCGCGTCGTCCCGATGGCCCGGTTAAGGGAGGTGTTTTTTGAACAGCAGGGTGGCGTTGGTGCCGCCGAACCCGAAGGAGTTCGACATGGCGTAATTGACCGTAGCCTTGCGCGCCGTGTTGGGCACGTAGTCCAGGTCCAGCTCCTCGGCCGGGTTCTCGTAGTTGATCGTCGGCGGCATCATGTCCGCGTGGATCGCCATGGCGGAAATCACGGCCTCCACGCCGCCCGCGCCGCCCAGCAGGTGTCCGGTCATCGACTTGGTCGAGCTTACGGCGACCTTGCGGGCGTGCTCCTTGAACACGCTCTTGATTGCGCGCGTCTCGTACAGGTCGTTCAGCTCGGTCGAGGTGCCGTGCGCATTGATGTAGTCGACCTGGTCGGGCCGGATGCCCGCGTCGTCGATCGCCATCTGCATGCACCGCGCAGCGCCGCTGCCGTCCGGAGGGGGCGAGGTCATGTGGTAGCCGTCGCCGGTGAGGCCGTACCCGACCACCTCGGCGTAGATCCGGGCGTCGCGCCGGCGGGCGTGCTCGAGCTCCTCCAGGATCAGGATGCCCGCGCCCTCCCCCGGGACGAAACCGTCGCGGTCCCGCTCGAACGGCCGGGAGGCCCGCTCGGGCTCGGCATTGCGCGTCGAGAGCGCCTTCATGGCGTTGAACCCGGCAATGCAGGAGCGGAGAGATGACCGCCTCGGTGCCGCCGGTGATCATGGCGTCTGCGCGCCCCTCCTGAATGATCTTGAAGGAGTCGCCTACGGCATGGGACCCCGCGGCGCAGGCGGTCGCCAGCGACACGTTGGGCCCCTTGGCCCCGAAGAGGATCGAGATCATGCCCGGAGCCATGTTGCCGATCAACAAGGGGATGAAGAAGGGGCTGACGCGCTTGGGCCCGTTCATGTGGATGTTGAGGATCGTGTCCTCCATGAAGCGCAGGCCGCCCAGGCCGCACCCCGTGATCACGCCGATGCGGGCGCCGTTGTCTTCGGTGATGGCAAGCCGCGCGTCATCCACCGCCATGCGGGTAGCCGCAATGGCATACGATATGAAGAGCTCGAACCGTTTGGCCTCTTTCTTGCTGACCCAGTCCTCGGCCTTGAATCCCTTGACCTCCCCGGCGATCTGGGTCTCGTAGCGCGTGGCGTCGAACCGGGTGATCCGGCCGATCCCGGACGTGCCGGCGCACAGGCCCTTCCACGTCTCGGCGACGCCGATCCCCACGGGACACACGACCCCAAGGCCGGTGACAACAACCCGCTTAGCCAATGGGCCTCCTTTGTCGGCGTCCAACGCCGCCTTACTTCCGCTTCGCGACGTAGTCCATCGCGTCCTTGACGGTGACGATCTTCTCCGCGTCTTCGTCGGAAATGTCGACCCCGAACTCCTCTTCCATGGACATGATGAGTTCGACCAGGTCGAGCGAGTCGGCCCCGAGGTCGTCCACGAACGACGCTTCCGGCTTGACCTCCGCGAGGTCCACGCTCAGCTTCTCGGCAATGATCTTCTTCACTTTTTCTTCGACGGACATGGTGTTCCTCCTCAGTTGGGTATGGGGTATGTGTGTGTCTATGGGTTCAACATCGGTATCTCAAATCGGATCTCGATCCGAAACCGTTTCTCGCCGGGGGCCTCACATGTACATGCCGCCGCTGACATGCAGCACCTGGCCGGTCAGGTAGGCCGCCTGGTCGGAGGCAAGGAAGGTCACGGCCGCGGCCACGTCCTCCGGACTACCCGCGCGCCCGAGCGGGATCTGGGTCAGGAAGGCCTCCTTGACCTTATCGCCCAGCACGGCCGTCATCTGCGTCTCGATGTAGCCCGGGGCCACCGCGTTGACCGTGATGCCGCGGGCGGCGAACTCGCGCGCTACCGTCTTGGTCAGGCCGATCAGCCCGGCCTTGGAGGCCACGTAGTTGGCCTGACCGACATTGCCGACCACCCCCACGACCGAGGCCACGTTGACGATCCGCCCCGCGCGCTGCTGGGCCATGTGCCGCACGACAGCGCGCGTGCACAGGAAGGCGCCCTTGAGGTTGATGCTCATCACCAGGTCCCAGTCGGATTCCTTCATGCGCAGCAGCAGGGCGTCACGCGTGATGCCGGCGTTGTTCACCAGGATGTCGATACGGCCGTAGCGCTTGATGGTCGCGTCGGCCCAGGCCGCGACTTCCGCCTCGCTGGCGACATCCACTTTCTGAAACGAGGCCTCCGGGCCGAGGGCCTGCGCGGCGGTCTCACCCGCCTGCGGATTGACGTCGCAGATGGCGAGCTTGGCGCCTTCGCGCGCGAAGGCTTCGGCCGTCACCCGGCCGATGCCGGCCGCGCCGCCGGTCACCATGACGATCTTGTCTTTGAACCGCATGCTTCCGTCTCCTCGATAGGGGGTGTTCCCTGCCCCGTGTTTCCGGTCAGCGGCCGAACACAATGTCGGCCAGCCGGTCCATGTCCCGGATCAGGTTCGGGCTGCCGCCCGCGAACTCGTTGAAGCGAATCTCGGCGAGCGATCGCGCGAGCGCCTCCGGCTCTATGTCACCGGTTCCCGTGAGCACCCGCATGGCATTGCGTACAAACAGCTGGCCGGCTTCCCAGACGAAGATGCGCGCCGTCAGTGCCGCCCGCTCGGCCTGCGGGTCGCCCCCGACGGCGAGCGCGGCCGCCTTGCGGACCACCGCCGCACCGACTTCGACGTGGGCCATGAGGTCCGCAAGGTCGAACATGACGATCTGCTGGCGGGTGAGGCGCCGGGCGTCGGCCACCCCGATGAGATGGTTCAGGGCGCGCGCCGCCAGCGCGAAGAAGCCGCCGCCGCAGCCGGGGGCGGAGGCCTCCAGACGCTCCATCTCGGCGGCGATGGCGCCGTAGAACTCGCCCTTGGTCTTGCGGCTTCGCTTCCAGCGGAACGTGCTGATGATGTTCTGCTGGATCTCGCTCGTGCCCTCGTAGATGGTGGTGATGCGCACGTCGCGCTTGATTTTCTCCACCCCGTACTCGTTGATGTACCCGTAGCCGCCCAGCGCCTGGATGCTGTCCTCGGCCGCGCGGTTGCCGGCCTCGGTCGCGTACCACTTCGCGATCGAGCCCTCCACCTCGAGGTCCTTTTCGCCGGCATCCAGCCGCTCGGCCACCTCGTCGATGTAGGCCGCGGCCGCCGCCAGGCGCACCACGTTGGGCACGATCAGCTTGTGGGTGTAGCCCTGCTTCTCGGACAGCGGCGTCTTGAACTGGATGCGCTCCTGGGCGTAGGGAATGGCGATTTCGATCGCGGCCTCTCCCGCGCCCAGCCCCATGGCGGCCACCATCAGCCGGGTGTATCCGAACACCTCGTTGGCCTGCTTCAGGCCCTGACCGGGCACCCCGCCGACGATGTTCTCCGCCGGCACGAAGGCGTCGATGAAGGTCAGCGGCGAGGTGTTGGACGCCCGGATGCCGTGCTTCTCCTCGCCCTTGCCGCGCGTGTAGCCCGGGGTGTCCTTCTCCATGATGAAGAAGGTGGGGCCCTCCGGTGCGTCGGCCAGCACGGTGATGAAGTCCGCGTAACCGCCGGTGGAGATGAACTGCTTGCTGCCGTTGATGCGGTAGCCCGTGACCCGACCGGAGGCGTCCGTCACCGGGTCGGCCTTGGTCTTGAGCGCGGCGACGTTGCTGCCCGCGTCGGGCTCGGTCACCGCGTAGGCCACCAGGGCCTCGCCGCCGGCGATCTTGCCGAGCCACTTCTGCTTCTGCTCCTCGGTGGCGCCGACCATGATGGGGTCGGCCCCGAGCTGAATGGCGAAAAAGGCGGTGGTGATGCCCAGGCAGACCTTGGCCATTTCACGCGTGACCGCGCAGCTGTCGCGCGCCCCGCCGCCCAGTCCGCCGTAGGCCTCCGGGATCATCAGCAGCTGCAGCCCGATCTCCGGCCCCAGCATCTCGCGGATGACGTCCTCGGGGAAGGTCTCCTTGCGGTCGAACTCAAGGATCCGCTCCTTGGTCAGCAGCCGTTTTTTCAACTGGGCGACCGTGTCCAGCACCATCTGCCTGGACTCGAGGTCTAGGCCCGCCAGCGGTTGTGAAGCCATCTATGCCATCCTCAATATAGTCGAAGTGACTGCCGCGAATTCGCAATCGAACGCGGGCCCCCGGGCCGGGCAGGAGAGCGCCGCGACGCGCGTCCCCACTCGGCTCGTCGGAAAAGGCCTATTCCTCGTCGGTCTTGATCACCTTGCGGCCGCGGTAGGAGCCGCAGCTGGGACAGGCGCGGTGGGCCATGGCCGGTTCGCCGCAATCGGCGCAGGTGGACAGGGACGGGGCGGTCAGGCGCTTGCCGGTGCGGCGCTTATCCCGCCGGGACTTGGACACTCTTCGCTTTGGGAGGCCCATGAGCAAATCTCCTAATTATTTGAGTTAACGTGATAAAACAATCAAACTCTTCCTCACTTCGAAATTTTTGGATAAGTAATTGAATTCTTGCAGCCTGTCAAGAACTTTCCGCAGACGGCGGCGGCTCCCTTGAGAAAGGGAGGGTTCTGTGGTATTGCAGGGCCCCGAACGCGGTAGGAATTGCAACCCGTCGGAATTGAATGGTATTTCAACCGTCGCGCCTGGAGCGAAGCTGCCGTTTTTCGGCGACGCGCCGGTCGGCAGGCTGTGGTCAAGCTGGCGACGCGCCCACCAATCAGGCTGAATTTACTATGGCTTTTCTTGTAAACGAGAGAAGTGACCATCTTTTTTACCATGAATGCACGGAGATCCATTGAACTGTTTTTTCTAGCGACCGGCAGGCGACCGACTTGCGCACCGGCGCTTTCCATGCGATGAGGTGAACAGCATGTCCGATGTCATCACCCGCTTCCCACCGAGCCCGACCGGCTACCTGCATTTAGGCGGCGCACGCACGGCGATCTTCAACTGGCTCTACGCGCGACGCATGAAAGGCCGTTTCGTGCTGCGCTTCGAGGACACCGACGTCGAACGCTCCCGGCAGGAGTATGTGGACTCCATCCTCGAGTCGCTCACGTGGCTCGGTATCGACTGGGATGAGGGCCCCTATTTCCAGACCCGGCGGTTCCCAGTCTACCGCGAGTACATTCAGAAGCTCCTCGACTCCGGCCACGCCTACTATTGCACCTGCCCGCCTGAGCGCATCGAAGAGATGCGCCAGAAGGCGCTCGCCACGGGCGGCAAGCCGAAGTACGACGGCACCTGTCGCAACCGGGGTCTCGGACCCGGCACAGGCACGGCCGTGCGCTTCAAGGCGCCGCTTGCCGGCGCCACGGTGCTCGACGACGTGGTCAAGGGGCCGATCGCCTTCCAGAACGAAGAGTTGGACGACTTCATCATCTGCCGTAGCGACGGCAGCCCCACCTACAACTTCGCGGTGGTGGTCGACGACATCACGATGGGCATCAACACGATCATTCGGGGCGACGACCACGTGATGAACACCCCCAAGCAGATCCAGCTCTACCATGCCCTGGGCAGCCCGCTGCCGGTCTTCGGCCACGTCCCCATGGTGCTCGGGAAGGACCGGGCCCGCCTCAGCAAGCGCCACGGCGCCACCAACGTGACGGCCTACCGCGAATTAGGCATCCTGCCCGAGGCCATGATCAACTACCTCGTGCGGCTGGGATGGTCCCACGGCGACCAGGAATTTTTCACCCGCCGGGAGTTGGTCGAGGTCTTCAATCTGGAGGCGATCGGCCGGGCGGCCGGGGTGTTCGACCCGGAAAAGCTGCTGGCGCTGAACGCCGACCACATCAAGGCGACACCGCCGGCCGCGCTGGTCCCGTCGCTCGCCCCCTTCATGCGGGCTCACGAGGTTGACATCGCGGGCGACCCGCGCACCGAAAAAGCGATCGCCACCCTGGCGCCGCGCAGCAAGACGCTGAAGGAGATGGCCGACCAGGCCCTCTTCTATTTCCAGGCCGAGGTCGGCTACGAACCGGATGCCGTCAAGAAATTCCTGACGGTCGAGGCGCTCCCGATCCTCAGCCAGGTGCAGGCGAAGCTCGCGGCGCTGGAAGACTACACTGAATCCGGCCTCGAGGAGGCGTTCAAGGCGGTCATGGTCGAGACCGGGTTGAAGCTCGGCAAGATCGCGCAGCCGGTGCGTGTCGCCTTGAGCGGCCGGTCGGCCAGTCCGGGGCTCTTCGAGATCACCGCCATCATCGGCAAGCAGGCCACCCTCGCGCGCCTGCAGCGGGCGATCGACACGATCCAGGGAAAAGCGGCGTGAGCGACCCCGCAGGCGGATGGGCTTTAAGAAGGGCTTGACTGAGCCGTCACGGTCGGCTATTTTACGCGCGTCGCTGAGGGATCGTCTAGCGGCAGGACGACGGGTTCTGGCCCCGTTAACCTAGGTTCGAATCCTAGTCCCTCAGCCAAAAAAGGCTTACGGGATTCCGTAAGCCTTTTTTTATGGGATTGTACGGCCTACGGCCGATTAATGGCACGCTGCCGTTTCGCACGCCCGCAGAGGCCCGTGGCGCTTTGACTCGCTCAGGCCGGTGCAGTATACATTCTTGGATGCAATGCACTCCCGACTCGCCGCAGCCGGGATTTCGAGAGGTGTGGACCATGGCGTCGGAAGAGAAAGCCGCGACAGCAGCTGCCCCTACCAATTTCATCCGGCAGATCGTCGAAGCCGACGTGGCCGCCGGCAAGAACAGCGGCCGTGTGGCCACGCGTTTCCCGCCGGAGCCGAACGGCTACCTTCACATCGGCCACGCCAAGTCCATCTGCCTCAACTTCGGCCTGGCCGGCCGACTTCGGCGGCGTCATGCCACCTGCGCTTCGACGACACCAACCCGGCCAAGGAGAGTCCATGGAGTACGTGGAGTCCATCCAGGAAGACGTGCGCTGGCTGGGGTTCGACTGGGGCGAGAGGCGGTTCTTCGCCTCGGACTACTTCGAGCGGCTGTACGAGTTGGCCGTGCAGCTCGATCCGGCACGGCAAGGCCTACGTCGACGACCTGAGCCCGGACGAGATCCGCGAATACCGCGGCACGCTCACCGCGCCCGGCACGCAACAGCCCCTACCGCGACCGCTCGGTCGAGGAGAACCTCGACCTGTTCGCGCGCATGCGGGCGGGCGAGTTCCCGGACGGGGCGCGCGTGCTGCGCGCCAAGATCGACATGGCCTCGCCCAACATGAACATGCGCGACCCGATCATGTACCGCATCCTGCACGCGAGCCACTACCGCACGGGCGACGCTGGTGCATCTACCCCATGTACGACTGCGCCCACTGCCTCTCGGACTCCATCGAGGGCATCACCCACTCGATCTGCACGCTGGAGTTCGAGATCCACCGCCCGCTCTACGACTGGTTCCTGGACGCGCTCGCCGATGCCCTGCCACCCGCAGCAGATCGAGTTCGCCCGGCTCAACCTCAACTACACCGTGATGAGCAAGCGCAAGCTGCTCGAGCTGGTGGAGGAGGGGCATCGTGAGCGGCTGGGACGACCCGCGCATGCCCACGCTGTGCGGGCTGCGCCGGCGCGGCTACACGCCCGAGGCCATCCGCGACCTTCTGCGAACGCATCGGCGTGGCCAAGACCGACAGCACGGTCGACATCGGCCTGCTGGAGCACTGCCTGCGCGAAGACCTCAACCGAGCGCGCCCCGCGCGTGATGGCGGTGCTGCGGCCGCTCAAGGTGGTGATCGACAACTACCCGGAGGGCCAGGTCGAGGAGCTCGAGGCCGTGAACAACCCCGAGGACCCCGCCGCCGGCACGCGCAAGGTGCCCTTCTCGCCGCGAGCTCTACATCGAGCAGGACGACTTCATGGAGGACCCGCCGAAGAAGTTCTTCCGCCTGGCCCCCGGCCGCGAGGTGCGGCTGCGCTACGCCTACTTCATCACGTGCATCGGCGTCGGTCAAGGACCCGCCACCGGCGAGGTGGTCGAGCTGCGCTGCAGCTACGACCCGCAGACCCGCGGCGGCGATGCCCCGGACGGCCGCAAGGTCAAGGGCACGCATCCACTGGGTCTCGGCCGCGCACGCCGTGCCGGCCGAGGTGCGCCTCTACGACCACCTCTTCACCCGCGAGACCCCGAGGACGTCGAGGCGGGCGGCGACTTCACCGACACCATCAACCCGAACTCGCTCGAGGTGCTGACCGGCTGCAGGCTCGAGCCGGCGCTGGCCGCGGCCGCAGCCGGGCGAGCCGCTTCCAGTTCGAGCGCCTGGGCTACTTCTGCGCCGACCGGGACTCCCGGCCGGGCCTCCCGGTCTTCAACCGCACCGTGACGCTGCGGGACACCTGGGCCAAGATCGAAAAAGGAAGGCGGGAAAAAGGGGTAGTCACGCGTCGTCATCAAAAACAAATGACGTCGTCCAAAGGCCAAGATCAAGGCGCGCGAGGCGTGCGGCGCGAGGCGTACTCTCCGGTACGCCGCAGCGCCTCTGCATGGCGAAGCGCAACGCAGAGGTTGGCCTTTCGACGACGTCATTTTAGCGGTAGAACAGGTACCCCGCGACCAGCTTCACATACTCGTCGGCCACCCGCAGGGCGTAGCCGCCGTTCAGCCACCAGGGGTCCTCGTCCGCGTCGATCGCATCGACCGGATGGAAGTAGAACGCAAGCTCCGGGTTGCGGTTGGCGCGTTTGAAGGCCAGCCGCGCGCGCCGCATATGGTAGCTGGAACTGACGACCACGGCCGAGCGCAGGCCCTGCTGCTGCATGATTTCAATGGTTTTCTTGGCTTCCGCGTAAGTGCCGCCGAGGGCCGAGCGCGACGTGCTGCGGGGCCCCTCCTCTCGGCCGATCACGACCCGCTCCTCGGGCAGATAGGCGCGGATGCGGTACTTGCGGACAAACCACGGCCACTCCAGCGCCCGGTGGCGCAGCGGGAGCAGCAGCATCCCCGCCTCTTCGGCCTGCACCAGGTCGACGGCCACCAGCACCCGCTCCCGGTCTTCCTCCGGGGGCCCGGCCAGCACCACGACGGCGTCCACCCGCTCGGTCGGCAGGCCCGGCTCGATGCGCAGGAACTCGTCCCCCCAGGTGCAGAACGCAACCGCCCCGAGAACCAAGACCGCCGTTATGCCGACTGCGACCCGGATAATCATCTCACGCTGTCCCTGGGACCCGCTGGCGACGAACGAATCGACCCGGCGAAACCTACCACGGAGCGCCGGGTCGGGCAACACCTGCAACGCCGTCCCAACCGCGACAGTCGCCGGGCACGGCTCCGCTTCCCTTGCCTTTTAACCCGATTTTGACGAAAATGGTTTTTGTCTGACTTCATCGCTGGTTATCGCTGAACCTCCTCAACCGACGAAAGACCACTCGTCATGAATGTCTGCATTGTAGGGACCGGGTACGTGGGGCTGGTGACGGCCGCCTGCCTGTCGGAGATGGGCAATCACATCGTCTGCGTGGACAGCAACCCGGCCATCGTCTCCGGTCTCAAGGCCGGCAGGGTGCACATCTTCGAGCCGGGCCTGGAACCCCTGGTCAAGCGCAACCTCGAGGAAGGACGGCTGCACTTCACCGCCGACCTGAAGGAGGGGATGGAGCACGCCCTCTTCATTTTCAACTGCGTCGGCACCCCGCCCTTGGGCGACGGCGCCTGCGATCTGTCTCAGATCCGGGAGGCCGCCCGGCGCATCGGGGAAGCGCTGACCGAATACAAAATCGTCGTCAACAAGTCCACCGTACCGGTGGGCACGGCCGACGAGGTGCACCGCATCATTGCCGAACGGCTGCGGGCCCGCGGGCTCGGCCTGGAGTTCGACGTCGTCTCCAACCCGGAGTTCCTGAAGGAGGGCGACGCCGTCAACGACTTCATGAAGCCCGACCGCATCATCGTGGGCACCGACAACGTGCGCACGGCCAAGCTCCTCGAAACGCTTTACGCCCCGTTCGCCCGAAGCCGCGACAAGATGATCGTCATGGACGTGCGCAGCGCGGAAATGACCAAGTACGCCGCCAACTGCATGCTCGCGGCCAAGATCTCCTTCATCAACGAGATCGCCAACATCTGCGAGCGGGTGGGCGCGAACGTCGGCTCGGTACGGCGCGGGATCGGCGCCGACCACCGCATCGGCTACCACTTCATCTACCCCGGCGCGGGCTACGGGGGTTCGTGCTTCCCCAAAGACGTCAAGGCGCTGATCACCACCGCCCGCACGAACGGGTACGAACCCGAGCTGATCGCCGCGGTGGATGCCGTCAACGTCCGCCAGAAGAAACTCCTCGGCCGCAAGATCGCCGACTATTTCTCCGGGCAGGGGTCGCTCGCCGGACGACACCTGGCGCTGTGGGGCCTGGCCTTCAAGGCCAACACGGACGACATGCGCGAAGCTTCCTCCCTCGCGATCATCGACGAACTGACGACCGCGGGCATGACCGTCCGCGCCTACGACCCGGCCGCCGGCGCCCGGGCGCGCGAGCTGCTGCGGGACAACCCGCGCGTCAGCATCTGCGACCAGCAATACGATATCCTGGAGGGGGCGGACGCGCTGGCCGTCGTGACCGACTGGAACCAGTTCCGCAACCCGGATTTCGGTCGCATGCGTCGGCTGCTGAAGGTGCCGCTGGTCTTCGACGGTCGCAACCTCTACGACCCGGAGGTGCTGGCCGGCATGGGGTTCGCCTGCATCAGCATCGGACGACCGCCGTGCGGACCTTCCGCCGGCACAGCGCAGGTTTGACGGCAACCATGGGATTCGACCGGAAGCGGGGCGGCCACGCGGCGGGAGCGAGACGATGAAACGGGCACTGGTGACGGGTATCACCGGCCAGGACGGAGCTTACCTGGCCGAGTTCCTCCTCGAAAAGGGCTACGAGGTGCACGGGATCAAGCGCCGGGCCTCCTCGTTCAACATCAGCGCGGATCGACCACCTCTACTGCGACCCGCACGAGTCCGGGGTGCGCTTCCGGCTGCACTACGGGGACCTCACGGATGCGACCAACCTCATCCGCATCATCCAGGAGGTGCAGCCCGACGAGATCTACAACCTCGGCGGCCCAGAGCCACGTCATGGTGTCCTTCGAGACCCCGGAGTACACAGCCAACGCGGACGGGTTAGGGACCCTGCGGATCCTGGAGGCCATGCGCATCCTGGGGCTGCAGGCCAAGACGCGATTCTACCAGGCCTCGACCTCCGAGCTCTACGGCAAGGTGCAGGAGACCCCCCAGACCGAGACCACGCCCTTCTACCCCCGCTCCCCTTACGGCGCGGCCAAGCTCTACGCGTACTGGATCACGGTCAACTACCGGGAGTCCTACGGGTTTTATGCCTGCAACGGGATCCTTTTCAACCACGAGTCGCCCGTTCGCGGTGAGACCTTCGTGACGCGCAAGGTGACCCGGGGCCTGGCCCGCATCAAGGCCGGGCTGCAGGAGACCCTGTTCGTCGGCAACCTGGATGCCCGGCGCGACTGGGGCCACGCGCGCGACTACGTACGCATGATGTGGATGATGCTCCAGCAGACCGAGCCCGAGGACTACGTCATCGCCACCGGTCGCCAGCACTCCGTGCGCGAACTTATCGAGCTGACGGCCGCGACCCTGGGGTTGCGCATCGGCTGGCAGAGCAAGGGGGTGAAGGAGCGGGGCGTCGACCCGGACAGCGGGCGGACGATCGTTGCCATCGACCCGCGCTATTTCCGGCCGGCGGAGGTGGACACGCTGCTCGGGGACCCGTCCAAGGCACGCCGCCGGCTCGGCTGGGAGCCCCAGATCAGCTTCGAGGAACTGGTCCGGGAGATGGTGGCCGCGGACCTGAAAGAGGCCGAGCGGGACGTGATGGTCCGCCGCAAGGGGTTCCGAATCTACGGCAATACCGACTGAGGCCCGCCGATGATCGACCAGGCGCTCCCCCCGAACTCAGCCGTCTACGTCGCCGGGCACACCGGCATGGTCGGGTCGGCCCTCGTCCGCCGCCTGCACCGGCTGGGGTACACGCGGATCATCACCCGCACCCACGCGGAGCTCGACCTGACCGACCAGGCGGCCGTGCGCGCCTTTTTCGACCGGGAAAAGATCGACGCCGTCTTCCTCGCAGCCGCCAGGGTCGGCGGCATCCAGGCCAACCGCACCCGCCCGGCCGAGTTCATCCACGTCAACCTGGTCATCCAGTGCAACGTGCTCCACGCGGCCTTCCGAGCCGAGGTCCGGCAGCTTCTCTTCCTGGGCAGCTCGTGCATCTACCCCCGCGACTGCCCTCAGCCCATGCGCGAGGAGCACCTGCTCGGCGGCCCCCTGGAACCGACGAACGCACCCTACGCCGTGGCCAAGATCGCGGGCATCGCGCTCTGCGAGGCCTACAACCGGCAACACGGGACGGATTACCGTTCGGTCATGCCGGCCAACCTCTACGGCCCGAACGACACCTTCGACCTCGAGGCCTCGCACGTGCTGCCGGCCATGCTCCGCAAATACCACCTGGCCAAGCTCGCCCACGCCGACGACCGCGAAGGGATCCGCCGCGACCTCGCCCGCTTCGGTCCGGTCCCGGAGGCGGTCCGCGCCGAGCTCGAGAAGGGCCCCCGCGCCGCGGTCCGCCTGTGGGGAAGCGGGTCTCCCCGGCGCGAGCTGCTGCACGTGGACGACATGGCCGCGGCCTGCGTCTTTGTGATGTGCCTGCCCCGCGGGGACTACGATCAAGCCTGCGCTCGCCCGGACGGCCCACCCGTGCCGCACCTGAACGTGGGCTGCGGCCGGGACGGCTCCATTCGCGAGCTCGCGAAGATGGTGGGCACCATCGTCGGTTTCACCGGGGAAACCGTGTGGGATGCGAGTATGCCCGACGGCATGCCGGTCAAGCGCCTGGACGTCTCCCGCCTGACCCGGGCCGGGTGGCGGCCGGAGATCGGGCTGCGCGAGGGGATCGATGCCACCTATCGCTGGTATCTCCGGGCAACGGAAGGCTGAACCATGCGACGCCTCCGGCCGAGAACACGGAGCGGGAACGGACTGCTTCTGATGCGCCGGCTGGGCGTTGCAGTGGCCGTGCTGGCGGCAGCGGCGACCACCGGGCCGTTGCACGCCGTGGATTTTCTTTACTCGTGGCCCTCCAGTTCCGTCGTCGGGCTGACCGGCTACGGCATCTACCAGAGCACGGACGGCGGGTCGTACCAGCTCATCGCCCAGATCCCGTTGGGCGCACTGCCGAACCCGCAACAGCCCTCTTACCTGGTGACCGGACTCCAAGACGACACGACCTACTATTTTGCGTCCGCCGCGCTCGCGACCACCGGCGACGGCCCCCTCTCCTTCCAGACCTGCATCGCCATCGACACCGATGTCGTCGCGTGCGGCACCGCCGATGACGGCGGGTCGTATGTGTTCATCAACTGTTTCATCTCAGCGGCGACGCCGCCACCCTGAAGGCGCGGACGAGCCGCTGCGCCTCTCCCCCGCGGGCACGGCGCGCCGGCAGGCGTCAACCGGCTAAGAGCACTTTTTTCTTGATTTATTCCGGAAAATTAGAGAGAAAATAGGTGTCGAAATCGGGGCGGCCGGTGTTCGCTGCGGACACCGTGCCGGCTTTGCCGAAATCACCGGCACCCAGACGGTCCCGGCTACGGCCGGAACGCTCGGTGCACTTCATCGCGGCATGCGGCGTGGCGCGGCTTGGCGTGTGTGCTCTCGTCGCTCTGGAGGAGAACAGATGCCGAGATATCCAAAGGGGTGATTTCGAGTTCCAGCGGAAGTAGGCAAGGGGCTATTCGGGCAACTGCGGATTTAGTCGGTGGTGGAAGACTCTGGCGGGTTACGACCCACCCATCCTGAAAACGCCTCGACAGCCCTTGAAGCCGCGGAATGAAGCCGGCGCCGCCCCGATTTCGTCGTTTTTTTACCAGACACCGAAATACCCGACCACCGAAACACCCTTCATCATCCGAAGACCACCCCCACATAGCCGACGAAGCTTTCGCCCGGGCTGCGGTCGTAGCTGCTCGCATACCGGACCGTCTCGGCCGTGGTCGCACCCAGGGCCCGGCCGGCCTGGATGGCGGCTGCGGCCGCCCCCGGGCAGCAGGCGTTCTGGCGGCTGCGCGCCTCCGCCATCACCCGTTGCGGGTCGAGCGCCAGCATCGCATCAATGACCCGCCGGTCGTTCTCGTCCCGGACCCAGGTGACGGCCTCGGCCCCGGTGCCGTGACCGGTAAACCCGTAGTGATCGCCGTAGTGGGTGAGGTCGGTCGAGCCGAACACGCGCAGGACGAGGCCGCGGCGCCGGCACTCCTCCACCAGGACGTCTGCCACCCGGAGCGAGCCATCGGTCGGGGCCAGTCCGACGGCGAGCAGCGCCGCGTCCGGGAAGAAATACTTGACGAAGGGCAGTTGCAGCTCGATCGTGTTGTCCTGGGCGAAGCGCTCGGGCGTCTCGATGCGGAACGGGAACCGGGAGCACAACTCGGCCGCCAACTCCGCGGCGACCGGCAAGGGCCCGAAGGGGGTCTCCCAGGACCCCGAGGGCATGAGCACGCTGGGCGAGGCCGCATGCAGGTGCGCCCCGAAGACCGCCACCACGTCGGGGGGCGGTCCGGCCGCGGCCGTCGCCTGCACCACGCTGCAGGCGACGGCGCCGGAGTAGGCCCAGCCGGCGTGCGGCACGATCCCGCCGACCGGATGGGGGACGCTCGCCGTCGGCCGGCGATCGGCGGATAGAAACCGGTTGATCTCCGCCTCGCAGGCGGCAGCCGTTCCGGGATACCAGCTGCCGGCGAACACGGCTTGTCTGAGGTTACTGCGCACCGTTCGCCTCCCTTCCCGCTTCAGAGCGGATGATAGCAAAACGCCCACACACCAAGCACGCGATACCAACCATCAGATACTAAACACTAAACACCCAAAAAACACCAGCTTCGCTGCGGGTCTGACAACCTCTTTTCGGCCGCCCATCCCCTGGCCGGTCTCAGCCCGATGGTTTCCCATGCGTCCTTCGTACCTCCGCACTATGAAATCCGGAAAGCGTGATTAGTATTCCGCTATCAAAAACACCTCAACGGAGGCAGACATGTGGGAATACACGGACAAGGTGAAGGATCACTTCTTGAACCCGCGCAACGTCGGCGTGATCGCCGATTACGACGGGGTCGGTGAGGTCGGCTCGATTGCCTGCGGGGACGCCCTGACCTTCTATTTCAAGCTCGACGATACCGGGCGAATCAAGGATGCCAAGTTCCAGACCTTCGGATGCGCGAGCGCGATCGCCTCGTCCTCCGCGCTGACCGAGATGGTCATCGGCAAGACTCTCGCGGAGGCCGCCAAGATCACCAACGAGGACATCGCGGGCTACCTGGGCGGGCTGCCGCGCGAGAAGATGCACTGTTCGGTCATGGGGCGCGAGGCGCTCGAAAAGGCGATCTCCTGCCACTTGGGCCAGGCGGACAAGAAAATCGACGGCGAAATCGTCTGCGAGTGCTTTGGCGTGACCGACCGTGAAATCGAGCGCGTGGTGCGGGAAAACCGGCTGAAAACGATCGAGGACGTAACCGATTACGTCAAGGCGGGCGGCGGGTGCGGCAAGTGCCACGAGCGCATCCAGGCCATCATCGACGAAGTCGGAGGCGCGCCCCGACTGGTCCCGATCACGCCCAAGGTGTTGACCAACATCCAGAAGATCAAGCTGATCGAGGAGAGCATCGCGCGCGAGATCAACCCGACCCTGAACAAGGACGCCGGACGCCTGGACCTGGTGGACGTGGACGGCAACCGCGTCCTGGTGCGCATGGCCGGGACCTGCGCCACCTGCGCCAAGTCGCACATTACTCTCAAGCACTACGTCGAGAACAAGCTGCGCGAGCTGGTGAGCCAGGACCTGGTCGTCGAGGAGGTGCAGTGATGGCTGTCGTCTACCTGGACAACAACGCCACGACCAAGGTCGACCCGGAGGTGCTCCAGGCGATGCTGCCGTATTTTTCGGACTACTACGGCAACCCCTCGAGCATGCACGCCTTCGGCGGCGGAGTGGCCGGCGTGATCCGCGAGGCGCGCGCGCGCCTGGCGCAGCTGCTCGGAGCTCGGCCCGAGGAGGTCGTCTTCACCAGCTGCGGCACCGAGAGCGACAGCACGGCCATTCGCGCCGCGATCGAGTCCTACCCGGCCAAGCGGCATCTGCTCACCTCGCGGGTCGAACACCCGGCCATCAAGAACCTGTTCGAGACGCTCGCGAAAAAGGGGTACCGGGTGACGTTCGTGCCCGTCGACGGGAAGGGGCGCCTCGATCTGGACTACTTCTACGACCATCTCTCGGACGACACCGCGATCGTGAGCCTCATGTGGGCCAACAACGAGACGGGGGTGATGTTCCCGGTCGAGGAGATCTCGCGCCAGGTCAAGGAGCGCGGCATCGTCTTTCACACGGACGCCGTGCAGGCCGTCGGGAAAGTGCCCATCAACCTGGCGGACAGCGGGATCGACATGCTCTCGCTCTCGGGCCACAAGCTGCATGGCCCCAAGGGCATCGGGGCGCTCTACATCCGCAAGGGCACCAAGTTCGCACCCTTCTTGATCGGCGGGCACCAGGAGCAGGGCCGCCGCGGCGGGACCGAGAACACGGCGGCCATCGTCGGCCTCGGCCAGGCGGCGGAGATCGCCCGGCACCACCTCGAGAACGGCAGTTATCGGTGCGTGAGCGAGCTGCGCGACCGCCTCGAGCAGGGCCTCCTCGCGGGGATCCCGAACACCATGGTGAACGGCGACACGGCCAACCGTCTGCCCAACACGACCAGCATCGCCTTCGAGTACGTCGAGGGGGAGGCGATCCTCCTGATGCTCAACGAGCACGGGGTCTGCGCCTCCTCGGGTTCGGCCTGCACGTCCGGCTCGCTCGAGCCCTCCCACGTGCTGCGCGCGATGGGCGTCCCGTTCACCGCGGCGCACGGCTCGATCCGCTTCAGCCTGAGCCGCTACACGACCGGCGGGGAAATCGACCTCGTGCTGGAGAAGCTGCCGCCGATCATCGCGCGGCTGCGGGAGCTCTCCCCGTTCTGGAAGAAGGCGGGGCAGCCGGAAGGAGCGGGGGCCAAGACATAACGCGGCGGGTGCGCGGAGAAGACACGAAGGGGGGTCCGGCCCTTGAGGCTGTGACCCCCCTGATTGTTGTTATGAACGGTGAGGGTGCTTACGCGCCCAGCTTGGCGGCGACGCGGGTTCGGAGCCAGTCGACCCAAGGGCCGAGGCCCTCGCCCGTCCGGGCGGAGATCTCGAAGATCGGCATACCGGGGTGCACCTGGTGGATGTAGTCGATCGCCTGGCCCTTGTCGTAGTCCAGATAGGGCAGCAGGTCGATCTTGTTCAAGAGCGCCGCGTCGCACAGGCGGAACATGGTCGGGTACTTGACCGGCTTGTCCTCGCCCTCGGTCACGCTCAGCACCACCACGCGCGCGTCCTCCCCGATGTCGAACTCCGCCGGGCACACCAGGTTGCCGACGTTCTCGACGATCAGCAGGTCGACCGCGTCGAGGTCGATGTCGTCCGCGGCCTTCTCGATCACGTGCGCGGCCAGGTGGCAGTCGCCGCCGAAAGCGTCGGTGTTCACCTGAACGACCGGTGCGCCCGTGACCGCCAGGCGGTCGGCGTCGTGCGTCGTGGCGATGTCCCCCACAATGACGGCCGTCCGCGTTCCCGGTATCAGGCGCTCGATCGTCCGCTGCAGGGTGGCCGTCTTGCCCGACCCGGGCG
Organism: uncultured delta proteobacterium; assembly: GCA_963791285.1. GTDB lineage: Bacteria > Desulfobacterota > Desulfobacteria > Desulfobacterales > SpSt-501 > SpSt-501. The sequence continues at coordinate 68,353 of CAWBSC010000025.1, forward strand.
AGCTCATGACGTTGAGCACGAAAACGCGCTGTTCGGCGAACCGGCGCCGGTTCTGCTCGGCCATGCGCTCGTTCACCGCAAGCACGCGGCGGACCACCTTGATTTCCCGAGTCATGCCTCTCCTTCCGCAACCTCGATGGACACGATGTCCAGTTCCCGGCCGGACAGGATTTCCAGCCGGCCACCCCCGCAGGACGTGCAGGTGAACACGGGCTCGTCGATCGTCCAGCGGGCGTCGCAGTCCTTGCACCGCGCCAGGATGGGCGTCTCCTCGATCGCGAGTTCCGCCCCGGCCAGCGGCGTGTCCTGAGCGACGATCTCGAAGCAGAACCGCAGGCTCTCGGGCACCACGGCCGAGAGCTTACCGATCTTCAGGTTGACCCGCTCCACCCGGGCACCGGGCATCTCGGCCGGGATGGAGGCCGCGGCGATGTCGATGATCTGCTGAGCAATGCCCATTTCGTGCATGACGGTCAGTTGGGTGGTTAGGTATTTTGGTGTCTGGGTATTTAGGTGTTTGGGTGTTTGGCAATAGCTTTCCGGGTGTCGATTTTTTCAAAATACCTAAAAACCCAGATACCCAAACACCTATTTAAAAACCTTCTTGCACAACTCCCCGAGCATCCCCAGATTCTCGCACACGTGGATGCCGGCGGCCTTCATGGCCGCGATCTTGGCCTCGGCCGTTCCCGACCCGCCGCTGATGATCGCGCCGGCGTGGCCCATGCGCCGTCCCGGGGGCGCCGTGAGCCCGGCGATGAACCCGACCACGGGCTTGGTCATCGTTCTCCTTGATGAAGTCGCGCCGCCGTCTTCCTCCGCGCTGCCGCCGATCTCGCCGACCATGACGACCGCCGTGGGTCGCCGGGTCCTCCTGGAAGGCCGCCAGGCAGTCGATGAAGTTGGTGCCGTTGACCGGGTCGCCGCCGATGCCGATGCACGGTGGTCTGGCCGATGCCCTGATGCGTCAGCTGGTGCGACCGCCTCGTAGGTCAGGGTCCCGGAACGCGACACGACGCCGATGGGGCCGCCCGGCTTGTGGATGTGGCCGGGCATGATGCCGATCTTGGCCTCGCCGGGGGTGATGATGCCCGGGCAGTTGGGGCCGATCAGGCGGCACCGGCTTGCTCTGCGATGGTAGTTCTTGACCTTCATCATGTCCATGACGGGGATGCCCTCGGTGATGGCCACGATCAGGGGGATGCCCGCGTCGGCCGCCTCCAGGATCGCGTCCGCGGCAAACGGCGGCGGAACGAAGATCAGGCTGCAGTCGGCGCCTCGTCTGCCGCACCGCGTCGGCCACCGTGTTGAAGACGGGGATGCCGTCGACGTTCTGGCCCGCCCTTGCCCGGGGTGACGCCCGCCACCACGTTCGTGCCGTAGGTCGACGCAGGCCCGGGTGTGAAACTGGCCCTCGCTGGCCCGTGATACCCTGCACCACCACGCGCGTGTTCTTGTCCACCCAGATGCTCATGGTTTCTCCCCTCTGGGCCTGCCCGATGTCCGAGTCGACCCGCGGTCAGCGTGCGATCGCCGCCATTTTTTGGGCGGCGTCATTGAGGTCGGCTGCCGTGATCAGGTTGAGGCCCGGACTCGGCCAGGATGCGCCGGCCCTCCTCGACGTTGGTGCCTTCCATGCGCACCACCACCGGGACCTTGATCCGGTCTTGCTTGGCGGCCTCGACACCCCCGTTGGCCAGCATGTCGCAGCGCAGGATGCCGCCGAAGATGTTGATGAGGATGCCCTTGACGTTCGGGTCGCTCAGGATGATGCGGAAGCCGTTTTCCACCATCTCGGCGCTCGCGCCGCCGCCCACGTCCAGGAAGTTCGCCGGGCTGCGCCCCGGCCTGCTTGATGAGGTCCATGGTGGCCATGGCGAGGCCCGCGCCGTTCACCATGTTGCCGACGTTGCCCTCGAGCTTGATGTAGTTCAGGTTGAACTTGGAGGCTTCGACCTCCAGCGGGTCTTCCTCGTCGAGGTCGCGGTACTCGAGGATATCCTTGTGGCGGAACAGGGCGTTGTCGTCGAAATTGATCTTGGCGTCCAGCGCGATCACGCGTCCCGGCCGGTGATGACCAGCGGGTTGATCTCGAGCAGCGAGCAGTCGTAGCTCCACGAACAGCCGGTAGAGGTTCTGGAGCATGGGGGTGAATGCTCTTGACTGATCGCCGGCGACAGGTTGAGGCCGAAGGCGAGCTTGCCGGCACGTGGTAGCCCTGAATGCCGAGCAGCGGGTCGATGAAGACCTTGATGATCTTCTCCGGGGTCTTGGCCGCCACTTCCTCGATGTCCATGCCGCCGGCTTCGCTCGCCATGATCACGATCTTGGCGGTGGCCCGGTCCGGGACGATGCTCAGGTAAAGCTCCTTGCTGGATGTCCAGCCCCTGTTCGACCAGGACCTTGCTCACCAGCCGCCCCTCCGGGCCGGTCTGGTGGGTGACCAGGGTCATGCCGAGGATCTGCTGGCCAGCGTTTTTCACCTCGCGGCGGAATGGGCCAGCTTGACCCCGCCGCCCTTGCCGCGGCCCCCGGCGTGGATCTGGGCCTTGACCACGACCGGCCATCCGCCCAGCCCGGCCGCAACCTGCTCGGCCTCCGCGACGCTGAAAGCGACCCCGCCGGCCGGGATCGGGATGCGGTATGCCTTGAACAGCTCCTTCGCCTGGTACTCGTGGATTTTCATGAGTTCCCCCGGAGTCGCTTTTCCGTTGATAGGTCCTATCGGTCCGATCGGACCGATAGGACCTGCTTCCTTCTGTTACCCCACCACGGCCAGCACGTCGCCCTTCTTCACCGAGTCGCCGCTGCTGAAGTTGAGGGTCTTGACCGTGCCGCCCGTCGGCGCGGGCAGGGCGTTTTCCATCTTCATGGCCTCGAGCACCACGATGGTTTCGCCTTCCTTCACCTTGTCGCCCACGTCCTTGACGTACTTCACGATCATGCCGGGCATGGGGGCGCAGTCATGGGCGTCCCCTTCGACGTCGCCGGCCGCGGCCGCCTTGGGGGCCGCGGCCTTCGGGGCTTCGACTGCCGGTGCCGGGTGCGGCCGGCGCCGGGGCCGCGACGGGTGCCGGGGCCGGAGCGGCCACGGTCGCCGCGATGGGCCGTACGTCACGACCGGCGCGCCCGCCGAGGGCATCGACGCCGACCTCGAAGTACTCCCCGTCCACGAACACGTTGAACTTGCGCAGCGCTTCCGCTCGTGAGCCGGGGCCTTCTTCTGCGGCTTTTCGACCAACTGCCCGGCCTTGGCCTTGCTGCACCAGTTCGTCCTCCTTCGCGGACCTCGTCCATCGTGCGCGCCTTGACCTCGGAAGGCGGGACCTCCTTGCCGTACTTCCACTTGAGGAACTTCAGGCCGGTGACCGGGTAGAGGGCGTAGATCAGGACGTCGTCGATGTCCTTGGCCAGGCCCTTGATATCCTCCTTGGCCTTCTCCAATTCGGGCTCGAGCACCGAGGCGGCGCGGGCGGTAATGGGCTTCTCGCCGCGCGCGTAGCCTTTGAGGGCCTTCTTCTGCACGTCCGGGTTGATGGGCACCGCGGTCTTGCCGTACAGGCCGTAGCAGAGGTCCTTGACCTGCGTCGGTGATCATCTTGTAGCGCTCGTCCTTGCGTGTCGGAGAGCACGTTGTTCACGGTCTGCACGCCCACGATCTGGCTGGTCGGGGTGACGAGCGGGATCTGGCCGAGGTCCTTGCGCACTCGCGGCAGCTCCGCGAACACGTCGTCGATCCGGTCGACGCGCGTCCATCTCGCTGCAGCTGGTTGACCAGGTTGGAGAGCATGCCGCCCGGCGTCTGGTGCAGCAGGACGTTGATGTCGATGATCGACATCTTGGTGTCGTCGAGCAGGTGCTTGTACTTGGGCATGACCTCCTTCTCGAGCACGTCGTTGATCTTGGCGAGCATGCTTGATGTCGAAGCCGGTGTCACGGTTGGTGCCGAGCAGCGTCATCACCAGGGGCTCAATGGCCGCGTGGGCCGTGCGGTAGGCGTAGGGCGCCATGACCGGTGTCGATGATGTCGACCCCGGCCTCGACCGCCTTGAGCATGCGACAGCGCCGACATGCCCGAGGTGAAGTGGCTGTGCAGGTGAATCGGGGGCTTGACCGCCTTCTTCAGCGCGTTGATCAGCGTCGTAGGCATCGTAGGGGGCGATGAGGCCGGCCATGTCCTTGATGCAGATCGTGTCTGCGCCCATGGCCTCGAGCTCCTTGGCCTTTTTCACGTAGTAGTCGATGTTGTAGACCTCGCCGCCCAGGCGCGGTTCGGTCAGGGTGTAGCAGATGCAGCCCTGGAAGTGCTTGCCGGCGGCTTTGATCGGCCGGGACGACGATTTCGAAGTTGCGGTAGTCGTTCAGGGCGTCGAAGGTCCGGAAGACGTCCATGCCGTTTGCGGCCGCCCGCTCGACGAACACCTTGGCCACGTCGTCGGCGTAGTTGCGGTAGCCGACCAGGTTCTGGCCGCGCAGCAGCATCGAGAACGGGGTCTTCTTGATGTATTTCTTGAGGATGCGGATGCGGTCCCAGGGGTCTTCGTTGAGGAAGCGGTGCATCGTGTCGAAGGTCGCCCCGCCCCAGACTTCCATGGCCCAGAAGCCGACCTGGTCCATCATCTCGGCCACCGGGAGCATGTCTTCGGTCCGGCCGCGGGTGGCGAACAGGGACTGGTGGCCGTCGCGCAGGGAAAGGTCCTCGATCTTGACGGGGTTCTCCGCCTTGGGCCGCTTGGGGTCGTAGTTCATCGGGGTCATCTTGACGGCAATCTCATTGGTCATCGCAGTGGTCTCCTTTTAAACTGATTTCGCGCTGAAGCGGTTGGTGTCATCTCATGCGGCCGAAGGCGCGCAGTTGCATCAGGTTGCGCAGCTGCATCTGGGTCTGGCGGCCGTTCAGACCCCACAGGGCCGGTCCGGCCGGCAGCGCCGGCTGCGCGGAGGGCGCGGCCACGGCGAGCGCCGCCATCTCTTCCTCCGTTTTCAGGCAGTGCATCACCGCGGCCAGGGCGGCGGCGATCTTCTTCTGCGTGTCGGTCATACGTCTCCTCGCAATCCGTCCGGCTGAATATGCCCTGCTCGGAAGCCTGACCCCGGGCGGCCGGGTCTGTTTCTCGTTGCCTTCTTCACATATATCGAAAGCGGGGGGCTTCCCCCCGCTTTCTACATGGGGATGTTCCCGTGCTTCTTGGGCGGCCGCAGCTCGCGCTTGCCGCTCATGGTCTCGAGGGCGTCGATCAGCCGCGACCGGGTTTCGCTCGGCAGGATGACGGCGTCGATGTAGCCGCGGCTGGCCGCGACGTAGGGGTTGGAGAAGAGCCCCTCGTACTCCTGGATCTTCTCTTTGCGCTTGGCGGCGGGATCGCCGGCCTCGGTGATCTCCTTGCGGTGGATGATGTTGGCGGCTCCGTCGGCGCCCATGACGGCGATCTCCGCCGTGGGCCAGGCAAATGCCATGTCCGCGCCCAGGTGGCGCGAGCACATGGCGATGTAGGACCCGCCGTAGTCCTTGCGGGTCACCAGGAGCAGCTTGGGCACGGTGGCCTCGGAGTAGCACCAGAGCAGCTTGGCGCCGTGGCGGATGATGCCGCCCCACTCCTGGTCGCTGCCCGGCAGGTAGCCCGGGACATCGGCAATGGTGAGCATCGGGATGTTGAAGGCGTCGCAGAAGCGGATGAAGCGCGTCGCCTTGTCCGAGGCGTTGATGTCCAGACAGCCCGCCAGTGACACTTGGGCTGGTTGGCGATGATGCCGATCGACACGGCCGTTCAGCCGCGCGAAGCAGACGATCATGTTCGGGGCAAAATACTGGTGGGGCTCGAAGAACTCGCCGTTGTCGACGATGGCCCGGATCACGTCCTTCATGTCGTAGGCCTTGCTGGGGTTGTCCGGGATGATCGTGTCCAGCGCCGGGGCCGTGCGGCGCGGGTCGTCGCCCGTTGCGGGCGCGGGCGGATCCTCCATGTTGTTCGCGGGCAGATAGGAGAGCAGCCGCTTGATCTGCTCGATGCAGTCGGCATCGTTCTCGCAGGCGAAATGGGCGACCCCGCTCTTCTCGCTGTGGGCCTTGGCGCCGCCGAGGTCCTCGAAGCTGATCTCCTCGCCGGTGACGGCCTTGATGACCTCCGGGCCGGTGATGAACATGTAGCTCGTGTTCTTCACCATGAAGATGTAGTCGGTCATGGCCGGGGAGTAAACCGCGCCGCCCGCGCGTCGGCCCCATGATGGCCGAAATCTGCGGGATGACGCCCGAGGCCGGCGGAGTTGCGGAAGAAGATCTGGCCGTAGCCGGACAGGGCGTCGACCGCCTCCTGGATGCGGGCGCCGCCCGAGTCGTTCATGCCGACGAACGGCACCCCGGCCTTCAGGGCCAGGTCCATGGCCTTGCAGATTTTCTTGGCGTGCATCTCGCCCAGGCTGCCGGCGCGGGAGGTGAAGTCCTGGGAGAAGGCGAACACCGGGCCGGCCGTCGACCAGGCCGTGGCCGGTGATGACGCCGTCGGAGGGGATCTCCACCTTGTCCATGCCGAAGTTGACTGCAGCGGTGGCTGACGAACATATCGAGCTCCCGGAAAGTGCCCGGGTCGAAGAGCAGGTTCAGGCGCTCCCGCGCCGTGAGCTTGCCTTTCGCCTTGTGCTGGGCCACGGCCTTCTCGCCGCCCAGTTTCAGCAGCTTGGCCTCGCGGGCCTTCAGGTCCTTGATCTTGTCATCGGTGATGCCCATGGGTTCCCGTTCCTTTCCTTGTATACGTGCACATTCCGTGTAATCTCGCGTGGAGTGGCGCGGGGTGCGCCGCGACGGTGGTGGCGGCTGTTCACTGCCGCCCGGCGACAGCCGGCCGCACTTGCGCCGCTGTCGTATAAAGGGTTGGAATATCTCCGGTGTTACGTGCCGCTGTCAAGAGAAAAAAGAAGCCGGTCGGCCGCTGCGGTGGGAGCGAGGTATGCCCCGCACCACCTCGTGCAGGATGCGGGGCAGCTGACGCCGGACTTCCGGGTGGCGGGCGAACCGGTCCTTGAGGCCCTCTTCGACCAGGGACCACATCCAGGCGACGGCCTGCTGCCGCCGACGCTCCTCCAACTCGCCGGAGGGGCCGAGATACCGCACGGTGCCGCAGCACCGTATCCCAGATCGCCTCGACGCCGTTCATCTCCAGCGCGCTGCAGGTCAAGACCGGCGGGGACCACTGCGGCGAGCTCGGCTGCAGCAGGTGCAGCGCGAGCTCGTAGACCTTGGCCGCGCGTTCGGCGCGCACGCGGTTGTCGCCGTCGGCCTTGTTGACGGCCAGCGCGTCGGCGAGCTCCAGGATCCCCTTCTTCAGCCCCTGCAGCTCGTCGCCGGCCCCGGCCAGCAGCAGCACCAGGAAGAAATCGACCATCGAGGCGACCGCGGTCTCGGACTGCCCCACCCCGACGGTCTCCACGATGACGACGTCAAACCCGGCGGCCTCGCACACCAGCATGGTTTCGCGGGTCTTGCGGGCGACCCCGCCCAGGGTGTTCCCGGAGGGAGAGGGGCGGATGAAGGCCTCGGGCCGCTGGACAGCCGCTCCATGCGGGTCTTGTCGGCCATGACGCTGCCGCCGCTGCGGGCGCTGCTCGGGTCGACCGCGAGCACCGCCACCCGGTGTCCCTTGCCGACCAGCATCACCCCGAAGCTCTCGATGAAGGTGCTCTTGCCCACGCCCGGGACCCCGGTGATGCCGAGGCGCACGGCGTTGCCGGTCTTCGGCAGGAGCAGGCCCAGAATCGGCGGGCGATCGCCTGGTGGGCGGCAAGCGCGCTTTCGACCAGCGTGATGGTCTTGGAGAGCATGCGCCGGTCGCCGGCGAGGACACCGGCGACGTAGGTATCGGGGGTAGGAGTTTCATGCGGTCGATTCGCGAAGGTTCCCGTCCTGGGTGCACGTCCCACGCTAAAGCGTAAACGGGGCAGGGTTCGAGGTTCAGAATTCAGTCCACAGGGTCCGGGGTTCAGGGTTCAGGAAAGCCAAAGCCACGGCATCGGCTTTTTCCTCTTTCCCTGAACGCTGAACCCTGACACCCTGACCCCTTTATTTATGCCCTTTGTCTATCGCGTTCAGCACCTGGTTGGCCGACTCGGTCACGGGGGTGCCCGGGCCGAAGACGCATGCCGCGCCCGCCCCGTGGAGGAACTCGTAATCTTTTGGCGGGATGATGCCGCCCACGACCACCAGGATGTCCTCCCCGCCCTCTTGCTTCAGGGCCTTGACCAGCTCCGGGACCAGGGTCTTGTGCCCGGCCGCGAGGGTGGAGACCCCGATGACGTGGACGTCGTTTTCGACGGCCATGCGGGCGGCCTCCTCCGGAGTCTGGAACATCGGCCCGATATCCACGTCGAACCCCAGGTCGGCAAACCCGGACGCGATGACCTTCATGCCGCGGTCGTGGCCGTCCTGGCCCATCTTGGCCACCAGGATCCGCGGCCGCCGGCCCTCGCGCTCCTTGAACTGCTCGGTGCGCTTGCGCAGGGTCTTGATGATCTCGCTGTCGCCGTACTCGGCCGAGTAAACCCCGGAGACGGCCCGGGTGGTGGCGACGAAGCGCCCGAAGACCTTCTCCAGCGCGTCGGACACCTCGCCCACGGTCGCGCGCGCCCGCACGGCGGCGATCGTGAGCTCGAGCAGGTTGCCGCCGCCCTCGGCGCCTTCCGTGAGCGCGGCGAGCGCCTGCGCCACGGCCTGCGGGTTGCGCCGCGCGCGGATCTCTTTCAGCCGCGCGACCTGCTCGTCGCGCACGCCGGCCGAGACCTCCAGGATGTCGAGCTTCGCGTCTTCCTGGGTCTGGTATTTGTTGACCCCGACGATGACGTCCAGCCCCTGGTCGATGCGGGCCTGGCGGCGGGCGGCCGCCTCCTCGATGCGCAGCTTGGGCATCCCGGTCTCGATGGCCTTGGCCATGCCGCCGAGCTCCTCCACCTCCTGGATGATCCGGGCGGACTCGCGGATGATGCCGTCGGTCAGGGCCTCGACGTAGTAGGAGCCCGCGAGCGGATCGACCACGCGGCAGACCTGGCTTTCCTCCTGCACGATCAGCTGCGTGTTGCGCGCGATGCGGGCGGAGAAGTCGGTGGGCAGGCCGATGGCTTCGTCGAAGGAGTTGGTGTGCAGCGACTGGGTCCCGCCGAGCACGGCCGAGAGGCACTCGAGGGTCGTGCGGACGATGTTGTTGTAGGGGTCCTGCGCCGCGAGGCTCCAGCCGGAGGTCTGGCAGTGGGTGCGCAGCATCGAGGACTGCGGGTCCTTGGGCTCGAAGCGGCTCATGAGCCGGTGCCACAGGAAGCGCGCCGCGCGCAGCATCGCGATTTCCATGAAGAAGTTCATGCCGATGCCGAAGAAGAAAGACAGCCGCGGCGCGAACTGGTCGATCGTCAGCCCGCTCCGGCGCGCGGCCTGCACGTACTCCAGCCCGTCGGCGAGCGTGAATGCGCACTGCAATACCGAGCTCGCCCCCGCCTCCATCATGTGGTAGCCGCTGATGCTGATGGTGTTGAACTTGGGCATGTGGCGCGAGCAGTAGGTGATGATGTCCGAGACGATCCTCATGGAGGGTTCGGGCGGGTAGATGTACGTGTTGCGGGTGAGATACTCCTTCAGGATGTCGTTCTGGATGGTCCCGGTGAGCTGGTTCTGGCTGACCCCCTGCTCCTCGGCCGCGACGATGTACCCGGCCAGGATCGGGAGGACGGCGCCGTTCATGGTCATCGAGACCGACATCTCCTGCAGCGGGATCTGGTCGAACAGGATCTTCATGTCCTCGACGCTGTCGACCGCGACCCCGGCCTTGCCGACGTCGCCCGCCACCCGCGGGTGGTCCGAGTCGTAGCCGCGGTGGGTCGCCAGGTCGAAGGCGACCGAAAGGCCCTTCTGGCCGGCCGCGAGGTTGCGCCGATAGAAGGCGTTGGAGTCCTTGGCCGTCGAGAACCCGGCGTACTGGCGGATCGTCCAGGGCCGATGGGCGTACATGGTTGCGCGCGGCCCGCGCACATAAGGCGGCAGGCCCGGTAGGCTGCCCAGGTGGTCGAAGGCCTCGAGGTCCTCGGCCGTGTAGAGCGGCCTGACGGTGATGCCCTCCGGGGTTTTCCAGTTCAGCGACTCCGCCGGCTTGCCCCGCAACTCCTTGCTCGCGAGGCCCCGCCACGTGTCGTATTCAGGATGCTGGGCCATGGGTTCAGTCTCCTTGATTTGGCGGTTCGATCTTCACGCGTATCGAAAACCCGAGATTCGCCATTTGGTGGTTTGAAAACCAAGTATCGGGTCGTCAGCCAAGGCGCGCGGCCTTTTGGGATGTGCAGCATACGGACCCGTATGTGAGCACTCACAAAAGGCCGCGCAACGCCGGATCACGGCCCGAGACGCCGGTTGTCAGTTCCGTTCGCACAGCTCGACCAGGATGCCATTGGTGGCCTTGGGGTGGATGAAGGCGATCCGCGCGCCGCCCGCGCCCTTGCGCGGGGTCTGGTCGATCAGCTGGATGCCCTTGGCCTTGAGCTCCGCCAGCGCCTCGTCGAGGTTGGCGACCCGGAAGGCCACGTGCTGGATCCCCTCGCCCTTTTTCTCCAGGTATTTCGCGATGGGCCCGTCCGGGGCGGTGGACTCGAGCAGCTCGACCTCGCTCTCGCCGACCGGCAGAAAGGCGGTCGTGACCTTCTGTTCCGCCACCGTTTCCGTCCCCTGCAACGACAGCCCCAGCCCGTCCGTCCAGAAATTCTTGCCCGCGTCGATGCTGTTCACGGCAATCCCCAAGTGGTCGATCTTCAGGATTTTCATGGGTCCCCCTTTATGCATCCGCATGGTGTGGGTCGACCGCTCGCCCGCGGCCTTCGGTTCGTCCGAACGTGCTCATGCAAGTGGGAAAGCTTATATCAGATTTCGCGCGCTGCATAGAAGCGGTTTCTGAACCGCTCGAACTGTCCGGCCCGGACGGCTTCGCGGATCCGGCGCATAAAATCGACGAAGAAATGCACGTTGTGGATCGTGTTCAGTCGGTAGCCCAGGAGTTCGCGCGACAGGAACAGGTGGCGCAGGTAGGCGCGCGAGTAGGTGCGGCAGGTATAGCAGGTGCAGGCCGGGTCCGGCGGGCCGGTGTCCAGGCGGTAGCGGGCGTTGGTGATGGTGATCGTGCCGGTCGAGGTGAAGAGCTGCCCGTTGCGCGCGTTGCGGGTCGGCAGCACGCAGTCGAACATGTCCGCCCCCAGGCAGACCAGGTCGATCAGGTCCTCGGGCCGGCCGACGCCCATGACGTACTTGGGCGTGGCCGCCGGCAGGTGCGGCAGCGCGGCCGCCGCGGTCTCGAGCATGCGGTCCAGGGGCTCGCCCACGCTGAGCCCGCCCAGGGCGTAGCCGCTGAACCCGAGCTCGCCCAGCCGCTCGGCGGCCTCCCGCCGCAGGTCGGCGTGCATGCCGCCCTGCACGATCCCGAACAGGGCCTGGTGGCCGTCGCCGGAGCCGACCCATGCGTCCCGGCAGCGGCGCGCCCAGTCGAGGGTGATCGAGGCGGCCCGGACCACCTCCTCGCGCGCGGCGGGGTAGGCCGTGCACTGGTCCAGGCACATCATGATGTCGGCGTCGAGCCAGCGCTGGATGTCGATCGCCTTCTCAGGTGTGAGCAGGTGGCGCGACCCGTCGATGTGGGACTGGAAGGTGACCCCCTCGGGCGTGATCCGCGCGAGCTTGGCGAGCGAGAACACTTGGAACCCGCCGCTGTCGGTCAGGATGGCGCCCGGCCAGCGCATGAAGCCGTGCAGACCGTTGAAGCTGCGGATCACCTCCTCGCCGGGCCGCAGATAGAGGTGGTAGGTGTTGCCGAGGAGGATCTGCGCGCCGATGGCGGCGAGGTCCTCCGGCGTCAGCGCCTTGACCGTGCCGAGGGTCCCCACGGGCATGAACACGGGCGTTTCCACCGGGCCGTGCGCGGTGTGCATGACGCCGGTGCGGGCGCGGGTTCGGCCGCAGCATGCGGTGATTTCGAAATGGAACATACTATCCTTACCGAGCCTGTCTACTGCTGCGATCGCGGCCGCCGCCGTTTACAAAGCAAAGGCGTCGAGAGCTAAAAGGGTTCAGGGTCCTGAGGATGAGTGCACAGGGTTCAGCGTTCAGGGTTCAGGGGAAACAACGGCTGTGCCACGGTCTGTATTTTTTCCTGAACCCTGAACCCCGAACCCTGATCCCTCTTTTCCTGAACCCAGATTCCCTCATTATTCAATCAGCATCGCGTCCCCGTAGCTGAAAAACCGGTACCCCGCGCGGACCGCCTCACGGTAGGCCGCGAGCACCGGTTCGCGGCCGGCAAAGGCGGCGACCAGCATGATCAGGGTCGAACGCGGCAGGTGGAAGTTGGTGACCATGGCGTCCACGACCTTGAAGCGGTAACCGGGGTGGATGAAGATCTCGCAGCTGCCGGCGCCCGCCGGGACGCTCCCGTCGGTGCCTGCGGCGTGTTCCAGGGTGCGCACAACCGTCGTGCCGACCGCCACGACCCGGCCGCCGGCGGCGCGCGCGGCTGCGATGCCCTCGGCCGTGCCCGCCGGGATCGCGAAGCGCTCGGCGTGCATGCGGTGCGCGCGAATGTCCGCCACCCGCACCGGTGCGAACGTGCCGTAGCCGACGTGCAACGTGATCGGGAGCACCCGCACCCCGCGGCCGCGCAGGCGCGCGATCAGCTCGGGGGTGAAGTGCAGGCCGGCGGTCGGCGCGGCCACGGCCCCGCGCACGGCCGCGTAAACCGTCTGGTAGGTCGCGCGGTCGGCCGCACGGTCCGGGCGCCGGATGTAGGGCGGCAGCGGCACGTGGCCGATGCGATCCAGTACGGCATCGAAATCGCCGTCCGCCGCGAACTCGACCCGGCAGCTCCCGCCCTCCGCCCGGACGACGGTCGCAGTCAACCCGGCGTCGAAGCGGATGCGGGCTCCCGCCCGCGTCGGCTTGGAGGATTTGATCAGGCACTCGCAGGCGAAGGCGCCCTCCGCCGAACGCGTCCCCCCGGCGTAATCGATCAGGAAGACCTCGACGCGGCCGCCGGAGTCCTTGCGCCCGAGCAGCCGGGCCGGTACCACGGCCGTGTCGTTGACCACGAGCGCGTCCCCGGGCTCGAGCCGCTCCGCGAGCGCGTCGAACCGGTGGTGGGCCAGCGCGCCGGTGCGGCGGTCGAGCCGCATGAGCCGGGATCCGTCGCGACGATCCGCCGGGGTCTGTGCGATCCGCTCGGGGGGGAGCTCGTAGTCGTAGTCGTCCAGGGAGAACATGGGAGTCTCGCCGCCCTCAGCTGCGGCCCAGGGTGACGAACAGCAGCCCCAACGCCATGACCGCGATGCCCACCTTGCGCAGCTGCTCGTCGGGCATCTGCGCCATGCGGGCAACCCAGCGCTTCATGCGCTCCGGGAAGGCGAAGTACGGCAGGCCCTCCACAATCAGGACCATGCCGAGCACGCACATGAAATACTTCATTTTGGTGTTTGGCTGTTTGGGTGTTTGGCGTATCGGGGGTCAAGTTCCTGCATGAGCTGCCGGATATACGTTTGCCGCGACGCCATCGATGCGGGGACGCCCCCACGCCTCGCAAAGGCCCCGCTTATACCGTCGGGGCCGGCCGGTTGTCAAAACGGGGTGCGCGGGCATGGATTGACGCTGCACCGGACGGGCCTATATTGTACCGTCGTCAACCCCCACTCTCCTCGCTGAAAGGTGACCCCATGCGCATGCGCGTCGTCGTTCACTACCTGGTGGCCACCGTCATCCTGACGGTCTACGGCGGTCAGGTCTGACCGTACATGGAAAGCCTGCCCCCCGTGAAGCTGGGGGCTCACATCCTGGCGGCCTTCGCGGCCGCGCTGCTCCTGCGGTACCCGCTTGAAAAACGATTTGTCGCCGGCGCCGAAGAAATCGCCCAGCCGGCCCGCCAGTTCGCACTCGACCTGGGCCTCGGGACGGTTGCCGCCCTGGTCGCCGCCGGGCTGAACCACTTTCGCTTCGGGTTCCCCGCCAGCAGCGTCCTCAGCCTGATCCTCGGCGTCATGTTCTACAGCTTCTTCATTGCCCTGGACACCGCGCTCGCCCGGGAGCACGCGATCATTCTGAAGGTGGCGCGCGAGGGTCGGGCGCTGCCCGTCCCGCACCGCCTCTTCCCGATGACGCGGCGCTTCACGCTGGTGGCGGTCGCGACCGCGGTCTGCGTGTCGGCGGTCAACGTGCTGGTGATCGCACGCGACATGACCTGGCTCACCGGGATCGGCGACGACCCGGCCGCGCGCACGGAGGCCATCCTCTCGGTCACCGGCGAGGTGGTCTTCATCATGGTCGTCACGCTCGGCCTGGCCGCGAATCTCATCGTCTCCTACTCCCGCAACCTGAAGCTGCTCTTCCGCAACGAGACCAGCGTGCTCGAACAGGTCACCCGCGGGGACCTCAGCCGCATGGTGCCGGTGGCCACACGCGACGAGTTCGGGCTGATCGCCGGCCACACCAACACCATGATCGAGGGACTGCGGCACCGCACCGAGCTGATCTCCGCGCTGAAGCTGGCCGAGGAGGTGCAGCGCACGCTGCTGCCCGCCGGGCCGCCGCAGGTCCCGGGGACCGATGTGGCCGGCGCGAGCATCTACTGCAACGAGACGGGCGGGGACTACTACGACTACTTCGTGCTGCCCGGAGGGCGGCTGGGCATCGCGGTCGCGGACGTGTCCGGCCACGGCATCGACGCGGCGCTGTTCATGGCCTCGGCGCGCGCCTTCATCCACTCCGAAGCCCAAGGGTTCAGCAGCCCCTCCGCGCTCGCCCGCGACGTGAACCGCTACGTGGCCCGGGACTGCGGCCCGACCGGCCGCTTCATGAGCATGTTCTTCCTCGAGATCGATCCGACGCAGAAAACCATGCGCTGGGTGCGGGCCGGGCACGAACCGGCGCTGATGGTCGACCCGGGCGCAGGCGATATTCGTGAGCTCGGCGGAGAGGGCATGGCGCTCGGGGTGGAAGACGAAGTGGCCTACCGCGACTATGCGCTGGCGGGGTGGGGTCCCGGGACCGTGGTCGTCATCGGCACGGACGGGATCACCGAGACCCGCAGCCCGAGCGGGGAGTTCTTCGGGGCGGGGCGCGTGCGGGAGCTCGTCCGCGCGCACGCCCACCGGCCGGCCGAGCACATCCAGGCCGCCGTCATCCGCGCCGTCGAGGCGTTCCGGGGGGACGGCCCGCAGGAGGACGACATCACACTGGTCGTCGTCAAGCTGGCCTGACAGGCTGTTGAAAAACGGCGTCTCGGGCCGTGATCCGGCGCTGCGCGGCCTTTGGCCATGCTCACATACTGGCGTGTACGCTGCGCCGGCCAAAGGCCGCGCGCCTTGGCTGACGGCCCGATACTGGTCTTTCAACACCCTGTCAAATCATTCGGTTGTCTTGGGCGTCGCGCCGGCGGCGGCGACCGCCGCCCGGGCCAGAATCGACAGGGTGTCGAACACGGGTAGCGCCAGCTCCCCGGGCCGCAATACGAGCGGCAGCTCGGTGCAACCCGTGATGATCCCCGCGGCGCCACGCGCGGCCAAGCGTTCGGCCACGGCGCGCACGTCGGCCGCGATCTCGGCCCGCGGCCGGGAGGCCCCCTTGATCGCGTAGATCGCCGCCATGATCTGCTCCTGGTCCGATGCCTCCGGTTCGAGAACCTGGATGCCCGCTCGGCGCAGCTCGGCCGCGAAGCGGCCGGCGCGCAGGGTGCCGGTGGTCGCCAGCAGGCCGACCGTGCGGATCGCGGGGTGCCGCTCCCGGATGGAATCCACGGTGGCCGCAAACATGGACAGGATCGGCAGGCCGGCCGCCTGCAGCTCGTCGATGAAGGCGTGGGCGGACACGCAGGGAATGACCGCGAAGTCGGCCCCGGCGCGCAGCAGCGCCCGGATGCCCGCCGTCATGGCGGGGACCGGCGACTCGCCGCCGGCCACGATGGCCGCGGTGCGGTCCGGGACCTTGGGGTTGGAGTCGATGACCACGCGCAGGTGGTCCTGATCACGGGCGGCCGGGGTAGCCGCGATGATCTTGCCGAAGAGATCCAGGGTGGCCTCCGGGCCCATGCCGCCCAAAATACCGATGGTTTTTTCCATGGGGGTCCTTTTAGAGCAAGGAGTCAAAAGGTGCAAGGGGGGTGCGGCAGGAGAGACGAAGCAGGGTTCAGCGTCCAGGGTTCAGGCAAAAGAAGAAACGTGCGGCTCGGAGTTTCCATCCCGAACCCTGAACCCTAATTCCTTTGTTCCCGGATCCTGACCCTTCCAACCGCCTCATTTCAAGATCTGCCCCAGGAAGTCCTTGGTCCGCTGGCTCTTCGGGTTCTTGAAGAACTCCTCCCCACGGCCGCGCTCGACGATCCGGCCGGCGTCCATGAAGATGATCTCGTCGGCCACCTCGCGCGCGAACCCCATCTCGTGCGTCACCACGAGCATGGTCATGCCCTCCCGGGCCAGGCCGATCATGACCTCGAGCACCTCCTGGATCATCTCGGGGTCCAGGGCCGAGGTGGGCTCGTCGAACATCATGCAGGAGGGTTCCATGGCCAGCGCGCGGGCGATCGCGACGCGCTGCTGCTGCCCGCCTGAGAGGTTGGCCGGGTAGGCCGCGGCCTTGTCCGGGATGCCGACGCGCTCGAGCAGCTCCATGGCCTTGTGCTCGGCCTCCTGGCGGGACTTCTTGCGGACCTTCATGGGCGCCAGCGCGATGTTGCGCATGACCGTCATGTGCGGGTAGAGCTCGAAGCGCTGGAAGACCATGCCGAGCTTCTCGCGCAGCTTGTAGAGATTGGTCTTGGGGTCGCTCAGCGAAACCCCGTCGACGACGATCTCTCCCTTCTGATAGGGCTCCAGCCCGTTGATGCAGCGCAACAGGGTGCTCTTGCCGGAGCCGCTCGGGCCGCAGATGACGACCTTTTGACCCCGTTGGACCACCTCATTGACATCGGCCAGAACCTGGAAATCCCCGAACCACTTGCTGACGTTCTTGATTTCGATCATGGCATCACAAGACCTTGGCTTTGCGGCTCTTCTCCTCGTAGTGCAGGCTGATGCGCGAGCCGACGAAGCAGATGATGAAAAAGAGAACGGCCACGAAAGAGTAGAGCTGAATCGAGCGCACCTCGATGCTGTCCACGATCGTGGTACGGCGGACCATTTCCTGAAGCCCGATGACGTAGGCGAGGCTCGTGTCCTGGAAGGTGATGATGCTCTGCGTGATCAGGCTGGGCAGCATGCGCCGGAAGGCGATCGGCACCAGGATGTGAGTCGCCGTCTGCCTGTAGGTGAGGCCCGTCGAGTAGGCCGCGCTGACGAGGTCCTTGCTGATGGACTGGAACCCCGCGCGGAAGATCTCGCCGAAGTACGTCGCTTCGAACACGATGAACGACACCGCGGCGGACACGAACGGGTCCATGGTCTTGCCGACCAGGATGGGCATCACGAAGAAGAACCAGAAGATGACCAGGATCAGCGGGATGTTGCGCAGGAAGTTCACGTAGAGCGTGACCGGGTAGTAGACCCAGGGGCGCTTGGAGATCCGGCCGAGGCCGACCAGGGTCCCCAGGAAAAGCCCCCCCGCCAGTGCAAAGACCGCCAACTGCAGGTTGGTGAGAAAGCCCCCCAGCAGGTACGGCAGGTTGTCCAGGATGGCGTCGAACATGGCTAGCGGGTCATCAGCCCGGGGATCCGGAACCGGGCCTCGATGAAATCCATCAGCTTGACCACGGTCATGCCCAGCACCAGGTAGATGGCCATGGCGCCGGTGGTGGCCTCCAGGCCGTGGAAGGTCTGCTCGTCGATCTTGTAGCTCATGAAGGTGGTCTCGGCCACCCCGATGGTCATGGCCACGGCCGAGTTCTTGAAGATGGTCAGGAATTCCGTGGTGAGCGGCGGCATGATGAGCCGCAGGGCGTGCGGGATCATGACATATCGGTACATCTGCAGCCGCGTCATGCCCGTGGACAGGACCGCGTCGAACTGCCCGTGCCCGATGGAAGCGAACCCGGCGCGGACGTGCTCGCCCACGCGCGAGGCCGTGTAGAGCCCCAATGCGACGATGGCCACCCAGTAGTTGAGCCCGGAAATCTGGTTGATCTTGAACTGCAGGGTCTTCCCGAGCAGCATGGGCCCGGCGTAAAACCAGAAGAAGAGCTGAACCAGAAAGGGGATGTTGCGAAAGACCTCGACATAGACGGTCCCGATGATCCGCAGGGGCCAGAACCGGACCGAACGGAAGGTGCCGAAAAGAATGCCGAGGGAGAGGGCGATGACCCACGCCATGGCCCCCAGCTGAATCGTCAGCCACAGGCCCTGCAGCAGCCACTCCCCGTAGGGCTGACGCCAGAGGACACCCCAGTCGAATTTATATGCGAACATAAAGAGAGGGTTCCGGGTTCAGGGTTCACGGCTCGGGTGCAGGGTCGAAGAGAACCCAACCCGAAACCGTGAACCTGCCGACCGCCAACCTATTTCTTTTTCATCCAGTTCTCGTCCATCGGGTAGACGATGAGCGTCAGGTAGTCCTTGTAGGCCTGGGACATCGGGATCGGCACCATCCCCTTCGGCCCCATCCACTTGTCGTAGAGCTCGTAGAACTTGCCGGTCTTGATGGTCCACAGGATGGTGTTGTTGACGAAATCCCGGAACTTGGAATCGTTTTCGCGCATCAGGTAGCCGTAGGGCTCATAGGCGATGGCGAAGTCCACGGTCTTCCAGGCGCCCGGGTTCTCGTCCTTCATGCGCAGGCCTTCCAGCAGGCTGCGGTCCGTGCCGTAGGCGTCGATCTTGCCGGTTTTCAGCGCCAGGAACCCCTGGGCATGCCCCTCGGTCGTCACGATCTCTTTGGGCTTGTACTCGCCGGCGGCCGCCTGGTCTTCCATGGCCTTCAGGTTGGTGGTGCCGCGCGCGCCGCCGATGCGCAGGCCGGTCAGGTCCTTCTTGGTCTTGACCGGGCTGTCCTTGGGCACCAGGAAGCTCGTCTCCGAGAAGAAGAAGATCAGGCTGAAGTCGACCACGTCCTCCCGCTCCTGGGTGTAGGTGGTGGACCCCATCTCGATGTCGGTCGTGCCGTTGAGGATCATCGGGATGCGCGTCTTGGTGGTGATGGTGACGGGCTCGACTTCGACCTTCTTCCCGAAATACTTGCTCAGGTTCTCCGCCAGGATGGTGGCCATGTCCACGGAAAACCCCACCTGCTTGCCCACCTTGGGGTCGATGAAGGCAAACGGGATGGAGTCCTCGCGGAAGCCGACCTTGATCTTCCCGGTCTTCTCGATCTTGTCCATGGTTTCCCCGGCCAGCGCCGGTCCGACGGCCAGGGCCAGCCAAACGGCCAGGATGAAGCAACCGATCACGCCACGGCTTTTCATAAGGACCTCTCTTCCTGTGTGTGGTTGTTCGGGGACGGTTCGAGGTCGAAACGCCCCCTGCGACGCCTGGTGCTGGGAATGGGCTTGGAAAAAGGATCTGAATGGATGAGAGTATTCCATAGGATGTCTCGGCTGCGGAGTCAAGGCGCAACGCGCTGCCGCACCGGAGAATTGTCCTTGTCAGGCTCGTCGGTGTGATAGTATGACTCCCGCAGCGGATGGAGTCCTTCCGGGGCAGGGACGGCGCGGCCCCCGGTTCAGCTCAAGGAGCAGTTCATGGCCACATCGGGACGGCCGATTGTCAAACGATCCCTGTTCTCGTGGGTCTTCGACGGCAACCTCCGGTGGCAGATCCTGCTGCTCGTCATCATCGCAGTCACCGTGTTCACGCGAGTCCTCCCGCTCGAGATGCAGAAGCGCATCGTCAACCAGGCCGTGGGCATGCGCAAGCTGGATCTGCTGCTGATCTACTGCTCGTATTACCTGGCGGCGGTCCTGGTCTCGAGCATCTGCAAGTACCTGATCAACATCCTGGAAACCCACATCTCGCAGACCGTGCTCGCCCGCATGCGCAACGACCTGCTGGAGCACGTCATCACCCTGCCGCTGAACTTCTTCCGCAAGACCCAGCCCGGTACCGTGGTCAACGCGGTCGTCAACGAGCTGGCGGTCCCGTCCACCTTCGTCGGGTCGGCGCTGTCGACCCCCGTGTCGAACGTGCTGACGCTGCTCGCCTTCGCCGGCTACCTGATCTACCTGGACCCGCTGCTCGCGCTGGTGTCGCTGAGCGCCTACCCCGTGGCCATGCTCCTGTTGCCGCTGCTCCAGCGGCACGCCAACGCGGCCAACCAGCAGCGCGTCGACCTGTCGCGCGATATCTCGGGGCGCATCGCGGAGTCCATCAGCGGCATCCACGAGATCCACGGCAACGGCGCCTACCGGCAGGAAATGGACAAGTTCGGGCAGCTAATTGAACGCCTGCGCCGGGTGCGCGTGACCTGGAGCCTCTACCGGTACGCGGTCAAATCCACCAACAATTTCTTCTCGAGCCTCGGGCCGTTCCTGGTTTTCGTCCTGGGCGGCTACCTCACGATCAAGGGCCAGCTGGAGCTGGGCTCGCTCGTCGCGTTTCTGTCGGCGCAGGAGAAGCTCTACGACCCGTGGCGTGAGCTGATCGAGTTCTACCAGGTCTACCAGGACGGCAAGGTCGGCTACTCCCGCACGATGGAGTTCTTCGACCTGGAGCCAGAGCACGCCCTGGTGCCGGCCGACCACCGCCCGGCCCTGGCGCTCGAACCCGCGCTGGAGGTCCAGAACCTGAGCTTCGTGACCGACACGGGCATCCGCCTGCTCGACGACATCAACCTCGCCCTGGAGCCGGGCGAGCACCTGGCGCTGGTCGGCTTCTCGGGCAGCGGCAAAAGCACGCTCGCGCTCTGTATCGGCCAGCTCTATGCCTACACCTCCGGCCACGTGCGCATCGGCGGGCAGGAAGTCGCCGGCCTGAGCAAGCAGGACATGGCCGCCAACATGGGCATGGTCTCGCAAGCACCGTTCATCTTCGAGGGGTCGATCCTCGAGAACCTGCTCTACGCCTGCCGCGCGGTTGAGGTCGCGGACGGCGGGCGCCGACCCACCCTGGACGACATCATCGCCGTGCTGCACCACACCGGGCTGTTCGCGGACGTGTTGCGCTTCGGTCTGAACACCCTGCTGATCCCCGGCGGGCACGCCGAGCTGGTCGATCAGGTCATCCGCGTGCGGCACAAATTCCAGGAACGCTATGGTCAGAAGCTCGCCGACTACGTGGAGTTTTTCGACGAGGCCGCGTACCTGTCGTACTCGAGCGTCGCGGAAAACCTGACCTTCGGTACGGCCAACACGCCCGAGTTCGCCGCCCCCGCTCTCTCCGAGAACCCGTATTTTCTCAAGTTCCTCGAGGAGGCCGGCCTGGACCGGCTGCTCCTGGCGCTCGGCGCCCGCGTCGCGCGCCAGACGGTCGACATCCTGGGCGACCTCCCGGCCGAGGCCGTCTTCTTCGAGCATAGCCCTGTCGGGGCGGCCGAACTAGGGGGCTACAAGGCGATCGTGGAGCTCCTGCGGCGGCGCAAGATCGAGGACCTCGGGGCCGAAAACCGGCGGCGCCTACTCAGCCTCGCCCTGCGCTTCACCCCTGGAATCCACAAGATGACGGCCCTGTCGGGGGAGGTCGAGCGCCTGCTGCTCGAAAAACGGGCGCTCTTCCGCGCCGGCATCCTGCGGGACCGTCCCGGCGCGTTCAGTTTTTTCAGCAAGAATGATTACATTTTCTCCGAGACCATCCTGAACAACATCTTCTTCGGCAAGACCAAGACATCGAACCCCCAGGCCGAAGAGACGATCTTTCAGAACATCATCCAGCTGCTGATCGCACGAGACCTGCTGGAGACGATCGTCGAGATCGGCATGCACTACAACGTCGGCACGATGGGGGACCGGCTTTCCGGCGGACAGCGCCAGAAGCTGGCGATCGCGCGGGTCTTCCTGAAGGAGCCGCGGCTGCTGATCATGGACGAGGCCACCTCGGCCCTGGACAACCGCTCCCAGGCCCGCATCCAGAACCTCCTGGAAACCCGCTGGAAGCGCAAGAGCACGCTGGTGGCCGTGGTGCACCGCCTCGACACGGTGCGCAACTTCGACCGGATCGCGGTCATGAAGGCGGGGAAAATTATCGAGAGCGGCAGCTATTCGGAGCTGATCGCCCGCAAAGGAGCCCTCTATGAGCTCGTCGGAAGAAAATAACCTGAACCCTCCTTGCGAATACCAGGACAATCTGAACCTGCTGCGCCAGACCTATTTTTTCGCGGGTCTTCCCCTTGAAGTGCTCAAGGTTGTCGCTTATCTTTGCACGCGGGAAAAATACAAACCCGGGGATTACCTGTTTCGCCAAGGGGAGGACGACGGCAACGCCTTCTGCATCATTTCCGGCCGCGCCCGACTCGAGCTTCAGGCGGGCGAAACCCCCCGCACGCTGCGGATGGTCGGGCCGGGGCAGTTCATCGGCGGGTTGACCCTGCTCGGCCCGACCACCCGTCACTACTCGCTCGAGGCCGTGGACGACACAGTCAGCATCGTGCTCAGCCGCGAGAAGTTCTCCAAAACAGTACAGCAGTTCCCGGAACAGATGCCGCGGATCTTCAAGGCGGTCGTGGTGGCCGTCAACGAGTGGGAGCGGCTTTTCCTCAAGGAACTCAACCCCGAGTGCAGCGGCTGCCTGCCGAACCTCGGGGTGACCCTGTTGTGACGGCCGGCCGACCTCGAAAGGGCGCAGAGGGCATGGCGGATCAGACCTGCTTCGCGTTTGAGCTTACCAACCGCTCGTCCGAGCTCTCGATGCTGTGCGAACAGCTGGAGCGCATTGGGGAGACGCTGAAGCTGTCGCGGCGTTCGATCTTCGAGATCAACCTCGCCATGGACGAGATTTTCACGAACATCATCTCCTACGGCTACACCGACCAGGCCGAGCACACCGTACGGGTGTGCATCTCGGCTGACAGCGACCGGCTGACGGTCGTGGTCGAGGACGACGGAGTCCCCTTCAACCCGGTCGAACGCCTCACCCCGCACGTCCCCGACAATGTCGAGTCGTGCAAGATCGGCGGGCTGGGGATCCACCTGGTCAAGAACCTCGTGGATGAAATCAGCTACCGCCGCTGTGGCGGCAAGAACATCCTGACACTCAAGAAAACGGTCGAAAAAACCTGAGCGCCCCCGGGGCCGCCCGGTTCAAGCTGGAGGATCTATGGAGATCATCGAGGAAAAGAAAGGGACGGTCAACACCTTCAAGCTCCAGGGCCGTCTGGACTCCAACACGTCGCAGGTGTTCGAAAAACGACTGTTCGACGCCATCACCGACGGAAGCCGCAACGTGGTCATCGACTTCAAGGAGCTCGACTACATATCGAGCGCCGGGCTGCGCGTCATCTTGAAGGCGACCAAGGCCCTGAAGCGCGAGGACGGCCGGATCCTGCTCTGCTCGATGCAGGACTACGTCAAAGAGGTGTTCGAGATCGCCGGCTTCGACTCCTTCCTGCCGATTGTCCCCACCCTGGACGACGCCATACGGTCGTTCGCGTGACCCCCCGCGCGGCGGCGCGCGGCCGGTGTCATCGCAAGGCCACCAAGCCGCGCCGGCCCAACTCCCGCACGAACTGGGCCACGGCCGTTTGCGCCTCCGTCGTTCCCACCCGATGCCGTCCGGCGAACCGCTCCGCGATCTCGTGCAGCGAGGATCGGCCGTCCAGCATCCCCCACACCTCAGAGCCCATGGCGTCGAGCTGGAGCTTGGCCGTCCGCGGCGCCGCGGCTTCGGCCCCCAGCCAGCGCGCGAGCGCTGCGACCCAGGGCCGCGCCGTGACGGGGTAAAGGATCACCACCTCGCCGCCGGCCGCGCACTCCTCCCGCAGGTGGCGGTTCTTCACCGGCGTGCGGCCGAGCGCTGCCTCACGACCGCGCGGCGGCAGCGCAGACGGTGATCGGTTCATCCATCCACCCCATAGTCCCTGCAGATCGCCTCGAGTTCCGCATCGATCCCCTGTGCGGGCCCCTGGAGCTGCACCGCGAGGATCCGGTTGCAGGCGGGCACATGCCAGACCCGCACGGCGCGCGGGCGGGAGAGCCCGGCGCGGGCGGCGAGCCGGCCCATGATTCCGGCCGGGCCCTCCGTTGCGGCCACCCCGGTCAACCCGTTGACCGTGGCCGGCTCGAACCGCAGTCCCGAGCCCCCGGCGGCTGCCCCGGCGAACTCCGCCAGGGTCCGGCCCTGCAGCAGCGCGGCCGCCGGCGCCCAGCGCCACAGCGTGAGCGCCCGGCGCGTCCGGCTGAAGCAGAGCTCGAAGCGCCCCGGCTGGAAGCGGCTGGCCGCAAGTCGGAAGTCGCGCGGAAGGTCGGCGGAGATGTCGAACAGGCGCCAGCGGGTGCGCGGGCCGCGTGGGTGGTCCGCCAGCGAGGACAGCACGCGCAGCGCCCGCCGCTCCCCCTCGGCGTCCCCCCGGTCGAAGAACTGAATCAGGCTCGCGGTGCCGCACTCGCGGCAACGCACGCACGCCCCGACGGCACGCCGCCCGTCCGCGTTCCACTCGAAGGCCGATCCCTCCCGGCCCGGCAGCGCGAGCTGCCATTCGGACGGCAACGGGTACTCGCGGTAGACACCGCCCTCGCGCCGCACCCCGCGCGCCAGCCGGCTCAACGGTCGTCCGCCGCCGGCGCCCCACTTGATCTCCATGGCCGGCCCGAAATCGGACTCGAACAGGAGGTGGTCCTCCGCGACGCGGCGGGGCTCCCACTCGACCGGAACCGATAGCTCGATGCCGCCCCAGGCGATCTCTCTGTAGTCGGCGTCCGTCACGGGCGGCCGTCACCGTTTCGGGACGAGGTGGTCCCAGCCCGGGTTCCCGCCACCCGGGGCCGCCTGGCCGCCCGCGAGGTCGCGGCGGGGGTCCGCCTGCTTCCGCGCGCATTGGGCGTCTTCCTCCAGGCGGTTGACCAACGTGAGTTTGACGGCATTGCCGAGCTTCTCGTCCTCGTCCTCCTGATTGTGCTGCAGGGTGAGGCTGATGCGGTCCCCGCGCTCGTCCGTGAAGGACCACTTCCATCCCACGAAAACGCCGAACGGGTCCCCCCGGTACTCGTCCGGGTTGCCGAAGCGCACCTTGTACCGCTTGAGGAGATCGTCGTAGAAGGCCCGGCTGCCGTCGGCGTACTTGAGCTTGATGCGCACGACGACCTCGGGCCGGCGGCAGGTGGTGTAGGCGATCAGCCCGCTCTTGAAGCCGTCGACCGGCCGGATTTCCACCTCGCGCAGGCTTTCCATGTAGCGGACCGGCAGGGCGGTCTGCATGAGGACGCGGTCGACCGCATCCTCGATGGGCTGCCCCAGGGTGAAGCCCGCAATCGAGCGCGGCGGCTCGGCCGCCCCGGCCGGACCGGCCCACAGCGCGGCCGCCGCCGCAATAGCCAGAAGAACCCGATAGCGCATGTCTTCCCCTCCCCGTTGCCGACGCCGCCGGGCGTCGCGCGTGATGAGGCCATTTTAAGGCGCAGGGCGGGGGAAAGCAACCGGGGAGACAGGGTTCAAGAGAAGAGACCAACCGGGGGCGAGCAGGGCTGAGGGTTCAGGGTTCAGGGTTCAGGAGGAAACAGCAGACTCGGGGAATCTCTCTTCCCTGAACCCTGAACCCCGAACCCTGTAAACGTCATCCTGATCCTGAACCCTGTGTCCTGCGACTTTCAATATGGGAGCCGGGTCAGAGACTTCAAGATGAGGGTGATGCCCATGGCGAACATGCCGCTCAGCCCCATGCCGCAGGAGAACCCGGCCAGGAGCACGGGCGCGTACTGGCGCCACATGGCCCCGTAGCGCCGCAGGAAGAGGAAACGCCCGAGCAGCGCGCCCGCGACCTCCAGGATCAGCCCGTGCGGCGTGCTGTGGCCCAGGCCCCGCACCAGCCCGTAGACCAGCATGACCGGGAGCCCGAAGATCGTCAGAACAAGGTAGAGCACCACCCCGAGGGCCGTCCCCGCGCCGACGTGGATCCAGTTAAGGGCCTGGAAGAAGAGCGAGTTGCCCTCGAGGGTCGAGGTCTGCATCAAGAGCGAGTTCAGCGCTTGCAGGTGCCACAGCTCCTGGGCGAAGGGGTAGGCGCTCGAGGGGATCGGGGCCAGCCGCCAGATGAACTGGGAGAAGAGCAGGCTCGCCACCATCACGACCGGGAAGACGACGATCTCGGACTTGATGATGCCGCGGATGCTGGTGCCGGTCAGCTCGATCTCCCGGAAGCCCACCGTCGCGCCGCCGTAGTTGTGGATGGGGATCGGGGCGTACCAGATCTCGATCCCGTGGTAGCCGAAGTACTTCGCGCCGGCGATGAAGCTTGCCTCCCGCACCAGCGGCAGGCTCACGAACTGGCCGGCGATGCCTTCCATGCGGGCCGTGATGTACGAGATCAGGGGCGTGTAGACGAACCCGTAGATGAGGAAGAAGGCCACCGGGAAGGACGGCACGAGCCAGGCGCAGAGCAGGACATAGGCGCTCGTCGAGGCCACGTAGATGCCGATCGACAGCCAGAAATTGATGTCGCCCCGGCCCGGCGGCGGGCGGAAGAGGTCCCGCAGGTTGCCGCGCGTGGCAGCCCCCATGCGGCCGAAGGAGCGCACGACGTGCCACACCCCGATCAGGCCGATGGCCAGCCCCAGCCCGATTCCGAAACTGAGATAGAAGTCGAAGCTGTTGGCGAACAGGGTCTCGACCGTGCGCATGCCCGGGTGCCAGCGGCTGAGAATGCCGTGGTGGTAGAGGATGGGATTGGCCGTCACGGTGATCGCGAGCGCCGCCAGCCCGCCCATGACGGCCCAGAAGGGCAGCACCATGCCCACAAAGACCAGCCCCAGGTCGAACTGGAGCCCGGTGGCGACCGCAGGCAGCCAGTCCTCGGTGTGCAGGGTCAACTCGATCCAGGGGATGGGGATCAGCCGGATCGGTTCGATCAGCACCAGCCCGGAGAGCGCCGGCAGCAGGACGTACACACCGCCGAACAGCAGCCCGATCATGCCGCCGATCGAAAAGACACGCCATTTCCACCCGCGCTCGCGCTCCTCGGTCGACTCGGCCAGCGCCATGGTGCCCAGGGCGGCCACCGGCGCCATCGGGAAGGGCAGCTTCTCCACGTCGGAGGTGATGCGGTAGAGGGCGTACCCGAGCCCGAACTGGTCGACGCGGGTGATGATCTGCGTGCCGATCAGGAGCAGGATGGGGACGAGCCAGTCGCGGTGGAAGAGACTGCGTTCGACCAACGCCTCGGAGCCGAGCGGGGGGGCGACCCAGGCGGGGATGAGGTCGGTCAGCCCCAGCATGCGCGCCGCGTCGGACTGGACCAGGTACTGGTTCCAGAGCATCCCCTGAAAGGGGGTGTGCAGCGCGGCCCCGGCCATGTAGTAGAGGAGGAAGATTTCCTGCTGCTTGAGGTCGCTGTAGGCGCGCTTGGCCAGCTCGGCGAAAAGGATAATGGTGACCCAGCGCGCGGCCGGCCCGATGCCGGTACCGATCACCAGCTGCAGGTACATGCTGCCGGGCATCATCAGAAAGCCGATGAAGATCGCCCCGACGACCGTCTTCCAGTCGAAGCCCTCCTCGAACTGGGTGGGTGCGATCAGCAGGTCGCGGTATTCCTGGAGCTCTTTGTCTTCTTTCATTCGCGCAGACCGTACGTGTGTCGATGCGTGCTCAGGATCCCGGGAGCCGGGTTCGGCTCAAAGGGTTCGGGGTTCAGGGTTCAGAAAAAGAACCTCGCTTCCGTGGGTCTTTCCTGAACCCTGAACTCTGAACCCTGACCCCTAATTCCATCCCCATCAATCCGGTAACACCATGTAGCTCGCATAGCTGAACAGCCCGTAGATCGCCCACGAGCCGGCCATGAAGAAGTCGCCGATGATCAGGCCGACGAAAAACAGCCGCAGCTTCGTATAGAGCGCCGTCCCGCCGTAGCGCATACAGAGTGCGCTGCAGATCCAGCCGACGAAGAAGCTGAACCACAGCGTCCACATGGCCGAGCTGTAGGCCGTGAGGTAGCCGATCGGGTGAATCGGCCACCAGTAGAACCGGTGGTACCCGACGACCAGCGCCAGCATGACCACGGCTCCGAGCGCGATGAACTGCAGAACCCAGCGGTTGGGTTCGGCCGGGGTCTCGATCAGGCTGAAGACCGTTTCGTAGACGCCGACCGTCGTGCGCGTCGCCCAGTCCATCTGCAGTTCGCGCCCGCCGAACTTGTAGCAGACGGCCAGCATGGCCGCAAAGGAGGCGAGCACCCCGAGGGCCAGGGTGAACATCAGGCCCAGCGCCACCCAGCGGTTGTTGCGCACCCCGTCGGTCACCTTGCGGGTGTGCAGCAAGGCCGGCATCAGCGCCTCCCGCAGGTCGAGGAAGAGCACCTTCTGGACCACCGCCGCGACCACCAGGCCGGTCTGGGTCAGGAACCGCGACCCGAAGAAGGCGGTGACCGCGTCGAGCGGGGCCGTCGTGAGCGTGAAGTAGGTGATCCCGCCCTGGCAGATGACCCGCACGGCGACCAGGGTGAACAGGAAGAAGGCCGACAGCACCACGAGCGCGGCCCCGACCGGCAGCCCGTAGTGGTGGCACCAGGCCACCAGCGCCGCGCAGCCGACGACCAGGCCCCAGAAGGCCGGGCGGCTGGTGATCCACTCGGTGGCCGGGTCCTCCTCCTGCCGCCGGCCGATGGCTTTCAGGAGGGTGTCCTTGAAATGAAAGCGGGCGAGCCAGGCGAGAAAGAGGAAGAAGACGATATAGGCCCCGATCGACTGGGTCTCCTCCGGCCGCGAGAGGGTCGCGCTGAAGGTGGTGCCGAGCGCCGCCGCGGGAATGTTGACCCCCAGCACGCTCAGCAGACCGATCAGCAGGCACCCCGCCAGGAAGAAGACCCACAGGGAGAAGGAGATCTGCCGGGCCGTCAGGAAGGCGAAGCCGATGAAGGCCGGGTAGATGCAGATCTTCAGTTTGAAAAAGCCCGAAAAGAGCCCGGCCTTCGGGAAAAACTTCCCCGCCAGGATCAGGGTGGGGATCGAGGGGATAGAGGGGTTGTAGAAGCTCAGCCCGTTCAGCAGGTGCAGGCAGACCGGCACCAGCAGCCCCGCGATCAGCCACCGGTCGAGAAAGAAGCGGCCGATCCGGTTCTCGTCGAAGGCCTCCTGCAGCATGATCGGGACCCGCAGCAGAGGGAAGTTCATGCGCTCGTTGTAAAGCGGCTGGCGACTGAGCAGGCTCACGACGCAGACCATGATCGCGTAGCAGAGCAGGATGAACCCGGTCCAGTGCAGCAGGGGCCCCGCCCAGGCCCCCCACGGGACGGCCCGCAGCACCTCCGCCCACCCCATCTGCCGCGCACCTGCGATCCCGTTGTAGAAGAGGTCGACCGCCTCGGCGCCCGCCGGGTACCAGCCCGCGGGCAGGTGGGGCAACAGCACCTGCGTCCAGCGGTTTTCGACCGTGGCGAAGTAGAAGGGGGCGGTCAGGTTGATGAAGAACGTGCGGGCCAGGCCCGTCCAGGCGATCCCGGAGAGCAGCACCATCAGGCACCACATGACCAGCAGCTCCCGGCCGGTCAGCAGGCCGCGCCCCCGCATGAGCGCCCGCAGCCCGGCCGTCGCCAGCATCAGCCAGACCAGGATGTAGAAGGGTGCGAGCGGGAACTGGCCGCCGCCGAGGGGGGTCCCCTGCAGGTAGGCGTTGTTGAACGGCGTCAGCACGCAGACGACCAGGGCGAACGCGGCGCCGAGCACGATCGCCCGCAGCCGGACGCGGTCCCCCCGACCGGGGTCGGCCGCGGCCGGCGCCAGGTCCGGGCGCCCGGCGGATGTCTGCGGAGTCATGGGCATGGGGCCGCCTGTTCCGCGACGCCGTGCCGGTCGCGGCCGGCCGGCGCGCCTACAGGAGCGGCCACGGCCTGCGCCAGGCGCTCCTCGAAGTGGGCCTTGGTCGCGTCGTCCAGGGAGCGCCAGATCAGCAACTGGCGCCGGATCGCGTGCAGGAACCCCTTGTTGATCCGCCGCCAGGTGTGGGATTCGCCCGACTCCCGGGTCAGGGTCACCTGGATCTCGACGAACCCGGGCTCGGTGCGGGACGGCGTGAAACGCAGCTCCGCCCGCTGCATGATCCCGAAATCGAAGGGGGCGAGCCACACCCGGCAGACCAGGCGCAGACACTCGCCCACCTCGCAGCGACCCTCCGCGCAGCCTGCGGCGGCCGCGGAGCCGGACTGGATGTCGCAGGCGAACGCGATGTTGATGTGCGAGGTCGAAAACCGCCCGTGGGAGACGTCGAAGTGCCCCTCGAAGAAATCGTAGAGGAAGCCGCCGACGCTGCGGTGTTCCCGGTAGGTCATCAGGAACGGGAACACCAACGCGAGGGTGTTGCCGCTGGCGGGCGGCAGCGTCCAGGAGCGGTTCACGTCCGGGATGGCGATCTGCCCGGCCACCCACGAGGGGTAGATGGCGGAGAGCAACACCACGGCCATGACGAGCAGCATGGCCGCCACCCCGCCCATGGACGAATAGTTCACCGTGATCCCGGACCAGACGCTCGTCCCGGCGAAGAGCCACGCGCTGGTCTGCGCGAGCAGGTAACCGAACACGACGCTCAGCACGGCGAAGGCCAGCGCCTCGGCGATGAACAGGAACGAGACGTGGGACGGGGCCAGACCGACCGACGTGTAGACGGCGATTTCGCGCTTGCGCTCGTACACGCTGCCGATCATGGTGTTGAGCACGATGGACACCGAAATGGCGAGCGGGATGATGATGTTGGGCACGCCGCTGTAGCTCATCGTGTCGCTCGCGTGGTAGAGGAAAGTCCCCTCCGGCTCGCCGCTGAACAGCGACAGCCCGAAGCGGTCCACCAGCTCCCGGGCCGTGGCGACGACCTCGGGAGAGTCCACGCGCACCGCGATGGCCTTCAGGCTTCCGCCCGCGGCCATAAGCGTCGGGTAGGGGACGATCACGATGAGGTCGGCCGGGGTGTGCTGGTAGCGGCTCTGGTACTCGCGCACGTCGTCGCCGGACTCGAGGGATTCGGTCTCCTCCTCGGACAGGTCCGTCGACGACTCGCGCGGGAAGGTCACCGGCGTCAGGGGCTCGCCGTCCAGGTCGGTGCGCGCCTGCAGACTGCGGCCCGAGAACACGCCGGTCACTTCGAAGTCCATCCCCCAGAGCGAGACGGTCTGCCCCGCGCCATGCCGGGGGTCCAGCCCGAGGCTCTCGGCCAGCCGCTCGGAGATCAGGACGGCCCGGCGGTCCTGGGCGGTGAACCAGCGACCGGCCGTCAGCACGTCGCCCAGGCCCGAAACCTCCGGCTCGGCGTGGGACAGCCCCATCATCCCGAGCGCGTCGATGCTCCGCCCGTTGGCCCTCAGCGGGATGACGCTCGTGCGGGTGACGTCGTCCTCCTCCAGCCAGGCCCGCGGGACCGTCAGCCCCTTGCCCGCGAAAAAAGCGGATACGGAGCCGAACGCCTCAACGGGCAGCTCGCCCCAGTTCACGTTCTTCAGGAGAAACCCCTGGTAGGTCGCCCCCGGGCTGTAGAGGATTCGCGCGTGCCGCCGCAACGACTTGACCGAGGTGAAGCTCATGATCGTGAAGGTGAGCAGCACCAGGGTGATGCAGGTGAGCGCGGTGCGCACGCGTCGGCGTCTGAGGTTGCTCACCCCCAGCAGGAACGCCGCCACGAACGCTTTCCAGCGGCCGATCTCCCCGGCCGAGGCGACGCGCGCACGGGTCTGCAGCCGGGCCATCTCGTGCTCGAAGCGGAAAAAGATGATCAGCGTCACGATCAGGGACAGCCCCATGATCAGGAAGGCGAGGATCACCACCATCGGGCTGTAGGCCAGCTGGAAGGCCGGGTGCACCTGGTAGATGACCGCCACCAGCAGCAGCAGGATGGCGCCCAGCGCAATGAGCCGTTTGTAGACGTTGGCGTAGGCGAAGAGGAGCCGCTCCAGGCAGAAGGCGAACGGCACGAACAGCGCGATGTAGAAGAGGACCCCGTAGAGGACGTCCTTCTGGGTTTTCTCCACGTCGTCGTAGACCCGGGTCGCGAGCGCCCAGGCGCGCGAGCTCGCCTCGGCGAAGCGGTCGTAGGCCGCGGCCGCCCAGGCCGCCTCGGCGCTCTGGACGGCCGCCGTGCCCTCCGCCTGCAGCTGCCGGATGTGCTCGTTGACGATGCCGCGCTGCTCGAGGTTGGCGATGCGCGGGCGCAAGCAGCGTCCACATGTCGCGTGCCACCAGGTACTCGGTGCGGTGCAGCCGGGGGGTGTCCTCCACCTCGTACCCGACCCCGGTCGGCGACCGTTCGCTCGCGTTGATCAGCACCAGCTTGCGGCGCAGCACCGTGTCGGACAGGGTGAGCTTGAGCGCTGTTCCCGGCTCGAGGTAAAAGGTGCCGATCGTCGAGGCGAGCGTGTCCAGCCGGCTCATGTACCAGTGCGACGGCTCGGCATCGCGGCGACCGTCCAGGACGTCGGCCTTGGTGAGATACCGGAAGGTGCGCGGCTCGAGCAGGCCGAAGGCGGTGGTCCCCTTGCCGGCGAACATGACCAGGTCGCTCTCCATCGAGCGGCGGTTCATGCGCACCCGGTAGGCGTCCTTGGCGGTGAGCTTCTTGTCGATGACCCAGACCGCCTCACCCGTCTGCGGGTCGAACCGGTAGCCTTCGAGCACCACCTTGTAGAAGCTGTGGGTCTTGTCGGCCACCCCTTTGAGGCTGAAGCGCCCCCGCGGGTCCACCATGCTGTAGAAGCGCGACTGCCCCTGGTAGCCGAGCAGGACGGTCCCCGGCGCGGGCTTGTCGGCGAACAGCTCGCCCTGGCGCAGAAACTTGGCCCGCCCGCTGACGGTGGAAAACCCGTTGCGCGGCGCCTCGGGGCTGCGCAGGTGCGCGGTCCGGGACAGTCCCTCGATCATGCCGCAGACGACCTGAGCCTGGCGCGCGGCGAAGGCGAGGTCGACCCGCTCCGGGGTGTCGGCAGGCGTTCCCCAAGCGGGCCGGGCATCGCCGGTGGTCGCCAGGGTGACGCCGTGGATCCCCGCCAGCGCGAAGACCTCGCCGCCCAGGGCCGGCTTGTCCGGGAAGTACGTCTGCCAGGACCGGGTCTGGCTGGGCCGCAGGGTGTCCTTGAACATCCTGGCGGCGCCGGCCGCTTGCTCGGCACCGGGCGCGGCCTGCTGCAGGGCGTCCTCGAGCACGGCGTAGGCCGGCACGCGGTTGATGCGCGGACGCAGCGGGTAGAGCCAGCCGTAGTTGAAGGCCCCGAACCCGTCGCCGTGGCTGGACAGGTGCAGCGAGAGCGCCGCGACGATCTCGGCCTCCTGGACGCTGCCGCGCAGGCGCACGGCGCTTTCGAGCAGGCGCAGCTGCTGGCGCAGGTCGGCGAGAAGCAGCTGCTGGCCGTCGCGCGCGCGCGCGGCCACCTGGGCCATCAGCGCCTGTTCGGCCGCCGACATCCCGTCGTAGGAGCTGCGCCAGCTCAGTCGGCGCAGCTGCTCGCGCTCGGCGCTGAGCGCCTGGATGCGGCGCGGGTCCTGGCCGTGCCCGGCCAGCCGCAGCTGCATCAGCTGCCGCGAAACGAGGTCGGCCTCGGTCTTGAGCTGCTCCTCCAGCGCCTCCCGCAGCAGGGCGGCCGGAGTCCTCCGGCGGGCCGCCCTCCCCGTCCGCGGCGCCTCCGGCCGGCGGCGAGACCGCCGGCCGGGACGGGCCGCCGTCGAAGTGCGCCTCCGCGAGGGCCTGCACGGCCGCCCGCGCGCGCTGGACGGCGCGCCGCAGGTCGGTGCGCGCGTCGCGCAGGTCCTTGGAGCGCGCGGTGAGGGCCCACACCAGCTCGCGCAGCCCGGCCATCGCCTGGGCGTGCCCCGAGGTGGCTACGAGCAGCACGGTGCGCTCCGGCGGACGCTCCTTGAACCCGCGGGCCAGCTGCAGCAGCGTCACGGCGCCGATCGCCTCGTCCGCGCCGGGGGAGAGCCCGGCCACTCGCGCGGTGCTGTCGTAGAAAGACTCCACCAGGAGAATTTCCTTGCGCCGCTCGGCCGAGGATCCCGGGATGAGGCAGACGATGTTCTCGGAGACGGCGTTCTCCCATGCAGCGTCGGCCCGAAGGCTGACCGCCTCGGCCACGAGCCCGCCGGGAGTCGCGGCGAAGTCCCCGAACGCGCGGGCGAGGTCCTCGGCGCTCGCCCAGAACCGCGGGAAGCCCAAGGGCGAGAGCTCGAATTTGTCCTCGAACAGGAACCGCGGGGATTGCCCGCGGTCCACGTAGATGAGCGCGTTCGCCCCGAAGTCGGCCGCGCGCAACCAGCCGGCGCCCGAATCGAGCTCCATCAGCAGGATCGCCCCCTCGATGGGCTTGCCGTTCAGCTGCTCGAGCTCGCCGTTGCCGACGTAGACGAGCGGGCCGTTCAACCCCGGCGGGGCCACGGCCGGCGGGGTGAGGGCGTTGCCGGCCAGCGCCCGCAGCGGGAGATTCCCGGACCGGCCCGGGACGCTGAGCACACTGTCGCCCGGCACGGATGACCGGCACCGTGAACGCCTGGGTCGCCACCGCTCCCGGGAAGAGCTGCTCGAGCGTCGTGCGGATGGCGTCGGCCGCCCGGCCGTTGCCGGCGGTGCCGGTGCTGCGGTCGCCATGGGAGGCCAACGCGCCGATCGCCTCTGCGAAGGCGACCGCCTGCGCGTCGTCTGCGGTGGCAGGCCGGCACGACGCCCCGAGGACCAGGCAGACGGCCAGGATCGCCGCCGGGAGACGGCGGCCGCCGCGCGCCGATACCGGCCGATACGGCTTGGCCGCCCGGGTCCTCACTCCCGGACCTCGATCTGCCCGACCGAAATCGACAGCTCGTCGCGCGCCTCGATCTTGTCGATGCGGCCGTCGCGGATCCAGACGACGCGGTCGGAGACGTTCAGCATCTTGAGGTCGTGCGTGGCGGAGATGATGGTGACGCTGCGTCTCGCGGTTGAGACGCTTGAGCAGCGTGATGATCTCCTCGCCGGTCTTCAGGTCGAGGTTGCCGGTGGGCTCGTCGGCCAGGATGATGGCGGGGTCGTTGGCGAGGGCCCGGGCGATGGCGACGCGCTGCTGCTGGCCGCCGGAGAGCTCGAAGGGCTTGTGGCTGTGGCGCTCCCCGAGGCCGACCTGCTCGAGCAGCTCCATGCCCTTCAGTCGGCGCTCGTCGTTGGGCATGCCGGCGAAGATCATCGGCAGGGTCACGTTCTCCAGCGCGCGTCATGACCGGGATGAGGTTGAAGGTCTGGAAGATGTAGCCGATCTTGCGGCAGCGCAGCCAGGCCAGCTCGTAGGCGTCGAGTTGGGCGATGTCGACCTCGTCGATGAAGACCTTGCCCTCGGTGGGCTTGTCCAGCCCGCCGATCATGTTGAACAGGGTGCTCTTGCCCGAGCCGGAGGGGCCCATGATGCGAGATGTACTCGCCGCGGGCGATCTTGAGGTCGATGCCCTTCAGGGCCTGGACCTCGACCTTGCCCAGCTTGAAGCTCTTGGTGACGTTGGACACCCGCACGATGTTGCCGGATTCAGGCATGGCGAGAAACCAATTTCAGATTTGAGATTCGAAAGTTGAGGTTCAGAACCGGTTCACCGTCTCGGCTGATCCCCTGTCCGCGTGGGGTGCCCGAAGCCCGAGATCCAGGCGGCGCGCCGCGCGAACGAGGCGTACGTTTCAGTACGCCGCAGTTCGGCGCGGCGATGCGCAACGCCGATATCGGGCTTCGGGCGACGTCACGCCTCATTGCTCGACGCGCATGGCCTCCACGGGCTGCATGCGCGACGCGACCCACGCCGGGTACATCACCCCCGCCAGGCTGAGCCCGATGCCGACCGCGGTGGCCACGGCGAGAGACTGCAGCACGTCCCCGGCCGGGACCGCTGCGACCGCCGCGCCCCCGAAACGCGCCCAGGCCCCGAGCAGGGCCACGGAGCCGCCGGCGAGCGCGCCCGCGGCCGCGCCGGCACGCCCCCTGCATCCCCGCCTCGAGGATGAACAACCGCAGGACGAACCGGTCGAGCGCGCCCAGGCATTTCATGGTGCCGATCTCGCGGAAGCGCTCGGTGACCGCCATGAGCTGGGCGTTCACGATGCCGACCGTGCAGACCAGCAGCGACAGGAAGATGATCCAGCGCTGCTTGGGGCTGCCGGACACGTTCACGGTCTGCGGCGCCACGTCGTACCCGGCGCGGACCAGGTCCTGCCGCCACTCGGGGACGCGGCTGGCCAGCATGCCGTTGGCGATATCGTTGCTCACGTCGGTGAAACTCAGGAACGACACCGCGAGCACGAGGCTGAGGATCGTGATCAGCGACCGGAAAAAGCGCACCCGGATGCTGCGGTAGGCGATCTCGACCGACTTCGCGAACGGCAACACCACCTGCCGTTCCACCCCCGCGTGCTGGCCTTCGGCATCGGCAAACATCTGTTTCGTCATCGGTCACCGCCTGCACGTGATCGTGCCGGAATTCGTGATCGGCAAGTGCTCGAAGTCATGGAAAATATGGATAACACACGCCCATACCGATGTAAACAGCGCCGGGCCGTGCCCCGGCGTGCCGTCTCAGGCGGGGCGGCGGGTGCGCGCGCGCTCGGACCGCCAGCCGTCCACCCACGCTGCGACCGCCGCGGCCCCGCCAAGATCGACGAGGCCCGCGGGCGGGCGCGGGGCGGGCAACTGCCCGCCGACGATCTCCGCCAGCCGCGCCGGGTCGAGATCGGCATCCGCGAGGACGCGGAGCGCGCCTCGTGCGGCCAGGCGTTCCGAGCGCATGCGCTGCTCGCGGTTCTGAGCGAAGGGCCACACCAGGGCGGGCACCCGGGCCGCCAGCAGATTCATCGTGGTGTTGTAGCCTGCCATGCTGATCGACAGGTCGGCCGCGGCCAGCAGCGACAGGAAATCGGAGCTGAACCGCTCGACGCGTGCGCGGCCGCCCGCGAGCGCGCGCAGCCGCCCGAACTCCGGTTCGGGCAGGAACGGCCCGGTGAAGACCAGCAGGCGGGCCCCCGGCGGAATCCCGGGCCGCTCGAAGGCGCGCACGGCGGCCTCGAGCAGCGGCATCCCCACACTGCCGCCCCCGGCGCTCGCCACCACCAGCCGCTCGCCCGGCCCCACCCCGAACTCGGCGCGTACGCGCTGCCGCGCGCCCGGGGCCGGGGCCGGCGTGACGAAGCCGGTGTAGACCAGGGGGACGTCGATCTCCGCCACGCGGCCGAAGGTCTCCTGCAGGCGCACGAAGGCCGGGTCCGCGTGGATCAGCACGGCGTCGAAGAACCGGTTGAGCGTGGACACGACCCGGCTCTCGTAGGCTCGCGGGTCCCCCTTTTCGACCAGGATGTCCCGCACGCTGCAGACCACACCGCAGGGCGGGAGCCGCCCCGCGCGCATGGCCTCGAGCAGCGGGTCGATCTCCGCGCGGAACGCTTTGCGCCCGAAGGGGTAGAGCTCGACGATGAAGAGGTCGGGCGGCTCGGCCGCCAGCAGAGCCAGCAGCCGGTCGCGGCGTTCCCGCAGGACCGTTTCGGCATCCGATCCGGACTCGGCGCGCAGCGCCTTGAACTCGGGATCCATGTGCAGGGCCGGCAGGCGGACCTCGGCGACGTGGGGGGGCAGGTGCGCCTCCAGGGGCGGGCCGCCACTGATCAGGCGGACCCTGTGCCGGTCGAGGGCGCGGCAGATCTCGAGCGTGCGGAAGAAGTGCCCCACCCCGAGCACGTGCTGGCAGTAGACGACGATGTTCATGCGACCACTTCCGAAAGCGGTTCCGTGCGTCGGCGGCTCATGCTATGACGTCGGCAACCGACCATTTCACGTTTTCCCCGGTCGACCCAAGGGGGCAAGCGTATCACCGTGCACACGCCATCGCTTCGCATCGAACGGGTCCGCGTCCGCGAGCTTCTCTCGTTCGCGGCCGAGGCAGCCGCGGACCGGGCGTTCGCGCAAGTGGCCCCACTGACCGGTCTGCGGGCCGCCTCCATGGCCCGCAACCCCTGCGCCGCGCCCGAGGACGTCGCCCTGCTCGTCGCGCTGCAGGAGGGTCGCTGCGTCGGCTACCAGGGCCTGCTGCCGGGGCGATTGCTGAGCGCCGCGGGGGCGTCTGCAGTCCACTGGCTCATCACGCTTTTCGTGGCGCCCGAATGCCGCGGCCGGGGGGTCGCCCGGCGCCTGATCCAGGAGGCCCTCGGCCTGGGGCTGGACCTGGCGGCCGTCGGTCCCGCACGCGCCGCGGACGCGGCCTACCGCTCCGCGGGGTTCGCGACCCTGGGCGAGCTGCGCCTGCGGCGGTTTTCGATCGAACGCCTGCCCCGCGCCGTCCACGGCCTCGCGCTATCGATGCTCTGCGCCGGCCGACCGGCGACGGATTTCCGGCCCGTGCCCCGCATCCCGACGGGGGCGGAGCGCCGGCCGGCCGACCTCCCGCGCTTCCTGCGGGACGCGCAGGTCGTCGACTGGGTGCTCGCCCACCCCTGGGTCGTGTCGCGCGCAGAGGCCCCCGCGCTGGTCCGACCGTATCACTTCTCCCACGCGCGCGACCGGTTCCGCCTCGAGGCCTGGGAGACGGCCGGTGGCGGCCAGCCGGCGGCCGTCGTCCTCTCGGCCGGCCAAAACAAGGGTGCGGGCCGCGTCAAGCTGCTCGACCTCTTCCTGCCGGCGGCGGACGCGGCTGCGGCCTGCGCCGTCGCGTTGCGACGGGCGCGTGCGCTCCGCGCGGCGCGCATCGATTTCCCGGCCGAGGTCGACCCGGCCCTGGCCGCCTCGCGGCTCCTGCGCCGGTTCACCCGCTGGAAGTCCCGCACCACCGTCTACCACCCCGGCGCGCCTGACAGCGCGCTCGCGCGCGCCGCCGGGGCGATTCACCTGGACCCCTGCGACGGGGATGCCGCCTTCACCTGAGGCCACCGGCGGGTGCCCGCGCCCTCCTCGATCAGCCGGTCGATGTCGAGGCGGGGGATCAGGCTCGGGTCGCGCGGCGCCCGCGACGCAAAAAACTCCCGGAAGCCGTAGGACCGCAGGATCTCGAGCAGCGGCGGCGAGTACTCGTTGAACGGGAAGCAGTAGCTCTCCGGGACCCGGCCCAGATGCCGCCGAAACCACTCCAGGCAGAGCTCGGTGTCCTCCCGGATGTACTCCCGCCAGCGGGCCTCCGACCGCGGGCTCAGGCCCCCGTCGCCATGTGTCGAACCCCTGGAAGGCCAGCCGCGAGCGGATGCTCAGGCCGCGGCGCAGCGCCTCGGGGACCTCGCGAAACCGCTCGGTCTTCCAGGGACTCGGCGCCTTGGGCTTGCGGGGGTGGACGTCGGTAAGGACGACGTCGTGGAAGTGGCTGTGCGCCCCGATCCGCACGCCCGGCTGATCCGCGAGAACGCCCACCTCGTCGACCGTCATGAAGTCGTCCAGGCGCCCCTCGATGAACGCGCGGCGGGAGTAGACTCCGCTTTTCAGGTGTTCGAGGTAGCGCCCGGCGAAGCGCGGGCGGGCCGGCCCGGGACGGACGAACGCGGTCGCGAGGAAGAAGGTGAGGTCGCCCGGCTGGCCGGCCAGCAACGGCTGGTAGTAGTACTGTGAAAAGAGCCCGTCGTCGAAGGTCAGACGATAGTCGCGCAGCGGCAGCGCGAAGTACTCCGGCTTCAGGTCATGGATCATCAGCGTTTCCACTCGACGTCTCCTCACCGCGGATGCGGGCTATCCCAGGTTGCGGAAAAACAAGTATCAGGCCGTCAGCCAAGGCGTGCGGCCTTTTGGGAAGCGCAGCATACGGACCCGTATGTGAGCATTCACAAAAGCCGCGCAACGCCGGATCACGGCCTGAGACGCCGTTTTTCCGCAACCTGGCAGTCCGGCAGCTCTTCGACGCCGTCCAACCCGAGCTCCCCGCCGGCGGCCGAGATCCGGTACAGCCGGTAGACATGGTGCTCGGGCCGCTCGGTCGGCGGGGTCGGGTCCCCGGCGAGAAAACAGGCGAGGCTCTTGATCACGCCCTCGTGCGTCACGACGAGGATCGCGCTGCCGGGCCGCTCGGCGGCTGCGTCCAGCAGCGCCCGGCGGCTGCGCTCGAGCTGGGCGCGGCGGGTTTCGCCACCCGGCGGCCGGAAGTCCCAGCCCGCGCACTCTTGCGCCGCCACGACGTCCGGTTCTTCCCCGCGCAGCTGCCGCACCGTGCGGCCGGTCCACCGTCCCCAGTCGAGCTCGCGCAGCCGGGGCTCGGGGTGGATGGGCAAGTCGAGCCGGCGGTTGATGAGGTGCGCGGTCGCCAGCGCCCGGCCGGTGTCGCTCGCCAGGATGAGCGTCCAGGGCGTCGCCTGCAGGTATGCGCCCCAGAGCTCCGCCTGCCGCTCCCCCTCCGGAGTCAGCGGCGAGTCCGACCAGCCCTGGATGCGGCGCTCCCGGTTCCACACCGTCCGCGCGTGGCGGATCACCCCGAAAGTCGTTCGCCCGGCGTTCACGGGCGGCGGCCCTCCGCGGCCAGGCGCCTCAGAACGACCTCCATGCCGGCGTAGTTGCGGTCCAGGTCGTGGACCTCGCGGATGCGGGCGCGGGCGTTTGCGCCCAGGCGCCGGCGCAGGACCGGGTCCGCGAGGAGGCGTTCGACCGCGTCGCGGAAGGCGTCACGGTCGTGCAGCGGGGCCAGCAGCCCCGTCTCGCCGTGGCGGATGGCCTCGGGGGTCCCGGCGTTGTCGCAGGCGACCACCGGCAGCCCGCAGGACTGGGCCTCCAGGTAGACCATCCCGAGGGCCTCCTGGAAACCGGGGAAGACGAAAAGATCGGCCGCGCTGTAGTGGCGGAAGAGCTCACCCCGCGGCACCTGCCCGACAAACCGCACCGCCGGCAGGCCCGCGGCCGCCGCCAGCCGCTCGAGCGCGGGGCGGGCCTTGCCGTCGCCGGCGATCACCAGAGTGAAGCGGTGCCCGCGGCCGGCGAGTTCCCCGCAGGTGCGGATCACCCGCGCAAGCCCATCGGCCTTGACCCCGGGCCGGAACATGGCGACCGAGAGCACCACCGGCTCCTCCCCGACGCCCCACTGCGCCCGCAGGTCGGCGCGGGCCTCGGGGCAGAAGGCAAACTCCTCCGGGTGC
Organism: uncultured delta proteobacterium; assembly: GCA_963791285.1. GTDB lineage: Bacteria > Desulfobacterota > Desulfobacteria > Desulfobacterales > SpSt-501 > SpSt-501. Next base: position 109,402 of record CAWBSC010000025.1, read on the forward strand.
AGCCCCGGGGCCACGTAGGTGATGCGCTCCGCGGGCAGCAGGCGCAGGAGATTGTGCAGGTCGCGGCGCTTGTTGGTGAAGACGTGGCGCGCGGCGAGCAGCACCCGGCGGTTGAGGTGGTAGCCGGGCAGGCTCGCCCAGCGACGGCGGGGCTTGGTGGAGAAGATGCCCTGGAAGAGCACGTAGGGGACGCCCAGCGCTCGAGCCACGCCCGGCCCGAGCAGGTCGGGCGCCTTGTAGTAGGAGTGGTAGCTGAACCAGAGATCGCATCCGCCTGCGGCGAACCGCCGGCGGATGCGCCGCCGGTCGCGCGCGAGCAGCGGCCACAGCCACGGCCGCCAGTAGATCCAGCGGCAGCGCAGCCCGCTCGGCACGGTCAGCTCGTGGCCGCGGCGGCGGAGGTAGTCGAAAATCCCGCCGGCGGTCACGAGGTCCCCCGAGGGCAGCCGGTGACCGAGTGGCTTGAAAGCCGGGTAGAAGCAGATCTTCATGGCTCCGGGGTGCGGCGTCAGAACGGCGGGAACCCGCTCTTGAGCAGCCACGTCTGCTTGGCGGCGTTGAACTCCCAGAGCTGCTGGTCCATGAGGGTTTTCAGCTTCATGTCGCTTTCGCGGTAGTAGCTGATCTCGATGATGTTCACCGCCGTCTGCTTGTCCTGGGTGAAGACCAGCTGCTTGAAGTCGTAGCTGGCCACCCGGACCCCCTTGGGGACGGTTTTCACCTCCGCGTCGGGCGTCAGGTAGGCGCTGGCCGTGCCGAAATCCGACCAGGTCATAAGCCGGCCGTAGGCGCGCACCGTGTCCTCGAAGACCTCCTCGCGCCGAAAGTCGAAGGTGGACGCGCACCCGACCGTCAGGACCACCGCTACCAGAATGAGCAGAATCGACCGCTGCATGGCACCCCCTCCCTTGCGCTGTTTACTGTAGTCCATTATAAGCGAATGGCCAAGAGGTGGGGGTTGTTTTGTGTTTGGTGTTTCGTGTTTCGTGTCGGGTGCTGAGACCGCTGAACCGAAATCTGAACTGTTGATCCGTGAACCGCTGAAGCGTTCAACCGTGAACCCCTGAACCTGCCTCCTGAAAGGTCCCCATGGCCACCATCGACATCGAGGCGCTGCGCCGCATCGCGGAGGCGGTCGTGCAGGCGGAGCCGGCACGGCTGGGGCACGCCGGGTGGTGGAAGCCCCCGCTGGTTGCCGCCGCCCCCGTGGATGAGCGCTTCGAGCGCCTGACCGCCATCGCGGCGCCCGACCACCTGCACCCCCGCGACCTGCTGCCGACCGCGCGCTCCGTGGTGGTGTTCTTCATCCCCTTTCAAAACGCGCTGTCCCGCGCCAACCGCGGGGGCGACCGGCCCTGCCGGGACTGGGGCGTGGCCTACGTGGACACCAACCGGCTGATCGCGGCCGTGAGCGCCGAGGCCGCGCGCCGGCTCGAGGCCGAGGGATATCGCTGCGGGCTGACCCCGGCGACGGCCAACTTCAGCGAGGACACCCTGACCGCGCGTTGGTCCCACAAGCACCTCGGCTACCTGACCGGGATCGGCCGCTTCGGGACGCACTGCATGCTCATCACGCCTGCGGGCTGCGCCGGGCGCCTGGGCAGCTTCGTGACCGAGGCCGAACTGGGAGACCACCCCCTGATCGAAACCCCCGAAGCCTGCCTGCTCAAGTCCGGCCGGCGCTGCGGCCGCTGCATCGCCGCCTGCCCGGTGGGGGCGCTCGAGCCCGCGGGCATCCGGCGGCGGCGCTGCTGGGACCGGCTCCTGGAGAACCGGTCCGTTCTCGCAGCGTTGGCCGACTTGCCGGAGGACACGCAGGTCTGCGGCAAGTGCGCTGCCGTGATGCCCTGCAGCTTCGCCAACCCCGTGCGCCGGCTGCGGACGGCCGAGGGAGCCTGATGTGCGAGCGCCGCTTCGGCCCGGTCCGCTTCTTCCCGGGTCCGGACCGGGGGAAGTGCCCGCACGGCCGCTGCGTCCCGTGAGGGGATGCCTGCGGTCCTTTTTCTCGGCGACTACGGCCTGACCCCGTTCGGCCCCTGGTACGGGGACCGCGACGCAAGCGTGGAGTTGACGGAGGAATCGGTGGCACGGCTGCGGCGAGTCCCGGCGCAGGTCCGCCGGGCCGGTCACGAGCAGGGGGTCTTCGAGACGGAGCCGGGGTCACTCCTCGGGCTTGGCGGGCGGAAGCTTGGCCTCGATGCGCTGCAAGAGCGTGCGGATCTCCCGCAGCTGGGCTACGACGGATTCCCGGTCCCCGGGCGCGGGGTCCGACTTGCCGCCGAGGCTGCGCGAAATTTCGTCCAGCCGCACGCCGAGCGTCACGATGAGGTAGAGCAGCACCGCGAACCCGAGCTGGCGCTCCCCCCAGCCCAGTCCGCGCCAGCCGAAGAGCAGGATCCCGATGAAGACCCCGCTCGTGATGGTGTAAGGGTGTTTGGCAAACCAGTTTTGCATCGATTCTCCAGAACCGCCTTTCCAACTTACGCCTTGGCCGCATGAGCGGCTGCGAGCCCGCACGTTTTCCTCCGGGCACATGCGTCCACGGGCGCACGCGTGATCAAGTCGTGCAACGCCCGGCCACGGCCTGAGACGCCGTCATTCATCTTTAGGCGGCGCGGCGCCGCCGCCTTTGGTCAACTCGCCGTTGCGCAGCAGCCGCCGCAGCACCTTGCCCACGTTCGACATGGGCAGGGTGTCGCGGAACTCGATCTGCCGCGGGCGCTTGTAGCCGGCCATGTTCTCCTTGCAGAATGCCAGGATTTCCTCGACCGTCGCGCTTTCGCCCGGTTTCAGCTGGATGAAGGCCTTGACGGCCTCCCCGCTGTGGGCGTCGGGGACCCCTACGACGGCCGCCACGGCGATCTTGGGGTGCTGGAAGAGGATGTCTTCCACGTCCCGCGGGTAGACGTTGAAGCCGCCGACCAGGATCATATCCTTTTTGCGGTCGGTGATCAGGATGTAGCCCTCGTCGTCGACGTGGCCGATGTCGCCGGTCAGCATGTAGCGCCGCCCCGCGATGGTTCGAAAGACCTTCTCGTCCTCATCGGGCCGCTTCCAGTAATGGGTCATCACCTGCGGACCGCAGACGGCGACCTCGCCGTCCTGGCCGCGGGGGAGTTCGTCCGTCCCCTTGACCAGGTCCACGATCTTGACGTCGGTCCCCGGCAGGGGAAAGCCGATGGTGCCGATCCGGCGCTGACGGGTGTTGGTGGGGTTGGCGCTCACGATCGGGGAGGTCTCGCTCAGGCCGTACCCCTCGAAGACGACCGCGCCCGTGCGCTCCTCGAAACGGCGGCAGACCTCGGGCGGCATGGGTGCGCCGCCGGAGAAGCAGCCCATGAGCGAGGTCAGATCGTACTTCTGCACGTGGGGGTGGTTGGTGAAGGCCATGAAGATCGTGGGGACCGCGGGCATCAGGGTCGGCCGCTCGCGCTCGACCAGCTTCAGGACCTCGGTGAACGGCGGGGTGCCGGCCCGGGGGTCGGGGACGCACAGCAGCCGGCTGGCGCTGGCGCTCGAGGCCAGCAGGGCGCACGTCATGCCGAACACGTGGTACCAGGGCAGCACGCCGAGGTAGGTGTGGGCCCCGGGGCGCTGGGTCTCTTCAGGTGCGCCCGGCGCGGGCGACAGCCGGATCCACTCCTTGATGCAGGTCAGGTTGTAGGCGATGTTGCTGTGGGTCAGGCAGGCCCCTTTGGGGACCCCGGTGGTGCCGCCGGTGTAGAGGATCAGGGCCGTGTCCTGCGCGGGGTCGATCTCCACCTGCGGCGCGCGGGGCTCGGCCGCGCGCAGGACCTCGTCGAACTGAAGGTGCCCGGCCTCGTGCCGCTTGGCGCGCGGGATTTTCCCGAGCAGCGCGCCGAGGAACCCCTTCAACGGCGGCAGGTAGGATTTGATCCCGCAGATCACGACCGTCTCGACCGCGGTGCCTTCGATGGACTTGACGGTGGTCGGGTAGAAGCGCGGGTGGTCCATGCAAAACAGCGCCCGGGCTCCGCAGTCCTTGAGCTGGTGGTTGAGCTCATGCGCGGTGTAGAGGGGGTTGCACGTGACGCCCACGGCCCCGGCCTTGAGGATGCCGAAGAAGACGGCCGGGTAGTGGGGCAGGTTGGGCAGGAAAACGGCGACCCGGTCGCCCTTGCGCACGCCGCGGCCGGCCAGGAAGTGGGCGACCCGGTCGGCCGCGTCCCTGACCTGCGCGTAGCTTCGCGACGCGCCGCCGAAGACCGTGTAGGCGTGGTTCGGAAACTCAGCGGCAGCCGCATCTAGAAACGAGAACAGCGGCCGGTCGTAGCCGGACACCGCACGCGGAACGCCGTCGGGCCAGTGGGGGGTGGGCCAGTCTGCAACCATGTCCGCCTCCTTGGGTGGGACGTCTCGCATCCGCCCCGGAAACCGCGAGCGACTATAGGAGACCCCCTGCGGGGTGTCAAACCGCCAGATCGCGGACCGTCGCCGGGGGCCGGGTCAGCCCGCGGCCGCCTCCCGGCAGATGACCCGGTAGAGCTCCTCGCCGACCGCCAGGCCGAGGTCGATGAACTCCGGCCCGTACCGCCGGCCCGCCGCCGTGCGGAAGGTGGACTTGATGCGGGCCAGGCGCTCCATCCCCGACGGGTAGAGCGTCAGGAACTGGTCCACGGGCGGCCGGCTGAAGGCGACCATCGCCCAGAGGGTGTCGGTGAAGTTGTCGGGCCCCCAGCGGAACTTGTCCGCATCGTAGAGGCAGTCGGACAGCAGGGATCCCGAACGGCGGTCGCCCCCGACGGTGTCCCTGAAGGCCTCGTGGTTGCGGATGGCGCTGCAGATGTCCTCGACATCGGCCGCGTCGATCGGGAAGGCCCGCAGCAGGTCGGCGGCCTGGGCCGCTCCCAACTCGGCGTGGTTGGGCTGCTTGCGGGCCAGGTCGTGCAGCAGGCCGGCGCAGTGGGCGCTGCGGATGCGGAGCTCCAATGCGGCGGGCGGCTCGACGGCGCGCGCCTCGATGTGCATCAGGGCCCCGGCGTCGAGCGCGACCTTGAGCCCGTGCGCCATTCCGTGACCGAAATCGTCCTCCAGTCGCGTCGCCACCCGGTCGCGGATGCCCCGCACGAGGGGGTCGCGCTCCAGGAGGGCCTGCGAGGCCGCGACCGCATCGGCTTCCCGGCGGTAGAAGGTCGCGGCGGGGTGCCGCGCGACTATCCCGCGGGCCCGCTCGCGCCAGCGCATGTAGATGGCGAGCGCGTCGGACATCGGCTGATCGGGGAACGCGTGTGACAGGTGGATGGCGCGTGCCGGGCGATAGGCGCAGGAGCCGGCACGCGCGGGCGACGGTAGACGTGACCGGGTCAGCTTCCCATCAGGCGGAAGGGCTTGCCGCAGACTTTCCAGCTGTCGCCCTCACGCACGAGGGTAAGGGTTTCCTGGACCGGGTGAACCTCTCCGATCCCGAACCAGCGCGCCACCTGCCCGTAGACCGGGTTGATGGTGCGGCGCCGGTCGCCCATGAGCCGGACCTCGGCCGTGCCCGCGTCCTTCAGGGTGACCCGGGTCTCGACGTGGTAGATCCCCTGCTTCATGTAGTCGAACTCGTAGCCCAGCGAGCGGGCCTCGTCCCGGGTGCGCCGCAGGTAGCCCTCCACGACCGCGGCCTTGCCCGAGGCCAGGTTGGCGCACAACCGGTCGGCCATGGACGGGTCCAGCCAGTAGTAAGCCTCCGCGAACTCCACGGCGGCCTTCTCCGGCGTGTCGCGCTGGTCGGCGACGGCCAGAACCACTTGGAGAATGAGGGCCAGCATGAGGATCGAGGTGAACGTCAGGAATTTGGTGCCGCTGTCCATATGCCTTCCTCCTTGTATCTATCCGGGGGTGTCGCAGGGGGGATGCTCGGCCTGGGGCGTCACGAAGCCGCGCCGTTCCAGGCTTTACAGCGTTGGGCCTTACCACGATTGTCCGGAGGATGACAAGAGGTTTTTGGAGGGTGGGAGGGGGTGTTTGGGTGTTTCGGTGTTTGGGTATTCGGTGAAACACCTGAACACCGCTTGCCGCCCAGACACTACGACACCCAAATACCCAAACACCCAAACAACAAATTCCCTCACCGCACGCGGCAGCACTCGACCCACGGTTCGGCGCGACGCGCGAGCTCGGCCATCTCGGCCTCGCTGAAGCCGGGGTCTCCCTCGCAGAACCCGGGACGGAGGATATCTCCGGCCCGGAATGGCTGGAGAATATAGAGGCGGCTGCCCCGGATCAGGCGTGCGATGTGCTCGACCGTCGCGAGGGACACCAGCGGGCGGACGCAGGTCGTGCGGAACTCGTAGTCCAGCCCCGAGCGCATGATGGCGTCGACGCTCATGCGCAGGGTGGCGGCGTCGCAGCCGGCGGACACGGACTCCCGGTAGCGCTCCGGGTCGGTCTTGAGGTCCATGGCGACGTAGTCCACGAGCCCTTCCGCCATCAGGCGCGCGAGCATCTCCGGCCGGCTGCCGTTGGTGTCGAGCTTCACCGGGAAGCCCAGCCGCTTGATCCGACGGCAGAACTCGGGCAGCTCCGCGTGCAGGGTGGGCTCGCCGCCCGAGACGACCACCCCGTCGAGCCGGCCGCGCCGCTGCTCGAGGAACGCGAAGACCTCGGCCGCGGTCACCCGTTCGACGTGGAGCGCGGGGTCGCCGGTCAGTTGAGGGTTGTGGCAGTAGGGGCACTCGAAATTGCAGCCCGCGAGGAAGAGCACGCAGCAGAGCTTCCCGGGGTAGTCGATGCACGAGGTGGGCTGGATGCCGCCGATCACCATGGGGGGATGAAAACCGCGTCTCAGGCCGTGGTCCGGCGTTGCGCGACCCTTTTATGATTACCTGCAAACACCGGCAGGTACACCGATGGAAGCACTGACGTGCTTCTGGTCTTTTCGGCCTGCGGCCGAAAATCCGCACACCCGCCTGCGCGGGTGGTCGTTGAGCGCCCACATACTGGCCCGTATGCCGCGCATCCCAGAGAGCCGCGCGCCTTGGCTGACGGCCTGATACGTGTTTTCAGTGAGGTGGCCATTACGTCCTTTCAGGACGCGACGTTGAAGCTCTTACGGTTTTCGAATTCCGCCTGTTTGCCGCTGTTCCACTGCTGCACGGGCCGCAGGTAGCCGACCACCCGCGAGTAGACCTCGGTCGACTCGCTGCACCGCCGGCAGTGCGGCTGCTCGCCTTCCAGGTAGCCGTGGGTCGGGCAGATGCTGAAGGTCGGGGTGAGCGTGAAGTAGGGCAGCCGGTAGCCGGTCGCGATCTTGCGCACCAGTCCCCGCACGACCGCGGGATCCCGCACCTGCTCGCCGAGGAAGACGTGCAGGACGGTGCCGCCCGTGTACTTGGTCTGCAGCTCGTCCTGCAGGTCGAGGGTCCGGAACAGGTCGTCGGTGAACCCCACGGGCAGGTGGCTGGAGTTGGTGTAATACGGCGCGGCGTTGCGGTCGCGGACGTCGCGGTCGTTGGCGCTGACGAGATCCGGGAAGCGCTTGCGATCGAGCATGGCCAGCCGGAAGGAGGTCCCCTCGCCCGGCGTCGCTTCCAGGTTGAACAGGGTCCCGGTCTCCTCCTGCAGCCCGGCGATGGCCTCCCGCAGGAAGTCCATGACCTTGAGGGCGAAGCGCTGGCCCTCGGCCGCGGCGATGTCCTGGCCCAGGAAGTTCAGGCAGGCCTCGTTCATCCCGATGATGCCGATCGTCGAAAAGTGGTTCTTCCAGTAGATGCCCGAGGCCTTCTTGATGTCCCGCAGGTAGAACTTGGAGTAGGGGTAGAGGTTCTTGTCGGTGAACTGCTCGAGGATCTTGCGCTTGATGATCAGGCTCTCGGCCGCGATGCGCACCAGGCGCCCCAGACGCGCGAAGAAGTCCGGCTCCCCGTCGCTGAGGTAGCCCACGCGGGGGAGGTTGAGCGTCACCACGCCGATCGAGCCGGTGAGCGGGTTGGCGCCGAACAGCCCGCCGCCGCGCTTGAGCAGCTCACGGTTGTCCAACCGCAGCCGGCAGCACATCGAACGCGCGTCCTCGGGCGACATGTCCGAGTTGATGAAGTTCGAGAAGTAGGGGATCCCGTACTTGCCCGTCATGCGCCAGACGGTCTCGAGCGTCGGGTTGTCCCAGTCGAAGTCCGCGGTGAGGTTGTAGGTCGGAATCGGGAAGGTGAACACCCGCCCCTTGGCGTCCCCCTCCATCATGACCTCGGCGAAGGCGCGGTTGATCAGGTCCATCTCGGCCTGGAACTCGCCGTAGGTCTCGGGCTGCTGCTCGCCGCCCACGACCACCGGCACGTCCCGCAGGGTGGAGGGCGCGCCGAGGTCGAGGGTGATGTTGGTGAACGGCGTCTGGAACCCGACGCGCGTGGGGATGTTGATGTTGAAGATAAACTCCTGCAGCGCCTGCTTGACCTCGGGGTACGTCAACGCGTCACGGCGCACGAAGGGCGCCAGCAGGGTGTCGAAGTTGGAGATGGCCTGAGCGCCGGCCGCCTCGCCCTGGAGGGTGTAGAAGAAGTTGACGATCTGCCCGAGCGCGCTGCGCAGGTGCCGGGGCGGCGAGCTCTCCACCTTGCCCTCGACCCCCTTGAACCCCTGGCGCAGGAGGTCCAGCAGGTCCCAGCCCACGCAGTACACGGACAGCAGGTTCAGGTCGTGGATGTGGAGGTCCCCCTCGGTGTGGGCGCTGCGGATCTCGGGGGGATAGATGCTGTTCAGCCAGTACTCGGAGGTGACCTCGGAGGAGATATAGTTGTTCAGCCCCTGCAGCGAATAGCTCATGTTGCTGTTCTCGCGGATCTTCCAGTCGAGCTTTTCGATGTAGTGGTTGACGAGGTCGACGTTGGCCCGGGTCGTGATCTTGCGAATCTGCGCGTGCTGCTCGCGGTAGAGGATGTAGGCCTTGGCGGTCTTATAAAAAGGCGAGTCGAGCAGCACCCGCTCGACGATGTCCTGGACCTCCTCCACTTTGGGCGACGGGCCCAGCCGCAGCTCGTGGGACAGGGTCAGCACGCGCAGGGTGAGCTTGCGCGCCTCGCGGTCGCCGAACTCACCGGTGGCGCTCCCGGCCTTGGCTATGGCCGCAGTGATCTTCGAAGAGTCGAATTCGACAATCCGTCCGTCGCGCTTCTCGATTTTCTCGAACACGGGTGCAACTCCTGCGGGGGTAGAGGGTCCGGGGACGATGCGCACGCCCGCTGCGTCCATCCGTAGCGGGCCGCCGAGGCCTTGCGTTTCAGATTGTGGCGTTGCACTGCGAGCGAGGGCTTTTCCGGTGAGGCCGCTGTTAAAATTTATACACAACATCTTGCGGTCAAGTCAAGATATTCCTTCAACATGTAGTGATAATTCGAAATTTTGCGCGGGCATAATCTGGCATGAATGCCGCATGGATCGGCGGGGTCCGCAGGGTGGGCCTACTCGACCGTCCAGACGTAATCGGCGATGCCGGCGGCCGGCTCCTCGCCGGGGGAGACGATGACCACGGTGCGGAAAGGGGCTCCATTGCGGCCGAAGGCCCGCGCGGGGATGCCGTACTTGAATTGGATGTGGCCGTTGCCGGCCAGCACCACCATGCGGCCGGAACCGAGCTCGCGTGCGACGGACTCGGCCATGACGTCCTCCCAGACGCATTGGGCCAGGTAGAAATCCTCGAAGTCCGAGCGGAAGTCGTGCTGCCGGAAAACCTGCTGGACAAAGGCGCGGTGCGCGGCGTTCGAGGTGTCCACCCGGCCGGGGAGGAACCCCTTCTCGTAGCCCGAGAGATGCTCCGTGCCGCCGACCCGGATCTTGGGCGGGATGCTGGAGGGCAGGTTGAGCGCCACCAACCGCAGGCGGTTGGCCTTGACGTAGTCGAGGATCGGGCGGTAGAGCGCATAGTCGAAGCGCCAGTTCGCGTACCAGTGGGTGCGCCGCAGGAACTCGGCTTCGTCCAGCTCGCCCGCCGACCACCGGTCCAGGACCGGCTGGTAGGAGCGGTCGAACATCTCCATGCCGACCGCGAGGTCCCGGTCCCGGGCGTGCAGCGCCTGGATCACGCGCAGCTGCGCCCGGTGGTCGGCCGCCGACGGGTGCCGCTCGCCGACGTAGACCACGCGCACCGCAGCGAGGTCCGCCACCATCTCGTCCCAGCCGACCGGCGTCCCCGTGGTCCCGGAGACGATCTCGTCCGGCCGGCCTGCGGTCACCCCCGGGCGCATGTCGGTTGTCTTCGGCACGGCACACCCCGCAACGCCGGCCAGCGCGAGGGCCGCCAGCAGCACGATCGCGGCCGTGCCGCGGGTCCGGCCTTGATTTTCGCCGCACGGCCGCATAAGGTTTCACCCCGTGATTCTGATGGGTATGGAAAGGAGTCGGTCGCCCGCTTGAACCTCATCCCCCAGCTGCAGCGCCGCCGCCCGCCCGGGCTGAGCATCGACCTGGGCCGGCCTCTGCCCGTCCGCGGGCGGCCGGTCCTGACCCATGCCGCGGCGGCCCGCACGCTCATGCTGGCGCTACTCGCGGCCGTATTCGTGTTCGGGCTGATCGGGGTCGCGGTCGCCCGTGACGAAGAGGCCTACCGGGCCTTCATCTGGGTGCCGCGGCTGCTCGTCGCCGCCAGCGGCCTGCTGATCGTCGCCAGCCTGGTGCGCGCCGTGCGCCGCTGGCGCCGCTGAGAAGACCATAGACCCGTGTGCCGTGGACCCGCAAGATAGAAATACCGGGTAAACGGGTTAACCGGCCAACCGCCGTCTACTTCGGCGTTGCGGTCAGGACCGCGGTCAGCGCCTTCATCATCTGGTCAGGAGGAATGAAGCCCGGCAAACTCCCGATTTCCTGGCCGCCCTCTGTCAGGAAAACCATGTGGGGCAATCCCTTCACGCGGTAGAGGGAGGCGGCGGCCTTGTCGCGGTCCGCGTCCACCCGGATCGGGATGAAGCTGCGGTTGAGCATGGCGACGACCTCGGGGTTCGTGAAGGTCTTGCGGTCCATGTCGGCGCAGTAGGCGCACCACTCCGCGTGAAAATAGACGAAGGCCTTCTTCTTCTCGAACCGGCTGCGGGCCATGCCCGCCTCGTAGGAATGCCACTCGATCTTCTCCGCGGCCGCCCACAGGCGGTCGAGGAAGGGAACTCCTGCCGTCACCGCCGCCAGCACCAGCAGCCACACCGCCGACTTCAATGTCATGCAAACCTCTGCCCGCTGAAATGGTTCTGTCCCGACCGCATTGCCGAATCGCGCCTCAGGCGGCGGGACGCCGCACCCGGTGGCGCAGCGCCCAGAGCCCGCCAGCCAGCATGACCAGGTCGCGCACGAGGGACTCCAGCACCCGGCCGCTGCCGGCGCCGGCCGCCACCGAAAAGCAGCCGCAGTCCGTGTCGATGCCGCGCAGCGCGTTGAGGGCGAGGGCGGCCGTGAAGACCGCCATCAGCGCAGTGCAAACCGCCAGCCCCCCGCCGGCCCACACGCCCGACACGAGGCTGAGGCCGCAGACCGCCTCCACCCAGGGCAGCACGACCGCCGCCGGGTGGACCAGGGCCGGCGGCAGCAGCTGGTAGTTCTGGACCACCCGGGCGAAACCGGCCGGGTCGAGGATCTTGCCCCAGCTCGCATAAAGGAAGATCACCCCGCAGCCGACCCGCACCAGGTGGTAGAGGATATCCTGCAGCGTGCGTCCGTTCATGGGGTCAGCCTGCCTCTCCGCCGCCCGAGCGGTAGTTTGGCCTCCAGCCCTGAGCGGGAGGACCGGGCAAAGGGGCGAAGGTCGCAATCATCATCCCCGCCAAACACCCAAATACCCAAACACCAAACACACAACACCATTCCGATATTGGGCTTGCCGAGACGTCGTCTCAGTTATTATTGGCATCGGCAAAATACTTGATCATCATCTCCCCGAGCTCCTTCGAACGCAGGGTGGCCGCCTCGACCGCGTTGATCAGGGTAGTGCGCAACCCGCCCTTTTCCAGGGTGTGGATGCCCGCGATGGCGGTGCCGCCGGGCGATGTGACCCGGTCCTTGAGCTGCCCCGGGTGCTCGCCCGTTTCCATCAGCATCTTGGCCGCGCCCATCACGGTTTGCGCCGCCAGGTACTGGGCGTCCTTGCGCGAGAGGCCCATCTTGACCCCTGCGTCGGCCAAGGCGTCCACGATGATGAAGATGTAGGCCGGTCCGCTGCCGCTCAGCCCCGTGATGGCGTCCATCAGGTAGTTCTCGCGCAGGAAGACCGTCTTGCCGACCGAGTTGAAGATGGACATGGCGAGCTCGACATCCTCGCGACGCGCGTGCTTGCCTGCCGAGAGCGCGGTCGCCGACTCCTTGACCGAGGCGGCGATGTTGGGCATGACCCGGATCAGGCGCAGCTCCTTCTGCAGCAGCGACTCGATCGCGCGCAGCGGCACGCCGGCTGCGATCGAGACGACCAGCTTGGACATGTCGAGCAGATCCGCGGTCTCCTTCAGCACCTCGGCCATGAGCTGGGGTTTGACGGCGTAGATGAGGATCTCGCTCGCGCGCACGGCCTCGAGGTTGTCGGTCGACGTTTTGACCCCGTAGCGGGTGCGCAGCTCCTCGAGGCGCTCCTCGCGGGGGTCGGTGCAGATGATGTTCCCGGGCCGGGCCGACCCCGACAGCACGAGCCCGCTCACCAGCGCCTCGCCCATGTTGCCCGACCCGATAAAGCACAGCGTCTTGTCCTTCAGCATGACCTCCGCCTCCCCGTGACGTGGATTGAGTCGGAACATGTAGAAACTCGACCTTGAATAGTCAAGGACAATGATGGGGCGCCGCGACAGGCGGCGGAGACGGCACGCTCTTGACAGCGCCGCAGCGAACGGGTTAGATATTGGTCTAACCATTCTAACCGATCCCGCGAGAGTGCCGCATGTTTCAATCCGCCAAGCCTACGAAAATCTTCCAGGATGTGGTGGCCCAGATCGAGGAGGCCATCCTGACCGGCCGACTGCAGACCGGGGAGACGCTGCCCTCGGAGCGCGAGCTGAAGGGCACCTTCCAGATCAGCCGGGGCACCTTGCGCGAGGCGCTGCGGGTGCTCGAGCAGAAGGGGCTGATCGAGATCCGCCTGGGCGTCGGCGGGGGTTCGGTCGTCAAGTCCGTCGAGGCCGGCTGCGTCAGCGAAAGCCTCGGCCTGCTCATCCGCTCGCAGAAGGTCTCGCTCAACCACCTGGCCGAATTCCGGGAGGAGCTGGAAGGCATCATTGCCGCCCAGGCGGCCGAACGACGCACCCCGGAGGACGTCGTGCGGTTGAACGCCCTGCTCGCGGAAGCGCGCGACTGCGTGGGCGCCGGGCCGGCCCGCCGGGACGAGTTTCTAGAGGCGGACAAGTGCATCCACCTGGCGGTGGCCGCCGCCACCGGCAACCCCCTGCACGTCAGCGTCCTGACCTCGATCCACGACAACATCCACCGCTACTACGACCGCTTCCTGTCGATGGACGGCGCCGAACTCGAGCAGAACTACCGAGACCTCTGCGACCTGGTGGCGGCCGTGACCCGCGGTTCGACCGCGGACGCGCGCCGCCTGGCCCAGGCGCACGTGGAGCGATTCAACCTGTTCATGCAACAGCGCGAGGCGCTGGAGTCGGCCGAGCCCGCACCTCGGGCCGGCCGGGCCGCGCCCCGCCGCAGGAGGCGACCATGACCCCCGGCAGAATCGACACCCACCCCGTCCTGACGGTGCCGGACCGGCGCCCGGTGGCGTTCACCTGGAACGGGGCGGCCCTCACCGGCTTCGAAAACGAGATGCTCTCCTCGGCCCTGGTCGCCGCCGGGGTGCAGGTGTTCGGCCACCACCACAAGGACGGGAGCCCCCAGGGCCTCTTCTGCGCCAACGGCCAGTGCTCGCAGTGCCTGGTCATCGCCGACGGGCGGCCGGTCAAGGCCTGCATGACCCCCCTGCGCCCCGGGATGAGCGTCGCGTCGGTCGAGGGCCTGCCGCGGCTGCCGGCCGCAGACGCGCCGGCTGCGACCGCGGCGATCGAAACCGTCGCGCCCGATGTCCTGATCATCGGCGGCGGGCCGGCGGGGCTCTCGGCCGCGATCGAGCTGGGGAAACTCGGCGTCCGCACCCTGCTCATCGACGACAAGGACCGGCTGGGCGGCAAACTCGTGCTGCAGACCCACAAGTTCTTCGGCTCGGTCGAGGACTCCCATGCCGGGACCCGCGGCTTCGAGATCGGCGCCATCCTGGCCGAGGAGATCGGGCGGCTCCCTTCGGTCGAGGTCTGGCTCGACACCACGGCCGTGGCGGTGTTCGCCGACCGGGTGGTGGGCGTCGTGCGCGGCGGGCGCTACGTCACCGTCCGTCCGCGGGCCCTGATGATCGCCACCGGCGCGCGCGAGCGCATGATCTCGTTCCCCGGCAACACCCTGCCGGGCGTCTACGGCGCCGGCGCCTTCCAGACCCTGGTCAACCGCGACCTGGTCAAGTCTTCGGAGCGCGTGCTCATCGTGGGCGGCGGCAACGTGGGGTTGATCGCCGGCTATCACGCCATCCAGGCCGGGATCGAGGTGGTCGCGCTGATCGAGGGGCTGCCCCAGGTCGGCGGCTACAAGGTGCACGCCGACAAGCTCGCGCGCCTGGGCGTCCCCATCTTCACCGCCCACACCATCGTCTGCGCCGCGGGCCGCGAGCGGGTCGAGTCGGCCACGATCGCCGCCCTCGACTCCGGCTGGAACGTCGTCCCGGGCACCGCGAAGCGCTTCGCGGTCGACACGGTCCTGATCGCCGTGGGGCTGGCCGAGGTGAACGAGTTCACCCTGAAGGCGAAGCAGTTCGGCATGGACGTCTTCCACGCGGGCGACGCCCAGGAGATCGCCGAGGCCTCGGCCGCCATGTTCACCGGCCGGATCGAGGGGCTCAAGATCGCCCGCCACCTCGGCGCGTACGAGGGCGAGGTCCCGCGCGAGTGGGACGAGAAGGCGGCCGTGCTGAAATCGCGCCCCGGGAAGGTCGCGCGGCGCGAACCGCCGCAGAAGGAGGACGGCGTCTTCCCGGTCTTCCACTGCTTCCAGGAAGTGCCCTGCAACCCGTGCACCTCGGTCTGCCCGAACCACTCCATCCGCACCGAGGGGGATCTCATCACCGGCCTGCCCTACCTCACCGACACCGACAGCTGCACCGGCTGCGCGGCCTGCGCAGCCGTCTGCCCGGGGCTCTCGATCACGCTGGTCGACTACCGCAAGGACCCGGAGCACCCGCTGGTGACCCTTCCCTACGAAATCCACCGCGACCGCGTCGAGCCCGGCCGGATGGTCCCGGTCACGGACGTGGACGGGGCGCTGCTCGGCCGCTTCCCGGTCGTAAAGGTCAAGGCCCGCAAGAAGTACCCCGGGACCCTGCTCGTGCAGGTGCGAGTCGACCGGGCGGTCGCCAAGCGCGCGGTCGGCATCTGGGTCCAGGAGCGCCAGGTCGACCCGGTGCCGATCTACGCCAAGGCGCCCCCGGCCGACGAGGCCGTCATCTGCCGCTGCGAGCGCGTCACCGCCGGCGACATCCGGGCGGCCATCCGCGCCGGCGTGCGCGACCTGAACCAGCTCAAGGCGCTCACCCGCGCCGGCATGGGGGCCTGCGGCTCCAAGACCTGCCGCCCCATGATCTGGCGCCTGTTCAAGGAGGAGGGAGTGGACCTCGGCACCGTCACCGACCGCGTGGACCGGCCGCTCTTCGTGGAGGTCCCGATCGGCGCCTTCGCCGGGACCCGGGAGGACTCTCATGACTGAAACCTACGACGCGATCGTGGTCGGCGCGGGGTCGGTCGGCATCCCGACCGCCATGGCACTCGGCGCGCGGGGGCTGCGCACGCTCGTCGTGGACCAGCACGCTTCCCCCGGCCAGGGCGAGAACAAGCACGCCATCGGCGGGGTGCGGGCCACGCACTCCGCGCCCGGGAAGATCCTGACCTGCATGCGCTCGATCCAGATCCTCTCGACCTGGAAGGAACTGCACGGGGACGACATCGAGTGGCTGCAGGGCGGCTACCTCTACCCGGTCTACCGCGAGGGCGACGCGGAGCTCTTGAAAAACCTGCTGCCGCTGCAGAAGTCCCACGGCCTGAAAATCGACTTCCTCGGCCCCGGCGAGGTGGCCTCCATCCTGCCGGGCATCGCAACCGAGGGGCTGCTCGGCGGGACCTTCGCCCCCGAGGACGGCTCCATGTCGCCGCTCCTGGTGGTGAACGCGTTTTACCGCCACGCGCTCGCCCACGGGGTCGCGTTCCGCTTCAAGGAGCGGGTCACCGGCCTGCGGGTCGAGGGCGGGCGGGTCGCCGGGGTCGATACCGACCGCGGCCGGTACGAGTCCCCCGTGGTCGTGGACGCGGCCGGCCCGCTGTCGGCCGAGCTCAACGGGACGGCGGGCGTGCGCATCCCCGTGGTCCCGGACTGCCACGAGGCGGCCATCACCGAGCCGGTGCAGTCGTTCTTCCGGTGCATGGTGGTCGACATCCGGCCGGCGCCCGGCTCGAAGAACTTCTACTTCTACCAGAACCCGCACGGCCAGGTGGTCTTCTGCATCACCCCCGACCCGCCCATCGTGGGCACCGACCGCCGCGAGACCTCGGCCTTCCTGCCCCAGGTCTGCACGCCGGCTGGTCCACCTGCTGCCGCGCCTCGGCAACCTGCGGGTGCGCCGCACCTGGCGCGGGCTCTACCCCATGACCCCCGACGGCTCGCCGATCGTGGGCTGGAACCGGGAGGTCCAGGGCCTGCTGCACGCCACGGGCATGTGCGGCCAGGGCCTGATGCTCGGGCTCGGGGGTCGGCGAGATCGTCGCCCGCCTGGTCGCGGGCGCACCCGACCTGGACGACGAGACCATTCTGCGCGAGTTCTCGCCCTACCGCGAGTTCAAGGGGATGGAGAAGCTGAAGTGATGGAGCATTCGGTGTCTTGGTGTTCAGGCATTTTGGTGTTTGGTGGCTTGTTGAACTTGCCGGTTGATACGAACATCCGATCAACCCACCGCCTCTGCGCCTAAATACCCAATCACCCAAACACCTAAATACCCAAATACCTAAATACCCAGACACCCAAACACCTAAATACCCTTACACCTCGCGCGCAGCGCGAAAAGGAGCCCCCCATGTCCACTTACGAGCTGAAACCCCTCAAGACCTTCGAGTACCGGCGGCCCGAGATCGACAAGGGCTATGCCGGCCAGACCTTGCGGGTGGACCTGTCCGACGGCTCGATCACGACCCAGCCGGTCACCGCCCAGATGAAGCAGATGTTCATCGGCGGGAAGGGGTTCGACCTGTGGCTGCTGTGGAACGCGGTCACCCCCCGCACGCGCTGGGACGACCCGGAGAACGCCGTCTGCATTGCCTGCGGCCCGCTCGGCGGGACACCGGCCTACCCCGGTTCGGGCAAGAGCATCGCGGTCACGCTCTCGCCCCTGACGGGGGCCCCCATCGACTCGAACGTGGGGGGCTACTTCGGCCCCTACCTCAAGTTTGCGGGCTTCGACGCCCTCGAGCTGCGCGGCAAGACGGACTCCGGCCTGATCGTGTTCGTCGACGGCATCGAGAGCAAGGTGCACCTCTACCGGGGCACCGGCCTGCCGGAAGACTCGTACGCGCTCTCCGAGGTGCTGACCGCGCACTTCGCCCAGGGCAAGCCGCGCGACATCTCGGTCGTCTCGACCGGCCCGGCCGCCCGCCACACGCTTTTCGGCTGCCTCAACTTCAGCTGGTACGACCCCAAGCGCAAGCGCGCCCGCTACAAGCAGGCAGGCCGCGGCGGGGTCGGGACGGTCTTCGCCCACAAGGGGATCAAGGCCCTGGTGGCCCGCTGGGACGCGGGCGTCAAGGTCGAGACCAACCGGCCGGCCGACGCCGAGCGCGTCAAGAAGGTGGCCCGGCTGCACGCCAAGGAAATCGTCGAGCTCGATCCCAAGCAGAACGAGATGGCCAAGATCGGCACAACCCATATCGTGACCATCATGAACGACCACGACCTGCTGCCGACGCACAACTTCCGTTTCGGCCAGCACCGCGAGGCCGCCAACCTCGGCCAGGCCGTCTACCGCCGCATGTTCGACCCCGGCTACGACGGCTGCTGGATGGGCTGCACGGTCGCCTGCTCCCACGGGGTGCGGGATTTCACGCCCATGAGCGGGCCGTACGCGGGGCGCAGGGTCTTCGTCGACGGCCCGGAATACGAGACCGTCGCCGGCTGCGGGTCGCTGCTCGGCATCTTCGACGCGCACACGGTGACCGAGATCAACTTCTACTGCGACGCCTACGGGCTGGACACGATTTCGGTCGGGACGTCCATCGCCTTCGCCATGGAGTGTTACGAGATGGGGCTGATCGGGGCGAAGCAGACCGGCGGCCTCGAGCTCTACTTCGGCAACCGCGCGGCGGCCCTCGAGATCGTGCACCAGATGGCCCGCGGCGATGGGTTCGGCCGGATCGTCGGCGAGGGGGTGCGGCGCATGAAGGCCCGCTTCGCCGCCGAGTTCGGGGCCGACGCCGCGCTCATGGCCGACATCGGGATGGAGTCCAAGGGGCTCGAGTTCTCGGAGTACATGACCAAGGAATCCCTCGCCCAGCAGGGCGGGTACGGTCTCGCGCTCAAGGGCCCGCAGCACGACGAAGCCTGGCTCATCTTCCTCGACATGGTGCACAACTTCATGCCGACCTTCGAGCAGAAGGCCGAGGCGCTGCACTGGTTCCCGATGTTCCGCACCTGGTTCGGGCTCTGCGGGCTGTGCAAGCTGCCCTGGAACGACATCACCCCCGAGGACAACAAGGACACCCCCGAACCGGCCAAGGTCATGAAGCACGTCCAGTGGTATGCCGAGTACTTCAGCGCGGTCACGGGCCGGAACGCCGGGCCCGACGACCTCATCCGCATGAGCGAGGTGGTGTACACCTTCCAGCGGGTGTTCAACCTGCGCATGGGCTTCGGCCGGCGCGCGCATGACACCCTGCCCTACCGGGCGATCGGGCCGGTGACGGAGATCGAGTACGAGTCGCGCGTCGAGCGGTATGACACGCAGCTCACCGAGACGGTCAAAGCGGACATCGCCGGGCGGACCACGGCCGAAAAGGTGCAGATGCTGCGCCGCTACCGCGAGGCCCAGTACGAGCGGCTCAAGGACGCGGTCTACCGGCGTCGCGGCTGGACCCCGGACGGTATCCCCACGCTCGCCACGGTCACGCGGCTGGGGATCGACTTCCCGGAGGTCGTGGCGCTGCTGAAGGCCAACGGGGTGACGGCGTGATCCGCGTCGGCGACCGGGAACGTCCCTGGCGGGAGGGGATGACGATCGCCGACGTGCTGCGTGAGTGCGCCGACGCCGGGGACACGCCGGTCGTGCGCCTGGACGAGCACTACGTCTCACGCCGGGACTTCGCCTCCACCCCGGTGCCGGACGGCTGCCAGATCTATCTGCTCCCCACGATCGCCGGCGGCTAAGGGGGCGACTTCGCCGAAAGCCCAAGCTCTGCGTTGTGCTTCGCCTCGAGGGCGCTGCGGCGTACTCCCAGTACGCCTCGCGCCGCAAGGCTTGCACGCCTTGATCTTGGCCTTTGGGCAAAGTCGTCCGACTCCCTACAGAGCCATTGAACCATACCGCGCGCCTTGGCTGACGGCCCGACACTTGGTTCTCAGCCGCCTGCCGCGCCACAAGAGAGTGTGTTTCTACCTGCCCGACGCCTCAAGGCTCGCCCGCCCTGATCTTAAGCCTTTTTTTGAAGTCGCCCGCCCGCAGCGCCCTACCGTTTCACCGCCCGGCAGCCCTCTAAGTCCCCCTCCTCATAATGAATCGTCGCCGCAGGCGACGATTCATGGCGATTTGCATTCGAACCGCGTTGGTGATAAATTTTTTAATAGCATAGCGGACCCTGCCCCTGCCGGCGGCGACCGTCGTCTGCCCGTGCCCGCCTCAAGTTTTCCTGCGATCGGCCGAAAATGGTTGTGTGCGGGTGCCGGCGCAGCGGCGACGTCGCCCCCACGGTCGCCTGTTGTGAGCCGGCGCACAGGGACCCGCGCCACACTCTCAACCTCATTCACGCCGGGGAGGCCATGTCGATTCTGGGAAGCAACTTTCTCGACGCCGCCGCGAACGTTCTCGGGTTTGCGCTCAACATGTACATGTGGATCATCATCGCGCGCGCCGTGCTGTCCTGGGTGAGCCCGGACCCGTACAACCCCATCGTGCGGTTCGTCCACACCGTGACCGAGCCGGTACTCTACCAGGTGCGGCGACGGCTGCCGGCGTCCTTCGGCGGCATGGACCTGTCGCCGGTGATCGTCCTCATGGTGATCATGTTCCTGGAGCGCTTCGTGGTGGACAGCCTCCACCAACTGGCTGCCGGCGTGCGGTAGCCCAACAGGAGACCCTCACCCATGGCACTCACACCGCTTGACATCCAGCAGCAGCGCTTCCGGACGGCGTTCCGGGGCTACGAGACCAAGGAGGTCGAGACCTTTCTCGAGCAGGCGGCGGCCGCCTTCGAGGACCTGCAGCGCGAGACCCTGCGCCTGAACGAAGAGCTCACGCGGTCCGCGGCGGAGATCGAGGAGTTCAAGCGCCGCGAGGGCACGATCAAGCGCGCCCTGCTCCACTCCCAGAAGGTTCTTGACCAGATGCAGGAAAACGCCCGCCGCGAGGCCGACGTCATCGTGGCCGAAGCGGAAAACAAGGCCGAAAAGCTCCTGCAGCACACCCAGAGCCGGGTCGCGCAGCTGCAGGAGTCGGTCGCGGAGCTCAAGCGCCAGCGAATCCAGGCCGAAGCGGAGATCACCTTCGTGATCGAGTCCCACCGCAAGCTCCTCGAGGCCGGGCGCGCCGCCACCCGCGGGTTGGACGAGATGGACGACAAGCTGAAGATCCTCAAGACGGCCAACTCGTAACCGGCCGCCGCAGCCGGACGGGCAACCCGCCCCTCGACGGAAAGGCACTGAAGGGCACCTATGGCGAAAATCGACGCGTTCTTCAAGCTGATGCACGAGCAGGGCGCCTCCGACCTGCACCTGGTGGCCGGCCAGCCGCCCGCGCTGCGCATCCGCGGCGAGATCGAGCGGGTCAAGTACAAGGTCCTGACCAGCGACGACCTGCGGGCCATGCTTTACGAGATCACCCCCGAGCACAAGATCAAGGTCTTCGAGGAAACCGGGGACATCGATTTCGGTTACGAGATCCCGGGGCTGGCCCGCTACCGCGCCAACTACTTCATGCAGAAAAACGGGGTCGGGGCCGTCTTCCGCGAGATCCCGAACACCATCATGACGGCCGAGCAGCTCGGACTGCCTCCGGTGATCTCGAAGCTCGCCATGCTGCCCCGCGGCCTGATCCTGGTGACGGGGCCCACCGGCAGCGGCAAGTCCACGACCCTCGCCTCGGTCATCGACGTCTCCAACCGCAACCGCAAGGACCACATCATCACGGTCGAGGACCCGATCGAGTTCGTCCACCAGAGCCAGGGCTGCATCATCAACCAGCGCGAGGTCGGAATCCACACCAAGAGCTTCTCGGCCGCGCTGCGCGGGGCGCTGCGCGAGGACCCGGACATCATCCTGGTCGGCGAAATGCGCGACCTGGAGACCATCTCGCTCGCCGTGGAGGCGGCCACCACCGGCCACCTGGTCTTTTCGACCCTGCATACCTCGAGCGCGGCCAAGACGGTCGACCGCGTAATCGAAGTCTTCCCCTCGCAGGAACAGGCGCTCATCCGCTCCACCCTGGCCGATGGCATTCGAGCCGTGATTTCGCAGGTGCTTTTCAAGCGCATCGACAAGATCGGGCGCATCGTCGCCCTCGAGATCCTGATCGGCACCCCGGGCGTGCGCAACCTGATCCGCGAGGGCAAGAGCCACCAGATCCCCTCCATGATCCAGACCGGCAAGAAGTACGGCATGACGCTGCTCGACGACTCGATCATGGAGCTCTTCAAGCGCGGGGCCATCAGCGCCGAGGATGCCTATGCCAAGTCGAACGAGAAGGCGCGCTTCCGACCGCTGCTGAGGGGCGTGCCGAGCGACTTCACGGAGGCGTGAGAACGTGAAAAAGCAAGAGATCGACCACATCCTGGTCAAGATGCTCGACTCCCACCGGGAGGTGTCCGACCTGAACTTCACGGTCGGCAAACCCATGCAGGTGGAGAGCTCGGGCGAGTTGTTGCCGGTCGAGATGCGCGGCAGCAGCAAGCCGCTCACGCCCTTTCAGACCGAGGTGATCGCACTGAACCTCATCAATCAGGAGCGCCGCCTCACCGAGGCGGTGCTCAAGACCGGCTCCTGCGACCTCTCCTACGCGCTGCCCGGCAAGGCGCGCTTCCGCGTCAACATCTTCTCCCAGGGCGGCAATTTCTCGATCGTGTGCCGCAAGCTCGAGTCCAAGATCCCCACCATCGAGGAGCGCGGGCTGCCCAAGGCCCTGTATCAGATCGCCAAGGAGAAGAACGGGATCGTGTTCGTGACCGGCGCCACGGGCTCGGGCAAGACGACCAGCCTCGCCGCCGTGCTGGACGACATCAACGAGCGCCGCTCGGTCCACGTCATCACGCTCGAGGACCCGGTCGAGTACCAGCACCCCCACAAGAAGTCGACCTTCAACCAGCGCGAGCTCGGCATGGATTTCGACCACTACTCCAGCGGGCTGCGCGCCGCGCTGCGCCAGGCCCCCAAGGTGATCCTGGTGGGCGAGATGCGCGACCGCGAAACGGTGGAGATCGGCCTGAGCGCCGCCGAGACCGGACACCTGGTGCTGACCACCCTGCACACCACGGACGCCGGCTCGACCATCAACCGCATCCTCGGCATGTTCCCGAACGAGGACGAGCAGCAGATCCGCATCCGACTGGCGGACGCCCTGCGCTGGATCGTCTGCCAGCGCCTGCTGCCCAAGGTCGGCGGCGGGCGGGTCGCGGCCTTTGAAGTTCTCGGGACCAGCCTGCGGGTCAAGGACGCGATCCTGAACGGCGAAGCCGAGGGCCGAGACCTTCTACGACATCATGGAGGCCGGCACCGCCTTCGGCATGCTCACCTTCGACCAGAACCTGGTCTCGCTGTTCGAGCAGGGCCTGATCACGCAGGAAACGGCCATGGGGTATGCCTCGCACCGGGGTTCGGTCGGGCGCGGGATCGACATGATCAAGAGCGCCCGCGGCGAGGCCACGACCGACATCGGCAAGCTGGAGATCGACAAGGCCTACAACCAGATGATCTGAGGGGGGACGACCGAGGACCCCGGGGACGACCATGAACATCACCTGCAGTCACTGCCGGAGCCAGTTCAAGATCGCGCACGACAAATTCCCGCCGGGCGCGCGCTCGGCCGCCTTCACCTGCCCCAAGTGTCAGACCCGCGTGACGGTCGACGCCCCGCCGCCCGCCCCCGGGCCCTCCAAGGTGTCCCTGAACGAGATCGACACCAGCGCCTACAACCCGGCCGACCGCCCCTTCGACTTCGTCGAGGAGGAAGGCAAAACCGCGCTGGTGTGCGAGCAGCACCCGTTGATCCGCAAACCGATCCTCGAAAACCTGGAGCTGATGGAGTATCAGATCACGGTCGCCGAAAGCGCCCGCGACGCCCTCAAGCGCATGCGCTACCACCTCTACGACCTGGTGGTGGTGAACGAGGACTTCGACACGGACACGCCCGACGCCAACGGAGTGCTGATCTATCTCGAACGCCTGGGCATGGCCGCGCGGCGCAACACCTTCGTCGCGATGATCACCGGCCGCCACCGCACCATGGACTACATGACCGCCTTCATGAAGAGCGTCAACCTGATCGTCAACACGAAGAACATCGACGACTTCGCCAAGATCCTCAGCCGCGGCCTGACCGACCACCTCGCCTTCTACCGGATTCTGCGGGAGAAGCTGCACGAGTTCGGCCGCACCTGACCCCTTGGCCCGCACGGGCCCCTTCTGCCGCTCGTCCAAACTTCCGCTGTTTCGTCGAGCGGACAGGGAATCCCAGTTTAATTGCAGATACGCTTCGAGGTTCCGGGACAACACGCCAGCGATTGAGTCGATTAGCAGATCAAACCCCTCGTTAGCAGAATATGTTTTTTAAAGGCTGGTCTGGCCTCCTCAGTTCTTGAGATTCTCAACGAGGATCCGCCGCACCTCCTCAATGGCCAGCGGCGATTCCTGCGCCGAGTGGCCGGAGTGGACGACGAGCTCGGAGGCGACCCCGTCGATGTGGGCGCTCTTGTAGGCCACGACCCCGTCATCCCACTCTTCCCTCGGGTCTTCGGGGTTGGCCACGGCAATGATGGAGTGGGCGATGACGCCCGGCGCAATCGGGATCGATGAAAAGGTTTTGATGAATCCGCTCTCGGGGCTCATGTTGTCGGTGCTGCGCGGGACTTCACCCCCCATCGAACGTGCCGTGACGGCCTCGGGACTCCTTTGGAAAATTTCCTGCAGAGGGCTGAGAAGCGTGCCGGGCAGCGAAATCAGACGCCTCAGCAACTCGCTGATATAACCTCCAGTAAAGTGACTGCCCTGGTGGGGTGTCGAGATGAAGACGACTCGGTGGACAAACGGCAGGGGTTTGTAGAAGAGGCTGCGCCGGAGCAGTTCGCGCGTATCGGACGAGACGTCGAGCTGATCGATGGGGACGTTGAAAAGGCGATCCCAGAAACGATCGCCGCTGTCGATGGCGGTCAGCTTCGTTAGCAGCCCGCCCTGGCTGTGGCCGATGACCACCATCTTCCGCAGGGCCTCATCCTGCCCCGAGGGGTCGAGTTGCTGAACCACGTTGCGCAGGCCTTGCGTGAGAATCCCTCCGGAGTACAGAATGGGGTTGCCGGTGTTGTAAGTGAACAGCCAGACTTGGTAACGGTTCCACAATTCCGGGTCGTTGAGGATTTCGTTGAGCATTTGCGCCCACCGCGCCGGGCTCGAAGCCGTTCCGTGAACGAGCACCAGCGGAATCCGGCCGGGACGGTAAGGCGCCATGAGAAGCACGTTATCCTTGAAACGGGCGGTCTCCTTAAAAATCGCGAGGTCCCCCGATAAAAGCCCCTTGAGCTCCATTGCGTAGGCCTGCGACCCCTCAAGCGTGTCGGCAAGGACGGCCGTCAGCGCGTACTCCAGTGGTACGGTGCGGTTGCCGACGGTGACGGAGGTGTCTTCCTGCGTGGTGTGGAGGGTCAGCCGTCCTTCCATCCGGCCGGTCCGGATTCCCTCCTCAACATTTTCCAGGCGCAGGAAGGCGGTGGCCGCCACTCGTAACCCCACCGGGACCATGGCAAATTCCCGCTCCTCCGCCCCCGGCCGGTGTTGCAGGGCGGCGGCCAGGGACGCCCCGATCCCCGGCCAGCGGTAGGTGTTCCGGAGGCCGCGCACCTCGAGCTCCGCTGTGTCTACAAAATTCACCATGCGGAACGGGCCGTAGCGAAACTCATCCGGATCGATGTGGACGGAAAGCTCCCCGAAGGGAAGCCTGTAAACCCCTTCCTCTAAAATTACATGTCGTTTCTCCGGTATAAGCACCTGTCTGTTTTCCGGTTCGGCGAAGCCCCCGGTGATGCCCCGGTTGTAAAGTTCGACGGCGGTTCGAAAACGGGGGTCAAAAGGGTCCGGGGATGCGCCGGAACCCTGCGGGAAGAGAAACGCATACGAATATACCGCGGCGGCGAGGAAGTAGGACCGGTCACCGCTTTTTGCCGCATGCAGGAAGGAAAGCTCCGCCAGGGCAAAGAGCCGGTCGGCCTCGCGGGCGGTGGGGAGAGTCTGGTGCAGGGCTGCGATCGCCTCGGTCGGTTCACTCTGGAACTGCTTCTCCAGGCCGGCCCGGTTGAGAATCTGTAGCGTCGGGGCGCTCAGTTTGTCGTTTGACAAAACGGTTTCGGTCAGCCTGCGGTTGGCCTCCTTTGAATCCAGCGGGCGCACGCCCACCGGCGTGGCGCATCCGGACAATGCAAGCACCACAGCGAGATAAAAAACGCAAGTAATTCGCCGCATGTTCGCACCAACGGTCTCGCGAGGCTTCATCACACCCCCCTTATAGGGATTGTTGTTACTGCGGAAGGCAACCTACCGACGCGTACATCAAACGGCAAAAATGGGGTCCTGAATTCAACAGGAAATCGCGACTCGGCTACCGAGCACGAAGGCCATGTCCACTCATAGGATTGCAGAGTCCACAACTTGGGCGTCGAGAGTCACATGCATCCAGTGGGTGAACTCCATGTTTTAAAGGCATCGCCACCGGTTTCGTGGTCGATTGCGAGATTGTCCATCAGGCCTTTATTCGCGCATTGCAGGTGATAGATGCGCGAATGCGCTCGTGGTCGCCAGCGCGCAAACGAGCACGGCGGGGATGAGGATTTGTCTGCGCGTAGTATCCATTGTTGTTCTCCTCTTTATGCGTGTATCCAACCGGGTTGCTATCTACTTCGGAAAAAACCCATCAGCCCTCCTTTATCGCCCGGACCTCTGCGGCGCGTTCATCCACGGGGATCCCCGGCAGTTCGCCCTTGGTCCTGACCGGCAGGCTGCGCAGGTGATCCATGATCGCCTGCCATTCCTTGATCTCGCGGCCGGCGCTTTTCCCCGCTCCTGTGGCGACACTGCCCTTGTCCGTCGTGCCCGGCGGCGGCAGCAGGTAACCCGAGTTTTCGTGAGCCGCATCGAGTGCCTCAACTCTGGACTTGAGGGGCTGCCCCGCCTTATTCTTGGGAACAAGAGACAGCTTGCCTTTGGTGGTCTTGGGGATGGCCACGATAAATACGCCGAGCATCAGTGGGCACGTGAGGCTGTACAAGCGTTCGTCCTTGCCTGTGATGTCGATTGCTCGGTAGCCGCGATCGAGGTCTCCCAGTTCAATGGCCGTCACGACGTCGAACTGTGGGCGGGACATGTCGTACCGGAACCTCATGCCGGAGGCGCGAGGGAAGAACTCGCCGGGGTGGGCGGGGTTGTCTACGAGCCAGTACCCGAGCAGGTACTTCAGGTCCAGACCCGTGAAGTAGCCGGTCACGAGTGCACTGCCTGCCGTCGTATCCACCACACCGTAGCCGAGGGGTGCCACGGCGAAAATATCGTAGACTGTTTGCACGCCGGACTTTCCCCGGGTCAGGCCGGTACGCATCAGCCCGTTGACGCTGAAGCCGATGTCCGCTTTCGTGGCGCTTCTGAAGGCATCGGTGCAAAGGTTGGCGAGGATCGTGCTGGCGGCGATGTCGGTAAACGTGTTGGGCAGGTCCTGCGGAATGATCGCCAGCGGCTGGTCGACGCTGTAGCCGCGGGAGGCGAACACGGCCGTGGTGACGGACTTCTTGAGTTTTTGGATCTCGTCGGCGATCGCCCGATCGCCGGCAATACTGTCGTCGATCGGGTAGAGCTTGTAGGAGTCGACCGACAGCTTGGCGCCGTCCAGTGTGATCACCAGCTCGCCAAGGCTCTTCCCTTCCTTTCCGGTCTGGACTACAGGCGTGCGGTCATTGACGATGACCGTCTCCTGCAGCTCGGTATGGCTGTGCCCGCCGATCACCACATCGATGCCCGGCACGGCTTCGGCCAGGCGCACGTCGTCACCGCCGGTGTAGCGCCCGTCCTTGCCTTTCTCCACGCCGCCGTGACTGAGCGCGATGACCACATCCACCTTCTCGTTTTCGCGGAGAACCTTCACCATTTCCCGGGCGGTCTCGATTGCGTCGGTGAAGGTAACCGCACCGCCATTGGCGTAGAAGATGGCTTCTTTGCCGATCACCCCGAATAGGCCGAAGCGAATGCCGCCGCGTTCGATCACGAGATGACGGCGCAGCACCCTGGCCTTGGCAAGGCGTTGCAGATCCGCCAGTGCTGGATCTTGCTTCGTGAAGCTGGTATTTGAGGTGAGCACCACCGGGACGTGGCCCGCTTTCGCGGCCACGCCGATGGACCGGCCCAGGCCCTCAGGCCCGTAGTCGAATTCATGGTTGCCGAAGGTGGTGGCGTCATATCCCATTCGCGACATGAGCTGCAGTTCGCCGCCGATCTCACGCGTGGCGGCGCCGAATGCGGTCCCCATGCTGTAGTCGCCTGCGTCAAGCACCAGCACAGGACCCTGCTCCTTGCGCGCCTCCCTCCTCATGGCGATCAACCCGGCCAAACGTGCGTACCCGCCCCGGGTCTTGTCGTCGTTAAGCGTGAACGGCGTGTAGTCCGAAGCCGGACCCAGCCCGATGAAGGCCGAGTGCATGTCATTGGTGTGCAGGATTGTAAAAGTCTTCTTCCCGCCCGCTGCTTCAGACGTGCCTCCAGGCAGGAGTACCGCCACACCGACTGCCGCTGCGCCAGCCAGGAACTCGCGACGGGTGATCGTATCGCGTGACTTGAGGGTGAAGGTCTTTTCTGCGTCCGCTGCTGCTGCCGGTTCTTTGTCTCTGGTCTTTATCATCGCGACCTGTATATTTTGTTGATTGCTGCACCCATCGCCTTACACGATGGGCGCAGCAGTGAAACGCCAGGTTAGTGGCCACGACGGGGCGCTACCCGCAGCGCCCCGTTTGCTCCGTGCTACTTAGACCCGCTGCTTTCGTTCAGCTTCTGAAGAACTTCATCCAGGTTGAAGCTGGCCGCCTTCTGCCGCTGAGGGTAGTCCTTGAAGGTCATCAGGAACTGGCCTACATACGCCTGCGCAGGGACCATCAGGAAGGCGTGATCCAACAGCCAGTCGTAATAAGTGTTCGAAGTGATATCCGCCCGCTCGTACGGGTCCGTGCGGAGATTGAAAATCTTCGGCACCCGCAGGCTGGTGAATGGGTTCGCCCAGATAAGCATCGTTCCGGGGGCCCGTTGCTCCATGAATACGAGCTTCCAGTTGTCGTAGCGCAGGCCGGTCAATTGCTGGTCATCGTTGATGTACAGGAACGATTCCCGCGGGCTCTTCTCGGCTTGGCCGGTCAGGTAGGGGACGAGGTTGTCACCGTCCAGATGGACCTTGTAAGTCATGTCTCCAACCTTGTAGCCCTTGAGCAACTTATCTTTCACTTGCGTATCACCGGCCACGGCCAGAAGGGTCGGCAGCCAGTCAAGGTGAGCAACCATCTCGTTGGACACCTGGCCCGGTTTGATCTTGCCCGGCCAGCGGACCATGCCAGGTACCCGGTAGGCACCTTCCCAGTTCGAGTTTTTCTCGCTGCGGAACGGCGTCATGGCACCATCCGGCCAGCTGTTCATGTGCGGGCCGTTGTCGGTGCTGTACATGACGAAGGTGTTGTCCGCGATGCCGAGGTCGTCCAGCGCCTTGAGCACCTGGCCGACATTCTTGTCGTGGTCGATCATGGTGTCATGGTACGGGCTCTGCCAGCGCCCTGCCTGGCCAATGCTCTCCGGCTTGGTGTGGGTGCGGAAGTGCATGTGGGAGAAGTTCACCCAGACAAAGGCGGGCTTGCCGGCCTCGTTTTGCCGCTTAATGAAATCCACGGCCCGGTTGGCGACGTCATCGTCGATCGTTTCCATCCGCTTTTTGGTCAGGGGACCGGTGTCTTTGCACACCTGCTTGCCGACCTTGCCGAAGCGTGGATCCACAGTCTGGTCGTCCGTGCTCGAGGCCTTACAGTCCATCACGCCACGGGGGCCAAACTTTGCACGGAACGCCGGATCTTTCGGGTAGTCAGGCAGTTCCGGCTCTTCCTCCGCGTTCAGGTGATAGAGATTGCCGTAGAACTCGTCAAAGCCGTGCACGGTGGGGAGGAACTCGTTGCGGTCCCCCAAATGGTTCTTGCCGAACTGGCCGGTGGCATAGCCGAGCGGTTTGAGCAGCTCGGCAATGGTCGGGTCTTCCTTTTGCAACCCTTGCGTCGCGCCTGGCAGACCGACCTTGGTCAAGCCAGTGCGCAAGCCGGACTGACCGGTGATGAATGACCCCCGGCCGGCGGTGCAGCTCTGCTCAGCATAGGTGTCGGTGAACATCATTCCTTCCTTGGCAACCCGGTCGATGTTGGGCGTCTTGAAGCCCATGAGGCCTTGCGAGTAGGCGCTGACGTCGGACAGGCCGATGTCGTCGCCCCAGATGATGACGATGTTAGGCTTCTTGTCCGCCGCTGCTGCCTCGCCGGCGATGCACGCCAAACCGACAGCAGTTATGGCGAACAGGTGTAACAGTTTCTTTTTCATTTTCTCCTCCTTGTTTAAATTGTGCCTTGCACAAAGACCCTTGACACGCGTGTCCTCCAAACATTTGCGCCGGAGGTCTTCTTTTAACTTAATGGCGTTATCACAAAATCGGTCTTTTGGTGGTAACTTCGGATGATAACCATACCCCGCCGATCCTGCAATCGGCATAAAAAGTAACATGAATCCCAGGGCGGCTTGAAGATTAGACTGCGTGCCTGTTCCGCAACTTTTGCCGGCCGCATAAATGAGGGTTTAGCTAACGCTACATACAAATTTACTATCAGGCTACAATCGGCGAGCGCCTGAGTGGATGACGATGGAGAACCTACCGAAGTGCCAAAGTGCGGGTTTTGGAGGGTTAACCGCAGGTTGGGCGTAGCCGCTAAGCGGCGCGCGAAAGGAGGGAGAAGCCGACTTAAGCGCATCCGGTTGAGCCGCGTGTTAGGCCCGACCGTGTTAGATGTCGGGCCTGAGCTTATTCTTGCCTGGCTATATCGACCGAGATCTCCACTGCCGGAATCGTTCCTCTGTTCTCAAGCCAGTGTGTAGTGTTCCTATCCTCGGGCCAGCCCACTCCCGGCCCATAGTCTGTAGCGACTCCATTTCGATGGTCAGTGATCGTTCCTTGCAGTATGTAGACGGTGCCTGGCCGGTCTTTATGGCCGTGAATCGGGCCGAAGACGCCTCCCGGCTCGATGGTCACCATACGCATTCGAAGTTGGCGCCCTGCCATGCCCTCGATCTCAGGGCCAAGGTCAACCGTTGCAAGTAACTTCACCGTAACACCTTTCGTTTCAGGTGCCACCTGCTCGTTGCTCATCGCACTCTCCTCTCAGTACTTCCTGGGTCTAACAATGATTAGATGGTTTCATTGGGGTCGGTCGGCAATAGTGGACACCAAACTGATTATGCTGCCAACCGCTGTTCATAGTACCGGCGCTCGTAGGCTGCCGGAGATAGATACCCCAACTGCTTCTGTATACGCTGTCGGTTGTAAAAGACCTCGATGTACTCGGTGATCTCCCGAATGGCCTGCTGCCGGGTGGCGAAGCGACGATGAAAGACCAACTCGGTTTTCAATGTTGCCCAGAAGCTCTCCATCGGGGCATTGTCGTAGCAGTTGCCCGCTCCACTCATCGAGGCCTTCATGCCAAGCGCCTCCAACATCTTCCGGTACTCCGCGGAGCAGTACTGACTGCCTCGGTCCGAGTGGTGCACCAGTCCGGTCGGCGGACGGGTTGCCTCAACGGCGCGCCGCAGCGACTCGATGACCAGGTTGCGCGTCATGCGCACGCCCATCGCATAGCCGACGATCTTGTGCGTACACAGGTCCTTGTGCCCGACCAAGTAAAGCCAGCCTTCCTCCGTGGGGATATAGGTGATGTCGCTCAGCCAGGTCTGCGACGGAGATCGAGCATCGAAGCGCTGCCCCAGCAGATTCTCCGCAACCGGCAGGCCATGACGGGAATCGGTCGTCGCCTTGAATCTTCGACGCTGCTTGCAGCAAAGCCCGAGCTTGCGGCGCAGGCGTTTGATCCGGTGCACCCCGATGCACACCCCGTGAGCGGCCAACTCCCGCTGCAGCCGCTCCGGTCCGTAGGTCTGCCGCGTGCGCTGGTGGGCGGCGCGGATCTCGATCTCCAGCCGAGGCTCCTGCTGCGCTCTTCGCGACGGCGCACGGCGGCGATTCGCATGAAAACCGCTCGCAGAGACCTCCAGCACTCGGCACAGCACTCCCAACGGATACTCGAGTCGCAGCTGCTCCATCATCGCGTGCCGTGCAGCGACTCCTTGGCAAAGTACGCGGCGGTGAGTTCAACCAGTCAACGCAACACAATCTCTAAATTTCTCTGCTGGCGACAGATACCCCAAAGTTTTTCGTGGCCTTTGATTTAGCCGCAAGGCGACCTCGTCCAAATCGGATTGTGAGTAGGCAGAAAGTTCAGCGCCCTTTGGAAAATACTGTCTCAGCAGTCGGTTTGTGTTCTCATTTGTCCCGCGCTGCCATGGGCTCTGTGGATCACAGAAATAAACCTGCACATCTGTTGCAATCGTGAATTCCTTGTGTTGGGCCATCTCCATGCCGCGATCCCACGTTAAGGACCGACGTAGCTGGGTCGGCAGTTCGAGAACTTGCTTGGATAGTGCCGATGTCACGCTGGTGGTATCTTTGCCTGCGACTTTGACAAGCATGGTGTAGCGCGAGCGACGTTCAACCAAAGTTGCGATATGAGTGTTCTTCGAACCGGTGATCAAATCACCTTCCCAGTGCCCTGGGATTGAGCGATCTTCGACATTGGCCGGTCGCTGCCGGATGGATACCGCATCCACAATTTGCCCTCTTGGTTGGCCACCGGATTTGGCATTAGCTGATCTCCGCATAACCTGTCTGGATCTCAAATGCCCCAGCAGCTCCTTTTTGAGCACACCCCTGGCCTGGATAAACAAACTTCGGTAAATCGTCTCGTGGGAAACGCGCATGCTTTTGTCGTTGGATATTCTACAACCAACCATCCGGATATTTGCTCTGGAGACCAGTCCAGGCTCAACTTCTCAGCTACCACCTGCTGTAACTTATTGCAGGCGGCAAGTCGGCACAACTTCGGGCGGCGAGATCGATCCCAAGCGGCAAAATCAGCAGCCGAAGCACGATATTCTCTTCGCCCACCATGACGGCCAATTTCCCGGCTCACTGTAGATGGGGCTCTTCGGATTTTTGCGGCAATTTGGCGGATCGACATTCCTGCAACTATACCCCTTGATATTTCTTCCCGTTCGGCCAAGTGAAAGAGCCAATCGGGATCGGCGACGCGGTATTGGAAAGATCCCTCCATGAGAAGATAATACCCCATGAACCGATCCCGGGTTCTTGCCGAGCGCCCGGCTTATCTCGCTCAGTGACTGACCGTGTTTCCATCGATGCCAAAGATCTGCCTTCTGGGAAGCAGTGAGCCCAGGTCGTCCCATTTGTGCCATACGCACCACCTTTCCAGATTGTTATCGGTCAAGGTGTTGCGTTGATCAGTTGAATATACCGCCGCTTTTTTTAGGATGTCGCGCTCCATCCGCACCAGGGCCAGCTCTCGCTTCACCCGGGCCAGTTCAGCCTCCGTCTCTGTCAGAGGACGCTGGCTGGACCCGATCCGCTCCAGCTTGCCGGCTTTGAAGGCTCGCAGCCAGTTCTCAAGCGTCGATTTGGGCAGCGACAGTCGCATCGAAGCCTCTTGGACCGATACTCCGCCCTCGGTTACCAAGCGCACCGCTTCCAGCCGCAGCTCTTTAGTGTACTTGCTGTGTGGGAGCCGTTCCATCGTGACACCTCCGTTTGTCTTCCATCGTAAACTTTGGTGTCCATTTTTTCCAGCTTACCCACATTATAAGACCCCACAGATGCGCAGGGTACGCTCCAGACAGGCTTAGCTTGGGGAAGCTGTGGCACTCCGGACCGCACCTTTTGAATATAGCATCACTGGTGCGTCTGTCGATCTGCCTCTCTTGGAGCGACCAAGGGGGTATGCACAGGGTTAAAGCATGTGGTAGCACCACCCCTATCCGAGGCTTTAATCGCCGGAGGCAGAAATGTGGATTACGATGGAGAATCTATCCACTTGTCAAAGTGTGGACTTCATGCCTTATCCACAACTTTTGCCGAACCGGATAAATGATGGTTTAGCTGACGCTTCCTGAAGATTTCCCTGCAACCCGCAAATGGAGAGGATCTGAGTCGACTACAGTCGACGGCGGCCATCTCCGTTGCAGCGAGGGCCGTGGCCCTCCCCTCGCAACTCCGAGCTCGCAACTTCGCCTTGCAAGGTCCTATATTGTCGCCACTTCACGCTCAGGAGGGCACGCGGTGCAACCGACCATCACCCCCGCCGGCGACGGCGTGTTCCAGATCCACCTCACCCCGCCGGCGCTGCCCGGTTTCGGGGACTTCATCAGCAGCTGGCTCATGACCGGCCCGGCGACCTGCCTGGTCGACGTCGGCCCGGCGTCCACCGCCGACCAGCTATCCGCCGGCCTCGCGGCGCTCGGGGTGACGCGCCTGGACTTCATCCTGATCACCCACATCCACCTCGACCACGCGGGGGCGACCGGCCACATCGCCGCGCGCTTCCCCGAGGCGCGCATCGTCTGCCACGACAAGGGCATCCCGCACCTGGTGGACCCGGCCCAGCTCTGGAAGGCTCGCGCAAGGTGCTGGGGGCGGTCGCGGACGGGTACGGGCCGCTTCTCCCCGTCCCGGCCGGGCGCTTCGTCCCCGCCCAGGGGTTCGACGAGGCCGGGATCCGCGCGCTGATCACGCCCGGGCACGCGCCGCACCACGCGAGCTTCGACGCGGGCCGCGTGCTCTTCGCGGGCGAGGCCTGCGGCGTGCTCTACGCGCTCTCCGCCGGGGACTACATGCGGCCGGCGACCCCGCCGCGCTTCTTCCTGGACACCGCGCTCGCCAGCATGGATCTCCTCATCGCCCGCGCGCCCGGCCGCATGGTCGTCGGCCACCACGGCCTCCGCGACAACGGCGCCGAACTCCTGCGCCGGCACCGGGAGCAGCTGCTCTTCTGGGAAGGGTGGATCGCGACGCATCAGGCCGAAGCCGGCGACGCCAACGCCGTGGAACGCCTGGTCGACGGGCTGCTCGCCGAAGACCCGCTGCTGCGCGCGTTCGATAGCTTCCCCGCGCCGGCGCAGCAGCGCGAGCGCTACTTCCTGAAGAACAGCGTCAACGGGTTTCTGGGGTGGGTGAGGGAGAAGAGATAGGGGAAGTTGGCCCGTTGGCCCACGGTGAGGCCCTGCGTCGTTCAATGGGAGGGCCCGCTTTCTCGGTCTGATCGGTCGGACCGCTCGGGTCGGACCCATCCCCGTATCACGGCCTGCAATAACGTTCGAAACGGCGCCCCAGGCCGTCAGCCAAGGCGCCGCGGCCCTTCGGAAAACGCAGCATGCTCCTCGGCATGTGAGCATTTACGAAGGGCCGCGCAACGCCGGATCACGGCCTGCGGCGCCGTTTTTCTCAGCTGTTCAGGATCGCGTCGATGACGTTGACGGTGGCCACGGTCGCGGCGACGTCGTGCACGCGCACGATATGGGCCCCGCCGATCACAGCGGCCGCCACCGCCGCCTGGGTGCCGGTCTCGACGACGGGCAGGTCGGGCGGGATGTCCCTGACCTCGGGCGGCTTGACCAGCCGGCGGATGAAGGACTTGCGGGAGGGACCGACCAGCACGGGCAGGTCCAGCACCGCGAACTCGGGCAGTCGACGGATCAGCTCGAGGTTGTGGGCCGCGGTCTTGCCGAAACCGAGGCCCGGGTCCACGACCAGCCGTGAACGCTCCACCCCCATTCGCTCCGCACGCTCCACCGCCCGCAGCAGGTGATCGCGGATTTCCCCGACCAGATCCTCGTAGCGCGGGTCCACCTGCATGGTGCGCGGCTCGCCGCGCATGTGCATGAGCACCAGCGGGGCCTCGAACTCGGCCGCCGCGCGCGCGAGATCCGGGTCGAGCTCCAGCCCCGAGATGTCGTTGACGATCGCGGCTCCGGCCTCGAGCGCCCGGCGCGCGACCTCGGCCTTGGTGGTATCGATGCTGATCGGGACGTCGACCCGCCGGGCCAGCTCGGCGACGACCGGGACCACCCGGCGGATTTCCTCCTCCGCGGGACCGGATCGGAGAAGGGCCGCGTCGACTCGCCGCCGACGTCGATGAGTCGGCGCCGTCGGCCGCCATGCGCTCGCCGCGCGCGACGGCGGCCGACGGGTCGAGGAAGCGCCCGCCGTCCGAAAACGAGTCCGGCGTCACGTTCAGCACCCCCATGACGCAGGTGCGGCGGCCCAGGTCGAGGACCCGGCCGCCGCAGGCGAGACGGTATAGAGCGCGCGTGGGCATCGTCCGGCTTACACCCGGGTGTCGACCGCGACCGGCTGCGCGGCCGGCTCGTCCTGCCTCGATCTTCTTGAGGGCAGCCGGATGCCCGGGCGCAAGCTCACGATGAGCCGTCCAACTCCTTGCCCATGATGGACTCTTTTTCCGACAACACGTCCGCGAGCGCGGTCAGGATGTCCATGTTCTCCCGCAGGACCTTGCGCGCCGCTCGTAGGCGCCCTTGATGAGCCGGTTGATCTCGTCGTCGATCTTCTGCGCGGTCGCATCCGAGTAATCGCGGTGCTGGACGATTTCGCGCCCGAGGAAGACGGTCTCCTCCCCTTTCCCGTAGTTCATCGGCCCGAGCTTATCGCTCATCCCCCACTGCACACCATCTGCGCGGCCAGCTCGGTCGCGCGCTCGATGTCGTTGGCTGCCCCCGTGCTGATGCGGTTGAAGCACGAGCTCCTCGGCGGCGCGGCCGCCGAAGGCCACGGAGAGCTCGCGTCGAGCGACGCGGAACTTGAAGTCCTGCTCCTCGGGCAGGAACCAGGTCACCGGCCGCGCGGCCGCGCGGGATGATGGTGACCTTGTGCACGGGATCGGTCGCCGGGCAGAAGCTGCGCCACCAGCGCGTGGCCCGCTCTCGTGGTAGGCCGTCACGTGCGGTGCTCCTCGAGGTTGATGACCATCGAGCGCGCTCCGGGCCCATCAGACCTTGTCCTTGGCGTCCTCGAAGTCGCTCATCGCGACCTTGTCCTTTCCGCGCTTGGCGGCCAGCAGGGCCGCCTCGTTCACCAGGTTCTCGAGGTCGGCGCCGGAGAACCCCGGCGTGCCCTTGGCGGGCGAGCAGCTCACGTCACGTCGTCGCCGACGGGCGTCTCGGCGCATGTGCACGCTGAGGATCTCCTCGCGGCCCTTGACGTCGGGCAGCGGCACGACGACCTGGCGGTCGAAGCGGCCCGGGCGCAGCAGCGCCGGGTCGAGCACGTCGGGCCGGTTGGTGGCCGCGATCAGGATGACGCCCTCGTTGGTCTCGAAGCCGTCCATCTCGACCAGCAGCTGGTTGAGGGTCTGCTCGCGCTCGTCGTGGCCGCCGCCGAGGCCCGCGCCGCGGTGCCGCCCGACGGCGTCGATCTCGTCGATGAAGATGATGCAGGGGGCGTTCTTCTTGCCCTGCACGAAGAGGTCGCGCACGCGCGAGGCGCCGACGCCGACGAACATCTCGACGAAGTCGGAGCCCGCTGATGGTGAAGAACGGGACGCCCGCCTCGCCCGCGATGGCCGCGCGCCAGCAGCGTCTTGCCGGTGCCCGGCGGCCCGACCAGCAGCACCCCCTTGGGGATGCGGCCGCCGAGGCGGGTGAACTTCTTCGGGTCCTTCAGGAACTCGACGATCTCCTCGCAGCTCTTCCTTGGCCTCGTCGATGCCCGGCCACGTCGGCGAAGGTGACCTTCTGCGAGTTGTCGGAGAGCAGCCTGCGCGCGGCTCTTGCCGAACGACATGCGCCTTGCCGCCGCCGGACCTGCATCTGGCGCATGAAGAAGATCCAGACGCCGATCAGCAGCAGCATCGGGAACCAGGACACCAGCAGCGACATGTACCAGGGGGAGTCGTTCTCGGGCTTGGCGCTGATGATGACGCGCTTCTGCCGCAGCAGGCCGATCAACTCCGGGTCCTGCGGGGCGTAGACCTTGTAGCGGGCGCGGTTGACGTCCGTGACGTAGAGCTCCTTGCCCTGGATGGACACCTCCGCCACCCGATCGTCGTTCACCATCGAGAGGAACTGGGAGTAGTTGAGGGTGGATTCGTTCAGGTGCTGCTGGCTGAACAGATTGTAAAGCATGACCATCATCAGCGTGATGACCAGCCAGAGCGCCAGGTTCTTGTAGAACGGGTTCAACGCCGATTTCCTCCTGAATACATCACCAGTTAGGGGTGGGGTGTCTTCAAAACTGCGGGAAGTATCCCGTATCTCACGCGAAAATTCAAGCACCATTTGCCGGGGCGGGAGCATCCGAGCAGGGGCGAGTGGAATTCCGGAATAATTTCCGGCAACCTAATCATCCTCGCGCACAGGCGCAACCAGGCGCTCGGCCGTGAGCACCCGCCGCGTGCCCGGGGTGATCCGGACGCTCTCGTCCAGGCGGTGGCCGGCGACCCAGACGATGCGGTCATCGCTCAGCAGCAGCGGGCAAGATCGGCGCTCCGCGGGCGCGACCTTGTGGTCCCCGAAATACTTCTTGAGCTTTTGCGATCCCCCCACCCCCAGGGGACGAAACCGGTCCCCGGGGCGGCGGTTGCGGATCATGAGGGGAAACCGCACCGTCTCTGCGTCGAGCCGCGCCGTGAACGGGCCCCCGCCGAGCAGGCCCTCCGACCTCACCCGGCGGGGCTTCCACGAGCCGAATCGCCTCGCCGGTTTCGGGGACGACCAGGGTCCCGCACCCGGCCAGGCGGTGTTCGTAGACCGGGCCGGGTACGGCCGGTCCGGGCCGGCCCGCGGCCGCGGCCCGCTCGATGACGATCTCTCGCGCGGTGCGACTCACGCACACGCCGCCCGGCAGGTGCCGGGTGCCCGTGGCGTTGAAAACGCTCTCGACGTGGTCGAAGCCGATGCGCTGCAGGTCTCCCCGCACCCGGCGCAGCGCCGTGCGCACGACGCGGCGGCGCACGGCGACCGGGAGCTCGGCCAGGGCCGCCGCGTCCAGCGCCACGCGCCCGGGAGCGCGCTCCTGCAGCAGGCGTTCAACGATGGGCTGCAGCAACTCGTCGATCCAGACCTCTTCCGCGGCCAGCACTTCGGCCGCGCGGCTGAGAACGGCACGGGCCGCCGGCTGGAAGTCCCGCTCCAGGAGCGGGATCAGGCTGGTGGCGGATGCGGTTGCGCCGCAGGCTCTCGTCGGCGTTGGTGGCGTCGTTCATCCAGCGCAGCCCCCGGCCGCGCAGATACGCGTCGATGTCCGCCCGGAAGGCCCGCAGGAGCGGGCGGATGTAGATTCCGTCCCGCATGGCGCGGATCCCCCCCAGCCCGGACCGACCGCTGCCGCGCAGCAGATTGAGCAGCAGGGTCTCGGCGTTGTCGTCCGCGTGGTGCCCCAAGGCGACCTTGGTGTAGCCGTGGCACTCGGCCGTGCGGCGGAAGAAGGCGTAGCGGGCCTCCCGGCCGGCCGCCTCCAGCGACGTCCCCAGCTGCCGCTGCAACGCGCGCACGTCCGCCCGTTCGCGGTGCACCGTGACCCCGAGCTCGCCGGCCAGGCATTCGACGGCCCGGGCCTCCGCCGACGATTCCGGGCGCAGCCCATGGTCGAGGTGGCCGACCCCCAGTCGCAGGCCCAGGCGCTCCCCGCGCGCCCGGAGCAGGTGCAGCAGCGCGGTCGAGTCGGCCCCGCCGGAGACGCCGACCAGCACGGCATCCCCCGGTGCGAGCAGGGCGTAGCGGTCCACCGCCTGGTCGAACAGGCGCTCGAGGCGGGTCGGGTGCGGGTCGGAATGGGCCATGATCGAAAATCCGTTCGGCGGGATTCGGCTGCCTGTTTAGCCTTTACGGCATCCCCCCGCACCAAGTCAACCGCCGCGCTCGCCCAGCCCCATACGCCCCCTCCAAAACACCCAAACACCAAAATACCAAAATACCCAAACACCCAGACCCCCGCCCCCCACTTTCCGCTTGAAAAATCGAGCGAAGGGCGTATGTTCACCCAGTCTCGAGAAGCGGGGTCAAATTTGAAGCCCCCTCTCCCGCCCAGGGCCCTGGGACGTGTGGCCCGGATTCATCCGGCCGGTCGCCACGCAACAGACGCGCACGAACCTCGTCAGGTCCGGAAGGAAGCAGCGATAAGTGATGTCGGCTGTGTCGTGGATCGTTTCCGAACCGATGGTTCGGGCCACACATCCGAGGGCCCCGGGCCGCAGCCCCTCCCCCCCACCCCGGCAACCCAACGCCTCTAATTCGTTATAGAAAACCTTTTGCCAACGGCTTGACATCGAAAGCGCGTGCCTTATGTTCCCGGTCGATCTCATTCGACAAAGGCAGAGGAAATGTTCGACAAGCGCAAAATCAGGATTGCATCTCACGACGACAAGGCGGTGAACGCGACCGCTGACGCAGAGGGCCAGAGCGACGCGCCGGCAACCGGGGGCGACGACGCCCCGACCGGTGAGGCGGGCGCCGAGGCGGCCGGACTCGAGGCGAAGGAAAAGGAGCTGAAGGAAACCTACGACCGGCTCCTGCGAACCACCGCGGAATTCGAGAACTACAAGAAGCGCATGGCGCGCGAAATGGACGAGTTCCGCAAGTACGCCAACCAGTCGCTGCTGCGGGAACTGCTGTCGATCGTGGACCACATCGAGCTGGCGCTCCAGGCGGCCGGTTGCGAGGGGTCCGAGAAGACCATCGCCGACGGCTTGGGCCTGACGCTGAAGGAGCTCATGCGGATCCTGGAGAAGTTCAGTGTGACCCCGGTCGAGTCGACGGGGCAGCCGTTCAACCCCGAGGTCCACGAAGCCATCCTGCGTGAGCATTCGGACAGCCTGCCCGAAAACGCCGTCATTCGCGAAATGCAGAAGGGCTATTTGATCAACGGCCGCCTGCTGCGGCCCGCCCTCGTGGTGGTGGCCGCCCGGCCGGCTGCGGAACCCGGCGATGGCGACCCGACCCGCTGACCCATTATTGGATACTATTCGACACTGACATCAGGAGGAGGAAAACGGTATGCCGAAGGTAATCGGAATCGATCTGGGCACCACCAACTCGTGCGTCGCGATCATGGAGGGGAGCGATCCCAAGGTCATCACCAACCCCGAGGGGGGTCGCACCACGCCGTCGGTCGTGGCCGTCACCGAAAACGGTGAGCGCCTCGTCGGCCAGATCGCCAAACGCCAATCGATCACCAACCCCGAGAACACGGTGTTCGGGGTCAAGCGCCTGATCGGCCGCAAGTTCAGCTCGCGCGAGGTTCAGTACGACCGCAAGGTGCTGCCCTACAAAATCGAGGAGTCGTCCAACGGGGACGTTCAGCTCGCGATCCGCGGCAAGGGCTACAGCCCGGCCGAAATCTCGTCCTTCATTCTCGCCTTCATCAAGAAGTACGCGGAGGATTATCTCGGCGAAAAGGTGAACGACGCCGTCATCACGGTGCCGGCCTACTTCGACGACAGCCAGCGCCAGGCCACCAAGGACGCCGGCAAGATCGCCGGGCTGAACGTCCTGCGCATCATCAACGAGCCGACCGCGGCGGCGCTCGCCTACGGCATGGACAAGAAGAAGGAAGAGAAGATCGCCGTCTTCGACCTGGGCGGCGGCACCTTCGACATCTCGGTCCTCGAGATCGGCGAGGGCGTGTTCGAGGTCAAGGCCACCAACGGCGACACCCACCTCGGCGGCGATGACTTCGACATGCGCGTGATCACCTTCCTGGCCGACGAGTTCAAAAAGGACCAGGGCATCGACCTGCGCAACGACAAGATGGCGCTGCAGCGCCTCAAGGAAGCGGCCGAGAAGGCCAAGGTCGAGCTGTCCACCGCCATGGAGACCGACATCAACCTGCCGTTCATCACCGCGGACGCGAGCGGCCCCAAGCACCTCAACCTCAAGATCACCCGCGCCAAGCTCGAAGGGCTGGTCAGCGACCTGCTCGACAAGCTCGAGGAGCCCTGCCGCACGTGCATGAAGGACGCAGGCCTGGCCCCGCGCGAGATCAACGAGGTCATCCTGGTCGGCGGCATGACCCGCATGCCCTCGGTCGTAGGAGCGCGTGCGGCGAGATCTTCGGCAAGGAGCCCCACAAGGGCGTCAACCCGGACGAGGTGGTGGCCGTGGGCGCCGCCATCCAGGGCGCGGTGCTGAAGGGCGACGTCAAGGACGTGCTCCTGCTCGACGTGACCCCGCTGTCGCTCGGCATCGAGACGCTTGGCGGCGTCATGACCAAGCTGATCGAGAAGAACACCACCATCCCCACGCGCAAGAGCCAGATCTTCTCCACCGCCACCGACAGCCAGCCGGCGGTCTCGATCCACGTGCTGCAGGGCGAGCGCGAGATGGCGGCCAACAACAAGACGCTCGGCCGCTTCGAGCTGGTCGGCATCCCGCCCGCCCCGCGCGGCGTGCCCCAGGTCGAGGTCACCTTCGACATCGACGCCAACGGCATCGTGAACGTGTCGGCCAAGGACAAGGCCACCAGCAAGGAACAGTCGATCCAGATCACGGCCTCCTCGGGCCTGAGCAAGGAGGAGATCGACAAGCTCGTCAAGGACGCCGAGATGCACGTCGATGACGACCGCAAGAAGCGCGAGCTGGTTGAAGCGCGCAACCACGCCGACCAGCTGATCTACTCGACCGAAAAGTCGATCAAGGACCTGGGCGACAAAGTCGACAAGGCCACCAAGACCAAGGTCGAGGACGCCATCGGCGAGCTGCGCAAGGTCATGGACGGCGACGACACGGAG
Organism: uncultured delta proteobacterium; assembly: GCA_963791285.1. GTDB lineage: Bacteria > Desulfobacterota > Desulfobacteria > Desulfobacterales > SpSt-501 > SpSt-501. Next base: position 151,759 of record CAWBSC010000025.1, read on the forward strand.
AAGATCCGGCGCGCGAGCGAGGAGCTGACCACCGCCTCTCACAAGCTCGCCGAGGCCATGTACCAGCAGGCCTCGCAGGCCGAAGGGCAGAAGCCGGGTGCCCAGCAGCAGGCCGACGGAAGCGGCGCCCGCGCCGCCAAGCCCGAGGACGACGTCGTGGACGCCGACTTCGAGGAGGTCAAGGACAACAAGAAATAGGGCGCGGGCGACCCCCGCACGAAGAACGCAAGCGGCCCCGCGCGGGGCCGCTTGTTTTTTGTGGGGAAGCGCTCCCGCGGCCCGGTGTTCTTTACATCCGGGCCGCGGGTGTTATGTTCCGGATGATTCACACGCTGGAGACTGGAACGCACGCAAAAGGAGGCGCATGATGGCGGGCAAACGCATTCTGTGGCCGACGGACTTTTCGAGCATATCCGAACAGGCGCTGCCCCACGTGAAGGCGCTCAACCAGAACGAGCCGGGCGAAATCCACGTCCTGTACGTGATCGAGGACATCGCGCACCACGACGGGTGGTACGGGGCCTTCGAGGAGAAGCGCGTGCAGGAGCTCATGGAGCACGCCAACCGCACGGCAACCAAGCGGCTGGGGCAGATCTGCGAAAAATACCTGGAGGGGTGCCCGCTCTACATCAAGCACGTGGCCGTCGGGGACCCGGCGACCGAAATTCTGAAGCTCATCCAGAAGGAGAAGGTGGACCAGGTCGTCATGGCGAGCCACGGCGCCCAGGGCAACTTCCGCTTCGGCAGCGTGGCCGACAAGGTGCTGAAGCACTCGCCGGTGCCCGTCACCGTCATCCCGGTCGACCCCAAGCCGAAGACCAAGGCCACGGCATGAAGATGGAAACCAAAAACGAGCCTCGGGCCGTCAGACAAGGCGTGCGGCTTTTTGAAAAGCGGAGCATACGTTCAGTATGTGAGCATTTGCAAAAAGTCGCACAACGCAGGATCACGGCCTGAGGCGAGGTTTTTCACCCGCCCGAGGTTTGCGGGAACGCAGTGTTGGCGTAAAGGTATTCCATCTTTTCCTTGTGCCGCAGTTCCTCGTTGGCCATCTTGAGCAGGATCTCTCGGGCTTCGCCGGCCGCGTGCTGGCCGGCCAGCTCGGTGTAGAAACGGTGCGAGCGCAGCTCGCGGTGGGCGGCCGTGAGGAAGACCTCGGCGCTGCTCATCTGCGCGGAGCGTTCCGGCTCGGCCATGTGCTCGGCGATGCGGGTGGCGACGACCTCGATCAGCCGTAGCGCGGCCGCGCCGTACTCCCCCGCGCGGTAGCGGACGAGGAACTCCTTGTGCCGCACCTCCTCCCCGGCCACCCACTGGATCGCCTCGCGCGCAGCCGGGTCGCTCACGCGCTCGCGCAGCTCCGTGTAGAACCGGTAGGCTTCCTCCTCGCGGGCAATCGCCGTATCCACCAACGAGCACAGATGCGCATCCATCGGACCCCCTTCCGGTTTAAAGACGCCCAGCCCCTCAGCGTCGCCGCCGGGCGACCGTCGCCCCGTAAATGACCAGGTAGGCCGTTGCCGCCGCGAAGGCGACCGCGGTCCCCCATCCCACCCCCAGGCGCGGATAGCCGAGCGCCACGGCGCAGCCGTAGACGATCAGCGACCCGAGCCCCAGCGGGAAGTTCTTGATGATGGTGTGGACATGGGCCTTATCATAGGTGAGATGCACGATCAACATGAGGGGGAACAGCGCCGTCGGGAAAGCGGAGAACAACCCGGCCCAGGCCGGGCCGACGACGCGCGCCGCCGCGGTAATGGCCAGGATGATGGCGGCCGCCAGGCAGGCCCGCAGCAGCATCACGGCCGGGGTGAAGCGCACGCTGCGGGTGATCGCCACGTTGCGGATGTGGCGGAAGAGGTAGGAGAAGACCAGGATGGACGCGGCCGGCAGAAGCAACGCACCCGGCAGCGAGAAGGGCACCCCCTGCAGCACCCCGGCCGCCGCAAAATAGGCGGCCAGCGCGGCCGCGGTCGCCGGTGCGACCGCCCGCCCCCGGCAGCGGGCGGACACGACGAAATAGGCGTACACGAAGGATAGCGAGGCGGCCAGCCCGGCCAGCGCGAACACGGCGCTGTCGGCGGCGAACTGCGGCCCGATCTCGAGGCCGATGAAGAAGAGCGCGATCGCCGCCCCCAGCGGGTAACCCGAGAGCACGCCGGCCACGCGCGGGCTGAACCGCTCGGCCACCAGCGAGAGCCCGAGCACCATCCCGATGGTGACGAGGATCTTGACGGGGATGAGAAAGGCCATGGGCCGCCGCTTTACTTCACTTCGCCTTCGGGGTATGGGATTTCAATGACTGCCCTGCATGCCACCGCCGATGTCGGCCCGGCCGTCTTCATCCGGCTCTCCCCCGGGACCGATCTCATCACCGGGATCGAGGAGGCCTGCTGCGCGCAGGGGGTCCGCTCCGGCGCGATCGTCAGCTGCATCGCCAGCCTGCGGCGCGCCTCGTTTTTCGTGGTCGTCCCGATGGACACCGCGGTCGGCGGAGGCTACAGCGAGCCCGTGCACCTGGAAGCACCCGTCGAAATCGTCTCGGCGCAGGGGAGCATCGGCGCGGAGGCGGACGGCACGCTCTTCGTCCACCTGCACGCGGCCGTCGCGGATGCGGGCGGCACGGCGCACGGCGGGCACTTGCTGCGCGGGCGCTGCCCGATCCTGATCACCTCCGAGATCGTCATACTGCCCTTCACCCGCCTGCAGCTCGTGCGCATGCAAGACCCGGAAGCCGGCATGCCGATCCTCAAGCCAATAGCCAAGTGATCGTTCGCCCGTTTGCGCGTGGACCCACGGCAAGGCGCTTCGGCGTTCAAAGGCAGGGCCCGTTTTTTTCGACCGATCGGTCGGATCGGACCGATCGCCGGATCACGGCCCGCGATAACGTCCAAAACGGCGCCCCAGGCCGTCAGCCAAGGCGCCGTGGACCTTCGGAAAGCGCAGCATGCTCCCGGCATGTGAGCATTTACGAAGGGCCGCGCAACGCCGGATCACGGCCCGCGATAACGTCCAAAACGGCGCCCCAGGCCGTCAGCCAAGGCGCCGCGGACCTTTGGAAAGCGCAGCATGCTCCCGGCATGTGAGCATTTACGAAGGGCCGCGCAACGCCGGATCACGGCCTGCGGCGCCGTTTTCCGGGAACAACCCGTCGACCGCGGCCCAAGCCGTCGCGATAGCCAGCCCCGACCCGCACTTCATGCGCATCCAGTCCTGGTGGGCCAGGATCGACCCCGCGGCGCGCAGCTGCGGGTGCACCACCCGACCGTCCGCGTCGACCGGCCGAAAGGCCGCGTCGACCTCGACCCCGGCCCGGTTGATCGGGTGGCCGCGGCGGTCGAGGAAATCCTCGCGGTGCCAGTCGTCCCGGCGCACGGGGTGGCTGACCGGCAGGTGGAACAGGGTCTCGTACACCCGCTGGCGGTCGGCCTGCAGGCCGCCTCCCATGAAACGCCCGGTCGCCAGGATCACGGCGCGCGCCTCGATCACCTCTTCGACGTCCCGCACCGGCCCGGCGTGCAGCCGGAAGCCTCCGCCCGGGTCCGCCTCCGTGCGGACGACCCTGCTCTCGAGACAGAGGGTCACCCCGAGACCCTTCAGGCCCCGCTCGAAGGCCTCCTTGAGGCGCAGCCCCGTGACCCCCGGCGGCATGGTGGGGATTTCGAACACTGGCACCCCCAGGCGATTTTCGAGATCGCGCAGGACCTCCGCCGAACCGGAAACCCCGAGCACGGCCGGCAGCCCCACGACGGCGGCCGTCCCGAGCCGCGGCCGCAGCTCGGCTGCGAGCGCCTCGCGGCTGGCGGCCACTTCGAGCGAGCGGGCCAGGCGCTCGGGGAAGACCTCTCCCGGCCCGGTGCTCCCCGGCAGGCTCAGGCGCGTCGTGCACACCCCGGGCCAGCGGTCGCCGAGGGTGGCCGCGATCTGGCGCGCGCTGAAGCCCTTCAGTCCCCGGATGTCGGCGATGAGACAGGGGGAACGCCGGCCGAGCGCGACGACCCCGTTCCACGCCGTGGCCGGCACGCGGTAGGTCGTCTTCAGGGTGCCGACCGAGGTGACGGCCTGCACGTTCCGGTCGGCCTCCCCGACATAGGGCAGTCCCTGCTCCGCGAGGAAGGCGACCAGCCCGTCGAACGCCGACCGGATCCGCTCGGCCGGGATGCGCGCGTACGGGTGCCGCGGCTGGGCCGCCATGAGCGCCGCCAGGCCGGCCCAGGGATCGTCCCAGACCTCGCCGGTTTCGGGCGCGGGCACGGCCAGCAGGTCCAGAAAGCCGGTGGCGAAGATGATCTCCCCGGTCCGCCCCACCACGACCGTGGACAGGCCGCGCCGGGCCGCGAACAGGGCCGCGCTCAGACCGGCCATCCCGCTGCCGACGATGCAGAGGTCGTAGGGTTTCGATTCGGCGGCGTTCATGGGCGGTCCTCCAGCTCGAGCCCGAGATACCCGCAGTGCAGCGCCTCCTGCAGCTCCTCCTGGAGCAGCGCGGTGTCCCAGAGGATGGGGCGCATCCCGCGCCAGCGGGCGCTCAGGAACGAGCGCAGGTCCGCGAGGCCCTCCCGCGCCACCAGCCGGCCCTCCTCGTAAAGGTAGGCGTTGATGCGCAGCCCGCAGAAGGCCCCCTGGCAGGTGCCCTTGCCGATGCGGCTGCGCCGGCCGATCCCGTAGAGGCTGGGGCGCCCGCCCTGGGTGCGGATCCCGTCGATCACCGCATCCACGGCGCTGGCCGGCACCATCTCGCACTCGCACAGCAGCAGGTCGTCGGCGCGGCGGGCCTCCAGCCACAGGCGGGGAGACAGCCCGGCCGCGGTCCACTGATTGGCGGCGAAGGCCTTGAGCGGTTGGGTCCGGGTCAGGCAGGGCCGGCTCACCCCCAGCCGCTCGCAGACGAGGTCGGCCGTCTTCTCGGCCATGAGGCGGTAGGTGGTCAGCTTGCCGCCGATGATCGAGATGAAATTCCCGACCCCGTCCAGCCCGTGGTCGCGCAGTTCGAAGCCGCGGCTGACCGACCGGTCGTGGGCCGATTCGGGCGAGCCCGCGAGCGGGCGCACGCCGGCGTAGGCCCGGATGTAGCGGGTGGTCGCCAGCGCCGGGATCATGCCCTGGGCCGTGTTGACGATGTAGTCGCTCTCCTCCACGGTCGGGATGATCCGGTCCAGCCGGTCCAGCCGCAGCGAGGTCGTCCCCAGGATGGACACGGTGCCCCCGGGCACCAGGATGTCCGCGTCGGAGGCCGGGCGCAGGCGGTTGATCACGCGCTGCGTCAGGCGCTGGTCGGTGATGAGCAAGGTCCCCTTGGAGTAGGAAAGGCGCAGATCGACCCCGGCCAGGGCGGCGGTTTCGCGCGCCCAGGCCCCTGACGCGTTCACCACGAGATCCGCCTCGACCCGGCTCTCCGTCCCGGCCAGGTCGTCCACCAGGCGCACGCGGCGAATGCGCCCTCCCGCGACCTCGATACCGGCCACGCGCGTGTGCAGCACCACCCGGCAGCCGAGCTCGATCGCTTCCGAGACGTTGTCGAGCGCGAGGTGAAACGGGTCGACCGCAGCGTCGTCCACGAGATAGGCCGCGATCAGTTTTTCCGAGAGCACCGGCTCCATCTCGCGCGCCTCCGCGACGCTCACGGCCCGGCAGGGGATCCCGCTGCGCTCGCAGTGTTCCGGGAAATCGCCCGCGAACCGCTCGTCGTCGCCTTCGACCGCGACGAAGAGCCCGCCGGTGTCCTCGATGCAGTGAGGCGCCATGCGCTTGAGCAGCGCGTTTTCCTCGCGGCACTCCAGCGCGGCCGCCGGGTCGCTGCGCACGTAACGCGCGCCGCTGTGCAGCAGCCCGTGGTTGGCCCCGGAGGCCCCGGCACAGATGTCGCGCCGTTCGACCAGGGTGCACGGCACTCCGCGCAAGGCCAGGTCGCGCGCCAGGCCGACGCCCGTGATCCCGCCGCCGATGATCAGAACCTGAGTGTGTGTGAGAGGGGGCATGGTGTTTAGGTGTTTGGGCATCTGGGTGTTTGGTGTTTGGTGTTTGGCAGCACAACGGTTCAGGCCTTTTACCCCAGGAGCTTGGCGCTTGTCCAGCCTGTCGGCCGGCTGGCAGGTCGCTGAAAAACAAGTGTCAGACCCTCAGCCAAGGCGCGCGGCCTTTTGGATAGCGCAGCATACGGGCCAGTATGTGAGCATGTCCAAAAGCCGCGCAACGCCGGGTCAGGGCCTGAGACGACGTTTTTCAACGCCGGCTATCCCGGCGACACCACATCGAAGAACGGATGCGGCCCGCCGTATTGCCCCGGCCGGTCCGGAATCGTCCCGACATGGGTGAGCAGCGTCGGGTCACCCCAGAGATCCGTGAGCGTGTGCATCAGGAACCCGGCCGGCTCCATGACGAAGACGGACGGGGCCTCCGGCCGCAGGTCGAGGTCCAGCTGCATGCCGATGCCCGGGGATACCGTGGCGACCGTCCCGGCGAACCGCCGGCTGATGGCGCGGTGGATGTGGCCGCACGTGATGCGCTCCACTTGCGGGTGCCGCCGGATGAGCGCTGCCAGCTCGTCCCGCCGGATGAAGAGCTCCCCGTCCATGTGCCCGATCCCGGACGCGAAGGGAGGGTGGTGCATGAAGATCATCGCGGGCGCGGCGGGCCGCTCCGAGAGCACCCGGTCGAGCCAGGCCAGGCGCCCCGGGTTGAGCCCCCCGCCGTGCTCCCCGGGGATGACCGTGTCGAGCCCGATCAGCCGCAGCGGGAACTCCTCGATGCAGCAGCACAGCGCCCGGCGCCCGTCCGGCTCGCCGACCCCGGCGAGGTAGGGGTGCTCGGGGAAGGCCCGGCGGAGATGGTCCTTGCGGTCGTGGTTGCCCGGGACCATGAAAAAGGGCATCCGGAGCCCGACCAGGATCTCCCGCAGGACCCCGTAGGATTCGGACGCGCCCTCGTCGACGAGGTCCCCCGTGACCAGGACCGCGTGCGGTCGCGGGACCCGGCCGTTGAGGTGGTCGACCGCGCGCCGCAGCGCGGCGGCCGTGTCCACCACCCCGTACGCGAGAACGCCCGGCGGCTTGAGGTGAAAATCCGAAATCTGCGCGATCACGAAGGGGTTCATGCCGGCCGCCCCTCATGCGTCCAGGCGCAGCAGCGCGTCCGGTTCCACCCGGACCTCCACCCGCTGCCCCTTGCGGAACGATTGCATGCCCGCGGTTTCGATCGTGAGGTAGTCATCCGCCGGGCCCATGATGATCAGCCGCGTCCGGTCGCCCATGAAAAAGGAGGCCACCACGGTCGCCTGCAGGTGCCCCTGCCCGGGGGCGACCAGGCTCGCGTGCTCGGGCCGGAAAAAAAGCTCGATGTTGCCGTCCGCCCCTCCGCGCGTGCGTTCCGTCATGGGGATGCTGCCCCCCCGCAGGACCAGCCGGTCGTCCTGCACCCGGCCTTTCAGACGGTTGATCGTCCCGATGAACTCGGCCACGAAGCGGGTGCGCGGGGCGAAGTAGATGTCGCGCGGCGCGCCGATCTGGGCCACCCGGGCGATGTTCATGACGACGATGCGGTCCCCCAGCGCCATGGCCTCCGCCTGGTCGTGGGTGACGTAGATCGCCGTGATGCCGAGCGAGCGCAGCAGGCCGTCGATCTCCACCCGCAGCAAGTCCCGCAGCTTGGCGTCGAGCGCGGTCAGGGGCTCGTCCAACAGCAGGACCTTGGGCCGGACCGCGATCGCCCGCGCCAGCGCCACGCGCTGCTTCTGCCCGCCCGAGAGCTGGTCGATGCGGCGGTTGCGCAGCTCCCCGATCTTCATCATGTCCAGCATCTCCGAGACGCGCCGCGTGCGCCGAGCCTCGTCCACGCCGCGCACCTTCAGGCCGTAGGCGATGTTCTCCGCGACCGTCATGTTGGGAAAGAGCGCGTAGCTCTGGAAGACCATGCCGACGTTGCGTTTCTCGATCGGGACATCGGTCACGTCGTCGCCGCCGAAGAAGACCTTGCCGCCCGGGTCGGGGCTCTCGAGCCCGGCGATGATCCGCAGGAGCGTCGTCTTGCCGCACCCGGAGGGTCCGAGGATCACGACCGTCTCGCCGGACTCGACGGTCAGGTCGAAGGGTTCGAGCGCGCGGGTGCCGTCCGCGAAGGTCTTGGAACATGCGACCAGGCGCAGGGACGTGCCGGACGCCGTGCGCTCGGCCGCGGGCCGCTCCGCCGGCGGCGACACGACGGCGCGGCCGGCCGGCGCGCCGGGGAGGAACCGATGGAGTCCATGACGAAGGTCCTTTTGCGAGGTTTGGCGACCCACTGCATGGCGAGGAGCAGCGGGATGATCATCAGGAAGAACACGATCGTGTAGGCCGAACCGATTTCCAGGCGCATCGACGCGTAGCTGTCGGCCAGCCCTACGGGCAGGGTCTTGGTCTGGGGCGTGTGCAGCATCCAGGTCAGGTTGAACTCGCCGATCGACAGGGTGAACACCATCAGCGCGCCGGCCAGGATGCCCGGCACGCTGTTGGGGATCGCGATGTGAAAGAAGCGCTGCCAGAAGCCCGCGCCCAGGCTCGCGGCACCCTCCTCGAACTCCTTCAGGTTGATCGAGGTCATGATCGCGATCACCGAACGCACCATGAACGGCAGGGTGAAGATGACGTGGCCCACCAGGATGAAGAGCCAGCTCCGGCGGAACCCCGTGAACCCGCCGTAGTTGATGATGAGGGCCAGCGCGATGGCCAGCCCCGGGACGGCGAGCGGTGTCACCAGGAGCTCCTCGAAGAGCCGGGTCCAGCGGTTCTGACGTTTGACCATGGCGTAGGCCGCCGGCACCCCCAGCACGAGGGTGGCCGCGAGGCACGCGAGGCCGATCAGGATGGACAGGAAGATCGTGTCCCGGTAGAGGTCCCAGACTTGGACGAACCAGCGCAGGGTCAGGCCGCTCTTGACCCCCAACATGAAGTTCTCGGTCAGGCCGGCCACGACCGACTGCACCACGGGCACGATCAGGAAGGCGCACACCACCAGCGTGAACGCAAGCTGAAGGATGAACGTGAGCGAGAAGGTCTTTTTCATCTCAGCCTGCCGCGGCGACGCTGTTGCCGGCGGCGGCGCGCGCCACCGACAGCGCCACCCAGGTGATCACCCCCAGCACGATCGAGAGCGCGGCGGCCATCGCGATGTTCGCGATCAGGGTGAACTCGGTGTAGATCAGGATGGGCAGCACGTCGATGTCCGTCGCCAGCGTGAAGGCGGTCCCGAAGGCGCCCATGGAGGTGGCGAAACAGATCGCCCCCGAGGAGATCAGCCCGGGGACGAGGGCCGGGATGAGGACGTCCTTGATCACGCGCCAGGGGGAGGCCCCGAGCGAGCGCGCGGCTTCCTCCAGGCTGCGGTCCAGCTTCTCGGCCGATGCCATGATGGTCGTGATCGTGCGCGGGATCGAGAAGTAGAGGTAGCCCAGGAAGAGACCGGACATGGAGTACGCCAGCACGAGCTTCTGGCCGGTCACATAGCGCGTGATGTCGCCGACCAGCCCCTGGCGGCCGACGAGCAGGATGATCATGAACCCGACCACCACCCCGGGGAAGGCCAGCGGGAAGGTCAGCATGGATACGAGCAGGCTCTTGCCCGGGAAGTCGTTGCGCGTGAGGAAGACCCCGGTCACCCCCGAGATGGCGAGCGTCACCAGGGTCACGCCGGCCGAGAGCAGAATCGTGTAGACGAGGGTCTCGACGTAGCGCGGGGTCGTGATGGCGGCGAGGTAGATGCCGACCCCGGAGGGGCCCATGGCCGATTCGACCGCCAGCCGCGCGAGCGGCAGCAGGAAAAACGCCATGAACACCACGAACGTCGGGGTAAACAGCGCGAGCAGCAGCCAGTTGTTGCGGTTCTCCACTCGGATACCCTCGGGCCAAACTGCGTCTCAGGCCGTGATCCGGCGTTGCGCGGCGCTTTCGTGAATGCTCACATACGATACCGTATGCTGCGCTTCCCGAAAGGCCGCGCGCCTTGGCTGACGGCCTGATACTTGTTTGTTGTCACAAAAGGCCATGACCAAATGCATCCGGTCGGGATTGCACCCAGTTCAACGGACTTCGTTCAGGTAGCGCTCGCGGAACTTGTCCTGGACGTCCGCCATCTTCTTCCAGTCGACGGACTTGGCGCGCGCGTACTCGGACGCGGGCAGAAACTTGGCCGCGAGCTCCGGGCTCATGGCGGTCGGCCGCACCGGCCGCAGGAACGCGTTCGCCCAGACGGCCTGCCCCTTGTCCGACAGGGTGAAGTCGAGCGCCTTCTTGCCGTTGGCCGCGTTCGGGCCGTTCTTGACCAGGCACATGACGTAGGGGGCGACGAGCGTCCCCTCGGTCGGGATGACGAACTCCACGTTGGCCTTGTCCTTGTACTTGCCGCGGTAGGCGTTGAAGTCGTAGTCGAAGAGGATCGGGATTTCGCCCGAGAGCACCCGCGCGTACGAGGTCTGCTTCGGCACGATGGGGTCGTTCTTCTTGAGCTCCTTGAAGAACTGGATGGCCGGGTCGAAGTTGTCCAGGCTCCCGCCGAGCGCGACGTTCACGGCCACGGCGGCCGAGTAGCCGACTGCGGCGGAGCTCGGGTCGAGGTAGCCGACCATCCCCTTGTACTCGGGCTTGAGCAGGTCCTTCCAGGATTTGGGCACGGGCTTCCCGCCGAGCGCGTCCTTGTTCACGAAGAGCCCGAGGGTGCCGGAATGGATCGTGAACCAGTTGCCCTCCGGGTCCTTCAGACCCGTCCGGGATCTGATCCCACAGCGCCGGCTTGTAGGGGGTCACCACCCCGGCGTCCTTGGCCAGGATGCCGAAGGTCACGCCGAAGTAGGCGATGTCGGCGACCGGGTTGTTTTTCTCGGCGATCAGCTGGGACAGGGTCTGGCCGGAGTTCTTGTTGTCGTGCGGGATGTCGATCCCCAGCGTTTCCTTGATCGCCTTCAGCTGGCTCGCCCAGTCCGCCCACTCGGGCGGGCAGTTGTAGCAGGTGGCGGTTTCAGCGGCGGGGCTCACCGCGGGAACGCCGAGCGCCACAAGACCCATCAGAAACAAGACGACCTGCAAGCTTTTTTTCATGGGACCTCCTGACGATTAGTAGGTTGCTGATCCGGGTGTTTCCGTTAACGTGACAGCCCTTCCGCCACGCCGCGCATCCATGGCCTTGTTCGTGCTGCCGTCCGGTCAGGCACGGGTTAGAATACGGTTAGCGGATGCGACGGGCGCAGTAAAAGGTGGTAGAGTCCTCCACAGACAGGGTGGTGTCAAGGGCAAACGGAAATCCGTGAGTTTCCGAAATGAAGGGGCGGGCGCACTAAAAAAAGGGGGAGCGGCTAAGCCGCTCCCCCTTTTGGTGTTGAGCTCGGTCGATCGTTACTGGCAGCAGGCTCCGCCCCCGGGGCCCCGGCCGGAGCCCGGACCCATTCCGCCGCCCGGACCCATGCCGCCGCCGGGGCCCATGCCCATGCCGCGGCCGCCGCCCATCCCGGACCCGCGGCCGTAAGCCTTGCTGTAGATCTCGGGGTGCTCCTTCTTCATCTTGAGCTGCTGCTCAAGGCGCTTGGCCGCCAGATCGCTGTGCAGCCCCGACACTTCCTTCTGCAGGGCGGCCGCCTTGGACGCGTCCGGGTTCTGCTTGGCCATCTCAGCCCGCAGCTCGAGGGACTTCTGGTACACCCGGTCGCGCAGGTCGCGGGTGCTCTCGAAAAAGGCTTCGCGCTCCTTCTGCACAATGGCGATCTGCTCGTCGGTCAGGTTACCGCCGCCCCCCGGTCCGAAACCGCCCCTGGGGCCGTTGGCATAGCCCGGGCCGTCGCAGTTTCCGGGGCCGCCGCCCCGACCGGCATGGGCGTTGACGGAGTAGCCGATCAACCCGGCGAGGGCCAGGGCCGCTATCGCGAGTGCTGTGTGTTTGAACCGCATGTGATTCCATCCTTTCTGGTGAGTGGTGAAATGATACCGTACGCCACGGTATTGAGCAAGGCCTGTGCCAGCCTTCCGTCCGCGAGGCCTTGACGCTGGTCAGCCGTTTGAAATCATTTCGGATAATTATTGGCCGGGGGTCATTTCATCAGCCGCACGCACTCTTCGCGCGAGCAGAAAGTATGCAGCCCGGCCGTTTACATGGATACTTCGGATACATAGTATCCACCCGACAGAACCCCGGGACCACGCCCGGGGCCTGAAATATAGCCTCGGTTATGGTCTGCACGCATCTTGCTCCGGCCATTGCCGGAGGCAACGGAATATATGGAATCATCCCCTAGGACAAACCGCTTCTGGACCGGGGTGCCCCCCTGGGTGCTGCTCGGGGCCGTGGTCGTCCTGCTGCCGATCTTCACCTTCATGACGGCCCAGAGCATCCACCGCGAGAAGGAGCTGACCACCCGCCTGCTCGTGGAAAAGGGGGCCGCCCTCATCCGGTCGTTCGAGGCGGGCACCCGCACCGGCATGATGGGGATGCAGCGCGGCGGCTTCCAGCTCCAGCGCCTGCTGAGCGAGACCTCGCAGCAGCCCGACATCGCCTTCCTGGTCGTCACCGACACCGCCGGCACCGTGCTGGCCCACAGCGATCCGGATCGCGTCGGGTCTGGGTACGGGCAGGGGCTGGACCTGGCGGCGGTGTCCCGCTCCAAGTCCCTGCAGTACCGCGAGGTGGCCGGACCCAACGAGGCGACGGTGCTCGAGGTCTACGGTCGCTTCGAGCCGGTCGGCCCGCCCCCGGGGTTCATGCGCGGGCCGATGGGGCGCCGGCCGCCGGAGAGCTTCGAGCTGCCGCCCGATCAGCCGCGGGTGATTTTCGTGGGGCTCGACATGACCACGGTGGACGAGGCGCGGCGCTCGGACATCGCCCACGCCGTCCTCATGGGCGCGGTCCTGCTGCTGGTCGGCTTCGCCGGGATCACGCTCCTGCTGCTCGCCCAGAACTACCGCGCCGCCCGCACGAGCCTCTCGCGCATCAAGGCCTTTTCGGATCACGTCGTCGACCACATGCCGATCGGCCTGGTCGCCACCGACGGCAGCGGGCGCATCGCGGCCTTCAACGAAACCGCCGCGGCCCTGCTGCAGCTCCCGCCCGCGACCGCGACGGGCTCGCCGGCCGCGGAGGTCCTGCCCGCCGCGCTCCTGTCGCAGCTGCAGGCGAGCGCCGGCGGGGCGGCCGTCGTCGAGCGCGAGATCGAGTGCGACCTGCCCTCCGGCCGGCGCGTGGCGCTCGAGGTCGGCGCGCGCCGGCTCACGGACGAACGCGGGGAGTCTCTCGGCAGCATCCTGCTCTTCCGCGACCTGACCGAGCTGCGCGCGCTGCGCGACGAGATGGCCCGCAACCAGCGCCTGGCGACCGTCGGCCGGCTCGCGGCCGGGGTGGCCCACGAGATCCGCAACCCGTTGAGCTCGATCAAGGGCTTCGCCACCTATTTCCGCGAGCGCTATCGCGACACCCCCGCGGACGCCCAGACGGCCACGATCATGATTCAGGAGGTCGACCGCCTGAACCGCGTCGTGGGCCAGCTGCTCGAGTTTTCGCGGCCGATCGGGATCTTGCCGCGGCCCGTGCGCGTCGCGCAGCTCGTCGCGGACTCGCTGCGCATGATCGAGGCCCAGGCGGTCGGGAAGGGCATCGCGATCGAGACGGCCTGCGACGTGCCCGGGGAGGACGCGACGCTGGACGCCGACCGGCTGAACCAGGTGCTCCTCAACCTCTACCTCAACGCCGTCGAGGCCATGGAGAAAGGCGGCACGCTCGGCGTCCGCGTCGCGGCGGACCCGGCCGCACACGCGCTCGAGATCCGGGTCTCCGACACCGGGTGCGGCATCCGCCCGGAGGACCTGCCCCAGATCTTCGAGCCCTACTTCACCACCCGGCCGGGCGGGACCGGCCTGGGGCTTGCGATCGCGCACAACATCGTGGGGGCCATGGGCGGCACGATCGCGGTCGCCAGCCGCCCGGGCTCCGGGAGCACCTTCACCCTGCGCCTGCCGCTCGACGCGGCGGCCCGCGGGAGGCCCGCGTGAGCGCACGCCATTCCATTCTGGTCGTGGATGACGACACGGCCCACCGCACCATGCTGCGCACCCTGGTCGGCGGCTGGGGCTACGAAATCTCCGAGGCGGACGACGGCGAGACCGCCATCCGCCGGGTCCGCGAGCGGGCCTACGACCTGGTGCTGATGGACGTGCGCATGCTGAAGGTGTCGGGGCTCGAGGCACTCGCGGCCGTCAAGGCGATCAACCCGGCCATCCCGGTCGTCATCATGACCGCCTTCTCCTCGGTCGAGACGGCCGTGGCCGCTCTCAAGCAGGGGGCGCACGACTACCTCACCAAGCCGCTCGACTTCGACAAGCTGCGCGTCACGCTCGAACGCTCCATGGAGCACACCCGGCTGAAGGCGGAGAACCGCGCGCTGCGCGCCGAGCTGGCGGGACGCTTCGAGCGCAGCCGCATCGTCGGCCGCAGCCCGGCCATGCTGCGGCTGCTGGACACGGTCGCCCAGGTGGCGCCGTCGGAGGCCACCGTGCTGATCAGCGGCGAGTCCGGGACAGGCAAGGAGGTCGTCGCCGGTGCGCTGCACGTCAACAGCTCGCGCCGCGAGGGCCCGTTCGTCAGCCTCAACTGTGCGGCGATCACCGAGTCGCTGATGGAATCCGAGCTCTTCGGCCACGAGAAGGGCGCGTTCACCGGCGCCGAGCGCCGCCGCGAAGGCCGCTTCCAACAGGCCGACGGGGGCACGCTGTTCCTCGACGAGATCAGCGAGATGCCGCGTGTCCATGCAGGCCAAGCTGCTGCGCGTGCTTGCAGGAGCGGGAGTTCACGCGCGTGGGCGGCGACAGCCTGCTGCGCGTGGACGTGCGGGTGGTTGCGGCGACCAACACGCACTTGCCCGAGCCGCATCGCGGCCGGCCGCTTCCGCGAGGACCTCTACTACCGCCTCAACGTGGTCGCGCTCCGGCTGCCGCCGCTGCGCGAGCGGCGGGAGGACATCCCGCTGCTCGCTCGAGCACTTCCTGGAGATGTTCGCCGCGAAGAACCGCTCGCCCGTGAAGGGCTTCAGCCCGCAGGCCATGGACCGGCTGATCCGCAGCGAGTGGCCGGGCAACGTGCGCGAACTCATGAACGCCGTGGAGCGGGCGGTCGTGCTCGCCCGCGCGGACTACCTGACCGCGGAGGACTTCCCCGCGATCGGCCCGGTCCCGCCGGCCGCCGCACCCCCGGCCGCGGACGCCGGGCTGCCCCTGAGCGCGGTCGAGCGGACCGTCATCCTCGACACCCTCGCGGCCGCGGGCGGAAACAAGAGCGAAGCCGCGCGCCGGCTTGGGATCACGCGGCGCACCCTGCACAAGAAGCTGAAGACCTACGGGGTAATGAAGTGAAGGCCGGGAGTAACGAGTTACAAATTACGAGTTACAAGTTACGAATTTAACACCTGACACTTAACACCTAACTGTTGAGTGCCAACACATCGTGGACTGATTTTTGTGCCAACACATCGTGGACTGTGTAGGTCAACGCAAGGCATAATCAAATTGCTCAACTTGGTTTTGACCCAAGTATAATTTGAGCTTCTGCTCTTTGACATCGATCGTAGCCACAACATACTCGTACTGCAGTTCCAGGGGCAGCCGGAAGATTTCGCCGAACACGCTGAGCTTCCGGTCGCTGCGGATGAAGCGCACGACATGGTAACGGCCTTCTTCCGGCTTCTTGAGCCGATGTCCTGGCGGCTCACTCTCGTCCGGGAACCTGAGTGAGAGGTTCGTTTCCTGTAGGGCCTTTAGCGGGGTTTTGCCCTTCAGCTTGCTGTACCGGTACTCGGTGTTATGGCGCTGCTCAAAGCCCAGCGACTCAGAGCCCAGCTGCGGGTACGAGTCCATCTGGACTTTGTCCAGGAACAGCCGCTGGTAATGCGAGTTGAACTTTTCGACGACCCCGTTTCGCCAGGGCTCACAGATTGGGATGAACCATGGCTCCACGCCGTTGTGGAGGCACAGGCGGATCAGTGGGCCCATGCCGCGGGGGTGGGTGGGACTCCCGTAAAAGGGCATATCATTATCCACCTGCAGGTTCAGTGGGATCCCGAGCCGGTGCCAGCTCGCCCAGACCGAGTTGATAATGCTCTGAGCCGCTTTGGAGGTCATCGGCTGCACGGTACAGCGACCGGTGGCCACATCCACGACATTGTAGCTGTAGAAGCGAATCGGGCCCTTCAGATAGCAGGGTCCCACCAGATCGGCCTGGTGAGTCTGGTTCGGCAGCAGCGCCGGCAATGTGGGATAGGCTTTACCTTTGGGTTCGTAGGCGCCGGTGCGCCGGAGCGTCAGTTCATGACGTGCGAGGATGCGATTGATCGTGCGGATGGAGGGCAGTAGCTTACACCCCAATTCCTCCATTTCCCATCGAATCGCCTGCGCCCCACAAAAGAGGTCCCGGTTGTACAGCTTGAGTCGGACCATTTTGACGACCGCCTCAGTGTGATCGGAGGTCCTGCGGGGCGAGTGTCGGGGGCGGTGAGGCCGGCTCTGATTCCAGGCTTCATTGCCGACCAGATGCCGCTTATACCACTTGTAGAGCCAGGACTTGGAGCGCTTCATCGAGGCGCAGATCGCCTCCGGCTTTTCCCCATGTACCAGTCGCTGGACGGCTTCAGCGCGCTGCTCAACTAAGCGGCTCTTCCCCATGAGCACCTCCCGTGTTGTGGGTGCTCATGAGTAACACCGAAGTGGCTACTCGATTGTCAAAGAACTAGAAGTCCACGATCTATTGGCACAGATTTGAGTCCACGATGTGTTGGCACTCAACACCTAACACTTAAAACTTATAATATCTCCATGGACTCCTCCACCGCCACCGCCGAGATCGTGCGCTGCCCGCAATGCCGGGCGGGCAACCGCGTCCCCGCTGAAAAAAACGGGTCGCCCGCGGCCAAGTGCGGCCGTTGCGGCGCCCGGCTCTTCCCCGCACCCGCCGAACCGCCGCCGGAGGCGGTCTACAAAGTGCGCTGCGCCGGGTGCGGGACCAAAAACCGCGTACCCGCCGGCCGCCTCGACGGGTCGCCCCTCTGCGGCAAGTGCAAACAGCCGCTGCCGACCCGCGATCTGCTCTCCCCCGCGCCCGTGTTCGTGACCGACGACAATTTCGAGGAGAAGGTCCTGAAGTCGCCCCTGCCGGTGCTGCTCTTCGCCTGGGCCCCCTGGTGCCCGAGCTGCAGCGCGGTGGCGCCGACGATCGAGCAGTTCGCGCGGGAGAGCGCCGGCCGGGTGCGGGTCGTCAAGGTCAACATCGACACCAGCAAGGGGCTCGCCGACCGGTTCAGCATCATGAGCGTGCCGTTTCTTTTCGTGTTCGACCACGGCGAGCTGAAAGAGAGCATGCCGGGCGGGCTGCAAAAGCACGAGCTGATGCTCAAGATGGCCCGGTACCTGTGATGACCGCGCCCGCCGCCGCGATCGCCGAGCGCCTCGTCCGCATGTTGAGCCGGGAGACCGCACTCGGGCCGGAGAGCGTGCGGTTCATCGACTCCACGTTTTCGAACCCATCGCCGGCCGAGATCGCGCTCCGGCTCGCGGACGAATCCGACCCCGAGCGGGACGGGCTGCTCGAGCTCCTGCTCTCGCCGGACGAAGACCACCGGGTCGCGATCGAGCCCCTGCTGGAGTCGGCTGCGGACGTGGACGAATCCGAGATCGCCCGCCGGCTCCTCCAGGATGTCGGCCGGGTCCGCTTCCGCCTGCCGGACCGGCGCGGGGCCTTCGAGGTCGTGCTCACCACGGCGCTCGCCCAGGGCTTCGTCGCCGGGCTTGCGATCGGCCGGCGCATCCCGGCGGAGCTGCGCGCGGCCCTGCAGCCGATCGCCGACGACCGCGACCGGCTGCAGGCCTGCGTGACCCTGCGCCATGCGGGGCTGAGCTTCACCCCGGAGCGCACCGGCATCCTCTGCCGCATCGTCGGCCGCCCGGAGGCCGGGGACCGCTTCCGCGACTGCCTCGCCTTCGCGCTCGAGCTGCTGAAGTCCGTCGACACGGAAGAGGCGCTATGGGGGTTTCTCGCCGCGCGCAAGCGGCGCCTGGTCGAGGCCCTGGCCGACGCGCGCCGCCAGGACGAGCTGTTGGCGCGGACCGGCTTCGAGGTCGCGCAAAGCCGCGGCCGGCGCCTGGGCTGGGTGGACCGGGCCGCTGCGGAACAGGAGCTCGGGTTCATCGACCGGGTCAGCCTGTCCGTCTTCGGCCGCAGCCCGCATGCCGGTGCTGAGCGGATGGCGACGACGTTCGAGGTCGGCGACCCGGCCGAGCCGCGGCCGGACTGACACGGGGGGGGGGAATACCCTTTGACATCGCCAGCGGAAACCATTAGATTTCACGCCTCCCGACCGGCGGCCCGCGTTGGACGCCGGTGCGGGAGCGGCTTTTTGGCGGTCCCCGTCCATCAGCCGATTCTCTGACGAGGTCGATGTTCATGAAACCGATATGCCGGGTGTTTCTGCTGCTGACTCTGCTGGCGGTCGTGTCCGCGGGGGGGGCTCCGCTGCACGCCGCTTCGAGCGAGAACCTCCCCCCCCTGGATTACGTGCTGAAAGAGCTGGAAAAACGCTACACCGGATCGCAGTTCTCCGCGGACTTCCTCCAGGAGTCCACCATCAAGACCATGGAGATCACCGATTTCGCCGCGGGGCGGCTCTACGTGCGCTACCCCGGCATGATGCGCTGGGAATACCACAAACCCGAGCGGCAGGTCATCGTGACCGACGGCAAGCAGCTCTGGATCTACCGGCCCCAGGACAACCTGGTGATGACCGGCAGCGCGCCGGTGTTTTTCCGGGACGGCAAGGGGGCGAGCTTCCTGTCGGACATCAGCCTGATCCGCAAGAAGTTCAAGATCTCCATGGTGCGGGCGGAGGGGGAATACCTCTACGAGCTGCGGATGACCCCGCTCGAGCAGACGCTGAACATCGCGGAAGTCCGCCTGTTCGTCACCCCGCGCGCCTACAACATCGTGCGCATCGTGACCCTGAGCAACTACGGCGACGACACCCGCATCGACATCATCAACCCGCAGTTCAACGTCACCCTCGAACCCTCGCTTTTCAGCTTTGACATCCCGCCCGGAGCGGACGTCCAGAAGATAGACGAATGACGGCCTGAGACGGCCAATTCCGGCGTTGCGCCTCGCGCCGCTGCGCTGCGGCGTACCCGATGTACGCCTCGCGCCCCAGCGCTCGCGCGCCTTGGCCTTCTCAGACCGTCATTCAGTTTCGAGCTGCAGCGCCCCCGTGCAACCCATCTCCGGATCGCACTCTCGAGATTTTCCCTGTGGGAGCGGCGTCCCCGCCGCGATGGTTTTTGCCTAACAGCCGCAGAAAAATCGCGGCGAGGACGCCGCTCCCACAGGGTCAACGTCTTCACACGAAACCGGGCCGGGCAGGCTAACGATATGTGGCTGGGGGAAAACGCCGGGCAGGAAATTGGTGCAGGCTGACAAGAAACGTCCGGGGCAAGGCGCGCGAAGCGCCGCGGTATTATTGTTCGAAGCTTCTGTGAGGGATGCAGCCGGGCGATAAACCGAAAGAGCCGTTGAAAGCCTCGGATCACGCCCAAGGGCAAGGCCGTCCTGCGAACCGAAAGCGCAGCGTACTCCCAGTACGTGAGCATTTCGGGGCCGCAGGACAACGCCGCCATTGGGCGTCAGACGGGGCTTTGAACGGCTCTTACGCGCGGCCGACCATCTCGTCCGGGATATCCGCGTTCGTGTACACCTTCTGCACGTCGTCGCAGTCTTCCAGCATGTCCATCAGCCGCATCATCTGCTCGGCCTCTTTGCCGGTGAGCGCGGTGGTGTTCTGCGGCAGCATGGTGACCTCGCTGGAGAGGTAGGCGACCGAGAGCTGGTCGATGGCGGTCTTGACCGTCTCGAAGTCCTCCGGGGCGGTGATCACTTCGAAGGTGCCGTCTTCCTCGCGCACGTCCTCGGCACCCGCCTCGAGGGCCTTCTCCATGAGCTTCTCCTCGTCGATCGCCTTGCCGTCGATCGCGATGTAGCCCTTCTTCTTGAACATCCAGGCCACGCACCCGCCGGTCCCCAGATTCCCGCCGTTCTTGGAGAAGATGTGCCGGATATCGGCCACCGACCGGTTCTTGTTGTCCGTGAGCGATTCCATCAGCACGGCCGCGCCGCCCGGCCCGTAGCCCTCGTAGAGGCTCTCCTCGTAGCTCACGCCCTCGAGCTCGCCCGTGCCCTTCTTGATGGCCGCGCTCGATGTTGTCCTTGGGCATGTTCTCGGCCCTGCGCGGAGGACCGCGGCACGCAGGCGGGGGTTGCCGTTGATGTCACCGCCGCCCATGCGCGCCGCGATGGTGATTTCCTTGATCAGCTTGGTGAAGATTTTCCCGCGCTTTGACGTCGGCGGCGCCCTTCTTGTGCTTGATGGTAGGCCATTTATTATGGCCTGACATGGGACCCTCCTATTTCCGTCCTTTTCCGATGAGATATATTTCTTTGCTTGCCTTGCGGCAGCTTTGTGGTTTGAAGATCTTGCACTCCCGGAAGCCGGCCTTGACCGCCTCCGTAAAGGTTTTGAAGTCCTCCCCCTGGAAAATTTTGCAGACGAAGGCCCCGCCGGGCCGCAGCACCCGCAGCGCAATGGCCAGCGCCGCCTCGCACAAGGCATAGGAGCGCGCCGCATCCACGCCGCGGCTGCCGGTCGTCGAAGGGGCCATGTCGCTCAGCACCACGTCGAAGCTCTGCCCGAAAAATTCGGCCGGGTTTTCGACCAGCGCGAATACGTCCTGGACGCGGGCCTCCGCCTGCGGCGGCAACCCGGCCGTCACGGGGGTCAGGTCGATGCCGACCACCCGGCCGGAGGGTCCGGTCAGCTCGGCCGCATGGATCAGCCACGACCCTGGGGCGCACCCGAGGTCGAGAACCGCCTCCCCTTTGCGGATGACGGCGAACCGCTTCTGCAGCTCCTGGAGCTTGTAGACCGAACGCGCCGGGTACTGCTCCTTGCGGGCCAGGCGCGTGTAGTGGTCCTCCCAGCGGTTGCCTTTGGCCGCAGGATGTTTCATACGCGAATTTACCTAGACAATGCTGTCCAAATCTGGATGCGCAGGGCGTTTTCGCTGGTCCCCACGAAGGTCTTGACCTTCAGGTTCTGCTTAAGTGCCTTGAAGAAGGTCTCGATCTGCCAGCGGTCTTTGTAAATCGCGCAGATGGTGCTGGCCGCCAGGCGCAGGTGATTGGTCAGAAACACCAGCACCTGATCGCTATCCGGCTCACGCATCACCACGCGACGTAAGGGGTGCGGACATTGCGCATGGGATTTTAACCCGGTGAGCCCGATGATCTCGTCGGCAACGATGTGCACGGACGAAGCCTCACGGCGCTCCAACACGATGTAATCGGCATTGGTTTTTTGCCGAGTGACAAAGAAGACGCCGTCTTCGGTCCAACGGCCAAACAGTCCGAAGTCGGTATAGCCGCGGTCTACGACCACAATGGAGCCTTTGGCAAAGCTCACGCTGCGGGCTACCGGGATGTCGCTCTTCTTGCCGTCGCTAATACAGGCAAAGCTGGGCAGATATCCATCGTGGTCCAGCAGCATATGCAGTTTGATCGCCCCCTTGGTGGTGCGAAAGCGGGCCCAGGGGAAAAGGCTGAGGCAAAGCGGGATGATCGTGCTGTCCATGCTCAGTAGTTTGTTCTTGAACCGAAAGTGCTTGGGCTTCCCCGGCGACTCGGTCTGACAATGCTGCAGCATCTGATAGAACAGGCTCTCAAACAGCTCCCATGGCCGATGGGCATTGGCGTACGCCAGGGTCGACTTGTTGGGAGTCGAGGTTACCCCCAGATGGCGCAGCTTCCCCAGGGCGCTGGCCAAGCCGCCGCTGATCTCCCGCAGACTCTTGGCTTGGGCGAGTTGACAGAACAGCATGGCCACAAAATGATCCCAGGACGAATACCCCTTGGCGTAACGCTCGGATCGATGGCGGTAGACGAGTTCATGAAACCGCTGCCGGTTGACCACCGCGATCAGTTGACTGAACAGGTTCGCATACCGTACCATATGGATATCCTCCTTTGCCGGGTTCGGGTTGTTGGTTTGGCGATCACAACCATACCCCAATAAGGAGGATTTTTTTTAGCCCTATTCAGCGCTCACATAAAAACCGTATTGAAAATGGGATTTTATACACTACGCGGCAAGCCGAAGTCAACTCGGGCGCGGGGGGCTTGCGTTCAGGGTTCAGGGTTCAGAGTTCAGGAAAGAGAGATGCCCTGATGCTTCCATTTCCTCCTGGGCCCTGAACCCCGAACCCTGTCAACCTGCTTCAGAAAACCGCTTCGACGGCCTCGGAGACCGTGCGCACGCCGGCGACCTCCATGCCCTCGACCCGCGCCAGCCGCTTGATGTTGCCCTGTGGCAGGACGCAGCGGGTGAAGCCCATCTTGTAGGCTTCGGCGAGGCGGTGCTCCGCCTGGCCGATGGCGCGCACCTCGCCGGTCAGGCCGACCTCGCCCATGACCAGGGTGCGCTCGGGCACGGGCTTGTCGAGAAAGCTGGAGGCGATGGCGGCCACGATCGCGAGGTCCACCGCCGGCTCGACCACCTTCACCCCGCCGGCCACGTTCATGAAGATGTCGTAGCCCACGAGGTGCATGCCGACCTTTTTTTCCATGACGGCCGCGAGCAGCGCGACGCGGTTGGTGTCCAGGCCCAGGATGGTGCGCCGCGGCGTCCCGAAGCTCGTGCCGCTGGTGAGGGCCTGCAGCTCGACCAGGATCGGCCGGGTCCCCTCCATGCTGGCGGTCACGACCGACCCCGCGGCCGCGGCCGGCCGCTCCGAGAGGAAGACGGCCGAGGGGTTGGCCACCTCGTCCAGCCCCTTGTCCTTCATCTCGAAGACCCCGATCTCGTTGGTCGAGCCGAAGCGGTTCTTGACGGCGCGCAGAACCCGGAAGATGTGGTTGCGGTCGCCTTCAAAATAAAGGACGGTGTCGACCATGTGTTCGAGGAGCTTGGGCCCGGCGATCGCGCCGTCCTTGGTGACATGGCCGACGAGGAAGATGGGGATCCCGGAGCGTTTGGCCGTGAGCATCAGCCGCACGGTCGCCTCGCGCACCTGACTGACGCTGCCCGGCGCCGAGCCGAGCTCGCCGCTGAACATGGTCTGGATCGAATCGACCACCACGACCTCCGGGGCGACGGAGTCGATCATCTGCAGGATCGCGTCGACCTCCACCTCGGAGACGACCAGCAGGTGCGGCGAGACGGTCGCCAGGCGTTTGCTGCGCAGGCGGATCTGGCGGATCGACTCCTCCCCGGACACGTAGAGCACCTTGCGCCCCTGCCCGGCCAGGCCGTGCAGCGCCTGCAGCATCAGGGTGGACTTGCCGATCCCGGGGTCGCCCCCGATCAGCACGAGCGTGCCGGCCACGAGCCCGCCGCCGAGCACGCGGTCGAACTCGTGGATGCCGGTCTGCATGCGCTGCTCGTTCTCGATCTCGATCGAGTCGATCGGGACGGGCGCGGCGGGCGCGATGGCGGCGTTGCGCTTGATCGCGAGCGGGCCGGCCACGGCCTGCCGCTCCTCGACCAGGCTGCCCCAGCCGCCGCAGTCCGGGCACTTGCCCATCCACTTGGGGGCCTGGTAGCCGCAGGCCTGGCAGGTGAAGATGGTCTTGGAGGCTTTTTTCACGTTCCTTATCCCCGGGGCCTATGGTAAACTCGGGTCATTCACGTAACACGTGGCCCGGGCGGTTACAAGCTCCTCCGGGTGCAGGCCTCGTCCTTCCGCGTGAGTCGGCATGTCTCCTGTGGGAGCGGCTTTCCAGCCGCGACGATCGAGGCGGAACGCCTCTCCCACAAAAACAAAACCTACTGGCGGATAACGTGACGCCGGGCGTCATGCCCCGCTATACAGCAAACACAAAACACCAGACACCCAATTGATAGGAGAACCCCCGCACCATGCACTGCCCCGCGAAACCCCGGCGACGCTGGACCGCCGGGGCGGTTCTATTCCTGCTGCTGGTCTGCAGCCTCCCCGACACATCCGCCCAGGAAGACGGGGACACCTTCGCCGCCGTGCGCCGGCGCTTGGTTGCGGACGGGTTCTCGAACGAAGCCGTTGCCGCGCTCTACGCCAGGCCCGAGGTCTTCGTCGAGGCCGACGGCGTCTCGCGCTTCTTCGTCCACTCCGAGGCCAAGCTCAACTACGACCAGTTCAGCACCCCCGAGTCGATCGCGCGCGCCCGGCAGTACCTGCGGGAGAACGACGCCGTCCTCACGCAGACCGAGCAGGCCTACGGGGTCGACCGGCGGGTCATCACGGCCATCCTGCTCGTGGAAAGTCGCCTGGGGACGACCTCCGGCAACCGCTCCGCACTGAACATCCTCTCGACGCTCGCGGCGCTGACCGACCCATCCGTGCAGAACGCCTTCTATCGCGTCATCCCCGCCGAGCGACGCATCTCGCGCGAACGCTTCGACGAACGGGTGCAGAAGCGCGCGGAATGGGGCTACCGTGAGCTCAAGGCCCTGCTGCGCTACTGCGAGCGCGAGGGCATCGACCCCACACGGATCACGAGCTCCTACGCCGGGGCCGTGGGCTACGCTCAGTTCATGCCGACCAACATCCTGGCCTACGCACGCGACGGCGACCAGGACGGCCGCATCGACCTGCAGACCCACGCGGACGCGATCGCCAGCATCGCCAACTACCTCAAACAGTACGGCTGGCAACCGGGGATCAGCCGGGAGCGGCAGGAGAAGGCGGTCCACGCCTACAACCCGAGCGTCTACTACGTGAACGCCATCCTCAAGGTCGCGGACCTGTTGAAAGGCTGAGCATGGAAGAGCTTCAGACCACGCTGATCTTCCTGGCACTGTGCGTGCCCTTCTTCGTCGCCACGGTCTGGGCCGTCGTCGACGCGTCCCAGCGCGAGTTCAGCAGCGCCCGGGAAAAGGCGAAATGGTGGATCATCGCCTCGATCCCGTTCGTCGGATTCATCGTCTACTTCGCCGCCGGCATGCGCCGCGGCCGCAAACCGCAGTGAGACGGGATAAGGCAAATTCCGATTGACAAGCCGCGGGGTTTTCCTGTAATTAGGCACGTCTTTCGCGCACAAGGTCCCATCGTCTAGTGGCCTAGGACACCGGCCTCTCACGTCGGTAACACGGGTTCGAGTCCCGTTGGGACCACCAGCAATAAAATCAAGGGCTTAGGAGAAATTCTGAGCCCTTGTTTTTTTCGCGTTTTAAAATTTCCCACCCAGTTTCCCACCTCAAGGTGATATCTACGCGGATATTAAACTGGTGCATTGCCGATTGGATCGAGTTCATCATAAGGCAAGCAAGGGCTGCACCGTCGCGGATCGTCATGAGTTCCTTGTCTTTGCCGATGGCAAGCTCCCGGTTCTGGTTCCCAGAAAGAATTGGCATCTTCGGGGTCTTCGCCGGAGAGGCGATCCTGGCGCTGGTGCTCCCCGATGACGTCCAGGACAAGCCGGCGCAGAAGGCCAACGCCATCCTCATGGCCTCAGCCCCCCTGCTTTTGCGCGCCTGCAAAAAAGTCTCTGAGCTATTGGGCAACGGGCTGGTGGTCACCCAGGATGGCTTCAAGATCGACGCCCAGGAGGTCAAGGAGCTCCTGACGGACGGGATAGGCACGCGTTCGCATCGCGGCTTGCAT
>CAWBSC010000026.1:0-327830 GCA_963791285.1 uncultured delta proteobacterium
CGGCGACCAGGGTTTCCTCTCTCTTGGCGAAGCAGAAGCGCAGAACCTTGTGGTCATCCCGCTCGTGGTAGAAAACCGACGGCGGGATGGCCGCCACGCCGTGGTCGACGGTGAGGCGCCGTGCAAACTTCGTTTCGGGCTCGTCGGAAATGCCGGCGTAGCTCAGCATCTGGTAGTAGGTCCCGTGGCAGGGAAGGGGGCGAAAGCGTGACGCGCGGGTGAGCTCGAGGAAGCGGTCGCGCTTGCGCTGGTAGAAGTCCGGCAGCTCGAGGTACCGGCGCGCATCTCCCATAAAGTCGGCGTATGCGTGCTGGATGGGCGTGTTGACGGAGAACACGATGTACTGGTGGATCTTGCGCAGCTCGGCTGTGAGCGCGCGGGGCGCCAGGCAGTAGCCGACTTTCCACCCGGTGGTGTGATAGGTCTTGGCAAACGAGCCCACGACAAAACTGCGCTCCCGCAGCTCCGGGTGCCCGATCATGCCCTGGTGGCGCGCGCCGTCGAAAACGATGTGCTCGTAGACCTCGTCGCTCAGGACCAGCGCCCGGGTGGGGCGGAGGATCTCGGCCAGGGTGTCGAGGTCGGCCGGGTTCAGGACCGCACCGGTCGGATTGTGCGGGAAGTTGAGCACCACCAGGCGGGTGCGCGCGGAGACCCGGTTGCGGAAGGCGTCCCAGTCCATGCGGTAGTCGGGGAACGTCAGCTTCGCGTAGACCGGCCGCCCGCCGCTCAGGCGCACGATCGGGGCATAGCAGTCGTAGGCCGGTTCCACGATGATGGCTTCGTCCCCGGGGTGGACCACGGCCGTCACCGCTGAGTAGATCGCTTCAGTGCCGCCGGTCGTGACCGTGATCTCGGCTTCCGGGTCGTACTCCGCGCCGTAAAGGCTGCGGACCTTGAGGGCGATCCGCTCGCGCAGGGCGGCGACCCCGTGCATGGGGGCGTACTGGTTGTGCCCGGCCCGAATGTGCTGCGCCACGAGCTCCTTCAGTTCCGGATGGGTGTCGAAGTCCGGGAAACCCTGGGACAGGTTGATGGCGTTGTGCTTCAGGGCCAGATTGGTCATTTCGGAAAAGATGGTGAGTCCGACTTCGGGCAGCTTAGAGTCCATGGTTTTTCCATTTCCGGGCGATGCGTTGAACGGCGGCCCAGGCCCGGCACATGACCGGCAGCCGTCGACCGCCTCGGGTTGGCGGAATCGAAAAATTTTCTGTAGATAAGAGAATCAAAGGGGGCTGTCAATCGGGAAAGGTCCCGCGATGGAGGAGGAATGAATACGGCTGACGATGGACAATACCCGGAACGCCCGCGCGTGGCGGTAGGCGCCGTGGTGTTCAAAGACGATCGGGTGCTTCTGGTCGAACGCGGAAAGCCGCCGAGCGCAGGCGCATGGGCCATTCCTGGCGGGAGTGTTCAGCTCGGCGAAACCCTGCGCCAGGCCGCCGAACGCGAGGTGCTGGAGGAGACCGGGGTCGTCATCCGCGCCGGAGAACCGGTGCTCACCTTCGAGACGATCGAAAAGGACGCAGGCGGCCGGGTGCGCTTTCACTACGTGATCGTGGACCTGGCGGCCGAGCATCTGGGCGGTGAGCCACGGGCATCGAGCGATGCCGCAGCGGCATGTTGGGTGTCCGCGGATGAGCTGCCGCAGCTGAACGTCAACCGCAAGACGCGTGAGCTGTTGAAGCAACGGTTCGACTTCGGGACATGAGATGAGAGGATGGACGCTGCTGGGAGGGCTTTAGCGTAGAGGTTCGATCTCGACGCGCCGGTTCTGCTGGCGGCCTTCGGGCGTGTCGTTAGACGCGATCGGGTCCTTGGCCCCGAGCCCAACGGCCTGGAGATGGTTCGGGTTGACGCCTTTACCGGCCAGATAGCTCTTGATGGAGTTGGCCCTGAACTGGGCGACGCTCAGGTTGTAGGTGGCGGACCCGATCGCATCGGTGTAGCCGCGGATGGCGACCGTCAGGGTGCGTTCGCTCTTCAGGTAGGCCGCGATCTGATCCAGGGCGGATGTGACCTCGCGCGAAAGCTCGTTGGAATTGTGGGGGAAGAACAGGATGACTCGGCCCTTGGCAAAGGGGTTGGTCCGAAGCGTTTCCTGCGAGACGGCTTCCAAAGCGGTCCCGGGAGGTGCGACCGCCACGGGCGGCGGCTCCGCGATCGGGGCGGGTTCGGGACGCGTGGCGGGGCTTTCAAGCGGCGGGGGCTCGTCCGCCGCCTTTCCGCTCGGGCCTTTGTATTCCTGCGGGGCGATCTCCTCCAGCGCCCAGCGCTGGGTGCTCTGGGTGCGGTACTGATAGATCATGAAGCTCGTGAACCCCAGCATGAGCAGGAGCACGAGCCCGACCGGAAGTTTCCAGCTCGAGCGCCTTTCGGGCGCGCTCTCGTCCAGGAGTTCCGCGGCGCGGGTGTGAGCGGGCAGCACGGGGCTCTTGGATGCCCGCATTTCCGGCAGCCGCAGTTCCTTTTCGCATTCCCGGATGAGGTTGACATCGATCGTCTTGGCCTCTGACGCGTAGCCGGTCAAGAGGGCATGGTCGCAGATGATGTTGATCAGGCGGGGGTAGCCGCTGGAGAAGGAGTGAATGCGCTTTACGGCGGCGGAAGTGAATATCTCCCGCCGAGCACCGGCCACTTTCAGCCGATGCAGGATGTATTGCGGCGTTTCCGCTTCGGTGAGGGGCTCGATGTGGTAGCTGACCGTGATGCGTTGGCGCACGGCCTTGCTGCGCTCGTCGAGCAGCGTGCGGTTGAACTCCGTCTGGCCGACGAAAAAAATATTGATCAGCTTGCGGTTGTCGAGTTCGATGTTCGACAATAGCCGAATCTGCTCGAGCATCTCAGGGTTCAGGCGCTGGGACTCGTCGATGATCAGCAGCACCTTTTGTTTCGCGGAATAGGCTTTGAGAAGGAACTGCTTGAACTCGATGAGGAAATCGCCTTTGGAGGCGAAATGGCGATCCATCTTGAATTCTTCGGCGAGGAAGTTGAAGAAATCGATCGCATCCAGGCCGGGGTCGGGGACGGTCGCCACGATCGCCGCCACGTCGATCGTCTTGACCAGAAGCTTGATCAGTGCAGTCTTTCCCGTACCGATCTCGCCGGTCAGCAGCAGGAAACCCTTGTCCTCGAGAATGCCGTATTTGAGAGTGGCCAGCGCCTCGGTGTGCTTCTCCCCCAGCCACAGGAACTTGGGGTCCGTGGTGATCTGAAACGGTTTTTGAGTGAGCTGGTAGAACTTGAGATACATCTGACCCACGCGTCCGACGCGTTCGTTGAGTGCTGCGTTCGTATCCGTCCGGATGCGGCTATCGCCCGCGGATAAAGCCTCGCCCGTAGTAGAAATAAACGGCAATCCACAGCATGAAGAACAGAAAAATATAGGCGCTGCGCTGGCGCACCAGCTTTTCCCGGCGCTTGTCGATCAGGTTCGCCGAATTCTTCAGTTCGCGTTTGACGGTGTCGAGCTCGCCGACCAGGTTGTCCAGATCGGCGGTTTCGGCGTAGGACACCAACCGTTTGGATTTGGCTTCGAAGTCCCGGACATTGTAGCTGTCGAACATGATTTTCTGTTTTTCAGTGAGGTAGGATGCCTCGTGGATTTCCTTCGCGAACTCGGCGCAATAAAATTTCCGGTATGGGTTCCGCTTGGGGGCCTCGCCCAGCTGCCGGACCCGGCGTTCGATGTTGCCGTCGATTTCGCTGGTGATGTCGGCCTGGATCTTCTCCAGTTCTCGGATGCTGGAGTGGTTTTTGAGCAGATCCTCGCCGGACAGGGCCGAGAAAAAGAAAATGAGCAGCGCGGAGGTCAGGCAGCTCGCGATCAACTTGAAAACGATGGCCAGATCCCGATTCAGCCTGAGCATCCGCAGACAATCCTTTCCCCGCCCGTGCAAGCTTCTAACTGTTTTATTTCACTTGCTAAAGTTTTATAATATCCCAGTATGTCCGCCGTTGTCAACCTGGACACGGTTAAGACGGACCCTATGCCGTCTCACTCGGCCTTGGATGCCTGCGCAGCGTGCAGGGACGCATGGATCTGTTCGAGGTCGTTCGAGTCCCCCATGAAGCGCTCGACCCAATCGGCCGTCTGGTTGAATTCGCGTGCCAGAGCCGCGATTGCCTCAGTGTAGCTCTTGTGCCGGGCTTCGGGCCCGGTCCAGTATTTCTCAGCCCGTCGCGGGTTGTAGAATTCGATCCCCGCGGGAAGGTCGGTCGATGCATCGGTTGCGCGGGCCTGCGTGGACTGTCGGCGGCCGGAAAGGGTTTCCCGGATGATCCCCAGGTCGTTCGAGTCTCCCATGTTTTCCTCGACCCACTGGGCCGTTCTGTCGTACTCCTCGGCCAGCGCGGCGACCGCTTCCGGATAGGTGCTGTGTTTGCGGTCGGGGCGACTCCAATATTTTTCGGGACGCCGCGGATCGTAAAAAAGAATTCCGCTTGGGGTCGACTGAACTTCTGCGGCGGGAAGCGGCCGAAGGTCAGCCGGCGCGGGAGCGGAAGGGGTTGGTTGCGACGCCGGTGAGGCCTCCTGCGGTTGCGGTGCAGGCCCCTTCTCGATCCGGTCCACGTCCGCCGCGGGATAGCTCAGAACTCCCCCATCGTATTCGCAATGAACGTAGCCCTTTTCCTCCCAAGCCTTGCCGTGGCAGACCGTGCGCATGCCGTCCTTGAAATAAATAGCATCTGCCGCCCAGGAATCAGGTCCCGAAAAACAGAGCACGATCAACCATATGCAAATCAAGAAGATGGGGCTTCCTGCCATCGGCGTCTTCCAAAGCTGGTGACTGTCACGCTTGCACCTCCGTCAAAGGTGCCGCGGACCGACATACCAGCTTTGGAGCAGAAAGGAAATGCGCCCGGGGGGCTGCGGCAGGAAAGATCAGATACTGCAGCCTACTCGGATAGCGGCGCAGGGGACGGGCTTTATCCCGGACATTTCACGAGTCGAGCCGGCCGCAGCCGCAAGGCGTCGGACCATGACGCCGTACTACGAGTACTGCGAATGGCCCGCAACGCAGCGGATGCGGTCGGTTCGGCTCGCCCGAAGGGTGGGAATTTTTCAGCATCACCGGCTGCGAAAAGCCCTTCGCTCACGGGGACAAACCGAACTCGACGCAGGCGGCCGCCTGCCGGATCACGTTACCTGATATCGTTGCCCATCTCGTCGATGCTGAAAAATTGTCATGAAATGTTCGGGTTAAGGGTATCCCTTACGGCCCGCAAAAGGTCGTTGCGGTTGAGAGGTTTCGAAAGGGTGCAGGCGGCTCCCAGTTTCTGGGCACCGCGCAGGTAGCCTTCCGGACGGTTCAGTCCGCCGCCGGACATGGCGATGATCTTCAACTCTGGAAAATCCTTTTTCAACTCGATGATCATCCCGATGCCGTCTTTGTTCGGCATGATGAGGTCGGTGATGATCAGGTCAGCGGGTGTCTCCCGGAATACCCGGATCCCTTCGATCCCGTCCTGCGCTTCGCGCACCGTGTATCCCGCGCGCTCGAGAATCAACCGAACCATGGACCGGATCGGGGTCTCATCGTCGATGATCAGGATGTTTTCCATAACTATCCAATATAATATAAATTATTTATGTTACTCCCTGGAATCGTGTGGGCAGAATTTTTCAATGCCCCGTTCCTTGCAATACTATCGGCCTTTCGTACTGAAAACTAAAGCGGAAGAAGGCTGAGAAGGTACACGGATCTTCAAATGTTCCTAATTTGGGCCAATGAATGGCCCCGCAAATGACCCCGCAGGAAACCGCGAGGTATCTTCTATGTGGGATTAATCATCGTTACCGAAGCACGCTTCGAGGAATCCGACCCGTAGTGATTGACTTGAACGGCTTATTGTGATTTAAGAAAAATTTGCATTTGAGCAAAAATAACCGATATTACAGCATTTTTTAACTTTACGGCAATCCTGACAAACTGCTGGGCGGATCTCCGTTTGGTCAGCATGACGGCATTTTGTACGTCAGGGGGCAGAGCCATATCGATCATTGATAGAATGCCTATTAAGTTTGAAAGCCTCCTGAGACAAATGACCTTGGAAAGGCTCCTGGGGCTTTTCGTTGCCGTTGCAATAGCCTCGGTGCTTATGGGGACGCTCTTCCTTGTGCGTCTGAATGCGGATGTCAACTGGGATGGAGTGGTCTTCATAACTGCAGCAAAGAAATTCGCCACCGGCGGCTTCAGCGAAGGATTTTCGGCTTGGCCCAAGTTCCCGGCGTACCCTTTCCTGATTTTCATTGTTCATTATTTAATTCCCGACTGGGTCGCTGCAGGCAGGTTGATTTCACTGGTCGCATCCATCCTGGTGGTAGCAGGTGTTTATCGAATTACCGAGGACTGGTTCAACGCCGAAACGGCACTTTTAAGTGCACTGGTCTTCTCCTTTCTTCCGGAAACACTGCTGCAATCAAATGCGATCTATCGAGATCCGGCTTTCTTGGCGGCCTTCATCTGGTCCATCTATTTTTTTCAAAAATCCCTCGTATCGGGAAAACCTCTCACCCTGGCTGCCGCCCTTTTTTTTCTGCTGCTGTCCTGCATGTTCCGGGCGGAAGGCCTTTGTGTGCTGGCTGTTTACATCGGTACGTTGCTGATGAGTGCATACCGGAATACAATCAGCCGAAGAATAAATCTGAGGTTCCTGTTAGTCTGCTTATGTGTGTCATTCATTTTCGCTCTTCTCACCTTCGTGGCTTTTCGAAATAATTCGGCATACGTTACGCAACTATTCGACACGTTCAGCGGTTACAACAGTTCGATATTTTTAGATAGTTACACCCGCTTGTCGGAACAGCTTCAGGCAATAAACGATGGTACTCCGAACAGTGATGTGGGGGTTCATTTCGGTATTCAGGCCAAGCGAATGATACCCATTATCTTTGGATTGGGTATTCTGAATATCTTCGCTTCAACCCTGTTGTTCGTCAATGTGATCTTGGCCATCATCGGCATAAAAAATACAAAATGGAGCATTTCGAGTAAATTCGTCCTTGCTAGTGCAATCGGTCTCCTTGTTGTTTTATACTTGTACTTTATATCATACGATCTAATGCTGAGCCGCTGGGTGCTCCCGGTTGTTGCGTTGATTTGCCCATGGGTGGGTGTGGGAATATGTAAATTGCTCCAACCGATTAAAAAGCTACGGTATGCCCAATTTTTAGGTGCGGGTCTGATTATGGCTCTCGCTATTAATTCCACCATTGAATTCAATAAATTTTTCAAGACCGACGACAACCTTGCTATCATTGCCGGAACCTGGATTGCCAGGCAAGGTTACTTTGATGAATCCAATACGGTATTCAATGATCCGGTAGTTGCATTTTATGCCGAGATGGGCCTTTCCTTCACGGGACGGGATGAAACCCCGTTGTACCTGAAAAGTGACGACAAGACATTCAATTTAATCGAAGAGTTCGCAAAGGGGAAAAAGTCGGATTTCATCGTGATTTGCGTGAAGAAAATCCGTGTTAACAGCATGGCAACATTCCGCGATTTCGTGAAAATAAAAGAATTCGATGTCGGTAATAAAATGGTCATCATATTTTGCTCACTCACTAAATATCGCCAGGTAATTTTACAGCCAGAGAAATCGGCATAACTGTGTTCGCGAGGGAGAGGTATGCATTTTATCGATCTGGAAGCGCAGCAGAAGCGGATCCGCAAAGAAATAGATGCCAAGATATCGACCGTTTTGGACCACGGGCAGTACATCATGGGCCCGGAAATCAAGCAGTTCGAGAAAACGCTGGCGGACTATGTGGGTGTGAAGCATGCGGTCTCCTGCGCCTCCGGAACCGATGCGCTCCTGCTCGCCTTGATGGCCTACGGGGTCGGCCCGGGCGATGCGGTTTTCACCAGTCCTTTCACCTTCATTGCAACGGCTGAAGTGATCCAGCTGCTGGGGGCGACGCCGGTCTACGTGGACATCGATCCGGCCACTTTCAATATCGCCCCTGCTCGGCTGGCGAACGCCGTCTCCGCGCTGAAGCGGGTAGACGGTTCACACCCTCTACCCAAAGCGACGAAAACCGGGTTGAAGCCGAAAGCCGTGATTTCCGTCGACCTCTTCGGGCTTCCTGCCGATGCGAATGCCATCAACCGAATCGCCGCCGAGAACGGCATGGTGGTCATCGAGGACGCTGCTCAGTCATTCGGCGCCGAATATAATGGCAAAAAAGCCTGCTCGCTGGCACCCATCGGCTGCACATCGTTCTTCCCGGCCAAGCCGCTGGGCTGTTACGGTGACGGCGGGATGTGTTTCACGGACGATCCCGGCCTGGCTTCGGTGATGGACTCCATCCGTGTTCACGGCAAAGGCAGCGACAAATACGACAACGTACGCATTGGCATCAACGGCCGCATGGACACCTTGCAGGCTGCGATCCTCCTCGCCAAATTTTCAATCTTCCCGGAGGAAGTCAATCTACGGCAAAAGGTCGCCGACGGCTACCGGCAGATGCTCGGCGGGTGCAAGAGCTTCCAGGTCCCGGTCGTTCCCCCCGGCTACACGTCGGTATGGGCGCAGTATTCGGTCTTGGCCGCCTCCGAAGAACACCGCAAGAAAGCGCAAGCAGCACTGAAGGAGGCCGGTATCCCCACCGCGGTGTATTACCCGAAGCCTCTGCATCTGCAAACCGCATTTTCGCCTCTCGGCTATAAAGAGGGCGATTTCCCTCGCAGCGAGGACGCAGCACGCAGAATCTTCAGCCTACCGATGCACCCCTATCTCACGCCTGAGGAACAGGGAAAGATTGCCAACGTTTTCAAGCGATGCGACGGGTGAGGTGAGACCATGAACTTGTCCGGAAGCAGCCAACCTGCAGTGGCAGTAGTCGGGACGGGGTATTGGGGCAAGAATCTGGTCCGTAATTTCTACCAGATTGGTGCCCTGAAGTTGATCTGCGACAAAAACGAGGCCGTGCTGAGCGCCTTACAGGATCAATACAAGGGGGTCGAAGTCTGCTACGCGCTGACGGACGTTCTTAAGCGCGATGACATATCCGCCATCGTGATCGCCACACCCGCCGAAACCCACTTTTCGCTGGCGCGGGAAGCCCTGCTCGCGGGCAAACACGTCTATGTCGAAAAGCCGCTTGTCCTGAACGAATCCGAGGCTCTGGAAGTCATCGATATAGCAGACCGCCAGAACCGAGTCCTGATGGTGGGGCATTTGCTGCAGTATCACCCGGCGTTCATCAAGCTGAAAGAGCTTGCCGCAACCGGAGAACTGGGCCGAATCAACTACATTTACTCCCACCGCCTCAACCTCGGCAAGATCCGGCGCGAGGAGAACATCCTGTGGTCTTTTGCTCCGCACGACATCTCGATGATTCTGTCCCTGGCAGGGAGCGAACCGGAAACGGTCCAGACAACCGGGGGGTATTATCTGCATCAGCGCATTGCGGATGTCACCACCACCCACCTGGATTTCCCAAGTGGTCTAAAGGCTCATATTTTCGTATCCTGGCTCCACCCGTTCAAGGAACAGAAGTTGGTGGTAGTCGGCGACAAAAAAATGGTCGTGTTCGACGACACCCTGGACTGGCCCGAAAAGCTTCAGATATTTCCTCATAGGATCGAATGGCACAACAACGTGCCAGTCCCGGTAAAAGCGAACCCTGAGAAGGTCGAATATCCCCGCGACGAGCCTCTCAAGCAGGAATGCCGGCATTTCCTGGACTGTATCGCAAATAGGAAAAAGCCCATCACCGACGGGAACGAAGGTCTGCGCGTGCTGCGGGTACTGAACGCGAGCCAGCTTTCGATGGACCGGGAGGGAAAGCGGATTCGGCTGGACGGGAGAAGGGACAGGGCTCCGACGTCGGCCGGGCCGGGTCAGAGGCCACCCGCCGCGATTGCCGCCGGCGCGTTCGTGCACGAGACTGCGATTGTCGACCCTGGAGCCGTCGTCGGCACCGGCACGAAGATCTGGCATTTTTCCCATGTGCTTTCAGGGTCCGTTGTCGGCGAGCGCTGCAATATCGGCCAGAATGTGGTGGTTGGTCCCGACGTGACCATCGGCAGCAACTGCAAAATCCAGAATAACGTGTCCGTCTACAAAGGCGTTACACTGGAAGATGGAGTTTTTTGCGGTCCCTCGATGGTATTCACGAACATTTACAATCCACGCGCGGAAATCCCGAAGATGGATCAGGTGCGTCCAACCCTGGCCAAAAATGGAACCACGATCGGCGCCAATGCGACCATCGTCTGCGGGACCACCCTGGGGCGGAATTGCTTTGTCGGGGCAGGGGCGGTGGTCACGCGCAACGTGCCCGACCATGCGCTGGTGGTGGGAAACCCGGCCAAGCAAATCGGATGGATGTGCGTGTGCGGCGAACGGTTGAGTGACGCCCTGGAATGCCTCGCGTGCAGCAATACCTACCGGAAAACTTCCGAAGGGCTGACTCTGAAGAAAAGCACATTCGATCCGACTGCCGGTTAGCGCCGCATCCATGAGCCTCAAAATAGCAACCATCATCGGGGCGAGGCCTCAGTTCATCAAGGCCGCCGCCGTTTCACGCGCCATTCGTACCGGGTACGCCGAGCGCATCGCCGAGGTGCTGGTTCATACCGGACAACATTATGACGAGAATATGTCCAAGGTCTTCTTCGAGGAATTGGACATTCCAAATCCCGACTACAATCTGGGTATCGCGGGTGGTGGCCACGGTGCGATGACCGGACGGATGCTGGAGTCGATCGAGACGGTGCTGCTTTCCGAGCGTCCCGACTGGGTCTTGGTGTACGGCGACACGAACTCGACCCTTGCCGGCGCGCTGGCCGCGGTGAAGCTGCACATTCCGGTGGCGCACGTTGAAGCCGGCTTGCGTTCTTTCAACATGCGCATGCCGGAAGAAGTCAACCGGATTCTGACGGATCGCGTTTCGAACATGCTCTTCTGCCCTACCGAAACGGCTGCGAGAAATTTGAAGGCCGAAGGGATAAGGATCGGCGTGCACAACGTGGGCGATGTCATGTACGATGTCGCACTGTTTTACCACAGTCGCGCCCGGGAAATGAGCCGCATTCTGGAACGATTGGGGCTCAGAGCAGGGGAATACGCTTTAGCAACATGCCACCGGGCGGAAAATACCGATGACCCCGATCGGCTGCGGGAAATCTGCCTTGGGCTGGCGGACATTGCAGCGAATCTGCCGGTGGTGTTTCCGATGCACCCCCGAACGCGCAAACTGATCGAGCAGAACGGACTGAATATACTCCTGATCGGAATCATGGCAGTTGCCCCGGTTTCGTTCATCGACATGGTGGCGCTTGAACAGGCTGCCAAGTTGATCCTGACCGATTCCGGAGGGGTTCAGAAGGAAGCCTTCTTCTATGGCGTGCCGTGCATCACGATGCGCGAGGAGACTGAGTGGGTCGAAACCGTCTTATCTGGCGCCAACCGTCTGGTCGGGGCCGACCGGAGCCGGATTGCATCGACGGCGAGAGAGGTCATGTCTGCCGGTGGCCTGAAGTCTACCCAGCACCCCTATGGGAAAGGCAAAGCCGCTTACGACATCTTGGCCCAGATAGATCTTTCGTCCTTCTAATTATTATGCGCAAGTGCTGTAGTAGGAGTCAAAATGCAGGAATGTGTCTATGTCGTTCAACAAAGCGGTTACGCGCGTGAACGCCGTGAGCATTGGAACACGGTGGCGCAAAACCCAGTTTCTTCTAACGGGCGGAGAGCGTACCATTCCCTCTTGGCGAAGAAGTATCGGCTCCTCATACCGGAACATTCTCGGGTGCTTGAATTGGGATGCGGTCAGGGCGACCTTTTAGCTGCCCTCAATCCTTCCTACGGATTGGGGGTAGACCTTTCGCCTAACATGATTGAACTGGCCAAAAGAAAACATCCCGGGCTGGTTTTCAATGAAATGGATGTTCAAACTGGGGTACTGGAAGGCGAATTCGATTTTATCATTCTTTCGGATGTGCTCAATGACTTGTGGGACGTTCAGCGGGTATTCGAGAGATTGAAACCATGCTGTCACTCCGGTACACGAATCATCATCAATGTCTGGAGCAGGGTTTGGCAAATCCCATTAAGTGCGTTGCGAAACGCCGGCTTTGCGCAACCCTTGTTGGAACAAAACTGGTTCTCACCCGACGATATCACCAATGTTCTGAAGTTGACGGGCTTTGAACTGATAACCGATTTCGGGGAAATACTTCTTCCGCTTGATCTTCCGTTTCTTTCAACAGTTTTCAATCGCTATCTTTCCAAGTTACCGTTCGCCAATGCCATGTGTCTGACGCATTTTTTCGTTGCACGCCCTGAACTCCAATCAACTAACAACAACAGAAAAATGGAAATGCCGGCAGTCTCAGTCGTTGTCCCGGCCCGCAATGAGGCCGGTCACATCTCGGATATTATTGCTCGAATCCCCGAAATGGGAGCAGGAACCGAAATAGTTTTCGTTGAGGGCAATTCGACCGACGACACATGGAAAGTGATCCAAGAAGAAGTTGCAAAGTACCCTGACAAAAAGATCAAGACACTCCAGCAAAAAGGTAAGGGTAAAGGCGATGCCGTTCGATGCGGATTTGCAGTTGCTTCCGGTGACATCCTCATGATCCTGGATGCAGATTTGACGGTACCTCCTGAAGATCTCCCACTTTTCTTCGACGCGTTGCAGTCCGGAAATTGTGAATTCGCAAACGGGGTCAGGCTCGTTTACCCCATGGAAAAAAAAGCCATGCAATTTTCCAACTTGGTTGCCAATAAGCTTTTCAGTATTTTATTCTCATGGCTGATCGGCCAATCGATAAAGGACACTCTCTGCGGAACAAAGGTTCTCAGAAAAGAGGATTACCAAAAAATAGTAACAAATAGGAATTTTTTCGGCGATTTCGATCCATTCGGTGACTTCGACTTGATTTTCGGCGCGGCCAAGTTGAATCTAAAAATACGGGATATCCCCATACGGTATCGGGACAGGGTATACGGAGAAACCAACATTCGACGCTGGAGTCACGGCTTCTTGCTGCTTAGGATGGTGTTGTTCGCCGCAAACCGGATTAAGTTCGTATAATGCTATTTTACTCATTGTCACATGCTGTGATCAAGAGTATCTTGCGGATGCTGCAGGATCCCCATGCAATCGGGGTTGACCTTGATTCACCTGAGAACACCATCCAACGAATCAATTTCATCAAAAGCAAAAGCTTTCTTAAGAATTTGTATATGGACTGGTACCGACTCCAGAGAAATGTTCTGCCCGACGGCGAAGGCGAGGTGCTTGAGTTGGGATCCGGCGGCGGTTTTTTCCATGAGGTGGCGCCTTCAATATCGACTGATGTGTTTTATATACCGCAACTGGACATCGTGCTTCGCGCGGAGAGTTTGCCCTTTAAAGGCAGAAGCCTCAGAGCCATCACCATGACAAATGTGCTCCACCACATACCCGATGCCGCTGCTTTTTTTGAGGAGGCCGCAAGAGTTTTGCGCCCCGGTGGTGTGATCGCAATGATCGAACCCTGGATTACTCCGTGGTCCAAATGGGTTTACAAGAACTTGCACCATGAACCGTTCGATCTCGAAACAAGGGAATGGGCATTCCCACCAGGAGGTCCCCTCAGCAGTGCAAACGCGGCGTTGCCATATATCATTTTCGAGCGTGACAAGCCTCGATTCAGTGCGGAGTTCCCTAAATTGGAGCTGCAGTCCATTAGGATTTTGATGCCCTTCAGCTACCTGTTTTCAGGCGGCGTATCGTTCCGGTCTTTCATGCCTGGTTTTTTATACAGAGTCGTTCGCACTTGCGAAAGGCAATTTGAACATCTATCAGGCATGTTTTCTTTTATCGTTTTGAAAGCAAAGAAATAGCTCCATGCGCATGTTACGTAGACCCTATATTATCTGTGTAATCGTTATCTGGAGCACGTTATCACTTATCCATTTGTTTTGGGCGTCTGCCAAGACCGTGCAAATAGATGCCAGTCAAATAATTCCTGAGGTCGGTTTCGCCTATACCGCTGAGACTCCGCTAAACGGGGATTCAATGTCTTCACCCCAGCGTTCCAACTTAACGGTGTTCGAGGATGGCAAAGAACTCGGTCCGAGTCACAGTTTGCACAATCATATTCGGGAAGTTGGGCATGGTGCCTATTCCCATTGGCATAACGCTGTCATTTTTTCCAGCTCTGATAATTCAGACCCACGAGCAAACAATAAAGTTTATGTAATTTCTCTCCCCGCTGCGATGCCTACCTGGCCCTTGATAGCAGCCCTCATACTCTCTGCCCCCATTTTTAGCTTACTGCTTCGCAGGCTGCATCAAATCTTATCCTCAACAACCCAACCAAATGAATGGGGTTGGGCAGACACCGTGCCGTTTATTGTTGTGGCCCCTGTTTGTGTTACGGTATCAGTTTTCATACTGTACTTAGGGGCATGCGTCGTCTGTTTATTTCGAGGTGATGTATTTTTCACCGCTTGGCCCCTGATACTCGTCGGAAATCTAAAACTGATTACCAACGTTGAGCGGATACTCCCCACATACGCAATCATTTGGCTAATTGTCTGTTGGATATTAATCAACCTACTGCCATTTACCGGGAAAATCGTATTAACCCAAAAAACGGAGGCCGTTCTTTCTAAACTCTACCGGCACATGGGGCTGCCCGCAATTCTTGGTATTTTTCTGTTCAGGTTGGGTTCGTTATGGGCTGCGCCAGGTTACGTTCAAACTTTAGATGGTGCGGCACTCGGGGGTATAGTGCCTTTCAGCGATGCCTACGGCCATTTTTTCGGTGTCCTGAGCTATACTGCATCCGGTGAATTTGATGGATGGGTACTTAGAAGACCACTTGCTGCTGCGTTCCGGCTTGGCCTGAACCTTTTGGCTGGGTACGATGCGATATTCGTGGTTATTTTGCAAACGGCCATACTTGCTATGGCGGCATGGACGTTAGGGCTTACCGTTCTCAAATACTGGGGGAGCATATCGGCTTTACTCAGCGTTATGTTCGTTCTGATACATTCGCGAATCTATCTGGCTACATTTCTAGTTGAGCCTCTTGGAATAATTTTTGCCTGTTGCGCGATCGGTCTGCTTTTGGAAGCTCAAGAAAGCAAGAATTTACCTTTAGCTTTGGCTGGGTTAGCTTCCTTGACGGTTGCGCTCTTGGTGAGAATGGGCGCCATGTTTCTTTTGCCGGCCGCTGTAATCTGGACAATTTTACAATTCAAGAAGAACCTGAGTAGAACAGTCTGTGTCACAATCCTTTCTGGATTGTCCATTGGTGTTTGCCTTGGCGCATCTTTCTTTATTTCGAATACCTATGGCAATTCAAAGAATCAACTTGGAGCCAATTTTAGCTTCGCCCTTGCTGGAATCAGTATCGGGGGAAACTGGAACGACGCTCAAGAGAAATACGAAAACCAAATAGCCGGGATGAACGAGAAAGATCAGGCCGACACGCTATACCGAATTGCTTTGGAAAATATACGACGCCACCCCGGGGTCTTCCTTGACCGATTATGGTCGGGTGTCAATGGATTCGTTGACATGTTCCCGAATTTCATGATGAAGGGTTTTGATGGAACCACCAGTTCATATTATTTTTGGATTTTATTCGTGATTTCTCTTTTACGTTTATGCCAGTCCCCAAATGCACTGTTCTGGTGTCTGGTATTAGTCGCAGTTCCAACTTCAGCGGCAGTGGTATATTTTGACGAGGGCATTCGGGTTCTTTGCATCGCATACCCTATTGTGGGAGTTTTTTTGGCAAGTGGCCTGAGACGTATCGAACGATTTCACCCAAACGATCCAAAACCAGGAACCATTTTGTCAACACATGTGCTAACGCCCGCTTTAGCATTATCACTATTCGCTATAACAGTATGCGCTCCGGCGTTGGCTTTGCAATTGCCGCCTGCTGAAGCTACTGCAAGTAAACACATACTTTCTTCTTTAACTAAGGGCGAAAATTTTATTTGGGGTTCCGGTACAGCAGCTATGGTTATTGTCAAAGGAAGTAACGATGATCTTGCCCGTAACGAGCCCAACATCAGAATAGAAGATTTCGTTCTCAGCATACAAAAGAGCGGGGTTGAAAGATATCAGAAGATAGTTAATCCAGTGCCCCCGATTACTCCATTTTCCTTTATCGCCAACATCTCCTCGCAAAGATATCTTTTTATCGGTCCACCTGAACTGGTCCTACGGAAGGAAGTTCTTGTTTGGAAAATCACGTACAGAGATTGGTATGAAGGTGCGTATTTCAAGGAGATTACGGAGGCGACGCCTTTGATCACCAAGGACATGTTGAAATAGCAGATGAGCGTAATCCGTCTCATATTATTTGCGGGAATCCTTTTTGACGCTCCTTACTTGAGAGAGGGAAGATAGACAAATGAATTCACTTGTCGGCGCTACTGTGCTTGTTATTGGCGGTTCGGGATTTATCGGCAGTCATGTGGTGCAGGGATTGTTGAAAACTGAAGTAGCTAAAGTGGTAATATACGATAATTTTACCCGCGGCAAACAGAGTTATATAGAGCCGTATTTTAGTGACCCTCGGTGTAGTCTTTATACAAGTGGAGGAGACATACGTGATGTCGACCTGCTTGATGACGCCATCCGAGGGTGTGATTATGTTTTTCACCTTGCCGCGATGTGGCTGCTTCACTGCAAGGATTTCCCTCGGACTGCTTTTCATGTCAACATCGAGGGGACGTTCAATGTTCTGGAGGCGTGCGTTCGTCATAAAGTCAAAAAACTTGTTTACTCCTCTTCCGCATCGGTTTACGGGGATGCGGTAGAGGTGCCCATGTCCGAAGAGCACCCGTTCAATAATCGCAATTTTTATGGGGCGACAAAAATCGCAGGGGAGGCCATGTGCCGAGCATTTCACGATCGGTATGGTTTGAACTACGTCGGACTTCGCTAC
This sequence comes from uncultured delta proteobacterium, assembly GCA_963791285.1. GTDB lineage: Bacteria > Desulfobacterota > Desulfobacteria > Desulfobacterales > SpSt-501 > SpSt-501. The sequence continues at coordinate 16,917 of CAWBSC010000026.1, forward strand.
ATGAACGTGTACGGCCCGCATCAGGACCAAACTGCAGCCTATACGGGAGTGATCCCGATCATGCTCAACAAGATCGATGCTAATGAGCCACCCGTCATCAATGGTGACGGTTCCCAAGCTTACGATTTCATTTATGTCGAAGACGTTGCAACGTGCAACGTGGCGGCCCTGTGTTCGGATGCATCCGATAGAAATTACAATGTAGGTACCGGCATCCAAACCAGCATCCGAGAGCTCTGTGATCTGATATTAGAACTCAAACACTCAAATCTCAAGGTCACCTACAAGCCGTACAGCGCTGACGATGCTCGCCGACTAGTAAAAAACCGCATCGGTTGCACAAAAAAGGCCGAGAGCGACTTGTCGTTCAAGTACACCTATTCGCTACGGGAAGGGCTGTTGAGGCTGATCGACTGGCGCACCAGAAACCCTGTTTAAGCTAAATGAGAAAATTATGAAATGCACCAAAGGCACTCCCGCAGTTTATGTTATCCCGACCTTTCTACTCTTTCTTCAGCTAACCGGTATTTTATTGGACAATAATTAAAATGTGTGGAATAGCCGGATATTATAACACGGATGACAAACCCGCTTCCCCTGTTGTTCTTAAGCGAATGACGGATGCGATAGCTCACCGAGGCCCCGATGGTGAAGGCAGCTTTGTGGATGGACCTCTTGCTTTGGGCCATCGGCGCTTGGCGATAATTGACCTTTCCCCAGCAGGCCATCAGCCCATGGCGACCGAGGACGGTCGTTATGTAATCTCCTATAATGGTGAGGTCTACAACTTCAACGAGTTGCGGATCGAGCTCATAGCCAGAGGACACCGGTTCCACTCGCGCACCGATTCCGAGGTGGTCCTGAAATCCCTGGTGGAATGGGGCAGGGAGGCCCTGCTTCGGCTCAACGGAATGTTCGCATTCGCCATTTGGGACAAGCAGGAACGCCGACTCTTCCTGGCGCGTGACCGTTATGGTATCAAGCCCCTTTACTACGCATGGAGCGGCTCCACTTTTCTATTTGCTTCGGAGATCAAGGCAATTCTGGCAATCGGCTCAGTGATTGCAAAGATGAACAAGGCGGGATTGCTTGAATACCTTACCTTCCAGAACTTTTTTACTGACCAGACACTGTTCGAGGGAGTGAATTTGCTTCCTGCCGGCACATCGCTCGAAGTGCTGTTTGGCAATCGTCCGTCCGGCTCATCCCCCCAGCGCTACTGGGACTACTGTTTTCTTGAGCCTGAGAACCCTGCCAAGGAGGAAGAGTACATTGAAGAACTCAGATCGCTTGTTTATTCAAGCGGTTTCAAGACAATTGGTTAGTGATGTTGATGTTGGCGCCTACCTCAGCGGCGGCATGGATAGCGGGTCGGTGACTGCACTAGTCGGCCAAGCAGCTTCCGTATATCAAGTCCTTCACTTGCGGTTTCGATCTCAACTCGGCCTCAGGCGTCGAAATGGGGTATGATGAACGTTCAACGGCCGAGTACATGTCTTATATATTTAAAACCGAGCACTACGAAATGGTGCTCAAAGCCGGGGACATGGAGCGTATCATGACCCGGCTTGCCTGGCACATCGAAGAGCCCAGGGTTGGACAAAGTTATCCAAATTTCTATGTTGCTCAATTAGCCAGCAAATTTGTAAAAGTGGTCCTTTCTGGCGCGGGCGGCGATGAACTGTTCGGAGGGTATCCCTGGCGATACTACCGAGCCGTTGTGAACAGCGATTTCGAAAACTATATAGATAAATATTATGGGTTTTGGCAACGATTGATCCCCAATCGCGAAATTAAGCGGGTCTTCTCCCCGATCTGGAACGAAGTTTCTCATATCTGGACGCGTGATATCTTCCGCGATGTGTTCGGTCAACACGCTCCAATGCTCACGCAACCAGAAGATTACATCAACCATTCTCTCTACTTTGAAGCTAAAACATTTCTACATGGGCTATTAGTTATTGAAGATAAATTGAGCATGGCTCATTCACTCGAGACGCGGGTACCCTTCCTCGACAATGACCTTGTCGACTTCGCCATGAAAATCCCTGCCAGGATGAAATTGGGAAACCTCGGAGAAGTAGTGCGCCTGAACGAAAACGATCCCGGCTTCAAAACAGCCAAGTACTTTCAAAAGACAAAAGATGGCAAGCTGATCCTGCGAAAGGTGATGGAGCGTCACATCCCCGTAGTGATAACAGAGCGTGAAAAACAGGGATTCTCCGCGCCGGATGCTAGCTGGTTCAAGGGCGAAAGCATTGATTACGTCCATCGAAAACTCTATCAAGGAAAACCACGCATTTACGAATTTATAGATCGATCAGCGGTTCAGGACCTGATCGACGATCACTTGAATGGACGAGAAAATCGCCGTTTATTTATATGGTCTCTTTTGAATTTGGAGAAATGGTGCGAGCATTTTCTAAAGTAATCGACTCGACTCAATTGTGTTTGTAACGAAAATGGAGTCTCAATAATGCGACTATGGCGCGGAAACGTCGGCGCATTCCGAGAAGTTGCACAACTACTCACTCGTCATCGCGACTTGACATTGGAGATGGCACGTAGAGAAATTTCTGACCGATATGCCGGGCAAGCTTTCGGCCTTATTTGGGCAGTTGGCCACCCGCTTTTTTTAATGGGTTTATATGTATTTATTTTCGCTATTGTTTTTAAAACCAAAGTGGGTGGGACCCTCGAAATGCCCTTGGATTACCCCACCTATCTTCTTTCCGGTCTGATACCCTGGATGGGGTTTCAGGAAGCTATGAGTAAAAGTTGCACAGCAATAACGGGCAACGCCAGTCTTGTAAAACAGGTGGTGTTTCCGCTTGAGGTTCTTCCCGCCAAGGGAGTTTTGGCATCAATGGTTCCCCAGGTAATATCATTAATAATTTTAGTGATTTATGTGCTGTTGACACACGGCGGCTTATTTTTTTCATATGCCTTACTACCGATTCTTTTTGGCTTGCAAATCGCAGCAATGCTGGGTGCTGGCTATATGCTTTCCGCTGTAGGGGCTTATTTTCGAGATCTTAAAGATTTTATTCAATTATTTTGTACGGCAGGCGTCTACCTTTTACCTGTGTTCTACCTGCCAGGATGGATCCCGTGGATGTTTAAGCCTCTGTTGTATATCAACCCGTTCAGTTATTTAATCTGGTGTTATCAGGATATTCTCTATTACGGTCGATTTGAACATCCATATGCTTGGGTAATTTTTCCAGTTTTCTGTCTTGGATCCTTTGTGATGGGTTACCGATTCTTCCGAAAATTAAAACCTGGTTTTGGAAACATTCTGTAATGATTACACACGCAAAATTCGCTATCCGTGTCCTTGGCCTCTCGAAAGAGTATAAGATTTACTCCAAGCCACTCGATATGCTTCTGGAGGCACTTACTAATAGGCGCCGGCATTCTTCCTTCTTCGCATTGAGAAATGTATCGTTTGAGGTGAAGAAAGGGGAAGTGGTCGGGGTTATTGGACCAAATGGGGCGGGGAAGAGCACCCTTCTTAAGATACTCGCTGGCACGTTAGATAAATCTTCGGGTGAAATTGAACTAAATGGTAAAGTCTCAGCAATACTCGAATTAGGCACTGGTTTTCACCCTGAATATTCGGGTCGTGAAAACATCGTCATGGGCGGTATGTGCCTTGGGATGAGTCGCGATGAAATTAATGCTAAAATGGATTCGATCATTGACTTCAGTGAATTGGCGAATGTAATTGAACAACCATTCAAGACATACTCTACTGGCATGCAAGCTAGACTCACTTTCGCAACCGCCATTAGCGTCGAACCGGACATTTTTATAATTGATGAAGCACTCTCGGCTGGCGATGCGTATTTCGTGCATAAGTGTATGGGGCGGATCAGGAGCATCTGTAAAAGCGGAGCCACCGTATTTTTTGTTTCGCATTCGGAGGGACTGATTGCCGAATTGTGTGATAGGGCGTTGTGGCTCGATAAAGGGCAGTTGCTGATGGTTGGAAAGGCTGAACCTGTTGCCAAAGCTTACATCCAAAGCGTTTGGGAAGTTACAGAAGAAAAGAACAAACAAGATAACCTTTCGCGAAAAACACATTTTGAACATACTGCCACGACCGGAAAATACCAATTAGGTGGTGATAATCTCATTATCAGTTCAGTGCGAATATTGGATCGCTATGATAAAGACTGCTTCTGCTTCACGATCGGCGATACAATGAAAATATGCATAGACTGGAAAGGCAAGACTGAATACAACTCCATTTACTCCAGCTTTAGAATCGACAGCGAAAGATTACAAGCAGTCACAGGATTTGAGGCATATCAGCACAAAGCGTTTATGAATAATGGCAAACCGGTTTCAGGGAGCGGAAGTGTAATATATACAACCCCAAACTTAGAGTTAGGAGAAGGAAATTATGATGTAAGTGCTTCAATCTGCCGCCACATGCTCCCAAAAGGAAAAGAGGCAATTTTACACTACATTGAAAAGGCCTGCCGTTTCTCCGTCCGAAGGCAGGTTCCATGGCATCTGAGCTATGTATATGAGCCAAAAATCACCGTCGAATTTTTGGAGAATTGAAATTGACTTTAGACAACTGGCAAGCCTCATTGAAAGAATTTTTTGCCCTGCGAGCTAGAAATATATCAGACAAGGCTACATTTGAAGAATTATGTTATATCAGCGGCAGAGATCCTCGCCTGTGGTCACAAGAAAATATTTACGAAGATCTTATCTGCGACATAGCTAAACACATTTCTGTCGGGTTAGAATCTACCGTATTAGAGGTTGGATGTGCGTCTGGATTCATAGCCTATGGCCTTGCTCCACGGGTAGGAAGATATTTCGGTGTTGATTTAGCTAAGCCTGCAGTCAGGGTCGCAAGGAGACTAGGACTGGACAATGCCTCGTTCGGATTAGCTGATGGAAAAAAATTAACATTTGTAGATAAAAAGTTCGACGCTGCACTATGTTATGATGTTTTCACTAATTTTCCAAGTTTTGGAGACGGAATCGGGATAATTAAAGAGATGCTCCGTGTTACTAAGCCAGGAGGGCGCGTGCTCATCGGTTCCATCCCAGATGAAGAGTTACGAAAAGAGTATGAGGCACGAGTAGCGACCGTCAATAAGGATTTGCAGCTAAGATATGGCCCAGTAAGTATAAGGGCCCCAGGAAAAAAAAATAGCTGGTGGTTAAAACTGTATGCCAGATGGACTCGGAGGGCGGATCCTAACATTAGCTGTTACTACTTCACCAAAAATGATTTCCTGTCATTAGGTGGTCAACTAAGCGTGGACATTGAGATTTCAGATATTCATAAGCATAACCCTTATGCGGGTTACCGCTTTAATGTTCTATATAAGAAGCCATAGACGTGAAAATCAAATCATTCCAAGATATTTCTTCTTTGGATTGGAATACATGTTGTGAAAATTCATCCCAGGCATGGCTCTACCATAAAGCCGAATGGGTCCGTTTAGAAACTAATTATTTTATAAACTCCAACTATTCTTTTGCAATTTTTGATAAGTCTCGAATAGTTGCGATACAACCACTATATTTTTCAGAATATGGCTTAGGCATTGGGTATAGAAGCTTGTCCACAGCGGCATACATCGCCACACAGGCTTGGCCATAGTAAACGGCTTACCCCAAGGCGATTTGAAAGAAATTCGTAAATTGGCAATGAAAACGCTCTTAGATGTCGCTAATCCACAAACACTAACCATATTCAACTAAATGTTCAGAATTTGGCCCCTGAAAGCCTGTCTTTGAATCGTCAAGAGATTCCCTTCTAGATGGACGGTTCGGCTTTTTCTTAGGATTAGGCTTCGGGCCTTCTGGGATCATGCCTGCCCCTGGGATGAGTTCTTGCTGCGCCGATCAGGTGATTGCGCTCTCCGCCTCAGAGCAAGAATTGTTCGCAAACATGGACGGGAGTTGTCGCCGTGCTGTTCGCAAGGGTATCGCTGCCGGTCTACATTTTGAAGCTGTTACAACCGACACCTCTCAATTTATGATTCCTATTTCGGATTGGCCGAGCTGTCAGCAAAGCGAACCGGAGAGACACTATCTCCACGTTCTTATTTTGCAGACCTAATGGCATCCTTTTCTCAACACGGCCGAACCGCCATTGTCTTCGCTCTATACCAAGACCAAAAGTCGCGGCGGTCATGCTTGGGATCGACAAAGGGGCGGCGAGTTATCTCGGTGGTGTTTCGCCCCCTGAGCTATCTCCCGAAACGCGTAAATGATTTTGTACATTGGTCTGCCATTCAATGGGCCCATTGCATCGGATTGAAATGGTATCGTTTAGGTCCAGTGTTTCCTGAAGCCCCACCGGAATTGGCCGATTGCTAAGATTTCGCGGTTTAAAGGCGATTTCGGTTGCCGATCAATGACGGTTATTCAAGGCAGCCACTTCTTGCATCCGCAAAATATACCGTAACCGTTGCTGAACATGCTGCAATGATATGCGGCAAACCAATAGGTTTAGAGCATCAACCCGATGATTCCTGCCAGTCCGGCATTTGAATATATCGCTCACAACCTGCGTTCGTCGGGTGAGTGATGAGCCAGGCAAACTGTCACGGTTTGCTTTGCTTGCAACTGCAGGTCATGATGAAGTACCGAAGAGGCAAGAAAAACTGCTGAAGCCGGCCAAATCCTTTTGGCCGTAATGCCTTCCAGGGAGTTCGCTGACATTTTCGGAGTTCTTGTAACGTCACTTTACCGCCAGTGCAGTCCCACCCCCCATGCATTTGACCTGGTCGCGCTTTAGTTCCGAAATGGACGTTAAAATCTCTGTTTCCAGTATTATGTTTTTCTCATTCCGGAGGCGAAGTCCCTAGTGGCGGATCAGTTCGGGGTCCAATTTGGCTGTGGGTTCCAGTAGGTCAAGGATACATTCTTTTTATTGGCACCGACTTGGTGAATGATGTAACCCGGTATAGGCAGGGAAATCCGTTGCAGGCTTTTTCCCGTCCTATGGACACTATGTGGGGGATTGCTGGAGAGCGCCCAAATTACTCTTTTTGAAAGCCAGTTGGCTGCCTTACCGCGTTACGATAGGCAGGCTGACTACTGGATTATGAGTCTGGCTGTGTTCATTGCAGACAAGACCGGAAGGCCGCTTGACCCATATTGCCTGGAAATGCACCCGGCGCAGTTGTTATCAGCGGAGACGATCGATAGGCTTATTTGGAAAAGTTTGAGGAGCAACTCAATATCCTGCGGGACATACCGATCACTTTCTTTCTTCATCCACATACCCGGCATACGCAAGAAAGCCTCCTGAAAATAAAGCGCTTTCACAAAGTGGAGTTTGGCATTCACCCTGATGCGCTCTTGACGCACCTGAAAAATATTCGGTGTTACTGGATGATCAAGTTGCATGGTTCGCGGAATCACCGGTGCATCACCTCGTTCAGTTCGGAACCATGGGTTCTTGAATGACGGGTACTGGGGGCATCTCAATGCCTGGGTTAAAAACCGTATTGAAATCAGCTCAAATCTGCCCGGTGTAGACGGGACTATCCTCAACGGTTCGCTCTTGCCAGCACGGGTAAGTCGCGAGGGGTTGTTGACCGAGCATTGGTCTATCTTAACTGCTATTGGCGATGGCGTCCGATTCGCTATGGGCAAGAGCGGCCCGGAATCGGCACAATGCATATTCGACTTGGCCGACGCTATTAAGAGTTCTCAGCTTCCCGGCGTTATCGTCGTCAACTTCCACCCACAGAACGTTGCAGAAACCCATGAAATGCATGCTGCAGTTATCGAATTGATCCACAATGGTTTCGTTGCTATGACAATGGGAGAATGTCTTGATTGGTTTTCTGAAAGAGACCGCTCGATGGCCTTAAGGTCGGATCAAAGCTTTTTCGGTAGAATGAATGCGATGATTCAAAAATTATTCAAAAAAACCGTGTGAATCGTAATGCCGCCACTTCTGAAAGATCTGTACCTTTTCGTGGGCGATCGCTCGATGGCGATCCCGGCTGTTGGTGCAGAACTATTTTTTTTTGGTGGTGTTGGCACAAAGGTACGGAGTCCATCCTGGATGTATCGGATGATCTATGGTGCTTTGAAACACAATCCGTCAAATGGCGGCAAATTCAAAAATCAGGTGATTGGCCCAATGCCCGGAGATGCGCCGGCATATGTGCTTCTGGGAGAACAATCCAGCTTTGGGGGGGCTCCGGCATCGAAACCACGGAAGGGGCAACACGCTACACTTTCCTCAATGACTGGTGGCAATTGATATATGATAATAATAGTTGGCAATGTTTACAAGTTTTAGCTTTGATCAGCGTCTCAATTTCTCATGACGACACCTCCCGTCCCGTGCCTCGTTATACGCCCGTTTTTTTATCCATCGATGGCGGCTATTTCCTTTTTGGAGGGTATACTGAGGATTGCGTCGGCAAACGGAAACTGAACGATGCCTGGATGGTTCGTAAGAGCAGCTGGGATGAAATCCAGGGCAATAAAGACGCAGGATATCCAGCTCAGCCAAATGGCCTGGCTTGCGATATGGCTGTATGTCAGCGACTGATGGGAAAAATGTTTATATCTGTGGGGGGGTCTCTGATGATGGTGATCACAACGACCTTTGGTGTTTCGATAGTACCTCGCAAAAATGGATGGTGCTGTCGCCGGACGAAGTCTTAGGTGATAAGCCGGCCCAACGCTATTGCGCTTCATTCGTGTGGCACAATAACGGGCTTTTTCTTTTTGGCGGAGGTCCAGACGATTCCCGAAGTTGAACTTCAATGACCTCTGGATGTTTGATTTGACAGCAGGAAAATGGCATGCCCATGATAATCGGGCGCCACATTGCTATTCAGAGGCCGCGGTTTTTCCTGGATATCATGCGAAGTCATCCAGTGCCGCTATCGGCACCATTGGTATATCTGGGGCGGCGAAGGTATTCACGGGCATGTCGAGCAATTGTGGCCTTCCACTTAAATTCAGGTCACTGGGAAATGGTTCTGGCTGCAAGAAACGATGATCCGGTTTTTCGGTGATTCTTGATCATGAAGTTACACCTTATCCATTTACTTGAAAATATACCAGCTGTAAAAAGCATGATGGCGGAACGCGATGCCATGCTGGCGGAACGCAATGCCATGTTGGCGGAACGCGATGCCATGCTGGCCGAGCACGATGCGATCTTTAAAAATTACGAGGAATTCCTATCAACGAAGCCAGTCTTTTGCATTCACAGTTCCGTTTCGGATAGCATTGATGATACCCCTTGGAACATCCCTTCTTAACAAACCGCAATATCAAACGGTTTCGGTGGTATATGCGATGCTGTTAACTTGATAGCTGATAACCATGTCGCCGGCAGTCATTTCGACAGGCCATTGTCCTGTGCCTTCTGCATTAATATGGCACAAAACATGTACAAATGGGGCAACTGGCGGAGAAATTCCACGCTACGGTCAGAACTGTTCATGAATCCGCACGATCAAACGGCCCTGAGCGACCCATGCTGGGAGGAGTTTGACGGGGAATTTCCCGATATACTTGATGGCAAGGGTTTTAAGTTATGTTTCCCGGATATCAAGCCTGCAATCCCTTGGCAAGTTGCCCCATGGATGGTGAAGGGATATTTCATAATTTCAACTTGTTCACATCGGGCAACAGGAAACCTCTGTTACGTCAACTGGCGCAATCGACCGGGGATACGCCATGAGCCGCTCATGACGTACCAAGGTGTATATCCCTACTATGCATTTTCCCGGCAACTTGCTGACTTTGATGTGCTTTACTGTGCCAGCACCGGGATTGCCGCATATATGAGCGGAAAACCATATTGTTATTTTGCCGTAGGTGGTGACCTACAGTGGGATTGTGGCCGCGGAGATAGTTTCGGTGAAGTTATGTCTTTGGCGGTGAATGCAGCTCGCTTCCTGATGATTTCCAACCCCCATGCGCTTGGGCATAGCCGAAGGCTTGGATTTACCAACGGAGTTTACCTTCCTTATCCCATGGACAGCCGGCGCTATTCCCCTGGACCGGGTGGTTTTCGCCATGAATGGGAAAACCGTTTTGGCGAGGGAATATATATCCTGACCACCTCTCGGCTCGACAGCAAGGTTAAAGGGTTCGGAGATGCATTTTTGCATGTGATCATGGAGATAGCTCGGCAGCGGCCGGAAGTTCGTTTCATTTTCATGGCCTGGGGTAACGAAGCTGATGGATTCAAGAAAACAATCACTGAAAACGGCATGGACCGACACATGATCGTCCTTATGCCGGCAGGAAAAAAACGACTGATCGAGTATTACCGCTCCTGCGATATCGTACTTGACCAACTTGTTTATGGCTATTTGGGGGCGACGGCACTTGAGGCTGCATCTGTGGGCAAACCGGTGGTGATGAAGTTGCGAGCCAACCAGTATGAGCCGCTGTATGCTGGAGACGTACCCCCAGTAGCAAATGTGCAGACCCCACATGACCTCGAACGGGCACTGTTGTCTCTGATAGATTCTCCCGAACGTCGGGCTGAGCATGGTCAGGCCATGCGGAACTGGCTGGTTCGAAATCATGGTGAGGAGGTTACCATCCCGCGTCTGCTGGCGCTTTTGCGCCTTGCAGCGGACCAGGTGGCACTACCGACAGACATAGCTGCAATGAATCCGCTACTGGATGACGAAACGGAAGAGGAACTGGAATACCATCGCTCCTGTTTGCGGAAAGTCGTGCATGCTCAAGCTTAGAGAATACAAGAAATCGGATGCTGTGGCGTATGATCAATGCTTGGTGTCCGCCCCTCAGAATCTCATTTATCCCACACGTCCATTTTTGACTTTTTTGCAGGAAGTGACCGATTCTGAATTGCATTGTCTCTTGGCAGAAGAAGATGGCCATGTTCTTGGAGTGTTCCCCTATTTAGTGAAGCGGAATGAGCGCTTCGGCGCAGTTTACAATAGCCTTCCGTGGTACGGAAGTTACGGTGGCTGCAGTCTGGCGGGAAATGCGGGACTCGAGGTACGTAAAGCACTCGCCGGTGCTTGGAGCGACGTGCTTCATAACTCTTCCGACCTTTTAACGGGAACGACAGTTCTATCGCCCTTCGAAGAGCTCCATCGCAAGGGTTATTCTGCCTTACCTGGTGATGGTACGGTCGACTCCCGTATCGGCCAGGTGACCTCGCTGCCTGATCCCGGTGCTGACCTCGATAATCGCCTAATTGCCATTTTTAATCAGAAGACTCGTAACCTGGTGCGGAAATCGCTGAAACAATCGTTCTCACTTGTCGCCACGGGTGATGAATGGGCATGGGACTTTTTGTGTGAGACCCACCACGAGAATATGGCGGCAATTGGAGGCATTCCAAAGCCGCGGGGGCATTTTGACGCTTTGCGACGCCACATTCCTGCAGCATGGCGGGAACTCCTTGTAGCCAAAATCGATGGCAAACCGGCAGCGGCCATGCTGGTGCTCTTCTTCAACAAAGCTATAGAATACATAACCCCTGTCATCAAATACGGCTATCGGTCTCAGCAGCCCCTTTCGTTTCTAATATGGCATGGCATGCTGCGAGGCATTGAAAGGGGATTCCGTTGGTGGAACTGGGGAGGCACCTGGCATACACAGAAATCGCTGCACCACTTTAAATCAGGTTGGGGTGCGATGGATATGCCCTACACGTACCTGATCACATTAGGGGATCGCGCGCTTGAGCGATTGCGGCGGGATACCAACGCTGTGCAGGCAGCGTTTCCTTATTTCTATCTTTACCCATACCATCAGTTATGACAGGAAGAGAGCATGCAAACAGATCCCCATGAACCGGGGGTACGGCAAAAGCGCTATGCCAAGGATGCGCAAGCGGAGATTTTTTTCAGGCCCTGAACCATCATTTGGCTAGAGCATTGCTTCCGAAAACATCAACCGGTGGAGATGGTCTTCCCCTGATTTACATCGTGGGAGCACCCCGATCCGGCACGACACTCTTGAGTCAGACGCTCTGCCGTCACTTGCCGGTCGGATATATAAATAATCTGATCGCCCGTTTCTGGCTGCGGCCATCGGTCGGTATATTGCCTTCTAAAGCCCTTCTGGGCGCAGACGCCCGACAGGAGATCACGAATCAGTCTCGCTTCGGAACGACCGAGAAGGTCCAAGAACCTCATGAATTTGGATATTTCTGGCGTCATTGGTTAAAGTTGGATAAGGCACCGACACATAAGCTATCCGATACTATCCTTAACTCGGTAGATAAAAATGGGCTAAGGAGGCTCTTGAAAATGAAGTCTTAGGGACATTCAGCTGCCGGTCGTATTCAAGAATATTATTTGTGGTCTTCAAGCAGGCTTTTTAACAGAAATCCATCCGTTATCCCTGTTTATCCACATCAAACGGGATGCGTTCAACACAGCGGCATCTGTCTTGAAATCACGCCTTGAGCGTTTTGGCTCCTATGATACATGGTGGTCTCTTAAACCTTCCACCTGGCCTTTTTCGACAAATGATGTCACCCATGAAGTAGCCATGCAGGTATATATGTGCCGAAAAGAAATCGATCAAGAGCTATCGAAACAAAACGTTCATATTCTGAATCTAACCTACGAAGAATTTTGCAACTATCCTCTGCATTCTATTGATCGGGTTTGCAATGCCATTGAGGAACTTGGCTATACAGTTAAACCTCTACACAGTCAGATTATCCCCTTGCAGCAGTCCAAAGAAATCGACTTGCCTAAGGCGGTTCACGCCCGTCTCAGGGATGCAATAACTACCATTTTTTCGGAGTGACTATGAATATTACCTGCCCCAAATTCGATGACGATGAAATCCATTTGCTTAAGCAATGCCTGAACTCTGGATGGGTAACCCAAGGACCATTTGTTGCCCAATTCGAATCTAAGTTTGCGCAGCTGCATCAAGTTGAGCATGCATTAGCGACGACCTCATGTACGGCCGCTTTGCATTTGGCCATGCTTGCACTTGGCATTGGGCCTGGAGATGAGGTCATCGTTCCGGCATTTACCTGGGTTACTTCCGCGCATTCTGTCGAATATGTTGGCGCACGCGCTGTTTTCGCTGATATTCATCCTGATACTTTCAATCTTGATCCATCCACTTTAGAAAACACCATCACAGATAAAACCAGGGCAATAGTGGTGGTTCATCTCTTCGGACTTTCAGCGGAGATGGATGAGATCATGAGAATTGCCAAGAAACATAATATATCCGTTATAGAAGATGCTGCATGCGCTATAGGTACAACCTTCCGAGGAAAACCAGTAGGAGCATTCGGAGATGTCGGATGTTTTTCGTTCCACCCCCGCAAAATCATAACAACTGGGGAAGGAGGAATGGTCACGACAAATCGAAAAGACATTGCAGCAAAAGTCAAGTCATTTCGAAATCACGGCGCTACAGGACCACCGATAGGCATCACCGATGTCACAAAACCATATATCATGGCCACTTTTGATGTTCTTGGATATAATCTGCGGCTTTCAGACATCCAAGCTGCTGTCGGAGTTGCTCAACTAAAAAAATTGTCCCAATTGCTTGAAGAAAGGAGACTTCTGGCAGACTCCTATTTAGGCCTGCTGGGAGATGTTAATGCCATTAATCTTCCGAAGGCACCTTTCGGTTGTGGGCATACGTACCAATCTTTTGTCATCCGCGTGAGTGAAGGGGGCGTCATCAAGCGGAATCAAATAATGGATTATCTATGTAACAACAACATACAAACTAGACCCGGAACGCACGCAGTTCACCGCTTAGGATATTATGCGAGCAAGTATCGTATAAAATCGGGTAGTTACCCCAATGCGTGCAACGCGGAAGACAACACAATTACATTGCCGTTGTTCCCTGGCATGACGCGAGAAGATCAGGTGTTTGTTAAAGATAAAATAATTGAAGCCATCGAGAGAAGGTAAGAGATAGTGAGCTTTAAAAAAGCGATATCGGAAAATGTGAACAAAAGTCTGAAGCCGGTTTTGCATATCGGAAATATTCTTAACAATGGATATCTTCATTGCAAGTATCTAAGAAAGAAAAGAATAGAAAGCTGATTGCTTGAATGTCGATTACAAGCATTGCCAGGGTCAACCCGAATGGGCGGAAGCATACATTACCGAAGCCGTGGATGAGTTCAATCCGGATTGGTCGAAAGTGGATCTTCGTGGCTTCACACGGCCTGAATGGTTTTTTGACCTATATTTGCGCGATATTTCCAAGCTGGTTGACACTTTGGAAGGTGTCGCCGCTCCGCCTCCGGCTTCGACCGTCAACCCGCGGCGCCGATTCAATGAAGAAATTCAGCAATACGTCCGTTTTATTAAGCGGCGTATCATTCTACCATTCCTGCCCTCCACAATCGTAGAGCGCATTGCCAGAAAAAAGCAGATCCAAACCGTTGATGAAGCTGGTTTACCCAAACAGTCATATTCACGACTGACCAATGGATTGATTGCGGAATTCAAGGAACATTACCCTGAGCGTAAGGACCAACTTAGTGCGGAGGATATTGACCAGTGGCTTCTCCGATGCCTGGCATATGCACCGATGTTGAAGCGGTACCAATTGATCCACGCGTACTCGCTGGATCCTATTTATCCCCTGCTGGGCAACCCCAGCCAACCCTTCATCTGTTATGAGCATGGGACCCTGCGGGAATTTCCTTTTGAAGAGTCGCCGCGCGGGCGGCTCTATTCTCTCTGCCTTAAGAAGGCAGAGAAGGTTATCATTACCAACGCCGACTGCAATCAGGCGGCCGACCGGCTTCGCTTGAACAACTATGTGTTTATCCCACACATCATCGATGACGACTTGTTTCGTCCCGGGCAATCACCGGTCGAAACGGATATCAAACGGAGGACCGGCTGCGAATACATCTTCGTTGCACCCTCACGACATCACTGGAAGAACTGCCCACCCGGTCTTGAGAACAGCTGGTTCAAGAGAAATGACATTCTCATCCGGGGGTTGGGGCGTTTATTCAGGAACAACCCCGACCTGAAAGCGACCGTGATCTTTTTCGAATGGGGACAAGAAGTCGATCTTTCGAAGCAGCTCATACATGCGTGCGGCTTCAGCGACAAAGTGGTCTGGAAGCCCATACTGAGCAAACCCGCAGTAAAGGATTATTACAGCGCTGCGGACATCATTCTGGATCAATTTAATTCCGGGATCGGCACCTTCGGTGCAGTGGTTCCTGAGGCGATGGCCTGTGCTAAACCGGTGATCCTCAATTACAAGGAACACCTCCATCACTGGTGCTACCCAGAATTGCCGCCGGCCATAAACGCACATGATGAAGAGGGCATAGAAGCTGAAATCATCAGGCTGATCGCGGATAAAAACTACCGGCTGTCAATCGGTGAGAGAGGGCGGAATTGGTTCACCAAATACCACAGTTCGGATATCGTCATCAGAAAGATGATCGATGTTTATATGAATATTTCGGAAACGCATGGATTCCGATGGAAATTTTATGACTGATCCGTTCGAATTTGGGATGAGTATTGCGCGTGACGATAATAGAACTTAAAGACATCCTCCTTGTCTATCTTCCCTTTTCAAGGAAGTTGCGGCGTGCCGTCCTTCTCTACTATTACGGCGCGCGTTACGCGTTTCGTTGCGCCCGATCGACTGCACGGGCGTTATACTCGAGTGTGTGCCATGCTCTGTTCAGGTCGGTTTGTACGCTTTGCCTTGGCGTTTGCAAGCTGATTCATGTATTGCGAAATAGAAAAATCCAAATCGATTCCGTTCTGCATGTCTCGATCATTTCAAATAAGCAGTTTATGTTGTCCCGGCTCCTGCGCCGACATGGAATCAAGTCATCTTTTTTGGCGTTGAATACCGACATCAGCGACCGCTTGGCGATCGGATATGACTATTGTCTCCCATTTCATATCTCCCCCTTTAAGAGGCGAGTCCTGGAGTTCACGCTGCTGTGGGCGGTGCTTTCACGATATGATGTCATTCACTTTCATTTCAACGTGCTTCTTTCGCTCGATAACGGATGGGAAATGGAGTACTTGAGGAAAATGAAAAAAATCCTTGTATTCCATTTCAGAGGGTGTGACTTGCGTCAGAAAAAGCGTCAACTTGAACAGGAATCCGCACTTGAATTGCTGCTTGGAATGTGACTATCCACGCGGATCCTGTGATACGGATTACCAAAGAAACAGGATAATCAGAGCTAAACAGCAGGGTGATATCTTCTTTGTAACGACGCCGGACCTGAAGGATTTCTTCAGAGAAGCGGAGCACATGCCCTTTATTGCGCCCTACGGGATCGATCTCGACAGGATTCCCACTGCCGCGAAAGACCCGGGCGTGTTCCGGATCGTCACGTCATCGAACCATCCTGGTTTGGACGGAGTGAGACATATCCGAACTGCCGTGGAACGGCTTAAGCAAGATGGATTTGAGGTCGAATTAGTCGAAGTGATCAAGAAGCCTTATCGCGAGGCCTTGAGCCTTTATAAGAGCGCGGATTTATATGCAGGAAAACTGATGATGGGATACTACAACAATGCCAATATCGAAACCATGAGCATGGGAATCCCGAACATGTCCTATATACGCGAGGAATTCCTGATATCCATACCCGATTGTCCCATTCTCAATACCACCCCGTTAACAATTTACGAAAACCTTAAATATTGGATCCAGAGACCGGATGATCTTAAACGCATCGGCTTAAAAGGACCTGTTTTCGTGAAAAAATACCACGACCCCGATTTGGTGATCCAAATGATGCTTGACCGGTACAATACCGAATGGGCGCGAAAAGGTTTCGGCAAAGGAGTCACGAACTAAGATGTGCGGAATATTCGGCTCCATTAAGCTGAACGGTTCGAAGAACTCTGACGAGCCCATTGTCGTGAATGGTGTGAACCACCTGAAACATCGCGGCCCTGATGAAAACGGTGTCTTTGCCAGGGAGGCAATCTGTTTTGGACATGCACGGCTGAGCATCATCGACCTGTCCAGTGGTCGTCAACCGATGAGATCCGCCACGAGGGACGGTCTCATCACCTACAATGGGGAAACCTATAATTATAAGGAAATCAGAAACGATCTGGAACGAATCGGATATACATTTCGTTCGAATGCAGACACCGAAGTCGTATTGAATGCTTTTTTGGAATGGGGAACGAGTTGCCTTCAAAAACTGCGGGGCATGTTTGCCTTCGCATGTGCAGATTTCGAAAAAAACGTCGTAACCCTAGCACGAGACCGGGTTGGTAAAAAACCGCTCTATTATGTAATACAGAAATCGACCCTCTATTTTTCCAGCGAACTTGAATCCTTATACCGGACGGTAGGTCCTTTTAAATTGGATGTAACCGCATTGGACGACTACCTGTACTGGCAATACATCCCGGCACCCAAGACCATCTATCGGGAAGTCAAAAGCATTCTGCCGGGCTCTTTCATCACGATCAATCTGAAGGATGGAGAAATTCAAAATGGGAAATATTGGGATCTCAAGTTCAACGAGGACCGTTCTCTCGCTGAGTGAATGGGTCGAGAAGTTGGATGCTGCCATACGGGATGCAGTCAGGGTTCGATTGGTCAGCGATGTCCCCTACGGCGCATTTTTGAGCGGTGGTCTCGATTCGAGCATAGTGGTCGGTTACATGTCGGACATACTTAAATTGCCTGTAAAGACGTTCAGTATCGGATTTGAGAATGCAGATTACAGTGAATTGCAGTATGCACAGGCCGTCGCGGACCTGTGCCATACTGAACATCACACGGAGGTCGTAAAAGCCGATTCGTTATCGATCCTGCCGATTCTTGCTAAGCATTATGGGCAGCCATTTGGTGATTCATCCGCAATACCCACGTTTTATGTCGCAAGGATGGCAAGCCGGTTTGTAAAAATGGTCTTGAGCGGCGACGGTGGGGACGAAAATTTTGCCGGATATAACACGTATGAAAACATCTATCGATCTAAACCCTCTCTGTTTGCAATGGGTTGGGTCAATAGAGCCTTGGAACGAATCAGACCCCGAGCCACAGAAGACGCGCTGTCGGGGCACCGCCAATTTTACTCTCATTTTTTGCCTGAACAAAGGCGCGAACTCTTCAATGACAAGTTCAAGGCAGTCGTGAACGACGACTCACCGAACCTCAGAGCGCTATTGAAACGGCAACGGGAGCCCATGATCAGCCGACTGCAGTACTTGGATATCATGACTTATCTGCCATACGACATATTGACCAAGGTGGACATCGCTTCAATGGCGAACTCCCTTGAAGTCCGATGCCCTCTATTGGATCACGAACTGATGGAAGTGGCTGCGACCATTCCGACGGATCTCAAATTCAAAGTCGAGAACCGTAGCGGCAGGATCGTGTGTGACAAGAAGCACATCCTTAAGAGATTGGCGTTGAAGCGATTCCCGGAGGAACTCATCGACCGACCCAAAATGGGATTTGGGGTTCCGATTGGGGCTTGGTTTGCCGATGAATTGCGCCCCGAAGTGCGCCGGCGTTTGACAGAGTCAACCCACTTGCCGGAGTTTTTCTCTATGCCGGCTATTGAAAGGATACTGGAACGTCACTCCAGCAGCAATGACATGTCTCATAAAATATGGAATTTGCTATTCTTGGACCAATGGATGCAGGACCACTCTGATTCTCTAAACGCGTAGCAACCAGATCCAGCTGGCGCGAACAACAACCTAAGGACCTTTTCTATTGAAAGTGGCAGTCATCGGCGGTCGTGGATACATCGGACGCAAGCTCTGTGCGGCGCTTCAGCGAAGAGGTATTGAGGTAATCTCCATTTCTTCAGGCCAGCGTAACGGCATCTCCATTGCGACCGGATTGTTCCCAGACGGATTTTCATTCCCAGCGGGGGTTGAGAGCGTCTACTACCTTTCTCAATCTCCCCGCTACCGTCAGGTCCCCGACGAAAGCACCCATCTGGTGGCGGTCAATTGCGTGGCGGCGATTCAGGCCGCTTCAGCCGCTCGAAACGCCGGTACCAAGCGATTCATATATGCATCTACCGGAAACGTGTACGCCCCTTCCTTCGACCCGCTGGTGGAAACCTCCCCTCTCCGGCGCGACAACTGGTACTCGCTCAGCAAAGTTATGGCCGAGGACGCCCTTTCGCTTTTTCGCCCTGATCTGATTGTGACGGTGGCCAGGATTTTCGGCGTTTACGGCCCGGGCCAGCAGGACAAGCTCGTTCCGAATCTGGTCCAAAGGATTCAAGCTAAACGTGAGATTTTCGTGGACCGAAATGTCCATGACGCTCACGATCAAAACGGGCTGAAAATCTCATTAACTTACATCGATGATTTGGTCTACGCACTGATAAACTTGCTGTCCTTGGAAGAAGGTGGCACGGTAAACCTCGCCGGACCGTTCCCCGTATCCATCCGAGAGATCGTGTTCACGATGAGCCGTCTGGTGGGCATCGAACCCATCGTAATTGCGGGGGCCCGATGTCGCGAAGGCAATCTGATAGCCGACACCACCAAGTACATGTCCTTGTTCCCCCAGTCGCCATTTACGTCATTGAACGAAGGCTTGCCGCGGCTACTCGAATCGATTCGAAAAGGAACCGGTGTTGAGAATTCTCCATTGCCCTGATGTAGTTGGCGGACAAGCGCCCAGTATCTCACGGTACGAAAGATCATTTGGCCACCACAGCCGCGTTATCTCTTACACGGATTCCGTTTTCGGCTACCCGTCGGATGAGGTTCTCTGGAAGATCCGCAGCACGCATGGCCAGCAGGAGAAACAGCGCTGGAAGTTGTTGGCTAAGGCCATCGCCGATTACGACGTCATTCATTTCAATTTCGGCACTCCGATCCTCGACTGGGACAATTACCTGAATGCCGGCCCCGGAAAACGAATGCGGCTGTACCAGCTGTACAACCGGATCAATTCGTTATTGGAACTGCCGCTGCTCAGATTTGTAAACAAAGTGATTGCCGTCACCTACCAGGGAGACGATGCACGCCAGGGCGACTTCTGCCGTAGACATTTCGGGATTTCCATTGCGAACGATGTCGGGGGCGATTACTATAGTCGAGAGACCGACCTGAAAAAGAGAAACCGAATCAAAAGGTTTTCAAAGCACGCTCATCTGATATACGCCCTAAATCCCGACCTGCTTCACGTCCTGCCTGCCCGAGCCAGATTTCTGCCGTACGGGCATATCGATGTGGACCAATGGCCTTTGCTACAAACCCCAGGGCGAAGTCGGCCGTTGCTCCTGCATGCACCCAGCCACCGCGGAGCCAAAGGCACTCGATACATACTTCAGGCGGTGGATCGGTTGAAAGCTGCCGGGCTGCAATTCGATTTTATCCTGGTGGAGGGGATCACTCAGTCTGAAGCTCGGAAATTATACGAACAGGCCGATATTGCGGTCGACCAGTTGCTCGCAGGTTGGTACGGCGGCTTCGCGGTCGAGATGATGGCACTCGGAAAGCCCGTGATATGTTATATCCGTCAAGATGATCTGCACTTTATCCCCGAGGCCATGCGTGAGTCTCTGCCGGTGGTTAATGCCCATCCCGGTACGATCGAATCGGTTCTGGTGGAGTGGTTGACGAAACCCGCCTCAGAGCGTCGTCATCAGGGAGTCACCTCGCGACGGTTTGTCGAAAGATGGCATGACCCGAAGCGAATCGTTACCCAATTGATTCACGACTACACGCATACGCGGCATCTGAACCGCACGCATGATTTCCGCTGCGGTATTTAGGAATCTCATCGAAAGTGCTTGAGCGCCAAAGGTGACGTGATGTGCGGGTTCATCGGAGTCCTCAGTGAGAAGCCTGCAGTCGACTGCAGGGAAAGAACGGCCCGGGCGCTAGCCGCCATACGACATCGTGGGCCCGACGGTGAAGGAATCTTCACGGCCTTGGAAGGCCGCGTAGTTTTTGGTCACCGTCGGCTGTCGATCATCGATCCCGAACATGGGCACCAACCCATGTCATCCGATGACGGTCAACTGTCAGTTATTTTCAATGGAGCCATTTACAACTACTTGGAGTTGCGCAGGGAACTCATAGCCAAAGGGCACCGGATCCGCTCGTACTCCGATACCGAGGTTCTCCTCTATGCGTATCGAGAGTGGGGGGAACGGTGCGTTGACCGGTTCTTGGGGATGTTCGCGTTCGCCATCTGGGACAATGCCAAACGGCGGCTCTTCTGCGCTCGCGATCGAGTCGGGATCAAACCGTTCTATTATTGCAGTGATGACTCCCATCTGGTTTTTGCCTCCGAGATCAAGGCGATCTTTGCCGGGGATTTTGCGATACCGGAAGTGAACCCTGCGGGGTTAAAGGACTATTTGACATTCCAATTCTGTCTTGGAGATAAAACCCTCTTCAGGGACATCCGCAAACTCGAACCCGGCCATTTTCTCACCGTCGATTTCGACGGCACCCGTATTCATCCGAAAATTAAATGCTATTGGGATGTCTCCTATGAAATCGATGACGAGCATACGGAACCGTGGTTTGTCCAGCACTTGGCCGGACTGGTCGAGGATGCCGTTCGCATTCATCTTCGATCGGACGTCCCACTGGGTGCGCACCTGTCGGGAGGACTGGATTCGGCTGCGGTCGTCTGTATTGCGGCCGACCTGCTGAAGGGAGAGCGACTCAATACGTTTACGGGTGCCTTTCACGAGGGGCCGAAGTTCGACGAGACCCCCTATGCCAGGTTGGTATCAAAAGCGGCGGAAACTGAATACCACGAAGTGTATGTCGACGGGGCTGAACTGTCGGATATGCTGCCGCGATTGACTTACATGATGGATGAACCGATGGCTGGCCCGGGAGTCATTCCTCAATACTACGTCTCCAAACTGGCCGCGCGACATGTCAAAGTCGTGCTAGGGACAGGGCGGGGATGAGCTCTTTTTGGGATACGTCCGATATTTGGCTACCTACTTGGAACGATGTTTGTACGGCGCCATCTTTGAAACGGCGAACCGCAACCGCTATGCCGTGTCGCTCGACTCGATCGTCCCCAATCTGCCTGCCTTGCAAGCGTATTGTCCCATGCTCCAGAGCCTGTGGTCCGCCGGGCTTTTTGATGCTCCGGTACGACGTTATTTCAAGCTGATCGACCGCAGCGAGGGGATGGTCCACCTGTTCTCCCCGGAGGTCGTTCAATTTCCGTACAGCCCGTTTGAATCCTATGAACAGATTTTCAACCGTCCCGGGCTACACTCCCTGATCAACCGGATGACATACTTTGACCTGAAGGGGTCTCTGCCGGCGCTACTGCATGTGGAAGATCGGACCAGCATGGCCGCCTCGATCGAGTCACGAGTCCCCCTGATCGACCACCGCATCGTAGAGTTTATGGCACGTATTGCACCTAACGTGAAATTTGCCGGCGGGCGGATGAAGCAGCTCTTCAAGGAGGCGGTCAAGAACATCGTGCCCTCGGAGATTCTCAACCGCAAGGACAAGATGGGCTTTCCCGTGCCGTTCACACAATGGACCAAGGGAGTGGCCCGGGAATTCGTGCGAGACACCATCCTTTCGAATCGGGCACGCCAGCGGGGGATTTACAACGTCCCTGAAGTGGAAAAGGCGTTCGAAAACCAGCAAGAGTTTGGGCGCGTCGTCTGGGGACTTCTGTGCATCGAACTTTGGCACCGAATATTCATAGACCGCGAAGCATATTAGCATCGAATCACTGTCTCTGCGGCATTTCGTATTTCGCACTGAGGAATCGATTCCGGCCGCATACGCTTGAATGGAGAAGGCGTCATTCTGTTTCATGCTCCCATAGTGAGGCGCACGATGTTGTCAACGAGTCATAAGATCCGTATCGCCCGAACCCTATCGGGTCTGGTTCAGTTTTTCCGAAAATGCATCGGTCGCCCGACACGGGTCATTGTCACCCGCAGAGGAGTGACTTGGGCGTTGGATCTGAGTGAGGGAATCGATTTCGCCATTTACGTGTTGGGCGGTTTCGAACTCCGCACCCTGCGAGCGTATGAAAGCATCATCAAGGACGGTGATACGGTGCTGGATGTAGGTGCGAACATCGGTGCCCATACCCTACCATTTGCTCAGCTCGTCGGCTCGCAGGGAAAGGTCGTCTCATTCGAGCCTACCGCTTATGCATTTGAAAAACAGAAAACGAACATTTCTCTCAACCCCCGACTGGCGAACCGCATTGAAGCTCGTCAGATGATGCTCGTGGCCCACGATGGCGCACCACTGGCAGAATCGATATATTCGAGTTGGCCGCTTGAAACTGCCCAAGACCTGCATCAGAAACATCACGGTCGCTTGAAAACGACGACTGGTGCAACCCGTGGAACATTAGATTCATTTTTTCGGACCTCGAATTTAAAAAATATCCATTTTATTAAGCTGGACGTAGATGGGAACGAACCTGATGTGCTGTCGGGCGCACGGAACATGATCGCAGAATTCAAACCTCGAATCATGCTTGAGCTGGCCCCTTATGTGTTCGATGAGCATCCCGAAAGATTTGATCAAATGCTCGAGCAGCTATGGCGGTTGGGATACCAGATATCCGATGTTGGGCGAGCGCGTTCGCTCCCGCAGAGCCCGGACGGGATCCGGAAGCTCATTCCGTTAGGCGGCTGTATGAACGTGTTGGCCTCATCTCGGGGAACAGCATCCCGCTAAACAGCCGTTCGCTTACCTGCGCATTTCCCAAGCACTCCGAAATTGAAACAGGATAAGCAAATTGAAGAGACAGACCGCCATCATGCTAACGGTCGACCGGCAGATTGACCGTCGAATTCTGCTCGAAGCGGAGAGCCTGAGGTCATCCGGCTGGCACGTGACGGTGATTGCGATGCCCCCGAATCCCGGCGATGCGGGGGGCGATGACCATATTGTGAGGCTTGGTGCAGCAGACCCGATTGAACCGAGAAAGAACCTGATCCTCAGCGCTTATCGCGGGCTACGGCAATTCGTACCCATGAACGGCCCGTGCATGCGTTTCATCAAATCCGTCGCATGGCGCTTTATGGTTGATCGGGAAACGTTTTACATAGACCTGTTCCTCCCCGTGGCCGAGAAATTCTACGCCGACATCTTTGTGGCACACGATCTTCCCATGCTTCCTGTCGCGCATCTGTTGAGTCGACGCTGCCACGCTAAGTTGGTCTACGATAGTCATGAGCTATTCAGCGAGCAGGAGTTTTCTCGCCATGAAAAGCGGCAGTGGGCTAAAATCGAAGCCAAATATATCGGTGATTGCAATGCCGTTATCACGATCAATCCATCTATCGCCCGCGAGTTGGAACGCCGCTACGGCATCCAGCATGTGAATGTCATTTACAATGCCGAACGAACCGGCGAACCGCCGCTCAAGCAAATCCTCTTTCATGAGGCACTTGATATCCCACCGGGAAAAAAAATTCTCTTGTTCCAGGGCGGACTGTCCGCTGGGAGGAACCTCGATGTGCTGGTGTCAGCAATCGGCCTGGTCCAGAACCCGGAGTTGAACCTGGTGATACTGGGGGACGGCCAAATGGGTGAATCCCTCAAAAATTTGGTGAAAGCGAGAAAGTTGACAGATCGAGTCCACTTCCATCCCGCCGTACCGCAGGCGGACCTGTTAAGGTATAGCGCTTGCGCAGACGCTGGAATTATTCCATACCAGGCCATATGCCTGAACAATTATTATTGCACCCCCAACAAACTGTTTGAGTTCGTAGCCGCCGGAGTCCCCATCCTGGCGAGCGACCTCCCCGAAATTCGGAATCTGATCAACACCCATCAAATCGGTCAGGTCGGCGACCTGAGCACCGCGGAAAAGGTGGCTCGGCAGATCGATAGCTTCTTCAGCGACCCAACTCGGCTGAAACACTGGCAGGATAACGTGATTCAGGCTCGCCGGCTGGTTTGCTGGGAGCGTGAGGCAGAAAAGTTGGTCGCAATTTTCGAAGCATTGAAATGAGAATCGCGGTCGTTTATCAATATTTTCAGGGACGCGGCGAGCCGGGGCACTCTGTCATTTATGAGCTCACGCAACACCTCGCCGGGCAAGGTCATGACGTCTGTGTCATCGCCGGTGAAACCGGGTATATGAAACGTTCCGGGGCTGCTCGATCGTGGCCTCGTCGCCCGGTGCGCCGCGAGAAAGACGGTCCGGTTTCTATCCTGAGAACCTATTGCTATCCAGAACTTCATCGTAATTATTTAAGCCGCCTGCTCAGTTTTGTTTCATTCTCGGTTTCCTGTGCCTTGTGCCTGCTCTTCATAAAGCGACCGGAAGTGCTTCTCGGATCTTCCCCTCCCATTTTTCCGGTGTTTACCGCGGGAGTGATATGCAGACTTCGGAACATACCGTTCGTATTCGAAGTCAGAGACCTGTGGCCGGCATCTGCGGTGGAAATGGGCATCTTGAAGAGCCAATGGATGATCCGGGTAATGGCGTGGATGGAACGTTGGTTGTACCGGCACTCGACTCGAATCGTTTGTCTTACGGAAGGAATCCGAAATCATATATGCAAACGTGGATGGCCCGATACGAAAGCGACTTTCATTCCATGCGGTATCGACACCGCATGGCTGTACCCGGATCCTGCTACCGGGATCCACACGCGAAACAAACATGGGTGGAAACATAAAAAGATCGTACTCTATTTCGGTGCGATGGGAGAGGCCAACAACCTGCATGTGCTTTTAAAAGCCGCTCAACGATTGGCAACTCGCCGAAACACCCTCTTCGTGTTGATTGGGGATGGAATGCAGCGCCCCTTCCTCAAGGAGAAATGCCAGGCAATGGGGCTTGACGATGTTCTGATCCTCCCTCCCGTTCCCAAGCATGAAGCCCGTGCTTACATCAATGCGGCTGACCTTTGCGTGGTTACCCTGAAAAATATTCCGCTATTTCGGGGAGCAATTCCAACCAAACTTCTGGAATACATGGCTTGCGGAAAACCGGTGCTCTGCGGGGTTCTTGGGGAAGCGGCCGATATCGTACGAAGCGCCCGATGCGGTGAGGTGTTCAATCCGGACGACGACGAGCATCTGGCGAAATTGATCGATGAGCTCCTATCAGATGAAACAAGGGCGCGCGAGATGTCCATGAGTGGGCCCGAGTACATCCAAACTCATTTCAATGCGGCTGACATGCGAAGGCGCATGGAGCACGTTTTGGCGCATGCCACTGCCGATCGCAATGCCTGAATTTTCTACCCCAAAGACCCGACAAACCCGGATCGTCGCCATATTCGGCGCGTCAAGCCCCATTGGTGTCTTCTTACGGCAAAGGCTTCGGGCAAGCGCGTTTCGATTTTATGCTGTCGGGCGGCAGGGGAGGGCATCCGGTGATCCCGAATTTCACAGATTTGATGCTACCCGGAAACAGTTCGAGCCGCCGATTCAATCGGCGGACGCGGTCGTCTGCTGTGCGCCGCTCCCGGTGGTCGATCAAGCGATCGATGCAGCGCTTTATTTGAAGGCACGCAGGGTCATCGCATTCGGGTCCACCGGACGGTTTTCGAAATCAGGCTCCTCTTCCAGGTTGGAACGGGATTTTGTCGAACAACAGATTCAAGCCGAAAGGCGTTTGGAACTCAAATGCCGTCAGGAGGGGATCCACTGGACTCTATTCCGGCCTACAATGATCTATGGTGCGGGCTCCGACCTTAATGTTGCCTTCATCGGAAAGTTTATCCGAAGATTCCGCTTCTTCCCGGTGCCGTGGGGAGCCACGGGCCTTCGTCAGCCGGTACACGCGGATGACCTTGCCGGAGCATGTCTCGCGGCCCTCGGTGCCGAGTGCACCTTCGGCCGCTCCTACAATTTGGGCGGAGCAGAGCAATTACCTTATGATCTAATGGTCTGCAGAATTTTCAATAGCTTGCGCATGCGGCCGCTGATCCTTCGCCCTCCAGCATGGTTTTTTATGCCGGCGGTGCGATTGCTCCGAAAAATTCCACGCTACAGTTTCGTGAGAATGGAGATGATTTCGCGACTGGCTGTCGACCTGGTTGCGGACAATTCGGCCGCGCAGGTGGATTTCGGCTACTCACCGCGTGGATTTCATCCGACGTTCGAGGATATTTGCGGGCCAACGGCACTTTGACCCATGGAAATGAAACCGGCCGCTTTGCACCTGAAACTGCCGGACACAAAGGCTGGATACTATTTTAGAGCCGATTGTGTCAAAAGGGGTTTCGATATCTTATCGGGCGCTTTTCTTATTACCGTTTTCAGCCACGTGATGCTTTGCCTCTGGGGGATAGTGCGGCTCACGTCGAAGGGCAAAGGAATTTACTGGTCGAACCGCATCGGCAGGGACAACCATGTATTCAGGATGCCGAAATTTAGAACCATGAGGGAAGGGACGCCGACAGTTGCTACTCACCTTCTCGGCCATCCGGAAAAATGGGTTACCCCGATTGGAAAGTTGTTGCGCAAGCTGAGCCTTGATGAACTTCCCCAGTTGTACAGCGTCATCAGAGGAGACATGAGCTTTGTGGGGCCCCGCCCAGCCCTATATAACCAGTTCGACCTGATCGAATCGAGAACCATCAGAGGGATCCATCGATTGGTCCCGGGTATAACCGGATGGGCCCAGGTCAACGGACGAGATGAACTGCCGATCCCCGTGAAAGTCGATTTCGACGAATATTATCTGCACAACCGTTCTTTCCTTTTTGACATGCGCATCATAGCGATGACAATCGCACGCATTCTCAAGAGCAGCGGGGTGAGCCACTGATATTCTTACTCAAAAAAGCCACGACCTTGCTCCTGATGCCCCTGTTTGTAGGCCTGACCCTCATGTGGGTCGGCCTAATCCTGGAGCGAGCGCGTAGATTCAAACGGTACGCCGGAGCGTTGGCGGCGGCCGGGGTGATGCTCGTGACTCTTCTGAGCTTTCAACCGGTTGCGAATGAATTTATCAAACCACTCGAGATGTGCTATCCTCCCCTCGTTGATTTTCAAGGCGTTCGGGGAGCCAAGTGGGTGGTCGTCCTCGGGGGAGGGCACGCTTCGAACCCCGACCGGCCGGCCAATCTCCAGATCGGGAGCTCAACCCTGGCCAGACTGGTCGAAGGCTTGAGAGTACAGGCGCAGCTGCCCGAAAGCCGGTTGGTTCTGTCCGGCGGCGCGGTTTTCGACCCCGTTCCAGAGGCCGACACCATGGCCGCGCTGGCGAAAGCGCTGCTTGGAAAAGGCGCTGATCCGGTGCTCGAACGCGATTCGAAGGACACCAAGGACCAAGCCAGATTCATCGGCGCAATAGTGAAAGACGACCCGTTCGTGCTGGTGACCTCGGCGATTCACATGCCCAGGGCCATGCTGCTGTTTCGAAAACAGGGGATGGATCCTGTGCCCGCGCCGGCTGAGATCGCGGATTTTGCCCGCACGGTTTTCAACCCATCTAATTTCCTCCCCAGGGCGGCTGCGCTCAGCAGAGTCGAAGCGGCCTGGCACGAGTACCTCGGCCTGTTTTGGGCCACTTTGGCCGGCTGACATCGGAAGACGATATGACATTTTCTTTCTCGCTTGATCGACTGATCCGCAAGTCCTTTTTCAACCGCAACTTCTTTATTGTCCTCGGTTGCGATGTCCTGCTGCTCTGCGCCGCTTGGACTTTCTCCTATCTCGTCCGGTTCGACTTCAACGTGCCCGACAAATTCCTGGAGTTGATGCTGCAGATCCTCCCGGC
Source organism: uncultured delta proteobacterium (assembly GCA_963791285.1). Lineage (GTDB taxonomy): Bacteria > Desulfobacterota > Desulfobacteria > Desulfobacterales > SpSt-501 > SpSt-501. The sequence continues at coordinate 45,564 of CAWBSC010000026.1, forward strand.
CGTTATTCTGGTCAAGATCACATCTTTTTACCTTTTCGACGTCTACAAGGGCATGTGGCGGTTCACGAGCGTCAGCGACCTGTCCGGCATCATCAAGGCCGCGACGTTCAGCACATTGATCATCGGTATTGGTATCGGTGTGATTTTCCGTTTCAAGCACATTCCCCGCTCGGTCGTGTTCATCGACTGGGGGTTCAGCATCTTGGCGGTTGCGGGCACACGCCTGACCATCCGACTGATTTTTCAGAAGTATGTTCCCACCAGCCCCATCATGTCGTTGTCCGTTATCCGAAATGGAGTTGGCGCGCTTGCCAAGCCGGACATCAAGCGTTTGCTCGTGATCGGTGCAGGTTCCTGCGGCGAAAAAATCGTACGGGAAATTCACGACAACTATCAACTGCGCTACAAGGTCGTCGGGTTTCTTGACGACACCCCATCAAAAATCGGCCGAAAAATACACGGGATACCCGTGCGAGGCATCATCGGAGACCTCAAGTACATCGCCGAGAAAACGGACGCCGATGAGGTCCTGATCGCCATTCCGTCGGCCACGTCCAACGAGATGCGGCGAATCGTTGCCATCTGCAAGGGCAGCGGTCTGCGTTTCAAAACGGTCCCCAGCTATGGCGAACTGATCGGAGGGAAAATTTCCTTTAAGACTGTCCGCGAAGTCGCCTACCGCGACCTCCTGGGCCGCGCCCCGATCCGGCTGGACGAGCGCATGATCGGCGATTTCCTTCACGGCAAGCGTATCCTGGTGACCGGCGCGGGCGGGTCGATCGGATCAGAGCTCTGCCGCCAGATCTGCCGCTTCGAGCCGGCGGACCTCGTTCTGTTCGAGAGGGTAGAGAACTCGCTTTACGAGATCGAACTCGAGCTCAAAAGCGATTTCAAGCACCTGAAGATCGAACCCCTTCTGGGTGACATCCAGGACCGGGAGCACCTGAGGCGCGTCTTCGGCAAACACCGGCCTGAAGCGGTTTTTCACGCCGCCGCCTACAAGCATGTGCCGATGCTGGAATTGCAGCCCTGGAAGGCCATTGAAAACAACATCGTCGGGACGCGCAACCTCGTCGAAATCGCGGCCGAATTCGAGATGCGGTCGTTTTGTCCTGGTTTCGACCGACAAGGCCGTGAAACCGGCGAATGTGATGGGGCCACCAAGCGGGTGGCTGAAATGATCACCCTGAATTTCAACGGATGCAACCTTTCCCGCACGCGTTTCATGGCGGTGCGGTTCGGCAACGTGGTCGGCAGTGCCGGCAGCGTGGTGCCGCTTTTCAAGCGACAAATAGAAACCGGCGGCCCGGTCACAGTGACCCACCCCGACGTGACCCGATTACTTCATGACGATCCGCGAGGCATCCCAACTGATTCTGCAGTCCGCCGCGATGGGTGAGGGCGGCGAAATTTTCATCCTGGACATGGGAACCCCAGTCAAGATCGCGGACATGGCGCACGATCTGATCCGATTGTCCGGCTCTGGAACCGGATGTGGACATCCGGATCGAATTCACGGGCTGCGACCGGGTGAAAAATTGACCGAAGAGTTGATCACCGAGGACGAAAACATCCAAGAACCCACATGAAAAGATTCTCGTCCTATAAGGGACAACTCTGCGATTTGAGCTTGCTCAGCGGAAAACTGGAATCATGGCAATCGCGGCTCGGGATCATGATACGGAAAGCATAAGAACCCACCTTAAGGAAATCGTAAACGACTACATCCGGACCGGTCCAGAGCGGGCTTACGACGATTGTTCCCGAATCTGCCACTCCACCCGCAGTCGAAATCATCCCATATAGCAGGATTGCACTGATGGGACCGGATAACCCTCTTGTCAACTGATGCAGATAGGGGGGTCTGCATTCCCACCCCGGCATCCGTCGAAGTCGGGCCGGATGTAGATCCTGACCGCATTTCCGGCGAGGGGGTCGTCATCCATTCCGGCTGCAAGATCCTCGGCAAACGCACGCTGATCGGGCCGGGCGTCGAACTGGGGCGCGAGGCGCCGGCGACGATCGAGGACTGCCGTCTCGGTAAAGGGGTCAAGCTCCACGGCGGTTATTTTCGGCAGGCGGTGTTCCTGGAAGGGGCTACCTGCGCGTCGGGGGCTCACGTGCGCGAGGGCACGATCCTGGAGGAGCACGCCGGCATCGCGCACACGGTCGGACTGAAACAGACCATCCTGTTCCCGTTCGTCACCCTCGGCAGCCTGATCAACTTCTGCGACTGCCTCATGGCGGGGGGCACCGGCCCCCGGGACCACAGCGAGGTCGGGAGCTCTTACATTCATTTCAACTTCACCCCCAACCAGGACAAGGCAACCCCTTCTCTGATCGGCGACGTCCCCCGCGGCGTCATGGTCAACCAGCGCCCGATCTTCCTGGGGGGGCAGGGGGGCATGGTCGGCCCCCTGCGCCTGAACTACGGAACGACCGTAGCCGCCGGCACCATCCTGCGTAAGGACGAAACCCGGCCGAACCGACTCATCATCGGCGGAGCGGGGCAGGGCGGCAACATCGAAGCCCCGGTCGGCCGGTACCCCGCCGCGGAACGAATCCTGCGAAACAACCTGGTTTACATCGGCAACATCGCCGCGCTGCGGCAGTGGTACCGCCATGTGAGGTCCATGTTCGTCGGCCCGCACTTCCCTGAGGCGCTGCATGAAGGGTTGCTCGAAATGACCGATCTGGCGCTGGCGGAGCGCATCCGGCGCCTTAAGGAAGTGGTGACGAAAATCGCCGCCGGCGGGAACCCGGCCTATGGCGAAAAATGGCCGCTGTTGGAGGCCGGCTTGCGTAACCTCAGCGCGTACGAGGGCGACGAGCGCAGACGCCAGAGCTTTCAAAAATGCATTCACTCCTTAGCGTCAACAACCGACCATGACTACATAAAAACAATTCAAGCCATGAAGACATCCGATGCGGAGGGGGGCGCCGCATGGCTCCAAGGCATCGTGGATCGAGCCGCGGCCATCGGGACAGCGGCGGTCGATGGGAGCTCAGACTAAGAGTGGGATCGTTATTCGGAACGGACGGAATCCGCGGGACCGCCAACACATACCCCATGACCCCGGAGAGTTGCGTTGCGGGTAGGCCGTGCGGTCGCCCGATTGCTGCCGGCGGACCGGGTCGTCATCGGGCAGGACACGCGCCTCTCGGGCGACATGATCACGCACGCCTTGGTTTCTGGGCTATGCTCGGAAGGTGCTGAAGTCGAACTCCTGGGCGTGTTGCCGACCCCCGGCATTGCCGTGCTCACCCGGGTCCGGAAAGCGGCGGCCGGGATCGTGGTCTCAGCTTCGCACAACCCGTATCATGACAACGGCATCAAGATTTTCGGCCCGGACGGGTTCAAGCTGCCGGATGCAACGGAAGCAGCGATCGAAGCCGCCGTGGTTTCCGACAGTCAAGGAGACGAGGGACACCTCGGACGCGGACCGGATTGGGCGGGTACGAACCGACACGGAGGCCGAAGCGATCTACTCCGACTTCCTGCGCACGTGCATCCCGCCGACTACCGGGTCGAACGGGTTCAAAATCATCCTGGATTGCGCCCACGGGGCTACCTACCGCGTGGCACCCCGGGTGTTTGCCGATCGCGGGGCTTCCGTGGAAGCTCTCAACGTCCACCCGGACGGCCGCAACATCAACCGCGATTGCGGATCGCAGCACCTCCAGGGGCTGGAACAGGCCGTCGTCCGGGGGCGGGCGGACGTCGGCCTGGCGTTCGATGGGGACGGGGACCGCCTGATCGCCGTGGACGACACGGGGGACGTGATCAGCGGGGACCGGATCCTTGCCATCTGTGCGGGTTACCTGCATCGCCGCGGACGGTTGCGGAACGAGACCGTGGTAAGCACCGTCATGAGCAACGCGAGCCTCGGGCGGACGCTGCGCACGCTGGGGGTGCGTCACGTCCTGACGCAGGTCGGCGACCGTCACGTCGTGGAGGCCATGCGCCGTGAGGGGGCTGTCCTGGGCGGGGAGGATTCAGGACACCTGATCTTCGCCGAACGTCACACCACGGGCGACGGCCTCCTGACCGGCCTGCTGCTGCTCGACGTCATGCAATCCGAGTCGAAACCGCTTTCGCAGCTCAAGGCGGTCATGACACCGTTTCCGCAAGTGCTGCTGAACGTTCCGGTCCAGTCGAAGCCGCGCTTCGAGGATGTCCCCCGTATTCATGCGGCTATGCGCGCAGCCGAACTGGAGTTAGGCGACGACGGTCGGGTGCTCGTCCGGTATTCCGGAACCGAGCCCCTTTGCCGCGTGATGGTGGAAGGGCCGACTACGGAAAAGACCGAACGCATCTGTCGCAGTCTGGCCGAAATCGTCCGAACCTCCATCGGCTGACGTTTCAGGGTCAAAACGACCCATCAAAAAAAAGGCCTCGGTATCCCGAGGCCTTTTTTTCTGCCGAGCGCGTGAACGGTCTTATTATTCGCGGCGGCCGCCGAAAATCCTGAGCAGCATCAGGAAGAGGTTGATGAAATCCAGATACAGTTTCAGCGCTCCAAGAATCGCGCCCTTGCGCACGGCCCCGGCATCGATGTCGTCGGGCTGCGCGAGCGCCATGTTCTTGATGTCCTGGGTGTCATATGCCGTGAGGCCCACAAAGACCAGGACGCCTACGTAGCTGATGATCGTGCTGACCGCTCCGCTCTGGAAGAACATGTTGACCAGCGAGGCGATGACGATCCCAATGAGCCCCATCGTCAGGAATCCGCCCATCGACGTGAGATCACGGCGGGTCGTGTACCCGTAAATACTGCAGGCCACGAACGTGGCCGAGCACACAAAAAACGTGCTGGTGATGGTCGACGCCGCGTACGCCAGGAATATGGCGGACAACGTGGCCCCGTTCAGAGCGGAGTAAACGATGAACAGGGACGTCGCGGTGGCAGCCTGCATTTTGTGGATGCGCCCGCTGATCATGAACACCAGGGCCAGCTGGGCTATGATGAGGCCGAAAAACACGATCCCCGACCCGAAGATGACCCGTTGAACCTCGGGCGAGTTGGCTACTGCGTAGGCCGTGAACCCGGTTATGGCCAGCCCGATGGCCATCCAGTTGTAAACGCTGCGCACGAATGAATTGATTCGAACCTGTACCTGCGTCTGTCTGAGGGTGATCGAGTCCATCGAACCTCCTGCGGTGATAGTGGATTTTCACGCAAGTATAACAACCGGCAGAATTCTTAGCAAGAGCAACCGCATTCCGGGATAATCGCACATGGAGGGTGACGCATTCTTGCTTTTGCTATCACCTTGGATTAAAATTCCTTCATTCTTCGGCATAATACCACGCAGCTGCAGCGCGCTACGCTATTCTATCTGATCGACTGCCGCCGAACCACAAGGTGTCTGCATGAAACCTGAGGAACTCTATCGTGAACTAAAACTCCTGGCTGAAAAGCTGGGGGTCGGCGTCGAAGAGCACAATTTTCGCAATGCGGGCATACACGTTAAAAGCGGTGCCTGCACCGTTCACGGGCGGGCGATGATCATCCTCGACAAGCACAAGTCTCTGAGCAAGAAAATCCATATCCTGGCCGCTTCCCTGGCGAAATTCCCGCACGAAGACCAATACGTCGTGCCTGCCGTGCGTGAGGCGATCGATCGCTTTTCCGATGAAGAGTAGTGGGTGGCTCGGCCGTTAGGCCCCCTTTTCTAAAAGTTTACATAATATAACTTATCAGACCCTATAGGTTTCAAATCCCCCCCATGCCGTCTTTGTTCGACAATTCTGATGATCCCCTCGCGGGACCAGCGACCAGCGAAACTCGCAAGACGATCTTGAGCGTGGCCGAACTGACGAGTCGCATCAAGAGTGTCGTCGAGTCGAACTTTCCCTTCGTTTGGATCCGCGGCGAGGTTTCCAATTTTCGGATTCCGGCATCCGGGCACCTCTATTTTACTCTAAAAGACCAATCGGCTCAGATTGCGGCCGTCATGTTTCGCGGTCAGGCGCGTCAGGCCAGGTTCGTTCCCGAAGACGGCATGAGCATCGTCGGCTTGGGTCGGTTGAGCGTGTACGAGGCCCGCGGCTCCTACCAGATCATTCTCGAGTACATCGAACCGGCCGGGGTCGGCGCGCTGCAGATCGCGTTCGACAAACTCAAGCGACGCCTATCGGACCAGGGCCTGTTCGAAGCGCGCCACAAAAAGCCTCTGCCGTTTCTGCCGCGGAAGATCAGCCTGGTCACATCTCCCTCCGGCGCCGTTTTACACGATTTGATCACGGTGATATCGCGCAGATTTCCAGGCATTTACCTTCAAATCATTCCGGTTAAAGTTCAGGGAAACGGCGCCGCGGAAGACATCGTCCGGGCGATCGCTTTCGCAAACGAGCGCGCCGATTCGGACGTTATTATCCTGGCGCGCGGCGGCGGTTCTCTCGAGGACCTGCAGGCCTTCAACTCGGAATCGGTGGCAATTGCCATCCACCGGTCGCGCATTCCGGTCGTATCGGCCGTGGGTCACGAAACCGACGTGACCATCGCCGATTTCGTAGCCGACCTGCGCGCACCGACCCCGTCGGTGGCCGGAGAGTTGGTGGTCCCCGAGAGGATCGAGTTAATTCGGCGCTGTCAGGCGGCGCATGCGGCTTTGGAAACTGGCATGGTTCGCCTCCTGAAAAGCTTCCGAAATCAAGTTATAAAATTAACTGCAAGACTCAGCAATCCAAGAAAAAAGTTACAAGAGCACTGGGTGCATCTGGACGACCTCACGGCACGCCTGGCGCGACTCGCGCTCCGGAACCTGCGCCATGAGAGCGCTCAACTGACAGGCCTCAGTCGACGACTGGCGGCCGCCTCGCCGCGCCTGCTGCTGCGCCAGCATCGATCCAGCCACGAGGTGTCCCGGCAACGGCTGTTGACAATGATGACCATTTTGATGAAAAACAAGCGCGCTCATGCGATGGAATGGACGCTCCGCATGGAGGCGCTGAATCCCCTGGCGATCCTCAGACGCGGGTACAGTGTAACGCGCACCCTCCCGGGCCTCGCGGTGGTCACCCATCCCGATCAGGTCGGTGTGGGGACCGAAGTCGAGACGCTGGTCGCGGATGGTCGCCTGCTTTGCACCGTCAAAGGAAAATCGTCGCATGGCCAAGAAAACGTTTGAACAAAGCCTGAAGCAGCTGGAAGAGATCGTTGCGGAGCTTGAATCCGGCGATCTGTCACTCGAGGCCGCCATCAAGAAGTTCGAGGAAGGCATGGAGCTCTCACGGTTCTGCACCCAGAAGCTCGAGGAAACCGAGCGTCGGGTCACGATCCTCATGAAAGACAGCGGCGGAAACGTCGTCGAGAAACCCTTCGCGCCCCGCGAGGACGAGGACAACCCCGGTTAACCATGTTCGACCTTCCCGCATATCTGGAACGTAACAACGAACGCATCGACCAGGCCCTCGAAAGTTTTCTGCCGCCCGTCACCCGCGCCGGGCGCCTGGGCGAGGCCATGCGCTACTCGGTAATGGCCGGGGGCAAGCGTCTGCGTCCCAACCTCTGCCTGGCTGCGGCCGAGGCCGTGGGTGGCAACTCCGGAGATGCCATGGCCGCAGCTTGCGCGCTCGAGATGATTCATACCTATTCTCTCATCCACGACGACCTGCCGGCGATGGACAACGACCGGCTGCGGCGCGGGCGCCCCACCTGCCACATCGCTTTCGACGAAGCCACCGCCATTCTGGCCGGCGATGCGCTCCTGACGCTCGCGTTCGAGATCGTGGCCGTTCACAGCCCCGGCCCGGTTGAGCGGCGGACCGAGCTCGTCCGGCTCCTGGCCAGCGCGGCCGGGCCGGCCGGGATGGTCGGCGGGCAGATGTTGGACATGCTCTCCGAAGGCCGGGCCTTGGGCCAGACCGAGCTTGAGGGGTTGCACCGTCTGAAAACCGGCGCCCTTATCGAGGCCGCTCTCGCGTGCGGCGCGGTCCTCGCCGGCGGCAGTGGCGCTCAGGTGGAGACTCTGCGCGAGTACGGGCGCCTGGTCGGGCTGGCGTTCCAGGTCACCGACGATATCCTGAACGTGGAGGGCGACCCTTCCGTGATGGGCAAGGCCGCCGGGACTGACGTCCGGCGCAACAAGAGCTGCTATCCCGGAATCCTTGGGCTTGTAAAATCCAAGGAATTCGCTCAGAATCTGGTGCAACAGGCCGTAAGCTCACTGACCGGCTTCGACTCCGGCGCAGCCCCCCTGCGGGCCATCGCCCGCTACGTGGTCGAGCGCAAAAAATAACGCGAGAGTACGATGGGCCTCATCGACACGATCAACTCTCCTGACGATCTCAAGCGACTGCCGCGCACGAAGCTGAACGAAGTCGCGGCCGAGCTGCGGAAATGCATCGTGGACGTGGTCAGCCGCAACGGCGGCCACCTCGCTTCGAGCCTCGGCGCGGTCGAACTGGCGATCGCCATCCACTACGTCTTCGACACCCCGCGTGACCGGGTCATCTGGGATGTCGGCCACCAGGCCTATGCGCACAAACTTCTCACCGGGCGTCGCGAGGCCTTTTCCAGCCTGCGGCAGCACGGCGGGCTTTCCGGTTTCACCCGACGCAGCGAGAGCCCGTACGACAGCTTTTCCACCGGCCACAGCAGCACGTCCATCTCGGCCGGATTCGGGATGGCCTGTGCGAAATTCCTGAAACAGGACGAGAGCCGGACCATCGCTGTGATCGGTGACGGCTCGCTCACCGCGGGCATGGCCTTCGAGGGACTGAACCAGGCCGGCGGCAACCCCAAACGCGACCTGATCGTTATCCTGAACGACAACGAGATGTCGATCTCGCGCAACGTGGGTGCGCTTTCGTCGTTCCTCAGCCGGACGTTCTCGGCCAAAAAGCTCCAGGAGATGCGCAAGGAACTCGGTTTTTTCTTCAAATCCCTGCCGCGCATCGGCGCGGACATCTACCAGCTGGCCAAGCGCACGGAGGAATCCTTCAAGGCCTTCGTGACACCCGGGATGCTGTTCGAAGCGTTCAATTTCGAGTATTTCGGCCCCATCAACGGCCACAAGATCGACCACTTGATCGACATCCTCAACAACGTGAAGTACATCCGGGAACCGGTGCTCCTGCACGTGACCACCACGAAGGGCAAGGGGTATCTGCCGGCCGAGAAGAACCCGGTTTACTTCCACGGGTGCCCCAGCTTCGACATCGGCACCGGCACGTGCCGGATCAGCCCGCCGGCGGTGCCTTCGTACACGGAGGTGTTCGGCAAAACCCTGCTTGAAATGGCCGCCCAAGACCCGCGCGTCGTGGCCGTGACGGCCGCCATGCCCGAGGGCACCGGGCTGGCGAAGTTCGCCGAGGCCTACCCCGACCGGTTTTTCGATGTTGGCATCGCCGAACAGCACGCGGTCACGTTTGCGGCCGGAATGGCCACCGAGGGGTTTCGGCCTTTCGTGGCGATCTACTCGACTTTCCTGCAACGCGCCTACGACCAGATCCTGCACGACGTCTGCCTGGAGCGCCTGCCGGTCACGCTGGCCCTGGACCGGGGCGGACTGGTCGGTGAGGACGGGCCCACGCACCACGGCATTTTCGACCTCGCCTACCTGCGCAGCCTGCCCAACATGGTCGTGATGGCGCCCCGCAACGAGAACGAACTGCGCCGCATGATGGTGACGTGCCTGCGGCACGACGGCCCCGTCGCGTTCCGGTACCCGCGCGGCAGCGCCACGGGTTGCGCGCTGGATGCCGACCCCGCGCCGGTGCCGCTCGGCCGGGGCAAGGTGCTGACCGACGGGGACGACGCGGTCATTCTGGCGGTCGGCAGATGCGTGTCCGACGCCCTCGACGCGCACGCGCAGCTGAAAACGCAGGGGGTCTCCGCGACGGTCGTGGACGCCCGTTTTGTGAAACCTCTGGACACCGCCCTGCTGATCGATCTCGTGCGGCGCATCCCGTGCCTCGTCACGGTCGAGGAAAACGTCCTGCAAGGCGGGTTCGGGGGCGCCGTGCTCGAAGCCCTGAGCGATGCCGGGATCCGGCACGTGGCGGTGCGCCGCATCGGAATCCCCGACACCTTCGTGGAGCACGGCGCCCTGCCCCTGTTGCGCTCGAAATACGGTCTCGACGCGGCGGCGATCGTGCGGGCCGTCCTGCATCTGCTCCAGCAGGCTCGGGTGCCGACCCTCAGCACCCGGATCCAACGGGGCTGAAGAAGGAACGCGGCACGGGTGGGATCCTCTCGTCAACGCCTGGACGTTCTGCTCACGGAGCGCGGACTGACCTCGAGCCGCGAGCGCGCCCGCGCGCTGATCATGGCCGGCAGCGTGCGCGTAGACGGACGGCTCATCGACAAGCCCGGCGCCCCGGTCCCGACGAACAGTGCGATCACGGTCCTCGCAGCCGACCTTCCGTATGTCAGCCGCGGCGGCTTGAAGCTCGAGGGGGCCCTGTCCGGGTTCGGTCTGTCGGTCGCGGGGCTGACGTGCCTGGATGTGGGGGCGTCCACCGGCGGATTTACGGACTGCCTCCTGCAACACGGGGCTGCCCGGGTCACCGCGGTCGACGTGGGCTACGGCCAGATGGCGTGGCGTCTGCGCCAGGATTCGCGGGTGCACGTCGTCGAGCGCACCAACATCCGCTACATGCCCGCCGAACTGCTGACGGAAGCCGTCGACCTGGTCACGGTCGACACCTCCTTCATCTCGCTGCGAATCGTCGTGCCGGCCGTCCTGAAGTTCCTCCAGCCCGCCGGCTGCATCCTGCCGCTGGTCAAACCCCAGTTCGAGGTGGGCAAAGGTGAAGTCGGCAAAGGCGGGGTCGTGTCCGACCCGGCTCAGCACGCGCGGGTGCTGGACGAACTGAAGCGTTTTTTCGAGGGCCTCGACCTCGAATGCTCCGCCGCCATCCCGTCCCCGATCGAAGGCCCCAAAGGGAACCGGGAATTTTTTTTCCTGCTGCGCCGCAGACCTCGAATCGACTAGCCCCGTCCCCGACGCCGCTTGGCCTGGTCCCTTTCCCCGGCACCGTTTTGAGCTTGATTTTTGAAGTCTGAACGGATACTAAACAGCGCTTGCCGTCCACAGTTCGGCCGGTAAAACATCCAATCGAGAGAGGACGTCACATGAGCGAGAAGGTCGAAGGCATCCGCAACATCGCGCTGGTGGCCCACGGGGGCGCCGGTAAAACCTCCCTGGCCGAGGCCATGCTTTTCGACGCCGGCGTGATCAACCGCCTGGGGCGTATCGACGAAGGCAATACCGCCCTGGACTTCGAGCCCGAGGAGATCAAGCGCACCTCGAGCATCAGCACCGGCCTGCATCAGCTGCCCTGGAAAAAGCACACGCTCACCCTGCTGGACACCCCGGGCGACCAGAACTTCTTCTCCGACACCAAGACGTGCCTGCAAGCGGCCGATGCCGCCGTGGTCGTGATCGATGCGGTGGACGGGATCAAGGTCCAGACCGAAATCGGCTGGGAGTTCCTGGAGGACTTCAAGCTGCCGCGGGCCATCTTCATCAACAAGCTGGATCGCGAGCGGGCCGATTTCCGCCGGACTTTCGACGAGGTCAAGGGGATGTTTCAGCCCAAGCCGATCATCCTGCAGCTGCCGATCGGAGCGGAAGCCGGTTTCAAGGGCCTCGTCGACCTCATCTCGAAGAAGGCCTACATCTACGGCGGGGACGGAAAGGCCAAGGCCTCCGAGATTCCGGCGGACATGAAAGACGAGGTCGAGGCCGAGCGCGACGCCCTGATCGAGAACATTGCCGAGGCGGACGACGCGCTGGTCGAACGGTACCTCGAAGGCGAAACCCTCTCCGAAGACGAATTGCGAGCCGCGCTGCGCAAGGGCACCCTGGCGCGCACGTTCACCCCGGTGCTCTGCGGGTCGTCCACGGCCAACATCGGCGTCGACCTCTTCTTGGACTTCGTGATCGCGGGCATGCCCTCCCCCGCCGACCGCCCCGCCCGGATCGGCAAGGACCCCGCCTCCGGAAAAGAGATCGAGCGCAACCCCGACCCGGCCGCACCGTTCTCGGCCCTGGTCTTCAAGACGATCACGGACCCTTACGCCGGGCGGCTCACCATCTTCCGGGTCGTCTCGGGCACCATCGGCGGCGACGGCACGTTCTACAACGCCAAGAAGGAAGTGCGCGAGCGCTACAACCAGCTCCTGGTGATCCTCGGCAAGGAGCAGAAGCCGGTTGAGGGCGCCGGTCCCGGCTCGATCGTGGCGGTCGCCAAGCTCAAGGAGACCGGCACGGGGGACACGCTCTGCGACGAGGCCGGCAAGATTCGGTACGAGTCCGTTCCCCCCATCCCGACCCTCATCTCCTACGCGGTCAGCGCCAAGACCAAGGGCGACGAGGACAAGGTGTTCACCTCGCTCACGCGCCTGCTCGAGGAAGACCCCTCGCTGCGCATCGACCGGCTCGCGGAGACCAAGGAGATCATCCTCCACGGCCAGGGCCAGATTCACATCGAGACCACGATCGAGCGGCTCAGGCGCAAGTTCAACGTCGAGGTCCAGCTGAACATCCCCAAGGTGCCCTACCGCGAGACGATCAAGAAGAAGGTGCGCGTGCAGGGACGCCACAAGAAGCAAACCGGCGGGCACGGCCAGTTCGGCGACTGCTGGGTGCAGTTCGAGCCGCTGCCGCGCGGCAAGGGGTTCGAGTACGTGGACGCGATCGTCGGGGGCGCCATCCCGCGCCAGTACATCCCGGCGGTCGAAAAAGGGATCGTCGAGTCCGCTGTGCGCGGGGTGCTCGCCGGGTTCCCCTGCGTGGATTTCAGGGCCACCGTCGACGACGGCTCCTTCCACGCGGTCGACTCCTCGGAAATGGCCTTCAAGATCGCGGGCTCGCTCGCCTTCCGCAAGGCGGCCGAACAGGCCGATCCGGTCCTGCTGGAGCCGGTCATGAAGGTGACCGTCATCGCTCCGGACGAGTTCATGGGCGACATCATGGGCGACCTGAACAGCCGCCGCGGGCGGGTGCTCGGAATGGAAAATGCGGGCAAGAACCAGTTCATTAACGCCTACGTGCCCATGTCCGAGTTCCAGACCTACGCCCCGGACCTGCGCTCGATGACCGGCGGCCGCGGCATCTACCGCATGGAGTTCTCCCACTACGACGAGGTGCCCGCGCACACCGCCCAGAAGATCATCGAGGCGGCGGCCAAGGCCAAGGAACAGTAGACCGGATCGCAAAACGGAAGTGATCGGCTGGGGGATGGGGCGTTGGCTCCGTCCCTCAGTTTTTTTGCTATGCGGGAGTCAACGGGGGACGTGTCCCTGAGGGAGACACTCGCGCGAAGGGGCATACCCCGCCAGGAACGCGTCCCAGCGGCTCTTGAAGAAGACGCGGTTGCGCGCGGACATGTGCCGCGCCTCCGAACACCCCGAGCGGTGGAACCGCCGCGTTCCGGCATTCCCGGTGTAGCGCGCCTCTTTCTCGTGCCAGTTCCGCCACATGCCGCGTCCTTCCTGCATGGCTCGGCGCTGGACCGACAACAGGCGCTGCTCGTAGCGGGTGTTGGGCAGCTTGTAGAGACAATAGGCCAGGCCGGCCTGCAGCAATCGTTCGTTCACCATAGACCCGTCCGGCAAGAACACGTAGGCCAGGGTGCGGCCGTAGCTGTCGTGGCGCTCTTGATCGAACTCGAGGCGCACGACCTTGCCCTCGACCAGGCCGGCGTTGAACGCGCGGGCTTCAAGGCCGAAGGGGTCCGCGGTGTTGTGCTTGTGGTCGATCTCCGGGGTGTTCATTCCGATGTAACGAATCGACCGACCGTCGGTGAGTTCCACGGTATCGCCGTCGTTCACCCGCCGCACGGTCGCGAGCTCGGCCGTCGCCCCGACCGACACATGCAGCAAAATGGCCAGGACAACCGTCAGCCTCAGGCGCATTCTCCCGCGCATGCCCCCTCCCCTTGCCCTTCGATCTGCCCTCGAACCCCGCAGCGCCGCGTGGCCGCCTCGTCCAGCATCCGGGAGAGCCCGCCGCGCTCGGCCGGCGTAAAGCCGAGCGCATGGCGCCATACTTCGTCGTCCTCCATGCAGAGGTAGGTGCAGAGCTGCGGAGCGTGTGTGCGCGATGGCCGCGCACAGGGTCCGGAAGAGCTGCATGCGCAGCGGCTTGAAGTAGCGCATCTTCCCGTCCAGGCCCGGCACGAACTCGCCGTAGACGATCGACGAGTGCGGGAACCGCCGCTCCACGGTCGCCTTGAGGTCGGGCATGAAGCGAAACGCCCCCAGGCTCACCCAGGCGATGGATTCGGGCCCGACGGCATCGAACATCCGGTCGACCACTCGGCGGTAGTCCGTTTCGCAGCCCGTGTAGATCACGAGAGGGTCGAAGTGGAAGGCCACCGGGTAGCCCGCGGCAACGGCTTCGGCGGCCGCCCGCAGCCGCCGCTCGAGCGGGGCCGTGCCGCGCTCCTCGTTGCGGATCACCCTCTCGGTGTTGAGCGACCAGGACAGAATGGTCCTTCCGCCGTGAGGCAGTCCCTTCAAGTGGTCGATCCGGGCGGTCTTGGTTTTGAGCTCAAGGATGCTGGTCGCCTGGCCGGCGAAGCGGCGAACCAGGTCGGATGAGAGGTCCGTCCACGCGTCCCAGATCAGGCTGTCGGTGAACTCGCCGGTGCCGAACCGATGGAGCATCCCGTCGGCCAGGTACCCGTCCAACTCGCCCATCAGGTCCTCCCGGTTGACGAAGTACTGGAGGACCGGGGGGTGGAAATAGCTCTGCAGAATGCAGTAGGCGCAGTCCATCGTGCAGTAGGAGGCCACGTGCAGGATGCGGTAGCCGCAGCAGGTGTAGTGCCGCGTGCCGGGGCAGCGCTTGACGAAGGCCCCCCGGTTGCGCGTCAGATACAGCACCCGTTTGCCGCGTGCCTCCGGGTCGGCCGAACCGCGGATCGCGGCGAACATCTCCGCGGGGTCCGATACCGTCGTGCCGGTCATCCCCAGGCGCCGGCGGAATGTCTGCACCTCCGGGTGGGAGGAGACCTCGGCGTCGACGTAAAGGGCTTCGATCAGCATGGGTCGCCGAATCCCCTGCCCTTGCCGCCCACGATGGCCCTGAGGGCGGGGTCGCGCAGCAACCCCTCCAACCGATCGCGCAGCCTCCCGAGCTCTTCCAGGGTTTCGAAGCTGAAGCCGAGGTGGAATTGCGTGCCTTCGAAATCCCGCGGCGGTTCGATTCTCAGCCCGTCCCCGAGGGAGAGGTTGCGGCGCAGGCGCTCGAAATTCCTCTCGGCCGCGTCGATCGTCGGAAACCGGCGGCGGCGCAGAAACCGCCGGACGGCCCGGGTCACGCGGTTCGGGTCGTTCCCGGCCGTGTCCATGGCGGCGAGGAGCAGCGGGTCCGCGACGACCTCCCGCGGCGGGATGCCGTCGCGGCGGGCGATCTCGAGCACCAGTTGGAGAATTTCCCGCTGGTTGTTCAGCCCCGCGCCCAGCCGGCGCAGCAGGTCGGCGACAGCCGTCGCCTGCTCAGAGTCGAGCATTCCCAGCTCGCAGGCCGTGGGGAAGGCGATCGCCTCCTCGGCCATCCCGGCTTGCACGTCCGCTGGCAACCGGACGAGGCCCTTCAGGCGTTCGCAGAGAACGGGGGCCGTGGGCAGCCCCAGCGCGGCGGCGTCTGCGGGCGGGGCGGCATCGTCAGGATGGCATCGGTCGAGCAGGACCAGCGCGCGCGCCGTTTCGAGCAGGGTCAGCGGGCGCTCGAGCGAGTTTTCGCCGACCGCTCGGCAGGCGCACTCGTAGTCAGAGGCTTCGGCGGTGAGAATCCGCGCGGGGATGCGGGTCCAGCCGAGCTGCGCACAGGCGGCGGCGCGGCGGTGGCCGCTCAGCAGCGCCGCAGACTCGCCGGAACGCACCAGCACCGGGTTGAGCAGCCCGACGCGGGCGATGGACTCTCTCAGGTCAATCCGGTCACGGGCCTCGGTGATGCGAAAACGATCATCCCCCGGGCGGATGTCCGCCAGGGGGATGAGGTCGAGTCCCAGTCGAGTCCAGTCGCTACAGGCCATGCGTGCTGCCGCTCAATTGCTTGAGCGCTTCGAGGTATTTCTGCCGGGTGTTGCGCACCACCTCTTCGGGCAACCGGGGCGGAGGCGGGGTCTTGCCCCAGCGGGTGGACAGGAGGTAGTCGCGCAGGTACTGCTTGTCGTAGCTCTGCTGCGGCCCGCCCGGTTTGTAGCTGACCTTCGGCCAGAACCGGGAGCTGTCCGGGGTGAGCACCTCGTCGATCAGGATCAGCTCGTCGCCCACGAACCCGAATTCGAACTTGGTGTCGGCGATGATGATGCCCTTGCCCTCGGCCAGGGTCGCGCCCTTGTGGTAGAGCGCGAGGGTGAGGTCGCGCACACGACCGGCGGTTTCGGGGCCGATGCGGCGGCAGGCCTCTGCGAAATCAATGTTGATGTCGTGAGCCCCGACGTCTTCCTTCGTCGCCGGGGTGAAGATCGCCTCCGGCAGGCGGTCGGACTCCGTGAGGCCGGGCGGCAGGGCGATACCGCAGATCTCGCCGCCCGTCTTGTACGAGTTCCAGCCGGACCCGGAGAGGTACCCGCGCGCGACGCACTCGATCGGCAGGGGGGTTGCTTTCTTAACCAGCAGGCTGCGGCCGCGCAGTTGATCGGCGTAAGGGCGGCAGCCGGCCGGGAAGTCCTCGACGCGGCTGCTTACGACGTGGTTGGCGACGATCGGCTGCATCGCCTCGAACCAGAAGAGAGAGATCTGGGTCAGGATGATCCCCTTGTCCGGGATGGGGTCGTCCATGATGACGTCGAAGGCCGAAATCCGGTCGGTGGCCACCATGAGGAAGTGCTCCCCCAGGTCGTACATGTCCCGCACCTTGCCGCGCTTCAGGAGCGTGAGTCCGGGGAAATCGGTCTGGCTGATCGGCTGTGGCATGGCAGCTGTCCTCGCTTCGTCGGATTGGGGTGCCGGAAAATCGGCGCGCATCACTCTTTAGAAAGGGATCGGATGAAATACCGGATGGTGTGCAACATGCGTTCGTCGGGTTCCACGAACTCGATGCCGATCTCGTAGACCTCGTGATCGGTCGAGCGCACGTGCACCGCGTGCCCCCTGATGTCGACCAACTGGTCTTCCAGGCCGATGCTCAGGATGACCGTGTGTTCCGCCGCGATGGGGAACCGGGTTTCGAGCAGGATTCCGGACTCGGACAGGTTGAGCGTGCGGCCCATGCCCTGCTTGACCTGCTTCCCGGCCTCGTCCAGACAGATATACGAGAGGTTCAGGGAAGCGATGCGCCGGTGTTTGCGTTTTTCGTTGTTTTCCATTTCCGGCAGGTCTCCTCTCCGGCGGCGGCGTCAGAGAATCCCGGCTTTGCCGACGCGCGTGATAGTTACCAAGGTTGTGGCCGATATGCAAGCGGCAAGATGCTCGATGATGTTGCGCAACGTCCCGGACATGCGGCGGTGTTCGGCCTCGATCGCCTTCGAGTCCACGGCCGCGAGTTTGAGGTCCGCCGAGGAGAAGACGGTCGCCTCGTAGGGCTCGTGCCCGATCGTAAGAAACGGGATGTGTCCGAAAAAATCCCCCTTCTCGAGGCTGACCAAGGGAACGGGCCCTCCCGGCGTCTGACGTGCCACCACCACCTGTCCCTCCCGGACGCGGAAGAGTCGGTCCTCGGTCTGGCCTTCCTTGATGGCCACCTTCTTGCCGGCGATCGAGTCCATGAAACTCCGGTCGCCCGCGTGCGCCTGGGCCGCGACGGTCGTCACGCAGCGCAGGCGCTTGTCCAGGCTGCGGATCAGGGTTTTGAAGTCAGCGGATAGGTTGGCCAACTCGCCCGCCAGCAGCTGGGAATCCAGCATTCCGAGCTGGGTGTTCCCCGAGGCGGTGACCGTCGAACTGCGCATGTTGGTTCCCGCCATGAGCGAGGCCAGGCTTCCGAGAAAACCGCCGTCCCCCACCCGCAGCAGTTTGAGCGTCCCGGCGGGCGTGCTCTTGGCGATTTCGGCCGCACCTTCCAGGATGACCCAGATCCAGTTCCCGTGGGAGCCTTCGCGCACGATCTCGTCCCCGTCGTAGAACCCCTCCTCGTCGATGACGTAGGAGTAATCGACCAAAGGCCCCTTGATCAGCGGCGGCAGGTCGCTGCGGAGCGGTTCCGGCGGTGTGGACCCGTCCGCGGCGCTGCCATCCGGTACCGCGGGCCCCAGCTTCTCGATCTTGCCCTCGTCGAGCAGCCGCAGGCCGTCCAGGATGATCTCCATCCTCCCCTTCTTGATGGTGCGCTCGCAGGCGGGCGTTTCGTGGGTGAACTCAAAGCGGCCGTCGGTCCAGCCGAAGAGGGGGAAGAGCGCATCCAGGCCGGACAGGGCACCGTTGGCGGCGTTAATCGGGGTGCCCTTGTCGAGCATGATCAGTCCCGGGTCGGGTTTGCTGCTGTAGATTCGAAGGGTGCCCGTCGCGGAGCTGCTCCCGAGAAGCTGCAGCAGTTCCCCGAGGTTGAGGAAACTCAGTTTTCCGGAGAAATCGACGTCGGAAGCCATCAGGCGCTGTCGGCGGTTTCGGCCCGCTGCGGATCGCGGCGCGGCGGCAAAGCGGTCGTGCCTGCGTCCGGGCCGGGTTTCAGAAATTCAATTCCTGCTGGAGGGATTTGAGCACGAGCTTAACGCACTCCTGCAGGGTCTTGCCCACCCCCATACCGCTCAGCGCGGCCGCCGGGAACACCGGGGCCTTCAACTGGCGGTTCAGTTCGTTCGACATCCGTTCGACCGGCATCAGGGGGATCTGGGCGTCGGCCAAGTCGCGTTTGTTGAATTGCAACACCAGCGGGATTTTGAAAATGCTGAGGTTGTAGTCCCGCAGGTTCTGGTGCAGGTCCTTGAGTGCGATGATGTTCTGCTCGCGCCGGACTTCGAGGGAGTCGGCCACGAACACCACCCCGTCCGCGCCCCGCAGGACCAGTTTGCGGGTCGAGGAATAGCGCACCTGCCCGGGAACGGTGTAAAGCTGGACGCGTACATCGCACCCCTTGAGCTTCCCGAGCTCCAAGGGTAGAAAATCGAAGAACAGCGTGCGGTCGCCCTCGGTGTCGATCGAGATCATCTCGCCCTTGACGTGCTGGGTGAACGTCTTGTGGATGTACTCAAGGTTGGTGGTCTTGCCGCAGCGCGCAGGCCCGTAGTAGACGATCTTGCACTCGATCTGCCGCTTTTTCAGGTTGACGACCGCCATGTCCGATCACGCCTCGCACGAGCGCCCGGCCGGGCGCATGGGTTTATCATACCAATTTATTTTCTCATCATATCACACAGTTTCGGGGCAGCAAACAAAAAGTTTCTTTCGCACATCCTCCGGCGCGACGGGAGGATATGTGTTGACAATCGGGCCGTTTATGTTATCGAACCGTCTTGCCGCAACCCGGCTGACTGCAGCTCGATTCGATCGTTCCGGCGCCGGCGCAGCCAACCCCAACCGCCGATCGCCGCGCACACCATAACCCGGGGATGATTGGAGGGAAAATGGACAAGAAAGTGACCGTGATCGGTGCTGGAAACGTGGGGGCCACCGCCGCTCAGCGTTTAGCCGAGAAGGAGCTCTGCGATGTCGTCCTGGTGGACATCGTCGAGGGCGTCCCGCAGGGCAAGGCGCTCGACCTGGCGCAAGCCGCGCCGATCGAAAAGCACGACGCGCACCTGACCGGCGCGAACGCCTACGATGCGACCACCGGCTCCGCCATCGTCATCATCACGGCCGGAATCCCCCGCAAACCCGGCATGAGCCGCGACGACCTGCTCAGCACCAACGCCGGGATCGTCAAGAAGGTGACCCAGGAGGTCGCCGCCCGCTCGCCCGAGGCGATCCTGATCATCGTGAGCAACCCGCTCGACGCGATGTGCCACGTGGCGTTCGACGCCAGCCGATTTCCCAAGCAGCGGGTGATCGGCATGGCCGGAGTCCTGGACTCCGCTCGTTTCCGGGCGTTCATCGCCAGGGAGTTGAACGTGTCGGTCGAAAATACCCACGCGTTCGTGCTCGGCGGCCACGGCGACACCATGGTGCCTCTGCCCCGTTACTCGAGCGTCGCGGGCATCCCCATCACCGAACTCATGAGCAAAGAGCGCATCGAGGCCCTCGTGCAGCGCACGCGCAACGGCGGCGCAGAGATCGTGGGGCTCCTGAAAACCGGCAGCGCCTTCTACGCACCGGCCTCGGCCGCCGTGGAAATGGCCGAATCCATCCTCAAGGACAAGAAGAAGGTCCTGCCCTGCGCGGCCTACCTCCAGGGCGAGTACGGCATCCAGGACCTGTTCATCGGGGTCCCGGTAAAGCTGGGCGCCAAGGGGATCGAGCAGGTGATCGAGATCAAGCTCTCCAGCGAGGAAAACGCGGCCCTGCAGAAGTCGGCGGCCGCCGTGCAGGAGCTCAAGACCGTTCTCGCGAAGCTGACGTACTAAGTTCCGCCTCCGTGGCCTCGGCGGGCGCAGATGCGACCGCGCTCGCCTTGACCGCCTCGGCCAGCCGGCGGTTGAAACCGGGCAGCGCGCTCAGTTCCTCGAGCGTGGCTGCCCGGATCGCTTCGAAGCTGCGGAAGTGCCGGATCAGGGCCGCCTTGCGGGTCTTGCCGATGCCCGGGATCTGGTCCAGCGCTGAACGCAGGGCGGCGCTGCGGCGGCGCCGGCGGTGAAAGGCCAGGGCGAAGCGATGGGCTTCGTCCCGGACCCGCTGGAGGAAGAGCAGAGCGGCGGCGTCACGGCCGAACGCGACCGGGTTGGCCCGTCCGGGCACGAAGATCTTATCCTGGTTCTCCCCGCGCCGTTCGTCCTTCTTGGCGATCCCGATCACGTCGAAACGACCCTCCAGGCGCAAATCCCTCATCACCGCCAGGGCGACCCCCAGCTGCCCGCGTCCGCCGTCCACCATCAGCAGGTCCGGGAGCGCATCCCCCTGCCCCGCGTCCCGGTAGCGCCGGCTGAGGACCTCCAGCATCGCGGCGTAGTCGTCCGGGCCGACCACCGTGCGGATGCGGTAGGTACGGTAAGCCGAGGTTTCCGGGCGCCCGTCCACGAAAACGACGACTCCGGCCACCGGTTCCGACCCCATCAGAGTCGAGTTGTCCACGCACTCGATGCGCCGCGGCGCGCGACCGAGGCTCAACCGCTTCTGCAACCGCTCCGGCAGATCCCCGGCCGCACGCCGCGCGGGCAACCGCTCGAGCTCCGTCCGGGCGTTGTGCAGGGCCATCGCGAGCAGCTTGGCCTTCTCCCCGCGCTCCGGCCGGTGGATCTTCACGCGCTGCCCCCGCTGCGCGCCGAGCCACTCCTCGATCAGCGCCGCGTCCTCGAGCGCATGGGACACGATGACCTCCCCCGGGACAAACGCCCTGCCCTCGTAGAACTGGCGGATAAAGAGCCCCAGCATCTCGCCCTCGGCGGCCATGCTTTCGCTGAAGCTGAAGTGGCGCGTGCCGGCGAGGAAGCCGCCGTGCACCTCCAGGTGGGTGATGACCGCCTCGCCCTCGGAGACCGCCGCGGCGAAGACGTCGCGGTCCAGGAAGTCGGTGGTCACCGCGACCTGCTTCTCGGTCGTCCGCTGCAGCGCGAAGAGCTTGTCCCGCAGGCGCGCGGCGCGCTCGTACTCCTGCGCGGCGGCGCAGGCCGCCATGTCGTCGCGGACCTTGCGGATCAGCTCGCGGGTGCGGCCCTTGAGGAACAGGACCGCCTCATCGACCTGCTCCCGGTAGACCTCCCGCGGCACGTCGCGGCAGCACGGCGCCAGGCACCCGTTCATCTGGCAGTGCAGGCAGGGCCGGGTGCGCGTGCGGAACTCGCCGGCCTTGCACTTGCGCAGCTTGAAGGTCTTGTTGAGGATGGCCAGCGTCGCGCGCACGGCGTGCGCCGACGCGAAGGGCCCGAAATACTGCGCCTCGTCCTCCCCGATCCGGCGCACGACGGTGAAGCGCGGGTAGTCGTCGGCCGGGTTCAGGCGCAGGCTCGGGTAGCGCTTGTCGTCCTTGAGGACTACGTTGTAGCGCGGCCGGTGGCGCTTGATCAGGTTGGACTCGAGGATCAGCGCTTCCTTCTCGGTGCGCGTCAGGACGGTCTCGAAGTCGGCGATGCGGCCCACGAGGGCCTCGATCCGCGAATCCCCGTGCCCCGAAGGCTTGAAATAGTTGGCCAAGCGCTTGCGCAGGTTGCGCGCCTTGCCCACGTAGAGGATGCGGCCGTCCGCGTCTTTCATGAGGTAGACGCCGGGTTCCGCAGGGGCTTCGGCCAGCCTGCGCGCGATCGATTCGCCGCGGTCGGTCGGGGGGGCGGTCGTCATGTCTCCAGCAGCACGAGCTCCTTCAACCGCCGGATGCGGTCGCGCAGCGCGGCCGCCTGTTCGAAGTCGAGGTCGCGCGCGGCGGCGTGCATCTGCGACTCGAGCCTGCGGATGTCGGCGACGATGTCGTCCGCAGACCCGTATCGGTCGAGTGCCTCCGCCACGCCGTCGGTCGCAGGTGCGGCCTGGCCGAAGTCGAAGGTCTCGGTGATGGCCTTGCGGATGGTCGCGGGGGTGATCCGGTGCTTCCGGTTGTGGGCCTGCTGGATGCGGCGGCGGCGGTCGGTTTCCTCCAGGGCCCGGGCCATGGACGGGGTCACGGTCTCGGCGTAGAGGATGACCCTCCCGTTCACGTTGCGCGCGGCCCGGCCGCAGGTCTGGATGAGAGAGCGGGTCGAACGCAGGAACCCTTCCTTGTCGGCGTCGAGCACGGCGACGAGCGCGACCTCGGGGATGTCGAGCCCCTCGCGCAGCAGGTTGATCCCGACCAGAACGTCGAACGTGCCTGTCCGCAGGTCGCGGATGATCTCGATGCGCTCCAGGGTGGAGATGTCCGAGTGGAGGTAGCGAACTTTCAGGCCCAGGTCCGCGTAATACTCGGTCAGGTCCTCGGCCATGCGCTTGGTGAGGGTGGTCACGAGCACCCGCTCGCCCTGGCGGGCACAGGCGCGGATCTCATCGTGCAGGTCGTCCACCTGGTTGCGGGCGCTGCGCACCTCCATGACCGGGTCCACGAGGCCGGTGGGGCGCACGATCAGCTCGACCACGGCGTCACCGCCCGCCTTCCGCTCATAGTCCGCCGGGGTGGCCGAGACGAACACCACCTGGTTGAACCGCGCCTGCGACTCTTCGAACTGCAGCGGCCGGTTGTCCAGCGCGGACGGGAGCCGGAAGCCGTACGCGACGAGCGTTTCCTTGCGTGCGCGGTCGCCGCGGTACATGCCCTGCAGCTGGGGAACGGCGATGTGGCTCTCGTCGATAAAGAGGAGGAAATCCTGCGGGAAGTAGTCGAGCAGGGTCGGCGGCGGCTCTCCGGGAAGCCGCCCGGTGAAGTGGCGCGAATAGTTCTCGATCCCGTTGCAGTACCCGAGCTCCTGGATCATCTCGAGGTCGAAGTGCGTGCGTTCCTCGATTCGCTGGGCCTCCAGCAACTTCCCCTGGTCGCGGAACGCGTCGATGCGCTGCCCCAGTTCGGCGCGGATGGTCTGCAGCGCCCGCTCCTGGGTCGCGCGCTGAGTGACGTAGTGGCTCGCGGGGAATATCACTGCCCGCGCGAGCCGCCGCAGGACCGTGTTGCGCAACGCGTCGATTTCGGCCACGCCTTCGACCTGGTCGCCGAAAAAATCGACGCGGATCGCGCGGTCCTCCTCGTACGCGGGGAAGATTTCGACCCGATCGCCGCGCACCCGGAAGGTCCCGCGATAGAAGTCGTGGTCCTTGCGTTCGTACTGCATGGCCACCAGGTCGGACAGCAGCCGCTCGCGGTCGTGGGCCGTCTCCGCCTCCACTTCCACCCGCATGGCGAGGTAGTCCTCCGGGGCGCCCAGCCCGTAGATGCACGAAACGCTCGCCACCACCAGCACATCGCGCCGCGAGAGCACCGAGCGCGTGGCGGAGTGGCGCAGCTTGTCGATCATGTCGTTGATGGAGGAGTCCTTCGCGATGTAGGTGTCCGAGGACGGGATGTAGGCCTCCGGCTGGTAGTAGTCGTAGTAGCTGACGAAGTACTCGACGGCGTTGTCGGGGAAGAGTTGACGGAACTCGTGGTAGAGCTGCGCTGCGAGCGTCTTGTTGGGGGCGATCACGAGGGTCGGGCGGTTCATCCGCGCGACCACGTGCGCCATGGTGAAGGTCTTGCCCGACCCGGTGACCCCGAGCAGGACGCTGTGCCTGCGCCCGTCGAGGAGATGCGCGCTCAGCCGCTCGATGGCCGCGGGCTGGTCGCCGTTCGGCTCGTACGGAGCCTGGAGGCGGAAGGCCGTCATGGACCGCCCTCCCGGGTGTGCGGGATCGCCTGCACCAGCACGGTCGCCATGGCGCCGATCCCCTCCTCCCGGCCGATCATGCCGCAGGCTTCAGTGGTGGTCGCCTTGACGTTGACCGCCTCCGGCGTGTCGACGGCGGCACGGGCGATGTTGGTGATCATCTGGCTGCGGTAAGGGGCGATGCGGGGGGCTTCGGCCAGCACGACCGCGTCCACGTTGACGATCCGGTACCCCTGGCGGTGCACCATGTGGCAGGTTTCGCGCAGCAGTTCCAAACTCGAGATGCCCTTGTACCGCGGGTCCGTGTCGGGGAAGTGGCTGCCGATGTCGCCCAGGCACACGGCGCCGAGCAACGCGTCGCACACCGCGTGCAGCAGAGCGTCCGCGTCCGAGTGCCCGAGCAGCCCTTTCGGGTGGGGGATGCGCACGCCTCCCAGGATCAGATCGCGACCCTCGACCAGCCGGTGGAAATCGAAACCGATGCCAGTTCTGAAATCTGAGCTCATGTGGGATCGTTCCGTTGAGGGTGGATGCCGGACATCAAAATAGCACAGGCCGTTGCGACCGTAAACTCACCGCAGACCCATTTTAAGATCGGTTTTCAGCGGCTTCCGGACCCCACAGCGCATCGCGCAGCCCGGAGGTGCGCCGGATGCGGCGCTCGACCGCCGTAGCGATGACCTCCGCACGGCCGCACACCACGATGCGGTTGCGCGCGCGAGTGAGGGCCGTGTAGAGGAGTTCTCGTGTGAGGACGGGCGAGTCGCGTTCGGGCAGGATGAGCAGCACCTCGTCGTACTCGGAGCCCTGGCTCTTGTGAACCGTCAGGGCGTAGGCGGTCTCGTGTTCGGGCAGGCGCTGGGGAGCAAACGGGCGGCTTTGGCCGGCAGGCCCCGGGAAATGCACGCAGAGCCGACCCCCAGCCGGGTCGGGCAGCGTCACGCCGATGTCGCCGTTGAAGAGCATGAGCGTGTAGTCGTTGCGGGTGACGAGCACGGGGCGGCCCCCGTACCATGGCCCGGCCCCGCCGCCGGCGGGAATGCCTTCGCCGGTTGCAGCAGTCGCTCGGAGTCGCGGTTGAGCGCTCGACTCCCGAAGGGCCGTTCGCGTGGGCGCAGAGGATCTTGAACCGGCCGATGGCGCCAGTGCATCGTCCGGCTCGACCGCGTCGGCCAGCGGCGGCAGCCCTCTTCGATCTTGCGCCGGAGCGCCGCCCTCACCGCGGCGGCCGGCCGCCGGATCGACCCACTCGACCGTGCCCGAGCGGTCGTGCGCCAGCAGGTCGAGCGCGCCCCGGGCGTCGCCGGCGTTGACGGCGCGCTGAGCTCGCCGATGGCGCTGCCGGGCGCGAAGCGATAGCTGCGTTCGAGCTCGACGATGCAGCCCGTCGATCGGACGGGAACGGCCCCGCGGCGTCGCCCGGTCTGCGGGGTCTCCGCCGCAGAGGTCACCCAGGACCGAACCGGCCTCGACCGAGGCGAGCTGGTGCCGATCCCCCACGAGGATCAGGCGGGCCTGCGGCGGGAGGGCATCGACCAGCTTGGCCATGAGCGCCAGGTCCACCATGGAGGCTTCGTCGACCACGACGGCATCCGCGGCGAGCGGGCGGTCGCGGTCGTAGCGGAACGGGTGGTGCCGGGGACGGGTTGCAGCAGGCGGTGGATCGTGGCCACTTCTGTCGGTGCGGCGCCCCCCCCGAACCGATCGACCCGCCGGAGCGATTCCTGCAGCCGCGCGGCGGCTTTCCCCGTCGGAGCGGCCAGCAGGACGCGCAAGGGCCGCCCCTCCTGCAACCGCCGCAGCAGATCCAGAATGGCGGTGATCGTGTAAGTCTTCCCGCTGCCGGGCCCGCCGGTGATCACCGTGACCCCCGCCGGCCGGCGGCCGCGGCGGCCGCGCGCTGGTCCTTATCGGGTTCCCCCGGCAGATCGGTCGAAAACCGCCTGCACAACGGCCTCGAGCGCGGCGCGTCGACCGGCATCTCCGGGCGGCACGGGCGCGGAGGTCCCGCGCCAGCCGGTCTTCGTATCTCCCAGTACCGGTAGAGGTAGAGCCGGCCGCGCGCGTCCAGGATCAACGGGCGTTTCTGCCCCGGCCGGCCGACCGCGGGCGAACGTCCAGCGTGCGGCCAGGATCCCAGCCCCGGCAGCGTTCCCTCCGCGGCCGCCGGGGTCGTCCGGGCCGCGGCCGCCAGGTCGAAGCAGACGTCCCCGCAGGCCGCCGCACGGCTCGTCAGGGCCGCCGCCAGCGAGACCTGCGGGTCGGGCGGGGCGAGAACCCGGCGATGAAGTCGCCGAACCGCCGGTCCAGGGCGGACGGGCTATCGGTGCGATCGATGTCAGTCATAGTCCGGGATCAGGGCCCGCCCGAGGGCGCGCACCAGTTCGGGGTCGGGCCGGTCGCGGAAGACGCCGACGTCCGGCCCGGCGCGCGGTCGAGGCCGCGCAGGAAGACATAGGCGACCCCGCCGAAGTCGCGCGCATAGTCGTAGCCCGGGAGTCGTGCCGCAGATAGAGGTCCAGCGCGAGCGTGTAGATGTGGACTGCAGCACGTAGAGCTCGTCCTGCATGGGCGGAGAGCCGCTCGGCTGCGGTAATCGGCCCGTTCTCCCCCAGGTAGTTGGACTTCCAGTCGAGCAGGTAAAAGCGACCGCGGTGGAACGCCACCAGGTCGATGAACCCCTTCATGTGCCGCTGCAGCGGCGCGAAACGTCAGCCGCTCGAGCCGTTCGGGGAAGCCCTGCAGCGCTTCCGCCCGGCCGAAGCGTGCGAACACCTCCCGCAGACCTGCGCGGGGACAGCGGGATTGAGCGGATGATAGAACTCCATCTCGACAATGCGGCCTCCGGGGGCAGGCGGTCAAGCGGCAAGCCGGCTTCCGGGAAGAGCTCGGCCTCGGCCGCCTCCGCCACCAGATCGCGCGACACGCGCTGCCGCCATCCGGGTCGAACCCGAACGCCCGGAGACGTTCGGCGATGAGCCGTTCGGTGTCGGCGTGCGCCAGTCTGCCGAAATCCACCGCTTCGAGCACGGCGTGGAAAAAACTGCCGGCGCGGCTTCCGGCCGGAAAATCGATGATGTGTTCCCGACCGGAGCGCGGCCACTCGGCCGGGCGGCGACCCCGGCAGCGCCCGGGTCGCGGTCGGCGGCATCCGGGTCGTGCGCTCCCGACACCAGGAAGGAATAGCTCCCGGTGCGCCACGAGCGGTCGACGGTCCCGGTGAAGGGGCGGCAGCGGAGACTTCCGTCGCGCGAGGCAGCGACGGATGACTCAGGCTCCGTCGGTCGTCGGGCAACGGCAGCACCTCGATCGAGCCTCCGAACGCCGGGCGAGCCCGTAGGTCCGCCCGGACGTCCGCGTCGGATTTGGCTTGCACCGTTCCAGCGGAGAATCCGGCGCGCGCTCGGCGCCGTCCCCTTCATCCAAACCGGATACCGTGCAGTGAACAGGTAGGCCAGCGCAGAGCTTTCGCTCGTGTTGACCCGCCCCCAGGCGAGGTAGCAGCGCTCTTCGGCGCGGGTGAGCGCCACATAGAGCAGCCGCAGGTTCTCGGAAAGCAACTCGCGTTCGGCGCAGTCCCAGCGCCGGGCTGTCGGTCCCGGGCCAGATCTCGAGCGTCAGGGCGATGTCGGCCGCCGGGTCGTGGAAGAGGACGGTCGTCGCGCCTTGGGCTCGGAGGCGGACCACGGAAACGGGCAGAACACGACCGGTATTGCAGCCCCTTGCTCTTGTGGATGGTCACGATCTGAACCGCCGCGCGTCGCTCTCGAGCCGCAGAGGGTGCTCCTCGCGACCGGGAGTGGACGGGTCCCGCTGTCGGCCGAGCCAGCGCACCAGCCCGGGCGGGCCGAGGTTATCGGTCGGCGGCGGCCTGGTGCAGCAGCTCCGATGAGGTGCAGGGCGTTGGTCAGGCGCCGATCGCCGTCCGGCAACGCAAGCAGGCGCTCTTTATCCCCTCCCCGGCCATCAGCGCGCGGAACATGGGGATGAACCCCTCCCGCTCGCCCACCGTCGGCATAAGACCGCTGGCGCTCGCAGCGTCCGCCCACCACCCGGAGTCCGGGTCGCTGCCGTCAAGCTCGTCGGCCGTGGCGCCCAGCAGCGAGGTCGCCAGCGCGGACTTGAGTCGGGCCGGCGTCGGAAGGTGCGGCGAGGCTCAGAGAACGCGCTGGATCTCCTCGCGCCTCGGGCGCGTCGAAAATGCTGCCGGTGCTGCAGACCACCGCGGGGACCCCGGCATCCGCGACAGCGCCTGCTTGACCGACCGGGCCTGACCGTTGGTGCGCACCAGGACGGCGATGTCCTCCGGCGGGGATCGGTTCGACGCCGCGGCCGTCAAGCGCCGGATCTCGGCGGCCGCCGCACGCGCGATCATCGGTTCGGCGAGCCCCTTGGGCAGCGGCTTGTCCTTTTTCGCAGCCCCTCCACCTCGAGATGCCAGACGACCAAACCGGGCGGCGCGTCGGTTCTTCGCCCCTGCGGCATGCGCGGCGCGAAACCCGATCCGCGTGGAACAGGAACGGGCTGGCCGAAGACTGAGAATAGGGTGTTGACCGCCGTACCATGGCCGGGGTGGAGCGGCGGTTGTCCTCCAGAGTGTAGCGGGTTTCGGCCGAGTCGGCGGCCCGGAGATAGGCGAAGATGTCGGCGCCGCGAAACCCGTAGATGGCCTGCTTGGGGTCTCCGATCCAGAACGGCAGCCTGCCGCCCGGCCGAAGATGGTTTCGAAAATGGAGTATTGGATAGCCGTCGGTGTCCTGGAACTCATCGACGAGCACCGCTCGGAAACGACGCCCGACTCCGGCTGCAAGGGCACTCACCACCCGGCCCCTGCGAGGCGTGGTGCAAGCGCAGCGAGCAGATCGTCGAACGATTGCAGGTTGCGCTCGCGCTTGCGGCGCGCGAGCTCCGATGGGCGTACAGCAGAGAAATCGACCTTGATCCGCCTCAAATAAGCTGTTCGAGTTCCGCTTCCAGGTCCGGCCGGCGGCGTACAGTTCCTGGCAGCCGTCGAAGACCGGGTGACGCGGGGCGGCTTTGCCCTTCTTGGTCCGGCGGACGATGGTGTCCGTGCACAGATTTTGATTCCTGCCACCGGCGGGAATTCGGCCGAGCCGGGGTCGAGGAGGGCCTCCAGCGCTTTCTGCAGTTCGCGCAACTTCGCTGCGCGGTCCCGGCCGCCGCCGGCGTCGCACTTGCCGTACGTGCTGGCGTGCAGGCAAGGGTCCGCAAGCAGATGCAGGGCCTCGGGGCCGTCGAACTGCCCAGAGCGTTCGCAGTCGATCGACGGCCGCGCGGTACTGGCCAGTGCGGAGAACTCCACCCGCTCGGGGTCGGGGTGGATGCGGAAGGCCGGCGTCCTGATGCGCCGCAGGAACTGCGAGCAGCCAGACGGCCCCTTCAGGACGTCCAGCACGCAAGCGGCGGCCTCGGGCGGGGCGGCCGCCATCACCGTGCGCCAGTAATCTTCGGCCACCTCGCGCAGGAGAGCCGACGGATCGGGGACGAGCACGGTCGAGAACGTGCTTCCGGTCTCGAAGGCATGCTCGCGCAGCACCCGCTGGCAGAAGCCATGGATCGTGCAGATGGCGGCACGGTCGAAATCCGCGAGGGCACGATCGATCCTGTCCGCCGCCACGCGCCTCCGCGCCGCTGCGCGCCTCGAGGAGGCACTTTCGGATCCGGTCGCGCAGCTCGTTCGGTGGCGGCCTCGGTGAAGGTCACCACCAGGATTTCATCCACCCGGCAGCCCTGCTCCAGGACCAGGCGCACGAAGAGCCGCTCGATCGACCAGGTCTTCCCGGTGCCGGCCGCGGCTTCGATCAGGTTGCGTCCCGCAAGGGGAGCCGTTGGACGTCAAAGGGGTCATCGCAGCTTCAGTTTGCCGTTCAA
The DNA here is from genome assembly GCA_963791285.1 of uncultured delta proteobacterium. Taxonomy (GTDB): domain Bacteria; phylum Desulfobacterota; class Desulfobacteria; order Desulfobacterales; family SpSt-501; genus SpSt-501. Next base: position 75,712 of record CAWBSC010000026.1, read on the forward strand.
TCGGTAGACGAACGCCAGGACCTCGGCCACCGCACGGTAGAGCGCGGGCGGGACCTCCAGGTCGATGTCCATGGCTTCCAAGACCTCGACCAGGTTGGGGTCTTCGTGCAACGGGACGTGGTGCTCGCGCGCGATGGCCGTGATCGCCTCGGCCACATACCCCCGGCCCTCGCGGCGACGATCGGGGCGCCGGACCCGGGACGGGTCGTAGCGAACGCGGCGGCCTTCCGGGCCTGTCGGAGGTCGACGGCTCATGCGCGCACGTCCAGTCGGCCGGCCACGGCCGGGCGCAGGTCTTCCCACTCGAAGTCGGCCACCTTCTTCTCCGACACCCGCACGGTCACCCGGACATCTTCGAAAAGCGGAGATAGGGATCCACGCAGCTCGGTGACGTGTTCCTGGACGACCGGCTTCATCTCGGCCCGGCTCACAAACAGGTCGGCCGAGAGCGTTCGCTCGACGAGGTGCAGGTCGGCACGCACCGTTCCCAGCCGGTCCAGCTCGACCAGGAGGGCGGCCCGATGTCCGTCGCCGGGGCGCTTGCGGCGCCGCGCGCGGGAAGCCGACCTTCAGCCGGGCGCCGCCCTGCGGTGCGTTCAACGGCAGGCTAAAATGGACGAGTGTGCAACTGGCGGGCGTCGTCCGCAGTGCGCGTGATCTCGGCCTGCTGCCGGACGATCTCGGCCAGGAGCGCGCGCGGCCGACTGCGCCATGCTCGGACGCCTCCCGCCCGGCGGGAGCGCCGTTCCAGCCTCCAGCCCGTGGACGATGGCGGCCAGCTGCGCTTTCAGGTCGGCCGCCAAAATGCGCCGCAACCCCGGCCGGTGGACCGGTCGCCCGGCGGTCCGCGTCCGCCTCTCGGGTCACAGCTCTCTGCAGCCGGGTCTCCAGGAAAAACCCGGAATTGCGGCAGAGGTCCTGGAGACGCCGGGCAGCGTCGGCCCCCTTCCGCAGCTCAAACGGCCGCAGGAGCTCGGCGACGCGCGTCAGGGCGCTTGCCAGCCCCCCGGGATCCGCGTCTGCGGCCGAGCGACCCCTGCGGGAGCCGAGGCAGCAGGCGGTCGGACTGCTCCCGACCTCGCGCAGCAGCGCATCGGGGATCGGCCGAGCCGGGTCCGCCGGGGGGAGCCTCCGCCGGGACCTCCCGGCCATGGCGGACGGCGGCGGCCGGACCACTTCCAGGCGCAGCGTCCCGCGGGCGTCCAACACCTTCACCTGAACTCCTCCCCGCCGACACCGGGAAGCTCACGTCCGCGACCGCCGGAAACGGCCGCAGTCCACGAGCACCTTGCCGTCCTCGCGCACGGCGAGCACGCGGACCGGCAAGCAGTCACCCGCCTTCAGCGCGGCACCGAGGGCGGCGGCGTCGCGGCCGAGGGCGATACTGATCAGCGCGCTGATATCCATCGTCTCCCGGTCCCGTCAGGCCGCATCGCAGTGTGCGAGCAGCGTCCCGAACACCTCGACGGCGATCGCCCGGAACTCGTCGTCGAGCGGACGGCTGCCGCCGTGCCACAGCCGGTTGTAGAGATCCCTGCTTTCGCCGCGGTCCTAGTAACCGTCCCACTTGCCGGAAGCGGCCGATTGAGCGGCAGCCGGAGTTGAAGACGACCGGAGTTTCTGAGCGTAGGCCAGCGCGCTTTCGGGAAACAGGTGCACGGGCTGCCTCATCCCGCGTCGAAACAATGTCAGCAGACCCGCCAGCACTGCGGACGCATCCGCAACCGGCGTCAGCCGCAGCTGCTTGTCCGAACCGATCAGAAGGCTTTGCGGCTCCCGGATGTCGGGCCGGGCAAGGTGGAGCACCAGGTGGCCGACCCACGCCCCCAGGTAGTCCTTGGCCTTCAGGCTGGCGCAGCGCAGCTGGACGCTGCCGGACCGGGTGACCCGTGGCAGCCGTCCGGCCAGCAGCCTCCCGTCCACATCGCAGGCGATGTCCATCGCCCCCGGGAGCCCGCCCGGAGGCAGCAGGTCTCGGGCAATCTCGGCCAGCCCCGGGCCCCGGCGCAGCACCGCCGGAACAGGATCTCACCGACCCGGCCGTGCGGAAGCTCGCCGGAGGCACGATATGCCGGATAAAGGCCCATCGGGTCGTTCCCGGCAAGGCACGCCTCCAGCACCTGCTGTTCGATGTGGTAGGCGTCCAGCGAACCGAGCGTGAACGGCTCGGTCTCCGCGCGCAGCGCGTCGTCCGCCGCTAACCGGATTCCGAGGCGGTGGATCGACAGGAAACGTGCGGGGTTCGACAGGAACTCCACCAAACGGTCGAGGGGGATGGGCACTCCCGGATCTACGTCCTGTGCTCGCTCCGGCAGCGGCTCCGCGTGAAACGACCGCTCGTTCCGGTCCCCGGCCGCAGCGAGGCAGGCGTCGAGATTTTCGCGGTTATAGCTGAAGATCCCGGTCCCCCGGTGAAATACTCGGGGGCGAACGCCTGCAGCGGGTGTCTGCAAACCAGGTGTTTCGGTCGACGCCGTAGCCCTTTTCGAGGGCATCCAGCAGCTCGCTCACCAGCACCGAAGGCGGGCGCGGGTGTTGTCCTGGATGTCTTGCCCCACGAAGCTGACGTAGAATCTCCGCCTGGCCGCGAGCAGCGCCTCGAGGAAGAGGTAGCGGTCGTCGTCGCGCCGCGAACGGTCTCCCGGCCGGGGTCTACGCGCGATGAGGTCGAAGGCCAGCGGCGGGGTGTCGCGCGGGAACGCGTCGTAGTCCATTCCGATCAGGCAGACGACCTTCGAACGGGATGCGTCCGCATCGGGACCAGCGCGCAGAAGGTGACGCCGCCTGAAAGAAACCCCCGCCCGGCGTGCGCGGCGTCGAGGTGCTCGGCCACGAACTCGCGCGCCACCTCCAGCGGCACCGGCCGCTCGAAGCCGGAGGGGCTCTGCATCACGGCCAGGCGGTCGATCGCTTCGACGAAACGCTGTCGCTCGGCTTCGAGCGCCTCGTCCGTCTGCCAGAGCCCGTCCGCCAGCCCTTGGAACACCCGCCCCCATTCGCTTAGGCTGCGGGGTTCCTCCAACTCCCGGTCGCGGCTCGGACCACCGCATCGGTGAAGGCCAGGAAGGCCGAGAAGCGTCTGCGCGGCCGCGCCCTCGACGGCGTCGAGTGGCAGGATGCCGTGGAACGGGCCTTCATCGACGCACGGCATGGCGTATCCCAGGAGCAGGCGGTCCAGGCCATGGGCCCAGGTGTTCTGCCTCTCGGCGGGCAGGCCGAGCGAACGGCGCGCGCGCTCGTCCGTCCCCCAGCGGATGCCGGAGTCCCGCACCCACTCCGCGATGATCGGCAGGTCTGCCTCCTGGAGGCCGAACCTCCGCCGAACGGTCTCGAACTCCAGCAGCCGCAGGATTTGGGCATCGCTCCGAGTCGGCTGCCCACAAGATCTAAAATGCCGGCCCAGGCGCCTTCGAGCCATTCCAGGCCGGCCGCGGCCGCGCGGTCGGCGATGCAATACGGGATCCGGCGATCGCCGCCGGCCGGGCGCCGAAAACCGCGGAGATGTACGGGGCGTAGGCGCTGATGTCGGGCGCCATGACGACGATGTCGGCCGGGCGCAGGCCGGGCGTTCTCCTCGAACATGCCAGGATCTGGTCGTGCAGCACTTCGATCTCCCGCATGGGGCCATGGCAGCTGTGGACGACGATCGAGCCGTCGCCGGTGCGCCGGCTGTTCGGGGCTTCTCGCTTCGTGGTCCGGGTCGCGCAGGGTCGAGGATATCCGCCTGGACGCGAGCCAGGAGGCAGCCGTCCCCGGCTTCGACGAACTTTCCTCCGCCGTTGGCCGTGCGCTTCGTCCAGCAGGTCCATGAATCGCGCCCCATCCCGCCCCACGATGACAGCAGCGGATGCCGCGTTCCAGGTGCAGCGCGAATTGCGCTCGGCGTCGCGGTGCCGCTCGGCGATCCGGCCGATCGGCCGATCCGGGAGGATGGCGCCCCAGTACTCGCGGCAGGGGTTGAGGCAGGAAGACGTTCACCCGGACGAGGCGCGACAGGCGTTGAAGGCCTGCAGATAGCCGGCGGAAGGTAAGAAACCCCGAACAGCGCGACGCGCTCGGGGAACCCCTCCGGCCGCCGGCCGACGCGCCCGAGCCGCTCCAGGCAGTCCTTCCAGAGCCGGGCGCGGTGGGGGCCGCGGCTGTCCGCGAGCATCCGCCACAGGCGGGCCTGCCAGCGGTGGTCGGGTCGCGTTCGACCTGGCCGCGGTCCCAGTCCAGAAGCAGGTCTCCGGCCGAAAGACGGCATACTGGTCGAAAGCCCGGCCAGACGGCGGCAGAGCTGGTAGCGTTTGAGCTCGCCCCGGGTCGTCCGCGAGGTAGCCGCGCAGCGCACGGAAATCGGGATGGTCCAGCGCATCGGGCAGCAGATCCATGATCCGGAACAGCAGCACATCGGCCGAGAACGCGTCGTCGAGGCCGCCCTCCGTCGGGAGCTGCCGAAGATCTCGTCCAGAAAGGCATTGGGAAACGGGAAGCGCGTGTTGGCGCAGATGCCATTGAGGCGCGACAGCCCCATCGCGACCCAGCGTTCCATCCCGCGGCTCTGCACCACGATGACCTCGGGGGCCAGAGGGTGCTCGAGCGGCTCGCGCAGGGTCTCGGCCAGACGGGCGACCAGCGTTTCCGTGCGGTTGCCGGTGTAGACGTGGAATCCGGGCATGGTCGGAACAGCTCTCTCCAGGGTGAACAGCTGATGGTTCAACTTAGCCGATCACCCCCCGGCTGGCAACTTCGGGAGGAAGAAGCTGTCGTGTTGGGTGTTGAGTGTTTGGGGTTTGGTAGGAAATTCCGTACGAAAGCATTCAAGAGAACACGGGAACGTTGAATCGCGGGAACCCGTCTCAGAAGTAGTGGGCCGACACCGCAGGCCGAGCCGGTGCGGGATGATGGCGCCGTAAAACGTCCAAGATCAAGGCGCGCGAGGCGTACTCCGCGCACGCCGCAGCGCCCGCGCGACGCAGAGCTTGGGCGTTTTACGGCGCCATCATTCCCAGCGATTGTTGCCCTTGTCCTGCAGGTCGACGACGCCGCTCTCGTCGGGGTGTTTCGGCGGCGGCGGGACACTTCGCCGTTCGCGCAGGGCCGTGTTCAGCAGCCCGCTCACCAGGCTGATCACGAGCGAACCGACCACGGCCGGCCAGAGCCCGTAAACGTCGAACCCCCGGATGAGGCCGGACACCATCTTGAGCAGGACGGCGTTGATAACGAACGTGAATAGGCCGAAGCTCAGGATGTTGACGGGCAGCGTCAGGATGAGGAAAACGGGCCTGAGGACGGCGTTGAAGATCCCGAGCAGGGCCGCCGCGCACAGGGCCGAAAAGAAACCCGCAACGCGGATCCCTTCGATGAGATAGGCGCTGACGAGAATGGCGACCGTCAGCGTCAGCCAGCGGACCAGCAGAGGGGTCATTCGGCCACGGATTCGCCGTTGATTTGTTTCCTCAGCAGGTGAGAGCAACGGAAGGTGATCACCCGGCGCTGGGTGAGGAGCATGTCGGCGCCGGTTGCCGGGTTGCGCCCACGGCGTTCTTTCTTGCGTTTGACGCAGAACTTTCCAAAGCCGCTGATCAGAACGTCTTCGCCGTTTTCCAGCTTGTTCTTCATCAGCTCCAGCAGAAGTTCCAGAAGCTCGGCCGATTGGTTCTTGGCGAACCCAAGCTCCTGGTGGATGGTGTCCGCGATTTTCGCCTTGGTCAGCGTCATACGAGAGCAACTCCTGTGGCCGGACCGATAGAGTTAGGGGTAATTGAGCGCGGAAAGCTACTTAAATCGTTTGGTTTTGTCAAGGGAGGACAATGGGCGGCGGCCAGGGGCGGTACCACCGGTTCCGGTGGCCAGCCATGCGGCGACCCGGCGGCAGATGTCGTCGACCGTCAGCTGGTCGGTGTCGATATGCAGGTCGGCCGCTTGCGCGTAGGCGGGCGTGCGGGTCTCCAAGACCGTTCGAATCTCGTCGAGCGGATCCGCCCCGGATCGCAGCGCCGGACGCTGGCCGGAGGCACCCGCGTCCGCTGCGATCCGTGCTGCAAGGGTCCCGGGATCGGCGCGCAGCCAGACGACCAGCCCGCTGCGGTGCATCTCCGCCGCGTTTTGGCGGTCGGCCGCCACCCCGCCTCCGGTCGAGACGACCAGCCCGTCCCGAACGCAGAGCTCCCGCAGCAGGAGCCGCTCGGCCTGGCGAAAGGACGTCCAGCCCGACCGCGCTACGTGGTCGGCGATGCTGCTTCCAAGTCGTCCGGCCAGGACGGCGTCCATGTCCACCCATTCGCGCTGCAGCATCGCGGCCAGGCGGCGCCCCACCTCCGTCTTGCCGCACCCGCGGTAGCCGATCAGGAAGAGGTTCACCGGTCGTCTCCCGGCACTTCGGCTTTGTAGAGCACGGCCGGCCCGGCGAGGCGGTACGCCGGCGCGCTCGCCGGCACCAGGACCGATGCGCCGCGCGGCATGCCCAGGCGGCGCCCTGCGGCGTCCGCTTCCGCCAGCTGCGCGCTCCCGTCCACGCACAGCAGAACCTCGACCCCGCGCCGATCGGCGCTGTGAAAGACCTCGCCGGGGTCTATGCGCAGCACGGAAAGGGTGAACTCGACGGCCGGAGTCAGGTAGCGCATTTCGCAACGATTCGCCCACCGGGTGGACACCGGTTCGGGGGCCATGGGCTCGAAGTTCAGCACCCGCAGCAGTTCGGGGACGTCGACGTGCTTGGAGGTCAGCCCGCCGCGCACCACGTTGTCCGAGTTGGCCATGATCTCGACCCCCGTGCCCAGCAGGTACGAGTGCGGCACTCCGGCCGGCAGGAACAGCGCCTGCCCCGGCTCCAGACGGACGACATTCATCAGCGCCGGGGCCAGGACCCCGATGTCGTCCGGGTAGTAGCGGCCGATCCGGCCGATCCATTCCAGGCGCTCGTCGTCCGCACCGTCCGCCTGCGCAATTGTTTCGGCCACGACCTCACGCCGCCGCCGCGCGTCAAGGCATAGGAGCCCGGCGAACAGCCGACGCAGCCCGCCCGCGTCCGGGGTTGCGCCGAAGGCGGCGATTTCGGGCTGCAGCGCCGCCGGGCAGATCCGCCGCAACAGCTCGAAGCTTTCCGCAGGTCTGCGGAAGCCGCACATGGCCCAAAACGGGGTCAGCGCGCACAGGCACTCGGGTTTATGGTGGGGGTCTCGGTAATTGCGCTCCGGCGCGTCGGCCGGCAACCCGAGACGGTTTTCGCGCGCAAAGCCCTCGGTCGCCTGAACTGCATCCGGGTGGGCCTGGATGGAAAGCGGCTCGGCCGCGGCCAGCACTTTGAACAGGAACGGGAGCACCGGGCCGAAGGCCGCAGCGCAGCGCCGGCCCAGGATGTCTTCGGGCTGCCGTTCGATCAGGCGGTCCAGGGGCTCCCAGCCGGCGTCGGTCTCAACACTCGAGGGGGCCTTGGGGTGCGCCCCCATCCAGATTTCGGCCTGTGGCTTCCGGTCCGGGTTGGGGATGCCCAGCAACTCCTCGAAGGACGTGGTGGAGCCCCAGGCGTAAGGCTGGATTGCGTTTCGCATACGGGCGACATGGCGCATCGGGCCGGCATCCCCTTTTAAGAACGTGTGAGTGGGGCCATTATGCACGCGAAGACGGCGGCTGTCAAAACAGTCCAGCATTTTATTATCATTACAAATAGTTGACCCTGTCAGCCTTGACCAAAAAGGAGCTTCCGCATAAGATGGACGCACCATGATCACGGTGGAATCAGCCGGCCTGACCGACATCGGGCGCAAGCGTACCACGAACGAGGACTGCGTCCTCGTCGACGACTCCCAGGGTCTGTACGTCGTGGCGGACGGTATGGGCGGACATCAGGCCGGCGAGGTAGCCAGTCAGCTGGTGGTCACCTCGCTGCGCGAGTTCCTGCGCGTCGGGCACCCCGATGCGCAGGCCGGCGCGCGCGCGGCTGCCGTCTCCCGTGCGGCCGGCCGCCTGCTGTCGGGAATCGAGTGGTCGAATCGGGTGGTGCATCGGGAGGCCACCGACCAGCCCGACTGCCGCGGAATGGGCTCCACCGTAGCGGCCGTCTACCTGGGCGAAGACACGCTGGTAGCGGCCAACGTCGGGGACAGCCCCATCTACCTCGTGCGCAACGGCGCGATCGACCTGCTGTCGGTGCCGCACACGCTGCAGGCCGACCTCGCCGGCGAGCCCCTGATGGCCGGCCTGAGCCACGTGCTCACGCGCGCGGTCGGCACCCACCCACAGGTCGAGGCCGACGTCTGCGAGATCAATTGCTACCGAGGGGATGTGCTCGTCCTCTGCTCGGACGGGTTGAGCACGAAGGCGAGCCCACCGGAAATCATGTCCGTCGTCGCCGGACGGCGCCCGGCGGACGCCTGCCACGCGCTCGTCGAGCTGGCCAATGCCCGCGGGGGCGATGACAACATCTCCGCGGTCGTCCTGCAGGTCACGGCCGTCAAACGCCCGGAGCGGTCCGTGATCGCGCGGCTGTTCTCCCGCGCCACCCAACGCCTCAAGGCCATCGGCTCATGACGGCCGTCGAGAAAGCCCTATGCCCAGCCTGACGCTCAAGTTCAAGGAAAACGTCATCGGCCGGTTCCCGGTCCTCAAGGGGAAATCCCTCACCATCGGCCGCCGCAAGGACAACGACATCGTCATCGACAACCTGGCCGTCTCCGGCCACCACGCCAAGGTCGACGCCGTGGGCGATGCGTTCGTGCTCGTGGACCTTCAGAGCAAGAACGGTTCGTTCGTCAACGAGCAGATCGTGAATTCCCACTGGCTCAAGGAGGGGGACGTCATCAGCATCGGCAAGCACCTGCTGGTGTTCTCGACGGGGGATGCGGCCGGGGCGGCCGAGGGGCAGGCACCCGAAATCGACAAAACCATGATCATGGACACGAGCAGCTACCGCTCGATGGTCCAGAAGAGCGCGCCGCCACTGCCCAAGCCGTTGAAGCGCCAGGAGGAAATGTCCGGCTACCTGACCTACGTGGCCGGCGGAAACGGGAGGGTCGAACTCAGCGGGGGCCTGGTCCGGATCGGAAAGGACCCCTCGGCGGACGTCGTCGTGAAGGGCTGGCGGGCCGGCTGGGCCTCGGCCACCATCAGCCGCCGCCCGGACGGCTTCCACCTCAGCAACGCCGGCGGGTGGTCCAAGCCCAGGGTCAACGGCCGGTCGGTGCAGAAATCGGTCCTGCTGCAGGACCTGGACGTGATCGAGGTCGGGCCGGTCAAGCTGCAGTTCTTCCTTGCGACAACCGCTACTCCTTGACGCGCTCGACGTACTGTCCGGTGCGAGTGTCCACCCGGATGAGTTGACCCTCTTCGAGGAAGGTCGGCACCTGCAGGACGTAGCCGGTTTCAAGAGTCGCGGGCTTGGAGTCGCCCGAGGCCGTGTCCCCCTTCACCCACGGGTCGGCCTTGACGATGCGCAGGTTCATGAAGGTCGGGATCGTCAGCTCGATCGCACGCTCCCGGTAGAAGAGCACCGAGCAGACCGTGTTCTCCTTGAGGAAGTTGCGCGTCTCACCCACCTGCGCCTCGCCCACGAACTCCTGTTCGTAGTTGGTGGAGTTCATGAAGACAAACTTGTCCCCTTCCCGGTAGAGGAACTCCAACTGCTTTTCTTCCAGGTTGGGTTCCCCGAACTTTTCGCCCGAGCGGAAGGTGCGGTCGAACTGGGTCCCGGTCAGCATGTTCCTGAGCCGACACTTGTAGAGGGCCTGGCCCTTGCCCGGTTTGACGAAATCGAACTGGACGACGATGTACGGGTCGCCCTCGTATTCGATCTTGAGGCCTTTGCGCAAATCGCTGCTCAAATACATGGAGTGGTATCCTCTCTCTATGACATGATCTCGGCGCGGCGCACGGCCGCAACGAGGGCTTTCACCTTCTGCAGGTCCTTCTGAAACCGGATGGGGCGGCCGTCCGCGTCCAGCGCGTTGGTCAGCGTGCAGCTGTCGACCCCCGCCGGCCGGACCCGGGTGACGGCTTCGCCCGCGTTGAGCGGCGAGATGCCGCCGGCCAGGATCACCGGGATGCGGGACTGCTGCACCAGGCGCCGGGCGACGTCCCAGTCGCAGGTCAGGCCGGTGATGCCGACAAACCCCCCGACCGGCTGGTCGACCTGCCCTGCCCCGCCCGCTCCGAGCAGCAGCGTGTCGGTCAGGAACTCATCGGTGGCCGGTTCCAGGCGCCGCGCCCATTCCAGCGAGGGCACCCGGTCCGCATTCCTGGCGGCTCCGATCGGGATCGAGCGCATGACCGCGATTTCGGGGAAACGCTGCTTAACACGAAACTGGAGCTCGATCAATTGCCCGCAGACTTCGTCGGCCAGCGTGTCGCAGAAGTGGACGATGTCCGGCCGGTGGTAGTCCAAAGTGCGTGCGATGGCGTCCTCGTCCCGATAGAGCGGGATCAGGCTGCTGCGGGCGCCGCAGGCGCGCACGCGCGCAATCGTGTCCCTCAGCCCGGGCAGTTTCCAGTCGTCGGCCGACAGCGCCACGCTGCCGACCCGGTCCACCCCGAGCGCGACGATGGCTTCGGCCTCGCCCGCTGTCTGGATTTCGTAGACCTGAACGCTGCACCTGATCATTCGCCCGCCCGCCTGCCCGCCGTGTCCCGAGCGGAGATCCGCCTAGATCCGCGTGCATTTTCCGGTTGACATTTGCGGGCGTGTTTACCATACTCGCATGCACATAGCAAACGGTAATTGCTGCGGATTCCGTATGTTCCAGGACGTTTTCGGATTGCGTCGCGCCCTGCACCCGGGCGCTGCCGCCGCAGAGGGACGAAACGGGTTCCCCTGCGGCGGAGCTTTTCGAAGGAAGTCGTCCTGCGCACACTCACCCGAATTTCTTGCTCGAGGCCGACCATGATTGTCATCATCGATTTCGGTTCCCAGTACAACCAGCTCATCGCCCGCCGGGTGCGTGAAAACCGCGTCTACTGCCAGATCGAACCGCCGGCCAGGGCCCTGGAGGCCGTCACGCGCCTGAAGCCCGAGGGCATCATCCTGTCGGGCGGCCCCTCCAGCATCTACGAGCCTGGCAGCCCGAAGGTCGATCCCGGGATCTTCGCGCTGGGCATCCCGATCCTCGGCATCTGCTACGGCATGCAGTTCATGAGCGCCAGTCTCGGCGGCCGTGTCGAGCGCGCGGAAAAACGCGAGTACGGCTTTGCCCGGCTGACGGTCGACCGGCCCGAGGGTCTCTTCAAAGGGGTCGCCCGCTCGACCACCTGCTGGATGAGCCACGGAGACTCGATCAAGAAGCTGCCGCGCGGGTTCCAGCCGATCGCCTCAACCGAGAACACCCACTTCGCCGCGGCCGCCGACCCGCGGCGCAAGCTCTACGGCGTCCAGTTCCACCCCGAGGTGGCGCACACGCCGCAGGGCGGCGTCATCCTGAAGAACTTCCTCTTCAAGGTCTGCGGATGCAAGCCGTCGTGGACGATGACCTCGTTCGCGCAGCAGTCGATCACCGAGATTCGCGAGCGCGTCGGCGACCGCCAGGCGATCCTGGGGCTGAGCGGGGGCGTGGACTCGTCGGTGACCGCAGTCCTGATCCATAAGGCCATCGGCCGCCAGCTGACCTGCATCTTCGTAGACAACGGCCTGCTGCGCAAGGACGAAGCCGAGAAACTCAAGGTCACCCTCAACCGGCACCTCGACATCCGCATCCGCTTCGTCAACGCGCGCGCACGGTTCCTCAAGGCATTGGCCGGCGTGATCGACCCCGAGCGCAAGCGCAAGATCATCGGCCGCGTCTTCATGCAGGTGTTCGAGGCCGAAGCCAAACGCATCCAGGGGGCCGAATTCCTCGGCCAGGGCACGCTTTACCCCGACGTGATCGAGTCGGTCTCGGCCTTCGGCGGCCCGACGTCGGTCATCAAATCGCACCACAACGTCGGCGGCCTGCCGCGCCGCATGAAGCTGAAGCTGATTGAGCCGCTACGCTATCTGTTCAAGGACGAGGTCCGCGAACTGGGGACCGCCCTCGGACTCCCGGACGAATTGGTCTGGCGCCAGCCCTTCCCGGGGCCCGGGCTGGGAATCCGGATCCTGGGCGAGATCACATCCAGGCGGCTGACCGTACTGCGGCAGGTCGACGACATCCTCCTGCAGGAGATCAGGGCCGACGGCTACTATCGGGAGCTGTGGCAGTCCTTCGCCGTGCTGCTGCCCATCAAGAGCGTCGGGGTGATGGGGGACGCCCGCACCTATGAAAACATCGCCGCCATCCGCGCCGTCACCAGCCGCGACGCCATGACGGCCGACTGGGCGCGCCTGCCGCACGAGTTCCTGGCGCGGGTGTCCAACCGCATCATCAACGAAGTCACTGGCGTCAATCGCGTGGTGTACGACATCAGCTCCAAGCCGCCGAGCACGATCGAGTGGGAATAGAACCCGTCGCACGCTTGCGTCTGACGGCCGGATGCGCAAGGTGCATGCTGTATCTATGCTGCGCGTCCCGAAGCGCCGCGCGCCTTGGCTGACGGTCCGGCACTTGTTTTTCAGAAACCTGTTAAAATATTAGGAGGGCGGCCCGCCCCCTGACCGCTCCGAGGACTTATGGCAGACCAGGATCGATTCCGTTTCAACATCGGCGACGAGGAACCCGACGTCGCTTTTCACGACGAAGAGCTCAAGCGTCGCGTCGGCAAGCTGGGGCAACGGGTCAGTTTTCTCACCCTGTTGCTGCCCTGCCTGCTCGCGATCGGCGGTTACGTGGCCTACCGCGACCTGCGCCTGCGGGCGACCCAGGTCCAGACCATCGAAATCCAGTCCTTCGACCGCAGGACGACCGAGACCGACCAGAAGCTGAGTGCCATGGCCGCCCGCATGGGCGAGTTCGAAGCCGGGCTGACGGCCCGGATCGAGGGCAGCCGCACGCTCGTCGCATCCCTGCAGGAGGACCTGCGCAAGACCCAGGCGCGCATCGAAAGCATCGACGGGGGTGTCCAGTCCTCCACGGCCGGCAAAGCCGACCGCAAGGAGCTCGCGGAGCTGACCGCCCGCACGGACGCGGCCCTGGCCGCCATCGGCAAGGACCTCCATGCCGTCACGAAGGACGTGCAGGCGCTCGCCCCCTTCCGCGAGGAGCTCGGCAGCGCCGCGGCCCTGCGCGGCGACCTCGGGAAAATGTCGACACGCCTGCAGAATCTCGAAAACAGCCTCGGCAAGGACTTGACCGGTTTGGCCGGATACATCGAGCGCACCAAGGGAGACCTCGAAAAGATCAAGGCCGACGTGGCCGCCCTGCAAACCCGCAAGCTCGACCGCGAGGCCATGGACCTGGAGGTTCTCAAGACCAAGCGCCTCTACCAGATGGCCCTCGACCAGGAGGTCGGCCGCATCGACCGGTCGATCACCACGCTGCAGCGCCGCCTGGACCAGGTGGAAAAGGCTTTCGGCGCGCGGTCCTCCGCCCCCGCGCTCCCGCCGCTCACCGGGGGCGTCAAAGAACAGCCGCTCGAATGAGGCGCGTGGACGGCGGCGCGGAAAGGACCACGGCATGAACCGGGATACGTTGCTCAAACTGCTGCAGGACGTGGCCGCCGGTGCGCTCAACCCCGCCGAGGCCTCGGAAAGGCTGCAGCACCTGGCCTGCGAGGACATCGGGTTCGCCCACATCGACCACCACCGCAGCCTGCGCAAGGGCTTCCCCGAGGTGATTTTCGGCGAGGGCAAGACGGCCGAGCAGATCTGCGGGATCATGGAGCGAATGACCGTCCAGGAGACGGTCGTTCTCGTAACCCGGATTGACGCTGCCAAAGCTCAGACCCTGCTCGCGCATTTCCCGCAGGCCCGCTACCACGCCGAAGCCCGCATGCTGGTGTGGGAGACGACGCCGGTGACGGTCGACGGCCGGGGCACCATCCTCGTGCTCGCGGCCGGCACCTCCGACCTGCCGATCGCCATGGAGGCCTATCTCACGGCCAAGGCCATGGGCCATTCCGTGGAGCGGATCGTGGACGTGGGAGTCGCGGGAATCCACCGTCTGTTTCGCCACCGTACCGCCATCGAGCAGGCCACCGTCCTGATCGTGGTGGCCGGCATGGAGGGGGCGCTGCCGAGCGTCGTGGCCGGCATGGTCAGCCGGCCGGTCATCGCGGTGCCCACGAGCGTCGGCTACGGGGTGAGCCTCGGCGGCATGACGGCGCTATTTGCCATGCTGAACAGCTGCAGCTCGAACGTGGCGGTGGTCAACATCGACAACGGGTTCGGCGCGGGGTACGTGGCGGCCATGATCAACCGGCCGTAACCGGCGGCGCGGACACAGGGGGAAACCGCATGCAAACCAAAGAGGCCATCCTGGCCTACGCGCAGAGCGAAAAAGCCAAGGCGGGGCTGCTCATGGCAGCCCAGTTGCTCGAGATCTACCACGGCCTGCCCGAGCATGACCGGCACGGCGCCGAGCGTTTTCTCAGGCCCCTGCTCGGCATGATCTCCAGCGAGATCCATCTCTCCAGGAAACTGACCTCCCCCGAGTTGTGGGCGAGCGTGGACAAGAGCCTCAACACCGCGCTCGTCATGATGAACTCGGGGGTGCTCTCGGAAGCGTCCTACCACATCGTGCAGGCCATCAGCGGGGTCACCACGGTCGGCCAGCGTTCGATGGAGTTCCTGATCCAGGAAAAGCTGCTCTGATGCAAAGGGCGTATCCGGCCATGATAAGGGCCGGTGTCTTCGGCCGCCCCTATCGGCCCTGCGCGATTTCAGCCCAGATCGACTCGGCTGGGCGCTCCGGGGCGGGAGCGGTAACCAGCGGTGCGCCACACCGGGCGATAGCCTCCTCGACTGTGGCGGCCACCTGCCGCAGCACATCGCTGATGTCCGCGTCTTTGAGGGTCCGCACGATGCGCATCTCGTCGCGGATCCGCTCGCGATGGCGCTCGAAGCAGGCCATGACCGCCTGGAAATCGGCGACCCGTGCGTCGATCTGCTCGCAGTAGCCCGCCAGGCGCTGCAGGAGCCGCAGATTGAAGTCGACCCGCCGGATCTGGATCGCACCCGGGTATGGCAGGATGCCGTGGCGGCGCTGCTCGTCGCGGATCTCGGTCTTGAGCCCTTCCCCTTCCTGCTTCAGAATCGACCGAACGGCCTCCGCCTGGGCGATGCGCACCCGAACCCCCTGCTCCGCGCAACGGATGTCTTCCAGGGCCCGCTGCAGCTCGGCGGGCTTCCCGCCGTCGGCCGCGGACATCCCGGCCGTGAGCATCAACGCTGCGAGGGCTCCGATCACGATGTTCAGAACGCGCCGGTGCGGGTGCATGGTCACCTGGCCTGTCCCGTCGCGGGACGACCGGAGGCGTTGCCCTCCAGGCGCAGCGTGTCGATCGCCTGGCGAATGTCCCCCGGCACGAAGAGTTTTCCGCCGGACGCCTCCCACTCCACGAGGGCGTCGAGCGCGCTCAGCCTGCGCAACCCCATCAGCTCGACCTGGCGCCCCCTCCAGCCGGCGAGGTAACGACCCGCCTCCGGCGCCATCTCGCTCAGGCCGTTCAGCGAAATCCACTCCCCGGTCCAGGCGAACAGCTCCCGGGCCGTTTCGGGTGGCAGCCGCTTGAGCCCGTTCAGGCAAAGCCAGCGACCCGGCCACTCCGCAAGCCTCTGCGCCGCCAGTGGCGAGAGCTGGTTGACCCGGTTCAGGAAAAGCTCCTGGGTGCCCGACTCCGCAAGGCAGCCGGCGCCCTTCAGGGAGAGCGTCGTCAGCTCCGCCAGGCGGCCCAGGTTCCCGGCGCACGCTTCCGCGACGATGCTTTGGTTGAGGCGGTCCTCCGCGTTGAAGGTCGTCTGCCGTGCCTGTTCGGCCAGGCGTCGCCACAGCAGGTCCTGGGACCCCGATGCGCCGGCAATGCGAATCGAGAGGCTCTCCACCGTGGGCTCGTACGCCCGCAGGGCCGACCGGATGGTCTGGTGGTGCGCCTGCAGGTCGAGCCCCTGCGCAATGTCGAGCACCTGCAGGTCGAAGCGCGCCCGACGCTGCAGGAACAGCAGCTCTTCGGCCCCCGATTCCAGCCGGCGAAGGGGCTGGCCCAATGCGTCGCGGTAGGCCTGCCGTCGTTGGATCCCCTGCAGCAGGAGTTCGAACGGCGGGTGCTTGAGAGCGGCCGCGAGCGTCCCGCACCCGCTCTCCTTGATCAGCCGCACTGCCTCCTCCTCGAGCTCGCGGATGCCGTAGTCGTAATGGCGCTGCAAGCGCAGGATCTCGTCCCGCTTGTCGAACAGCAGGCGCCGGAACGCCTCGATTTCGCGGAACACGGCCTCCCACTCCAGGCGGTCCATGGCCGCCGGCAAGCTCGGGCTGACGGTCTTCATGTCGGCCGCGACCGGTTCGGAGGCGGCCGGAGCCGGATGTTCGACCCCAGGCGGTTGCGGGTAGAGATGGCGCAGCACCACCCACGCCGCCCCGCCCGTTGCCAGAAGAACGGCACAGAGGACTGCCAGCATCCGGCCGTGCAGGCGCAATCGCCTCCGGACCTCGGCGACCTTCGCCGCTATGGGGGCTGCGGTCGCAGGGGCATCGACCGGCGCGGTCGGTACGATCCCGGCAGGCACGGAGTCCAAAGGAACCGCGACTTCGACGGCGGCGGCCTCGGCCGGGCGGACGGCGTCCGGTGCCGGCGAGACGAGGTCGTCCAACTCGCTCGGGTCCAGGGCGGCAAAGCCCCCCGCGATTTCAGTCTCCTTTTCGATGTCGACGGTCTCTGGCACGCCTAATTACCCGGGTTGAGGTTCGCGCTTCGGTTCCTCTCCTGAATATCGGCCGGTTTGACCCCGCGCTTTAATGCCGGGGTTCGAAACCGGGATTGCGTTCGGCCGCACGCTTGTGTATGGGGAACCGCAGAAAAGGAGGGCGGCATGCTGCAGGCGGACATCGTCGTCATTGGAGGCGGGATCATGGGGCTGAGCATCGCGCGCGAGCTGTCGAAGCGCTACCCCGGCACGTCCCTGATCGTCATCGAGAAGGAACCCGCGGTGGCCATGCACGCCTCCGGACGCAACAGCGGAGTCCTGCACGCGGGCTTCTATTACACGGCCGACAGCCTCAAGGCGCGCTTCACCCGCGCTGGCAACCGGGCGCTCACCGAATACTGCCTTGAAAACGGGCTGCCGATCAACCGGTGCGGCAAGGTCGTGGTGGCCTCGAACGAACAGGAGGTCGACGGGATCCTGGAGCTGAAACGCCGCGGGGACCGCAACGGGGTCGAGCTGGCGCTGGTCGACCCCCACGAGCTGAACGCGATCGAGCCCAACGCGCGCACCGTCGACAAGGCCCTCTTCTCGCCCACCACCGCCTCGGTCGACCCGCAGCAGGTATGCGCGCACCTCGCGTCGCGGTTTCCCCGCAGCGTGAGAGTGCTTCTGGGTCGGCGCTTCATCGGGCGGGCGGGCGACGGGGTGCGCACCGACCGGGAACGCATCGGCTGCCGGTACGTGTTCAACGCGGCCGGGCTTTACGCCGATCGCGTCGCGCGAGAGTTCGGGGCGGGAGGTGGCACCACCATGATCCCGTTCAAGGGCATCTACCTGCGCTACCGGGACGACGGCCTGCTGCGACGGCACGTCTACCCCGTGCCCAACCTGCGCAACCCGTTCCTGGGAGTGCACTTCACGAAAACCGTCGATGGGCACGTGAAGATCGGGCCGACCGCCATCCCGGCCTTCTGGAGGGAGAACTACGATTTCCGGCACCGCTTCGATGCCCGCGAATTCGCCGAGATCGTGGGTCGGGAGGCGTTCCTCTTCCTGACCGACCGGTTTCACTTCCGGCGCCTGGCCCTCGAGGAAATGCGCAAGTACCAGCGGGCATTCTTCATCGGCGCGGCCCGCACGCTGTTGAAGCGCATGGACCCGGGACGCTTCGGGGACTACACCCGGCCGGGCATCCGGGCTCAGCTGCTCAACCTAAAAACGCACGAACTCGTCATGGATTTCCTCGTGGAGCACGCGGAGCGCTCCACCCACGTTCTGAACGCCGTCTCGCCCGCCTTCACCTGCGCCTTCAGCTTCGCCGAGCACCTCGTCGCGGACGCCGCGCCGCGTCTGGAGGACGCGCTGAGCCGCTCCGACATCTGACCCCCCGCTTAACCGGCGGCTGAGAAACAAGTGTCGGGCCGTCAGCCAAGGCGCGCGGCCTTTTGGACAGCGCAGCATACTGACCAGTATGTAAGCATGGCCAAAAGCCGAGCAACGCCGGATCACGGACCGCGACGCCGTTTTTCAACCGCCGGTCAGATGGCCGCCTCGATGCGCGCGACAAACCCCGGCAACTGGTCGGCGACCCGCCGCAGCGGACGCGGCCGGCACTCGTCGAGCGCGTAGGCCGCCAGCAGCGGGAAGAGCATGCTGTACTCGCCCCAGACCTGGACCATCTTGGCGTGGTCGACCCCGCGGTACTTGCCCCAGGTGACCGCTTCCGCGAAGGTGCAGCCCGAGAGGCTGCCTTCTCGCTCCATGGCCGTTCCGATCTGCAGGCCGCGCTCGGCGCCTTCGAACGCGATGCCGAGGATCTGGCTGATGGTCGGCCCGGTCTGCTGGATGAAATTCTTGGGCCCGCCGCCGCCCAGTTCCACGAACCCGGTTTGCGGCGCGGCGTAGGCGATCGCGGCGGAGTGCAGAATGTCGCGCTGAGCCGAGAGCTGCACGGGGTAGCCCGCGCGGTCGCACATCACCAGGTTCATTGCGATCGAGTGGTTGGCGAGGGAATCCCAGAAAACGGGCACGCCGCAGCGCGCCGCAGCGATCACGAAGCTGCGCTCAGGGTGCGGGGCCTTCGCGGCGGCCCACAGCCCCAGCCGACGGTTGAACTCCCAGCTCGAGACCGGGCCGCTTCCGAGATCGGCATGCGCCTCGCGCACGAACTCGCGGATGATCCGGTCCTGGGCCATGAGGGTCTCCTCCTCACGGATGCCGATGTCGTAGATGCGCGTGTCGCCGTGGGCGCGCAGGCGGTCGTCGTCCGCCTGCGGGTGAATGGCCTTGACCGGCAACCCGAAGGCGAAATGCAGATCGTGGTAGACCTGGGCCCCGGTCGAGCAGATGACGTCGATGAACCCGGCCTCCAGCAGCGACACCACCATGCCGCCCATGCCGCCCGCGATCCCGGCCCCGGAAATCCCCAGCCAGATCACGTCGCCCTCCGCGACCATGCGCTGGTACAGGCGTGCGGCGCCGTAAAGGTTGCGGGCCTCGAAGCATGTCCGCCCCATGGCGTCGAGCAGCGCCGGGACGCTCATCCCCTTGGACAGGCTGGGCGGAACGATGTCCGGCGCGCCAGCGAACAGAGACTCACGATGTGCCATGTCGACCCTATCTCCTTTCACTATTTCTTCTTGTATTTTTCAGCCGGGTAGTCCTGCTGGTGCTCGTCGAAATGCTCGTAGCAGCGGTCAAGGCTGCGGGCCTTGAATCTTCTGGCCGGTTAGTATACCAGATAATCCCGCAGGCGCCAGTCGCCCGGGAGTCCGGCGGCGGCGCGATGGCAAGCCTCTACGTGCAAAGGAGTTCGGCGATGCGTGTACGGAAAGCGGCGGCGGTTTTTTCGTTCCGGTTGGCGCTGGTCCTGTGCCTCGCGGTCACGCTCGGTGGCCCCGGCCAGGCCCAGGCGGCGCAGGCCAAGAACGTGATCGTGCTCATCGTGGACGGGTGCTCGGCCGAGCAGTACACCTTCGCCCGCTGGTACAAGGGCGCGCCGCTGTCCTTCGACCCCTACCGGGTGGGCTCCGTGAAGACCTTCATCGCCGACTCGGTGATCGCCGACTCGGCGCCGGCCGCGAGCGCCTTCGCCACCGGCGTGCGCACCAGCGACAAACACATCAGCGTCGGCCCCCACCGGCGAACCCTCACCGGCGTCCCGGTGCCGCCGGAGGACGTTCATTATCGGCCCTTCGCGACCGTGCTCGAGGGCGCCCGGCTGGTCGGGAAGTCGACCGGGATCGTCGCCACCTCACGCGTCAGCCATGCCACCCCGGGAGCCTACGTCGCCCACACGGCCGCGCGGGACGAGGAGAACGACATCATGGAGCAGGCCGTGCACCAGGGCCTTGACGTGGTGCTGGGCGGCGGCAAGCGGCACCTGCTGCCCAAGGATATCAAGGGGTCGCGGACGGACGGCGAAAACCTCTTCCGGACTCTCCAGGACTGGGGATACGCGGTGCCCGAGACGCGCGAGGAACTGCAGTCCATCAAACAGGGACGGGTCTTCGGGCTGTTTGCCGACAACCACATGGACCCCGAGATCGACCGCCCGGTGCTGCACCCCGGCCAGCCGACGCTCGTGGAGATGACGCGTAAGGCGATCGAGCTCCTGTCGCAGAACAAGAACGGGTTCTTCCTGATGGTGGAGGGCAGCCAGGTGGACTGGGCCTGTCACGCAAACGACCCGCCCCACCTGCTGAGCGACCTGCTCGCCTACGACCAGGCGGTCGAGGCGGCGCTCGAATTCGCGCGCCGCGACGGCCGCACCCTGGTGCTGGCGGTATCGGACCACAACACCGGTGGGTTCTCGATCGGCAACTACCGCTCGGACAAGCTCTACCCCCAGATGAAGGTCGAGGACCTCCTCGACCCGTTCCGGCGCATGAAGGCCTCCGGATACCGACTGTGGGGCTCGCTCCCGGAGAAGAGCCCTGCTGCGCTCCAGGCAGCGACGCGCGAGCTCTGGGGCATGGAGATCACCGAGGCCGACGCCCGGAAGGTCATCGATCTCGCCCCAAAACGGCACGAACCCTACCACGCGCTCGGCGAGGTGCTGTGCGCCGCCTACACGTACGTCGGCTGGACCACCCACGGGCATGCCGGCGGCGACATCCCGCTGCACGCCTTCGGCCCGGGCAAACCCGCCGGCGGGGTCGTGGACGCCCCGGACATCGCCCGCGTCTGTGCGGCGGCCATGGGGTTCGAGCTGGAGAAGCTGAATCGCCGGCTGTTCGTGGACGCCGCCCAGGCCTTCCCGGGACGCGTCGCGGTCGACCGGAGCCAGCCGGCCAACCCGGTCGTGAAAATCGCGACGGCTGCGGGACTCACGGCCGAACTGCCCGCCAACAAGAACTTCCTCAAACTGGGCGAGAAGGTCTACCCCCTGGAAGGGGTGGTCGTGTACGCCAAGGACACTGAGCGGGCCTACATTCCGCAGCAGGCGATCAACCTGATCCAGGGCACCCGGGGGCTGCAAAAAATTACGCCATAGGAGGCGGCGGCGCTCAAAATGGTATGCCCGGGCGCGTGCTCCCGTCACGGCGGCGGCACGCGCCCTGCCATCCACGACCGGCTTGACAGCCTGCCAAATTCCAACTAAGTAGCTTCCACATTCCCGGCTTTTCTCAGCACACCCAATATCACTACGACATGAGGAGGAACGCATGGCAGACTATCTGATCAACGTGTTTCTGGACGACGCCAAGATGAAAGTCATCGAGGGGGCCGGCCTGGCCGGTCAGGTGAAAGAAATTAACGGACAGAAAGCCGTGCAGGTGCCGGTCAGCGACAAGGAGCAGAAGAAGATCTCCAAGGGGTTCCCAGACCTGAAGATAGACGCTTCCAACGCCTACGTCCTGCCCGCGGAGGCCGAGAAGAAGCTGCTCGATATCATCGCGCAGATGAAAGTGCTGGATGTGATGAAGGTTGCCATCATGAAGATCTACAACCCGGTCGCGGGCAAAGCCATTCGGTCCGCCCAGTATTGATCCGAACCCCGGCACCGCTGAAGACGAGAGCGCCTTTCGTTGCCCTGCGCGGGCCGGAGGGCGCTCTTTTCGTTCGGGTCTGCCCTGATTTGACAGGCACCCGGCCGACCGATAGAATTCGCTCTCTTATTCCATGCCATAGACTCACACGAACGGCAGGCGAATGGGTCATCGATTTAAAATAATCGCATGGGTCCTTCTTGCAGGACTGACCGCCGGCGTGGCGTTCTGGCTGCTGCGCGACGGCCGCAACGGTGGCGTGGCGTATCGGCTGGCGGCCGTCGAACGCGGCCCGATCACCAGCGCGGTGTCCACGACCGGCACGCTGAACGCGGTCATCACCGTCATCGTGGGCTCGCAGGTGTCCGGGCAGATCAAAGAACTCCTGGCCGACTTCAACTCCGAGGTCGAGGCGGGCCAGGTGGTCGCCCGCATCGACCCGGAGGTGTTCGATGCACGCGTGCGGCAGGCCGAGGCCGAATTGGCGGTCGCCAAGGCGAACGTGGCCATTCAACGCGCCGGCGTCGAGCGCAGCCAGCAGGACCTCGCCAACGCGATAGCCTCCCGCACCGGCGCCCAGGCCCAGGCGGACAAGGGCCGGGTCACGCTGGACAACTCGCGCCGCAACCGCGACCGGCGCAGCGCATTGTTCCGTTCCGGGGCGGTGTCCGAGAGCCAGACCGACGACGCCCAGACCGCTCACGACCAGGCGCTCGCCCAGCTCAAGGCGTCGGAAGCCGAGGAGATTGCGGCCGCCTCCCTGGTCGCCAGCCGCGACGCCGCACTTAAGAGCGCCCGCGCGCAGGTGGATTACGCCATCGAGCAGGTTCGCCAGAAGGAGGCCGCGCTCAACCAGGCCGCCCTGGACCACGACCACACCTTCATCCGTTCACCGGTGGACGGCGTGGTCATCGAACGCGCGGTGGATGTCGGGCAGACCGTGGCCGCGAGCCTTCAGGCGCCCAAGCTGTTCACGATTGCGCAGGACCTGCGCCACATGCAGGTAGAAGCCGACGTGGACGAGGCGGATATCGGCCGGGTGCAGGTCGACCAACTGGCAGTTTTCACGGTCGATGCCTACCCGGGGCGGGAGTTCACCGGCACGGTGTTGAAGATCCGAATGGCGCCGCGCAACGTTCAGAACGTCGTCACCTACACCGTGCTGGTCTCGGCCGACAACCCGGACAAGCGCCTGATGCCCGGGATGACGGCCAACATCCAGATCGTCACGGCCAAGCGGGCGAGTGCGCTGAAAATCCCCAACGCGGCCCTGCGCTTCCGCCCCGTCACGAACGAACCCGATTCCCGGCCGGCTGCCCAGGCTTCAGCCGGCGCCGCCGCACACGAGGAACGGATCCGGCAGTGGGCCGCCTCCCTGCACCTGGACGCAGCGCAGCAGGCGCAGGTCAGAGTGATCCTGGCGGACGCGCGCGAGAAGCTGAGCGCGCTGCGACGGGGAGGAAGCCCGGACGATGTCCGCCCGGAGACGAACGCTGTCCGCGAACGCAGCCGCAGCGCCATCGCGGCCTTGTTGAACCCCGAGCAATTGGACACCTTCACCCGCCTGGTCGCCGGCCAAGAGGCCAACCCCACCAGTCCGGGGCGCATCTACGTGCTCGACCCTGACGGACAACCTCAGGCAGTCGACCTCGTGCTCGGCCTCAGCGACGGCACCTTCACCGAAGTGGTCGGCGGGGATCTCTCCGCCGGCCAAAAGGTTGTCGTCGGGACCACCGCCCCAGGTCAAAAACCGACCACCCGACCGCCCACGCGCTTCGGGTTTCTATGACCCCCTGCGGCCTGCTCCAGACCGAAGACCTCACTCGGAACTACGTGCTCGGGGACGAGGTGGTGCACGCGCTGCGCGGGGTGTCGGTCGAGGTGGCCGCAGGCGAATTCGTGGCGGTCATGGGCCCTTCGGGCTCTGGCAAATCGACCTTCATGAATCTTCTGGGTTGCCTCGACGCGCCGACCTCCGGCACCTACCGCTTGGACGGCATGGACGTATCGCGCCTGTCGTCCGACGAGCTGGCCCGCATCCGCAACGGCAAACTCGGCTTTGTCTTCCAGAGCTTCAACCTGCTTCCGCGCACCTCGGCTCTGGAGAACGTCGAGCTGCCGTTGCGCTACAGCCACTGCGGCCGGGCGGAACGTCGCGACCGTGCCGAGGCCGCGCTCGCCGCCGTGGGACTGAAGGACCGCATACACCATCACCCGTCGCAACTGTCCGGCGGGCAGCAGCAGCGGGTGGCGATCGCCCGCGCTCTGGTGAACCACCCCGTGCTGGTCCTGGCCGATGAACCGACCGGGGCCCTCGACACCCAGACCAGCGTCGAAATCATGCAGCTGTTCCAGCGCCTCAACCGCGAGGGCATCACGATCCTCCTGGTCACCCACGAACCGGACGTGGCCCGTTTCGCGCGTCGGCTGCTGCGCTTCCGGGACGGGCGACTTGCCGAGAGCGCCCCCGTCGAGTCCGTGCTGGCCGCCTCCGCGGCAGAAGGATCGCCGGCATGATGATCCTGGAACCCACGCGCGATGCGCTGCGGGCCCTGCGGGTCAATGTGCTGCGCAGCGTCCTGACGACGCTCGGCATCATCATCGGGGTCGCGGCCGTCATCGTCATGGTGTCGGTCGGCGCGGGGGCCGAAGCCAAGGTGGCGGAGCTCATCAACAGCCTCGGGTCCAACCTCATCTAC
The DNA here is from genome assembly GCA_963791285.1 of uncultured delta proteobacterium. Taxonomy (GTDB): domain Bacteria; phylum Desulfobacterota; class Desulfobacteria; order Desulfobacterales; family SpSt-501; genus SpSt-501. The sequence goes on from CAWBSC010000026.1 coordinate 100,086, forward strand.
GTCTCACCCGGGACCACCACGGCCGGCGGTATCCGCCTGGGAACCGGCAGCCTGCCCACCACCACCGAAGACGACGCCGAGGCCATCCAGCGGGAAATCCCCGAAGCGCAGATCGTCTCCTGCACGGTGCGCGGCGTCGGCCAGGTGGTCTTCGGAAACCTGAACTGGTCGACCGTCATCTACGGCGTCACCCCGGACTACTTCGACGCACGCGAGTGGGAAGTGGAGACGGGCCGCACCTTCACGTCCGAGGAGCAGAAGGGATCCGGCAAGGTGGCGGTGATCGGTCAGACGGTCTGCGACAACCTGTTCCCGGGACAGGACCCGATGGGGCAGATCATCCGCATCACCCGCGTGCCGGTCGAGGTCGTCGGCGTGCTCAAGAGCAAAGGCCAGTCGCTCGGCGGGCAGGACCTGGACGACGCCGCTTTTGTGCCCCTGTCCACTGCGCGCAAGAAGGTGCTGGGCGGCCGATCCCGCAGCGGACGACTGGTGGGGTCCATCATCATCAAGGCCCGATCGCCCGAACTGGTGTCGGTCGTCGAGGCTCAGACCCGGGATCTTCTCCGGCAGCGCCATCGCCTGCGCCCCAGCCAGGATGACGATTTTTCCATCCGCAACCTGTCCCAGGTGTTGGAAACCCAGGCCGAGTCGTCACGCGCGATGTCCCTGCTCCTGGCGGCCGTGGCGTCCGTCTCGCTGGTGGTCGGCGGCATCGGCATCATGAACATCATGCTCGTCTCCGTCACCGAGCGCACGCGCGAAATCGGGCTGCGCATGGCCGTGGGTGCGCGCGGGCGCGACATCCTGGCCCAGTTTCTGACCGAAGCGACGGCGCTGTCCATGATCGGCGGCTGCGTGGGCATCCTGCTGGGGGTGACATGTGCGCTCGCCTTCACGGCCTTCGGCAAATGGCCGGCCATCATTCAGCCGACCTCTGTCCTGGTGGCCTTTTCGGTGAGCGCCGCGGTGGGGATCTTTTTCGGCTTCTACCCGGCGCGCAAGGCAGCACGCCTCAACCCGATCGAAGCGCTGCGGCGTGAATAACCTGCCCGGCGCCTGATCGGGTGCACACGGACGGCCCAAACGCAAGCATCGAGACCCTGACCCCATGAACGTCGTCTTTCTCGCCATCGTCCTGATCGCGTTCGCCGCCGCGGCCTGGGGGCAGTTCACCGCGCTGCCCGCGGAAGGCGCCGCAGCGCCCATGGAGGCGCTTTCCAAGGCCATGGTGCAGTCGGCCGCAGGTGCGGTGGATCTATCGCTCGGCCTGGTAGGGGTCATGACGCTCTTCCTCGGGCTGATGAAGGTGGCCGAGGCCGGCGGGCTGCTGCGGATCATCGCGCAGCTGATCCGCCCGCTCATGGTACGGCTCTTCCCGGATGTCCCCGGCGACCACCCGGCCATGGGCGCCATGATCCTCAACCTGTCCGCCAACGTCATGGGGCTCGGCAATGCCGCCACGCCCTTCGGCATCCGGGCCATGCAGGAGCTGAACCGGCTGAACCCCGTGCCCGGCACCGCCACCGACGCCATGGCGCTCTTCCTGGCCATCAACACCTCGAGCGTGACCCTGCTGCCGACCGGCGTCATCGCCCTGCGCGCGGCCGCGGGCTCGGCCGACCCGGCCGCCATTTTCCCGACGACCCTGTTTGCCACCGCCTGTTCCACCGTGGTGGGGGTGGTCTCGGCCAAGCTCCTCGCCCGGGTCTGGCGCGACCGCTCTATCCCGGCGGCCGTGGCCTCGCCTGCCCTGCAGGCCGAAGCCGCAGACGACTCCCTGGCCGAAGCGCCGGCCGCATCTTACCCCGGGTGGGTGTGCGGCCTGGCCCTCGGCGGGGTGCTGACGCTCATCCCCCTGACGATTTACTGCGGCAGGGCCCTGTCGCCCTGGATCATGCCCGGGCTCATGGCGGGATTCCTGCTCTTCGGCCTGGTGCGCCGGGTGCGGGTGTACGAAGTCTTCGTGGACGGCGCCAAGGAGGGGTTCCAGGTGGCGCTGAAAATCATCCCCTACCTCGTGGCCATTCTCACGGCGGTGGGGATGTTCCGGGCGAGCGGGGCCCTCGACGCCCTGGTGCACGTGCTCGGCCCCTGGACCTCCCGGGTGGGGCTCCCGGCCGAGGCCCTGCCCATGGCCCTGCTGCGTCCGCTCTCGGGATCGGGCGCGTTCGCTGTCCTGGCCGCCATCATCAACGACCCGGCCATCGGCCCCGACAGCTACACCGGCGTTCTGGTGTCGACCCTCCAGGGCTGCACCGAGACCACCTTTTACGTCCTGGCGGTGTATTTCGGTGCCGTGCAGGTCCGACGCATCCGTTACACGCTTGCGGCCGGACTGCTGGCCGACCTGGCCGGGGTTGCCGCCAGCATCGCGGCCTGCGTCTACCTCTTCGGGTAGACGCCTATCCGTTGATCCGAAGGTCTGTTTTAGCTATGGTGTGACAGGGAGGTTGGTCATATGAAATCCGGCAGACGCATCACGGCAGGCGCGCTGGCGCTCGGCTGGCTGCTCGCGGCGACAACCGCGTTGGCGGCCGGGCTGTTCGCGCCCGACTCGCAGGGCTCCAAAGAGCCGATCGAAATCACGGCCGACCGTCTGGTCACGAACAACACCGAGAAATGGGCGGATTTCCTGGGTACGGTCAAGGCCGTCCAGGGCAAATTCACCATGACCTCAGACGCCTTGCGGGTGTACTACACCGGCGACCTGATGAACCCGCCCAAGGACCAGCCGATGCGCAGTTCCGTCGAGAAGTTCGTGGCCAAGGGGCGGGTACACATCGTCACGGACCAGTACACCACGGACTCGCAACAGGCCGAATACGTTCAGGCGACCGACATCCTGACCCTCACGGGCCCCAATTCGCGGGTGGTGAGCGGGGGCAACACCATCACCGGGCCCAAGATCGTCCTCCAGCGCGCGGAGGGCAAGGCCGTGGTGGAGGGCGTCGGTTCGGAGCGGGTCAAAGCGGTGTTCAATACGGAGCCGAAAGAGAAAGACGCCGGACACGACGCCAAATCCAAGGGCGAGGCGGTCAAGCCGACGGAAAAACAGTGAAGGCGCCGTTCACAGCCGGCCCTTTAAGCGCCTGAGCCGGCGCAGCCGGTCGTGGCGGAAGAGCAGCTCGATCCAGTCCCGGAAAAGCGGCGCCAAGCCATCGATGGCGCGCAGAGACCGGTGTGTTTCGGCCTCGGCCAGCGCCTGCTGGAGGTCCTCCCGCCCCGGGTCCTCCTGCAGCAGAGTGCGGTAGATGTCTGCTGCCTGATCCCAGTGCCCCTGCTGGGCGTAAAGCCGGGCCAGCGTGACGGTCCCCCGCGATTCATGTTGCGGCATCGTCATCTCCCTTCAGCGATCCGGCGGCCGTTGCGGCTTCACCACGATTTCATCCTGCCCGATCATCCCGAAATCCCGGCGTGCGACGCTCTCGATGTAACTGGGGTCATTCTTGAGTCGGTCGATCTCCACTCCCTGGCTGATATTCTCCTGGATGATCTGGCGGTTCTGCGAGGAGAGGCGATCCCGCTCTTTTTTCATCTGGCTCAGGTCGGCCAGCCCGCGCTCGCTGAACACGATGAAGAACAGCAGCGAGAGGATGAGCAAAACCGCAGCTGAAACGAGGATGCCCTGTTTGCGACTCATCGTACCCGACCCCCTGTCCGGCCCAGCGACACCAGCGAGCGCAGCTCCGGGCTGCCGGTGGCCCAGCTCGCCGCGCCGTACAGAAGCATCCCCGCGCCTACGCATGCGCCGACGGCCAGCACCCGGCCGTCGAATTGCCCCGCCATCTCCCGCTTCAGCAGCCACAATCCGCCGGACATGACGGCTGCGTTAAAGGCGGACCGCGCCACGGAGCGTGCCACCGGACCCCACTGCATCCGTCCGATCCGGCGCCCAAGGACCAGCAGGAGGATGACCAGGTTCAGGGTGGAGGCGATCGATGCCGCGAGCGCCATCCCGCCATGGGCCAGCGGCCCCATCAGGAGAACACCCACGAGGAGGTTGGCGGCGATGCACACCGTCGCCGCCCGGAAGGGGGTTCGCGCGTCCTGCAGTGCAAAAAAAGCGGAGACGCCGATTCGCACCATGGAGAAGGACCACAGGCCTAATGCATAGTATGAAAGCGCCTGGGCCGTCAACCGCACATCGCTGGCGGTGAACTCGCCGCGCAGGAAGAGCATGCTCACAATCGGCTCGGCCAGCAGAATCAGGCCGGCCGTCGCCGGGAGGGTGATGAAGCTGACCAGGCGCATGGCATCGCCGAAGGTTTCCCCCACCCTCTCCCGGTTGCCGGCCGCCGCGTCCCGGGACATGCTCGGCAGAACGGCCGTGGCGGCCGTCATGGTCACCACCCCCAGGGGGAACTCGACCAGCCGGTCGGCATAGTAGAGGTAGCTCACGCTGCCTTCGGACAACGTGGATGCGAGCAGGGTCCCGACCAGGATATTGATCTGGTAGACCGCGCCGCCCATCAAGGCCGGGACCGTCAGGCGGCCGATGCGCGCCAGCGCGGGGTGCCGGAACCCCCGCGTTCGCCAGGGGGCGAGACCATGCCGCCGCAGAAAGGGCAGCTGCACCGCAACCTGCGCGATGCCGCCGGCCAGCACTCCTACCCCGAGGCCGATCACCGGGGTGCCCAGGTGCGGCGACAGGAAGACCACGGCGACGATGACGGCGACGTTGAGCAGCGCGGGGGCCAGGGCCGGAGGGGCGAAACTGCCGCTGACATTGAGCGCCCCCATGCAGAGGGCCATCAACCCGGCCGCCATGAGATAAGGGAACATCAGCCGGGTGAGGCTCACGGTGAGTGTCAGCTTGGGGCCGGCAAACCCCGGGGCAATCAGCATCACGAGCCAGTCGGCGCCGAGAACCCCCAGCGTGCAGACCACCGCCAGCACCACGGCGAACACGCGCGCGGCCGCGCCGAACAAACGCCGCGCCTCTTCCGGGCCTCCCCGGTGCAGGGTTTCGGCGAACACCGGGACAAAGGCCGAGTTCAGGACCCCTTCTCCGACCAGCCGCCGGAACAGGTTCGGGATGCGGAAGGCGGCCAGAAAGGCATCCGAGCTGAAGCCCGCGCCGAAATACCAGGCGATCACGGCGTCGCGGACAAAACCGAGAATACGGCTGAGCAGGGTCGCGGCGGCGACCACGCCGGCCGCGCGGGTCATCCGCCGGGCCTCGTCGTCGGGGCGGGCGTCGGCCGCCGATGGGAGTGAGATGGTCGGTTTCAATGGAGCGATCGTGAGAAAATGCTTGACAGGTTACAGGGTGTCTATTAAAAAGCGCATTTTAGCATTTGAAAAAGAAAGGAGCAATCAGCTTGGCAAACCATCCCTCAGCGCTCAAACGCGCCCGGCAGAACGAGACCCGCAAGCTGCGCAATCGGACGGTCAAGACCCGGGTGAAGAACATCGTCAAGTCCGTGCGGGAGGAATCCGCAACCCAGTCGCCGGAGGCGGCCCAGAAGGACCTGAACGCGGCCAAATCCATGATCGACAAGGCCGCCAAAAAGGGCGTCATCCACAAGAAGACCGCCGCACGCAAGATCTCGCGCCTGGCCAAAGTGGTGAACTCCTCCAAGGCGAAAGCCGAGTAGCCCGCGACCCACCCCCTCAGCCCCTTTGAAATCAAACGGTGAACCGGGACATCCGGCTCACCGTTTTTTTTGTTGGTGTCGTGGGTTTCGTGTTGGGTGTTTGAGGGGCATCTGGCAGGATGCGTGCCTTCCCGGTTCCCCATCTTTCACCAAACACTAAACACCAAACACTAAACACCCAATCAAAAATTATCCGTGAAGCGGTTGTAGATCTTCTCGGCGATGCGGCTCGCGACGATGGCCAGCGTCGCCCGCTGTTTGTCCTGGCTGAGGAACTTGTCCGCGGGCACGGTATAGCTGTCGCTGTCGGTGAGACCGACGGCCGACCACTCCACTTTGCCGGCCGGGGTGACCAACTGCACGTCGAGCGTCAGGGATACCCCGCGAGCCCCGGCCGAGTCCCGGTAGCGGGCCACGTCCGTGCTCAGCTCCACGGACCGGATGACCCCCTTCATGATCAGGTCGGCCGACTCGCGGTCGCTCACCATGGACTGTTTGCTGCGCTTGATGAACTCGAAGACCACCGCGTTGGTCACGGTCGTCTCCAGCCCGGGCTGGTTGGTCCGGTTTTCGAAGATGTCCACGTAGAGGAACTGCGCCCCCCCGGGCAACTGCGCCTTGCCCTGGAAATGGTAGCCGCAGGCCACGGCGCCCCCCCCGCACAGAATCGCGATCAAAAGCAACCGGGCCAACCGACTGTCGGCCCGCCGTGCCGGCGCCGCCGCGTGCTCCCTTCCCATGTGCCGTCTCCCCGTCTCACACCACGATGTTCACCAGCTTGTTCTTGACGATCACGATTTTGCGGATCGCCCGCCCCTGGACGAACTTCTGCACGCTTTCGTCCGCGAGGGCCATCCGGCGCACGTCCTCCTCCGGGGCGTCCACGGCCGCGGTGATCCGGCCGCGCAGCTTGCCGTTCACCTGCAGCACAATCAGGGTCTCCTCGCGTTCGATCGCGCCCTCGCGCCACGCCGGCCAGCCCGCAAGCAGGATGCTCTCGGAGTGGCCGAGCTCGGCCCAGAGCGCCTCGGAGATGTGCGGCACGATAGGCGACAGCAGCAGGGTCAGCGATTCGAGCGCCAGGCGCATCACCGGCGCAGTTTCGGCCGGGCCGCCCCCGGCCGGGATGGCGGTCATGGCGTTGAAGAGCTCCATCACCGCGCTGATGGCGGTGTTGAAGTGAAAGCGCTCCTCGATGTCGCGGGTCACCTTGCGGATCGTCTCATGCGTCTTGCGGTGCAGTTCCTTCAAGGGCCCCTCGAGCGCCGTCGACCCGTCATAGGCTCGCGCGCCGCGGATGTGCGGCATCCAGTCGGCCGCCAGGCGCCAGACGCGGCTGAGGAAGCGGAAGCCCCCCTCCACGCCCTGCTCACTCCACTCGAGGTCTTTTTCAGGGGGGGCGGCGAACAGGCAGAACAGGCGGGTCGTGTCCGCCCCGTAGCGGTCGAGCAGCGTGTTCGGGTCGATCACGTTGCGCTTGGACTTGGACATCTTTTCCACCCGGCCGACCGTGACCGGTTTGCGGCAGAGGGTGCAGACCCGCCGGTCGCCCTCCGTCTCGACCTGGACGGGGAACAGGAACCCGTGCTCGGGGCACTCGACCGTTTCCTTGCACACCATGCCCTGGGTCAGCAGCCGCGTGAACGGTTCCGTGCAGGACACCAGGCCCTCGTCCTTGAGCACGCGCGTGTAGAAGCGGGAGTAGAGCAGGTGCAGGATCGCGTGCTCGACGCCGCCGATGTACTGGTCGACCGGCATCCAGTAGTCCACGGCGGAGCGCTCGAACATGCCCGTGGTGCAGTCCGGGCTGCAGAAGCGTTCGAAGTACCAGGAGGATTCGACGAATGTGTCCATGGTGTCGGTTTCGCGGCGGGCGCCGGGGTCTCCGCATTGCGGGCATGCGACCCGGACGAAGCGGTCGAGGCTCGGCAGCGGCGACTGGCCGCCTTCGAGCAGGTCAGCGTCCTCCGGCAGCACAACCGGCAGCTCCCGGTCGGGCACCGGGACAACGCCGCAGCGCTCACAATGGATGATCGGGATGGGCGCCCCCCAGTAGCGCTGGCGCGAGATGCCCCAGTCACGCAGACGGAAGCTGACGGTGCGCCGCCCCAGGTTCTCCTGCTCCAGGCGCGCCGCGATCGCCTCCATGGCCTGCCGGTTCGGCAGGCCGTCGAAGCTGCCGGAGTTCGCCATGGTCCCGTCGCCGGCGTAGGCCTCGGTCATGGTGGCCGGGTCCAGTTCGGCGTCCGGCGGCCGGATCACGACCACCACCGGCAGGCCGTACTTACGAGCGAATTCGAAATCGCGCTGGTCGTGCGCCGGCACCGACATGACCGCGCCCGTGCCGTATTCCATGAGAGCAAAGTTGGCGGTGTAGATCGGCATGCGCCGGCCGGTCATCGGGTTGATGCAGTAGGCGCCGACGAACACGCCTTCCTTCTCGTAGCTTTCGATGGCCTTGGTCGAGCGGTCCTGGTGCGAGATGCGTTCGACAAACTCGGTGACGGCCGCCTCCTGGGCGGTGCCCCGGCACAACTGAGGCACGAGCGGGTGCTCGGGCGCGAGACACATGAACGTCGCCCCGAACACGCGTGTCGTGGCGCGTCGTGAAAACCGGGATATCCCCGGCCTGATTCTCGAGCGGAAACCGGATCTCGGCCCCCGAGCTCTTGCCGATCCAGTTCTTCTGCATGGTGATGACCTTCTCGGGCCAGCCCGGAAGCTGATCGCAGTGGAGCAGCAGGTCCTCGGCATACCGGGTGATCCGGAAAAACCACTGCTCGCAGCTTCTTCTGGCGCACCGGCTTGCCGCAGCGCCAGCACAGGCCGGCCTCCACCTGCTCGTTGGCGAGCACGGTCTGACAGGGGTCGCACCAGTTCACGTAGGACTCCTTGCGGTAGGCCAGACCCTTTTCGTACATCTTCAGAAAGAGCCACTGCTCCCAGCGGTAATACTCCGGGTCGACAGGTGGCGACTTCGCGCGCCCAGTCGTAGCTGAACCCCATGCGCTTGAGCTGCGCGCGCATGGTGTCGATGTTGGCGTATGTCCAGCGCGCCGGGTGCGTGCGGTTGGCGATGGCGGCATTTTCGGCCGGCATGCCGAAGGCGTCCCAGCCCATGGGGTGCAGCACGTTGAACCCGCGCATGCGCTTGTAGCGTGCCACCACGTCGCCGATCGTGTAGTTGCGCACGTGGCCCATGTGGATGTTCCCGGACGGATAGGGAAACATTTCGAGCAGATAATACTTCGGCCGGTCGGTCTGCTCACGGACCCGAAACAGGTTTTCGGATTCCCAGCGGGTCTGCCATGTGCGCTCGACGGCATGCGGGTCGTAGCGGTCTTGCATATGCGGAGGTCCCTTTCCGTCCGGCGTCCGAACGACGCGCCGGCCCATCGCGGCCGGCCGTCCGGATGTCGGTCATGGTTGAGAATTTGTGGTTATTGCCATACTATGGCAACAAAGTGCAAGCCGGGCACCGCCGCGGAAACCGGACGGCCGGGCGCGCGAGGGCCCGGGGTTCCCTGCCGGCACCCGGCGCCACGGAAAAAATATGATTTGACTTGTGACGGCCAATTTCATATGAGGCAGCATTTTTTTGGTCCAAGAAAGTTACCGAATTAATTCGCCATAATCGCCTTGTGGCGATGGAAAGAGGCGCATGAGCATCAAACTGTTGATCAACGCCAGCGATCCCGAGGAAATCCGGGTGGCGACCGTGAAAGACGGGCGTCTCGAAGAGTTCCGCATCGAGAGCGCCGCACGCGAAATCACGCAGGGGAACATCTACAAGGCGGTGGTCACCCGCGTCGAGCCCAGCCTTCAGGCCGCGTTCGTCGACTACGGCGGGGACCGCAACGGGTTTCTGCAGAAGCACGACATCCACTACGACTATTTCCACGAGGAAGACGACGGCAGCATCCCCCTCCATCGGCTGGTGAAGCGCGGCCAGGGGATCATGGTGCAGGTCGGCAAGGACCCGATCGGCACTAAGGGCGCCATGCTCACCACGCTCATCTCGCTGCCGGGCCGCTACGTCGTGCTGATGCCGGGACACTCCGTGCGCGGGGTCTCCCGCAAAATCGAGGACGAGGTTGAACGCGGACGCCTGAAGGAAATCGTGGCAGAGCTGGAGCTCCCGGAGGGCTTTGGCGTCATCGTGCGCACCGCCGGCATGGGCTGCACCAAGACCATGATCTCCAAGGACCTGAAGGACTTGCTGCGGCTGTGGAAGACCATCAAGGGCAAGGTCGCGAAGGAAAAGAAGACCGCCCTGCTTTACAAGGAACGCGCCCTCGTCCTGCGAACCATCCGGGACTCCTTCAGCCCGGACGTCTCCGAGATCCTCATCGACGAGCCGGCGGTGTTCGAGGAGGCCCAGGAGCTCGTCACCATCTTCGCGAGCAAGCACACCCAGGAGGTCAAGCTCTATCAGGGCGAGAAACCCCTGTTCTCCCAGTTCCAGATCGAGGAGCAGATCGCCTCGATCTTCGAAAACCGGGTGCCGCTCAAATCGGGCGGGTCCATCGTCATCGCACCGACCGAGGCCCTCGTCGCGATCGATGTGAACTCGGGCAAATCCACTCACGAGAAATCGGTCGAGCAGACCGCGTTCCAAACCAACCTCGAGGCGGCCGAAGAGATCTCCCGCCAGCTGCGGCTGCGCGACCTGGGTGGGCTGATCGTGATCGATTTCATCGACATGAAGGAGTCCAAGCACCGGGCTGAAGTCGAGCGCGAGCTGAAGAACTATGTCAAGCTGGACAAGGCACGCACCAAGGTGGGGCGCGTCTCCAAGTTCGGTCTGCTCGAAATGTCGCGCCAGCGCATCCACCCCACGGTCGAGTTCGGCAGCCACGTGACCTGCCGCTGCTGTCGCGGCAAGGGCATGGTCCCGTCCACCGAGACTCTCGGGATCGCTTTCCTGCGAAAAATCGGGATGGAAGTGATCGCGGGCGACGTGACGCGGGTTAAGGGGATTGTCCCCCCGGCCGTGGCCGATTACCTCCTGAACCGCAAGCGCAAGGACCTCGTCGAAATCGAGACCCGCCGGAAGATCACCATCGAGATCGAGCCGGATACGGCACTGGCGCCGGGCGAAAGCCGGATCGAGTGCATCTCCTGAACGCTTGCGGTTGACACCCTTAAGCGTTTACTGTATCAGAGAACACTTTTTGACCGACTCGGGGCGACCCGGGCCGGAATTGTTCGGACATTCGGATCGTTCAACATAAAGGAGGATACACTTTGATCAGCAACGCCTACGCCATGGGAATGGGAGGTGCCGCCGAGGGCGGCGCCGCGGGATTTGCCAGTTTCATTCCGCTGGTTCTGATGTTCGTCATTTTCTATTTTCTGCTCATTCGCCCCCAGCAGAAGCGCAGCAAGGAACACCGCAACCTGATCGCCAACCTGAAGAAGGGCGACCGCATCATCACCACCGGAGGGCTCCACGGCCGCGTGACCGGCCTGGACGAGGTCACGCTCACGGTCGAGATCGCCGACAAGGTGCGCGTGAAGATCAGCCGCGCCAACGTCGCCGGTGTCATTGCCGGGGCGCCCGCCACCGCCGAAACCAAGGAAAGCTGATCGTCCCCTTGCGCGAGCACGGCACGCCGCCCGGTCCCCGCAGGGCCGACCCGGGGCCGGCGGCCGTGCTCTGAGTTGAAATGCGTCCGAAGGATCAGAAGGGAACACCGCCTTGAAACGCTTTTCCATTCGATTGGTGATTGTCCTGGTGGTGATCGTCGCCGCCGTCGTCTACTGCATCCCGACCTTTGCCCCCGAGGTCTGGCCGCACAAGAAGATCAGCCTCGGCCTCGACCTGCAGGGTGGCATGCACCTCGTGCTCGAAGTCAACAGCGACAAGGTGGTCGAAAGCGCCGTGGAGCGCAGCTACCAGGAGTTGCGGGAGTTGATCCGCAAGAACCAGATCCAGAGCATCACCGTGGATCGCCCGACCCCCTACCGCCTTGCGGTCAAAGTCCAGGGCCGGGAGAACATCGACAAGTTCAAAGCTCTCATGGACAAGGAGCTGCGGGAGCTGCGCATCAACAACCGCAGCGAGGATGCCGACGCCTACTCGGTCGTCCTTGACCTGCCGGACAGCGAGGTGGCGCAGGTCAAGAAGTTCGCCATCGAGCAGGCTCTCGAGACGATCCGCAACCGCATCGACCAGTTCGGGGTCTCCGAGCCGGACATCCGGCGCCAGGGTGAAAATCGGATATTGGTGCAGCTCCCGGGCGTCCAAGACACGCAGCGCGCCAAGGACCTGATCGGGCGGACGGCGCTGCTCGAGTTCAAGCTGCTGGACGAGACCCACGACGTCAACGCCGCTGTGCAGGGGACCGTTCCGCCCGGCAGCGAGGTCCTCTACAAGGTCGACGAGGATCGCGCCACCAAGCGCACCAGCCGCACCCCTTTCCTCGTGCGCAAGGCCTCCATGCTGACCGGCGCCTCGCTCACGGACGCGCGCGTGGCCCTGGACTCACAGTACGGTGAGCCCTACGTTTCGATCGAATTCGACCGCAAGGGCGCGCGCACCTTCGAGCGCGTCACCAGCGAGAACGTGGGCAAGCGCCTGGCGATCGTCCTCGACAACAAGGTTTACTCCGCGCCGACCATTCAGGAGAAGATCGCGGGGGGCAAGGCGCGCATCACCGGTCGGTTTACGATGGAGGAGGCTCGCGACCTCGCGATCATCCTGCGCGCGGGCGCCCTGCCGGCCCCGGTGACGGTCCTCGAAGAACGCACGGTCGGCCCCTCCCTCGGGGCGGACTCCATCCGCGCCGGGCTGATCTCGATTCTCGTGGGCGGCCTGCTCGTGGTCGTGTTCATGGCGGTGTACTACAAACTCTCCGGCATGCTGGCCAACTTCGAGGTGCTGCTCGACCTCGTGCTGATCGGTGCGGGGTTGGCGGCCTTCGGCGCGACCCTGACGTTGCCCGGCCTGGCGGGCGTCATCCTCACGATCGGCATGGCCGTCGACAATAACGTGCTGATCTATGAGCGCATCCGCGAGGAACTGCGCCTGGGCAAGACGCCGCGCGGAGCGGTGGACGCCGGGTTCGACCGAGCCACGACCACCATCATGGACGCCAACCTCACAACCCTGATCTCGTCCGTCGTCCTCTTCCAGTTTGGGACCGGGCCGATCAAGGGCTTTGCCGTCACCCTGAGCATCGGGGTCATCGCAAGCATGTTCACGGCCATCGTGGTATCGCGCCTGGTCTTCAACTACTTCCTGGACGTTCGGAAAATCAACCGCCTGAGCATTTAAGGCATCAATCCGATCGTCGGTGTCACGCAAAGAGGAATCGCTTCCATGGAGTTCATCAAGCCCGGAACCAAGATAGATTTTGTCGGCAAACGCAAGTGGGCCTATACGATTTCCGGCACGCTCATCCTGATCAGCATCGTCGCGCTGCTGGTCAAGGGTCCCCGCTTCGGGGTCGATTTCGCCGGCGGGGCCGTGATCCAGGTGAAATTCGCCGGTGCGGTCGATATCCCCAAGATCAAGGATGTACTGCAGTCGCTCGGGGTCGAGAGCTCGACCGTCCAGAGCGTAGGGGAGGCGCGTGAAAACGAGTTCCTGCTCCGCACCGACGCCACCAATCTTAACTTCCAGGAGTTCGCCCCGCAACTGGATAAGACCCTCGAGTCGAAACTGGGCCTGCAGGTGGACATCCGCCGTATCGAGATGGTGGGCCCGCAGGTCGGCAGCGACCTGCGCGAGAAGGCGCTGCTCGCCATTTTCTTTGCGCTGATCTTCATCGCTATCTACATCTCCGGGCGTTTCGAGTTCAAGTGGGTCCAGAGCGGGATCGTGGCGGCCGTCCTCGGCGGCGGCGTCTACGCAATCTACACCACGGGGTTCAGCCTGCTGGTCATTGTCTGGGTCGCGCTGGCAGTGACGCTGGTGCTCTTCTGGATCTTAGGGTTGAAGTATGCTTTGGGGGCGGTCGTCGCGTTGATCCACGACGTGACGATCACCGCGGGGGTATTCTGCCTGCTGGACAAAGAGTTCACCCTGACGATCGTGGCTGCCTTGCTGACCATCATCGGGTACTCGCTGAACGACACGATCATCGTCTACGACCGCATCCGGGAAAACCTGAAGAAACTCGCGAAGACCCCCCTCGGGATCATCATCAACCGCAGCGTCAACGAGACGCTGAGCCGGACCATCCTGACGGCGGGTACGGTCTTCATCGTCCTGGTGGCGCTCTTTTTTCTTGGAGGCGACATTATCCACGACTTCTCATTCGCCATGCTGATCGGCGTCCTGGTGGGCACGTACTCTTCAATCTATGTCGCCAGCCCCATCGTTCTGACCTGGGAGCAACGGTCGAAGAAGAAATAGCCTCCGGGGACCCGCCCCGGCCAGGTCAATCACCGCGCACTCACCCCCTTTCGCACGAAAGGGGGTTTTGCCTTGCTTAGGGAGGCCGATTGAACGCGCGCGACCACGTGGACGAGCTCCTGCCCTGGTTCGATCTGAAGAGCGTCCCCGGAGTAGGGAACCACCTCTTCAAACGGCTGATCGAATGTTTCGGGTCCCCCGAGGCCGCATTGCGCGCGCCCGTGGCCGAGCTCGGACGCGTGGAGGGGATCAGCCGCCGCACGGTGGACGCCATGAGGTCCCACCGGGCGCCGGACGCCGGCAGGGCCGAAATCGAAGCCGCCCGCCGCGGCGGATTCCGAATCGTCACCCTGAACGACCCGGCGTACCCCCGGCTGCTCAGGGAGATTCCGGACCCGCCGCCGATGCTGTATGTGCACGGGGAGTTGGAGGGCCTCGAGCGGCCGATCGCGGTGGTCGGCTCGCGCCACGCCACCTCATACGGGGTGGACACGACCCACGTGCTCTGCGCCGACCTCGCCGCCATCGGCTTCACGGTGGTCAGCGGGATGGCGGTCGGCATCGACGCGGCGGCGCACGAAGGCGCGCTGGCGGGCGGTGGCCGCACGGTCGCCGTGCTGGGCAGCGGCCTCGCGAAGGTCTACCCGCCCCAGCACCGCCGCCTGTTCGACCGCATCGCCGCGCGGGGAGCCGTCGTCTCGGAGTTCCCGGTCGACGCCGACCCCGAACCGCACCACTTCCCGGTGCGCAACCGCATCATCAGCGGGATGTCGCTCGGGACCGTAGTGGTCGAAGCCACCCGCAACAGCGGCTCGCTGATTACCGCGCGGCTGGCGGCTGAGCAGAACCGCGAGGTGTTCGCCGTGCCCGGAAGCGTGCAGTCCTTCAAAAGCACGGGGACCCACACGCTGATCAAGGAGGGCGCCAAGCTCGTCGAAAACGTGCAGGACATTCTATCCGAGCTCGGGTGCGCCGCGGCGGCGCCGGATGCACGCGCGGTCCGCTCGAAATCGCACCCCCCGCTAAGCGCGGAGGAGGCCGACGTTCTCGGCGCTTTGGGCCCCTACCCCTTGCACATCGACGAACTGGTGCGCACCCTGTCGCTCGATGCCGGGGCCCTGTCCGGCATCCTGCTGCACCTGGAGTTGAAAGGCCTCGTCACCCAGCAGCCCGGAAAATTCTTTTCGGCTGCCGACGGGAATGCCGATGCACACGATTCAAAGGAGCGATGAAACCTGCAATGACCAAACCGCTCGTAGTGGTGGAGTCTCCGGCCAAGGTCCGGACCATCAAAAAATACCTCGGCAACGACTACAACGTGGCGGCCACGGTCGGTCACATCAAGGACCTGCCCCAACGTGAGATGGGCATCGACGTGGAAGACGGCTTCGCGCCGAAGTACACAGTCATCCCGGGCAAGCAGAAGGTGATCCAGGCCTTGAAGCTGGCCGCGGCCGACGCCGAGGAGGTCTTTCTCGCCCCGGACCCCGACCGCGAGGGGGAGGCCATCGCCTGGCACACGGCCGACGTGCTCAAGAAGAAGGGTCGGCGCTTTCACCGCGTCCTGTTCCACGAGCTCACCAAGGATGCCATCCGGCAGGCCATGACCCGGCCCCAGGAGCTGGACCGCAACAAATTCGAGGCGCAGCAGGCCCGCCGCATCCTCGACCGTCTGGTGGGCTACCAGGTGTCGCCGCTGCTGTGGCGCAAGGTCAAGGGCGGGCTGAGCGCCGGTCGCGTGCAGAGCGTCGCCCTGCGCATCATCTGCGAACGCGAGCGCGCCATCCAGGTCTTCGTGCCGCAGGAGTACTGGTCGATCACCGCCCACCTCGAAGCCGACGCGCCGCCGCCGTTCGCGGCCAAGCTGGTCAAGAGGGGCAAGGAAAAGCTCGCCATCCCGGACGAGACGGCCGCGCAGCACATCCTCTCCGTCCTCCAGGGAGAGGAGTTCCGGGTCGAGAAGGTGCAGAAGCGCACCGTCAAAAAGAACCCGGCTCCGCCGTTCACGACGAGCAAGCTCCAGCAGGAGTCCATCCGCAAACTGCGCTTCACCGCCAAAAAGACGATGATGCTTGCCCAGCAGCTTTACGAGGGCATCGATCTGGGGCCCGGGGAGCCGGTCGGACTGATCACCTACATGCGCACGGATTCCACGCGCATCGCGGAGACCGCCGCGGTCGAGGCGCAGCAGCTCATCGTCGAACGGTTCGGCCGCGACTACGCCCTGGACCGCCCGCGGGTGTTCAAGAACTCCAAGCAGGCCCAGGACGCGCACGAGGCCATCCGGCCGACTTCGGTCGCGAACACGCCTGAGCAGGTGGCGCCCCATCTCAGCCGCGACCAGCAGGCCCTCTACCAGCTCATCTGGCAGCGGTTCGTCGCCTCCCAGATGCAGGAGGCGCTCGTCGACCAGGTCTCCGCCTCGATCGCCGCCGGGCCCTACGTCTTCACCGCCAGCGGGTCGGCGGTCAAGTTCCCGGGGTTCATGGCCCTCTACCGCGCCGAAGAGGACGACGGGGACGGCAACGGCGACAAGGCCCGCGAGCAGCTCCCGGAGCTGAAGGAGGGCCAGCGCCTCACGCTGCACCGCCTCGAGCCGAAGCAGCACTTCACGCAGCCCCCTCCGCGTTTCTCGGAGGCCTCGCTCGTGAAGGAGCTCGAGGAAAACGGCATCGGGCGCCCCAGCACCTACGCCGCCATCCTGTCGACCATCCGCGACAAGGGCTACGTGGACTGGGTCAAGGGCTACTTCCGGCCGAGCGAGCTCGGGTTCATCGTGAACGACCTGCTCGTCATGAGCTTTCCGGACATCTTCGACGTCGAGTTCACGGCCCGCATGGAGGAAAACCTCGACCAGGTGGAAGCCGAAAAGGCCAACTCGCTCGATCTGCTCACCCGGTTCTACACGCCGTTCCGCAAGGACCTCGACCGCGCGGCCGAGGGGATGGTCAGCATCAAGGGGGTCGGGGTCGCGACAGAGCTCAAGTGCCCGGAGTGCGGCCACACCCTGCACGTCAAGATCGGCAAGAACGGTCACTTCCTCGCCTGCAGCGGCTACCCGGAGTGCAAGTACTCCCGGGACTACACTCGCGACGAAAAAGGCAACATCCAGCCGGTGGAGCCGCGGGCCGACGAGCCGACCGACAAGACCTGCGAGAAATGCAGCCGGCCCATGGTGCTCAAGCACGGCCCCTTCGGCGACTTCTTCGCCTGCAGCGGCTACCCCGAGTGCCGGAACACCCAGTCGCGGACGCTGAACGGCAACGGCAAGAGCACCGGCGTCAAATGCCCGCAGAACGGCTGCACGGGCGAGCTGCTCGAGAAAACCTCCAAGCGCGGGAAAACCTTCTACGGCTGCAACCGCTACCCGGACTGCACGTTCGCCACCTGGGACAAGCCGGTCGCGCGCGACTGCCCGGCCTGCGGCGCCAAGATCCTGGTCGAGCGCGTCACCAAGCGGCAGGGCACGCTGCACTCCTGCCTCAACCCGGACTGCGGGTTCAAGGAGCAGGCGGAGTAACCGCAGGCAATAAATCGCTTGACTTCTCCATGCCCGGCTGTTAGGGAAATTTTGAAGATAACGTTAACCACTGGAATCTGATGAACCCGAAAGCCGCCATTTTCAACCTCATCCTTATTAGTCTCATCATCGTCGGCCTCCTCGACGATGATGCGAAGGGGTTGGTAGCGGTCTAACGCACCCGAAAAAACCGAGCAGAACAAAATCCGTTACCAGCCCCGAGGCGGTAACGGTTTTTTTTTGCGCGTGACACGACGAGAGGCGACCCATGGAGATGACCGGCGCCCGGATTTTGATGGAGATGCTGCAGCGCGAAGGGGTGGACACGCTCTTCGGGTTCCCCGGAGGGGCCGTGATCGACATCTATGACGAATTGGCGCGCACGCCGATCCGCCACATCCTCGTCCGGCACGAGCAGGGGGCCGTCCACGCCGCCGACGGCTACGCGCGGGCTTCGGGCAAGGTGGGGGTCTGTCTGGTGACCTCCGGGCCGGGGGCGACGAACACCGTGACCGGCATCGCCTCGGCCTTCGCGGATTCGATCCCCATCGTCGTGCTCACCGGTCAGGTGCCGACACACCTGATCGGCAACGACGCCTTCCAGGAGGTGGACATCGTCGGCATCACCCGCCCCTGCACCAAGCACAACTACCTCGTCAAGAACGTCACCGACCTCGCGGCCGTCCTCCAGGAGGCGTTTCACCTGGCCCGCTCGGGACGCCCCGGACCCGTTCTCGTTGACATCCCCAAGAACGTCACCACGGCCCGCACCGGGTTCGCGCCTCCCCTCGAGCTCCCGCCCCGTCCCTATGCCCCCAACCCGGAACCCCACCCGAAACAGGTCCGGACGGCGGCGCGTTTGCTGGCCGAGGCCAGGCGGCCGCTGATCTTCGCCGGCGGCGGGGTTATCCTCTCCGGCGGCGCGGAAGAGCTGACGCGGCTGGCGCACCGAACCCGGACCCCGGTCACGACCTCCCTCATGGGCCTCGGGGCCTTCCCCGGAGACGACCCGCTCTTCCTGGGGATGCTCGGCATGCATGGCACCTACGCCGCCAACATGAGCACCGGCGCCTGCGATCTGCTCCTGGGGGTCGGGGTCCGGTTCGACGACCGTGTCACCGGCAAGACGGACGCCTTCGCCGCCCAGGCGACGATCGTGCACATCGACATCGACCCCACCTCGATCCGCAAGAACGTCCCGGTCAGCGTCCCGGTCGTCGGCGATTGCCGCACGAGCCTGCAGCGCCTGAACGCGCTGCTGGACGATCGACCCGAACCGGTGCCGGCCGCCGCCCGTCAGGAATGGCTCGAGCGCATCCGCGCCTGGAAGCAGGCTCAGCCGCTCACCTACCAACAGGGCGAACGCATCAAGCCCCAGTTCGTGATCGAGCAGCTCCACGCCCTCACCCGTGGAGACGCTATCATCACGACCGAGGTGGGCCAGAACCAGATGTGGGCCGCGCAGTTCTACCGCTTCAACCGGCCTAACCACTTCATCACCTCCGGGGGTCTGGGCACGATGGGGTTCGGCCTGCCGGCGGCGATCGGAGCCCAGATCGCCTGCCCGGACAAAACGGTGGTCGACATCGCCGGGGACGGCAGCATCCAGATGAACATCCAGGAGATGGCGACCGCCGTCCAGTACGAGCTGCCCGTGAAGATCGTCATCCTGAACAACGGCTACCTCGGCATGGTCCGGCAGTGGCAGGAGCTGTTCTACGGGCGGCGCTACAGCGCCACCCGCATGGACTGCACCCCGGATTTCGTGAAGCTCGCCGAGGCCTATGGCGCGACCGGCCTGCGGGCCGAGCGCCCCTCCGAGGTGGTGCCGGTCCTGAGCGAGGGCCTCGCCCGGCGCGGACCGGTGATCATGGACTTCCGGGTGGACGCGGAGGAAAGTGTCTACCCCATGGTGCCTTCGGGCGCGCCCTTGACGGAAATGCTGCTGGTCTGAGCCGGCTGTGGAAAAACAGCGTCTCGGGCCGTGATCCGGCATTGCGCGGCTATTGTCGATGCTCACACCCGATGGCGTATGCGGCGCTGTCCCAAAGGCCGCCCACCCTGGCTGACCGATGGCGGCCTTTCAACACCCTGCTGGAGGAGGAAGCGCGGATGACGGAAGAAAAGCACGTGATGACGATGCTGGTGGACAACGAACCCGGGGTGACCTCGCGCGTGGCGGGCCTGTTCAGCGGCAAGGGCTTCAACATCGAAAGTATCTGCGGCAGCCCGACCAACGACCCGAAAGTCTCGCGCATCACCATCGTCACCCAGGCCAACCCGCCGGTCGTCGAACAGATCGAGAAGCAGCTGCGCAAGCTGGTGAACGTGATCAAGCTGCGCAGCCTGAACGGCCCGCGCTGTGTGCGGCGCGAGATGGCGCTCGCCTGCGTCCAGATGCGGCCCGAGCAACGCTCCGAGGTCCTGCGGGTCGTGGATCTCGCCGGCGGCCGCATCGCCGACGCGGGCCAGACCCACGTCATCGTCGAGATTTCCGGGGAGCAGGAACAGGTTCAGACGGTCCTGAACCTGCTGCAGCCCTATGGGATCAAGAAACTGGCGCGCACCGGACCGATCGGCCTGATCCGGGAGCCCACATGACATCAGGGGTCAGGGTTCAGGATTCAGGGTTCCGAGAAAGAAGTAAAACATCGACGCCTCGGCCTCAGCGTTCCTGAACCCCGAACCCTGGGCCCTGGAACCTTAGCTATCAATGTCCAACCGTTCGAATGAACGGATTTTCATCACAACCCCAAGAGGAGAAAGAAGGAGATCATGGCTCAGTTCGATTTCGGCGGAACGATGGAAGAGGTGGTGACGGAAGACGAATTCCCCTTGCAGCATGCGCGGCAGGTGCTGCAGAACGACACCGTGGCGGTCGTGGGCTACGGCGTGCAGGGGCCGGGACAGGCGCTGAACATGCGCGACAACGGGCTGCGGGTGATCGTGGGTCAGCGCAAGGGCGGCGCGTCCTGGGACCGGGCGGTCGCGGACGGGTTCGTGCCGGGCGAGACCCTGTTCTCGCCCGAGGAGGCCGCCGAGCGGGCGACCGTGGTCCAGTACCTGCTCTCCGACGCCGGCCAGGTGACCATGTGGCCCAAGATCAAGGCCTGTCTCAAGGCGGGTGACACCCTGTACTTCTCGCACGGCTTCGGCATCGTCTACAAGGACCAGACGGGCATCGTCCCACCGTCGAACGTCGACGTCGTGCTCGTAGCGCCCAAGGGCTCCGGGCGCACCGTGCGCACCAATTTCCTGGACGGCAGCGGCATCAACGCGAGCTTTGCCGTCTTTCAGGATTTCACCGGCAAGGCCCGCGAACGGGCACTGGCTCTCGGGATCGCAATCGGCTCCGGCTACCTCTTCCCGACCACCTTCGAACGCGAGGTCGTGAGCGACCTGACGGGCGAGCGCGGGATCCTCATGGGAGCGCTGGCCGGGGTCATGGAGGCGCAGTACACCCTTCTGCGCAAACACGGCCACACCCCGAGCGAAGCTTTCAACGAAACGGTCGAGGAGTTGACCCAGAGCCTCATCGGACTCGTCGGCGCCAAGGGCATGGACTGGATGTTCGCCAACTGTTCCACCACGGCCCAGCGTGGCGCGCTGGACTGGGCCCCGCGCTTCCGCGACGCCGTCGCCCCGCTCTACGCGGAACTCTACCAGCGCGTGCGCAGCGGCGAGGAAACCCGGCGGGTCCTGGCGGCCAACAGCACCCCCGACTACCGCGAGAAGCTCGATAAGGAGCTGGCCGTGATGCACGACTCCGAGATGTGGCGGGCCGGCGCGGCCGTGCGCTCGCTGCGTCCGGAAAACCGCAAGTAGGCCTGTGGGTGCGCCGGGGGTCGCAACGGCCTCCGGCGCACGAACGACGGAGGCGGACATGGAACCGGTCCAGCTCTACGACACCACGCTGCGCGACGGCAGCCAGGGCGAGGGCATCTCGTTCAGCGCCGAGGAGAAGCTCAAGATCGCCCTGCGCCTGGACGACATCGGCATCCACTATATCGAAGGGGGCTGGCCGGGGTCCAATCCCAAGGACCTGCAGTTCTTCGAGCTTGCCCGGAAGGCGGTCTTCGCGCACGCCCGCCTGGCCGCCTTCGGCTGCACCCGCAAGCCGGGGCGGGCGGCCGAGAACGACACGCACCTGCGGGCACTCCTCGACTGTGGCACCTCGCTGGTGACCGTTTTCGGCAAGAGCTGGGACTTTCACGTCACAGCCGTCATGGGCACCCGACTCGACGAAAACGTCGCGATGATTCGGGACACGGTCGGCCATCTGCGGCAAAACGGGCGCGACGTCATCTACGATGCCGAGCACTTCTTCGACGGGTTCCGGGCCGATCCCGGGTATGCGTTGGCGACCGTCGCTGCAGCCGCACAGGCCGGGGCGGACACCGTGGTCCTGTGCGACACGAACGGGGGCACCCTGCCCTTCGACGTCCCGGAGGTCATGGCCCGCGTGCGCGCTCACCTGGGCAGCGGGGTGCGCCTGGGCATCCACGCGCACAACGACTGCGGCCTGGCGCTGGCCAACTCCATCGCCGCGGTGCAGGCCGGCGCCGTCATGGTGCACGGGACGGTCAACGGCTACGGGGAACGTTGCGGCAACACCGACCTCACCGCCGCCGCCCCGGTCCTGCAACTCAAGATGGGCCGGTCCTGCATGTCGGAGGCGAATCTGAAAAAACTCAAGTCCCTCTCGCGCTTCGTGGGCGAGACGGCCAATATGGTGCCGCTTCACAGCCGGCCTTTCGTGGGGCGCAGCGCCTTCGCCCACAAGGGCGGCGTGCATGTGAGCGCCATCATGAAACACCCGGAGGCATACGAGCACATGGCTCCTGAACGGGTGGGCAACCACCGCCGGGTGCTCGTGTCCGACCTCTCGGGCCGCAGCAACGTGGAGTACAAGGCGCGCGAGCTCGGCCTGGACATCGAGTTGCCCGACGCCGACAGCCGTCGGATCGTCTCCGAGATCAAGCAGATGGAGCAGGACGGCTACCAGTTCGACGCGGCTGACGGCTCCTTCAAGGTGCTCATCCAAAAGCTGACCGAGACCTTCCGGCCGCTCTTCGAGCTCGAGTCGTTCCGTGTCACGATCGAGAAAGACAAGGACCATCCCTGCCGGGCGCACGCCACGGTCAAAATCGCGGTCGACGGTCGGAGTGAAATCACGGCGGCCGAGGGCTACGGACCGGTCAGCGCGCTGGACAACGCCCTGCGCAAGGCACTCGGCCGCTTCTACCCGGACCTGGGCGACATGCGCCTGACGGACTTCAAGGTGCGCGTGATCGACGGCAACCGCGGCACCGCCGCGCGCGTGCGCGTGCTGATCGACTCGCGCGACCCGGACCACGTCTGGAGCACGATCGGCGTGTCCGAGGACATCATCGAAGCCAGCTGGCAGGCGCTGGCAGACAGCTTTCACTACAAACTCAGCCGCGGCGGAGAGCAGCCAGCCCCCGGCGCTAAATCCGAACCCCCCACGACCCGATAGGAGTCCACCATGACCGAACGCGTGATCATCTTCGACACCACCCTGAGAGACGGGGAGCAGAGCCCCGGGGCCAGCATGAACGCGGCGGAGAAACTACGGCTGGCGGTGCAGCTGGAAAAACTCGGGGTCGACGTGATCGAGGCGGGGTTCCCGGCGGCCTCGGACGGCGACCTGGAGGCCGTCAGCCAGATCGCCGGCCGCCTGAAGCGGGCCGAGGTGGCCGGTCTGGCGCGCGCCACGCACCACGACATCGACCGCGCCTGGAAGGCCGTGCAGCACGCCGCGAACCCGCGCATCCACACCTTCATCGCGACCTCGGACATCCACTTGCAGTACAAACTCAAGATGAACCGCGACGAGGTGGCGCGGGCCGCCGTGGAGGCGGTGCGCTATGCGCGCACCCTCACCCCGAACGTGGAGTTTTCGGCCGAGGACGGTTCGCGCAGCGACCGGGACTACCTCTGCCGCATCTTCGAGGCCGCCATCGAAGCGGGCGCGACCACGGTGAACCTCCCCGACACGGTCGGCTACGCCATCCCCCAGGAGTTTGCAGAGCTGGTCGGCTACATCCGCAGCCACACGCCCAACATCGGCAAAGCCGTGCTGAGCGTCCACTGCCACAACGACCTGGGGCTGGCCACCTCCAACACGCTCGCGGCCGTCCAGGCGGGCGCGCGCCAGGCCGAAGTCACGATCAACGGCATCGGCGAGCGCGCGGGCAACACCTCGCTCGAGGAGGTGGTCATGGCGCTGCACACGCGCGGTGACTACCTCTCCGCGAAGACCTCCATTCGCACCGAGTTCATCCACCCCACCAGCCGGCTGGTCAGTATGGTCACGGGCATGCTCGTGCAAGCGAACAAGGCGATCGTCGGGGCCAACGCCTTCGCGCACGAGGCCGGCATCCATCAGGACGGGATCCTCAAAAACCCGATGACCTACGAGATCATGCGACCGGAGACGATCGGCCTCAGCGCCACCAAGCTCGTCCTGGGCAAGCACTCCGGCCGCCACGCCCTGCGCTCCCACCTGAAGGACCTGGGGTACGACCTTTCGGACGATGAGCTGAACCTGGTGTTCACCAAGTTCAAGGAACTGGCGGACAAGAAAAAACACGTGGTGGACGAGGACCTGGAGGCCATCGTGACCGAAGGCATCCTGCGGACCGCGGACGTCTTCAAGCTCGACTACCTGCACGTCACGGCCGGCACGACCGTCCTGCCCACGGCGAGTGTGCGCCTGAACATCAACGGCCGGCCGACACAGGATGCCGGCTACGGCAACGGGCCGATCGACGCCGCGTTCAACACCATCGCTAAGCTCACGGGCACGGCCTCCGAGCTGCTGCGCTTCTCGGTGAGCGCCCTCACCGGTGGCACGGATGCAATGGGGGAAGTGACGGTGCGCCTGAGCGAGAACGGACTGTTGGCCCTCGGCAAGGGGGCAGATGCCGACATCATCACCGCGAGCGCCAAGGCGTACGTCAACGGCTTGAACCGGCTCGAGTATTTGAAACGGAACCCGCTGGAGGAGTCGTCGGCATCGCTGTGATGGGGGGGGAATTGAGGGGGTATCAGGATTCAGGGTTCGGGGTTCAGGGTTCAGGGCGAAATGGCATCATCGGTGCGCCTCGCTTTCCTGAACCCTGAACTCTGAACCCTGTAAGCTTCATTCTGAACCCCGAACCCTGACTCCTCGAACCCTTTGCCCGTCAATCGATCTGCAGTTTGCCGATGATGTCGGCGACGTCGCCGATGCCGTGGCGGCTGAGGTAGGCCTCGATCCCGGCGACGATATCGAGTGCGGCGCGCGGGTTCACAAAATTGGCGGTGCCGACCTGGACGGCGGCCGCGCCGGCGAGGAGAAACTCGACCGCGTCCTCCCCCCGCATGATCCCGCCGATGGCGATGACCGGCACCCGGGCCGTGCGTGCCACCTGCCAGACCATTCGCAAGGCGACGGGCTTGATGGCCGGCCCCGACAGCCCGCCCGTGATGTTGGCCAGCCGCGGGCGCCGCGTCTCGATATCGATCGCCATGCCGGTGATCGTGTTGATCAGGGAGAGCGCGTCCGCGCCGCCCGCCTCGGCGCTGCGCGGCGATCACAGTGATGTCCGTGACGTTCGGGGAGAGCTTCACGATGACCGGTTTGCGCGTGCGCTCCCGCACCGCCCGGACGACCCGTTCGGCGGCCACCGGGTCGACCCCGAAGACCACCCCGCCCGCCTTCACGTTCGGGCAGGAGATGTTTACCTCCACGGCCGCCACCCCTTCGATCCCATCCAGCCGCTCGGCCAGTGCGGCGTACTCCTCGACGCTCGTTCCGTAGATGTTGGCGATGACCGGCGGGGTGAGCGTGCGCAGAAAGGGCATCTTGTCGGCCGCGAACGCATCGACGCCCACGTTTTCCAGCCCGATGGCGTTGAGCATCCCGCAGGCGGTTTCGACGATGCGCGGCGGCGGGTTGCCCTTTACCGGTTTGAGCGCCAGGCCCTTTACGACGATGGCCCCGAGGCGGTTGAGGTCCATCAACGCTTCGAACTCGCGCGCGTAACCGAAGGTCCCGGAAGCGGTCATGACCGGGTTTTTGAGTTTCAAGCCGGCGAAGGTTACGCTCAGGTTGGGGGGAGCGGTCGACATGCGCACCTACTTACCATAGCCGGCCTCCAAGTCAAGGCGCGCACCCGGCCTCCGGACGGCGCAAACCCGCTTGCAGCGCGGCCGGAGGCGGTGGTAATCTCTTTGGAAGAGTAAGGTGTTTTGTGTTTGGTGTTTGGTATTTGGTATTTGGCGAGAAGGTGTCTGGGTATTCGGGTGTTTCGGTATTTGGGTGTTTCGGTGTTTCGGTGTTTGTTTTTTGATGTGATCGCGGCTTCCTGCTGCGACCAGTGTTCGGGGGGGACCCCCCCTCTCTGATGACCAATTCTGCGAGGCTGCCCTCGACGTGGCACATCCCAAGCCGTCATCCATCGCGCTGGTTTCCCCGCCCTGGCCCCTTTACACGCGCCCCTCGATCCAGCTGGGGGCCCTCAAGGCCTTCGTGCGCTCCCGGTTCCCCGCAGTCGAGGTGGCCGCGCACCCGCTTTACCTGCAGGTGGCCGCATCGATCGGCTACCGGGTCTACCACGCCGTCTCGGAGCGCACGTGGCCGGCCGAATCGATCGGCGCCGCCCTGCTCTTCCCCGAACGGACTGAGCGCCTGGCGCGGCTGTTCCGTCGCGAGTCGGTCGGTGCCTCCGCGCTGAAAGGGGTCGCCTTCGGCGCGCTGACCGCACAGGTCAAGGCGGCCATGGATGCGTGGACCGATTCCGTCGCCTGGGAAAATGTCCGCCTCGTCGGGTTTTCGAGCGTCCTGTGCCAGCTGACTGCCTGCCTGTACCTGATTCGCCGCCTGAAGGAGGCGCACCCGCACCTGACCGCCGTGATCGGCGGACCCGCCATCAACTCGCACTCGGCCGCGACGGCACTCGAGCTTTTCCCGCACCTGGACGCCGTGGTCGTCGGCGAGGGGGAGCTCCCCCTGGCGCACATCGTCCAGCACCACGTGATCGATGGCCTCGGCCTGGCCGACATCCCGCCGGCGGTCGGAATCTTCACGCGCGGCGCGAGAATTTCCGCCCCCACCGGGGATCGCCTCTACCAGTTGGAGAATCTCGACCGCCTGCCGCTTCCGGACTACGACGACTACTTCGCCCTCCTGTCCGGGTTCGCCCCGGACAAACGCTTCTTCCCGACCCTGCCCGTGGAGTTTTCGCGCGGGTGCTGGTGGAAACGCGGCGGCGGGTCCGGCTCCGGCTGCCGGTTCTGCAATCTCAACCTGCAGTGGCGAGGATACCGGTTTAAGTCGGCCCGCCGGGCGGTGGCGGAGGTCGAGCAGCTCACCGCGCGTTACCGGACGCTGTCGGTGGCCGTGGTGGACAATGTCCTGCCGAAGGCGGAAACGGCCGGGATCCTGCGCGGGCTGGCAGGGTTGCCGCGGGACCTTTCGCTCTTCGCCGAGCTGCGCGCGACCACCCCCGCGGAGGAGCTATCATGGATGCGCGCCGCGGGGATGCGCAGGGTGCAGGTCGGGGTTGAAGCCCTGAGCACCCGTCTGCTGCGTAAGCTCCACAAGGGCACCACGGCCATTCAGAACCTCGAGATCATGAAGCGCTGCGAACAGCTGGGGATCGTCAACCTCGCCAACCTGATCCTCAATTTTCCTGCGAGCGATGCCGAAGACGTGCGCGAAACGCTGCGTGCGATCGAATTCGCCCGGGCCTATCGCCCTCCGAAGCCGGTCAGGTTCTGGCTGGGCCTGGGAAGCCCGGTCTGGTCGGACCCTGACGCCTACGGCCTGGAGAGGGTCGGCAACCACCCCAACTGGGCGCACCTCTTCCCGGCCGCAATTTTTCGCCGCCTGCCGCTGGTGGTTCAAGCCGGCCGCGGCGCAGGGGCCGCCCAGGAGCGGCTCTGGCGGCCGGTCCGGGCGGCCCTGCGCGCATGGTCGCGCAGCTACGACCTCCTGCAGCGCGGCCCGGACCCTGAGCCGATCCTGTCCTGCCGCGACGGGGGGGAGTTCCTGATCCTGCGCGAGCGCCGCCGCACCGGCGATGCCGCCACGCATCGGCTCGAAGGCACCGCGCGCGCCATCTACCTCTACTGCGACCACCACCGGCCGCTGCGGCACATTGTCGCCCGTTTTCCGTCGGTGTCCGCGGACCGGATTTCCGCCTTCGTCGGAGGCATGGTCACCCAGCGACTGATGTTCGAGGAAAACGGCCAGTTCCTCAGCCTGGCGGTCCCGGTCCGGTCTCCCCTCCCCGGTGCATCGTGAATGACCGCGGCGCAGACGTCCCTGCGGGATGTCAGCCGGCTGCACGCCGGGGAACACCGTGCGCCGACGCGAACGCGGCCAGCTGCTCGTAGGGCTGCGCCCCGACCAGCACCTCTCCATTCAGCCGAAATGCGGGCACGGCGCGGATCCCCAGCCGGTGCGAGCGCATCCAGTCCTGGTCGACGGCGGCCTTGTAGGCGTGAGTGCGGATGGCCTCGCTCAGGCCCGCGCCATCCAGTCCAATCGACTCGGCCGCCCGCACGAGGGTCTCCATCTCGTGCAGGTTCCGCCCGTCCACGAAGTAGGCCTGGAACACCGCGCGGTGGTAGGCATCGGCCTGGCCCAGCGACTCGGCCCACTTGGCCCCCTCCTGGGCGCGTCGCGAATTGAAGCTCATGCGGCGCGTCCCGAACGGCAGTCCGAACTGGCGGGCGGCCGATTCGAGACGGCTCAGCACCGCGGGGATGTCGATGCCGCGGCCTTCGAACAGCCGTTCGAGGGTGACGCCCTCGGGCGGGATTTCCGCGTGCAGCGGGAAGGCCACCCAGTGCACGTCGATCTCGAACTCGCGGGTCAACCGGTCACTACCGACGGTAATGAAGTAGCACCACGGTCAGATGAAGTCGGAGAAGATTTCCAGGGGGGTCACGGCGGTCCTCCGTTCGGCTGGGTCGATGGGTGTCAGGCTGAGTTGAACCTAACCCGTGCCGGATGGGCCGTCAAGAACGCAGGCAGGATTACGACGGGTCGGGAGGTTCGGCTATGGCCTGGGCGTCGAACTTGATCCCGAGCCCGTTTGGGTCGGACCAGACCACCTCGCCGAAGCGCGTGATCAGCTTCTGCCGTTTGCGCAGCGGGATGGTGAGCTGCAGGCGCTGCCCGGCGGCGAAGGTTCCGCCGCACATGACGAACACCCCGCCGTGGCTCACGTTGTGGATGACGCCCCGTGCCTTCTCGCTCTGGTTCTGCAGCAGGGCGGGGATGGTGCAGGACGCCCGCGGATGGCGGCGCGGGGCCCGCGCGCGGTGGGAATCGCCCCGGGACGGGGCCTTGCCCTTGAGCTCGACCCCGTACCCGTAGTCGAAGACCGAGTTCTCAAGATACTTGCGCCACTGGATGGCCGAACGATAGCACTCGTAAACCCCGGGCGCGGCCGTGAAGGGCGAACTCTTTAAACCGATGAAGATCTCGGTGCCGGGAATGAGGTAAAAATCCGACTCGAAGTAGAGTCCCGACGAGGAGTAGTTGAACATGCGGGCCTCGTGCAGGATCCCCACCTCGTTCTGCTCGAGAGAAATCGTGGAATCATGGGTGAACCGCACGGAAGTTCGGTTTTCGTGGTTCTCGTTCGCCATGGCGCAACGGGCCCTCAGCCGACCTGGAGGTTGTATTTCTTGAGCAGATCTTTGATGGCTTCCTCCAGGAGGTCATTCTGCCGTTTTTCGAGTTGAGCCGCAAGTATTTTGATCTTCCGGATGAGATCCGAGTCGAGCGTCGTGTTGTACATCTTGCGTTTCCCGCTGTTCGCTGTGTCGAGGCTAAAATCCATTCGCTCTCCCGGTGTGGTGGTTGGAACCGTGTATCGACCGATCAGGTGGTTGTTTTTTGGATCGTTCGGGGGCCGATCACTCCCAGCAGTAATATGCCAAAGCAGCGCCGCCGAAGTAGTAGTCCCCCACCCAGACGACATGGGTGGCGTTCAGCATTTCGGCCCGGCGCAGAACCTTGTCGCGGGCATCGTCGACCAGGATGGGGTGCACCTGGAAGGGTCCCATGTCGGAGAACGCGGTGACCGTGTCGATGTAGGTGCAGTTGGCCACGAGTTTCTCTTCGGTTTCCGCCACCCGGTACGTCTGAAAGGACGCACACCCGACCAGCGCGAGCAGGGCCAGCGCCAGAAACAGTCCTCTTGGGCTCAGACCGATCACCTCGCCTCCCGACGGCGGCCCGCACGGGGCTGCCGGCCGATATGTACGCGATCCATTGGATTTCATTCTACAATAGTTCCGGGAGGGTGTCAAAAACGGAGGGGCGGAATCCTCGCTCAACAAATTGATTTAAATAGTTATTTCCATGTTTGACCGGCGCTTTTAGATTCCTTGGCTCCATCTCCCCCCTTGCAAGGCCGGGCTCATGTCGGCCCTCGAAACGGTACCCGCCGCCCGGGGATGCACAAGGTGCCGGGGATGCGTGAACCCGGACCGGCGGCTCACGGGTCCCACATCCCTGCCCTGCGCGGTTGACAGGCGCACCGAATCTATCTATTAGTCCGGCAACATGTGAAATGCTTTCATCTGGAACTTGAGGAGCTTCACGCATGTACTCAAAAATCCCGGTCCTGCGATTTTCCAAGGACGCCGCCCAGAAAATGGAGGGGCTGTTCGCCCAGGAGAAGTGCAGCATCTGCGGACAGGGCGTGACCGCGTGCCCGCCGAGGGCCATGGAGGTCCGCCCCATCCGGGACGCCTGCGCGACATGATTGCGGTAGCCGTCAGCGGCGGCGTGGACTCCATGATCGCCGCCCATCTCCTCCGGCAGGAGACCCCCGACGTCTTCGCTGTGCACTTCCTCACCGGGTTCGAGCCACCCCATACGGGCCCCCGTCACCCCATCCACGCGATCGGCGACCGGCTGGGAATCGCAGTGCACGTGGTGGATCTGAGCGTCGAGTTCCGCACGCACGTCGTCGACTATTTTACGGCCGCCTACAGGTCCGGACAGACCCCCAACCCGTGCGTGATCTGCAACCCCGCCATCAAGTTCGGGGCCGTGCTGCGCTTCGCGGCAGCGCTCGGCGCCAGTTGCCTGGCGACCGGACACTACGCGACGGTTCGGCAGGACTCCAGCGGCCGCTATCGCCTCCACAAGGGCGTCGACCCGCGCAAGGACCAGTCCTATTTCCTGGCACGACTCGGCCAGGATCAGCTCGCGCAGGCGCGCTTCCCGCTGGGAGCTCTGACCAAGGACCGGGTCCGCGCGCTGGCCGCGCTGAACGGGCTGCACCCGGTCGAGACGGCCGAAAGCCAGGACGTGTGCTTCGTCACGTGCAGCACCTACACGGATTTCATGCAGCTCGACGGGCCCGCGCCACAGGAACCCGGGCCCATCGAAACGGTGGCGGGCCAGGTCGTCGGACGGCACGCCGGGCTCGCCCGTTTCACAGTCGGCCAGCGCCGCGGCATCGACTGCCCGGCGGCGGCCCCCTACTACGTGGTTCGCCTCGAACCCGAACGCAACGCCCTCGTGGTCGGCACGCGCGAGGACCTGCTCACGGCGAGCTGTCGCGTCGAAGACATCAACTGGATCGCCCCGCCCCCGATCGGGCCGACGCGCGCGCGCACGCGCGTGCGCTACCGTACACCCGAGGCGCCGGGAACGGTGACTCCGCTCGACCCCCGAACGGCGCACGTGGAGTTCGACACCCCCCAGTCGGCCGTCACGCCCGGCCAGGCGGCCGTTTTCTACGACGGGGATGCGGTGCTCGGGGGCGGCTTCATTGCGAGGCAGCGGTGAAGACCTTCAGGATCGTGACTCTGGGGTGCAAGGTCAACCAGGCCGAGTCCGACACGATCGCGGCGCGACTGTCCGGCCGCGGCTGGCGGCCGGCCGGCCCGTCCGAGCCGGCCGATCTCTGCGTCGTCAACACCTGCACCGTGACGCAGAAAGCCGCCATGCAGTCGCGCCAGGCCGTGCGCCAGGCGATCCACGCGCACCCGCGCGCGTGCGTGACCGTGACCGGCTGCTATGCCGAAACCGACCCGGCGGCGCTCGCTAAGATCCAGGGAGTCGACTACATCGTCGACCAGTGCGGCAAGGCGGGACTGGACCGGATCATCGCGGCCTGCGGCACGGAGGGCTGCGCGCATCCCGTCCTGCTGAGCGGACCGGCACCCGGGGCCCGGACACCGGACGAGCCCGGCGCTCCCGTCAGCCCGGTGCAGGGCCGGACCCGGCCCTTCGTCAAGATCCAGGACGGCTGCGACGCGTTCTGCGCCTACTGTATCGTGCCCTACGCGCGGGGCCGCAGCCGCAGCGTCGCGCCCCGGGCCATCACCGAATCGGTCCGGCATCTGTCGGCAGCCGGTTTCCACGAGGTGGTGCTGACCGGCATCCACATCGGGCGCTATGGCCAGGACCTGGACCCGCCCGCGAGCTTGTTGGCGCTGCTGTGCGACCTCGAGGCCGCCACCGAGCGGGTCCGTCTGCGCCTGAGCTCGCTCGAACCGCTTGAAGCGTCTCCCGACCTAATTGCACTGATCGCCGGGTCGCGGCGGTTTTGCCGCCACCTCCACATCCCCCTGCAAAGCGGCGATGCGGACGTCCTGCAGCGCATGGGGCGTCCCTACCGGCCCGGGGAGTTCGCGGCCGCGGTCGAGCTCGCCCACCGGTCCATGCCGGATGCGGCCATTGGAGCGGACGTCCTGGTCGGCTTCCCGGGGGAAAGCGATCAGGCGTTTCGCAACACCTGCGACCTGATAGAGACCCTGCCCCTGTCCTATCTCCACGTCTTCCCCTTTTCCGCGCGCCCGGGGACGGCCGCCTTCGATTTCCCGGACCGGGTCCCGGACCCCGTGGTCAAGACCCGCTGTCGGCATCTGCGACAGCTCGGCCAAGCCAAGCGCAGCGCCTTCTATTCGCGCTTCGTCGGCCGCGAGGTCGAAGTGCTCACCGAAAGTCGACGCGACTCGAAAACCGGGCTGCTCAAGGGCGTCAGCGACAACTATCTGCCCGTCCTCTTTCACGGCGGGAATGAGCACATGGGTCGGATGCGGCGCGTCGCGATCGACTCTCTCATCGCGGCTGGGTTGCAGGGCGTGCTTGTGGGAGGCTCTCCCCAGTTCTGAGTAGTCGCTTTCCCATTGGCGCATCTTTTTCCGTTCCTCTACGACAAATGCTTTCCTGCAATTACGGGCGGTTGTGATGCAACGGGGTCGATGCATGCTTCTTGCAGGGTTCTCCGCGGGCGGAGTCTTCCCTCCGCCGCCGGAGGTCGCATGGAGAGCAAAATCGGCTCGATCAAAGGTATGCTGGTCCAACGCCTGCAGAATAAGGGGGTGGAGACCTGCCTGATCCCGGGCCTCCTCAAGCAGATGGTCAGCGTATTCTTCGGCGAACCGCATATGACGCGCACCGCCATCAACCAGCGTCTGGCCTTCCTGGGCTGGCGGGACATCGAACTGGACGAGCACACCTACCAGTTGGCCGTGGCCTGCTTCGAAGCGGAGAACATCGATTCCGTGAAAAGCCTGCCGGCCAACTGGTTCACCTTGTGTTTCATGATCAACGAGTGCGCTCCGTGACCGGATCACAACCGATCGAGGCGGATGTTGACATTCACCCCGATCTCTACGATGCTTAAAAAAACATAGAACTCAAGGCCCTCGGCCGGAATCGCCCCAGGGGTTAGTTGAGTCCTTCCCCCTTCCCCGCCAGCCTGCCTGCGGATAGCGGTGATTCCGGCGTCCGATTCACACCTGGGCACCCCTCGTTTGCAATTCGACCGGTGAAGGCGTCTGTGCCTCTGTTCGCAGCGCAGCGCCCGATGGGATTCATCCAGCGGAGTGTCTCATGAGCAAGCTCTTTTCTCCTCTCGAGCTGCGCAGGGTTCGTTTCAAAAATCGCATCTTCGTCTCCCCCATGTGTCAGTACTCAAGCCTGGAGGGCGTGCCGACCGATTGGCACTTCGTGCACCTGGGCAGCCGGGCGGTGGGCGGGGCCGGCCTGGTGATGGTGGAGGCCACGGCCGTATGCCCCGAAGGGCGCATCACTCCCTGGGACAGCGGGATCTGGACCGACGGGCAGAGCCGTGCGTTTGAGCAGGCGGTCGCCTTCATGCAGGGCTTCGGCTGCGTCGCAGGGATCCAGCTGGCGCACGCCGGCCGAAAGGCGTCCACCGACGCACCCTGGCGCGGGGGGCGGCCGCTCGCGGCGGAAGTCGGCGCGTGGCAGCCGGTGGCCCCGAGCCCCATCGCTTTCGCCGAGGAGCACCCGGTCCCCCACGCGATGTCCGCCGCGGACATCGACGCTGTGACGGATGCGTTTGCCGCTAGCGCGGCCCGCAGCCACGCGGCGGGCTTCGAGGTCCTGGAAATCCACATGGCGCACGGCTACCTGTTGCACGAGTTTCTCTCCCCTCTGTCCAACCGGCGAACGGACGAGTACGGCGGCGCCTTCGAAAACCGCGTACGGCTGGCCCTGCGGGTGACTCGGGCGGTGCGCGACAACTGGCCGGAGCGCTTGCCGCTCTTCGCGCGCATTTCGTGCACGGACTGGGTCGATGGGGGATGGGATCTCGCGCAATCCATTGCGCTCTGCCGGATGTTGAAAGATCTGGGCGTGGACCTGATCGACTGCTCGAGCGGCGGCTTGGTGCCGTTCACCAAGATTCCGGCCGGTCCCGGCTACCAGGTGCCGTTTGCCGACGAGATCCGTCGCAAGGTCGGCATCGCCACCGGGGCGGTCGGCCTGATTACCCACCCGATGCAGGCCGAACAGATCGTACGCACCCAGCAGGCGGACGCGGTTTTCCTCGCCCGCGAGCTGCTGCGCGACCCTTACTGGCCGTTGCACGCTGCCGCAACCCTGCACGCGGACATTCGCTGGCCGGAGCAGTACGAACGGGCCCGAACCATCTGACCCTGCGGAGGAGGTGGAGATGACCATCCGGGAATGGAAAAGCGAGACAGATTTCTCATGCCGTTTATGCGGCCAACGGGCCGCATTGAACGCCGGGAACGCCGATCAATACTGATGCATTCCTGCGATGAAACCGGATCCGCTCCGAAGCCGGTTTCATCGCAGATACGAAGGTCAAACCTTCTTCAGTCTTCAGTGACCCTTCTTCAGGAAGGGCCATGGCGGCTTTCAGATGACTGACTTCAGATTTTCGGATGCGATTCAGACAGCCGCATGACGTCCGAGGCGACGCACGTAGTTTTACCGCCTCACCGGCATCCCTGCCGTACCCGTCCGCGCCGATCGAGTCCGCGAACTCCTGGCTGACCGGCGCCCCCCCGACGAGAACCTTGACCTTGTCTCTCAGACCCGCCTGGACGAGAGCGTGGACGGTCTTTTCCATGGATATCATCGTAGTCGTGAGCAGCGCGGACATGACCAGAAAATCAGGTTGATATTCCTGTATGTTGCCTATGACACGCTCACAATCAACATCAACTCCCATGTCGATCACGTTGACCCCCGAACCTTCCAGCATCATGGCGACCAGATTCTTGCCGATGTCATGCAGATCCCCCTTCACGGTGCAGATGACAACCTTGGCCTTGGCGTGTTCGGCATGGGAAGAGTAGCAGGGCTTAATGATCTCCATCCCGGTTTTCATGGCCCGCGCCGAGCGCAGCATCTCCGGAACGAATATGTCACCGCGCGAAAACTGGTCACCCACCAGATCCATCGCAGGGATATACGCGGTGTCGACGATTGCGGCCGGGTCCGCTCCCTCGGCCAGTGCACTGCGTGTCAGCTCTGCGACCTCGTACTGATTTCCGGCCACGATGCTGCGCAGGATCCGCTGCAGGTCGAACATAGGTTGTCGCTCCTCGCTGGATGGAAACCGTCAATCGACCTGGATCGGGTAGCGTCCGTACTTCCGGATGGCCTGAACCATGGCGACCACGTTCTCCGGTTTCAGATAGGATGCCAAGCTGTTCCCGCTGGTGATGATGTACCCTCCGCCAGGACCGACGGTTTGGATCAGACGTTTCACCTCCGCGTCCACGTCTTCCGGGCGCCCTCTCCCGAGAAGCACCAGGTCCACGTTCCCCATCACGCAGAGACTCTGGCCGTACGTGTGCTTGATGCTTTCGATATTCATGGCCCCTTTTTCGATGGGGTGAATCCCCGCAACCCCGAGCTCCAGCAGTGTCGGCACGGACGCCTCCATGTTGCCGTCGCTGTGCAGGACCCAGGGGATGGACAGTTTGTCCAGAACCTTCCGGTAGCGGTGGAACAGGAGCTCGCGGAACATCTTCGGGGAAAAGAACATGCCGGTCTTGAATGCGTAATCGTCGGTCGTCCAGAAGAAGTCGAACCCCAGCTGACAGATCCGTTCCGCCATGACGGCCGTCCAGTCGAAATAGATGTCCAGGATCTTCTCGACCAGTTTCGGGTTGTCGTAGAGCAGCAGGGAAAAGTTCTCGACGCCCAGGCTCAGCATGGCCTGTGATAGGCCCACCCGGGTCGAGATGTTGCATGCGTAATCGCCCTTCTTTTTGACGAATTCCTCAGCCTCCTGGTAAAACTCGTCCCGGGTGTTGTCCGGCAGCCGGATCATGTCCAGGTCGGACTCGGACGTGATCATTCCCGCCCCGGGGAAACTACGGCCGCTCGAATCGACCTCCACCTTGGTATAATCATGCGCCCGCAAGACATAGGTGAGGTTGTCGAGGCCCAGAAAACGGGCGACATCGACGGCCTGCTCGATGCTGTATGGGTTCTTGCGCATGGTCCCCGCCGTGCCCTGAGTCCCCAGCGAGCGGTTGAGGAGCTTCTCGGCCATGGCCACATCGACGAACAGCTCACAGTAGGGCACACGATCGGTCGCCTGCCGCTTGAGCGCGTTCAGAACTCTTTCTCTGGACCTCATATCCCGCCTCCCACTTGAACGAAACCAGGGCATTCCTCGCCCCACGTCGACGATGCCGCCGACACCTAACATGTTCGCCCCATTTCGCCAACCGGGATGGTCGTCACCCGCATGTCGGCCGTCGGGACCTTGCGCCGTGCGGTTGTCGGGCGGGCAACTTGAGGGTGTCGGCAACGCCGGGCGAGAGAAGCGGATACTTCGACCCTTCTTCCGTTGACTCGCGCGCTTAGTCTGATATGGTTCGAACGTCGGGGTCTCGGCGAGTTTCGATTCGAGACCTCCGGCGGCACGCGCGTTTCCGTCAGCCCACGGTTTTTTCTATAGGACGGCTGCGCGCGGGCCAAGCGCTGCAAAGTTATCTTTCCAGCGTTGTCCCGCTCATCACACCGCGTCACGGGAGGTCGCAAAGTGAACGAAAAGCAAAAAGAAAAACTCGAGTACTGGTTTTACCAGGTGGCAGATCTGGATTCCCGGCTGTATGCCCTCGGCCAGATGTTTGAGTCGTTGGACCCGCAGCAGTGCAAGGAAAGATTCGATGCCGGTTTCTTCAGCGGCATCGGCAAGATCCTGTGCGACATCTCCGAGCTTCTGGAAGGGGTCCATGCGGACATCGGCGATGTCCTGCATGACGGTTGGGAAGAGGAACCCAAGCAGGTGATCAACTGAGGGCTTCAGAGTTGCAGCGAACGGCCCGCATAGCTATGCGCTCTGCGGGCCGCCCGCTGCAGCTGATGGGATGGTTACGTGTGTCTTGACCGCGCACTAAAGTCGTTAGAACGTCACCGACACTCAGGGGGCCTATGCGATCGAAATTTGTTGCGCTAATTCTGATTGTCCTGGGCGCGCTGTTTCTCCTGTCGAATTTCAACCTGATCCCGCGGGTCGACCATTTGTTCCGCCAGTGGTGGCCCCTGCTCCTCATCGTCGCCGGCGGCTACATGCTCCTGAGTCGAGGGAAATGATCGCTCCTACCGTCGGGGAATGCCCACGGCGAGGTGGCGCTCTGTCATGCTGGTCGTGGCCGCAGCTGACGTCACCGCTCCGGGAACGACACACTTCGGAAACCGAATGAGCCCCTCTGCGGAACAGTAGCAGGCTTCCGGCCGGATTGATCCGCCCCCCTCTGCGTTGGTCATCTCAGTTGTCGCGGAACCAATACATGACTGCGGACTCGTCTATATTGAAGTATCCGATCCGAAAAATCTCTCGTCCTGGGCCTTGCGCAGGTTAACTAGCACGGACCCGAGGTCGAGATCGATCGCTTCCGTGGTGATGATCGATCCGGCCGGCACCGGTCGGAGCATTCGGCGATTTGCCATCAGATAGAAGGGAACAGGGTTTCCGGGCTGCATGGGAATGGCATCGACCAACTGGCCCTCCACGCCCTCGATCGTGTGGTGATGGCCCCCCATTCCCAGCACGAAACCGGCCGGCAGGTCGCGCGTGGCCCTTCCGACCAGATCGCAAACCGGCCGCGGGCGGCCGGCGCCGGTCGGCATCCCGAGGTACGCGGCCAGCAGCACCGAGATGGGCGCCTCGACCCCCAGCAGGTGCGCCGGGTGGTATAGCATAGCGCAGCGGGTATTCCGGTTGCAGGGGTGCCCCTTTTTCATGAGCATGTGCCATGTGGCCTGGTCTTCGCACGCGATCACTATAAAGACCCCGCCGCCCATGCTTGCCTCGTCGGTCCGGCGCAGGCAGTTGAAAATGTCGAGGCGGCCCGTGCCGTGCAACAGCCCGCCCATGTCGGCCGGACAGAAGAAATCCGGCACCTCAATAACACGGGCGATCGGCGCATGGAGAAGGGGCATATCGGGCTTCAGCCCGGTCGCATTGGCCACCACCTGCATCTCGCAGAGGTCCGGTACGGCGCGCTGGGGCAGAGCCGACAGCAGCCGGCTCCGCTGCCGGCACAAGTCCACCGGGTGCATGCCAGGCGGATCCCAGAGATCCGCCATTCCTGGGGCCGGGATGGTCTTCTCGTTCGACGTGACGTTTGGCAGACAGGGTCGTAGACGAAATCATATTCGCTGGATTTGCCGGCCGACAGGATCTTCAGCCCCAGCACCCGGGCCCAGGAGATCAGGCCGATGAGGAGGCTCGGCTGATCGCCCTCGGCCGGGGTGTAGACGCGGCCGTTGGCGGCTGCCCGTGCAGATAGCTCGGGCCCGACCACCGAATCCACCTCCTTCGAAACCATGACGACATGCCACCCACTCTCGACGGCGCGCATAGCGTGCAGCGCCCCGGTTTCCGGATGCCCCGTTCCCTCCACCAGCACGTCGAGGGGCAGGTCCTTCACCAAATCGCTGTCCGCGACCACCACGCGTTTGCCGGATTCGAAGGCTCCGAGGGCAGCTTGGGCGGATTCGCAAACAACCACGTCTTCCGGACTGACGCCGGCTGCCACGTACGCGTTCACCGCGCGGGACGGTGTGCGGTTGATCACGACCGGGACGTCGAGGCGCGACATGCGCAGGGCCTGAAAAAGGAAAGAGCTCCCGAAGTCACCGGCCCCCGTGAGTGCAGCCCGGACCCTGCGATTCCCGGCAGATTCCAAAAGCAGCTCAAAATTCATTTCCGTCTTCCTCTTCTTCGATGCATCCCTGAATCACACCTTGTCCGGCTCGGCATTCAGGCGAACCCGCAGAGAGTCTGAAACGGCCCCAGGCTAACTGCCGCCTGGAGCCATTTCGTTCTGAGTGTCGCACGGTCGACTATCTGCGCGTCATGAGCTCCATGAACTTTTTCTCTTCGCCTTCGATCATCCGGTAGCAGTGCTCCTCCCCGGGAAAGGAGCCTTCGCGCACGTCCTTGCAGTAGTCGGACAAGGCCTTCGTGACGACCTCGGCCACGTTGCAGTATTTCTTGACGAACTTGGGCGTGAACGCCTGGAACTGGCCGATGAGATCGCTGACGATGAGCAACTGACCGTCGCAGTGAGGCCCGGCGCCGATCGAGAGGACCGGAATGGAAAGCACCTGGTGAATGTACCGGGTGACCTCCGGCGGCACGGCCTCGACCAGGATCATCTGGGCGCCGGCGTTCTGAACCGCGAGCGCGTCCTCGACCACGAGCTGCGCTGCGTCGGCCGTGCGGCCCTGGGCCTTGTGCCCGCCCAGGATGCCCGAGCTCTGCGGAGTGAGCCCGATGTGCCCCACCACCAGGATGCCCGCTTCCACGATCGCCCGGATGCGGCCGGCCACGCGGGTGCCCCCCTCCAGCTTGATCGCGTCCACATTGGCTTCCTTGAGAAACCGGCCCGCGTTCTCGACGGCCTTCTCGTCGCTCACCTGGTAGGAGAGAAAGGGCATGTCACCGATCACGAAC
This sequence comes from uncultured delta proteobacterium, assembly GCA_963791285.1. Lineage (GTDB taxonomy): Bacteria > Desulfobacterota > Desulfobacteria > Desulfobacterales > SpSt-501 > SpSt-501. The sequence continues at coordinate 139,812 of CAWBSC010000026.1, forward strand.
GTGTTCGGCGCCCCGCGCCGGACCGCGTCGCAGTGCAGGACACACTGGTCCATCGTGACTGGGACCGTGCCGGGGTAGCCGTACACGCACATCCCGAGCGAGTCTCCGACCAGAATCATGTCCAGCCCGGCCGCCTCGGCAAACTGGGCGGTCGGGAAGTCGTAGGAGGTCACCCAGGTGATTTTCTTGCTCTCACGTTTCATCTGGTAAAAGTCGTGGATCATGAGTTTCTTCTTAGCCATCGTCGTTCTCCCGGATACGGTGGTTGAGGTGTTGTGTTGGTTGATAGCGGTCCGAGTGCTAGTAAAAGATCTTAAGCGGCCACAGGCTCACCATCGGGAAATAGGTCACGAGCAGGAGGACCAAGATCATCACACCGATGTACCAGATGTTGACCTTAGTGACCTCCCAGATGTCCTCCTTTGAGATGGCGCAGGCGGTGATGAGGACGCTTGCGACCGGCGGCGTCTGCTGCCCGATTCCCAGGTTGATGGTGAGCACGATTCCAAAGTGCACCGGGTCGATGCCGACGGCGTTGACGAGCGGCATGACGATCGGGACGGTCAGGATGATGGCTGCTGCCGAGTGCAGGAAACAGCCGAGGATGAAGAAGAAGACGTTGAGGACCAGCAGGACGAGGTAACTGTTGCTGGTCCAGTGCATCATCGACTGGGCCAGCTTCTGCGGCAGCTGGAGCTCGGTCAGGACCATGCTCAGGACCGCCGACGTGGCCACCAGCACCATCACGACCGCCGTCTGGATGCCGCCCTCCATCAGGGCCTGGCGCATGAGCTTCATGTCGAATTCGCGGTAGATCAGTCCGACGCCGATAGCCGCTACGACGGCCAACCCGGCCCCCTCGGTCGCGGTCACGATCCCGCTGAAAATCCCCCCCAGGATGATCAACGGCAGCAGGAAGGCCCAGGATGCATCCTTCGCAGTCTCCCACACTCGCTTCATCCGGAAGTTTTCCTCCCGGGGGTAGTTGTATTTACGGGCGAAACCGTACGAGAGCGCCATCATCATGAGGCCCCCGATCACTCCCGGGGTGAAACCGCCGACGAAGCACTTGACCACCGAGGTGTTGGCCATGACGGCGTAGAGCACCATCGGGATGGAGGGAGGGATGATGACGGCCAGCGTGGCGGCCGAGGAGGTGACCGCCGTCGCGAATGTTCCGGGGTAGCCCTTGCGCGTCATGGCCGGGATCAAGATGGTCCCGAGCGCGGCCACGTCCGCCACCGCTGAGCCGGAGATCTCGGCGAAAAACATCGACACGGCGGTGGTGACCATGGCGAGCCCGCCGCGCATCCAGCCGAGGACCGCCGATGTGAAGGCGATCAGGCGCTTCGAAATTCCGGTTGCGTTCATGATCGCGCCGGCGACGATGAACAGCGGCACGGCCAAAAGCGGGAAATTGGACGCGCCGCGGTACATGACGATCGGCAGGTTGGTCAGGGCGTCCGCGCCCTGCATCGTCGCCATGGCCACGACCGACACCACCCCTAAACCGATGGCGATCGGCACGTTGATGAGCATGAGCGCGATCATCAGGAAGATCATCCACACGACGGTTTCGATCATGGTCTACTCCGTGTCCGCCACAAGTCCGGAAACCTGCTCCGTGGAAATGCGCTCTGATGGGGAAATCTTCTTCCACCCGTCCCCGATGCTCAGGAGCTCCGCAACGATGAAGAGGGCCGCACCGATAGGGATGATCGCCTGCACCAGGATGGTCGGAATGAAAGGCAGGGTGATCAGGTACTCGTCGTCCATGACGCCCAATACCACGTAGCCGTACCAGAACGTTACCGCGAAGAAACCGATCACCAGGGTTTCGCCCAAGATGTACAATGGGAGCTTCCACACGGGTGGGAGCGATTTCATCAGGCCGGAAAACCCAATGTGACCGCGGTGCAGAGCCGCGAGGGCGGCTCCGAAATACGTCAGCCATGCCAGCAGGATGGAGGCGAGCTCGTCGTACCAGACGAGCGAGCTCGCCCAGGTACCGGAAGCTCACGCCCAGGATCACCACCACCACCTGAAGCGCCATCAGGGTGAGGACAATCGCTTCCAGGCTGCGGTCGGCAAAATTCTTGATGCGTTGCATCGCCGCCACCTTACTTTCCGAGGGCGAGAACGTCCTCGACTAGCTTCTTTCCCTCGGGCACCTTCTGCCCGAACTCTTCGTAGATCGGGGCGCTCGCCTTGATGAAGGCCTCGCGGTCGGCCACGTTCACGACCATGGCGGTATTGAGCTTTTCGATGATCTCCTTGTCCATGGCCTCGCCGGTCTGGGCCGAGAAGTCTTGGACTTCAACCGCAACGTCTTCGAGAATTTTCCGTACGTCCGCCGGCAGCGTGTTCCATTTCTGCACGCCGACCGTCACGTACATCGGGGTGTAGACGTGGTTGGTGAGCGAAAGGTACTTCTGCACCTCCTGCAGCTTGGCGCTGTAGATCTGCGCAAGCGGGTTTTCCTGACCGTCGATGACCTTGGTCTGCAATGCCACAAACACCTCGTTGAAGGTCATCGGGGTGGGATTGGCGCCGTATGCCTGGAACATCTTGAAGCGCCATTCACCTTCCGGAACACGCAGTTTGATGCCTTTGAGGTCTGCCGGCGTGTTTACCGGCTTTGAGGAGTTGGTGATCTGTCGGAATCCGTTTTCCCACATGGCGATGACCTTGTATCCCTTTTTTTCCAGGGGCGGGTTGATCGCCGGCAGGATGACTTTGTCACGAGCGAGATCCGCATGCTTGCGGTCGCGAATGAGGTAGGGCATGTCGTAAACACCCGCTATGCTGAGGATCGAGGTCATGAGGGAGGATGGCAACGCGATGTGCTGGGTGCCCAGCTTCAGGCGGTTGACCTGGTCCTTATCGTTCCCCAGTTGCGCCGCGTTGTAAACTACCACTTTAGCCTTATCGCCCAGCTTTGCATTCGCCCGCTTGGCGAATTCCTGGCTCTCGATGTCGATCAGCGAGCCCGGTTGGTTGATGTGGCCAAGCTTGATTTCGATCGGCTCAGCCTGCGCCAAACTCGCGGCGCCAACGACCAGAACGGCAGCAACCAGACTTTTCAGCAAACTCATGTTGATTCCCTCCTTATTGCGGTCAACTGCTCACCCCATGTGAGCAGCCTGCCAATCGAATTGCTAACCTGAATGCCTCGATCATTGCACCGACGTCTGCCCGGCCCTTACCAACGATATCGAAGGCCGTCCCGTGCGCTGGGGTTGTGACAACAATCGGGAGGCCACCGCTGACGGTGACCCCACGCTGAAATCCCATCAGCTTCATCGCAATCTGCCCCTGGTCGTGGTACATCGTCACCACCGCATCGAACACCCCATCCCGCAGCTTCAGAAAAATCGTATCCGGAGGGAACGGACCGTCCACATTGGCGCCATTGGCAGCAGCCTCTCGGATGGCGGGTCGGATAACGTCAATTTCTTCCCTCCCGAAATTCCCCCCCTCGCCCGCATGCGGGTTTAGCGCCGCGACTGCAATCCGCGGCGAATCGATCCCTGATTTCCTGATGGAATCATGGATCAGTCGGATGGCCTTCCGGATCGAGGCGGCGGTGATGAGCCGCGGGACTTCCGCTATGGGCACATGGCTGGTGACACGCGATGTCCATGCGTTCCCCAGAACATTGATCTCTCCCGCGTCCCCGGTATGCCCAAGTCCGTGCGCAATAAACCTCAACTCGTCCGGAAAGGGGAATCCCGCCATGTGCATGGCCTGTTTGTTCAAGGGCGCATAGCAGATGGCGTCGATGCGGTTTTTTCGGGCGAGCTCAATGGCAAATTGCAACGAACGGATCACCGCTGCTCCGGCCGGTGCGCAGGGCCGGGCCGGAACGAGATCGGTTTGCTTTAAAAAGTGGGTTTCGAAAAAGGCGGGCCCGGGAACGACTCCCAATTGATCGGGGTTCGTTACCTCGGCTATTTTGAGCTTGATGCCCACGGTTCGTTGGGCGCAATCGAACGCCCAGCGCTCGCCGATCACCAGGACGTTCGCAGCCGCGATCTCCTCAGCGCGAGATAACAGCTTAACGACGATTTCCGGCCCGATACCGGCGTGGTCTCCCAGCAGGAGTCCGACTCGAGGCTTCATCTTTCACTCCATACAGGAAGGAAAAGAGAGATAGGCCTCCTCGGTAGATTTAGCGGAGACACTGGTTTCCCATGCGATGAGCACCGCCTCTGAAGCTGATTTCGGGCCGGAAATCATATAATCCTCATGAGCGTCTCTGCGCCTGCATCCATTCGGCGTACTCATGGACACCGCTATCGAAATCGTACTCGGGAACAAACCCGAGCTCTTCCCTGAGGCGGGAACTGTCCAGGCTGGGCCCTCTCGGCATGATGCGGCCGGGTCCGATCGAAATTTCGACGTCCACCTTCGCAATCTCCGCTACCTTGCGAATGAGCTCCGGGATCGGACGGTAAACCCCGCTGCACACATTGTACTGGCGGTGCTTTAAATTGCCTGCTTCCCAGATCAAGCAAACGGCGCGGGCGATGTCCTTCAGGTAGGTGAAATCAACCGACTGGTCGGCCCCGGCTGGAAGTGAAATCGTAGTTTTCCCCTCAAGCGGTCCAAAGACGGATTGATAGAGCGGATAGAGCTCGGACGGATATCTCCCCGGGCCGTAGGCGAAGTAAACGCGCAGCGCCCTGAAGTCGACCCCGAATTCGTTCGCGTACTGAAGCCCGAAAAACTCGGCGCTGGCCTTGGCCGCCCCGTAGAGGTCACCGGGGGTCAGGGGCTCGTCCTCGCGCGGGACGTTGTCGCGAATCCCGTACACGGCGCCCGAACTGATGTAGACGAAGCGCCGCACTCCGAAGATCCGCGCCGCCTCCAGCATGTCCACCGTGCCCATGGTGTTGGTGTAGATGTGATGACGGGGGTTCGTCGCAAAGAAAGGCCCGCCCATCAGGCCTGCAATGTGGACGACGCCCTCAATGGATCCTTTCTGCTCGGCGAACAGGCGATAAATGGAGGCCTGATCAATCACGTCGGCCGACACGAACTTGATGCGGTCCTCCATGCCCTTGAGATAGCTGACGGGTCTCCGGCTGCGGCCGGTGGCAATGACATGCTGCCCTCTTTTGACCAGCTCGTGGCAAACCCAGGATCCGATATGACCGAGCCCACCGGTTACAAGCACAGACATCGTTTTCTTTCCCTTCTGATGGCAGTTAGATCGTGTGAAGCCAGGCCAGCTCCCTGTCGTCCTGCCAGGAGCCGAATTTTTTCGTCCGTTCCTCCCAAAGCCCACGCGTAGCGGACCCTGTGGCCCGGGCAGGGCGCTAAAAAGTGATACCCTCCCGGGACATCGAAAATCTGCTCATGGCTAATCAGCTTCAGGCGCGCATCTTCCCTGGCGGCCGGGTCGTCATACATGCCGCCGATGATGAATCCGCTTTGAGGTTCGAATTTGAAGTAGTACAGCTCTTCCAGGTTTGTCTCCTGGGGCGGATTGTGCTGCGTGTGCCGGTGCGGCGGGAAGCTCGACCAGTTCCCCGGAGGGCTCTCGGTTTCGCCAAGCATCATGCAAGTGGCCGGTCCGTCATCCCCCATGGCGATGTGGACCTGCCGCTGCCAGTCGGATTTTCCGCTGTCGACCGTCCGCACCTGGTCCGCTTTGACATGCGCGGCGGGAGCCGTCCGGTCTGTCGGTGCGGTGTAGATGGCGGCCTCGAACGGGGCCTTTCGGCAAACGACCTCATACCGGCTGCGAAGGGGGACATAGACCATCTCGGGTTTGCCGCCGAATATGTCCTCTCGGCCGCCTACCGAGTCAAACGCCATGCTCGTGCCATCGGCAAGCACGATGTTCACGGCGCAGCTTCCGGCCAGGACGTTGATGACGTGCTCCTGGCCGTCGGATTGCAGCCGGTGTGCGCCCGCGCCGTCGAACTTCAGCGTCATGAGACTCAGAAAAACCGAGTTGCCCAGCTCGGGCGACGCCAGGATCTTGATCGCTCCCATATCCACTTCCTCGTTTGAGATGCTCGGTGTACGGAATCACTCTTCGACCGCCACCACGCGCGCGCACGCCCCTTCCCCACCGGCAAGCTTCAATGGCAGCGCATACACCTCGATTCGGCTGGAGGTGATCCGATGGAGATTGCACAGGTACTCGATCAGGAGAATGCCCTTGCGCAGGATCAGGTCGTGCGTGGGCATTTCCGCGGCGGATGGATGCCGTGCGGGGATTTCGCGTATGACATAGTCCTGGGGGAAGTCAAATCCGACCGCTTTGATCGGCAGGTTCGACAACCATTCGGCCGCAGCGCGATTTACATAGGGGGCGTCCATCCAGTAACCACGGCCACTGCAATCCCGGGAGAGGTCCCAGCTGGTCTTCAGCAGGACGATGTCGCCCGAAACGATGTGACCGGCTCGCGCGGCGATTATTTCCGGCCCGATCTCCTGGTTCGCGTCGACCGGCCCCAGATCGACCACCGCCGCCGGCCCGCACAGCCTCGTCAGCTCGACCTGCTCGATGCTTTCACGCCCGGTTTCGATATGCAGCGGGGTGTCGACGTGGGTAAACGCGTGCATCCCCGTCGTGATGGCTGTGACCTGATACGGGTCGCCTTTGCCGATATCCTTGACGAGGTGCATCTCGACTGGCCACCGCCACATCGGGCGAATAGTCATGCTCAGGTCGACCAACCCCATCCCTGCCCCCCTGCCTTCAACGATCGTCTTCACGGCTGCATGCCGGCCTTGCGTCATGCCTCATGGTCGGATTGCCCGCCATTTCAGTTTTCCGTTCCCGGTTTGCAGGTCACCTCATCCGCAGATGCCCCTGACGCATTTATGGAACCATGCAAAACCAGGCGCAGCACGTCTCTGACCGAGTATCCGATCATGATGACGGCTGAAATAGGGATGACCGCGTACCACAGGCTCTTGGGCAATTCCAGAATCGGGGAGGTGTCAACGGCCGCGAGGGTGAGCTCCCAGCCTTGAATCGCCAATACCGCGAGAAACAGCAGGCCGATCGCCTCGACGACCAGCGCCAAGGGCCGCGCGAACCGGCTGCCGGAGGCGAGTTGCGCCAGGAAGTCCACCCGGAAATGGGTTCGATTTCGCCACAGCAGGGCGGCGCCGAAAAAGACTATCCAGGCGAAACCGAATTCAATGATCTCGTCCGCCCACCCCATTGAAGAAACAGGCACGAACCGGACGAAAACCCCCGCGCCGACAAGAAGCAGAAGGGCGACCAGGCATAGCGCGCCGACCCATCGCATCGCTGCGGCCATGAACCGATCAACCGTATTGAGCCAGCCAAGCTGCATGTTACCTCTCCATCAGCCAATCTTCCCCATGACCAGATTGGGGATCAGCGTTACGAACCCGGGCACGAATGTGATTATCGCCAGACACACAATAAGGGCCACGATATGCCATTTGAGCTCCGAGGCCAGTTCCCATAGAGATACCTCCCCCACGCAGGAAACAGTGTACAGCACCATCCCGACCGGAGGTGTCAGCAGGGCGACCATCAGATTGAACGTCATCACCACGCCGAAGTGCACCGGGTCGATGCCCACTTTGCCGATCAGCGGCATGAAAATGGGGATCGTCAGGAGCATGACCGAAATGGCTTCCATGAAGCATCCCAGAATCAGCAGGATGACGTTGATGATGAGCAGGATCACGTTGGGGTTCTGACTCAACGATAAAAGGAACTGGATCACGGCCTCGGGCACGCGCTGCTGAATCAACAGCCATCCGAACAACCCTGCGGCGGCGATGATGAACAGGACGCGAACGGTTTGGTCAACGGTCTCCATAAGGATTTCGACGAGCCGTTTCAGGTTGACTTCGCGGTAGAAAAGGACGCTGATGGCCACCGCGTAGAAGCAGGCGGCCACCGATGCTTCGGTCGGCGTGAACACCCCCGTGAGAATCCCTCCCACGATGAGTACCGGAGCAAAAATAGCCGACAGGGCCCCTTTGAAACTCCGGGCAATCTCCCTGAAGGTGGCACGCGGCTGGGTCGGGTACCCGCGTTTGACGGAGATGATGTAAACGGTGATCATCAGGCCCAGCCCCATCAGCAACCCGGGGATGAACCCGCCCAGGAACAGACGCCCCACCGAGACACCCGTCATGCACCCGAAAATCACCATGGGAATGCTGGGGGGAATGATTGGACCGATGGTCGCCGCCGCCGCGCTGACCGCGGCGCTAAAAGGCCGGTCGAATCCGGCCTTGCTCATCGCGTTCATGGCCACCACCCCGACGCCGGCAGCGTCGGCGATGGCCGAACCGGACATCCCGGCCACGATGATGTTCGCGACGACGTTCACGTGCCCCAACCCGCCGCGGATGTGCCCGACCAGATTCTGGCAGAACTGAAACAGGCGGACGGTCATACCGCCGGTGTTCATGAGGTTGCCGGCCAGGATGAAAAAGGGAATGGCGAGCAGAGTGAACCCCGTGGTGCTGGAATACATCCTGGCCGGGACCATCAGCAGGTGCTCAGGCTCTCCAAGAATGACGAAGAAGACCGCAGCCGTCAAACCCATGGATACGGCGATCGGCACCCCCAGAAGCATCAGCCCGATCAGCACCGCAAATATCGCAAGCGTCATCATGGAGAGCCTTCTTCCTTCCGCTCAACTTTATTTTTTCTTGGCGTCTTCAACGAATTTCATGAACGTCTCGGCATTCTTCTCGCCGGCATACTTGACAATCTTTTCTACCGCCGGCTTGACAGCCTCTCTGAAAGCAGGGATGTCGGGACGCGTAACCTGGATGCCGGACTTTTCCATTTTGGCGATGATGTCTTTTTCCTCCCCTTCCACGGTCTGCCGCATGAACTGTCCAGCCGCCTTGGACTCCTCGCGAACGATCTTCTGCTGTTCCGGCGTCAGTTTGGCCCATTTCTTGGGGTTTACCACGTGAATCATGCAGCTGTACGTGTGCTGGGTAAGCGCCAAATGCTTCTGAACTTCATAAAATTTCTGATAATAAATGGTGGACAAGGGGTTTTCCTGCCCATCCACCACGTTCTGAGCAAGCGCCATGTATACTTCAGGGAAGGCGATCTTGGTCACCACCGCCCCCAGCGATTCCATGGTGGCCTGCAGGTGCATTTCGGGTGGTACGCGCAGTTTCAGCCCCTTGACATCCTCGGGTTTGTTGATGGCGACTTTGTTGTTGGTGATGTTGCGAAACCCCCATTCCCAGTTCGACAGAACGATGAAACCCTCTTTTTCGGCAAGCTGGGCCAGCCAATCGAAGGCGGGGCCGTCGAGAACCTTGTGGGCCATTTCGTATGAGTCGAAAATGAAGGGGATCTGCGCGGTCATGCAGGCTCGAACGTACTTCTCAAACTGCCCCTGGGTGGGGATGTTCATGTCAATGGCCCCCAGCTTGACCTGTTCGCATTGCTCCGGGGGAGACCCTAACGCATTGGCCGGATAGATAACGATCTTGACCTGGCCGTTGGTTCGTTTTTCGACGTTGGCGGAAAACTGTTTGGCGGCTTGGTGCGCCGGGTGAGACTCGTCGGCGTAATGAGCGAATTTCATTTCGATAGGCTGAGCGACCGCCGGCGTTGAGAGTGTCATGAGACAAACCACCGCCACGCATGCCATCAGCAGAGCGCAAAATCCGGAACCAATTGATTTCATCTCGACCTCCCTTGGGGTTGGCTGTATTCCTCGACTCACGAAATCGCTGCTCACTTCGCCGCCATGGCCTTGAGCAGGCCGGCCGCCCGATCGGCGTTGAAAATCCCGCACATGCAGGGTTTGAACAGGCGCTCGGCGCCCTGCTCGGCAGTCATTTCGCCACGTTTAACCTGGGCCGCCGTGTCTTCGATCAGCTTCACGGTGACCATCCCGTGGCCGCACATGGTGTTCACCTCCAAAACGTCCTGCGGTGGCAGTCGGTCCGTTCGCCCCCACCGGCCCAGGGTATTGTTGACGGTGTGCGGGGTCAGCCCGGCCTTGCCGCAGCACTCGCGCACCTTGTCAAAAAGGCCGGAAACGACGACCGACAGTCCCAAACCCGCCGCCTTGATTTCCTTCAAGGCGGCGGTCATTTTCTCCGGGTCGTTGAACACAGCGTGCACCACCGCGCGGTCTTCGACATTTTTCAGGAGCTTATCAACGCCGCCCTGGTAGTATTCGTTGCCCAGGCGGCAGTCGCCGATCCGGATGGCCCCGTTCTTCTGGCTGATTTCGAGCAGCTTCCTAAGTTTGGGTCCTGATCCGACGTGGTTGATATCCTTTGACGGCATGAAGAGCAGGACGTAGTCCCGGCTCAAGGCCTCGGGGGTGCCCACCCGGTGAAGCGTGTGAGTCATTGTATTAGTCCTCCTTGAACGATGGGTCGGCCCAGGCCGACGTTGGTCTTCCCATTGGGCGCAAACCAGATGCTGCTCTTGCGCATGACGTCGTTGGTGGGGACGTTCCCGTCGGGGGCCACCCGTGAGGCGACACAGAGGGAAAAAACGGTTTCGATCCGTTGGCTCACTTCCTCGAGTCCGACAAAGACCTCGTCGAGCTTCGCCAACGGCACCGAAAACTCGATGATCGCCGAGAGCACTTTCTCATTGAGGACGTCGTCCTTGAATTTTCCGGTTTTGACATCGGACATCAGGGACGTTGTGGGGTTGCACGACTCGAACTCAACCCCCAGTTTGGCCATGGCCATGGCGATTTTCTCGACGTCATAAAACCGCGCGCCCAGCGTGGGCCGCCCGACCTCGATGCCCACCCCCGCCCAGCCATGCCTGAAGCGGCCGGTGACTTCGTTCGTCTTCATCTCTTCGGTCCCGCGCCCTGAAATCCCCGACTCCGGGGCGATGGTCAGAACGTCGCTCAAGACGCTGCGCACGGTGCGCGGCCATTCGAGCTTCTGCTGATAAATGGCATCGGCCGGGCATTCGGCCATTCTGAGGCAGTTGTAGCATTCGGTGCACTCGTCGAAATCGATCTCGGCATACTCATCGCCGATGGTGATCGCCCCCACCGGGCAATAGACCTCGCACTGCCCGCAGGTGATGCATTTTTCTTTGTCGATGATCATGCAACGTTCTCCTTTTGCGCTGATTTAGACAATTCGATAGGTGCCGCTACATTGCGGCCATCCAAGAGGTGGTCGGCAGATAAAAAATGACCAGCAGGATGACCGCCGCGATCGCAGCCAGAAACCACATGATGTCCCGACTGACCACTTCAATGGGGGCATCGGCTACCAGGGCCGATATGTAGAGGGTCTGCCCCACCGGCGGGGTGAACAGGCCGATGCCCAGGACCATGGTGATGACCACCCCCAGTTGAACCGGGTCCACCCCCAGGTTGGTAGCAAACGGGAAAAAGATCGGAGTAAAGATCAGCAGCGACGGGGTGAGATCCAGAAAGCACCCGGTGACGAGCAGGATGGCGGTGATCACCAGGAGCGCCAGGTGCCCGTTGGGGATGTATTGGACCAGGCTGGCCTGCAGCGCCTGCGGGACTTTGGAGAGCACGATGACGTAAGTGAGCATGAGGGATGTGGCGATGAGCATGACCACCACCCCGGTCACCTTGGCCGACTCGACCAGCATGGAGAAAAGGTCTTTGGGGCCAAAGGCTTTGTAATAAAACATCTCGATGACGATGACGTAAAGGGCGCCCATCAGCGCCGCCTCGGTGGTGGTGTAGATGCCCGCCAGGATGCCGCCCATGACGATCACCGGGATGAAGAGCGCCGGCAGGGCCTTTATGAGCTGAGGCCAGACGATAGCCACGGTCGGCCGCGGTGCACGGTAGTGCTTGCGGCGGTAGCCCAGGAACCCGGCGACGATCATTTGGGCCAGCCCCACCAGGATCCCCGGGATAACGCCGGCCAGAAAAAGCTTGCGGATGGAAACCTCGGTGACCCACGCATAGAGAATCATGGGGATGCTCGGCGGGATGATGATGCCGATGGTCGAGGACGCGGCGTTCAGGGCGGCAGCATAGCCCTTGCCGTAGCCCTTGCGGATCATCTCCGGGATCATCACGCCGCCGATGCTCGAAGCGTCGGCGACGGCCGACCCCGAGCACCCGCCGAAGAACATGTTCACCACCACCATCACCGCGCTGAGCCCGCCATAGAACCAGCCGACCAGCGAGTTGGCCAGATCCATGAGGTAGTTGCCGGACCTGCCGCGGTTGAGAGCGATCCCCATGAGGATGAAAAACGGCACGGCCATGATCGGCCAGGATTCAGTGGCCATGGTCATTCGATGCGTGAGCGCCTCGATCGGGATGCGGTCGGTGATAAAGCAATACAGCACGGCGCACATGCCCACCGAGAATGAGATGGGGACTCGCAGAATGAAGGCGAAGAGCACGAAACCCAATCCACAGATTGCGACGGCATCCATATACGATCTCCAGCCTCAAAGGTGCTGCCGGCGCCCTGATGTCCGTGCGCCGGCCGGGTTCGGGTTTGACGGCTTGATTTCAGTCCGAAAGGCTATGCAGTCGTAGTCTCGTGCGCCGCCGCATCCGATCCTGCGCCATGAAAATCGAGCTCGATCTGCGCGATGATCTTTTCGATGATGAAAATCAAAAAGATCGCGGCGGAGACCGGGATCCCGATGAAGTGGTAAATTTTGGGGAATTTCAGGACGACGAAATTCGAACTGATCGACAGGGCGACATCCAGCTCGTAGTAGAGAATCACCGCAAAAAAAGCCAGGGTTAGAAGCAGCTCCAGGTAGCGCGCCACTTTGCGGAACCCGCGCGGCAGCCGGTCGTAGAGCAGGGACACTCCCAGATGGCTGTTCTGCCGATAGGCGGCGGCCGCCGCCAGGAAGCAGACCCAGAGAAACAGGAACAGCGGGAACTCTTCGGCCCAGCCGAACGACACCCCGAACAGATACCGCGAAGCCACCTGAATCCCGACGGCGATGCACAGCACCCCGAAGGCGATGCCGGCCACAACCCCGGTCGCGGTGTACACGCTATCGAAAAAGAACTTTGCAGCCCTACCCATTACCGTACCTCCGCCCTGCCCGGCCCGATGGGTCCGGGACCCAAGTGACGCAATGCGCGATCGGGCCGGAACCACAGGATCCGGCCCGATCGATTTGGCCATTCCTCGACGAGAGGGTTACTTGGCCTCGGGGCCAAAATAGGTCTTCCCGCCGTCCGGGTATTCCTTTCTGATCTTTTCAACCGCCGCCAGGACTTCGTCGACCTTGTCGGCCCCCCATTTCCCCTTGGCCCAGGCGTAAACCGGTTCGACCGCCTTCCGGAGAGGCGTCAGGTCGGACACGTTGTTGATTTTCATTCCGGCCGCTTCCATGGCTTTGCGCTGGTCGTCTTCGTTGGCGCCGACCTTCTTGCGGAAGTAGACGGCCGCCTCCAGAGAGGCTTTCTGAATGGCCTGGCGCTGATTGTCGTCGAGCTTCTTCCAGGTCTTTTCGGAAATGATCAGCGGCAGGGTGCTGTACTGGTGCCGGGTCACCGACAGGAATTTCTGGACCTCATAGAACTTGGACGCGTAGATGTTCATGAAGGGATTTTCCTGGCCGTCCACGACCCCCTGGGACAGTGCCGTGTACAGCTCGGAATACGACATGGGCACGGCGCTCCCGCCCAACGCGTTGATGATGTTGATGGACATTTCCGATTGGACGACGCGGATTTTCAGCCCCTTCATGTCGGCCGGGGTGTTGATGGGCCGGGTGTTGTTGGTCATCTGCCGGAAGCCGTTGTCCCACGTGGCAAGATAGCGGATGCCTTTTGCAATCAGGGGCTCGTAATACTTGGCCACAAACGGCTGGTCCATGAACGCGTAGGCCTGGGAGTAGTTGTCGAACAGGTATGGCAGTTCGAGCAGCTCCTGCGTCCGGTTGGGGTCGAACACCGAGACCAGGCCGGCCGTGGTGATGTAGAAGTCCAGGGTGCCCATGGCGACCTGCTCCTGACAGCCCTGGTGAGTCCCGAGAACCCCGGCGGGGAATATCTCGATTTTCACCTCACCCTTCGAAATCTCGTCCACGCGCTTGGCGAAAAACAGGGTGACGTCGTGGCGGATGTTGGCCACCGCCTCGGAATGTCCCAACCGCAGATTGACTTGTTTGGCCGTCGCCGGATCCACTGCGGCCGAGAGCAGGACCGCCACCGCGATCATCACGCTCACTGTCACGAGGACAAAAGACCTTGGAGTGTTCATCGCCGGTTCTCCTTTTCGTTCGAGTTGATGTTGGAATGGAAGGGGGGTGCGCCAGGGACGCAGAGTGTATCCCTGTATACACGGATACATTTCTAATCATACGGCGTTATCAAAGTCAAGTGGTTTCTGACTCGACTTTCCCACCGGCCGAATGATCGGCGCACCGGTCGAAGCGGTGCCGGGCCGAAATCTCGAAAGCCGGTTGCGCGCCGCTGTCCATGAGGCCCGACCACTACAGCGGCCATTCTTGCGCGCGAATTGGATGCGCGAATTGGGTTGACAGGCCGGTGTCTATTTTATAGATTCATTTACGAATACATGTATACATGTTTTTGGGCGTGGGCCGGAGCCGTTCCCTGGAGATACAGCGACAGACGCCAGAGTGACGAGGCTCCCCCACCCTGCGCGGTAGCTGGGGGGTCCCGTGCCGGACACAAGGTCGTGTGCGACCGCCACCAGGAGAACGAAGATGAAGACGACGCTCGTAAAAGCGGATGCAATCGTTGACGTGGTTGCTGGGCGCATCCAGACACCGGGCCGTATATTGATTCAAGGTGGCCGGATCCTCGCCACTGGACCGGACGCCGCTCAACGCGCTCATGACGCGGACGATCTGATGGACTGCGCGGGGCAGACCCTCCTGCCGGGGCTCATCGACTGTCACAACCATCTGTCGCTTGACCCGACGCTCGACAACTATCTTCTCCGCATGACGGACAGCATCCCTGAACTCACGATTCGGGCGACAAAGACCATGACCGTGGATTTGCACGCCGGCGTCACCACGTCCCGGTGCATGGGGGACAAGGGTTTCCTCGATATCGAGTGCAGAAAATCGGCCGCGAACGGGACGATTATCGGACCGCGCCTCATCGTCGCCACCCGCGGCATCCGGGCCCCGCATGGCCACGGCTACGTCGGCTATCCCTTCAGCGGCGTCGACGCGGTCCGCCAGGCGGTGAGGGAGAATCTTGCGGCGGGTGCGGATCTGATCAAAATCTACATTACCGGCACGGTGAAAAGCGCGAAGGGGCTGCCGCACTTTTTTTCGCGCGATGAGGTTCAAACCGTCGTGGATGAGGCCCATCGCGCCGGCGTTCCGGTGGCCACGCACTGCATCGGCGGGCCGGGACTGACGCTGGCTCTGGAAGCGGGCATCGACGTCATCGAGCACGGCTATTTCGCTTCCGACGCGGAGATCGATGCCATCGGAAAACTGAACCGGTGGCTCGTGCTGACGCCCAGCATTTTCTTTACCGACGCACGCATAAAAACGCTGCCGCCGAGTCTGGTTCAACCCCACATCCGGCAGCGGGATGAAGTGGGTCAACGCATGGCGGCGGCCATACGATCCGGGATCAAAATCGCCGTCGGGACGGATGGCATGCACGGCGGCTTGCCGCAGGAAATCAAGTACTTGACCGATTTCGGTGCTTCCCCCGCGGCCGCGATACGGGCCGCCACGAGCCAGGCCGCGACGGTCTGCGGGCTGGAAAGCGAGATCGGCACGCTGGAAGCCGGCAAAGTCGCCGACATCATCGGAGTGGCAGGAAACCCCTATGACGATATCAGCGCCCTGATGCGGGTGGCGACCGTGATCCAGGCCGGCAACGTCATCCGATCCCGCAGATTGTAGAAACTTACACCCTATCTGACACCGGAGGACCTTCATGGACAAAACGATTGGCATCATTGGGTTGGGCCGATGCGGCATGCCGGCCGCACAGAAGTTTATCGAGAACGGCTTCAAGGTATACGGGTATGCGCGCCGACCGGAGGTCATTCAGAAATTTTCGAGCTTCGGCGGAAACTCCGTGCCAAGCCCGGCCGAGGTGGCCGCGCGCGCTTCCGTGGTGATCGTCATGGTGCTCAACGACGATCAGGTCATCGAGGTTATCAGCGGGCCGCAGGGGATTCTCAAGGGCGCCACGGAGGGATCGACGGTCATCTGCATGAGCACCATCAACCGCGACAATCTCGACCGGATGGCCGGGGAGTGCCAGGCCCGCGAGGTCAAGTTCATCGATTGTCCATTCACCGGCGGGCCCGCGCGCGTGGCCAACGGGACGCTCACGTTGATTGCGGCGGCCCCGGAACCGGTGCTCTCCCCCTGCCGCCGGATTTTGGAGGTCATCGGCAAGATCACTCTGGCCGGGGAAACCCCCGGCATGGGTCAGGCCATCAAACATTGCAATCAACTTCTGGTAACCGCAATTCACGCGGCTGCCATCGAACTCATCATCCTGGCTCAAAAAAGCGGCGTCGACCCCAGGCTGGTCTGCGAGGTCGTCGGCAGTGGAATCGGCGGCAACGACTATTTCCGCCTTCTTTCGAAGGCCATTCTCGACAAGACCAGCTCGCCGGGCGGCATGGGGCAACTCTGGAAGGACATCAACATCGTCATCACGACCAGCCGCAAACACAACCTCCCGCTGCTGGTCGCGTCGGCCGTGTCCCAGTACTTCAACATGTCCGTGGCCCAGGGATTGGCCAACGACGATTCTTCCAAGATGATGGATGTCATGCTCAAAATGATCGAAACCTGAATCGGTAACAGTGCTCCCATGACGAAACGGACCATAGCGATGACATGACCATCACCGTGTCTTTGCGCAACCCATGCGACACGCAGGTGCCCGATGAACTCGAATAACGAATGGCGTCTCAATGGGATAGTCGACCCGGCCAAATCGATCGCCGACCAAATTTACGAGACGCTCAAACATGCGATCATCAGGGGCAAGATCGAGCCCAACCAGCGCCTGTTCGAAGTGGAAGTGGCCAGAATCTTCAGCGCCAGCCGAACGCCGGTACGAGAGGCTTTCCGGCGATTGGAACAGGACGGGGTTGCCGAACGTCTGGCCCAAGGTGGCATTCGAGTCGCTCAATTTGACGAGCAGACTATCCAAGATCTTTTCGATCTGCGCGCCATCCTCGAAACTCACGCATTTGAGCTGGCCATCGCGCGCATCACCGCAGAAGAAATCGCCTACCTGAAACAGATCAGGGCCCAGGCGAATGAACTGCTCAAGGCAAGCGACATCAGCCAGGATTTCACCTTGAACAGGTTTTTCGAATTGAGCTCCATGTTTCACGATACTATTTACAATGCGACTCACAGCAAGTTTCTCATCAAATTGCTTAGTAACATCCGCGCCATGGTGTTGAGTATGCGGTCCATGAGCATTCGCCTGGATTCGATCCGCGAAGTGTGGGATGAGCACAGCCGACTCATCGATCACCTCGAGCGCAGGGAAAAAGCGGCGGCGGTCCGACTGATCAAGCAGCATTTGTCCGGAACGGCCTGCCAGGTTTTGTCATATATCCGATCGAAACAGGAAAACGGCCCCGACCTCTCCCGATCAGAGCCGCCGCAAACCGCCGTGACCGGTCGCAAGAAAACGGTTAAAAGCGGACGCCCGAAGAGCTGACGCCATTTCAGAACGCTGACCCTGACGCCGCCCTCACCTCCCGGGCGGCGCGCGCATGGAAGGCAAACCGTTTATTGCTGAGCCCATCGATGGTGGGCGCAGAGACCCTTGAACCGAAAAAGGATAGAGACATGTTGCTGACTCGACACCTCACCGGCAATGGCGTTCGCTGGGCGTCCAACGGGATGCTCTTGACTCCCCATTTTTCGCTTTCAGCGGTTCTGGGAGTGTCGCGAAAGAATGGGATTCGAATGATTGAAGCGTTCCTGACCGGCTGCCCCGCAGAAGGCCCGCTGCTCGCCCCGATCGACGATGGTCAGGAGGTGTGGGCGAGCGGGGTCACGTATCTCCGCAGCCGCGAGGCCCGCAAGGAGGAATCCGAATCCGCCGACATTTACCAGAAGGTGTACGATGCGGAACGACCGGAGCTTTTTTTCAAGGTCTGCGGGTGGCGCGTGACCGGACACGGCGGCACCATTCGCGTGCGGAAGGACAGCACCTGGGACGTCCCTGAACCGGAGATGACCCTGGTCGTCAACTCACAGCGTGAGATCATCGGCTATTGCGCGGGCAACGATGTCTCGTCCCGCAGCATTGAAGGGGAAAACCCGCTTTATCTGCCCCAGGCCAAAATCTTCAACGGGTGCTGCGCGCTTGGCCCTGCGATCAAACTGGTCGCCCCTGAACACTTAAAGGATATGCCCATACGCCTGCAAATCCTGCGGGCGGGGGGACCGGTATTCGATGGAGGAACCAGAACCTCGCAGATAAGCCGGCCGCTCGAGAGCCTGGTCGAGTTCCTCTTCAGGGAGACGGACTTCCCTGCCGGGGTGTTCCTGATGACGGGGACGGGCATTGTCCCGCCCGAAGGGTTTTCGCTCGCACCAGGAGACAGGGTCGGCATTTCGATCGGTGAACTGACCATGGAAAACCTGGTCGCCACCGGCCGCTAACTCCGATTCGTCCGAGCCCATCTCAAAGACAGATGATTTCCTTCATCAGGGCGCACTGGTTCTTTGTCGCTATCGGGGTGGTGCTCGCCGCCGCCGCCGGCCTCCAGGGTCAAACCCGCTGGATGCAAGATTTCCACGTCCTGACCGCAGGCATCTTTCTCGCCTTTCTGGTCACGGGTCTGACTCTCGACCTTTCGAAATTGAGCTTCCAGTCACTCCAACTCAAGGCCGCTCTGGCTGCGATGATTTCGTCGCTGGGCGTCATCCCGCTGCTGGCATGGGCATCGTCCAGTTTGGTCCTGCCGGCGGAGTTCGTCATCGGCGTCTGCATTATCGCAACGGCCCCGGTAAGCGTCATCTCCGGCACGGTGATGACCGCCCTGGGAAAGGGCAACATTCCGCTATCGGTCGTCATCTGCGTGCTGGGCAACATCATGGGCATATTCAGCATGCCCATTTCCCTGAAATGGATGGTCGAGGGGGCCGGCAGCATCCATCTGCCCGTTATCGAGATGCTGGCGAACCTGGTCACCACCGTCCTGGTTCCCATTGTGCTGGGGGGGCTGCTCCGACCGCGTCTCAACGCGTATCTGACACGATTCAAGAAAGCTTTTTCAGTCTTTCAGCAAAGCATCATTCTCCTGATCATCTTTAGTGCGTTTGCCGGGGCCGGGGCTACGATCGCTTCGGCCGGTTCGATGCTGCCGGTCCTGGCCGCCTACACGCTCGCCCTCCATGCGCTCATCCTGGCCTTGAACTACGGCATATCCAAGCTGATTCGCCTGGACTGGCCTTCCACGGTCGCCTTCACCCTTCACACGTCCCAGAAGACCCTGACCGTCTCGTATGTCGTCTGGGCCGGGTTTTTTGCGGCTCATTTCCCCTTGGCCATGATCCCGGGAATTATGTATCACCTGACCCAAATGGTCATGGACACCGTTGTGGCCGAACAGATGAAAAACAGAAACCTGCGTCAGAAAATTTGCTGAACTGCAAGGCCAGAAGAAGCCGATCGAGGGGGGCTTCGTGCGCAACCCGATGAACGGCGAGGCCACTGCCCAATACATTCAGGGGCTCACGGAGGAGATCAAGAAGCTGCTGGAAGACCGAGAGCTGCTGCCGACCCAATAGGCGTTTTTAGCGAACGGCTCAAACACAACGCCGCGAAAGCGGAAAGACGGATCGCGGCGCCGGTCGCCGCGGTCGCGCGCATGACCTTCTCAGGTCAATCGTCATCCATTTAGGCGGTGGTCGTCGCCGCTCACACATCCTGGAATTTCTTGTCGAGCATGATTTTCAGGATGGTGCGGTCGGTCTCGATCATCCCCTGCGAGCTCAGCCTCCCGACGTTGCGCATGGTCTGTTCGGGCGAAAAGCCGATGATGCCGTCCGTCGATTGGACGCGGACCCCGTGGATGGCAAACAGGGCGGCCTGGACGGCGCTGCCGGCGGCGGTCAGCAGCTTCAGGGAGCAACCCGCCTTGGCGCCATCGCAGATGATGCCGGCCAGGTCCTCCGTCAGATTCATGATGGCGCTGGCCATGTGGTGAAGGCCGCCCCCGAGCAGATAGGTGACCCCCGCCGTCGCTCCGGCCCCGGCTGCGATCGAGCAGCCGCACACGGCGGAAAGCCGGCCGGTGTGGGCTTTCACATAGGCGGTGACGAGATGGCTGAGGCCGACGGCCTCGAGCACCGTCTGGGGCTTGCACTGGAGAAAATCCTTTACCGCCCAGATCGGCAGCGTGGCGGTCAACCCGTGGTTCCCGCTCCCGGCCGAGCTCATTGCCGGCAGAGACACACCCGCCATCCTGGCATCCGAAGCCGCCGATGTAAGGATCTTGGCGGCCACGATCATGTCGCTGTTGATCAGCTTCTGCCGCACCAACCGTTCCAATGTCTTGCCCACCCCCAACCCGGAACCGAATTTCAGACCATGCTCGGCCAGGCGCAGATTGGTCTGAATGCCCTCCTCAAGGAACGCCAGGTCCTCGGCATCCAACTCGTCGATCATCTCGACCAGGCGTTTGAGGGAAAGCGTCCGGAGCCAGTCCTCGACCTCCTGCAGGTCGGCCTTGGCCCCGCTTCCGCTCGCGCCGCTCAGCAGCGGACTGTCAGTGACGGGCGCGCCGTTCAGCGCGAGCGCGATGATGTTGTCGTGCAGCCCCTTGATGACGCACTCGGCCTCGTCGGTTGCCGTCCGGACGACCGTGCGGATGAAAAGCCCCTTCGAGTCTGTGACGATGTGAACGTCGACTTTCTTTTCCGCGGCGAAGCGCTTGGCACGCTGGGCGATCTCCTCGGTGATCGGCTGCAGGACCTCGAGGCGCAGCAGCGGATTGCCGCCGAACGCGCCCAGCGCGCCCGCGACGTCAAGGCCTCTCAGATCGTCCGAACCGGGTATCAACACCGCGATCCCGTTCTTGTAGATGTTGGGATCGACCCACACCTGGATCGACACGATCTCTTTGCCGGGCAGCAGCGACGCGGCCGCCGCGGAGCTCAACGCGATGGCCACCGGCTCGGTGCAGCCTAAAGCCAGCGCCACCTCGGTTTTCAGAATGTCCTTGACCGTGAAATGGAGCGGATCATTGGGCATGATCGGTGTCCCTTCTATAGCGTGCGCCCGAGTTCCTCGCCTTCGCTGATGGCATACATCAAGTGCCGAGGGCTTTTCGCGTCCCCGATGAAATGGACTCGCGCGCGATGCGGTTTGATCAGATTGGAGGCTTCGCGCAGGCTGACGAAGGTGTCGGCGAGAACGAGGCTTTCGAACTCTCTGAGTTCCATCGCCCGGTCGCCGGCGCGGAAGCGGACGCCGTCGGCGAGAAACGATTGGACGTGCACGTTCTTGTACAGCGTAACGCCCGCGCGCTTCAAGCGTTCGCGCAGGTAATAGCGATCGTTGCCGGACATCTCCTCGGCAAAATGCTCTCTGCGGTGCAGGACCGTGACGCTTTTACCGCTTGCGGCCAGGTGATCGGCCAGGACCAGGCCCGCCTGATTGCCGCCCCAAACGAGGACCCGATCCCCAACGTCAAGCGCCTCTGACAACAATTCCGTTACCGTGCAGACCTGCATGTTTGTCTGATAGAGGCCCTTGATCATGGGCGTATCGGGCAGGCTGCCGGTCGCCAGAATGACGTCGTCGGGGTTGAACGCCTGGAGCAGCTCGTCTGCGACCGGGCGGTTCAACCGGACGGCGACCTTCAAACGGACCAGCTCTTCCACGAAATAGCCCAGAATATCCATCAACTCGGCACGGCCGGGCGGCTTGGACGCCAGCCGCAGCGCGCCGCCGACTTCGGCCTGCTGATCGCAGACCGAAACCGTGTGGCCGCGCAGCGCCAGCATGCGAGCGGCCGCCAACCCGGCCGGCCCTGCCCCCACAACCAGACACGTCTTCGGTTCGGCGGCCGGTTCGATGCCGTCCGGGAGCAGGTACTCCCGCCCCACGTCCGGGTTTACGACGCACCCGCCCGGTTCCAGTTTCAATACGGCATGGATGCACCCCAGGCAACAGCCGATGCAGGGGCGTATGGCTCGGACCGAACCGCTTTTCGCCTTGTCGGGCCACCGTGCATCCGCCAGAAGGGAACGCCCCAGGGCAACCATGTCCGCCCTATTTTCCCGGATAATCGCATCCGCCATTCCCGGACTCTTTATGCGGCCTACCGCCACCACCGGAATCGAAACCCGTCTTTTCACCGCGTCCGCCAGATGGACAAAGCACCCCTGCTCCACATACATGGATGGGATCGTCAGCTGTCTGCTGCCATAAACGCCGGCCGAAACATGCAGGTAGTCGGCCCCGTTTTGTTCCAGCACCGGCGCAAGCTGGAGAGCTTCGTCCATGCCCCACCCGCCGTCAATGTAATCCTCACCGTTCATGCGGATGCCTACGGTGAAACCCGCCCCGCATTTGCGCCGGATGTCCTCGAGGATTTCCAGCAGGAACCGCGTTCGGTTTTCGAACCCCCCGCCGTATCTGTCGGCGCGCCGGTTGGAGTTGGGGGCCAGGAACTGGTTGATGAGGTACCCGTGGGCCCCGTGGACTTCCACGAAGTCGAAACCCGCTTCCATGCAGCGCCGCGCGGCATCTCCGAACGCCGCCACCAGGGTGGGGATTTCATCGAGCCGGAGCTCGCGCGGGGTCCCCTTGGCCAGCGCAGGCGCCGGAATGGCCGAAGGGGCGACTTTCCGGTCGTGGTAGGATTGACGCCCACCGTGCATCAGCTGCATGCCGAGAGGAACGGCATACGGTTTCACGGCCTGGGCCATCCTCTTCAGCCCCGGAATGCAGTTGTCTTCCCACAAGGCGGGAAGGTGGGGCAGCTCCACGCCCGTGGGATGCACCCCGCCGCCGCCCACCAGCATCATCCCCACACCGCCTTCGGCCCGCGCCGTCATGTATCGGATCAGCTGTTCGGTCACGTGGCCTTTTTCGTCCACGCCGAAGTTGATGCTCATGGCGGACATGAGCAGCCGGTTTCTGGACTGCAGGCGCCCGATACGAATGGGCTGAAACAGGTGGGGAAAGAAGTCCATCAACGCAATCCTTTTCGGCAAGGGATGACTCGCCGCAGGACGTTATCGTGCCGCCCGATTGGATCGGTTGGGATGGCCAATTGCCGCGGTCCTGCAGATCATATCGTATCGGGGAATCTTAGGCTCACTGGATCGAAGGCGCAACATGTTTCGGCAGAAGCCACGTTCTGAGCCGAAGACGAATCACGGTGGATTTTTGAGATTGGTTTGCTGATTTTGGACCGATTCTCACACACGGATGCAACCACGCGAAACCCTTGACGGACCTTCTTCAGAGCAACCCAAGAAACTGCTTTGCCTGATATTCGAACTCCCGGGTTTCAACGTCCACTTCCCGTCCATTGGCTTTCTCACAAACTGTCACGGTGACAAATCCCCCTGCCCCTGAAAATGAAATGCAGCAGGAACCGTGCTCCGTTTCGTCCAATCCCTCACCGCCTTTTCCGAAATAGCCGGAGGCTTTCGTCAGAATCTCCCCCGGGTTCAGCATAGATATTTTTGAAATATGGAGCATGACTGTTTCTCCTTTTATGCCGGCAGGGGATTCTTGGATCAAGGCTCGGAAAGGTGCAGATGGACAAGTCGGCGGCCGACGGAGGTCGGCCGCCGTCGTTCCTGTTTACGCAAAGGTGCAGTTGGAGACGCACTGGTTGTGGCGATTTTCGCATTCGTCGCGGCTCCGGCCTTCGGCCTCGCACCCTTTGATTACGGATTTGCAGTTTTTAGAACAATCGAGTTCAGTCTTTTTGGCCTTTTTCATGACGCTCTCCCTGTTTTGGCGAACGTAAACCCCTTCCATTAGACGTAACTACGTTTCAGGCCTCGCCTGAACGCCCGTCGTCACATGCATCATCACTCCGGTCAAAACGCGCATGCTCGGCCCATTCGGGCGCATAGGTACAAAACGGGATTTCTCGGCTTCTGTCGTCACGAGTCGAGAACTTCATCACGACGTCCGATGCGGGAAACTGCTGGATGTTGTCACACCGCAGCGTGTGGCTGAAGGGGACAATTTTCTCTGCCCGAATGATCAACTTCCGTTTCACCTGCGGCAGAAAGGCATCCGCCTCCACCTCGGGGGCGAAACCGTTCAAAAACGCCAGGCTTTCGAACATCAACACTTCACCCAAAATTTCGTAACCAGTGTTCACGGCCGGGTCCCAGATGAGCACGGCAATTTTCGGGTTCTCGCTCAAATGTTTCACGGTCATCGGGCAGGTCCATTCTTCAATGGCAAACTGGCTCTCGGCAACCTGCTCGATCTCACGTGCGGAATTGACATAGGGAAAGTTGTCCGCACCGATCCGGCCGGAAAAAAAGTGTTCTACCCTCTTGCCCAGTTCAATCGCCAGTTCAAGTCTTTTATTATCGTTCATATTAATGTGCCCGGCTCCACGCACGCTATTCAGGAAATCACGCCTGGAGCATGCACGTCTTCGCCCGTATGCCGCTGCGCCGCGCTATGACACGGGCGCACCGGTGCCACTCCGAGGGAGTCTTGTAGAGCTGATCGCAGCTATCCAGCTCAGCCACCAGTCTATCGTGTTCCGTCGAGCAACACTTTTTGCCCTTTGGTTTGGTATTGCCGGCCATGTCCTTCTCCTCCATTTGCAATTGACACTATCTATGTTCGGTGTGAGGCCGCCGGATATACGCTTATGCCGGATCAAACTTCACCCCACCCCGAACCGCTGGGTGCCTATCCCCTATCAGAATCAAAAGCCGTGCCACTGGATAGACACCATCTAACCTTTTGATATGGCTTATTATTAGTTCCTCTTGCGCCAGCCGAAAATCATCAAGTTCTTGAGAACCTCAATTTTCTGATTGAAAAACTCAAATTGTTGCTTGGCCTGCGCCTCCACGTTGCGTCCGGCCTTGATCTACAGAGAGTCTCCTTACCGCAATCACGGAATGCTCACCCCGACCGTCTTCGAAGGGCATCAGTGGCTAAAGCTAAGGCCGCATCACTCCGCTTGACACTGAAGTCGCTGCCATGATCTATAATGGCCATCGTTCCAAATCCACTAATGAACGTCGCAATAGGAGGTTCACATGAAGAGGGCACTGAAAGAAGGGCGGAGGCAG
Organism: uncultured delta proteobacterium; assembly: GCA_963791285.1. Taxonomy (GTDB): domain Bacteria; phylum Desulfobacterota; class Desulfobacteria; order Desulfobacterales; family SpSt-501; genus SpSt-501. Next base: position 165,022 of record CAWBSC010000026.1, read on the forward strand.
AAGGTAATTGACGCACTCAATAACGCTCGTTCGATGGAACTACATGCGATTCACCAGTACATGAATCAACATTATAATCTCGACGATAAGGATTATGGAGAGTTGGCGGGTAACGTTAAACTGATTGCAATTGATGAGATGCGCCACGCGGAAATGTTCGCAGAGCGAATCAAGGAACTGGGCGGAGAACCGATTACCGAACCCAGCGCAAAAGTTCAAAAAGGCCAGAAAGCCAAAGAAATTTTTTCATTCGATTCAAAATTGGAGGATAATACTATCGATGTTTATAACCTATTTGCCGCCACTTGCCGTGAGAATGGTGACAGCACCAGCATGAAACTTTTTGAGACCATCATAAACGAAGAGCAAATTCATTACAATTATTTTGACAATGTGGATGAGCACATAAAAACGCTGGGGGACACGTATTTGGCTAAAATCGCAGGCACACCATCTGCAACTGGGCTTACCCCAAAAGGATTCGCTATTACTTCCACTGGGAATGCCTGAAGGCACGACTTCCGGCTCATACCGGCTTCCCGGTTTTAGACCCAAATTATGCCGGATCTACCTCAAAAAATCTGGACCCATTATGGAGGGCGGGGCACTGCTGCGCACACTTCATCTGAATTGCACGAAATGGGTTGAGTAAAAAGGCGATTTTGCAAAGGAGATACCGCGGTTACTGTATTCCTCCCATGCAAAGGTATTTGGTTTCAAGAAACTCATTGATCCCGTATTTCCCACCTTCTCGCCCGATTCCGGATTCCTTCATTCCGCCGAACGGCGCAACTTCGGTGGAAATCATGCCGGAGTTGATGCCGATGATGCCGTACTCAAGGGCTTCGGCCGCGCGGAAAATCCGCCCGACATCGCGGGAATAGAAGTAGGCGGCCAATCCGTAGGAAGTGTCGTTTGCCATGGCCACGGCTTCCGAATCATTCCTGAACCGGTAAAGTGGCGCGACGGGGCCGAAAGTTTCCTCCCGGGTGATTTTCATGGAAGGGGTCGCGTCGGCCAGGACGGTGGGCTCGAAAAAGAGCCCGCCCCTCGCGTGACGCTTCCCCCCGATCAGCACGCGGGCGCCCTTGTCGACCGCATCGGAAACGTGCTCCTCAACCTTGGCAAGCGCCTCGGCATTGATGAGCGGACCGATGGTCACACCCGGCTCCATCCCGTCGCCCACCCTGAGCGACCGCACGCGTTCCGTCAACCTGGCGGCAAAGGTGTCGTACACTCTTTCCTGCACCAACAGCCGGTTGGCGCAAACGCAAGTCTGCCCGGCGTTGCGATACTTGGACTGCAGTGCGCCTTCGGCCGCTGCATCCAGGTCGGCGTCGTCGAACACGATGAACGGTGCGTGTCCGCCGAGTTCGAGGGAAAGTTTCTTCACGGTTCCCGCGCACTGTTTCATCAGGAGCTTACCGATTTCGGTGGATCCGGTGAACGTCAGTTTGCGCACCGTCGGGTTTGTGGCAAGCTCGGTGCCGATCGTCCTCGCATCTCCAGTTACCACGTTGAAGACTCCTCGGGGGATTCCGGCGCGGTCGGCAAGCTCGGCCAGCGCCAGCGCCGAGAAGGGGGTCGCCGCCGCCGGCTTGAGCACCACCGTGCAGCCGGCGGCAAGGGCCGGGGCGGTTTTGCGGGTGATCATGGCCGCCGGAAAATTCCAGGGTGTAATAGCCGCACAGACGCCGATGGGTTCTTTGAGCACCAGGATGCGCGTGTCGTTCCTGGAAGCCGGAATGACATCACCATAAACCCGTTTGGCCTCCTCTGCGAACCACTCCACGAACGAAGACGCATAGGCAATTTCGCCGCGGGCCTCTGCCAACGGCTTCCCCTGCTCGGCGGTCATCAACCGCGCCAGATCCTCCTGGGCGGCCATTATCAGATCATGCCATCGGCGAAGAACGGCAGCCCGTTCCTTGGCGGTTTTGGCACGCCAGCGCGGAAATGCCGCGTGGGCCGCCTCGATAGCGCGCCGGATGTCCGCCTCATCCAACTTAGGGACGCTGCCGATGGGTTTCCCGGTAGACGGGTTGACTATCGAGATGACACCCCCGCCCTGCGCTGCCACCCATTCGCCGTCAATGTAGCAGCGCGAGCGAAAAAGGGTATGGTCGACGATGAATTCTGGAACATCTGCGTGTTCGCGGCTGTAAATAGCGTTCATGGGGAAAACCTCCATGGCCGGCAGATTGAGTCTGGAGAAGAGAGCCCGCCGGATTTCATGGCGGTATGTTCTGATTCATATGAAACAGGTTGCCGGGGTCGTACTTCCGCTTGATCCGCGCCAGTCGGGGAAAGTTTGACCCATAGGCGGCGGCGATGCGATCGCCTTCGTCTGCGGTCATGAAATTCACATAAGCGCCGGCGGATGCATATGGCGCCGATGCCTGGAAGAACTCACGCGCCCATGCCATGCACCGCTTGTCGTCGACCGGGTGATCCCAACGCCCGTGCACGTTCAAGACAAACTTGGTATCCCGATGGCAATAAGCCGTTGCATCCGGTGGGACTCGATTGGCAGCCCCGGAAATCAGTCCCAGAAAAATCTCACATTGCGCCGTAGGCAGTTTGCCCCCGAACTCAATGATCGCATTCAAGGCCCCCTCGCTGAGCTCGATGAAGTTATGGGACTTCCAGTAATTCCGAGCCCCGGGCGTCAGCAACGGATCGAACGCCTGTTGCCAGTTCACATAGGGCTGCACGCCGACGTGTGCTCCGTGCAGCTTCCCAAAACTTCGCAGCGGTTCGACGCGTCGTTGCCCCGTTTGGGGATCACCTGAAAAAAAGACGGCCAGAGCCAGTATCTCCTTGCCGTGAACCTCTGCGGGCAGAAAGGCCAAAGGCGGAGCCTTGCGCAATACCACCCATACGTTGATGTCTTCCGGAGCCGACAATACAAATTCGCGGTAGGCCCTGAGCACTTCTCTTGCCTGGTCAAACGGAAATACCATCAAACCGGCCATGACCTCGGGGCCAACCGGATGAAGCCTGAATTCGAAACGGGTCACGACGCCGAAGTTGCCGCCGCCGCCTCGAATCGCCCAGTAGAGATCGGCGTTTTCCTCCTCGCTGACGCTTATCAGGGCACCGTCGGCAGTCACTATTTCGGCGGACACGAGATTGTCAATCGTCAGACCGTATTGACGGGTCAGCCACCCGAAACCACCCCCGAGGGTCAACCCGGCGATGCCGGTGGTGGAATTGATCCCCATGGGAGTGGCCAAGCCATGAGCCTGGGTGGCGCGATCAACATCATTCATGGTCGCACCGGGTTGAACCATCGCCCGCCTCTCATCCGCATCGACACGGACCGTCCGCATTCCTGAAAGATCGATCATCAGGCCGTCGTCGCATACGGCGTTACCGGCGATGTTGTGGCCGGCGCCGCGTATCGAAATTTCCAACCCCTGGTCGCGTGCGAAGGCAACGGAGTATCGAACGTCCTCTGCCCCCGCGCAGCGAACAATTACAGCGGGTCTCCGGTCGATCATTGCATTCCAGATCCTGCGGGCGTCATCATAGCCGGCCTCACCCGGCGATATCACGATGCCCCTGACGTTATCCCTCAATTGACCTACCACCTTTTGGGGTAATGTTTTCATGGCGTTTATCCTCCGTTACCGATCGCATCGGAACTGGAACTGTCATAGCTCCCGATGGCTCGATGGAATCGAATCGGGTTGAACGAAAAGCGTCGACGACCCTCAGTCTTGGCCGCGCGGGAGAATCTAACGCAGCGGGTATTCAACCGAGATGGGGTGAATCCTGTATTTTCATGGGGGCAATCGGAAACGGGCGGACCGGGAAAGGCTCGCCGTTAGACGGCCCGTGGCTGTGAAATTTCAAACCGCCCGGTTGCACATGGACCTCAAGGATGTGGGACTCGCGAATCCGTTTGGCGCATTCCGCATCAATGGCCAACAAATACAGGATTGACCCCATTTATCGCCTCGCCCGGATAGTGCTATCCATACAAGCAGAAGACCTCGTCGCGAACGGCGAATTCTTCAGGCCTGCAAAAGGGGGGATCGATGGACAGCCCGGTCAATCAGGTGGACAGCGGGTCCGCCGTCATAGCGGTGCGTTACGGCCAACGCCGAGAAGCGATCCGCGGCGACCTCAAGCCGACCAGCGCCGCTGTTGAAGATCTGATGAATAATAAAGCCTGGGAAGATGGCGGATGGAAGCAGCCCGACATCTTACCCGAAAACGGAGCGGGGAGGGTCGAGCTTTACGAGCCTGTCGCTTCCGCCGGCCTCACCACCCAATTCTCCACGCTTCTCAAACGCAGGGGGCAGAGGCCAGTGATCGCCCTCCGCAGCCCGGCGGAAAGCCAGGATGCAGGACTCGTCTCCGGCACCCCGCGACGCCCGGCGGCGCAGACGGAGATGCCGCCAGCTGATGGGGGGTTTCGTTCGATCGCTGAGAACATTCCGGAAGGCATTCTCATCGCACCCGGGTTCAATGGGCCGCACCTGTACGCCAATCGTTTCGCGACCGAATTGACCGGGTACTCCATCGCGGAGTTACTGCAACTCGGCCCGGCCCATCTGGTACCGCTGGGGGATTACCCCCGTATCCGGCAACGCCTGGAACAGCCTCTGATCGGGGAGGATCTGCCGGAGAGCTGTCAGGCAACCCTTCTGCGCAAGGACGGGCAGGCCACGCCGGTTGACGTCACGGGGACGCCGGTCGTGTGGCAGGGTCGCCCGGCCATTTTGATCCTGGTCAAAGACGTGTCCCGCTACATTTCCAGGGAAGAAGAGCTCAAACAACGGGTGTTGGAGCTCCAGGCCAAATGGCAGGCAAACTCAGAGGCCCTTGAGCGGCACATGGATGAACTCGCGACCCAGAAGAACGACCTGGATCGTACCCACCGGGAAGTCGTCAGGACCAACACGGCATTGTCCGTTCTGGCGCGAAACATTGATCGCCGCCGCCAAGAACTGGAGGAAAAGATCGCCTTGGACGTGTCGGTGAAGATCCTACCGGTCGTGAACGAGCTGCGCCGCGACAAGCTGCCTGCAAGAATCCTGGCGAAGCTCGATGTAGTTGCAGCGCTGCTCGCCGCTTTGACCCCGGAAGGATCGAAGGCTCACGAGGTGATTGCTGCCCTTTCCGCGACCGAACTGCGCGTGGCACTGATGATCAAGAAGGGGTTTAGCTCTGACCGAATTGCGGGGCTGCTGAACTCCTCACCGCACACCATCAAAACCCACCGGCGCAACATCCGGAAGAAATTGGGCGTCCAAAATTCGAAAGTAAATCTTTCTTCATATCTGAAGCTCAAAGTGCCTAAGGACACTTCTTCTCTCTTCTTAAAGGCGGGGTACCCCTTTCAAGACCGGGAAGTCCGAAAAGCAGCAGCATCGACCATATGATCTTGCACCACAACCCCAGCTTGCGACGAAGTCATTTGATGCGATGCACTCCGACGCGCACCCCGTGAGCGACCAGATCCCATTGTAACCGCTCAGGGCCGTGGTTTCCCGCGTGCGCCGATAAGCGGCGGCCCGGCGATCTCCAGCCGGCCGTCTTCCTGCACCCGCCGCGAAGACCCACGGCTGCGGCTGGCATGAAAACCGCTGGCCGACACCCCCGACACCCCCGCCTCAGTTACCAGGCGCACGGCCGATAGACTAAATTCCTTGGTGTACTTGCTGTACGGGACCTTTTCCATCCTGACACCTCCGTTTGTCGTCCATCATAAACTTTGGTGTTCATTATTTTCAACCTACCCCAGATCAATGGGATGAGACCCAGGCAATACGAAACCGATTTTTTGCCGATGCCTTGAGTGAGGGACGGGATGGAAAGGCAACGACCCAAGATGGGCAAGAGGCTATTGTGGCAAGAAGAAGAGTTATGATATGAAACACAAAGTCATCTGCGCCAGTCTCTTGCGTCCGATCCGAGCCGGTTGCCTTTTTCTATGCGGGTGCAGAAAAAGTTTCGGCCTGATTAAACAAGAATTATTCCAAGCCATTACTGTGATAGGATGCCGATCGTGAAAAAAGCCTCCGACCCGAAAATGCGGATGGCAGGATAAGCCTGAGGTATGAAAAACGTTCAAGGTAAAAACCTACTGGGGAAAAAACAGAGCCCTTCGGCGGATGCCGCCGAGCTGCGCCGCCGGGCGGAAGAGCGGCTTCGAGCCAGCAGAACCGACGCCGGTGCTCCGACAGAGGCCGAAGTACGGCGCCTCCTGCACGAACTGCAGGTCCACCAGATCGAACTGGAGCTGCAAAACGAGGAGTTGCGCGGGTCGCGGGCGGAGGTGGAAGCGGGGCTGGAGCGCTACACCGAGCTCTACGATTTTGCCCCGGTGGGCTACGTGACCCTTGGCCGCGACGGGTCGATCCGCCAGTTGAACCTGGCCGGGGCGAGCATGCTGGGGGCGGAACGCGCCCGGCTGTCGGGCCGGCGGTTTTGGGATTTCGTTGGCGAGGCGGACCGAGGTGGTTTCCAGGCCTTCCTGGAAAAAGCATTCACGCTCCAGGCGAAGGAAGTCTGCGAGCTCGCCCTCCGGAATGAAGGCCGGGGGCCGCAATACGTGCAGCTCACGGCCACGGCTGCGCAGGACGGGCAGGAGTGTCGCGTCGTAATAGCGGACATCACCACGCGCAAACAGGCCGAGTCCCAGGTGAACCATCTGGCCAGCTTCCCCATGCTCAACCCCCGACCCATCGTCGAAGTGGATGTGGCGGGGCACGTGCTTTTCTGCAACCCGGTCGCCGAGCAGATGTTCCCCGACCTCAACCCGCGCGGCGTGGGACACCCCTGGCTCACAGATTTGGAATCGATGCTGCGCACCCTGCGCGAGGGGGGGGCGAAGTCGATTTCGCGGGAAGTGCATTTCGACGGGAAGTGGTACCATCAAACGATCCATTTCGTGGACGGTGCCCGGCGTGTGCGCATCTACGGGGCGGACATCACGGTGCGCAAGCGGTCGGAGGAGGCGTTAAAGATTTCTGAAGTTCGCTACCGCCGCCTTTTTGAAACGTCCAGAGACGGTATATTGATCCTCGATGCCGAGACCGGACACATATCGGATGTGAACCCGTTCCTGGTCGAAATGCTCGGGTATTCGCGCGAGGAGTTTCTATATAAGACACTCTGGGAAATCGGCCCGTTCAAGAATGTGGATGCAACGAAAGCCGCCTTTCTGGAATTGCAGAACGGGGGATTTGTCCGTTACGAGGACCTGCCGCTGGAGACGAAAGACGGACGCCCGATTGCAGTGGAATTTGTATGCAACGTCTACCGGGTCAATCATCACAAGGTGATTCAGTGCAACATCCGCGACATCACCGACCGCAAACTCATAGCCGCGGCTTTACAAAAAGCCAACGAAGAACTGGAACACCGGGTGGAGGAACGGACGGCCGAACTTCGAACGGCTCTCTCGGAACTCAACACAATGAAAGAGCAGCTCGAGGTCGAGAATATCTACTTTCGTCAACAGATCGAAGTGAAACATCGATCTCGACCATATTATCGGGAAAAGCGACGGTCTGAAGTATGTTCTCTATCGCGCGGAGCAGGTCGCTCCAACGAACACAACGGTCCTTGTCATGGGCGAGACCGGTACGGGAAAAGAGCTGATCGCGGCCGCCATCCACCACATGAGCCCCCGCAAGAAACGGCCCCTGATCACGGTCAACTGCGCTGCGCTGCCGGGCAATTTAATCGAAAGCGAATTGTTCGGCCGGGAAAGGGGAGCATTTACCGGGGCCGATGCCCGGCAGGTCGGCCGGTTCGAGATCGCCAACGGGTCCACCCTTTGCCTGGACGAGATCGGGGAACTGCCCCTGGAGTCGCAGGCAAAGCTGCTGCGGGCGATCCAGCATAATGAGTTCGAGCGCCTGGGCTCATCTCATACCATCAAGGTCGACACCCGGATCGTCGCGACGACCAATCGCAATCTGGAGGAAGAAGTCCTCAAAGGCCGTTTCCGGCAGGACCTTTACTATCGGCTCAACATCTTCCCCATCACGGTTCCTCCACTCCGACAGCGGAAGGAAGACATTCCGCTCTTGGTTGAGGCCTTCATCGAACGCTATAACAAGAATCTGGGGAAACAGATCACCTCGGTCCAGAAGAAGACGATGAAGACACTCCAGGAGTACCCCTGGCCGGGGAACATCCGGGAACTCGAAAGTGTCCTTGAACGGGCCGTGATCCTGTGCTCCGGGCCTGTTCTGCACCTCGCAGACAAACTGAGCATTTCCTCCCCGTCCATGTCCTCCGCCATAAGGACTCTGGAAGAGGTGGAGCGCAACCAGATCCTTAAAATTCTCTCGGAAACCAAATGGCGCATCGAGGGGAAAAGCGGGGCCGCAGCGATCCTGGGCCTCCACCCGAGCACCTTGAGAGCGCGCATGCATAAGCTCGGCATAGTCCGGCCGGAGGCCAAAGAGCCGGATTAAGCGGCCTGTCCTATCCCGAAGGGCCCCTCCGTCCTTTGAGGTTCCACCAAATGTTGAGGCCGAACATATCTCCTCACTCTTTCCGCCCCACGTTCGCAAAGCCCAGCTCTACACCCTGCTAACCCGGGCGCTACTGACAAAGCTCAATTACCAACCTATCTTAGCCTCGTCACCGAACTTGCATCACCCGAACACTTCATGAAGATTTTTCAGCGAAGTGCAGCTTCACGGCCCGACGCCTTGCGGCTGCAGCCGGCTTGGCTCGTGCAATGTCCGCGTTAAGGCCGTACGGAAAGGCGGTTCGACTATGCGCAAAATATGGGCTGCGGCTTGCCTTTCGGCCTACCTTCTGACGGGCTTGGCCAGCGCGGCCGATCAAGCTCAGAAGGAGGCAACCGCCAAGGGCAAGGCGGAGGTGCTGGAGCAGAAGGCTTCGTCCGAGGGCAGCAAGGCGCTGCCCACTGCGGCCGAGTCCATCACCAAGTCCCAAGCGCACTCGGTTGATCCGACCGGCCAGGAGCCCTTGGACGATGCGATCACCTGCCTGGCCCGCACCATTTACTGGGAGGCCAATCGCAAGGACAATGCCGAAATGGAAGCCATCGCCCAGGTCGTCATGAACCGGCTCGGGCATACGGGCTTTCCAAACACCATCTGCGGAGTTGTCAAGCAAGGCCACGAACAGGGAGCCTGCCAGTTCTCGTGGTGGTGCGATGGCCGACCGGATGACGCCTGGGAGGAGGAGCCTTACTCGCACGCCAAGGCAATCGCCGGCAAGGCCCTAAACCGGCAACTTAAAGACACAACCGATGGAGCCATGTATTTCCACAATCGAAAAATAACCCCGAATTGGTCCAACGAATATATCAAGACGGTCGAGATCGGAGAGCACGTCTTCTACAAACCGGCAGGCGGCAAGGCCAAATAGACGGTCTCTCTTCCAGGGACTCCTCAGTCTATTGAGGCCCCACCAAATGTTGAGGCCAAACAGATCGTCCCATTAGTTTTCTGCGCCGCTCTTCCATACGCCTAACTCTTTGTTATTAAATCGAGATTTCAAACTATTGCTTCTTCTCGGCCGTGGGCCGCCATGGTGGTTGGCCGGTCATTTGCACTACCTGAAGGGAATTTTGCTTCTGAGCTTAGTCGGGGCGCCTCCCGCAAGAGATCTTAAACGGCGGGCGACCGGAGAGATAGGGGTGAACGAGATGATCCCAGCGCATAAGGGCTTGCAGTCATCCGCGGAGGAAATCGCCAATGGCATCAGCCACGGCATAGCCTTGGTGGGGTGTCTTATCGCGACGCCGTTTCTTATCAATTCTGCCCTTCGCCCCGGCGACGCCTGGAATGTTGTTGCAGCCGCCATTTTTGCCGGAGCGATGATCTTCCTGTACTTGTCGTCCACACTCTATCACGTGCTTCCCGAGAGCAGGGCAAAGCGTGTGTTCCGAGTGCTTGACCATGTAGCCATTTTCTTGCTCATTGCCGGTACCTATACTCCGTTTACCCTGGGCGTCCTGCGTGGTCCATGGGGCTGGACGCTTTTCAGCATCGTGTGGAGCCTGGCCGTCCTCGGTGTGACGCTGAAGATAACGGGGGCCCTGTGGCACCCTCGCCTCTCGACCGGCCTCTATCTGGCCATGGGTTGGTTGATGGTCATAGCAATCCGACCGCTCTGGTTGAAGGTGCCATTGCCGGGCATTCTCCTGCTGTTTGCCGGAGGCATTGCATACACGGCCGGACTGGCATTCTATGGGGCTGAGCGGAAACGCTACAGCCATTTCGTGTGGCATCTCTTTGTCGTTCTGGGTACCACGTGTCACTACTTTGCTTCTCTTTGGTACGCGGTTCAGTCGTGAGATTCCAAGCAGAATTTTCCATCCCTTGCTGGGAGAAGTTCGATCATGCCTGCACCCCCTGATAAAGCTGAGCCCCCATTCTGGCAACTTTCTCGTCACGGCGCTGATGGAACGCCTGGATTCCAGCCCTGGTGGGCTGAGCGGTGCGGAGGCGGCTGCCCGCCTGATCCGTTTCGGCCCCAACCTGATCCATGCCGAGCGAAAACGGGCATTGCTGCTCCAGTTTCTGGCCAAGTTCCGCAATCCCCTGGTCATCATTCTCCTCACGGCCAGTGCGCTCTCAGCCTTCACGGGAGACGCCATCAGCTTCTTCATCATCAGCGCCATAGTCCTTACCAGCGTGACCCTCGATTTCGTCCAGGAATACCGGGCCGGACAGGCGGCGGAACATCTGCGCCAGTCGGTAGCGGTGCGCGGACAGGTGTTGCGGGAAGGCAAACCTCTTGAGATACCTCTCGCGGAAATGGTGCCCGGAGATGTCGCACTCCTGGCCGCCGGCAGCCTGGTTCCTTGTGACGGCCGGGTGCTGGAGGCAAAGGACTTTTTCGTCAACCAGGCCCTGCTGACCGGCGAACCGTTTCCGGTGGAAAAGGCTCCCGGTGAATTTCCTGGAGAGCCCGATATCCTCGCGGCCGGCAACACCGTGCTCCTGGGGACATCGGTGATCAGCGGCACGGCAAAAGTGCTGATGTGCCGCACCGGGCAGAATACGGAGCTCGGTGAAATTGCCGACACCCTTCTGGCCAAGGCCCCGCCCACCGCCTTCGAGCAGGGGACTCAACGTTTCGGTTTTCTCATCATGCGCATGACGGTCCTCCTCGTCTTGTTTGTGCTCCTGATCAACGCCTTCTTTCACCGCCCATGGCTCGAATCGTTCCTGTTTGCCGTGGCCCTGGCGGTGGGACTGACGCCTGAGCTCCTCCCCATGGTGGTCTCCGTGACCCTCTCACGGGGGGCGCTGCGCATGGCGGCCAACAAGGTGATCGTCAAGCGGCTGGCCTCGATCCACAACCTGGGCAGCATGGATGTATTCTGCACCGACAAGACCGGCACCCTGACCGAGGCCCGCATCCATCTGGAACGCCACATGGACCCCCTTGGACGGGAAAGCGAGCGCGTCCTGCAGCTGGCCTATTTCAACAGCTTTTTTGAAACAGGGTTGAAAAGCCCCCTGGATGACGCCATCCTTGAGCACCAGGAAATCGACGTAACGGGCTGGCGCAAGATCGATGAAGTGCCGTTCGACTTCGAACGCCGCCGGGTTTCGGTGCTCCTTGAAAACGGCACGACCAGGCTGCTGGTCGTCAAAGGGGCGCCCGAAGATATCCTGCGTCTGTCGGTCAGCTACGAGGCGGATGGAGAGGCGGACCTGCGCCCCCTGGATGCAGCCGCGCTTGAGCCAGCGTCAATGCACAATTCGAGGGACTGAGTAAAGAGGGTTTCCGGGTGCTGGGGATCGCCTCACGGCAGGTGGGGGTGGACCACCCCCATGCCGTGGTGGGCGATGAAACGGAACTGGTCTTTGCGGGCTTCGCCGCATTCCTCGATCCGCCCAAGGAGAGCGCCAAAGAGGCATTGGCCGGGCTTGCCGCCGATCGGGTCGCGGTCAAGGTCATCACCGGCGACAATGAACTGGTGACCCAGCACATCTGCGCTCAACTCGGCCTCCCGGTAACGGGTGTACTCACCGGCGCCGAGATCCAACAGATAGGATGACCAGGCACTCTCGGCGCGGGTGGAACAGGTGAATCTCTTCTGCCGCGTTACGCCGGCCCAGAAAAACCGGGTCATCCTCGCTCTGAAACGGCGCGGCCATGTGGTGGGCTATCTCGGCGACGGCATCAATGACGCGCCATCGCTACATTCGGCCGATGTCAGTATTTCCGTGGACAGTGCGGTGGACGTGGCGAAAGCCGCGGCGGACATGATTCTTCTGGAACGTGACCTGGGGGTCCTGCATGCCGGCGTTATCGAAGGCCGGCGCACCTTCGGCAATATCATGAAATACATCATGATGGGTACGAGTTCCAATTTCGGCAACATGTTCAGCATGGCCGGGGCCTCGCTCTTTCTGCCCTTCCTGCCCATGCTGCCGGTGCAGATCCTGCTCAACAACCTCCTCTACGACGTATCGGAACTGCCCATTCCGCTGGACCGCGTGGATGATGACTACTTGAGCCGCCCCCGGCACTGGGACATGAACTTTATCCGCAACTTCATGCTGCTGGTCGGGCCGGTCAGCTCGGTTTTCGACTTCCTCACTGTTTTACATCATGCTGGCGGTGTTCCATGCGGGGGAGGCGCTGTTCCATACCGGCTGGTTCATCGAGTCCATGGCCACGCAGGTGCTGGTCATCTTCATCATCCGCACCCGCAAAAACCCCTTTAAAAGCCGTCCCAACCCTTGGCTGATCGCCTGCTCGCTGACGGTAGTGGCGGTGGCCGTTCTGCTGCCGTTCACCCCTGCGGGAGTTTACCTCGGGTTCGTGGCGCCGCCGGCTTTATTTTTCCTCATCTTGATCCTCCTGCTGCTGGCCTACCTGCTGGCGGTGGAAGGGATGAAACAGTGGTTTTTCCGGCACATGGCGCCGGAGTGACCCCCCGCAGGATGATGGCACGGGAAAAAGGAGAAACCATGGGCAAACCAACACGTGTCAGCCACCCGAGATACGGCCTGCTGCCCACGGAAGTCGAGGGATTCGATTCCCTGGCCGAGCTGGCCCTGGATATGCGTTGGTCGTGGAATCACAATGCCGACGACGTGTGGCGCCAGCTTGACCCGGCGCTGTGGGAGCTCACTCAAAACCCGTGGGTCGTGTTGCAGACCGTCTCGCGGGAGAGGATCGAACGCATGTCCGCCGATCCTGCATTCCGCAAGCAGCTGGATGCCCTCGTGCAGATCAGACGCCAGGAAGCTGAGGCTCCCGCGTGGTTTCAGCAGACATACTCCCGATCCCCATTAACCTGCGTCGCATATTTCAGCATGGAGTTCATGTTGAGCGAAGCGCTGCCCATTTACTCGGGCGGGCTCGGCAATGTGGCCGGTGATCAGCTCAAAGCCGCCAGCGATCTGGGCGTACCGGTCATCGGCGTGGGTCTGCTCTACCAGCAGGGCTATTTTCGCCAGGTGCTCGACGAGCAGGGTGCGCAACAGGCCCTTTTCCCATACAACGACCCCGGGCAACTGCCCATCACGCCGTTGCGCGAACCGAACGGGGAATGGCTGCGGCTGGACCTGGACCTGCCCGGATACCCAGTATGGCTGCGCGTTTGGCAGGTTCAGGTGGGCAGAGTGAAGCTTTACCTTCTCGACAGCAACGACCTGTCAAACCTCCCGGTTCACAGGGCCATTACCGGCGAGCTGTACGGGGGCGGACCGGAGTTCCGTCTCAAGCAGGAGATGGTGCTTGGGATCGGCGGATGGCGGCTGCTGGCCAAGCTCGGCATCCAGCCGGAGGTCTGCCATCTGAATGAAGGGCATACGGCCTTCGCCGTGCTGGAACGCGCGCTGAGCTTCATGAAAGGGACCGGGCAGCCCTTCGAAGTTGCACTCGCGGCCACGCGCGCGGGCAACCTCTTTACCACCCACACAGCAGTGGCCTCGGGCTTTGATCGTTTCGCGCCGGCCCTCATCGAAAAATACCTCGGCGGGTATGCCGAGCAGAAGCTCGGCATACCCCTCTACGAGTTGCTGGCCCTGGGCCGCCAGAACCCGAACGACTCCGCGGAGAGTTTCAATATGGCCTACCTGGCCATCCGCGGATGTGGGGCGGTGAATGGCGTGAGTCGCTTGCACGGGAACGTATGCCGACACCTCTTTGAGCCCCTTTTTCCTCACTGGCCGGCGGACGAAGTCCCGGTCGGGCACGTGACCAACGGGGTTCACGTGCCGAGCTGGCAGTCGACGGCAGCCGACGATCTTTGGACGAAGACCTGTGGAAAGGAGTGCTGGCTGACACCGACGGGAACCCGGAAACATGATATCCGTCGTGCCTCCGACACCAGCCTCTGGCGGCTGCGTACCGATGCCCGCAGGTCTCTCATCGAATATTCGCGTGAGCGCCTGGCCCGGCAACTGGCGGTCTCCGGGGAGCTGCCCGATGTGGTCGATAGCGCCAAGCATCTGTTTGATCCCAGCGCACTGACACTGGGCTTTGCGCGGCGCTTTGCGACGTACAAGCGGCCGCACCTGATGCTCCACGACCCGGAGCGACTGCTGCGCCTGTTAGCCGATCCTCAGCGCCCGGTGCAACTCATCATTGCGGGCAAAGCCCATCCCGCAGACCTGGCGGGGCAGGCCTTGATTCAGGAATGGTCACATTTCATTCGGCGGCCCGAGGCTCGCACCCACGTGATCTTCCTCAGCGACTACGACATGCATGTTGACCGAACACCTGGTGAAGGGGGTGGATGTCTGGCTGAACACCCCGCGGCGGCCCTGGGAGGCCAGCGGCACGAGCGGCATGAAGGTGCTCGTCAATGGAGGTATCAATCTCTCTGAGTTGGACGGCTGGTGGGCCGAGGCATACACCCCGGAGGTGGGCTGGGCGCTGGGGGATGGCCGGGAGCATGGCGAAGATCCCGCTTGGGACGCGGTTGAAGCCGACGCCCTCTACGACCTGCTCGAACGGGAGGTGATCCCGGAGTTTTATACCCGCGACGAACACGGCATCCCCACGGCCTGGGTCGCGCGGATGCGGGCAAGCATGTCGCAGTTGACGCCGCGCTTCTCCGCCACCCGCACAGTGCGAGAGTACACCGAGCAACACTACCTCCCGGCCGCCGCCGCCTACCGCTTGCGCATGGCCAATCATTGCGCCCTCGGCAGGAAAATAGCCGATTGGCGGCACAGCCTGGAACAGAAATGGGCCCCGCTCCACTTCGGCGAGGTGCAGGTTGAGACTCGCGGCGAACGGCACGTATTTGAGGCTCAGGTCTTTCTCAATGACCTCGATCCCGAAGCGATACGGGTAGAGCTATACGCCGGGGTCGAGGGCAGCGCTCCCCTGCGGCAGGAGATGCAGCGCGTTCGCCGCCTGGCCGGCGATTCGGGCGGCTACGTCTACAGCGCAGCGGTGTCTGCGGCCCGCCCGCCATCGGACTATACGACGCGCGTGGTACCGCGCTGCGACGGAGCGGCGGTCCCATTGGAGGCGGCTCACATCCGCTGGCAAGGGTGATTCTCTGAAGGCCAACCTGCCGGACATCGTCGACTATGGCCTGCACTGGAGATAAGACAACCGGCGCACCCCAAACGGGTCCAGCTATTGATATGCATGCGACACGCTTCCGATCCGGACAAAGGAGACATTTAAAATGGAAGTAAGCGGCAAGGCGATGCGCCGAACCTTTTCCCGCATGTGGCCGCGCCACGGCGGAAGCGACCCGTCACAGGAGTATGCCTGCGACGAACAGCCCCTTCGAGATGAACTGTTCAGTGCCGATCAGATGGAGCAGCATGGGAAAATCCTCGCGAGCATGCATCAGGTGAAGCCTGCCCGCCCTCGGGACCGTCTTCTGGCACGGCTGGCCGAGAATGAAATTCTCCTGCTCGAAGTCCACAGCCTGCTGACAGAGGCCGTCAAGGTGGGCCGCCGGATTACCCCGGCCGGGGAATGGCTGCTCGACAACTTCTATGTGATCGAAGAACAGATCCGCACGGCCAGGCGACACTTGCCCAAGGGGTACAGTCGGGAGCTGCCGCGGTTGTTTAACGGCCCATCGGCCGGGCTGCCGCGGGTGTACGACATCGCTCTGGAGATGATCTCGCACGGCGATGGCCGGGTGGATCCGGAAAACCTCAGCAGATTCGTGGCCGCCTACCAGTCGGTGACCCCCCTGAAATTGGGCGAGCTTTGGGCCATCCCCATCATGCTGCGCCTGGCCTTGATCGAGAACCTCCGGCGGGTGGCCGCCCGGATCGCCGCCGACCGGATCGATCGTAACCACGCCGACTACTGGGCCGACCAGATGACGGAGATCGCCGCTAAGGACCCGAAGAGCCTGATCCTGGCGATCGCCGACATGGCGCGGTCGAACCCGCCGATGGCGAGCTCGTTTGTAGCGGAACTCGCGCGCCGCCTGCATGGCCAGGGTCCTGCTCTGGCCCTGCCGCTCACCTGGATCGAGCAGCGGCTGTCCGAGTCCGGCCTGACCATCGAAGCAACTGGTGCGCTCGGAGAACCAGCAGCAGGCGGCCGACCAGGTCTCGATGAGCAACAGCATCGGCAGCCTCCGTTTCCTGGGGGCGATGGACTGGCGCGAGTTCGTCGAGACGATGAGCATGGTCGAGCAGACCCTGGGTGAGGATCCCGGCGGCGTCTACGGCAGAATGGATTTTGCCACACGCGATCGCTACCGCCACGTCGTGGAGAAGACGGCGAAGCGCAGCCCGCACTCCGAGATCGAGGTGGCGCGCAAGGCGATCCAGCTGGCGCATGAGGGTGCGGCACGCAAAGGCGGCGACGACCGCGCGGCGCACGTCGGGTTCTACCTGATCGACAAGGGATTGGCGCAGCTCGAGCGCAGGGCGGAGGTGCGCTTATCGTCTGGTTGAGGCTCTACGCAAAATCGGCCGGCCGGTTTCCTTTGCTGCTGTATGGCGGCACCATCCTGCTGATGACGGCGGTCATTCGCCGGGTGCTTGGCCGTGCAGGCGTACGCCGGCGGGTTGCAGGGCTGGGCACTCGGCCTGGTCGGACTGCTTTCCCTGCTGTGCACCAGTCATCTGGCGGTAGCCCTGGTGAACTGGCTGGCGACATGCTGGCAACGCCGCGTCCGCTGCCGCGCATGGACTTCTCCAAAGGGATCCCGCCGGAATGTCGAACCCTGGTGGTGGTTCCGACGATGCTCACGAGCACGCAAAACATCGAGGACCTGATCGAGGCACTGGAAGTCCGCTTCCTGGCCAATCGCGACGACCACCTCCACTTCGGCCTGCTCACCGATTTTCGCGACGCCATTGAAGAAACGCTGCCGGAGGACGAACCGCTGTTGCGGCTGGCCCAGCAGAGAATCGAAGAGCTGAACGAAAAGTACCGGGATTCGGGACGCGACACCTTCTTCCTGTTTCATCGCCCGCGCCGATGGAATCCGCGCGACCGGGTCTGGATGGGTTACGAGCGCAAGCGCGGCAAGCTTGCGGATTTGAATGGGCTTCTGCGCGGCGGATCACGGGATCGCTTTGCGCTCGTCGTCGGCGACACCGCGGTCCTATCGGACGTGAAGTACGTGATCACCCTGGATACCGATACGCAGCTGGCACGCGATTCGGCGTGGCAATTTGTGGGCGCCATGGCGCACCCACTCAATCGTGCGCGCTACGACGAAGAGCTGCAGCGCGTCGTTGCGGGATACGGCATTCTTCAGCCGCGGGTGGCGGTGAGCCTGTCCGGCGCAAACCGGTCGCGGTATGCGCGCATGTGCGCCAGCGAGCTCGGCATCGATCCGTATACGCGCGCCGTTTCCGATGTGTACCAGGACCTGTTCGGTGAAGGCTCGTTCATCGGCAAGGGGATCTATGAGGTCGATGCATTCGAACGCGCGTTGGGCGGGCGTTTCCCCGACAACCGGATCCTCAGCCACGATCTTCTGGAAGGGTGTTACGCCCGGTCCGGGCTGCTGAGCGATGTGCAGTTGTACGAGGAATACCCGTCTCGCTACAGCGCGGATGTGAGCCGCCGGCATCGTTGGATTCGCGGCGACTGGCAGATTGCGCAGCTGGCTGTTGCCGGTGATTCCCGGCCCCGATGGGCGCCGGCAGAAGAATCCGCTCTCGGCGCTCTCCCGCTGGAAGATCTTCGACAATCTGCGGCGCAGCCTGACGGCCGCGGCGTTGACCCTCCTGTTGCTGCTGGGCTGGACCGTGTTGCCGGCGGCCTGGTTCTGGACCCTGGCGGTGATCGGCATCATCCTGATTCCTTCTTTGATCGCCTCGGCCCTGAGTGTGCTTCAGAAGCCGATCGATGTGACTCTGGGGCAGCACCTCGCTGCCGCACTGCGCTCGGCCCGCCGGCAGCTTCGTTCAGGCGGCCTTCACGCTCGTATGCCTGCCATACGAAGCGTTTTTCAGCCTGGATGCGATGATGCGCACCGCCTGGCGAATGCTGATCACGCATAAGCGACTGCTCCAATGGAATCCGTCGGGCGACTCGGATCGCAGTAGCCGCACGGACCTCGTCGGCTCGTACCGGACCATGTGGATCGGCCCGGTCGTTGCCGCTGCTGCGGCGATCACGCTCGCTGTTATCCAAACCGGCCGCGCTGGCTGTGGCCGGGCCCATACTGGGCCTCTGGTTTGCCTCCCCCGCAATCGCCTGGTGGATCAGCCGGCCGCTCGCCCAGCCGCGAAGCAGGCTGACAGCGGATCAGACTCTCTTTCTGCGGAAGCTTTCCCGGAAAACCTGGGCGTTCTTCGAGACTTTCGTCGGCCCGGAAGATCATTGGCTGCCGCCCGACAACTATCAGGAGCACCCGGCTTGCCGTGGTCGCGCACCGCACGTCGCCCACCAACATGGGCCTTGCGCTGCTGGCGAATTTGTCCGCGTACGACTTCGGCTATCATTTCAGCCGGACAACTCATCGAACGCACGGCGCAAGGCACTCCACACCATGGAAGGCCTGGAACGACACCAGGGCCACTTCTACAACTGGTACGACACGCGATCTCTGAAACCGCTGCCGCCTCTCTACATTTCGTCGGTGGACAGCGGGAATCTCGCCGGCCATCTGCTGACATTGCGCGCCGGGTCTGCTCGAGCTTGCCGACCAGAAGATCCTGGGCCCGCGGTTTTTTGAAGGCTTAAGCGATACTCTCGGGATTGTCATGGACACAGCGGCCGCCGCTCCGGACGTGTACGCTCCGGCTCAGCTCGCTCAACTTCAGCAGGATCTCGAGTCCGCGACCCGCTCCAAACCCGCCACGCTCACGGCTTCGCGGCTGTGCCTGGATCAGCTGGCAACGTCCGCCGCGGCAGCTGGTCGCCGGCGTGGAAGCTCTCGATGCCGACCCCGAGAGCCAATTGAAGTGGTGGGCTCAGCGCCTTCGCCGGGCAATGTCGAGATGCCCTCGATGAGCTGACGTTTCTCGCTCCATGGACAGAGCTCTTGTCGTCTCAGAATAACCTCGGAGACTTTCCCGATCTCGACGAGATCCCAACACTGCGCGAACTGGCAGCGCTGGAGGAAAAGCTCCTGCCGGAGATCGACACATCGGCTCGGCTCTGCGGCCACGCCGGCGGAAAGCGCCTGGCTAGGTGAGCTTCAACGCCTCATCGCGACGGCCAGCCAGAACGCCCGAACACAGGATTGCGACGATCAAAGGGCTTGCCCTGCAATGCGACGCACTTTGCCCAGATGGAATATGATTTCCTGTTCGACGAGACGCGTCATCTGCTGGCGATCGGCTACAATGTCGGCGAACACCGGCGGGACTCCAGCTACTACGATCTCCTGGCTTCGGAAGCGAGGTTTTCCAGTTTCGTCGCGATTGCGCAGGGACAACTGCCGCAGGAGAGCTGGTTCGCCCTGGGACGTCTGCTCACGACCGCCGGTGGAGAACCGATCCTCCTCTCGTGGAGCGGTTCGATGTTCGAATACCTGATGCCGCTCCTGGTGATGCCGACGTACGAACACACGCTGCTCGACCAGACCTGCAAGGCGGCTGTGGCCAGGCAGATCGAGTATGGGAAAAAACGCGCGGTGCCGTGGGGCATTTCGGAATGCGGTTACAATGCCATCGATGTGCATCTCAACTACCAATACCGCGCCTTTGGCGTGCCCGGCCTGGGGCTCAAACGCGGGCTCGCCGAGGACCTGGTGATTGCGCCCTATGCCTCGGCGCTGGCGCTGATGGTGGCGCCCGAGGAGGCGTGTCTGAACCTCGAGCGACTCGCCGCTGAAGGCTTTGAAGCCCGGTATGGCTTCTACGAAGCGATCGACTACACTCCGTCGCGTCTGCCGCGCGGACAATCGAGCGCCGTGGTTCGGTCCTTCATGGCCCATCACCAGGGCATGAGTCTCCTGTCTTTGGCCCATCTGCTCCTGGACCGCCCGATGCAGAAGCGATTCGAGTCGGATCCCTTGTTCCAGGCGACCATGCTGTTGCTCCAGGAGCGGATCCCCAAGGCCACGGCGTTCTATGCGCACACCACCGAGCTCTCCGAGCACCATATGGCTTCCAGCGCGTCAGGAGACGCCGATTCGCGTTTTCACAAGTCCCGACACGCCGAACCCGGAAGTGCAGTTGCTCTCGAACGGCAGATACCACGTGATGGTCACCAATGCCGGCGGCGGTTACAGCCGCTGGAAGGACCTCGCCGTCACCCGTTGGCGCGAAGACCGCACCTGCGACAACTGGGGCACGTTCTGTTACATCCGCGACGTGGCCAGCCGGGAGTTCTGGTCAACCGCATATCAGCCGACGCTCAAACGATCGAAGCATTTTGAGGCGATCTTCTCGGAAGGGCGCGCCGAGTTTCGCGGCCGCGACCACGACTATGACACCCATACCGAGATCGCTGTTTCGCCCGAGGATGACATCGAACTGCGCCGCGTCCGCATCACCAACCGCGCGCGGACGCGCCGGGAGATCGACGTGACGAGTTACGCGGAAGTGGTTCTGGCGCCGCCTGCCGCGGACGCACTGCATCCGGCGTTCAGCAATCTTTTTGTGCAGACCGAGATCATCCGGCAGCAGCGGGCGATCCTCTGCACTCGCCGGCCCCGCTCCCAGGGCGAGCAGACGCCCTGGATGTTGCACCTGATGGCCGTGCATGGGGCGGAGATCGGAGAAGTCTCCTATGAGACCGATCGCATGCAGTTCATCGGCCGCGGAAACACCGTCGCCGATCCGCAAGCGATGAGCGGGGATGCCGGTTTTTATTCAGGGGCGCTCTCGGGCAGCGAGGGCTCCGTGCTCGATCCGATTGTCGCCATCCGCTACCGGATAACGCTGGATCCGGAAGAATCGGCAACGATAAACATGGTCTCCGGCATCGGTGAAACCCGCGATGCAGCCTTGAGCCTGGTGGAAAAATACCAGGATCGGCGTCTCGCGGATCGCGTCTTTGATCTGGCATGGACTCATGGCCAGGTGCTGCTGCGCCAGTTCAATGCCTCGGAGGCCGATGCGCAACTCTATGGGCGCCTTGCCAGTTCGATCATCTACGCCAATGCTTCGCTGCGAGCCGACCCGAGCGTGCTCATCAAGAACCACCGCGGGCAATCCGGTCTCTGGGGATACGCCATCTCCGGCGATCTGCCGATTGTGCTGCTGCAGATTGAAGATCCGGCCAATATCGACCTGGTGCGCCAACTCGTGCAGGCCCACGCGTACTGGCGTCTAAAAGGACTGGCGGTGGACCTGGTGATCTGGAACGAAGATCACGCCGGTTACCGGCAACTGCTCCACGACCAGATCATGGGGCTCATTGCCGCAGGCATCGAAGCCAACGTGACCGATCGGCCCGGCGGCATTTTCGTAAGACCTGCGGACCAGATAGCGGAGGAGGACCGCATCCTGATCCAAACGGTCGCTCGCGTCATCATCACCGACAGCCGGGGGTCGCTGGCGGACCAGATCAACGGTCGCAGTCCGGTGGAAGCAACCGTGCCCCTCCTTACCCCGACCCGAACCCACCGCTCCGAACCCCCGGCGGTCGCCCCGTTGCCGCGCCACGATCTGACGTTCTACAACGGACTGGGCGGATTCACCCCGGATGGGCGCGAGTATGTCATTACCACCGCGCACGGGCAGCTGACGCCGGCGCCGTGGGTGAATGTGCTGGCCAACCCGCACTTCGGGACCGTCATCTCGGAGAGCGGCCTTGCCTACACCTGGAGCGAGAATGCCCACGAGTTCCGCCTCACTCCCTGGGGAAACGATCCCGTGAGCGATTCGAGCGGAGAGGCATTTTACCTCCGTGATGAAGAGCGCGGCCACTTCTGGTCGCCCACGCCGCTGCCCTGCCGCGGGACAACGCCTTACGTCACCCGGCACGGATTCGGCTACAGCGTCTTCGAGCACACCGAGCGCGGCATCCGCTCCGAGCTGTGGGTTTACGTGGCTCTGGACGCAGCGATCAAGTTTGCGGTGCTCAAAGTGCGCAACGAGTCGGGCCGATCCCGCCGGCTCTCCGCTACCGGATATGCGGAATGGGTGCTGGGCGACCTGCGGCCGAAATCGACCATGCACGTGATCACCGAAATTGACCCGAATAGCGGCGCGCTCTTCGCGCGCAACCCCTACAACACGGAGTTTCGCGACCGGACTGCGTTCTTCGACGTGGACGATACGACTCGCACCGTAAGCGGCGATCGGACCGAATTCCTGGGACGCAACGGTACGCTGCAGCGCTCCTGCCGCCATGACGCGCACGCGCCTTTCCGGCAAGGTGGGGGCCGCCCTGGATCCCTGCGCCGCGATCCAGGTGAGCTTCGATCTGGCCGCCGGGCAAGAGCGTGAGATCGTCTTCAGGCTCGGCGTGGGGCGAGACGCCGACGATGCCAGAAACCTGGTCAATCGCTTTCGAGGATCAACCGCTGCGCGCGGCGCCCTCGATGCGGTGTGGCAGCACTGGACGCACACCCTCGGCGCGGTAAATGTGGAAACACCCGACCAGTCCTTCAACGTGCTGGCCAACGGCTGGCTGCTGTACCAAACTCTGGCGTGCCGCCTTTGGGCGCGAAGCGCAACCTACCAGTCGGGGGGCGCCTTCGGTTTCCGCGATCAGTTGCAGGACGTGATGGCGCTCATCCACGCCAGGCCGCATCTCGTGCGCGAGCACCTGCTCCTGTGCGCGTCCCGTCAATTCATGGAAGGAGATGTTCAGCATTGGTGGCATCCTCCAACGGGTCGGGGTGTGCGTACTCACTGTTCGGACGATTACCTCTGGCTGCCGCTCGCGACGTGCCGCTATGTCCTCACCACCGGGGACACCGGCGTGTTGGATGAGCCCGTCCACTTCCTCCAGGGCCGCCCGGTAAACGCGGATGAAGACTCTTATTACGATCTGCCCGGGCGCTCTGAAGAGGCGGCGAGTCTTTACGACCACTGTGTCCGTGCCATCCTGAACGGCCTCAAATTCGGTGAGCACGGCCTGCCGCTCATCGGCTCCGGTGACTGGAACGACGGCATGAACCTGGTGGGCGAACACGGCAAAGGCGAAAGCGTGTGGTTGGGGTTTTTCCTTTATGACGTGCTCATGCGCTTCACTGAGGTTGCCCGCACGCATGGTGACATATCCTTTGCCGAGCGCTGCCAGAAGGAGGCGGCTCAGCTGCGCCGGAATCTCGAGGAACATGGCTGGGACGGCGAGTGGTACCGCCGCGCCTATTTCGACGACGGCTCACCGCTTGGGTCGTCAGTTAACCCCGAATGCCAAATCGATTCGATTGCGCAGAGCTGGTCTGTTCTTTCGGGTGCGGGAGATCATGAGCGTTCGCGCATGGCCATGGAAGCGGTGGATGAGCGCCTCGTTCGCCGCGAGCATGGGCTGATCCAACTTCTGGATCCGCCCTTCGACAAGTCGGCGCTGAATCCCGGCTACATCAAAGGGTACGTCCCCGGAGTAAGAGAAAACGGCGGGCAGTACACGCATGCGGCCATCTGGGCGGCAATGGCCTTCGCCCGCCTGGGGGACAACCGGCGTGCGTGGGAGCTCTTTACCATGATCAACCCGGTGAACCATGCCAGATCGACCGAGGAGACTGCCATCTACAAAGTGGAACCCTACGTCGTTGCGGCCGACGTCTATGCGGTACCGCCGCATACCGGCCGCGGCGGCTGGACATGGTACACGGGCTCGGCCGCCTGGATGTACCGGCTGATCGTGGAATCACTCCTGGGGCTCAGACTTGAAGTGGATAAACTGCGTTTTGCGCCGTGCCTCCCTGCGGATTGGGAGGGCTTCAAGATGCACTACCGCTATCGGGAGACGGTCTACCACATCGCGGTCTTGCAAACGCCGGCCGGGAATGGCGAGATGCGCGTGACCGTGGATGGCATTGAGCAACACGACAAGACCATCCCGCTTGTTGACGACCACAAGGAACACGCGGCAGAGGTGAGGGTACCTCGTACCGCCGGCTGATATCTTGTCTGCGGGAGCGCTCCATCGGCTGCACGCCCTATTTCGTCGGAGGCAGCGACCCCGGGAAGATGCGGGCGCTCATGGCCCTTACGCTAATTGGGATCGCGCGCTGCCTACGCCAGGCAATTCATCCGCGACCGGCTCTTCGAGCCCACGCAATATATCACTGCCTGCGGCGAGGACCTGCCGGCAATATGCGATTGGAAGCGGGGTCAAGCCGAAATGTACAATTCTTGAAATCTTTCAAGCTTTGAGGCCCAAGAGCCGGATGGGCCTGCCTGTCTTTCCTCAAAGGGCCCTCCGCCCCCTGAGGTTCCACCAAATGTTGAGGCCAAACGAGCATCCAACGTTCCTTTACGCTTCGCCCCCATTCATTTAACTTCTCGTTAACCTTCGATAATGCTTCGTTTTGATTATATCCCGGTCTTCGGCAAGACAGTTGCAGATACTGATTACAAAATGAGACCGGCGCGAAGGTGTGACGTACCATCAACCTATAAAGGTCGGAAAGGGGCATCCCATGAAATCAGGCGCGAGGGACGAGGCAGAAGGCAAGTGGCATCAAGTGAAGGGCAAGTTCAAGGAAATCGCCGGCAAATTGAGCAAGGATTCAAAATTGGAAGCTGAAGGTAGCAATGAGAATATCGCCGGCAAAGTTCAGGATAAGGTCGGTCAGGTCAAGAAGGTTGTGGATAAGTAGTGGGAGCAGCGCAGTAGGCATGCACGGGCGTGTCCCTGGGCTGCGACTGCGGCTGCATGGCCCACCCCACCCAAGGCTCCTAAAGACATAGGGTCTTCGGAGCCAAAGAGGTCAAAAAGCATTCAAACCGTCGCAAAAGGAAAACCCATCATGCAAGCAAAATGGTCTATAGCTCTGATAGTGGCAGCGGTGGCTCTATTCGCACTCAGCGTGCCTGCCCACGCGTCCAAGATGGATGACCAGATCGTATCATCCGCTAAAAACTCCTATGTGTTCAAGAACCACCTCAAGGGCGATGATATTAAGATCCAGTCCAAGGACGGCGCGGTCACTTTGACGGGGACCGTCTCGGAAGAATCCCACAAGACATTGGCCAGGGAGACCGTGGCAGGCTTGTCCGGGGTCAAGACAGTGGACAACCGACTGGAAGTCAAAGGGGCGCCACTCGCCGCTACGAACTCGGATGCTTGGCTTGTCACGAAAGTGAAAACCGCCCTTCTGTTCCATAGCAGCGTGAGCGCCGGCGCAACCGAGGTGAACGCCAAAGACGGCGTCGTAACTCTGCGGGGTGATGCCGGCAGTCAAGCACAAAAGGATTTGACGACGGAATACGCCAAGGATATCGACGGAGTCAAAGATGTAAAAAATGAGATGGTGGTGTCAAAGCCCGCGAAAAAGACGCAATCGACAGTCGGCAAGATTGATGACGCTTCCATTACCGCCCTGGCCAAGATGACGCTGCTCTATCACGCCTCGACCAGTGCCCTCAATACCTCCGTCACAACGAAAGATGGTGTGGTCACATTAAGCGGCAAAGCCAAAACCGCAGCGGAGAAGGACCTGGCCGCCAAGTACGTCAAAGATGTAAACGGCGTGAAGAGCGTAAAGAACCAGATGACCATCGAGTAGTTCTATAAGGGCATCGCTCAACTGAGCGGTTTCGTTGATTCTCATAAGGCAGCCGACCGGGCCGGTCAAATCGCACGCGGCGTCGCTGGAGTCAAATCCGTGAGGAATGATCTCATCGTGAAATAGGCGACGGATATTCTCTTTCGAAAAGACCTGGATAAGAAGACGCGCAAGGAATTAAACACATGAAAGGAGGCAGCTCATGCCGCTAATTCAATTAGTGATGGTCCTGGTTGTCGTTGGAGTGGTCCTCTGGGTGATCAACAGCTACATACCGATGCAGGCTACCATAAAGAAAATTTTGAATGTGGTAGTGGTTATCGCAGTTATCGTCTGGCTGTTAAGTGTCTTTGGACTCATCGGAAACATCTCAACCATTCGTATCGGGAAGTGAAGACCCTGAAAATGCTTCCGGCAAGGTATAGGAAATGAAAATTAGACCCAGGATGATAGGACTGCCGAGGTGAACCATGGGAATCAGCGATTCGACAGCTGACAAAAGTACGGGAACTGCCGACGAGGTCCAAGGCTCGGATAAGTCAAGTGGCTTCGAGAATGCAAAAAATATTATTGCGGATAAGCTGCACCATGTTGCTGAGGCCATCAACGAAAAAGCGGCAGAGCAGGACCCTCAATGCGACATAGCTCAGTACGGAAAACAGGCATCTGAGTGGTTGGACCAATCAGCCGAGTACGTCCGGCGATTCAACTATGAGCATGCAGATGCCAAGATCCGAGAGTACGTCCGTCAGAGCCCGGGACGCAGCCTGTTGTTAGCCGGGGCCGCTGGAATGATTATCGGTGCCATTTTGCGACGCAGGTAAGGAGGTGCTTTTATCCGATGCAAAACAAAACGGCAAACCAGGACCCTACAGCACAGCGCGAATCCTTCTATGACCTGTTGGGGCAGCTTGCCAACCACTTAGCCGCGGTGGTTCACGACGAAATTGAACTCGTGGTCCAGGGTATTCGCGAAAAGGTGACGGCTGTTCGCAGCGGGGTATTAACCGTCGCGACCGGAGCAGTCATCGGTGTTGCCGGGTTCATGTCACTTTGCGCTGCATTGATCATCGGGCTCAGTTCCTACATGGCCCCGGTCATGGCGGCGCTTGTCACCGGAGCGGCGCTCGCTTTAATCGGTGTCGTGATTGCCGCCATCGGTTACAGGCGATTGAAGAAATCGATATTCAAACCATAGAAGACCTCAAAAACACCGGGAAGGAGGACACAGTATGGATGAAAGAGAATTTTTAAGTACGACAAGGGAAGCGCCTGTCGAGCGCAGTACCGAAGATATACGTGAGGATATCGCTCAAGACAAAGAGAACATTTCCCTGACCGTAGAGCAAATCGGCGAGCGCATCAACGAGAAGCTGGATTGGCGCGGATATGTGAAAGATTCTCCATACTGGGCGATCGGGGCGGCCGCCGGCCTTGGTTATCTTGGTTCAAGGGTGTTCATAAAACGAGCCACTCCCGTGGAGCGAATCATAGGATCCATTGCCGAGGAAGTTCGCAGTTCTGTCGGCGGTCTGATAGCCGGAGCCGCTGGCGCCGGCCTGATCAAAGTGACCCTGATAGGTATTGCCACGAAGGTTGCCGCCGACTGGATAAAGAATGCAACCTCCACCGCTGGGGCACCCAACGGCGCAGCGCCTCGGCCGCAACCCGCACGGGATCCAACCGTTAACCAGAGAGTGGACACGTAAAATTACTGATGTGCAGAGCTAACGTTTAATGTTTCTCGGGAGGACCACATGAATGTCGAAAACAACACATACGAGGCCCCGAAACCGCAAATGGCAGCACAACCCGACAGCGGGAGCGCTAATGCTCAGAGCACCCTGGAACGCCATGCCGAGGTCCACGATCGCGCGCAGCCTGCGGTGAGTGACGGGTGTGAAATAGCAGCCCGGGTGGTACGCGAAACGTATGGGCAAGTAAAGATCTATAGTAGAAGAAATCCAGGCAAGACGATTCTGATCGCCTTAGGGGTGGGGGCAGGATTGGGAATTCTCCTGGGTGCGAACTCTCGTCACCCGCGCACCGGCAGGTTCGCCCGACCCGTGGTCAACGCGCTGTCCGAAATTGCTCTGGAGTTTTTCCGTTAAACCGTTCGGTGGTCGGGCAAGAGCCGGGCGATGCGGACACCAGAGGCAACGACGCATCCAGTGCTGTGGCAAAGACAGTTCAATGGGACCTGGAAAAGCCCGATCGACCACTGGCGTGGCCGTCAGGTCCGTTGCGCGTTTTCTGCCCGGTCAAACCAATGATACCATGCAAAACGATCCCAAAACAGACGAGACGCCGCGCTCGTTCTATTCCTATCTGATACTGGGAGCGGCGATAATTGCTTTCATTCAGGCGTTCTCGCTGCTGTCTCCCATTCTGTTTTCGTTTCTGCTGATCCTTCTGGTTTCGCTCGCAATCAATCCTGTGATCTCGCGGATGCAGGCCTTAACAGGTGGAAGAAAGAGCGTGACGGGGCTGATCGTGGCGGCATTGGTTGTGGTCATTGCCTTGACGGGCTGGGCTTTCTTCGGGCCGATGCAGGATGTCGGTCACCAAGCTCTCGGAACAGATTGCCCGCTTACTGGGAACGTCTCCAAAAGCCCCTGATCAAAATGGAGCAGCAAGCCGTGCTTTCCGAGGAAAAACTCCAGGCGGAAGTCACCACTGAAATTGCCCAGACCGCGACGGAGGAGGGCAAGCCCGAAGCCGCGCGAAAGCCCCTAAGCCTGCTTCGCCTAAACCTGCGAAAGAGTCGGAATCTCATTCGTTCCAGGCTGAGCCAGATGATTCAGGGTGTGGTCGGCAGTTTCACGGCGGTGGCGTTCAACGCGGCCCAGATCCTGGTCGTCCTGGTGACGGTCTTCTTCGGCGTAATCTTTACCGTTATGGATCCCCGCCCGATTTTCGGTGCGATTTTTTTGATTGTACCCGAGCGCCGCCATGAGCAGACCCTGGTCATCCTGCAACGGGTTGGAAGATTTGTGCCCGCCTGGGCGTTTGCGACACTGCTGGCGATGCTGACCGTCGGCTTGCTGGTGTTTCTGCTCATGTGGCCCTTCTTCGGGTTAGTGGACGCATTGGTTCTGGGGCTGATCGCGGGGGTTTTCGAAGCGATTCCCTATCTCGGACCCATCCTGAGCGCGGTGCCGGCCCTCTTGTTCGCCATGGGCGAAGGGGGCATGACCCCGCTCTGGGTGTTGGTCGCGTATCTCGCCGTGCAGGTCTTGGAAAACAATGTGATCTGTCCCCTTCATCATGGCGCGCAGCATGAAGCTGCATTCGGTGGCGGTCATCTTTTCCATGCTCTTATGTGTCGCCGCCTTCGGTGTGCTGGGTGTTTTGGTCGCGGCACCCCTGGTTGCCATTGTGGATATCGTGCACGACGAACTCTATCGAAAGCGTTTTCTTCCCACGGTAACGGACGCAGATCTGGATCGTCTGGCACGAAAAGCCCTGCGCGAAAAGCAGCCCGTCAGCAAGTGACTGGAGCAGACGGTAGAGAAACGCCACCAGAAGATGGTGCCAAACCGGCCGGTCACATAAAAGGCTCGACACGTCACTCTGGCATATGGGAGTTAACCTCTACTGCTGACACATTCCGTGAAGGGAACCTTTGCAAAAGCGTTTTTTGTCGTCCCGGTTAAACGCAAGCACGGCGAGAACCCCGAGAAGCAGCCCCGCAACAACATCGACGGCATAATGAAACATGCAGTAGACGGTGGCAATGGACATGAACAGGCAGGTCGACCAGTAGGGGATTTTCATCCGTCTGAAATGCGTGCTTCCCCACCACGCTACTAGGACCATAGCGGCAACATGGGAACTCGGAAAGGCTGCGCCAGGCTTTTCTGCCTGAGTGTAAATAAAATCGATTATTTCCTGAAACAGACCCCCTGGATGGAAATATTCATTTCGCAATGCGATCGGCCCCTCAACCGGCAAGAATATGAAGATGACAAAACACAGATAGAACAGGGCGGAAAGCTGAAAAACGAAGCTCTTGAAGAGTGCTATATCCTTTCGGTAAAGTAATACACCGGTATGGGGGACTGCCAGATAATAGCAAAAATAAAAAAAATGAAAAAACTCGTCCAGGAATGGACTTCCTTGTTTTCCCCGGATGAAAAAGCCGGGAAATTCGCCGAAGATCCAGACATCCAGATTCAGAAAATAGCTGCCCAGGAACTGGGGCACGACAACCCTGTTGATAAAACCGGTTTGATAGTAAAGCAGGCCGTAGAGGATAAATGGATACCCCAGGCTCACCGCACGGACTGGCAACCGGCTCTTCCTCGCGGAACTTAATAGAAAGACGATCAGGATAACTGCGAGGTTAAATAAAAGATGGTACGCGTAGGCTGCAATCTTTGCTCTGAAAATGAAAATAAAAACAACCAGCACGAGGTTGTAGAGGATGGTTACCCTGTCCGTTGCATTTAAGCTCACAGCCAGCCAGCCTTCCCGTGGCGGCGGCGTGTCGTCATTTCGGAGGTCATAGCATTACAATTGCCGTGAACGAATCCGCTGGAAAAACCTGTCAGGAGCTTCAAATCGCTGGTTTTCGGAGGGAGACAGCGGAGGTGCACCTTTTTCGGATAAACGCTTCTGTCGAATGGATTCCGATAAATCCTGTACCTCCAGTAGTCAGAGCGTCAAATGGATTTTGCTTCCTGACGTGTGAAATCGTGTGCTCCACGCCCCTCCCCCTCCCTGGTTGGTGAAGGCTGTGGGGCGGCAAGTTCGTCGATTTTATCTGTTATCTTGGGTTTGTCAAGGAATGACACCCGTGCCGACTCCCCCTGGTTTCGTTTGACGATCATGGTCACGAGCGCTACCGGGGGTGACTCGGAGGGCGGATTTCGGATATACTATTAATGTTACAGTGGCGACCTCTCGAAGGGAACGATTATGGCCGGCATAGAGATTGTTGCCGTGGAAGGAGAATCTGACTTTAGCGACTTCATCGACTTGCCGTGGAGGATCTATGCCGAGTACCCTCAATGGGTTCCTCCCATCAAGAAAGAGGTTCGTCGGATGCTCGACCCCCGCAGGCACCCTTTCTGGGAGTTTTCCGAGGGCATATTCTATCTGGCCCGGCGCGGTTCAGAGACGGTGGGAAGGATCGCGGGCATCATAGATCGCCATTATAATCTGATCCACAATGAAAAAATGGGCATTTGGGGATTCTTCGAATGTGCAGACGAACCGGAGGCCGCGGCAGCTCTCTTCTGTTCCGTGGAGACGTGGGTTCGCCAAAAAGGCATGACCTTCATGCGAGGCCCGCTCAGCCCGTCCAGCAATTACGAGGCGGGCTGGCTCATTGAGGGGTTCGACTACCCGCCCGCGGTGATGATGGCCTACAACCCGCCGTACTACCCAAGACTGGCCGAATCGTGCGGTTTCACCAAAGAAAAGGACCTGCTGGCCTTCCTGATAGACGGCGATTACCGGCTTCCCGATTGGATGGATAGTCTTGCTGAACGGGTCGCTAGAAAAAAAGGGATTTACATCAGACCCTCTCGTCCAAAGGATGCAGACTCTGAGTTCGCTCTGATCAGAGAGATATACAATGACGCCTGGTCTGGCAACTGGGGTTTCGTCCCCCTGAGCGGTAAAGAGATGCGGGACATCCAAAAAAACGTAATGGAATTCTTGGATCCGGACATGGTATTTTTCATCTATTATGAGGATGAACCCGCAGCGTTTTGCGTGATATTTCCCGACATGAACCCATTGCTCAAACGCCTCAACGGGCGGGTCGGTCTGCTGGGGTTGCTGAAGTTCCTCATGTATCGGCGGGAAATCAACGGATTGCGGTTGTTGATGTTCGGGATCAAGGAGAAGTTCCGGCAACTGGGACTCCCCATGTTAGCCTTCCACCACATATACGAGGTTGTGAGGAAAAAAAAGAAGTATCATTATCTGGAGCTGAGCTGGACCCTGGAGGACAACGAGTCGATCAACTCTTTGGTAGAGGAAGCGGGCGCAAAAAAATACAAGAAATATCGAATATTCAGAAAACAGTTATAGTTTCAAAAAGTTAACGTGTCGGCTTCAAGGAAGGGCTGGATAGAGTGGCTGATCATCGTGTTTCCATCATCGGTTTCGCCTGGCGGCCTGAGGAGATCACCCCAGCGGTGATTCAAATGGCTCAGCGGACAGGGAGCCGAGCCGTATTCGATTTTTCCATGATGGGGGTGGAAGGGTTACGTTCTGTCCTGCGAAAGACTGACCCTGCTCGCCGCGTCAGGGATATCAAGATATCCCTCCCTGCCTTGATGGATCCGTCTTTGGGGCAGATCCTGAAGGAAACAGGAATCCGCGACATCTGGGTCGAATGCCACCCCCAGTTTTTCCATAAAGATCCTTCCGTCGTTCTGCAGAGATTGAGGGATCTGTCGGAGGACCACGGCTGCTTTCCAATCGTCGGAAACATGGATCTCCTGGCCGCGATGGTGAGGGATCCATCGGGAATCGGGTGCATCGCCCTGAAAGGATGCGAGGCCTCCGGATTCGTGAGCGGTGAGACGACCCTTGCGCTCTATTCGGCGGTCAAGGAAGTGCTGCGCACATCCTCACAGCCTCTCGACATCCTCATCTGGGGAGGCGTCTCCACCCCCGAGGCGGCAGCGGCATTCCTGTCCACCGGGGCCGCCGGGATCGTTTTCGAGAGCATCCACTGGCTGACGGACCTGGTGGCCATCGATGATGTTCAACGCCAGCGGCTCTCCAGGCTCCGCCTGGATTCTACCGATCTGGTCGGCCTGAATCTGCAGGTCCCCTGTCGTCTTTTCAACAAGGGAAACTCGCGCGCGTTCAAGGAAATCAAGACGCTCGAGGACTCGCTCTACGCAGCAGGCATCACGGGAGAAAGCCGCAGTTCCTTCGCCAGCCAGCTGCAGGCAAGGGCCCTTCACCCCCTGGAGAGCCATTTCAGCCCGGACGAGGTTATCCCGCTCGCTGTGGAGGCCACCTTTGCCCGCTCGTTCGTCGCGCGTTTCGGGGCCGGAACCGAGGACGCCGTGAGGGTCTTCTTGGGCGAGATTCGAAACGGTTGCCACCTGGCTGAGGCGAAAAAGGATTGCTTTCAGGGCAGCCCAGTAGCCGGAGAGATGGGCACCCGGTATCCCTTTATCCAGGGGGCCATGACCTGGATCACCGATGTCCCTGAGTTTGCCTCAAGGGTTGCCGAAGCCGGTGGATTGCCCACCATCGCCCTTGGCATGATGGATGCCGAGGCCCTGGACCGGAGACTCGGACGCCTGCCGGAGGTCATGGCTGGGCGCCCCTATGCCGTGAATGTCGTCTCTCTGGCAGAGAACCCTTACAGGGAGACGCACCTGGCCTGGATCAAGAAACATAGACCCCGTTTTGTCGTGATCGCAGGCGGCGATCTCTCCCCCTTAAGCGAATTGATAGAATGCGGCATCAGGGTCATCTACATCGCTCCTGACGAGGCCCTGTTGAGGCTCGCCCTGGAAGCCGGCGTTCGGTTTGTGATCTGCGAGGGATATGAGGCCGGCGGCCACGTGGGACAGCACAGCACGCTCACCCTGGCTCAAATGCTGCTGGATCTCAAGCGGCACGCGCCATCCCTTTTCCAAAACTGTCGCGTGATCCTGGCAGGGGGGATCTTTAACCGAGAGACCGCATTCTTTGCCGCCATGCTGGGTGCGGACGGCATTCAGATGGGCACCGCCTACCTGGCCACCCGGGAGATTGTTGAAACGGGTGCCTTGACGGCGTTCTATCAGCGAATGGTCTTGAAGTCTCCCCCTGGGGGAACGGCCGTTTCGGGCCAGGACACCGGGCTGCGGGTGCGGTCCTTGAAGACCCCGAGAGTGGAAGCCATTTTATCCCTGGAAAGGGAGTTCGCGACGGGTCGCCAGGACGAGCCCTCTTTCCGGACGAAAATCGAGGAGA
Source organism: uncultured delta proteobacterium (assembly GCA_963791285.1). GTDB lineage: Bacteria > Desulfobacterota > Desulfobacteria > Desulfobacterales > SpSt-501 > SpSt-501. Next base: position 198,956 of record CAWBSC010000026.1, read on the forward strand.
TGACCGCGGGGAGCCTCTTCGCGGCGGCCCGAGGCATGGACCGGCCGGACGGGATGGCTTTAGATGAACGGGGCTGCCTGGAACGCGGGCAGTTCATGAGCGGGGCCTGCGCCGGCCTCATCCGTGAGGCCCAGACGCTGCAGTCCTTTCACCGCGAGCTGGCCGCAGGGCCTCTCTGGCTGCATCAGCCCGTAGTAGGGCCGGTCGAGCAAATCCCGGCTCCCCCCTCCTCCGGGGCCGGCCATGGACGGGTGCGAATCGCCTCCCACAGCGACGGTCCTGAAAGAGTTGCCATCACCGGGATGAGTATTCTCAATGCCCTGGGTAAGAGTCCGGAGGAAGTCTGGGCTGCAAGCCTGGCCATGGAGAGCGGGATCACGTTGGTTCCTTCTTCGCGGTGGGATCACGCGCTTTTTTATAATCCTCGGCCACAGGTTCCGGACAAGACCTACTGCAAAGTGGGCGCCTTCTTAGACTTCCATATCTCCCGCAATGAACTCGGGATTCCTCCCCATGATTTCCGGACCATGACCGAGGCCACACGGATCACCATGTGGCTGGCAGACAGGGCCATCCGGGCATCCGGCATCCTGGAGTCAGACATCCCTCGCGAGCGAATTGCGGTCCTCATTTCCCAGAACTCGGGAGAAGCGGCGGGGACCCTCACCGACATGATCATCAGGGAGTACGTGCACGATATCCTGGCGGCTGTCAAAAGGGCTGTTCACCTCACGCCGGATCAGGAAAGCGCTATCGAACAGGAGGTGAGGTCCGGGCGTATGGCCCCGGACGACACCACGCTGCTGGGCAGGCTCAACTGCGCTGCGGCCGGGTTCATCTGCAACCGGTATGGGTTCATGGGGCCCAGCTATTCCGTCTCCGCTGCCTGCGCGACCGCACTGGTGGCACTTCACAGCGCCATCCAGATGATCCGGAACGGCATCATCGATGCAGCCGTCGTCGGAGGGGGCGAGGATAATCTCACCCATTTACATTTTCTGGAATTCTCCGCCCTGGGCGCACTTTACGGGCTGTCCGGACAGGAAAGACCCGCGCACGAGGCCTCCCGCCCCTTCGATGCCGAAAGAGATGGGATGATCCTTGGCGAAGGCGGGGGAATGATCGTCATCGAACGGGAAAGCCTGGCCCACGCAAGAGGGGCGCGTGTCCACGCCGTCATCACCGGCATGGGAGCCAGCAACAACCATCTGGGCATGGTGGAGTCCGCCAGTGTCACCCAAGAGATGGCCATCCGCGCCTCGTTCCGAGAGACCCCCTATGGGCCCGATGCCGTGGACCTGGTGGAATGCCATGCCACGAGCACCCGGCAAGGGGACGTGGAGGAGGCCCGTGCCCTGAAGACGCTCTTCAATTCCTCAGATCGAACCGTGATCACCTCATTCAAATCCCAGATCGGACACACGCTGGGCGCCTCTGGCATTATCAGCCTCATTCGAGGAGTCACGGCCATGAAGGCGGGGGTTTTCCCTCCCACTCTCAATTACATGCATCCGGACCCGGAAATAGGCTTGGAAGGATCGGGTCTTCTCATCGCCCCGGAGCCGCTTGATTGGAAGGGCCGGGACAGCCAGCCAAGAAGGCTTCAGGTCAACGCCTTCGGGTTCGGCGGGTCCAACTACGTTGTGCAGGTAGAACAGGCCATGGGGGAAGTGGATACGATCCTGGTCTCACCGGGCAGAGAAGCCGCCCTCACTATGGAGAAAGGGGGGGGGATCTCCCACGATCCCGGGCGTGTCTTTCTTCCGGACCGAGATGGACGGCCGTAAATACCGGATGGCCATTGCGGCACAATCCGAAGAGACGGCGCTCGCGGTCGTCGACAGGTCGGCCTCCCTCGCGGAAGCCGGAATCGCCTCACCCAAGGTCTTGAGGTCCCTGGCGCAGCAGGGGGTTTTCATGCACCGCGAAGATCTGCCGGCCGCACCGCTCGCCTTTGTATTTCCCGGTCAGGGGTCACACTATGGAGGAATGGGGCGCGATCTTTACGACTCCTTTCCCGTCATCAAGGAGTGGATGGATCGTGCTGCAGCTACAGCGGACTTCGACCTCCTGCACTTGCTGTTCCACGATCGCGAGGAGAACCTGCAGAAAACCCGGTGGCAGCAACCCGCCCTGTTCGCCATGGAATACGCCATGGCTCGATGCCTCACCACCCTGGGTTTGTGCCCCGTGGCCATGGCCGGCCACAGTTTGGGCGAACTGACCGCCTTGTGCCTGGCCGGAGTCTATTCCGAGGAGGACGGGTTTCGAATCGTGAACAAGAGAGCCCTCTGCATGGACAAGGCCGCTGCCATGCAGGTGGAACCCGGCGTCATGGCGGCCGTGGACGCCCCCCTGGATCGGCTGAAGGAGATGATCCGGGAACGGGAGGATGTCCACATAGGCAATATCAATTCCCCGAACCAGGTTGTCCTGAGCGGCAGCACCGAAGCGGTCAAGGATCTTTGCAAACGATTGAAGGCAATGGGCCACCGGGCCACCCTCTTGCGGGTCAGCATGGCCTTCCACTCGCCTATTATGCGGGTCATCCATGACGAACTCGAGGCGTTCATTGACTCCATTCCATTTCATTCCCCGCGGATCCCCGTCATCTCCAACACGACCATGGCTCCGTATCCGTCAGACCCCGGTGAGATCAGGCGCATCCTGATGGCCCACCTGGAATCATCCGTTCATTGGATGAATAATGTCCAGACACTTTGGAACGACTATGGCGTCAGGCTCTTCGTGGAGGTGGGACCCGGCGAAACACTTAGCGACCTCATCGCAGACACGCTTCCTGAATCGGCATGCATCCCGACGTGCCTTCCCTCGGCAGAGAGCCTGACCTACAGAACCGCTCTCGCTCAGCTCTTCGTCCACGGGCACCTGAAGGTTGAAGGAGAACCGAAGTTTGTGCCCCTCTCTGCAGTCAGAAAAGCGCCCGCTTCCACCGTCGCCATTCTGCCACAGGCCTCACCTGCCGCCGACGAGGCGGCTGAACACGAAGATCTTATGGCGAGGCTTGTTGGAATCATCATGGCTGCTACAGGATTCGATCGGGACGAGGTCCAACCCGATATGGATCTCAGAAAGGACCTCTCCATCCGATCCAGTCGCCTCCCCATCATCATGGATGCTGCGGAACGCCAATTCGGGATCACGATCGAATTGGAGGATTTTATCAATGTCCGCACGGTGAAGGACATCGCCCAGAGGATCTCCAGGATCATCGCCAGACAGGGCGGTGCCGGCCTGCAGCCGACCCCCATGGCTGTTGACCCCGACCCCGTGCCGGAGGGCGCCCTGATGCCCTCAGAGAATGGGGCGAGCCTGAAGCGGCTCGTGCTCAACTACACTGCTGTAAATTCGGCGGCCTCTATTCCCGTGCAATTGAGCCCGGGCGAGTCGGTCCTCCTTCTCTCACCTGACAGGGATGACGGGATTGCCATGCGTGCCGGGGACATCCTCCGGCTGGATTACGGGGTTGCCACGTCTCCAATGCGTTACATGCAAGAGACCTTCGGGCCTGATAAAGAAATTTACGATATTCGAACCGATGAAGGAGCCACCAGGGCTGCCGAGCGGATAACCGGCCTGTCACCCCTGGCCGGGGTGGTCATCACCCTGCATCAACGCGAGTCGGGACGCTTAAGAAGCATGGCGGATGTTTCGCGGCTTCTCAGGGGGCTCTTTCTCCTCCTGAAGGCATTTCTTCAATCACCGGCCAAGAAATTCGTGGTGCTGGTCCATTCCAGGGAAGATACCGAAGCTCTCGGCCAGCTGCTGGCGGAAGGGATGCTCGGACTTTTTCTGAGCGCGGCGCAGGAACACCCATCGGTCCAGTTTCGCACATTGGAAATCGACAGGGATACGGACCTTCGCGTTGCGCTGCGCGGTGCTTTGAACAGAGGATGCACCGTGGTGGAGACCATTCATCGCGATGAAAAGGTCCTCACGTCGGAGGGACGCTTCGCCCCTTCGGTCTACAGGGATTCTTCGCGTCTGAATCTGAACCCTGGAGACGTTGTCGTCATGTCCGGGGGCGCAACCGGCATCAGCGCCCACCTCGCCCGCTGCCTTGTGCCTTTCAAGCCCCGCCTGGTCTTTCTGGGGAGGACCCTTCTCGCACCAGACATCCATCCCGCAACGCCCTGCCTCGGGCCTTCAGTTTCTGAGTCCTGCCCGGTCGAATCCAGGGCCAGGGAGATCGCCCGGACCCTGGCGGATTTGCACTCGGCTGGGATCGAGGCAACGTACCACACCTGCGATGTGACCGATCCCGAAGCGGTCCGAGCGATCATGAGTGAGGTGGCAACCCGTTATGGCAAGATCGACGGGATCATTCACGGCGCCGGAGTCCTCAGGGACGGCCCCCTCAGCCAAATGACCCCGGATGATTTCTCCTTGGTCATGGACGTCAAATTCCTCGGGGCTTGGAATCTCTTCTCGGCTGCGAAAGGGACCGGGTTGAGGTTTTTCGTGGGCCTCTCCTCGGCGGCCGCTATCCAGGGGAACCCGGGCCAGGCCAACTACGCCGCAGCCAACCGGATGATGTCTGCCTTACTCAGAACCCTCCGGGAAAAAAACGACGGAATCCGATTCAAGGCGTTGATGCTACCCCCGGTCGAGGGGGCGGGCATGGCTGAGGATCTGCAGGTCCGCGAGCTGATGAAGCGGAAGGGCGTGGCGTACATCCATGTAAACGAGCTTGCAGGGCTCTTCTGCCGTGAGCTCTTTGTCGCCCCGGCCGACGACGATTGGGTGATATTCATGCGGAGGCTGCCACCCGTGGGGACCGCACTGCTCGACGATACCGCCCGCCCGTCACCCCGTGAAGAACTGGATGGAGGCACCGTGTCCTTGAGCCCGGAGGACTTTCCGATGATAGACAGGATCTCCTGCCTGGACATCCGCCTCGAAGAACTGGAAGCCTTCAGGTCCTTCTCCCCGGAGAAGGATCTTTGGATCACGGATCACCGGCCTTTCAAGTTCGTCAAGCATCCTCTCGTCTCAGCCGCCATGGTCCTGGAAACATTCATGGAAGCCGCCCGGATTCTGTATCCCCACCTGCAGGTGCGAGGAGTCCGACAGGTCCAGCTCATGGACATGATCCAATGTCCTCCCGGAGTTCCACGACCTTCCAGGATCTCCTGCCGCCGGGCCAGCAACGGCCTCCGGGAGGTCGTGTGCGAGGTCTCACTCGCAGCACAGGAGCTCTACCCCGGCGGGAGATTGACGGACCGCTTCACCGCGCACTGCAAGGGCCAAGTGATCCTTGATGGCGGGAACGGTAATGGAGGATATCCCGGAGAGGCGCTCCCGGATTTCCCTGTCCGGCAGGACGAACTGCGGACGAAGCCGATGGATCACAACAAAGTGCTTAAACTGTACAAAGACCGCAGCCGCCTCGAAGGCAGGTATCGCGTACTGGAGTTCCTGGACGGTGCCGGCCCGGGGGTCGTGCGGGGCCGAAGCACCTGCCGGGAGACACGTGATTTCGCAAACCTGCAAAACACCCGGTACCAATACTCTCCCTACCTTTTCGAGGCCCTTTTGCAGTTGGTCGGTTTCCACATCGCTGCAACGGACCCATCGGAGCGGCGATCGATGATTCCCGTGGAGATCGGGGAGATGCGGTTTTTGAGAAAATCCCGTGCAGGGGAACAGATCACCCTGGAGGCCCGCATGCGGGCGCAGGATGACAAAGGCCTCACCTGGGATGCCAGGGGGCTTGACGATCAAGACCGCCCCATCATGCAGATTCGGACCATGCGGTTGCAGTGGGTTTCGGAATGAGGCGCAGTCCCGGCAGGTGGGAGTGGATATGGAACGGGATCACCACGAAATAATGGTCCATACCCTGAGTCCCGTTCACGGAAGGGGCCCCGTCTTCTATGCATCTCTGCCATGCGCCGGCGACATCCTCAATGGGTGCGGGACTGACGGGGCAGAGCACAAGCACAGACTCGTCTCCGCCCTGTGGGGGCACTTTGTGGCAAAGGGGAGTCCACTTTGGAAGCGCTGTCAGTCTACCGACAGAGATGCTTTCCCCATACAGCTGTTCCGTGGCTTGCTTGGCAGGCCCCATCTCCTGTTGGGAGAAATTCGGGGCCCGGCCATCTCCTTCAGCCAGGGTGGAGGGCAGGTCTGGGCTGCTCTCTGTGGCGATGATTGCGATATCGGCATTGATGTGGCAGGGGCCGATGAATTCCGGAGAGGATACCCCTTTCACCGGGTCTTCCATCCACAAGAGTTTCAAGATTCCATGAGGTTGGCGAGCGGGGATTCGGGGATGGCATCAGCCCTGCTCTGGTCCGCCAAGGAAGCCGTTGTCAAGGCGCTGGGATGTGCATTCAACCTCGTGGATCCGCGGCAAATCAGCCTCTACCCGTCGGCAGCTGAGGCGGCGGGGGGCGACGACAGTGATACCTTTCCGGTGAGCTTTTCGGGGACGGCCCGGGTGCGGTATCCCCAGGCTTCCGGCCGGACCCTGTGGGTGCGTTCGGTTCCTCAGAAGGAGATGTGGCTTTCCATCGCCCTTTTGAATCGGAGGCCGACCGACCATGAATAACCTTACCTGCAATTGCGTGCCGCGGTTAGACGGGGGGTCGACGGCAGAACTTGGACGGCTCTTCCCGGAGCCCTCTACCACCGCCCCACTTCTGTCTCTGTTGCAAGAATCGGGTATTGACGGCTTTAACCTGTCGAGCATCGTGGTGTCAAAAGATGGTGCCCCTATTCTCTTATTGCCGTTGTTTGAAACCCGTTTTGATTTGTCCGCTTTTGTGGAGGGCTGGCTAAAAAATTCGCTGAAAGTGGCAGACCGTCTCATCCCCTCGCTTTTTCAACCCCGTGTTTTGAGCGTGGGGGTGGCGGTAGGGGAATGGAGTGAAATCGGGATTGATCCCCAAATCGACGAAGGCACCCTCGATGCGGCCTGCAAAATGGCCTTCGGCACGTTGCAAGCGCTCGCGGCCGATCTTAGGAGCGACATCCTGGCGCTTTACAACTTCAATCGTTACAGCAGGCTCCCCGGGGACGTATTCAAAAAGTTCAACCAAGTCCAATATGGGTCTATCGCCCGGCTGCCGATCGATTTTAACAGCATGGAAGAATACCTAAGCCGCCTTTCAAGGGCTGCGAGAAAAGACCTGCACCGCAAAATACGGGTTGCCCCCGATGTCCGGGTGGTTCGAAGCTGCATTATTTCTCCTTTCCTGGACAGGATCTACAGACTTTATCTGCAGATCGTGGAGCGCAGCCCCATGGCGTTAGGCGTGCACAACCGGCTATTTTTTGAAAAAATCTGTGAGAAAGTCCCAGGAACCGAATACACACTCTATTTTGTGCAGGAAGAACTCGCCGCTTTCAACCTCCTCGTCGTAACCCGACAGGGGATGGTGGATAAATATTTCTGCATGGATTACGAAATCGGCCGCAAGTACAACCTGTATGTCCTGTCCTGGCTCGAAAATGTCCGCACCTGCGTGGAACGCAAAATCCCCCTTTATCTGGCGGGACCCGGCGCAGAGAACACCAAAGCACACCTGGGTGCGACGCTAATCCCGAGCTTCATCTTATTCAAACACCGCCAGCCGGCGATTGACCGGTTTCTTATGGCCTGGCCGGCGGTGAGCGAGAAGGTTCTCAGCCACCTCGGGTTCTGGCCCGCAGCCCACCCAGCCGCTCCGGATGTTCCGACCCGGGACCGACAGGCGGCCCACTCGTGTTCGCCGCCTTGACCTGACCCCGCAGGCGAATGACTGCAAGCGGGTCGAGCGTCTTCAGCGCTCGAAAATGGCCGGACGTGACAGCCTTCACTACCGTAGCCCGATAGAGACGGAATTCGATGCATGGCGAAAGAAGCTGAACACGCAATCGAAGTCGTGAATCTGACGAAACGCTATGGGGATTTGCTGGCGGTCGACGACATATCCTTTAACGTCAGGAAAGGCGAAGTGTTTGCCTTGCTGGGCCCGAATGGCGCCGGCAAGACCACGACCGTCGAGATCATCGATACGATTCGCACGCCCACGTCGGGAAAAGTGACCCTTCTGGGGATGAACGTCACGAAGAAAAAGCATGACATCGTCCCCCGCATCGGCGTCCTCCCGCAGGGGTTCAGCTCGTTCGACAGGATAACGGTCAGAGAGACCTTACAGTATTACTCGCGGCTTTTTTGCTGCAGGAACGCCGACGTCGACGGGCTGATAGGGCTCGTGAACCTCAAGGACAAGGCCAAAGATCAGTACATGAACCTCTCCGGGGGCCTGAAGCAGCGCCTTGGCATCGCGATTGCGCTCGTGAATGACCCCGAGGTCGTGTTCCTCGACGAGCCGACGACAGGGCTCGACCCCCGCGCCAGGCGCGAGGTGTGGGACGTCCTGCTGGGCCTGAAGAAGAAGGGGAGGACGGTGTTTCTCACCACGCACTACATGGAGGAAGCGGAGCTTCTGGCAGACACGGTCGCGATCATCTCGAGGGGGAAGATCATCGCAATGGGCTCTCCCGGAGAACTCATAGAAAACAACGCGAACTACCTGGTCCTGACGCTGCAGGCCGTCGACGAAAAAGCGTTTGACATCGTCCGGAAGCTGGGCTTCGAGCCGGTCCATGACGACCACAAAAACATCAAGATCAAGGTGGGGCACACGGACGACGTCCAGAAAATACTGAGCGCCAACAAAGACGCTGGGGCGTCGTTGCTCAGCTTGGACGTTCGCAAGCCCAACCTCGAAGAGGTCTTCCTGAAACTCACCGGCGAGGCGCTCCGCGAAGGCCCTTCCGGGCTAAGGGGGACGAAATGAACCTGCGCGTCATCGGCGCAAATCTCGTCGTGAGCATCAAGAGCTTTTACCGCGAGAGGACCGCAATGTTCTTCACGATTGCGTTCCCGATCATCCTGATACTCGTGTTCGGCAGCATTTTCATGGACCAGGACAACGTGAGCTTCGACCTTTGCGTGCAGGACCTCGATCGCACCGACTCCTCGGCGCATCTCGTCAAGACCCTAACGCTCAACGGGAAGTTCAAGATAACCGGAATCGACCCGGCCATCAACGCCGCGCAGTACGTCAAGGACAACCAGGTGAACCTGGTCCTCATCATTCCCAAAGACTATGAAACGTCTTTCAATCAGCATATCGATGCCGACGACCTCAGCACCTCCGTTACCCTCACCTATGTATACGACCCCAGTTCCAGCTCGGTGTCTGCAAAGATGCAGATCCTGAACGCTGTCTTCGCCGTAATCAACCAGGAGATGTCCGGGAAACCCCCGTTCATCAGGACGGCCGAGACATCGATCCTCACCAAAAAGTACCGGTTCATAGAGTTCTTCATCCCCGGCATCATCGCGATGGCGGTGATGACATCTAGCCTGTTCGGCACGGTGAACCTAAATACAGAGCTGCGGCAGAAGGGTGTCATCAGGAAACTATCCACCACGCCCATCACCCGTACCGACTGGGTCCTGTCGAACATCCTGTACCAGTTCACCCTCGCGATCGTATCCACGATTACGATGCTGCTCGTAGGCTACGCCGTCTATAATGTGAGTCTGCAGATCAACGCCTGGCTCCCGGTGTTCATTGTGCTTGACGTCTTCGCCTTCGTGGGAATCGGGATGATACTCACCCGCTTCGTGAAGGAGGCGCAGAGTGCCGCCGCCGCCGCAAACGCCATCATGTTTCCGATGATGTTCCTCTCGGGGAGCTTCTTCCCCATCGAGATGATGCCGGGCTTCTTGCAGACGCTCGCCAGGATACTGCCTCTGTACTACGTGAACGAGGGGCTCCGGGCATCCATGGTCTTTGTCGACAACATGGCCGCGCTGAGATACTCCGCGATCATAGGGGTTTTCGCGGCCGTGGTCTTCATCCTGGGCATCGTGGCCACCAAATGGGAAGAGGGTAAATGACGGCAAAGTCCTATCTACGCGCCGCCACTCAAGCAACCTTTTCCCGGGCCATGACCGCATTGCTGGCTGCTGCGCTCGCGGTCCTCATCGATCCGTTTTAAGGTTCAGCGATTACCGCGCTCTGCTGCATTTGTTCCCGGTCGCCGGTACCATGAAGTTTTCGGGCACCCTCACGCTGGTCTTCCTGCAGGTGGTCGCCCTCTTCTATCTTATCCTTCTCCTCCCCAGGAGTATCCGCACGGTGGCCCTCCTTCTTTCTGTTTTCGTTGTCGTCGTCCAATTCTCCTATTGGCTGACGCTATCCCAGTTCATGACCGGCACCGACCTGTTTCTCGCGCTGACCGTCGGCGGGGATAACCGGACAGAAGCCATCTCAAGCTTCTTTCAGCCGCTCGTCTTCCTGTATGCTCTCCCCTACGTACTCGTTCTGTCAACGTTGATGATCGTCCCCCCTGTATCCGCCTTCCGAAAGACCCTCGTCCTCAGCCTCCTGCCGGTGCTCTTTCTCGTCGCTTCCAATTACGCCCTCTTCCTCTACGTGCCGGAACGCAGCTTCCATCTGAATCCCCTGACTTCCTTTCTCCGTTCAACACTTCATTACGAGTTTGAAAACCTCCGCGCATATCATGGGCCGCGCGACGACCTGCCTCCGTTTCACGCCTCCCAACGGCCTCCCGACAGCATCATCTATGTCATCGATGAGTCGGTCCGTGGCAGCAACCTCAGCCTGAACGGCTACCCGCGTGCCACCACACCGTTCCTTCAATCTCTCGAAACCCAGGGGCTCCTCAAGAATCTTGGCATTTGTGTCGCTGCCGGTTCCTTTTCCCACATCAGCAATGCCTATCTGATTAGCGGTCACAACTCATTCCCCGACGATACGTTTCGCACCGATAGGAACCCGACCCTTTTTGATTACGCAAAGAAAATGGGCTACGAGACGATCTACATTGACGTCGATCAACGGCTATCTTTCCTTGCTCGTGAAAGCGGCCGGGGATGGTCCGGTGAGATCCCTGGACCGGTATATGACCGACCAGTCGTTCGAGGAGCGCCACATCGACCTTGAAACCACGAAGGATTTGGGCGTAGCCCGCTTTCTCAGTAGTCTTCTGAATGAAAGCGGCGGCTATTTCATTGTCGTCAACAAGAAGGGCCTCCATTTCAACTATCGCTATAGATATCCGGACGATGTGGCCTCGACGATTTGGAGCCCGGTTATGGACGGCAGGGACCCCATAGACACCAGCGCGACCGGGCGTGCAAAGCTCGTCAATACCTATGACAACGGGATCCGCTTTCAAGTGGATGAGTTCTTCCGGGTCTTTGCTTCCGAAACGACAAATCAGAACTATGTCATTCTGTACACATCGGACCATGGCCAGACGTTGGCCGAGCATGGGCAGGTGTATACCCATATGAAGCCTGACAAGGTGATCGTCGATGTGCCCGATTTCTTCGTGGCAGGTGGACGGTATGGCAAGAAAGGGTTCTTAGCGGAAATTCATCCCGGCATCCGGGTTTCCCATCTCAACAATTTCGCGACTCTTCTCGACCTGATGGGCGTGCCGATGTTTCTGCGCGTTCGTCCCTACGAGAAATCGATTTTCGCTTTGACAGACGAGGACAATAGCGAGCGTTACTATATGAGCGGCTCTCTACATGGATCCGGCGATTACGTGGTGAAGATGATACCTACACCACCGGATGAGGGATGGGGCGTTTCGCGACCTGTCGGCAATGGCCCCACGTCGGAACAATGAAGACAAAGCTAATCGCACCGCGTGAACAACGTGAAGACCCTCTATGACCATACCGGCAAGTGGACACCCCGCATATCCATCCCAAAAAGCTTTTTAGAACAAGATGACTGCCCCTTCCACCGCGTCACCGCGTCAAACCCAGATACCATTCTGTCACATCAATCCCGATTCCAAACTGGGCAAGCTGACGCAGGTCCATCTGCAGCACGTCAGGTGTACTGAACTCCAGTATGCCGTATTTGGGGTCCGTCCAGCAACGCAACTTGCGGCCCAGTATCTCCGTTTCCGGCGGGATGGTGAGGCGAAGACGGTGAATAAGGTTGATACCCGCCAGCGCCGCTGAATCCGTCACCATGTCGACACAGTTGTTGGCTCTCACGCCGAACTGGTTGTACTCCCGCTGCATCACGTATTCATGGATCAATTGGTACCGCCGTTTGGTGATCGGCATTCGCCAGGCGAACGTGGGGGTACGGTCAGGCCGGCCGATCTCTAATCGGCCATCGACCATCACCTCCCACAAGTAGGCAAAAGGATTGGGATGATTATCCTGAAGCCTCTGGCGCACACCCTCCTGGTAACGCTGTTTCTCTATCCCGAAGTTCCCGTTGTGGCCATATTCCATGCGATGCTGAGGGCTTTCCAGAATCATCCAACTGTGCCCCCCGGGGTTCATCTCAAACGAGAATATAAATGACAGGGTGCTGCTGTAGTCCCAATTGGGGGCATCGTTCAGGATAGAGAGATAATATCCCTCATCCCCCACGGGCGTTCCGGTAGCGGAATCCAGGTCGGCATCGGGAGCAAAGCGGCACGCAATCGATAGGGGTTGGGCACTCCAGCCATCGGGTTGCATTGGAGCGTGAAATCTGGCCTGGTGGCCGCAACCAGCGAGCCAGATTGTCGTCATAGATAGCAACAGCCTGGTGAGAGTTTTCATTGCTTTTTCTCTTCCCCTGTTCTGCACCTTTTCTGCGCTGAATTTTAGAACTGATCCGGCAGGTTTGTCCATAGCTGACCAGCCCCCATAACGTGTCTAGATTATAATGAGAGTTTCCTGGTATCATCCGAACCAAAAACACGGCCAGCGAGTATGGGCCGACAGCATTCTTTAGGCACGAGATATCCGACCGGAGGCCAAGGAGACAAATCAAGCGCCCCGGCATTCCGCAATGGCTCCCTCAGGCTGTTGAGGTTCCACCAAATACTGAGGCCAAACCCCTCGCCCAGCCGTCTCTACGCTGCGCCATCATTCCTTTAATCGACCGTTATTAATACAAAATCCATAATGTGTGGACTTCTCGGGTTGTTGGCAGGCCAGATGCAGACAGTGTTTGCATGGTCCTGGTCATCATACGCATGCAAGTTCTTGCGGAGAAGCGCAAGGAACTGAGTCAGACGATCGTTTCCCTGATCGGCTCACTGAGGGTGGAGATGGGATGCCGGCGCTGCGACTTTTTCCGAAGCATGGAGGATGAAAACAAACTCTGTGTGCTCCAAGAATGGGATACCTGGGAGAATTTCGACTGTCACCTGATGTCGGAGCGCTTCAAGGTACTCCGGGGGGCGATGAACCTTCTGCAAGAGCCCTATGAAATGCTGATCCACACCATAGCAGCGGGAACAAAGGAAAGGAAAGCACCGTCCCAGAAAGAGGTTTAGTGGCCATAACCAACGAAGGCCGACGTCCAATCATCCAAACCGATTTACGACAGGAGGAATGTCATGGGAATTATCTTGATTGTCATTTTGGTTCTCCTACTCGTCGGAGCCCTGCCCACTTGGCGTTACAGTTCTAGGCTGGGGACCCTATCCCAGCGGCGGGATCGGGTTGGTCCTTGTGATCATACTCATCCTGTTGCTGATGGGGCGCATCTGATGCGTTGTTAGGGCAGCCGGATTGGGGTTATCCACTGGTAAAGGAGTCGAACATGTTGTGGACAATAGCTGTCATTCTACTGGTGTTGTGGGCGCTGGGCTTGGTCAGCGGCTACACGATCGGCGGCGGGTTACACATCCTCCTGATCGTTGCCCTCGTTGTGGTGACGGTCCAGGTTATTCAGGGCCGGCGGCGGGCGTAAGGGAAGCGAATACCCCTCTGCCTGAGAAAGAAAGGTATTTGAAAGGAAGGTGAGAGCTATCCGCAAAGGCTAAACCGAGTTTACGAAGAATTCAGAAAAAAAGTCTTGTAACCCATTCGATCGCCCTAAACCGACAACAAGGAGCAACCGCCATGCAAACGAGAAATATAGCCATCCGCTGTTTTCTGATTTTGATTCTAATCGTCAGCGCTGCGGCCTGTGCCTCGACATCCAAACAGGAGGGCACGGGGGATTATATCGACGATTCCGTCATCACCACCAAGATAAAATCTCAGCTCGCGACCGATGACTTTCTCAAGTCGTTCCAGATCAGCGTCGAGTCCCGCAAGGGCATCGCTCAGTTGAGCGGCTTCGTTGATTCTCAAAAGGCGGTCGATCGGGCAGGCCAGATCGCACGCAGCGTCGATGGGGTTAAATCCGTCAGGAATGATCTCATCGTGAAATAGGCGAGGGATTACTCCTTCGCGGAAAGAACCTGGCGCCCGCTCTGGCCAATAAAAACGCCCCCTCCCCTTCCTCTCTCCACCAATTACGGAAAAGAGGCAGGGGTGGAGGGGGCCCGAGTAAAATTTTTTTAACGAATTTTTGTCCTGTGACACTGGATGGAGAAAGGGGCGGAGAAATGAGAAACGCTATTTTGGCGACCGTGCTGATGGTTTCCGTATTCGCTTTGTTATCCGGTTGCGCCACCATGCCCCAAACCTGGCCGGATTATGAGAGAAGTGCAGAGAACAAGATGGTTGTAATCCAGGAAAAGATCGGAGACGGGCTTAAAACCAACGCGCTCTCCCCCGACCAGTCCCAAGCGTTTCTGACGACCCTGAAGGGCATTCGGACGGACTATACGGCGCTGAGAGACAAAAAGGTCTACCGGGACGAATGGGATCGGCTTAATGCAAGACTGGATGCGCTTGAAGGGGATATCAACAGGGGGTATGCGCGACCTGCCAGAATTGAAGAACCCAGGAACGGGGACAGGATTGTCGCACTTCAAAGGAGGATCGACGATGGAAGAATCAGCCGGCGTTTGCCGGCAACAGAGGAGCGGGATTTTCAATCCAGATTGGACTCCATTCGGCGTGATTATATGCGGATGACGGACGGGGGCAGAAATGCCTCCTACGAAGAGAGATCGGACATCTCCCGCAGGCTCGATTCATTGGAATCGGACCTTAACCGGTTTCGGTAGAGTCTTGCGGAAAACCGGGGGATAGAGACCTTAAGGATATGGGTAAACGGATTGATCAGGGGCTCTGCACGCTTAAGGAAGGAACTCCACACCGGTTAGATATCATTGCTCCACGTGGGTGATATTAGCTCGTCCGGGTTCCTGTCGGACATAGGGTCGCTGTTTCACGCGGACTGTTTGAATTGGTTCCGAACCAGGCCTTTCGGTTCGGTCACTCGGTGGCGCCTCATTTCTATATCTATCTGAAAGCGTTCCAGGAAGGATGGGATATGGCTTCAAATTTCAAAATAACAACCGATAAAAAGAACGACGGATTCGGATTGCAATTGAACGGCGACTTCGATGCCACATCGGCATGGGAGCTGATATATGCAATAAAGAAATTGCCTGAAGACGCAATAAGGGTCGCCATTTTCACCGATGGTCTGAAAGACATACTCCCTTTTGGGCTGCACGTCTTTCACCGGTTCATGCGGTCGCTCAACGGGCAATCTACCGGAATTGTGTTCACGGGCAGTAATGCCTCACGGCTATCCCCGGAAAACCCCAAGCTGGTATCATATATAAGGGCGTACAGCTCAAATTTTCTGAACCAACCGTTTAAATACGTTGCGAATCTAAAAAGCGACTAAGATGCAGCGTCATTAAGCGCGGCCCATACCCGGCAGGGGAGATTGGAGATGGACAACGGCGAGAAGATCTTAGTTGTCGATGACAACAATGTCCTCCTGATCGTTGTTTCCAAAATGCTGTCCCTGCTCGGTTACGAAGTATCATCCGCCGATAGCGGCGAAAACGGATTAAACGTATTTCGCAAGAGCAACTTCGACATCGTCTTATCGGACTATGATATGCCCGGGATGGATGGAGTGGCCTTCGCCTGCAGCGTAAAAGAATGTTCTCCCCGCACGCCCGTCGTCATCATGACGGGTGCCGGGAGGGAATCCGTTTATTCCAGAAAAAGCACCGCGGTGGATGAGGTGATTTCAAAGCCATTTACCCTGGCGGAGATAGACGAAACCATCCAGAACGTGGCAGGCAAAACGCTCTATAGGTAAGAGCCCTTGCCCCCGCCTCCACCGAACAGATGGGCCGATCAAAATCTGGCACACGTGACCAACCATCCCAACCGCAGGCCATTCCGACAGAGAAGTATAACCCATATTGCATAACACGGTGCCCTCATGAATGAAGAGAAAAAGAGCGTTCGCTGCAGAGCTGATTTCATCCGGCAGTCCGGGATCGGTTCGGAGCTTGCCGAGTTCCTGACGGAGTTTATCGACAAGCCTGAAATTTTCAACTCCATGCCGTTCGAAAGGCGCCGGGAAATTGAAAATCAGATGGATACAGTCCTACTCTCGTTCGGGAAACATTTCTGATGATTCCCGCTCAAAAAGAGTTCCACAGATCGGGGCGAATGGGCTGGCTGCGAGCCGTTGTGCTCGGTGCTAATGACGGGACGATTTCGGTTGCGAGCCTCGTTGTTGGCGTGGCCGTTTCCGGCGCCACTCAAAATAGTGTTCTAATTACCGGTGTGGCCGGCTTGGTGGCGGGCGCCATGTCGATGGCGGCCGGTGAATATGTATCGGTTCAGTCGCAGGCAGATACGGAACGCTCGGACATCGAACGAGAACGGCAGGAATTGGGAACTGAACCAGAACGTGAGCTCGCAGAACTGACCTCGATTTATGTGAGCCGGGGGCTTGATCAACCCCTGGCACGACTCGTGGCAGAAAAGCTGATGGCGGGTGATGCTCTTGGAACGCACACCCGTGACGAGCTTGGTATTACAGAGGCCCTGCGGGCGCGACCAGTCCAGGCGGCCTTTGCCTCGGCAATTTCCTTCGCCGTGGGTGCCATTGTTCCAATTGCAGCAGTGTTATTGGCACCTTCAACCCGGGTTTCCGAAGTTTCATCAGCGACTGCGCTGGCCACGTTGGTCATTCTGGGGGGCACCGCCGCATACGCGGGTGGCGCGTCTATGGTCAGGGGGGCAGTGCGCGTTGCCTTTTGGGGTGCGCTCGCAATGGGGATCACCGCAGGCGTTGGGAAACTCTTCGGCACGGCTGTATAGCCGGATCTGGACGGGTAAGACGCTCCTGAGGTTGGGTGCCGGGCGGAGGTAGGACGATAGTTTTGGGGCTCGGCACGTCGGAATTCCAAAAGATTCCTAAACAGGAGAGGACAACATGAACGCGGTCAAGATTGCGGCCATCGTGCTGATTATTGCCGGCGCCATAGGGTTGGCGTACGGCAGTTTCAGCTTCACCAAAGAGACCCACGAGGCCAAGCTGGGACCGATCGAGCTGTCGGTAAAGGAAAAGCAGACGTTCAACGTCCCGGTTTGGGCCGGCGTGGGAGCGATAGTGATCGGCGGAGGCCTCCTGTTTTTTGGAGGCAAGAAGAGCTAGCCGCTGCACCAATGGCCGTTTCATCGGTTCAATGGTGACCGCTACCGTGGGGCGCTGGTAGCTCTGTTGGTGCGCGGAATTTTCAAGAAAGTTTGATGAGTCCTAAATTCAGTAACAAAGGAGATGCGCTTTGAGCACAAAAGAAGCTTACAAACAGAAGATGGAGGCCGAACTTGAGCTGGCGCAGGCCAAACTGGCCGAGTTCAAGGCCCAGGCAAAGAGTTCTGCAGCCGACACTCGTATCAAATATGCCAAGCAGGTTGACGATCTTGAACAGAAGGTCGTCGCCACCCGGGCTAAACTGAAGGAACTGGGAGAGGCCGGCGACGACGCATGGGAGCAACTCAAGGTCGGTGTGGAGAGTGCGTGGGGTGCATTAAGCGCTGCGATTCGAAATGCCGCCGCCAAGTTTAAAGAGTGAACGTGCTATCAGAATCGCAGTGCCGGTTATGTAACGTCGTGCAAGACAAACTGATCAACTCGGAGCGATGGCCGTTCAGCGGGCGTCGGAAAAACATCATTGGCCGATGCAGCAGGATGCAGGCGGTTCCTGGCGATATTTCGCTCCGGCTTGCGGCTGGGCATTTTAGGCAGAGAGCGTTTCGAGTACTGGCGTCTGCTGATAGAGACGCTGGCCCGCAAGTCGCGGCAGCTGACGATAGCCATCACGTTGACCATCTATGGCCATCACTTCCGGAGAGTCTGCGAATTGTATACCTACTTCAAGGGGAAAGGCGGCATTATGAACGCGACATCCATGCCCAAGGATATTGATCGGCTGCTAGCCGAGGCAGATGAGATGATCAAACGGATCAATTCCGATGCGATCACGGATATGGAAGAGAAGCATCGCATCCAGTTTGAAACGCACGCTCAAAGTCTGAAAAGGCTCAGGTCTGAGGTTCAGGAAAAGATAGAGAAAGAGGGCGCACTGGAGGGCGGCGCGTACAGTGAAGGAATGCACCAGGCGATTGTCGACATCATGACGGCCATGAAAAACCTGGGAAGCTATTTTTCATAAAGGAGCGGGCATATGGCAAAAAGCGGAGAGAACGGACCACAGGAAAATCTAATGGACAGGCTTCGCGGCATATTCGGCTTCCAAGACCCCCAGAAGAAGGATGCCCTGCCGCCGAAAGCTCACTTCAGCATCTGGTATTTTCTGATTGCTGTTTTGGCATTTTCATACATGCAACAATACTTTTTTTCAGGCAAGGTGGAGACGATTCCATACAGTCAGTTCAAACAATACGTAACCCAGGGCAACCTGATCAGCTTGAGTATCGGCCCCGAGGTGATCAGCGGAACGCTAAAAGGGACTCCGGGCCAGAAGTTCACCACGGTTCGAGTGAATGATCCCGGGCTGGCGAAAGAACTGGATGAATACAAGATAAACTACTCCGGATACTTTGAGAGCCAGTTGCTGGCCACGATTCTATCCTGGGTTGTCCCCATCGGCATTTTTTTCCTGATCTGGCGCTACGCCATGAAGAAAATGGGGCCGGGGATGGGGGTCATGTCCTTCAGCAAGAGCAAAGCCAAGATCTTCGCCGAAACCGAGACGAAAATCACTTTTGCTGATGTCGCCGGCATCGATGAGGCCAAGGAAGAGCTCCAGGAAGTGGTTGAGTTTTTGCGAAACCCGGAGAAATTTCAAAAACTGGGAGGGCGGATTCCCAAGGGTGTGCTTCTGGTGGGCCTGCCCGGGACCGGCAAAACGCTTCTGGCCAAAGCCGTGGCCGGAGAGGCCCAGGTCACTTTCTTCAGCATCAGCGGGTCTGAGTTTGTGGAGATGTTCGTCGGCGTCGGGGCCGCTCGTGTCCGTGATCTCTTCTCACAGGCAGCGGCCCAGGCTCCCTGTATCATCTTCATCGATGAATTGGACGCATTAGGGAAAGCCCGCGGGGTGAATGTCATGGGCGGGCATGATGAGCGCGAACAGACGTTGAACCAGCTTTTGGTGGAGATGGACGGATTCGAGACGAACAAAGGGGTCATCATCATGGCCGCCACCAACCGGCCGGAAATATTAGACCCCGCCTTGCTGCGCCCGGGACGGTTTGATCGGCAGGTCCTGGTCGATCGGCCGGATATCAACGGGCGGGAGGCCATTCTGAAAATTCATTGCAAACATGTCGTGTTGGGCCCCGACGTCGATCTGCGCAAAATCGCCGGCCTGACCCCAGGGTTTGTGGGAGCCGATCTGGCCAACCTCGTCAACGAGTCCGCCCTGCTGGCGGCCCGGAATAATAAGGAGACGGTGGGTTCGGCGGAGTTCGATGCGGCGATCGACCGTGTGGTGGGAGGGTTGGAGAAAAAAAACCGCGTCATGAATTCGAAAGAGAAGGAAATCGTATCGTTTCACGAGTCCGGCCATGCGATCGTGGCTGAATCGGTCGAGCATGCCGACCCGGTGCACAAGATCTCTATTATCCCACGCGGAATCGCGGCGCTCGGCTACACTCAACAGCGGCCGACCGAGGACCGTTACTTGATGACTCGCTCGGAGTTGCTGGACCGGCTGGCCGTCCTGCTGGGAGGCCGGGCGGCCGAGGAGCTGGTCTTCGAAGAAATCTCCACCGGGGCGCAGAACGACCTGCAGCGTGCTACGGACATCGCACGCTCCATGGTCACTGAATACGGTATGAGCGATCGCATGGGCCTGGTGACCTATGAGCGTCCTCGTCAGCCCCTGTTCCTACCGGGGAATTTCTCTCCGAGCAACTCCTACAGTGAGGAGAAAGCCGCTCAAATCGACGAAGAAATCGCACGGTTCATCGACGAAGCGCACCAAAGGGTCAAAAAAATCCTCTCGGAGCGACGGAGAGTTCTGGATGAGCTGGCCCACCTCCTTTCGGAGAAGGAAAGCGTCCAGGGAGAGGAACTCAGAAAGATGCTGGCCGAATCCAAACTTGAAGTAGTGAATTAATCGTCCGGGGAGGATAGCCGGAATCCCGACTGCGACGCCGAAGGCATACCGGCGAAGCGGCCGGTGAGGAGAATTTGTGCATGGCAGCAATTCGCCATTTGAAATGGTATATTCTGGGAGGGCTCGTCTTGCTTGCTGCAGGCCTGAGCACGGTTCTTTGGCTGCGCCACGGCACCGGTACGACGGTAGGCATTGCTTCAGGCAATGGGCGCATTGAAGCCGTTGAGGTCGACATCACCACGAAATATTCAGGTCGCCTGGTTGCCATACTGGCAGACGAGGGGGATATGGTCGCAGCGGACCAGGTCCTGGCAACCATGGACGTCCAGGAGCTGAAGGCGCAGGTCAGACAGGCCGAAGCCGAAGTCAGACAGGCGCGGCAAAAACACCTTTTCGCCGCTGCCGTTGTCGAGCAGCGCAAAAGCGAACTGGCGCTATCGGAAAAGGATCTCGCGCGTTCCCGCCGACTGTATGAAAGCAATAGCGTATCCCTCCAGAAGTCGCAGCATGATGAAACCGCAGAACAGACTGCAAGGTCCACACTGGAGGCAGCCAGGGCCCAGTTCGCCGATGCGGAAGCGGCCATTGAGGCGGCCGTCGCCAAGACCGAAGAAATCAGTACTCACATGAGAGATAACGTTCTCAAATCTCCGATCAGCGGCCGGGTTCTCTATCGACTGGCCGAGCCCGGGGAGGTGCTGCCGGCCGGGGGCAAAGCACTGACCCTGCTGGACCTCAGTGATGTGTACATGACCATTTTTCTACCGACCGAGCACGCCGGGAAAATTAACATCGGATCGGATGCCCGCATCCTGCTCGATGCCCTGCCGAATGTCGTCATCCCCGCCAAGGTCAGTTTTGTCGCTCCCCGAGCGCAGTTCACGCCCAAGGAGGTTGAGACGCAGACGGAGCGCGAGAAGCTCATGTTCCGAGTCAAGGTCAAAATCGATCCGGCGTTGCTGAAAAAGCACATCGAAAAAGTGAAGACGGGCCTGCCGGGCGTCGCCTACGTGCGCATGGACCCGAACGTGCAATGGCCCGAGCGACTTTCGGCAGGGCTTGCTCAATGAACCCGGCGGATTTACTCGTTGTTGAGGCGGCAGGCTTGACCCACCGCTATGGCAAGACCCGAGCGCTGGATGCCGTCGACCTCCGAATCCCGGCCGGCGGAATGGTGGGGTTCATCGGTCCGGACGGTGTCGGCAAATCGAGTCTGTTCGGCCTGATCGCCGGAGTGCGCAAAATCCAAGACGGCATACTCGAGGTGCTCGGCGGGGACATGCACGGCAGCCGACACCGGACCGCGGTGTGCCCGCGGATTGCTTACATGCCCCAGGGATTGGGGCGAAACCTCTACCTCACCCTCTCGGTATGCGAGAATATGGATTTCTTCGGCCGTTTGTTCGGTCAGGACCGGGAGGAACGGGAAGGGCGCATCAATGAGTTGCTATCAAGCACCGGACTTGCCCCCTTCAGGGACCGACCGGCTGGCAAACTCTCAGGCGGTATGAAGCAGAAACTGGGGCTGTGCTGTGCGCTGATCCATGATCCCGACCTGCTGATTCTGGACGAGCCCACCACCGGAGTTGACCCTTTATCCCGGCGCCAGTTCTGGAACCTCATCGATCGCATCCGCGCCCGCCGTGACGCCATGAGCGTGCTGGTGGCCACCGCCTACATGGATGAGGCGGATCGCTTCGAGCGGTTGTTCGCTATGGACGGCGGCCGGGTACTCGCCACTGGAACTCCGCTGGAGCTGAAATCCCGCACCGGAGCGCGCACGCTCGAGGAGGCTTTTATCAAGCTGCTTCCCGAGGAAAAGCGCCGGGGTCACCGCGCTCTCACGATTCCACCACGCGATGTTCGTGAGGGCAAACCCGCTATCGAGGCCCAGCGCCTGACGAAGCGCTTCGGCCAATTTGTCGCGGTTGACCACGTGAGCTTCAAGATCCAACGCGGCGAGATCTTCGGCTTTTTGGGATCCAACGGCTGCGGCAAGACCACCACCATGAAAATGCTCACCGGCCTGCTGCCGGCCACGGAGGGCGAGGCCTGGTTGTTCTCCCGGCCTGTGGACGCCGCTGATCTATCGATCCGCAAACGGGTCGGCTTCATGTCTCAATCCTTTTCCCTCTATTCCGAGCTGACGGTGCGGCAGAACCTGGAACTGCACGCCCGGATCTACCACCTGCCCAAGGACGAGATCCCGAAGCGAGTCAGTGAGCTGGTTGCACGGTTCCATCTTAAGGAGCATGAAAACGATCTATCGGCCGGTCTTCCGCTGGGCATTCGCCAACGCCTTTCTTTGGCGGTAGCCGTGATCCACGGTCCCGAGATACTGATCCTCGATGAGCCCACCTCGGGAGTGGATCCGGTGGCCCGGGACGGGTTCTGGGAGCTGTTGATCGATCTTTCCCGCAACCAGGGCGTCACCATCTTCGTGTCCACCCATTTCATGAACGAGGCGGAGCGCTGTGATCGCATTTCCCTCATGCACGCCGGCCGGGTGCTGGCGAGCGACACGCCGGCGACCTTGATGCAGGCGCGCGCGGCAAAGACGCTGGAGGAGGCCTTTATCGGGTATCTGGAAGAAGCTGAAGGGGCCGGGCTCAAGACGTTAATAGGCGCAGCCGAACTCGCTCCCGCGGCGGCTCCCGCGACCATCGCCCGGGGGCCGGCGCCTGCGTCGGACTTCAGCCTTCGCCGAGCCTGGGCCTACGCCCGCCGGGAGGCCATGGAGATCCGCCGTGATCCCATCCGGCTGGCCTTTGCGCTGCTCGGCCCGTTGGTCCTCATGGTGGTGTTCGGCTACGGCATCTCTTTCGATGTGGAACATCTACCCTATGCGGTGCTGGATCGCGACCAGACCCCGGAGAGCCGCATGTACTTGGAGAGCTATGCGGGTTCTCGGAATTTCGAACTGCGCCCGCCCGTCCGTGATGCCGCCGAATTGGAGCAGCGCATGCGCAACGGCGAGTTGAAGTTCGCCATCGAGATGCCTTCCGATTTCGGCAGGGATTTGAAGCGTGGCCGACGTCCCGAGGTGGCGGCCTGGGTGGACGGCGCCATGCCGTTCCGAGCGGAGAGCAGCCGCAACTATGTGCAGGGCGTTCATCTCGCGTATCTGGCCGAACTTGCGCGCCGGGGGCTTGGCGAGGAGCTCAACATGTTGCCGGTGAATATTGAGACCCGTTTCCGCTACAATCAGGACTTCAAGAGTGTGTTTGCGATGGTTCCAGGAGTCATCATGTTGTTGCTGATGTTGATCCCGGCCATGATGACCGCGGTCGGTGTGGTGCGTGAAAAAGAATTGGGTTCTATCACCAATCTCTATGCCACACCCGTGACACGCCTGGAGTTCCTCACAGGCAAACAGCTGCCCTATGTGGCGGTTGCCTTCCTCAGCTTTTTGAGCCTGGTGCTTCTGGCCCTGGGTCTGTTTCAGGTCCCGCTCAAGGCCGGTTTCGTTCCGCTGGCCGGCGGCGCGGTGCTTTATGTTATCGCGAGCACCGGCTTCGGCCTTCTGGTTTCGACGTTCGTCAAAACGCAGATCGCCGCGTTGTTCGCCGCCGCCGTCTTGTCTCTCATGCCCACGATCAATTTCTCCGGCATGCTCACCCCGGTCTCGTCCCTGAGCGCAGGTGGAAGGCTCATAGGCTATGGTTTCCCCAGCGCGCATTTTCAGAAAATCAGCATCGGCACGTTTACCAAGGCGGTGGGCTTTGGCGAATTGTGGATCCATTACCTGGCGCTCGCCGGCTTCACCGTCGGCTTTCTGCTGCTGTCCTCTGCGTTGCTCAAGACCCAGGAGACTTGATCCGATGCAACGGCTGGCAAATATCTACCGGTTGGGTGTGAAGGAGTTTTTCAGCCTGCGCCGCGACGTGGTGATGGTGGGCTTGATTGTCTACGCCTTTACCTACGCCGTTTACGCGCCCACCCAGCATGCCCAGACCGAACTAAAGAACGCTTCCGTAGCCGTCGTCGACGAGGACCGCTCCCCACTCTCCCGGCGCCTGCGTGACGCGCTGCTCCAGCCCCTCTTCCAGCCGCCGGCGGAGTTGGCGCCGAATGAGATCGACAAGGCTATGGATTCCGGCAGTTACACCTTCGTGATCGACATCCCGCCGAAGTTTGAAGCCGACGTACTGGCGCACCGACAGCCCGAACTTCAGATCAATGTGGACGCCACCGCCATGACCCATGCCGGCCATGGCACCGTCTACCTCCAGCAGATCATTGCGCAGGAGATCAAGGAATTCACGCGGAACCAGGAAACTGCCTTGCAGGAGCCGGTCTCCATCGTTATCCGAGCGAAGTTCAACCCTAATTTGAAATCCACATGGTTCATGGGCGTGATGCAGATTATCAACATGATCACGCTGCTCGCCATCATGCTCACCGGTGCCGCCCTCATTCGGGAGCGCGAGCACGGCACGCTCGAGCACCTGCTGGTCATGCCCCTGACGCCGGCGGAGATCATGATCGCCAAGGTCTGGGCCAATGGGCTGATCATTGTTATCGCCGCCACCGTATCGTTGAAGGTGGTCGTGCAGGGGCTGCTATCTGTCCCGATCGCCGGGTCCGTCCTCTTGTTCGTGGCCGGAACGGTGCTTTATCTTTTTTCGGTCACCGCGCTCGGCATTTTTCTTGCCACCATAGCCCGCTCCATGCCCCAGTTCGGATTGCTGGCCCTCCCGATATTTACCGTCATGAATCTACTCTCAGGCGGCACGACGCCCCTGGACAGCATGCCGCGCTGGCTCCAGGCCGCCATGCAGCTCTCCCCATCGACCCATTTCGTCAGCCTCGCCCAGGCGATTCTCTTCCGCAGCGCGGGGTTCGATGTCGTGTGGCCCAGCTTCACCGCTGTCGCCGCCATCGGGGCAGTGTTTTTTCTTTCCGCTCTGGTGCGGTTTCGCAAGACCGTCAGTGAAACGCTGACGTGAGGTGGTCTAAGTGGAAAGGACGACAAGCTGATTTAGAAGACGTATTCTGCCCGGCAGGGCCGAGGGCAACAAAATTCACGCAATTTTCAGAATCTAGAAAGCGGAGGACAAACCGATGGGAACAAACGCTGGCTTGTGGATTGACCATAGGAAGGCCATTATCGTGACTGTTACTGATAAAGGGGAAGAGATAGGACTGATCGTATCGAAGGTCCAAAAGCAGCTTCGACGTTCGGGTGATTCGCCTCTCAAGGGGTCTTATGAGGCACAGCCAGTGCCGGCAGATGATAGTCGCCAAAGAGCGTTTACGGGGCATCTCAATATTTACTACCAGGCGATAATTGCGAGCCTTCGCGATGCTGAATCCATTCTTATATTCGGTCCTGGTGAGGCAAAAACCGAACTGCAGGAACGGCTTGAAGAGGGCAACCTCGGTGGACGCATCGTGGGGGTTGAAACTGTCGACAAGATGACGGACCGTCAGGTTGCTGCGAAGGTTCGAAAGCGCTTTACTAAATCAGACCCCATCTCAAAGATACCGGATCACGGGCACCGGCAGGGCGCCGGTCGCCGAAAACGGGCAGCATCCGTTTAAGTATGTGAACCTTTTGATACGGCCGGCAACGTTGCATCGGGCCGTCCGATGCATTTAGGACTAAAATGCAACCAGTAGGAAGCCTCGCCAACACAATTGACGCAGACGTCGCAGCTGCAGCCCCCCGTATGGCACCGTTGATAGAATTCAGGGGCGTCACCAAAAAGTTCGGGGCCCGGGCCATCCTCGAGAGCGTCGACCTGCAAATCTATGAAGGGCAGGTCACAACCATTATTGGGTTAAGCGGTTCGGGCAAGAGCGTCCTGCTCAAACACATCATCGGGTTGCTGAAACCGGATGAGGGCGCCATCTTTTTTCGGGGGAAACCGCTCCACCGGATGGGACGGAGAGGCATGGATGCCTGTTTGGCGCAGATGAGTTACATGTTTCAAGGCAATGCCCTCTTCGACTCCATGACCGTATACGAGAATGTCGCCATCCCTATTCGGGAAACGACGGGCTTGAGCAAAGCGGAAATCAATCGCAAGGTCATGACCCGAATCGAACAGGCGGAGCTCGTCGACGCAGCGCAGAAATATCCCTCGCAGATTTCGGGGGGTATGCAAAAAAGAGTGGCGCTGGCGCGGGCCCTGATCACCGATCCCCAGATTGTCCTTTTTGACGAACCCACCACCGGGTTGGACCCTGTCAGAAAAAATGCGATCCTGAGCATGATTGCGCAATATCAGAAAAAATTCGGTTTCACTGCGATTCTGGTCAGCCACGAGATCCCCGATATTTTTTTCATCTCCAACCGAATTCTCGCTCTCTATAACCGAACGATCGTTTTTCAAGGTACGCCGGAGGAGCTCGAAGTCTTTGAGCACCCATTCAAGGATGAGGTTCTCAAAAGCATTGAAGGTTTGCAGGAGGAATTGACCGGCCTCTATTCCAGACGATATTTTAAAGCGCGGTATCAAAACGAGTTGAAGCGTGAGGCGTTCCGTGAGGCGTATGTGGTGGTGGTTTTTACGATAGAGAACCTGGACGCCATCCGCGCCAACTTGGGTCATGAAGCGGCGCCGGAGGCCATACGATGCATGGGCTTGTATATCGATAAATACTTTGGCGCTGTGGGCGGTTTCTCCACCCGCCGAAACACCAATGAATTTGTGACGGTGCTCCCCAATTCGAATAGGGTTGAAGTTGAGGGTATCGTCGATAACCTCACCAAAGCTTTTCAAGAGCAGGGACTCGGTCGGATCCAAGCGGGCGCGGGCAGGAGCATCTCGTCGCGAAAGAACGTAGAGTTCGCCATCCGCGCCGGCATAGCCCAGGGTCACCAGGGTCAATCCACTGTCGAATTGGAATCCATCATAGCGCTTGCGAAACGTGACCAGAAAGAGATCGCCCGACTCCCCTACGGTGCGTGGGGTCATGCAAATCATAAGAATACGCCCGCCGGGAATGGGGTATTTTAGAGAAGGAAGGTGGCTATGGCAACCCATACGGATGCAAGGCGAAAAGGTATCCTGGAGCGGATCGCCCGCCGGGCGATGAAGGAACGCGGTTTTCTGCCCGATTTTTCAGCGGCTGCCCTGAACGAACTGGAGAAGATGCACGCAGGTCGATCGTGGGGTGGAATCTCCCGCGGAAGGACCTGCGCCACCTGCTCTGGGCATCGATTGATAACGATGATTCCCTGGACCTGGACCAGCTGACGGTGGCGGAGACCCTGCCGGATAAGAAGGTAAAGATTCTGGTGGCCGTCGCCGACGTGGATGCTCTGGTAAAGAAGAACTCGGCCATTGATGAGCACGCCCGGCAGAACACGACTTCAGTCTACACCGCCGGCAAGATCTTTCCCATGCTTCCGGAGAAGCTCTCCACGGATCTCACCTCTCTCAATTATCATGAAGACCGCCCGGCCATGGTCATCGAAATGGTGATCAGCGACGGGGGGGAGATGCAAAGCTCGGATATCTATCGCGCCGTGGTCCGCAACCATGCCAAGTTGGCCTACAACAGCGTGGCGGCCTGGCTGGAAGGCAAAGGGCCTGCAGCCGGAGGCCGTGGCGGTTGTCCCGGGGCTTGCAGAGAATCTCCGCATTCAGGACCGGGTGGCGCAGAAATTGAAGGCCCAGCGGCATGAGCGCGGCGCCCTGGACCTGCAGACGCTGGAAGCCCGCCCGGTCTTTGCCGGAGACGAGATCCAGGATCTGCAGGTGGATGAAACGAACCGGGCCAAGGAGATCATCGAGGACTTTATGATTGCGGCCAACGACGTGACAGCGCGTTTTCTCCACGGGAAAAAAATCCCCTCCTTGAGACGCGTGGTCCGTTCTCCCAAGCGCTGGGACAGGATCGTCGAGATCGCGGCCCAGCACAATTTCAGCTTCCGGCGGAGCCGGATTCGAAGGCGCTGGCGAGTTTCCTGGCCGCGCAGAAAGCCGCCGACCCGCTCCGTTTTCCCGATCTTTCTCTGTCCATCATCAAACTGCTCGGCCCCGGTGAATATGTCGTCGAACTCCCGGATGAGACGGCTCCCGGCCACTTCGGCCTGGCCGTCAAAGATTACACCCACTCAACGGCTCCCAACCGCCGGTTTCCGGACCTGATCACCCAGCGCATCCTGAAGGCAGCTCTGGGCGGGTCGCCCATGCCCTACAGCCAGGATGAATTGGTGGAACTGGCCAGGCACTGCACGGAGAAGGAAGATGATGCCAACAAGGTGGAGCGGCTGGTTGCCAAATCGGCCGCGGCCATGCTGCTCTCTTCAAGGATCGGAGACCAGTTTGACGCCATCTGCACGGGCGCCGCCGACAAAGGGACATGGGTGCGCATCTTTCATCCGCCCATTGAAGGCCGATTGCTCTACGGCTATGAAGGCGTCGATGTGGGCGACCGGCTAAAAGTGCAGCTCATCCACACCGATGTGGAAAAGGGGTATATCGATTTCAAGAAGATCAGGTAACCTCTTTAAACTGTAGATAATCTCATTGGTGTGGTATGAGCGGAGGTGTTTCAGTGCACGGAACCTCGGGAATCCGGCCGAATGATCGGCCTATAGAAATTTGAAATTTTCAAGTTGGGTTCATCCGGCAGAAGCATAGATAGAGAACAAACAAGATGATTGAAATAATCCCTTTTGGAAAACCGGGCACCACAGTTCAAGGGCGATTTTTGGTTCGGCAAGCCTGGGAACGGCCAACCAGTCCGAAGCCGATCGGGCCATTGATACACTGTTGGAATTCGGTATCAACCATATCGACACCGCACCAAGATACGGTGATGCCGAGTTGCGTGTGGGAGCGTGGATGAAGAGATATCGAGAACAATTCTTTTTGGCCACCAAGACAAGCGAAAGGACTTACCAAGGTGCCAAAGAACAATTCCACCGATCCTTGGATAGGCTGCAGGTGGACCATGTGGATCTGCTTCAGTTGCACAACCTGACGGATGTTGTGGATCGGGAAATCATCATGAGACCGGGCGGCGCCTTGGAATTTCTCATTGAAGCCAAGGAAAATGGGTTGACCCGGTTTATCGGTATCACCGGTCATGGCCTTGATGCGCCAAGATTTCACCGCCAGACGCTCGAGCGGTTTGCATTTGACAGTGTCCTGTTACCCTGTAACTACCTGCTCATGCAGAACAGGAATTATAAGGGCGAATTTAAAAAGCTCACCTCGTATTGTCATGAGCGTCAAATTGCCGTGCAGACGATCAAGGCGATCGCCAAGGGATATTGGGGAAATAGAACACGGGATCGCAGCACATGGTATGAACCGCTGACTGATGAAGATGCCATTGTCAAATGTGTCCATTGGGTATTAAGTGTTCCCCGTATATTCCTGAACACCGTCGGCGACCTGACGGAACTGCCCAAAGTTCTGAAGGCGGCGGCCAGCTTTGAGAAGTGCCCATTCTAGTGCAGAGATGGATGAGGTGGTTGCAAAGATGAACATGGAGACGCTATTTAACTAGAAGCCATCTCAAAAATGCATCTGACACCCGATGTTGGCTCACAACTGCCTTGCTGCCGATTATCAAGTCACGCGCGTAAAGGAGTTCTTTCAATGAAAGTGATGGCAATAAACGGCAGCCCCAGGAAAAAATGGAATACGGCAACGTTGCTTGAAAAAGCTATCGAGGGTGCCATTTCACAGAGTGCCGAAACCAAGCTCGTTCATCTATATGACCTCGATTACAAGGGCTGTATCAGTTGCTTTGCCTGCAAGAAGAGGGGCGGGAAGAGTTATGGAACCTGTGCGGTCAAAGACGATTTGACTCCGATCTATGAGGAAATCAGGGAAACCGATGCTCTTCTTTTGGGTAGCCCTATCTATTTCGGAGACGTTTCCGGCGAAATGCGATCTTTTCTGGAGCGACTGCTATTCCCGCACCTTGTTTACAGCGATCCGCCCAAAACATTATTTCCAAGAAAGATACATACGGCCTGGATCTATACCATGAACGTGCCTGAAGAAATTGCCCAGCAATGGGGCTATGGCCGCTTTTTTGAAGCCAATGAACGTTTCATGCAGCGGATCTTCGGGCATTCAGAATCTCTGATGAGCTATGATACCTACCAATTTAAGGACTACTCAAACGTGGTTGCGGACAGATTCGATGTGGCTGCGAAGGAAAAACGTCGGAAGGAGGTCTTTCCAAAAGACTGCAGGAAAGCCTTCGACGTTGGAGCAGGCCTTGTCAAACAATTGGGATAAAGACTAGGGTATTCATCATCCATTGCCCGGCAAGCGGTGATGCTCCCGGCCTAAAAGACAGACAACATGCAGATTTATCAATACGGGCAGGCAGAAATTGATCACCCAAAAGCCGCGACCAGAAGCTCGGCATGGCAATCGACCGCATAGGCATGATTGAGCGGCAGGTTATACCAGACCTGTTCAAGGCGCTTGTCCACGGCGTCGTGGCACGGGGGTTCGGTTGCGTCGCTTTACTTGTGGGCCTTGTCGGTGAAATAGCATCCTTGGGCCGAGCCGAAATTATTAGCCCCTGCTGTCCTTCAACGGTTCCATGCACTCCTTTTTATTGTTACCGACTTGGTTAACCAGCTTCGACACCGGGTAGCATTTTAGATCGCTGACGAAACCGCTCTTCATAATCTGTTCTATTCGGGCAGGCTGCTTGTTTTCCGGATTCAGCCACTCCTCATAAGACTCCGGTTTAAGGATCAAAGGCATCCTGGTGTGGATGTCTTTAACCGAGTCGCTGGCATCCGTGGTGATGATCGTGCAGGACTTGTAGGGGGGGCCGGTCTCCGGAGGCGCTTCCTTGTCCTCCCAGAGCTCGTACAGACCGGCGAAGGCAAAGGGTTCACCGGACGGTAGGTGGAAATAGTAGGGTTGCTTGCTCCCTGCCTTTCCCTTGCCGAGTAGGGAGCCACCGTTACCGATGACTCCCCCTCTAAGAACCGTACGTGAGAGTTTCCAGCTCATACGGCTCAAGCCTTCACAAATGCCCATCATCTGGACACGGTCAGTGCAGAGAGACGACCGGTATCGTCGGGCCAGGTATTCGGCCCACGCCGGATCGTAAGGATTCAGGTCTGATTTCACCTTGAATATGCCTTACAATCCGAACCGATGACGCATGGAACAGCCTAAAGCGCATTGGCTTATTCTCTGCGTCCATCGATTTCCCGAAGAACCACCAGTCACGAGTTCCCACTCGCTCAAAGTATTTTGCTTTGATCCACCGCAGACCTTTCTTGGGGTGGCGGGCTTTCGCCCATTTCCAAAGCATCTGGAAAATCTTGGCATCAACTCGGGCGAAGATGCGTTTTGATACGACATGTCGGTGGTAATTGGCCCAGCCCCGGATCACCGGATTCAATTGGTGATCAGGGCATGGGCTGGCCCTCCCAAGTGTTTACGAACAATCTCTTTTACCTTTGCCAGTAATGACCTTGATGCTCTTCCGTGATGGCTTGATGAGCAGCTTGCCATTCGGATAGCGCCTGACATTCTGTCCAAGGAAGTCAAATCCCCTCGTAAGGTGAGTGATCGAGGTCTTCTCCGGAGAGAGTTCCAGACCACGTTCCGCCAAGAAGGATTCAACCAACGGCTTCACTTGGGTCTCCAGCAGTTCTCTGCTGTTTCCCGTGATGATGAAGTCGTCGGCATACCGAATTAGGTGGACCTGTGCGGCTCTTCCGCGCCATGAACCTTTCCCACGGAGAGGGAAATGCTTCTCTCAACCGTGTTTCAAGTCCATTCAGCGCATGATTCGCCAACACGGGCGAGATGACCCCACCTTGTGGTGTGCCGGAGATCGTGTCATAAAACACTTGCTTTTCAAGGTAGCCCGACTTAAGCCATTTGCGGAGAATCGCCTTGTCCATGGGAACATGGTCAAGTAACCACTCGTGGCTAATATTATCAAAGCATCCCTTGATGTCGCCCTCCAGAATCCAAGCAGGGTTGCTATGATGGAAGCTTGAGAAACATCGTTCAATTGCATCCGCACAGCTTCGTCCCTGACGGAAACCGTAGGAAGCATCGTCCGCTGTTGTTTCCGCGACGGGATCGAGTGCCATGAGGAAGAGAGCTTGCATGGCTCGGTCACACATCGTAGGTATTCCCAGCGGCCTGGGTTTACCCGTGGCCTTTGGTATGTAGATACGCCGTAGTGGCGCGGGCTGATAGCCGCGAGTTGTCAAAGACAACGCGCCAGCCCGTTTCTTATGGGGTGTGTCCCATAATACTTTATCTACCCCCGGGGTGTTCCTGCCGTCATTCTCAGTCACTCGGCGCACTGCCAGCAATTTGCCGCTCGCCGAATGTGTCAGCAGACGTTGCAAGGCTTTCACCTTGTTCCATCTGCCTTCTTTCACTGCCTTCACAATACGCGTTTGGAGTCGGCGGACGTTTGCCGTGATGGTTTGCCAATCGAGGGCTTCCCATTCCGGTATCGTGTCCCAAGGTGCACCGGCTTGCGCCGTCATCTGCTCTCCTTGTTAGACCGCTTGCCAAATTCTCTTGTGACGGAAGACCAAGAGGAAGTCTGCCCGCTTTCGCGTCGGGTAATGTTGCAACCCGTATCCGTGCCATTACAGTCCGGCATTTGCTTTCTCCTCCATCCTCTACCCGCACCGTCATCGGAGTGCCTTACGACATTACCTACCCTTGCGGGAACGATACGGGCTTACCATGTTCCGCATGTGTGACAGGGATGGTTTAGGTCCCTCCTACTGCACCGACGGTCTTTATGCCCATGACGGATGAGAATGGAGCATCCGTACCGACCGTAACTCGGAGCCTGTCAGCATCTTTGGTCCCTTTATTCTTGACGATGCTTACGAAGATTCGCATTCTGCTGACCATGCCACCCACCCTAGCCTCTATCCGCCTCGATGCTGGCAGAAGTATCCATTCCCTCACGGTTCGGATACCCGTCATTCATGACGGCAAGCTACATTGTCCGAGGGCTTTTAGACGACTTGTTACCTCGTCGCCATACCTCGTAGGGTACTGCCGATGGGACGGCAGGTCTGGCCGGATGGCTCCGCCAGACAATCACACATGCGACTTCCATGTCGCACCCACTCATAAAACCCGTCTGCAGGGATCAGGCACCTGCGTTGTTTGAGGGCAGCCCTGAAGGCGGGTTTCGAGGTTACGGTTTCCATACGGGCATTGATCATCCTTGAACCGATGGAGATGTCCTTGGCCCAAAAAGGCACCAACCCCCAGCGGCACTTTTTGATGTGCCGCTCGCCCTCTTGCTGGATGATTACCGGGATCTCCTGGGTGGGAGCCACGTTGTAGTTGGGTTGAATCTCGAAAGCGGCCGGGTGGGCGTTAAAGTAGCGTTCGAGCTCACGTGATAGACTGTACCGGGCAAAGCGTCCGCACATTGAAAGCCACTCTACCTGAATGGATGCGTGTTGGTGTGACCTGCTAAAGCCCCCTACTCCTCCCTGCCTGGTCTGGCAAGCCTTTCCCCTATAAGATCCAATCCGGAAGAAGTATCTATCTCAACGACAACCTGCCTCTCGGATGCTGATGGACCTTCCCTTTAAGCCATGGTTGGCGTAACGCAGCAATGAAGCGGACTCATTGCCTGGTTGAGAAACACCCTGAGTTCCATTGATTCATTAGGACCCCGTTTAAACAAAAGGATTATGTATCCCCCGGCCATGGGACCGCTTCGCCACCGCTTTCCCGGATATTCTGTGCCCGATGAAAGATACATGGTCCACCCTATTGCCCGGCAGGCAATGATTCCATAGTTAAGTTAATAATAATCCTTATGCCTGCGAAGCCGAAATGCTCGCAGAGAGCGCGAGCCAGGGCCTCGACGGCGTCCGCATTGCGGCGGAAGTGTTCGTCGAGCTACTTGCCGGTGATGATCACTCCTGGCTCGACATTGACCTCAACTTGATTCCCGCCCCTGGCGTTTTCGGAAAACAGAAGTTCGACTTCCTCGAGCTTGCCCGCATCGCCGCGCCGAACTCTAACGGAGGCCGACCTTCTGAACTATGACTTAAAACGTCACGAACTGCGCACCATCGCACAATTCAAAGGAAGGTGATTGTATGCCTGGAAGTTATTTGCAGATACCCGACTGGTTCTCGAACGAAAACCAGGGCGGTGGTGTGGCCGTTGCGGATCTCGCCGGCAGCGGCGATCAGGATCTAATTGCTTTCATGGTGGATGCCCCCGGCGGCGCGAATCGCGGAGTGTTTCGCATCGGGAGGAACATGGACGCGAAGGGCAAAGTCACGGGAGGTTGGACGCCATGGATCGATGTGCCGGACTGGTTTTCATTCGAGAACCAGGGAGCTGGCGTGGCAGTCGTCGACCTCAACAAAGATGGGAAGCAAGACTTGGTGGTGTTCATGGTCGATGACCCACAAGGCCAGAACGCGGGATACTACCGCGTCGGCAAGGGGCTGGATAAGAACGGAAACGTGAACGGCGGCTGGGGCCCGTGGATTCAAATTCCGGATTGGTTTTCCTGGGAGAACCAACATGGCTCCATTGCCGTGGCTGATCTCGACGGCGACGGCAACCTCGAATTGTTGGTGCTCATGGTTGACAACCCCGCGCAGCAAAACCGCGGCCTTTATCGCATCGGAAAGAAGCTCGACGCCAACGGCAACGTGACCGGAGGCTGGACGCCGTGGATGGATGTGCCGGATTGGTTTTCGTGGGAAAACCAGGGCGCAGGGGTCGCCGTTGCCGATCTGGATAACAACGGCAAACTGGATTTGGTGGTCTTTCAAATCGACGGCGCCATCGAACAAAACCAGGCCTTCTACAAAATCGGCCGGAATCTCGATATCAACGGAAACGTGCCCGGAGGTTGGGGTCTGTGGCAGGGCGTGCCCGCGTGGTTTGCCTGGGAGAACCAGGGCGGCGGCATTGCCATGATGCAAGCCGACGGAAAACCTGCGATGGTCGTCATGATGATCGACAACCCTCCCGGCCAGAACGGCGGATGGTATCGGGTCTTGCCGTTGGATCAGAACCCGCAACGCGACGGCAAATGGGAGCTGCTGAGTTTCCATTCCGGAGTGCTGGCCGTCCATGCCGGGCTTCTGCCAAAAGGGAAAGTGCTGTTCTTCGCCGGCTCGGGCAGCAGCGCCACACGGTTTGCCAGTCCTGATTTCGGCAACATGGCCAAGGGGGTCTACACCAGCGTGGTTTGGGATCCGCAAGCCGCCCCGCCGAATAACTTCTTTCACCCGGACACCATTTTCGCCGCTGATGGACGGCCATACGATTTCTTCTGTGGCGGGGATTCATTCCTGCCGGATGGCCGGGTGCTGTCCGCTGGCGGCACCGGCGGCTACAATCCGTTTCGAGGCCGGCAAGATGCCACGGTCTTTGATTGGCAGACGCAACAGTGGTCCTTCGTGGCCAAAATGCGGCATGGCCGTTGGTATCCGACATTGATCACTCTCGGTGACGGCCGAGTGCTGGCGGCGACGGGGTTGACCGAGGATTTCAACGAACCGCACAACGAAACGATCGAGATCTATTCACCGGTGACCAACACGTGGGAGTTGCATGAGTTCTTTCCTGATTTTCCAGGCCTGCCGCTCTATGCCCATCTGTTCCAGATGATGGATGGCCGTATTTTTTTTGATGGCGGCCGCATGGATGATGACTTGCAGGTAGACCCTTGCATCATTGATTTCACCCATCACCCTATCCATACCGTTGTAGTGCCGGGCGGCAGCGGGAGCGGTATGCGCAACCAATCGGCAAGCGTGCTCATGCCGCCAGCGCAGGACCAGAAGGTGATGCTCATCGGCGGCGGGCCGGCCGGCAAACCCAACAAGACCGACGCCATCGACAATGTGGACATTGTGGACTTGAAGGATCCCAACCCACACTTCGTTCCCGGCATGCCGTTGAATTTTTCTCGGCTCCACTTGAATGCCATTCTGCTGCCGGACCGGACGATCTTTGTGACCGGGGGTTCGTTGAAACAGGAGGACGCGCCGTTGGCGAGATTGCAGTCTGAGATTTACGATCCCGCCACGGGGGTCTGGTCCCCCACGGCGGTGTCCACGGTTCCCAGATTGTATCACTCGACCGCTCTTCTGCTGCCCGACGCCCGGATTGTCACGGCGGGCGGCAATCCGGAAGGAGGCGCTCACGTGAAGTGGGACCAGGATCCCGAGGAAGAAATGCGGCTGGAAATCTACAGCCCGCCCTATCTATTCCGGGGACCGCGTCCGTCCATCACGGCAGTGCCCGAGCAGTGGAACTACGGTCAGGCGGTGAATATCAGTTCACCGGACGCTGGAACCCTTCGCTGGGCGCATCTGATTCGAAATTGCATCACGACGCATTCTATAGACGGCAGCCAGCGCCTGGTTGATCTTCCGATTACCGCTCAGGCCAATAACATGGTCAACGTGACCGTGACGAACAACCGGAACATCGCGCCGCCGGGCTGGTACATGCTGTTCCTCGTCAGCAACGCAGGCGTGCCTTCCGTTGCGAGCTGGATCCATCTCCAATAACCGAGAACGTGCGGTTGCTCAGGCCGATAGCCCGTGTCGCATGGGTCAACGATCAGAAATCGGATAATCAATAATCAGGAGGTGGCGATATGAACAGATTTAAATCGGCGCATGGGACCATTAGGGGTCTTGAGGCAGTGCCGGTATCCTCGCAGTTCGAGGGCCGGTTCGGTCGTATGTTTCGCACACTGCCACAGGCCGTGTTTGTTGAGGAGGATCTCAAATCACTGGCTTCGGTGATGGTGGCGGAAGCCGAGGCCGAGCAAACACCCGAAATCGAGACCGATCCCGAAGAGAACTCCGGCATCAGTGCGGGCTTCACCTACCTGGGCCAGTTCATTGATCACGACATCACCTTCGACCCCGCGAGCAGCCTGCAGAAACAAAACGACCCCAACGCGCTTGTGGACTTTCGCACGCCGCGCTTCGATCTTGACAACGTCTATGGCCGCGGCCCGGATGATCAGCCCTACCTATACGCAGACGACGGGGTGCACATGCAACTCGGCCGGCAACTGACCGGAAACCCCGGCGACCCGAATACCCGCGATTTGCAGAGAAACTCGCCCGGCTCCGGCCCCAAACGCGCCCTGATCGGTGACCCTCGTAACGATGAGAACGTCATCGTCGCGCAGCTTCAATCAGCCTTCCTGCGGTTCCACAACCGTGTGGCGGACGTGTTGCACGGCTCGCACGCGGATTTTCACACCATTCAACGGATCGTTCGCTGGCACTACCAGTGGGTAGTGCTCTACGATTTCCTGCCGACCATCATCGGACAGGGGATGCTCGAAACGATCCTGCCGCACGTGAAGAAGAAAACGACTGTCGCGCAAGACAAGCCCGACCTCAGATTTTACCGGTGGCGGAACGAACCGTTCATTCCGGTTGAATTCTCGGTCGCGGCCTATCGCTTCGGGCACTCGATGGTCAGGCCCATTTACCGGCTCAACACCACGCTTCCGGATCGCCAAGTCATTTTCTCCCTGGACCCCAACATTCCCAACTTGACGGGCTTCCGAGAGTTTCCGGACAATTGGGCCATCGACTGGAAACTGTTCTTCGATTTCGGCAACAACCCCCCGAAGTTCGGTCCGCAGCGCATTCAACCCGCCTACAAGATTGATTCGTCATTGGTCAACCCGCTGGGCGATCTCCCGCCATCCATCGCTTCCAGTATACCGTCGCTGGCGGAACGCAACCTGCTGCGGGGCCTGCGCATGGGGCTGCCTTCCGGACAGGATGTGGCCAGACGAATGGGGGTGCCGGTCATTCCCGACGAAAGGCTCCGCGTCGGGAAGGCCACCGAGGAAGACTCTGGCAATAACATCCGTCTGATAGACATATCCCCCGGCTTCCGCAACAAGGCACCGCTCTGGTATTATGTTCTGGCGGAGGCCCAGCAGGTGTTCGTCAATGACGCCACGGCCATTCGGCTCGGCCCCGTGGGGGGAAGGATGGTCGGTGAGGTTTTTGTAGGGTTGCTGCTGGGGGACAGCCATTCATTTCTTAACCAAGACCCCCTGTGGCAGCCTATTCCGGATTTCATTAAGAACGGCAAGTTCGGAATGGCACAGTTGATCGAGCAGGCCGTCATGGCGTGACTGTCGGCGTGATACATGCGAACGGCAAAACTGACCCGCAGCGGCACTCGACGCCCCCCGGGACCGGGGCGGGTGACGCGGAGTCTTCTGTGTACCAATGGTAAATAAGAGTTAAATGGAGGCCCAAAAAGTTCAGAATATCATTCGATATGGAAACGTTGAATTGAAACGCGGAGTCATCGGAGCATCTTCAGTCCACAAAAGGTCCCTTTCGTGGAGTCTCATTGCATAACAAAATACATTGTATACCCTATTCCCATCTATGCATTTTCGAATTAGTTTGAATTATGTGTCGACTTCAACCTTGACCTATTTTAAATCGTAGCACCCTGATGCGACATTGCGTCCATCACTCAATGCCAAAAAAGGAACATATTCACAGAGAATGTTTGTCGGCCAAAAACCAAAATGTAGCTTCTGGCGGGGTTTAAGCAAAATTAACACCTGTGAATTTTTAGCACTCCCATTGGCGTTCCTCTCTTTCTGACCGGTTAGCTCATAGTCCATTGCTCAATGTCCGCTTCAAACTCGCCATTAGCTTTTTCATAAAATTTTAAAATAGCATAGCCACAGTTTTATTGCCCAGCCTTCCCAGGTTTCTCTCTCAGGCTGAGTAAAGGATCGGTTTATCGGTGTAGGCGATTGAGAGCACCTATGTCACCCGTTTAATAAGGAGGATTTTATGTATACCCTGTTGCGTCTTCTTACAGTAGAACGCTTGGCGTATGAGCAGGTGCCCACCTTGACACTGGCGTGGATCATCGCGGAGTTTTTTTATAAATTTCATAGCTTTACCTTGGAGTGCGCCGCATTCTTGGCAACTTGGTTCATCCTGGATGCGCTTGTCCAAAACGTAGTGCGCCCGCTTTTCATGCGCCAAGGAAAAGAGCATCATGACTCCTGAGCCGTCGACTCAACATTAAAACCAGCACTGTGATTCTTGAAGAGAGTTTTTTGATTAGGCGCAGTTGCTGCTCTGACACATCAAAGCTCGAAGTCGCATATTGAACTCAAAACGCTTTCAGCCTGGCAATCGAAGATTGGGGGGCTGAACAACTCTGAGTCTTCTCGGAGCGATTTCCGTAAATCCGACCCCCGAGATTGAAAGGTTAACCCATTTGTTCCGAAAAACTTTCGATTAAAACACCTTTGACAGTACTCAATACAGCCGAAGGAGAAAGAAATGGCAAAGCAGAAGACCCCTAAAGGACCTAAAGACCCCGGAGACCCTAAACACCCTCAGGAGCCCAACAAGCCTGACCCGGATCGCGAGCGGCCGAAGCACAAACCCGAAGGCAGAGAGCACCAGGTCCACAAGGAGATTCTTAAGCGACGTATGAGAGGAGGACCGGAACCGACTCCCGAAGAATATGCGCGCGCGCTGGAGGAATGGAAGAAATTGCCGGGATCGGTAGTGCGCCCCCCCACGGACGTCACCCTTCCGCCTCAGGAGAAGCCATCCGGACCGGCGGGTCAGGGGTCCCAACCCGACGACGATACCAAAAAAGGTTAAGGAGGATCAGCAATGAGTCTGAAAGGCACAGTCTGGGCTCCCATTGGCCCGAGCCCTATCGCTCAGGGGGCCTCTCCGGTTAACGGCCTTGTTTCGTGTATCGCCGTTAGTCCATCGAACTCGAATCGCATTTATATAGGTACAGCCGGCGGTGGCGTTTGGCGCAGTGATGACGGCGGTGCTTCGTGGATCCCGGTATTCGACCGGCAGTTGTCGCTCGGGGTTGGCGAGCCTGGTGCACTGGCCATCGATCCGAATAATACGGATGTTGTCTATGTCGGAACCAGTGCGCGTATTGCGGCTGCCCCGCAGGCGGGTTTGTTCAAGTCGACAGACGGCGGGGCGAGCTGGATACGGCTCGGGTCGGGATATCCGGCTGGTAACACAGGGAACGCCATTCAGTTCGTTGCGCAGTGGATCAACGCCGTCATTGTCGATCCGGCCAATAGCAACACTCTTTACCTGGCGTCTACAAGCGGGTGCTTTCGATCCATCGATGGCGGACGCAACTGGACCGCCGGTGCCAACGCCGGTGGGGACGCGCGCGCGCTCGTGCTGGATACTTCCACGTCGATCGGCTCGCGGATCCTGTACGCGGGCATTTCCGGGCGTGGCGCGTTCCGGTCGAACGACGGCGGCCAGAACTGGGCGCAAATCCTGAGCGGTACGACTCCAGCGGTGGCCGCGGCAGTGGGTCCGGCTCCCGCGGGCTTCAACAAGGCTATTGTTGCCATTGCACCGCCGACCTCGCCTCCAAACCCGGGTGGCGTGCAGGTACTCTACACGACGCTTGAGGGGACCGGTGGCGCTCCCGACCCGGTTGGCGTTTTTCTAAGCACGGACCAGGGGGCCACATGGACGCAGCGGACCGCCACCAGCATGCCAACAGGCACGCAAGGCGGATACAGCTTTCAGATGGCAGTGGATCCGGGCTCTCCGGGCGACGGGGCTAACGACATTATCTATTTCGGTGCGGTAGGGCACGCACGGTCTAATGACTCGGGAAATACGTTCACCGGGCTGACCGGTTTGCATGCCGACAATCATACGTGGGCCTTCTTTCCGCGGCCGAGCCCCACTCCGTCGATCGTGTTCTGCGGCAACGACGGGGGGCTCTACCGGTCCACGAACGGTGGCGCCACCTGGACCCCCCTGAGTTCCGGAGGCCTTCAAACCGGGTTGTTCTACAACATCGATATGAGGCCGGACGCTACAGGAAGCAACAACGTCGGAGCGCTCCAGGACAACGGGACTCAAACGAAAGTCGGGGCAACCGGCTTGGGGTGGGTGGCCGCCCAAGGTGGCGACGGATGGGACGTTGTCTACGATGGGGCGATCGCTGGGCAAGTGTACTGCACCAGCGGCTTCTGGTCCCCGGCTCCCTGCACCCGCATTTGGCGCTCGACCGACGACGGCGCTACGTTCCCGGTGGAAATCACGCCTTGGGGCACCACGAGCGATGCAGGCTGCTACCTCGGGCCACTCGCTACTGACCCCAGTGCGGCTGGCATTGTGTACGCGAGCGGAAGTCAGAATCTCTGGCAAAGCAGGAACGGCGGCGGTACGTGGCGCATCCTGTCGCCTTTTGCCACCACCGGCGACGTGGATGTTGCCAAAGCCAACGGCAACAATGTCGTCATTGCGGTCGGCAACCAGGTTTTCGTCTCGACCAATGCACTGGCTGCTACAGTGGGCCCCCCCACGGGTGTGACCTTCACCGATATCACGCGGAATCTCCCGCCGCGAAACGTCGCGCGTGTGGTGTTTGATCCCAACGATCCGACGACGATTTACGCCGTACTGGGCGGATTGAACGGTGGTCTTGGGAACAGAGGACATGTCTTCCGCACCAGCATCGGCGCTACCGCCTGGACAGACATCTCACCGGCCCTCAATGTGCCCTTCAACGCCATCGCACTCGACGGCGCCGACAGCCCAACTGCGATCTATGCAGGCACTGACTTCGGCGTTATCCGGTCAGTGGACGGCGGGTCCTCTTGGTCCGTACTCGACGACATTCATTTTCCACGCGTTCCGGTGCTTGATCTGGTTCTCAGAAACGGAATGCTGCGTGCGGGAACTTATGGCCGGGGTGCGTTTGCTTTCACCAAGCCACAAGGGCCCTCGATCGCAGTGAATCTGGAACACGAGCTGGCGTTTGGAACTGTCTGCCAAGGCCCCCACTTTCTTACGCTTGAGATTTTCAACGTCGGAGTTGCGGATCTGGTCATCGACAGCGTTCAACGTCTGATGGGATCGACCAGCTTCTCAGTACTGGCCACGCCCGGCACACCGTTGGTGATCGCCCCAGGCGAGCACGTCGATTTCACGATCAAGTACAATCCTACGGTCCCCGGAACTCCGGAAACAGCCACGATTCGAATCGTCAGCAACGATCCGAACGCCCCAACCGTCGACATGTCGGCTACAGGCCTTTTTGGCACCGCCATCATGGCGACCGTAATCGCGGACAGCGGAAGCTTCGGCAACGTCTGCTCCGGATCGTTCGTCGATCGAGAGCTGGCGATTAACAACAGAGGACCATGCCCGCTGCAAATATTTAACATCAGTTCGTCTTCAACGGAGTTCCTGCTGCCTGCGGTGCTCTCTTATCCGTTAGTGGTGAATCCGGGCGATTCGCTTGCGATACCGATTCGTTTCCAGCCGATTAGCCTGGGCGCAAAGCTTGCGAGCATCACGTTGGCCAGCAATGACCCGGCGAGTCCCCGGAACGTTGCCGTGTCCGGGGTCGCTCCTCCGCCGCGATTGAACTTGATGATCGCGAATACTGGCAATTTCGGGAATGTCTGTGTCGGATCATTCCTGGACAAACCGCTGACAGTGTTCAACAGCGGTGAATGCACCCTGTCCGTAACCAACATCGCCTCCTCCGGGGGCGAGTTCATCGTGCCGAAAGTATGGACATACCCGATTAGGATCGCGCCCGGAGGGTCCATCGAAGCACCCATCCGCTTTGAACCGGGCAGTTTCGGCACGAAGTCAGCTACGATCACTGTGACGAGCGACGACCCGACAGGCGTGAAGAGCGTTTCCGTTGTCGGCAACGTACCTTCCGGGAAGATTGTCGTCACAGGCTCGACATGCTTCGGGGGAGTGCAGGCGTGTTGCCGGGCGGAGCGCACCCTTTCGATCTGCAATGGGGGCGACTGCAACCTGCATGTGGCCAGCGTAGCCTTCAAACGCAAGAGCCATCACTGGAAGCTGATCAACAATCCGTTCCCGGCGGTGTTACGTCCCGGTTCGTGTCTTAATGTCGTCATCCGATACAAAGCAACCGAAAAATGTCCGAGATGTTGTGAGTTGGTCATCACGAGCGACGACCCGATCACCCCAGTCAAAACTCTCGACATAATGGCTCACACAATCTGGAGTGAGTGCGGCTCCGAGAAGTGTTGTGAGGATTGCCGCAAGGGATGTTGCGAAAAACACCACGATAAAAGTTGTTGTGGGGAGTGCCTCGACGATTGTTGCGACGACGATGATGATGATAATGAGGATAAAAGCTGACCCCACGTACTGTTGTTAAATGCCTGGAACGGAGACTGCAACTTGCTTTACGCAAACGCAGGGGGAGGCATTCATGCAACCGCTCGATGCATACAAAGGCATGTTGCCATACGCAAGATAGCTGAAAGATGCCAATCTGAAAGGCGTGGATTTGAGATGTGCCAATCTTCGCGACGTTACAAACCTACCGATCCAGGATCTGGCAAATGTAAAATCTTTGTACCGAGCCGAGATGGACGCGGCCGTCAAGAAGGAGCTTCAGGAGATGAAAGGCGAGCTTTTTAGCAAACCTTCAGATCTCTGGCATGACATGACCACACCCTACAACAAGGATAAAAAGGATACCTGTGAATGATAGAACTCCCTATCCTGACTCACGAACTCTCCTCAGGAGAAATCTCACATGAAAAAACACGGTATACCCATATTGCTTGTCTCGTTGTTGAGCATGATCCGGCTGGTCGTTTTCCCAG
Organism: uncultured delta proteobacterium; assembly: GCA_963791285.1. GTDB lineage: Bacteria > Desulfobacterota > Desulfobacteria > Desulfobacterales > SpSt-501 > SpSt-501. The sequence goes on from CAWBSC010000026.1 coordinate 242,882, forward strand.
GCTCGCTTTCGGCCGAACCCTATTCGCACCTCAGTCTCAATCCCAACCGGATCCCATGGAGCTACCTGTTATACGAGGTTAAAAGCACCTCCGCGGATGTAACGACCGAGGTCCGCCTTGAATTCCCGACCCAGGCTGAAGCCAAGGCTTCGATGATAGAGAGCCGCGAAGGTGACCCGTTGCCGGTCCCGGCGGCCGGATGCTATAAAATCACCGTCAATACGCTGTTAGACTCGGCGCTTCATGCGCCGGTCAAATCAGTGGACCATCTTTGGTTCGACCCGCAGGACGCCACAGCACTGGGACGGGATATGTTGAGGCAGGGTGATGAGGATTTCAAGAAAGTCTTCCGATTCACCAAGCAGGGTGTCTTCCGGTTCCAGAAGGAACCCAAAGACAAGAAGGAGGCTGCATTCGAACCCGATAAATGGACGAAGGTCATCGACCGGTTCTATCCTTACGACGCTGACAAATTAGGATGTCCCAGCATTGTCGACAGGCTGTCGTTGATGTACATCGTGTCGGCCTCCGGAGCCTTGGAGAACCACCAGCCGCTGTCCTTATGCGTATTCGGGAAAAGACAACTGTTCAGCGTCAAGCTCCGGCCGGCAGGATCGCATTCCATAAACGTCGACTATATCGAACAAAAGGGTCAGGGCAAAGATCGCCGACAAGCTGAGGTAAATGCTGTCAAAATTGACCTTGAGGCTAAGCCGTTGGAGTCGAACTTAGAAAACGTGGAGAATTTCTCTTTCATGGGATTTCTGAACAAAATTTCGTTTTCCATCGACTCTGCGATAAATCTCCCAATCGAGATAAGAGGGGAAATTCCACCCGTTGGCAATGTGACGTTAAAGCTGAAAGAGGCCCGTTTGCGAAAAGGCTCCGGATAACGCCGATAATGATACTGACACCGAAGGGCACCATATCAAATTTCTGAAAACGTGAGGTCGAAACCGTCTATCTCCTGCCAGTGGGCGCTCAAGTCCCAAAGTTGAGTGGAGGCCCGGGATCATCACCGCCCCGAGTTCACTCTCCCCTATGACTCGTTAAGCGTAATGGCGTAGGCGAGATCCTGTTACGGGGCTTATATTCCATCGCCTGTGTAAAGATTCATCCCCATGAGCACTCCCAGCGAAAAGCTTGTTCTGGTAATCGAGGACGATCGCAACACGGCCTCGCTGATAAGCCTTTATCTCAAGCGCGAAGGATTTAGGGTTCTGACCGCTGACGACGGTGAGTCGGGGCTATCACTGGCAGAGCGCCGCAGCCCGGATATTGTCATCCTGGATCTAATGCTCCCGAAGATCGATGGCTGGGAAGTCTGCCGACGATTGCGGCAGAAATCCGAGGTGTCCGTAATTATGCTGACTGCTCGAGGAGAGGAGGTCGACAGGGTATCCGGACTCACCTTAGGAGCTGACGACTACATCGTCAAACCGTTCAGCCCAAGGGAACTGGTGGCTCGAGTCAAGGCTGTCCTTCGGCGTGCATCCCGGTCGGATGCCGGCAAGAAGGCGCTTCTATCAACCGGGGATGTCCTATTGGATCTGGAAAAGCGTCAGCTCAGCGTTGGAGGCCATCCGGTAGCCGTCACTCCCCACGAATATGTCCTCTTGCAGGCGCTGATGTCCGCTCCGGGGAGAGGCTTTACACGGGAGGAGTTGCTGGATCGGCTATACCCGCGGGGCGAGGCCACTGTGATCGACCGTGTAGTTGACGTGCATATCGGCAAGCTTAGGCAGAAGATCGAAGCAGACCCCTCCACTCCAAGGTATATTATGACCGTGCGGGGTGTTGGGTATCGATTTGCCGAGCCGCAGGATCATGACCCGGGGGTCTCTCGATGAAACGGCACTTGATCGTCAAGCTCCTGGCAATTAACCTGGCGGTGATCGCCTTCGTCATGGTGGTCGTTTGGTTTTCGATCAACACCTTGGCGGCCGGGTATTTTGTCACCCTGATGGAGAAGTACAACATCTCCCCCGGGCCTGCGCATACGATGTTCGTGAGCGCCGTACATCGTTACCTCATCTGGGCCAGCCTGGGGGCAGTCGTTCTGTCGGTCGTCCTAAGCTTTGTGATGATGAGGAAAGTCCTGACCCCCCTGACCCGCATGACCACAATCAGCCAGGATATTGCGGCCGGAGACTTCGACGTCCGGGTGCCGGTCATCACTCAGGATGAAGTGGGGCAGTTGGCCCAAGCTTTCAACAGAATGGCCGAAAGCCTCGAAAAGATCCAGACCCTGCGTCGTAATTTGATCATCGATGTGGCGCACGAACTCCGAACCCCGCTCACCAACATTCGGGGATACCTCGAAGCGCTGATCGACGGAGTCATTCCCCCGACAGCCGAAACTTTCACCATGCTTCAGGAGGAAACACTGCGGCTGGTCAGTCTCACCGAAGATGTGCTTCACCTCGCTCGCGCCGACGCCGCCCGCAGTGACCTCAACCGAGAGCCCACTAACCTGCAGGAAGCGGTCAGCTTGGCGCTTGCCCCGTTTTCCCGCGCCTTGGGTCAAAAAAACATCAAAGTGGATGTTCGGGCCTCGAAAGCCCCGGTTATGGTATCAACGGATAGGAGGCAGTTGGCAAGGGTGCTGCGCAATTTGACAGACAACGGCGCCTGCTACACGCCGGACGGTAGTGCGCTCGACATCAGAATAGAGCTCAAAGGGAAAGATGCGCGGGTCACCTACAGCAACGATTGTAGCGAATTGGCGCCGGCAGACCTGCCTTACATTTTTGAGCGTTTTTACCGGGGTGAAAAATCCCGGTCGCGACAGCTGGGGGGCGCCGGAATCGGTCTTGCCATCGTGAAGGAGCTCGTCGAAGCTCACGGCGGCAGAGCAGGTGCCGACTTGGCCGCTGGCCGTCTGCATGTCTGGTTCGAGGTCCCCAGTCAACAGCCTGCTTGAATCCCTCTTGCTTCCCCCTGTTTCAGCTCCAAATTTCTTTACACAATCTTCATAGTTTCTTTACGTCCTCTTTAACTTCTCTGCTTAACATACGCTCAAGCAAAGAGCCCCCCGCGGATAATCGCGATGGCGGGCCGATCCCAACAGAATGCAGGGAGGTGTTTTGTGAAGACCTTGGTTATCGCAATCATGGTGGCAGCGGCGGTTCTTTTCGGAAACCACATTGTCCGCAGCATGGACAACCAGATGGAGAAGCCCATGAAAACTCAGTCCCAGAATACTGAAACGGCTGTTTTCGCCGGCGGGTGTTTCTGGTGCACGGAGTCGGACTTCGAAAAGCTGGATGGGGTGGTGGAGGTCATTTCCGGCTATACCGGGGGCCATACTCAGAATCCAACGTATCAGCAGGTTTCAGCAGGGGGCACCGGTCATGTGGAATCGGTGCAGGTGGTTTTCGACCCCGAAAAGGTCACCTATTCAAAACTGCTCGAGTGGTTTTGGCGGCACGTAGACCCTACTGATAACGGGGGGCAGTTCGTTGATCGTGGCTCACAATACCGAAGTGTCATCTTCTATGCCGGGCCGGAGCAACATCAATTGGCTGAGGCATCCAAGAGGGATCTGGGAGGAAGCGGCAGGTTCGCAAAGCCGATCGTGACCGAAATCCTGCCCCTCGGGACGTTTTATCCGGCGGAGGACTACCACCAGGATTATTACAAGAAAAACCCGCTCCGCTACAACTTCTACCGAGCCGGCTCCGGGCGGGATCATTTCCTTGACAACATCTGGGCAGACTCGAAGACGAAGATGCATTCGGAAGTCAAGTCTATGAAGCCGCAGATGAACGAACCTGACAAACCGGGCGTGACACCGTCTGCCAAGCCGGTCAGCTTGGAAGCCCGATACACCCGCCCCAGTGATGACGAGCTTCGCCGGCGTCTGACACCCATGCAGTTCAAGGTTGCCCGGCAGGGCGGCACCGAGCCTCCGTTCAACAATGAGTACTGGGATAACCACGAACGGGGCATCTACGTGGACGTCGTTTCCGGGGAACCGCTTTTCAGCTCCATGGACAAGTACGATTCCGGCACCGGGTGGCCCAGTTTTATGCGGCCACTCGAAAAGGAAAACATTGTCGAAAAGAGTGACCGAAGCTTTTTCATGGTGCGCACCGAGGTGCGCAGCAAACATGCCGACTCGCACCTGGGACATGTATTTAACGATGGCCCCCAACCTACGGGCCTGCGTTACTGCATGAACTCGGCAGCTTTACGCTTTGTGCCGGAAGCCGAACTTGTGAAGCAAGGCTATGCCCAGTATCTTGAGTTGTTCAAATGAGAAACCTTAGAACCCCCGGCCCGACTCCAGCGAGCGGTTCGGGCCGGGACTGCCGCCTGTACAACATCGAATCTGAAAAATGGGGTCGACCATGAATAGGGTTCAGTCCTTCTCATTGAAACGTCACTTCCTCATGTGGATTGTGACCCTGTGGGCTATTGTAATGGGATGCTTCGTTACGGATCTTTTTGTTTGCCCATGGACGGCCGTGTTTCCGAACTTGGAAAACGATGTCACCGTGATCAATGGCAGGGAGTTTATCGATGCCTGCATTGGTGCTCCTCCTCGGACCCAAAAGGCAGCAAATGCGGTCCCCGGCTTGGAGCCTGCGCCGCCGCTGTCTCACGTCGTAGGAAGGTTGCGCTCTGGGCATATCTGCCTATCCCCACCGGAAAGTTCGATGATACTATGAGTTTTGGCGGTATGGAATGACCAGCACCGGACAGGATGCACGGTTGATGACGTGTTCGGTAATCGTGCCGCTCACAAAGTCCTTGAGGTTGTCCCTGCCGTCGGTGCAGATGACGATCAGATCGATCCCGAGCTTTTCAGCGGTCTCCACAATGATCTTTTCCGGCTTGCCTTCGCGCAACACATAATCGACCTGAATATCTTCAGCATGCAGTTTGCTGATTTCGGCCTTCATCTCTTCGCGGGACTCGATGGCGACCTTCCGGAACTTTTCTTTGAAGCCGTCAAAACTGACCCGAAGCATTTCCCGTTCCTGCTCACCCATAAACTCCGGGTGGGCATTCAGCATCGTGATTTTCGAATTGAACTGTTGGGCAATTTGAACCGCCTTTTTCAAGGCCACGAAGGCTCGCTCCTTCAAGTCGGTCGGACACAGAATATGCCTGAACATGCGGCACCCCCCTTATGTCGTGGCGACGTTATCTCGATCAATAGTTAAATCTCTCGCTCGGCTATCGATCATTCCACCGACGCCTCGTGATTTTCCCTTCATCCTCTGACCGAGTAAGGTTTTTATTGTGCATGGGCCGCATACTCCGTCGCGGGGCGCTTATGTACCCACTCGACTGCGCAGTTGCTTCCTCAGGTAGGACCGGTCTCCCATCATACATAATAAAGGACCATTCACCGCCATTTCAATGATGCTGACAGAAGCCACAGGCATGCTGATGCGATCGCGGAAACGCCCTACATCAATGCCTATCAGGGAACAAAGCATAATCCGAGTCGTGGCTTTATGAGAGACGACGAGGACATTTCCTGCACTGCAGGCTTGTTCAATCTCCTCAATAACAGGCGAACTGCGTCGGGCAATATCGATACCTCTTCCCCTCCGGTTGGAGCATTCCATCCCGGATCGGCCAACCAGCGAACATAGTCATCATGAAACTCGCAATTCACCTCTTCAGGGGTTTTTCCTTCCCATTGGCCATAAGCAATTTCCCGTAACCCATCCTTGAGTTGCATTCGTATCCCTGCCGCCTCGCAAAGAGGTTTGGCCGTGGCTACGGCACGTCTTAGAGGACTGGAAAAAACAGCGACCCATGGGAGAGATCTATAAGCATCGGCAAAATCCTCTGCCATCTGAAAACCTTCCGGGGTTAAATCGGATCAAGGGCGCCGCAGTAACCACCTGCCCGGCTGGCAGCAGTTTCCCCATGCCGCAGAAAATAGATAGCCAAACCCATAAGATAGTCCCTCCCTTCACTTGAATCGCACGAGATCTGACCCTATCAGGTAACGACCTCTGCTCATATTGCCCGCAAGTCCACATTATTTTCCATCTCAATTCTATACTGGCCAAGGCGTGCGGCACTTGTGTAAAGCTGGCCGAAAACCGTTTGCAGGACTTCCTCCGTTACCTCGCAGCACCGCTTCAGGGCGGGAACGGCGGGTTTCTTCAGTTCGGAGTTGGCCCCCTTCCAGTTCCGGGTCTCCGCCAGATCTTAACCATGTTGGTCGATATACTTCTTGTGTTCGATGAGTCTGTGCTCCATCCGTTGCTTCAGATAATTTCTCCGGGCACCTGACTGCCGCAGACGATCCATCACGTCTTGCACCAGATGAAACCGGTCCAATTCGTTTTGTACTCTCATGTCAAAAGCGGTCGTGGTCGAGTGTGCCCTCCTCTTTATAACTCCTGATGTGCAGGTTCCGATCGGCCCATGGATTACCTTCTATCACTTATGAGACTCATCTTTCCGAATCTCCTGTTCCGCCTGCCCCCAGTCCTGAACCGCCCGACCGTTGCGGCGGCCTCGTTGCTCGTACAGTTCATAGGCGCGCTTGGCGATCTGCGGCGTCACATCGACCGGTTTCTTGGCCACGGCGTCAGGAACGCGCCATTTGATCATCGCGACCTTCACGGCGTCGTTCACGACGAGGCACGAGACCATCGCATAGGCGAAAATCGCGAGCGTCTGCCACCAGGGCAATGGCATGAGGCCCGGGAGACCCACGAACGTCAGGACGGTGCCCGTGAGCGCATCCGCCGTGAGGGCCGCCATGAGGGTCTTGCTGGGCATCGTCGCCCAGAACCAGCGGCGCTCCCGCGCGGACACGATGGAGAACACGGCAAAGTAGAGCAGCGTCAGGAAGCTGAAGGTGTAGAGGGCATTGTCGTTGGTCGCCAGACCGAAACGCGACCAGCCGATCCACAAGAGGAGGAGCGCCTCCGCGACCATCGCGACGCCCAGCACCACGGACACCGTGATGAAGCCCCCGATGTTCCACGTCTCCGGCTTCCTGGACGGCCGAACGTGGTCGGTGGCAAGGGCGATCTTCGCGAAGTCCGTCATGAAGACCAGCAGCAGCATCGCAAAGGCGGAGACGACGAACTTGCCGGTCACCACGAACGCGATGGCCACGAAGGCCGCCTTCAGGATCGTCCGGCTGATCTTGTTGATGATCCACGTCAGAATGCGCTGGTAGATCGTCCGCCCCTGCTCGACCAGCGCCACGATGTTCGTCAGCCCCGGTTCGGTCAGGACGACGCTCGCGGCGCCCTTGGCCACGTCGGTCGCGGTGCTGACGGCGATGCCCACTTCGGCCTGGCGCAGCGCGGGCGCATCGTTGACGCCGTCGCCCGTCATGCCGGTCACGTGCCCCGCGGCCTGCAGGTGCTGCACCACGATGTATTTGTCCTCCGGATACACCTCGGCGAAACCATCGGCGCCCGCCAACAAGATCAACCGCCTCGTTGCCGGCCTGAGCGCTCGCGGCCTTCAGGTCCGCCACGCGCCGGATGTTGGGCAACCCGACTCCCTGCGCGATTTCACTCGCGACCGCCAGCGCGTCGCCGGTGAGCATCTTCACCGGAACGCCGAGGTCGCGGAGTGTCGGCGATGAGTTGCTTGGCGTCCGGTCGGGGCGGATCATACAGCGTCACCAATCCGACCAATGCGGGGGTGCCCGTCTCGGGGCCGCGCGCCACCGCCAGCGTCCGATATCCCTTCAGCGGCCGATTCGCTGACCCGCGCCTCCAACGCCTCGATCGCCGGGGGCTGGAGTCCGCAGGCCTCGGCGACGGTTCGCACGGCGCCTTTCATCACGCGCAGCCGCTGCCCGTTCTGTTCGACCACGGCTTCCGTCCGCCGGTTTTTCGCATCGAACGGCGCGAAGGAGACCGGCGTGACCGCGGGCACGCCGTCGAAGATGTGCCGCTCTTTCGCCGCGGCGAGGAACGCCAGGTCAATCGGATCCTGGTTGGCTTCCTGAGACGCGAGCGCGCCGGCGAACAGCACGTCGGCTTCCGTCGCGTGCTCCAGCGGGATCACGCCGGTGACGGCCAGTTGGTTCATCGTGATCGTGCCCGTCTTGTCCACGCAGAGCACGTCCATCGTCGCGGCATCCTCCGCGGCGCTGAGGCGCGTGACCAGCACGCCGCGCTTCGCCAGTTCCTTCGACCCGACGGCCATGCTGACCGTGAACATGACGGGGAGGGCGACCGGCACCGCGCTCATCAACAGGACGAGCATGAGCGGAACCATCTCGAGGAGCGGCGCGCCGCGGATCAGCGACAGCACGATCACCACGCCCAGCAGCGCGCCGACGATGACGAAGAGCCAGCGGACGACCTTGGCCACCACCGCTTCGATGTGGAGCTTCGGACGCGCCTGCTGCACCAGTTCCGTGGTGCGGCCAAAGTAGGTCTTCGCCCCGGTCAGCATGACCACGCCGTTGCCTTCGCCCCGGCGGACGACGGACCCCGACGAGAGCACGTCGCCGGGCGCCTTGTCGGCATCCTTCGACTCGCCGGTGAGGGCCGACTGGTCAACGCTCAACGCTCCGGTGAGGAGCTTCACGTCCGCCGGGATGATGTCGCCCGGGCGCACGCGGACGATGTCGCCGGGGACCAGTTCCCGGGCGGGAATGACCTGCCAGCTCGCATCGCGCAGGACGCGCGCACTGACCTGCAACCGTCGCCGCAGCGTCTCGACGACGCCGGCGGCCCGGTGCTCCTGCATAAAGCTCAACACGGCATTGACGACCAGCAGCGCGCCCACCACGGCGAGGTCCGAGTATTTCCGGAGCACGGCCGACAGGACCATGATCAGCTCGAGCATCCACGCCGACACGCCCCAGAACTTCCCGAGGAACTTGAGGACCGGGTGCCCTTTTTGTTCGGCCACTTCGTTGTAGCCGTGCTCCTTCCGGCGGGCGTCCACCTCCGCGTGCGTGAGCCCGGTCTCGGGGTTCACGTGGAGCGCCGCGAGCGTGTCGGGAACCGACGCGGAGGCGATGTCAGGGGGCTTGGCGTTTGCTGGCTTCGAGGGCGCCGGCTCGGCTTCGGATTTATTTGGGGTCGTTCGCATCAGTGAACATCCTCTCTGGCGCCTGCCGCGGTTTACGCCGGTGTTGCCTGCGCTTTGGTCGGCTGCCCCACTTCCAGTTCCGGATTTCCGGCAGGTCTTCGCCGTACTTGTCGATGTATTGCTTGTGCTCGATCAGCTTGTCCTTGAGCTGCTGCTTCAGGTAGATGCCCTTGTCGCCGGTCTGCGGCAGGCGGTCGATGGTGTCCATCACGAGGTGGAAGCGGTCCAGATCGTTCAGCACCGTCATGTCGAAGGGCGTGGTGATGGTGCCCTCTTCCTTGTAGCCGCGGACGTGGATGTTGTCGTGGTTGGTGCGGCGGTAGGTCAGCCGGTGGATCAACCACGGGTAGGCATGGAAGGCGAAGATGACCGGCTTGTCCTTGGTGAAGAGCTCGTCGAAATCCATGTCGCTCAACCCGTGCGGGTGCTCGGTTTGCGGCTGCAGCTTCATGAGGTCGACGACGTTGACCACCCGGATTTTCAGGTCGGGCAGATGCTCGCGCATGATGGAGACGGCGGCGAGCGTCTCCAGCGTGGGCACGTCGCCACAGCAGGCCATGACCACGTCGGGCGCAACGCCCTGGTCGTTGCTGGCCCACTGCCAGATGCCGATGCCCTCGGTGCAGTGCTTGACGGCGGCGTCCATCGTCAGCCACTGCGGCGCCGGGTGTTTGCCCGCGATCACGACGTTGACGTAATGGCGGCTGCGCAGGCAGTGGTCCATCACCGACAGCAGGCAGTTGGCATCCGGCGGAAGGTAAACCCGCACGACCTCGGCCTTCTTGTTCACGACGTGGTCGATGAAACCGGGATCCTGGTGCGTGAAGCCGTTGTGATCCTGGCGCCAGACATGCGAGGCCAGCAGGTAGTTCAGCGAGGCGATCTTCCGCCGCCACGGCAGGTGCGACGTGACCTTCAGCCACTTGGCGTGCTGGTTGAACATCGAATCGACGATGTGGATGAACGCCTCGTAGCAGTTGAAGAGTCCATGCCGCCCGGTGAGCAGGTAGCCCTCGAGCCAGCCCTCGCATTGGTGCTCGCTGAGCATTTCCATCACGCGCCCGGTGGGCGCGAGAAATTCGTCGTTCGGCACGGTCGCGGCGTCCCATTGGCGTTTGGTCACTTCAAAGAGGGCTTCCAGGCCGTTGGAGAGCGTCTCGTCAGGGCCAAAGACCCGGAAATTCCGCTGCTCACTGTTCAGCTTCGCCACATCGCGCAGGAAACGCCCGAGCACATGCGTGTCGCCGATGCCGCGCACCCCCGGCGAGGGCACGTCGACCGCGTAGTCGCGGAAATCCGGCATCCGCAGGTCGCGGAGCAGAATGCCGCCGTTGGCGTGGGGATTCGCGCCCATGCGTCGTTCGCCCTTGGGCGCAAGTTCGGCCAGTTCCGGTTTCAGGCGGCCCTGCTCATCGAAGAGTTCCTCCGGCCGGTAGCTCCTCAGCCAGTCTTCCAACAGCTTGAGGTGTTCGGGATGGGTGGCCGGGTCGGAGAGCGGCACCTGGTGCGCACGGAAGGTGCCTTCGATCTGCAGGCCATCGACCACCTTCGGCCCCGTCCAGCCCTTGGGTGAATTGAGGACGATCATCGGCCAGCGCGGACGCGCGAGGTTGCCGTGGACGCGGGCGTCCTGCTGGATTTTTTTGATCTGCTCCACCGCCGTGTCGAGCGTCGCGGCCATGGCCTCATGCATCAGCTCGGGCTCGTGACCCTCGACGAAGTAGGGCGTCCACCCGTAGCCGCGGAGCAACTGTTCCAATTCCTCGCGCGTCGATGCGGGCCAGGACGGTCGGGTTGGAAATCTTGTAGCCGTTGAGATGCAGGATCGGCAGCACCGCGCCGTCGGTGGCCGGATTGAGAAACTTGTTGGAATGCCACGCCGTGGCCAGCGGCCCGGTTTCCGCCTCGCCATCGCCGACGACGCAGGCGACGACGAGATCGGGATTGTCGAACACCGCCCCGAACGAATGGCTGAGCGAATAGCCCAGCTCGCCGCCCTCGTGGATCGAGCCCGGGCACTCCGGCGATGCGTGGCTGGGAATTCCTCCGGGAAACGAAAACTGAAGAAAGAGCTTCCGCAGCCCGGCCTCATCCTGGCTGATGTTGGGATAGATCTCGCTGTAAGTGCCCTCGAGATAGGTGTTGCCCACGACGGCCGGGCCGCCGTGCCCGGGGCCGGAGACGTAAATCATGTCGAGGTCGTATTTTTTGATGACCCGGTTCAAGTGCACGTAAATGAAGTTCTGCCCGGGGGTCGTGCCCCAGTGTCCCAGCAGCATGTGCTTCACATCCGCGAGCGTCAGCGGCCGCTTCAGCAGCGGATTGTCGTAGAGATAAATCTGGCCGACCGACAGATAGTTGGCGGCGCGCCAGTAGGCATCCATCTTGTGGAGCAGTTCCGGCGTGAGTGTCTTTGTTTTCATGGTTTAAGCTTCTTTAGATTTGGTTTTCGCGACGGGCTGCGGCCGGGAGCGTCTGGCCGATGGCTTCTTTTTTTTGCATGAAGCCTCGGTCGGATATGTGATCGCGGTGCCCCGGACTTTGGCAAAGGGCGTGAGAGTATGAACCTGGCGGCGGGTAGCACTCATGATGTCCTCGGTGCGGATTCCACGAACCAGCAAGGCATCAGCGATGAGCGAACGATGGCAGCGCCACGGCACCGCTTCGGCGCACATCAAGACGATTCGCTCCTGGTTCGCCAATTGGATCAATTCGTCGAGGCTCTGCGCAAACTCCGAGCGTCTGCATGTAATCGGCATACCCTCGAAAGGAGGCATTTCGCCAGCCCACGTTGGGCGAATCGCGCCTCGCATGACGCAAGCCGCCGAGTCCCGGCATGTGAACATATCCCAAGCCGGCTTTCTTCAATGAGCGTGGCAACGAAGCCTCGTCGAACTGTGGATTGTGCCGGGAACGCGGCACCGTGCGCACATCCACTACGCAAGTTGCCCCGTGTGCCTGAAGCAGGCGGATGAATTCCTCGAGCGTGTGTGTGGAATGACCAATCGTCATTACCAGCGGCGAAGGTTCTTCCTTTGGCATGTTTTTCTCCACGCAATCGGCAGTTTTTTTATTCTCAGCGCTCTCATTGTTTGCTCTATGCTCTCCTATGATTACCTTGTTTTCATGCTTCAACTTTTTTTAGGTGTGCCGAGGCTGAGGAGACGGGTGACTGACCTGGCGATCACGAGTTCTTCGTCCGTGCGAATGACGCGGACCGCAACCCGGCTGGCCGCCGCGGAAATCACGCCCTCATTCGCCGCGTTTCGTTTTTCTTCGAGTTCGATTCCAAGAAACCCCAGCCCATCGCAAATCCGGGCGCGGACCGTGGGCGCATTCTCTCCGATGCCACCAGCGAACACCAGCGTGTCCAGTCCGCCCAATGCCGCTGCGAATGCGCCGATCCATTTCTTGACCTGGTAGCAAAACAGCGCAACCGCTTCAGCCGCCCGCACGTCCTGCGTTTCACGGTCGAGCAAGTCACGCATGTCGGAACTGGTCTCCGACACGCCGAGCAGCCCGGATTGGAAATTGACCATCTCATTGAATCGTTTTGCATCGAGGCCCTCGGTGCGCGCCAGATACCAAAGCAGTCCGGGATCGAGGTCGCCTGAGCGGGTGCTCATCGGCACCCCGGCTGTCGGGGTGAAACTCATGCTTGTGTCCACTGATTTGAGGTCACGCACTGCCGCCAGGCTCGCGCCATTGCCGAGGTGGGCGAGGATGATCCGGCCTTGTGCCGCTTCCGCTCCGGCCAGTCGTGCCAGTTCTTCCATTAGAAACGCATACGACAACCCGTGAAACCCGTAACGTCGCACACCCTGCGCCTCGTACCGGCGCGGGATCGGCAAAAGCTGCGCCACGCGCGGTAGATCATGGTGAAAAGCCGTGTCGAAACACGCCACTTGGGGCAGGTCAGGAAACCGGCGATGAAACGCCTCAGTCAACAGGATCTCCTCCGGCAGGTGCTCAGGATCGAATGGACTGAGCCGGCGCAGCTCCTCAACCATTTCCGCATTGATTTGCTGCGGCTTGCTATACTTCGGCCCGCCATGCACCACGCGATGCCCAACCGCGGTCAATGCATCATGTCCGCTGCGTTTCTCAATCCAATCCATCAGAGCGCCCACGGCCATCGTGTGATCCGGCGCCGTCACCATCCGTGAGAAGTTGTCCGCCGGGTTCAAGCCCTTCACTCGCAAGGTGGACTCCGGCAGTCCAATCCGATAGATGCCTCCTTCCAGAATCCGTCGGAGCGAGTCACCGACCTCGAAAAGCGCGAACTTGATGCTCGACGAGCCGCCATTGATCGTCAGGATGCGTGAGTTAGTCGGTTTCATGGATGACTTTTTCGTCATTCTGCAATCCGAACGAAGCACGGTTATATGATTCCGATGTGTTCCATCCCAGCCAGATCCCCTGATCCATAGATTTGTCTGGCAACTGCACCCGGCACAAAAGTACCAGGTTCATAACCAACCCCCGCTAAAACCCGCTCGTTGCAGTCCGTTGGCGATATGGGGGCAGTTTCGCATCAATCGCCACAATAAGCCGGTACGATAGTTTTCGACCATCAAGATAATTGGTCCTTGATTGATCCCGTAATGCCATGGTGACACCCAGCCAAAGGGATTGCTGGATTTTACCGGATAGGTCAGGTTAAAAGTTGCTTTGAAACCATATGGGTTTGACCCTGTTAATTTGATCTGGTTAATGTAATAGTCTATCGCAGGGAGCACGATCTCGGGCGCGAACGGCAGCGATGTCACCACCGCCCAGGGAGCAATGGTGCCGTCATCGGGCCCATACGGTACGCCTCGTCCCAGGTAACCGAAAAAATGACGCTCGATGCCGTTCACTTTGCTCGTCTCGGGGCCGGGGCCGTCGCTCGCGGTAATTCCCCAGCAGAGGCGGCCATAGCCAGCGAACTTGAGTGGGTTGTCTATCGCGTACCGTTATTGCACATAAGTCGCGCGACGGCTGTTCTCGAAATAGTCGATGCCCTTTACACGCATGAACGCGTCCTGAATGCCGCGAAAATCGATCCAGACATGCGAGAGCTGGTGCGTGAACAACGGCCCGGCATAGAGATACTCGTATCCGTAACAGCGTTCCCACATGTAAGTCGAAGTCCAGGCAGCGTAACAGCTTTCTGGCAGCGGATGAGCAGGCGAGCCCATTCCCAGGACATACAGCAGCATCGCCTCATCGTATCCTTCCCAACGGTATTTGAGAAAGCCGCTTTCGGGCTTCCAGCCGTGCGTGACTGTCGCGCCACTGTTTTGCGCCCACTGCCAATTCGACCGGCGATAGAGGGAATCGGCGAGGGTACGGATTTCTTGCTCGTCGACCGTATCTGCGTCAAAATAGACTCCCGCCGTCAACGCACCCACCAGCAGAAAAGCGCTATCAACAGTTGACAGTTCGCATTGCCAGGCGCGCCGGCCGGTCCGCATGTCAAGAAAATGATAATAAAAGCCCTGGTAGCCTGTGGCGTCGGGTTCGGGTCCTTGCGGGCTGTTCCAGAAAAATCGCAGGGTGGTCAGCGTTCGTTCTACCGCCGCAGCTCGCGTCATAAATCCGCGCTCGACTGCCACCGGGTAAGCCGCCAACGCGAAGCCGGTAGCGGCAATACTGGCAGGCCAATCCGGCGCAGTCTTGTCGATCACCAGCCCGTTGTCGGGATTCGTCTCATGCAGAAAGTAGCTGAATGCCTTTTGTTGAATCATTTCCAATTCAGCGTCGGTGATAAATTTCCTGCTGCTCATGGTTTCACCTGGTCGGCAGGTTCTGAGCAAACTCAATTGTTACCGGCAACGGCGTGCGGCTATTGAGCGACTTCAAACGAGTTTTTCAGTTCTATCATGGTCTTTACCCAAGCCTTTCCTGCGAGCCCCCGCCGCAGAGCGTCGTTGACGATTGCCTGTGCTTCCTCCAGGATGCGGCGCAGATGATCCGCTCCCACGAAAGCTCTCCGCATAGATCTTGTAGATATTTCGGTCCCGGACGGTCGCGCCGCAAACCATCCGTTCTCTGCCATCACCTTCAACCCGCCGATGGGGGCGCCGTTTCCCGGCGCCTGGGTGAGGATGGTCTGGATTTTTTCGCCGGCGAGGTCTTTGATTGGACCTGCTGCGGCGAGAGTTTCTCCAGCATTGCCTTTTGTTCCGGGGTGGCCGGGGCCTCGACACGGTCGTAAAGCGGCTCACCGAACTCGCGCGTGAGTTCGCGGTAGATCTCGCCGGGATCGCGGCCCATCCGCGCCGTGATCTCCGCCGCGAGCAAAGCCGGGACGATTCCGTCTTTGTCCGTCGTCCAGACGCTGCCATCCAGA
This sequence comes from uncultured delta proteobacterium, assembly GCA_963791285.1. GTDB lineage: Bacteria > Desulfobacterota > Desulfobacteria > Desulfobacterales > SpSt-501 > SpSt-501. Next base: position 258,261 of record CAWBSC010000026.1, read on the forward strand.
CGGATGAAAGAGGCGCCCGCGCTCTCTTCGCCGCCAAAGCCCAGCGAGCCGTCGAGCAGGCCATCCACAAACCACTTGAAGCCGACCGGCACCTCGTAGAGCTTCCGGCCCAGCTTCGCGGTGACGCGATCGATCATCTGGCTGCTCACCACCGTCTTGCCGACCGCCGCTTCCGCGCGCCACTTCGGCCGGTGTTGGAAGAGGTAGAAAATGGCGACCGAAAGGTAGTGATTGGGCGGCAGCAACCCCGCGCTTCGGGTTACAATCCCGTGCCGGTCATGGTCGGTGTCGCAGGCGAAGGAAAGGTCAAAGCGGTCCTTCATCCCGATCAAGCCCTGCATCGCATAGGGGGAGGAGGGGTCCATGCGGATCTGCCCGTCCCAATCCACCGTCATGAAACGGAATGTCGGATCGACAGCATCGTTGACGACCGTAAGGTTCAGGCCGTAGCGCTCGGCAATCCGGGCCCAATAATGGACCCCGGCGCCACCAAGGGGATCCACGCCCAAGCTAATGTTCGCGCCGCGAATCGCCTCCATATCGAGCACACTGCCAAGATCGCTCACGTACGCGTTGAGATAATCGTGCCGATGCGTCGTGGCGGCGCGCAAGGCCTGCTCGAACGGGATTCGTTTCACACCCTGGAGGCCGCTTTCGAGAAACTCATTGGCCTTCGCCTCGATCCAGCCGGTAACGTCGGCATCCGCCGGCCCTCCGTTTGGGGGATTGTATTTGAAGCCGCCGTCATGGGGCGGATTGTGCGAAGGCGTGATGACAATGCCGTCGGCCAGTCCTGTCTATCGCGGCCGCGGTTGTAAGTGAGTATCGCGTGAGAAACCGCAGGCGTGGGAGTGTATTCGTCGTTCTCGGCAATCATGACTTCCACGCCGTTGGCCGCCAGCACTTCGAGCGCGCTGGCAAGAGCCGGCACGGAAAGCGCGTGCGTGTCGATGCCCAGAAACAGCGGGCCATCGATACTCTGCTCCTTGCGGTACCGGCAAATGGCCTGACTGATGGCAAGGACGTGCCATTCGTTGAAAGCTCTTGTCGAACGCGGAACCCCGATGCCCCGAGGTGCCGAACGCGACCCTTTGTTCGGGCACTGACGGATCCGGGACCTCCGTGTAGTAGGCAGTGACAAGTTTGGGTACGTTGACCAGCATCGATGGTCCGGCGGGTTTCCCCGCAAGTGGACTTACCTTCATAGAAAGCTCCTCAATAACGGCAGCGGGTATGCCACCGTGACCAATCCTGAACGGCCGTTCTCGACCATCGCGATCATCGGCCCCAGATTGATTCCGTAATGCCATGGAGACACCCAGCCGTACTCGTTTCCCGACTTATCCGGGAAAGGATGCGTAGGCGAACCGAGGCCGAGCAGATAAAGAATCAGCGCCTCATCGATGATCCATCACGTCGCCCGAATACTCATCACCTTTGTACACGATGTATGTTCACCTCGACCACGTGCTCCTGGCCGTCGTCAACCAGAGGAACGGCTCGGTCGTGTCGCTCGACGCCATCCAGCGTGACCCGCGTCTCGCCGTCTGCGGCGCAGATTTGGAGGACCGTGATGTGGTAGACCGTCTCCCGATATCGGTAGTGCAGCTTGAACGTCGTCCAGTCCGCGGGTAGGCACGGCGCAAAATGCAGCTTATCCACGTCGAGCCTCAGGCCCAGGAGTGATTCCAGGATGAGCCGGTACATCCAGCCGGCCGAACCCGTGTACCATGTCCAGCCGCCGCGGCCGCGGTGCGGCGCGAACGCGTAGACGTCGGAAGCGAGGACGTAGGGCTCCGTCTTGTAGACTGCAATCGAATCCGCCGAGTTCCCGTGATTGACCGGATTGATCATGTTAAACAGCTCCAACGCGCGCTCGGCGTCGCCCATTGCCGCGAACGCCATCGCAGCCCACACTGCGGCATGGGTGTACTGGCCACCATTCTCGCGCACGCCCTTCAGGTACCCTTTGATGTAGCCCGGATCGGGTTTGGAGTGGTCGAACGGCGGATCCAGCAATTGGATCAACGCACTTCCCCGGCGGACAAGTATCCTGTCCACCGCGTCCATGGCCATGCGCGCATGCTGCGCCTCGCCCGCGCCGGAAAGGACCGACCAGCTCTGCGCGATCGAATCGATCCGGCATTCGGAGTTTTCCGCGGAACCCAGCGGCGAGCCATCGTCGAACTACGCGCGGCGGTACCAGGCACCATCCCAGCTGCTCTGCTCGATATTCCGGCGCAGCCGAACGGCATCGCTTTGGCAGCGCTGCGGCGAACGACACGTCGCCGCGCAGGCGTGCCAGTTCGCCGAACTGCGCCAGCACCGCGCACAGGAAAAAGCCGAGCCAGACGCTTTCGCCCTTGCCACCGGCGCCGACGAGGTTCATGCCATCGTTCCAGTCACCCGAGCCCATCAGCGGCAGGCCGTGTGCGCCAAAGCGCAGGCCGCGATTGATGGCGCGCACGCAGTGCTCGTACAGGCTCGCCACCTCTGCAGACTGCGTGGGCAGATCGTAGCACGACGCCTCAGCAGCCTTCGGCGCACGGCCCTCGAGGAAATGGACCGGTTCGTCGAGCACGTCGGTGTCGCCGGTGGCCCGCACGTAGCGGCATGTCGCCAGCGGCAGCCACAGGTAATCATCCGAACAATGCGTACGCACACCCCGCCCCGACGGCGGATGCCACCAGTGCTGGACATCGCCTTCGGGGAACTGTCGCGACGCACAGCGCAGGAGGTGCTCACGCACAAGGCTCGGCGCGGCATGGATCAGCGCCATCACGTCTTGCAGCTGATCGCGGAACCCGAACGCGCCGCTCGATTGGTAGAACGCGTTGCGCCCCCACACCCGGCACGCGAGAATCTGGTACACCAGCCAGCCGTTGGCGAGCACATCGAGCGCCGGGTCGGGCGTTTCCACCTGCACGGCGCCCAGGGTGTGCTGCCAGTATTGCCTCACCGCGGCGAGCGCGTCGTGCGCTGCTGCGGATCCGCGCCAGCGTCGTACCAGATCGCGGGCCTCCTCGGCGCTGCCTCCGGCACCGAGCCGGAAGATGATCTCGCGTTCTTCCCCATCGGCCAACTCGAATGGAACTCGGATCGCCGCACACGGGTCGAGCGCGGCACCCACCGTGCCGGAAAGCCGAGACTGAGACATCGCGGCCGGATTGCGCAGCGTGCCGTTGCGCCCGAGGAACTCGCCACGATCGCCAGAAAAGCTGCGGTCCGCAACGTCATCGACATCGAAGAATGCAGTGCGCCCTGCAAAGTCCGTATGGTAAGGATTGCGTGCGAACAGCGCGCCACTGCCGGAATCAAGCTCGGTGATCACATACATGTGCGTTTTCGTGCGCTCGTCACCGAGCACCCATTCGAGGTAGCCGGTGACGGACAGCCGGCGCGCGCGACCCGAACGATTGTGCAGCTTCAGCACCGCGAACTTGACCGGCGCGTTGATAGCCACGTACAAGAATAACTCGGAATCTATCCCCTCCTCGCTGTGTTCGAAAATGCTGTAGCCGAACCCGTGGCGCGTGACATACGGCTCTGCGCTGCCACTCGGCAGCAGCGTGGGGGACCAAAAGCGGCCGCTTTCCTCGTCGCGCAGGTAATACGCTTCGGTGTTCGCATCGCCGACCGGGTCATTCGACCACGGCGTGAGACGGAACTCATGCGCGTTTTCGCTCCAGGTCGTCGCGCTGCCGCTCTCCGACACGAGGGTTCCAAACGATGGGTTGGCCAGGACATTCACCCACGGTGCCGGCGTCATGTGCCCGGTCGTGCTCGTGATGACGTACTCGCGTCCATCCGGCGTGAATCCGCCGAGCCCGTTGAAGAAGATCAGGTCGCGATGAGTCGACACGACGGATGCCTGGGTGCCGTTGCCATCGCTGCGCGCGCCTGGCCGTGGCGGGATCGAGGTCGGCGTACTGCGGCAACGATCGAGCTGCTCCGCCAGCGACCCTCCACTATCGCTGATGACGACACGGGCCACCGTCTGCAACAGGATGCGGTCCGCATCGTCGATCTTGTCGGCTGGAACGCACGAAAATGCCGCCGGGCTGGTCGACCCGATCGGCGTCGCCGCCTGCGGCGATCAGCTTCGTTATCTGCTCGTGCAGAGTGGACGGGCGGCCTTCGCGATCCTCGCAGAGAATCACCAGGTCGACTGCCAGTCCCTGCAGGCGCCAATAAGCGTGGGCTTGCAGGAGTTGGCGCACCAGATCGATATTCGCCGGGTTAGCAATTCGCAGCAGACACGATCGGCAAATCGCCGGAGATGGCGTAACCTCCATAGACCGGACTGGCCCTGGCGGTTCCTGCCGAGAATGCTCGGGTCGGCGCGCAGCGACGCGTTGGCGTAGATGACATAACCGGCAAGGCGTGCATATAGTTGCGCGTCCGCCCCATTCGCTTGGAGCCGGGTCAGGATCGCCTGGCCATGCGTCGGTGCCGCAGCGATAACGCGATCCGCGAACTGCCGATCCTGGTATCTCTCGACCAGCCCCATGCACGCCTCGCGTGTCCCGCTGATGCCGCTGATCAGATCGACGGTTGCGGTCTCCCCCGGCTCGAGCGTGATGCGACAGCGGATCGCGGCCACCGGATCGAGCACGGGACCTGCACTCCCGGACAAGGCTGCGTTGTCCTGCAGCGCCTGCGGATCAGCCGTGGTGCGGCCGCGACCGATGAAGCGCAGGCGGTCCGTTTCATAAGAGACTTCCTCCCGTGCCGGCTTATGCGAGGCCAGCAGGTGAAACATCCATGGTGTGCGGCTCGTCCGGGGCCCGCGCGCGGCGCGTGCACAGGATCGCCTGGCGCTCGCGGAGAATCTCGGTTTCGACAAACAGTTTGCTGAACGCCGGATGCGCCGCGTCCGTGGCAGGCAGTGCGAGCACGATTTCCGCGTAACTCGTTACATCGACCGCCCTGCGTCTGGCAGAACAGTTGCTGATGTCGACTCGGCGCAGCTCGACGTCATCATCCGGCGAAACGGCGATTTGGGTCTGCGTCTCGATATCGTGGTCACGACGGCGGAACGTCGCCCGACCCTCCGAGAAAACCGCTTCGCAGCTGTCCGCTCGCTTGAGCGTCGGCTGATATGCGGTTGACCAGACGTTCCCGCTCGCAAGGTCACGGATGTAGCAGAAGGCGCCCCAGTTGTCGCAGGTAGCGTCTTCGCGCCAACGTGTGAGTGCGAGGTCTTGCCAGCGACTATAGCCGCCGCCTGCGCTCGTGACCATCACGTGGTATTTACCGTTCGACAGTAATTGAACCTCCGGGGTCGCGGTGTTAGCGCAGTTGACAACGCGCACCCCCGGTTCTTGGTTATCGGCTCTGCTCCTCATATTCTGATTTTCTTTTACTGTCGTCGATGTCATGTTCTTGCCCGCTCCGGTATGGGGTTGTGCCAGAAGCCGTCTGCTGCGATGAGCGCATCAGCCTCTTTCGGCCCCCAGCTGCCGCGCTTGTAGGGGTGGGCCCGGCGGTGGGTCTTAAGGACCGGGTCGACCACCGCCCAGGCGGCCTCAACCGCATCCTCACGGGTGAAGAGCGCTCCGTCGCCAGCCATGGCATCTGCCTAAAAGCCGCTCGTAAGGCGCTTCCTCTCCCGGTTGCTCTTCAATCAGGTAGAGCTCTCGCTGGTCGCCGATGAACTCCTTCCCTGCGCGCTTGACGCGAGCGGCGAGGGCGACGGCGGAGCTGGGGGAGAGCCGAAAGCGCAGATAGTTGGTCCGCCCGGTCGCCGGCGCTGAGTCGGCGAACAGCCTCTGCGGCGGCGGCTTCAGCTCCACCAGGACCTCGGCCGCCGTTTCAGCCAGAAACTTGCCGGAGCGCAGGTACCACGGCACCCCCTCCCAGCGCCACGAGTCGATGAAAAGCCTCAGCGCACAAAAAGTCTCGACGTCGGAGCTGCTTCGCCACGCCCGGCTCCTTTCGGTAGCCGGCGTACTGGCCGCGTACCAGGTCGTCTGGCTTCAGAGGGCGCATGGCCTGGAAGACCTTGGTTTTCTCGCTATGTACGGCTCCATAGCCCCTGATAGGCCGGCGGTTCCATCGCAAGCAGCGCGACGATCTGGAAAAGGTGGTTCTGAATGACATCGCGCAGACAGCCGGCGGTTTCGTAAAATGTGCCGCGACCCTCCACGCCGAAATCCTCGGCCAGCGTGATCTGGACGCTGGCCACGCAGTTGCGGTTCCAGATCGGCTCCAGGAACGAATTGGCGAAGCGAAAATAGAGGATATTCATAATCGCCTCCTTCCCGAGATAGTGGTCGATGCGGAAGATCGAATCTTCCGGGAACACGGATTGCGCGATGCGGTTGAGCTCCCGCGCGGAGGCCAGGTCGCGTCCAAACGGCTTTTCGACGATGACGCGCGCATGGTCGGCCAGGCCCGCGGCGCCGAGCCCCTGGATGACCGTCGCAAAGAGCGAGGGCGGGATGGCGAGGTAGTGCGCCGGGCGCTGAGCACTACCCAGCGCTTTTTTTATCGCCGTGAACGTGTCCTGGTCGTTATAGTCCCCACTCGACGTACCGTGAGCAGGGAGAGAAGATGGTCGAGAGCGCGTCCTGGTTATCGATCCCGCCTGATCGCTTGATGCTGTCCTTCACGCGCGCGTGCAATTGCGCCAGACTCCATTTTGGGAAGGCGACGCCGATGACCGGAACCGTCAGGGCGCCTCGTTTTGCCATCGCATAGAGCGCCGGGAAGATCATCTTGTGGGCGAGATCGCCCGTCACACCGAAGAGCACCAGCGCGTCGGACTGTGCCGCGCTGCTGTTGGTCTTGCCCATATCAGCTTCCTCCCTTTGTCTTCTCATCATGCCCGCCAAACTGCTTTCTCATGGCGGAGAGGAGCCGATCGGCATAGTCGGCGTCGCCCCGAGACTCAAAGCGCCCGAAGAGCGCCGCGCTGATCACCGACACCGGCACACCTTCGTCGACCGCGGCCGCGATCGTCCACCGCCCCTCGCCAGAATCCGACACGCGGCCCGCGTAGTTCTTTCAGGTCGGGGTCATTGAGGAGCGCGATGGCGGTGAGATCCAGCAACCACGAGCCGATCACGCTGCCCCGGCGCCAGACCTCCGTGATCTCGGGCAGGTCCAGTTCATACTGGTAATACTCCGGGTTTTGCATCGGCGTCGTCTCGGCATCCGCAGCGGGCGGCCGCTTACCGGCGTCGGCGTTGCGCAGGATGTTCAGCCCCTCGGCATAAGCCGCCATGAGGCCATACTCGATGCCGTTGTGGACCATCTTGACGAAGTGGCCGGCTCCTTGCGGCCCGCAGTGCAGGAAGCCCTGTTCGGCCGTGCCATCGCGTTTCTGCCGGCCGGGCGTGCGTGGCGCCGCGTCAACGCCGGGGGCGAGGGTGGCAAAGATCGGAGCAAGGTGCTGGACGATCTCTTTTTCGCCACCGATCATCAGGCAGTAGCCCCGCTCGAGCCCGGCAACGCCACCGCTCGTCCCGACATCCACGTAATGAATTCCTCGCGGTTTTAACTCGGCGCCGCGCCGAATATCGTCGCGGTAATAGGAGTTACCGCCATCAATAACGATGTCTCCCGCTTCGAGCAGCGGAACCAACACCGCCAGCTCTTGATCAACCACGGCCGCCGGCACCATTAACCAGACCGCACGCGGTTTGGACAGCCGGGAAACCAAATCTGCCGAGCGAATCCGCCCCGACTGCGCCTTGTTCCACGAGTTTCTCAACAGCTTTCGCGTGCACGTCATAGACCACGCATTCGTGGCCACCCTTCATCAGGCGCCGCACCATATTGGCTCCCATACGCCCTAATCCAATCATGCCAAGCTGCATCTTAAATCTCCCTTCTTAGCCGGGTGCGGCTCTATATAATTATGACCGCAGCGTATACTCTGGGACATCCGTGCAGTAAGCAGTGACAAGTTTTGGTACGTTGACCAGCAGCGATGGTTCGGCGGGTTTTCCTGCCAAAGAATTTATTTTTATTGCCGTTTCTTTTGTGCTTGCTCATTCTGAGCCTTCACGGCTTGGTCCAGTACCACCAGGTTCACTGCTTTGCGGCGTGGCGCGCCATTTGTTCCCTTGCGGCGGCGACCACGTGAGTGGGATCGAACCCGAAGTGCTGCACGACGACCTCAATGTAAACTGTTCTCATGGCCTGCGCTTTTTTATCGCTTGAAGAAACTATATGCCTTCCTAAAACCTTTCGAAATCGGTACCTGTCTGATTTTCCTGTCGGGTTGACACCTATTCTCGTGTCGGTCTTTTGGTTACGGCGGTGGACCCCGTTGTTTGGACAGCCGAATGGGTGCGTTAAGCTCTGAGTCGTCGGGTTATTGAGAAGCATCAGGCAGCCTCAGCGACCGGGTAATGCAGTTTGACTACGGCGTGTCCGCTCCGGTCATCCCTGTTATTAAGCTACCGGCTGGGACCGCGCCCCCGGTCTATCTTTCCCAGCTGATAGGGTGCGGCTCCACCGTAGATTTCAAAAATTTTCCGTTCATGAAAACAGTTTGCTTTTTTCATAATCAGGACATTCTTGTTCTGATACCTTTCATATCGGATGTCATCCATAACGTGTCTGATCAGATGGATTCCCAGACCACCTATTCCACAATTTTTAATGTCATATTGCAAAGCAGGCTTTTTGGCTTCAAGTGGATTGAAGGGCTTGCCGTCATCCTCAACGCGGATATTCAAGACGCCCTGTGCGGTTGTAACCGTTATTTTTATAAAGTGATCGGAATGTCTGTTAAAACCGTATGATAAAATATTTGAAAAAACCTCTTCCAATGCAAGGTTGGTTTCAAATTGGCATTTTTTAGAAACAGATAGCGTTTTTCGTATATCTTCCACAAAAGAACGCAGCTTTTCCAGATCGTCCAAGTCGTTTTTCAAAGTCAGTATGTATTTTTTTGCTGGCATGGAAAGACTCTCTTTTTAGCGTTGGGCCCATATGTAGGTTATCTGGATATCTCCTGTAACCGCGAAAGTGCTTCTACGAAAACGCTGGTAAACCTGCGTGCGTATGATGACCATTATCACACAAGGCCTCAGCAAATGGTCTGCCACCAAACGTAAATAAGCAAAAGCTATGTAACTTATTTTAATAACTGTGATTTCGATAATAAATGGGAGCCGTAAAGTGGGAGAAACGAGTTGTATGGCCTCAATATTTGGTGGAACCGTAACAGGCTGAGGGCGCCTTCGAGGAAAGATAGAACGCATAATCCTGCTCCTTGGACTCCGACGGGACTATGCCGAGCTATGCAACCGCGCTCTCATGGTGCTCGGGTGGAAAAATGGTGGACTGCTTGATCCACAACTGTGGCCGAGCCGGATAAATGATGGTTTTAAATGATGGTTTTGTTAACGCTGCCTACAGTTTCCCTTTCATCCTACAATCGGCGAGGGGCTGAGTAGATTACGATTGATTATCCATCATTTCAAATTCCCTAAAATCATTCGATTAACACACCATATTCAACACGGGTTAAGATTGACCGGGGGGGAGGACCTCATGTGCGACCATGAAGACGGCTTTGACGGCTCCGATTGGGAGGACATCGGGCTCATTGGCGCTTTAGCCGAGGAGTTGGGCGATGAGGAACGAGAGCGCCAGAGGCTCCTGAAAGAGCTTCAACCGGACGAGGAGGACGAGGGTTCGGAGTTGTGAGTGGAAGGGAGGCAGCCGCTTTCTTGTGCAGCCGCCTCCCAGAGGAGATTTACTTGAGATGCTGGCTGAGAATTTTGGTCATCTCGAACATGGACACCTGATCTTTGCCGAAAACTGCCCTCAGTTTCCCATCCGCATTGATCATCCGCTTGTTGGCTGCGTCCTGAAGATTGTTCTTCTTGATGTAGTCCCAGATTTTCTTTGTCACCTCGGTGCGCGGCAATGGACTGGCACCTACCACAGCAGCCAGCTCTGCGCTCGGCATCAGCGCCTTCATGAAGCCAGGATTTGGCACGCGCTTCGCTGACGGTTTCTTTTCAGCAGTTTTCTTCGTTATGGCCATACTTGAATCTCCCATCTGCAGTTCGATCTTTTCTTTTCCAATTATTCGGCGATCTTCAAGGCCAATCCTGATTTCGACTTCCGAACCGTAAACTTCGCGTCAGCGCCAATCCCCATCTCAGATACGACTTCGGCAGGGATGATGATAGACCCGCGCTTTCCGACTTTTAGCGACTTCGCCTTATCAGCTTTCTTTCCAGCGCGGCCACCTTTGATTGCAGGGACCCTGCCCTCAGCAACCAATGCGCTCATATAGGCGGCTTTGAGCTGGGTGGAGGTCTTGAATCCCATCTTTTTCATGATTTCGGCTGCCGAGACTTCATCTTGAACCATCTTGATGAGCTTACCTGCATCTAAGGCTTTTTTCTTGGGCATAGTTGTGACTCCTTTGGTTTCCGGTTTTGGTTTCGAATTTTTGAAGCTGCGGGGAAATATCAGAATAGTTTGGGCAAAATCAAGCTAATTTTTGCATATCTTTCCTGTACACACGAATTCAGATCTGATATTTGTCGCAAGAATCTGACACAAGCTCAAGGGGAATCCGTGAAAAATATTATTGCGATTCTATCGAGCTGAACGGAGATTGGCATTGGGTGGTCACGGCATGCAATGGACTTGAAGGTTTGAAGGTGTTCGAGAAGAATGAGAAACGACCCGATCTCGGCATCACGGACTTGGGCATGCCGCTGGTCAGTGGTATCGGTTTGATCTCCCTTCTGAAGAAACAATCCCTCCAAACTCCAATCATTGCACTGACTGGGTGGGGTAAACACCCCCAAGAACTTTCAACCGAAGTCAACGCTGACACAACTCTGATGAAACCATTCGACCTGGATGAGATGGACCAGGACATGGACAAGCTGCTGGTCAAGAGAATCCGATGATAAATACGATCTGAAGCTCAAGTTCACCACCGGACTCGTCGATATTCCCAGTGGGTCGGTTCGGAGTTTAAAAGGGGATTGGCAGGGGAATGACCCATCCCCTGCCTTTCTTTTTTTCTGGCAGTCCCTCCCGCAAGCCTGCTGATCATTCCTATTTTTCGATTCGTGGCTGCTGAAAACGAATAAGCTTTTAGTCTCCGGATTGTCGTTGTCGACGATAGCCCTCTGTACCGGAGGACAATCTACAACATACTTGAAAAACAGCCCAATATGCAGGTAGTTGCAGAGGCAGCGGATGGACTATATGCCATCCAAGCTGTCAAAACACACAGCCCGGATGTGGTACTGATGGATGTCACCCTGCCTATGCTTGACGGGATTGAAGCCACTCGGAGAATAAAGTCCGGGCTTCCAAATGTCAGGGTAATCATCCTGTCTACGTGGCCCTTGGCCGCGACGGGTCGATCCGCCAGTTGAACCTGGCCGGGGCGAGCATGCTGGGGGCGGAACGCGCCCGGCTGTCGGGCTGTCAACGCCGTCTGAGCTTGTCCCATTTTCAGCGGACTAAAATGTCCCCTGACCATCGGCGACTCAGGTCTGCTCGGCCGGTTCCTCCTGGGGCAGGTGAGCGCTGCCGATCAGCCCCGCTTTGCGTTTCTCCCGGAGGCGGTAGCTCTCGCCCTTGATGTTAAGTGTGGTCGAGTGATGGAGCAGGCGGTCCAGGATTGCGGTGGCCAGGACCTGGTCGTTAAAGATCTCCCCCCAATCCACAAAGCTCTTGCTCGAGGTGATGACGGTGCTGGCCTTCTCGTAGCGGCGGGTCAGCAGCCTGCAGAACAGCCCGTTTGGTTCAACGAGGGGGACATTTTATTCCGGCGTTTAGAGGACTTTTACATCCGGCGGTGACAATTCTCTCGGAAACCAAATGGTGCATCGAGAGGAAAAGCGGGGCCGCAGCGATCCTTGGCCTCCACCCGAGCACCTTGAGAGCGCGCATGCATAAGCTCGGCATAGTCCGGCCGGAGGCCAAGGAGTCGGATTAAGCGCCTGTCTTGCCTCGAAGGGCCCTCCGTCCTTTGAGGTTCCACCAAATACTGAGGCCAAATGGGCCTTTCCCGCCTTCTTCTACGCTTCTCCATATCAATCTAACCAACCGTTATTTCATGTTCATCCTCAATGTTTATAAAAATTTGGATTCTCGGTACGCGAGATGCAGATGGGAATTAATGATGCCCTTCATTGTACGGAAGGGTGTCAACAGACCTATGAGTCGCGAAAGGAGAATCACATGCTTTATACAATTGCTGTAATACTGGGCGTATTGTGGTTGCTGGGAATGGTGACAGGATACACAGCGGGATATTTTATTCACATCCTGCTGGTCGTTGCTGTCGTCATGGTGCTGCTCAACCTAATTCAAGGGAGGAGATCAGTATAGTGCCGCATTCCGATTAGCGAAAGAGCGTGAAATCAGGCGCGAGGGGCGAGACAGGATGCAAGTGGCATAAGGTGAAGGGTAAAATCAAGGCGATCGCCGGGGCATTGGGCGGGATATAGACCTGGAAGCAGAAGGTAAAAAAGAAAGCAAAACCGGCGAAGTTCAAGAAAATAATCGGCGAGATCAAGAAAATCGTCGAAAAACAAAAAGGATGGGTGATGGCATCAAATTTCGGAATATCCGTCGACAAAATAAGCGATGGCTTCGGCTTGAAGTTGGCGGGCGATTTCGACGCCACGTCGGCATATGAGTTGATCTATGCCATAAAGAAATTGCCTGATGACATTTTAAGAATTTCCATTCACACGGATGGCCTGAAAAAAATATCCCCGTTGGGGTTGGATGTTTTTCACAGGAATATGAGCCCGCTTGATGGTCAATCCAAAAAAATTGTGTTCACAAGGAACAAGGCCTCCCACATATCTCCGGGAGATTCTCGGCTGAGTTTTAGCCGCCATTTCTGGATGGAGACTACAGAGCAATTCTTCCCATCCAGCTTTTGAAAGGAGAAACGTATGGCTTACAAGAAACTACTTTTTATGGTTCTGTTCATATCGACCGTATTCCTTGTTAACATCCAGGGGGCAGGTTTGGCACAGCCTGGCGATAATACGAAAATTAACAAACAGGACACCTCCCCAAAAGAACTTACCGTGGACCAACAAGTAGAAACAAAACAGGATCGTAAAATCAGGCCCGTACAGGGGCTGAGGATATTGGAACCAAAAATGCCAGCTACTTATTCTATAGAAGGTATTTTCAATGATCACGAAATTGATAGCGGCCATGCGACCCCATATATAGGGTCTCAGCGGCAGCTCTAAATTGCAAGATTTATTTTTAGTGAAAAAGCTTGGAAGAGAGATCCCAGTAAATCAGAAATTGAAATGTGCACAATGCAACTGCTATTCTTTGGCTGTTGAAAATACAGGCAAAAATTATGAAAAAGCAAATCGTATTGGGAATTATTTTGATGTTGATTCTGTTGTCAATCGGAGGTTGCTATGTCGGAGTTGGAGGTTATGGACGGGATAGAGAATACAACGACCATGATGGCAATTATCGTGACTATAATAACGGCAATTACCATGGCTATAATAACGGGAATTATAATGACTACAAAGGGCACGATCAGAGGGATGGAGGTTATAGCAGGAGTCGAGACAACGATAGGGAAGGATCACATGATAGGGATTGACAAAGCGAGTATAGATTGCGCATTGCATCCGGGCGACCTCGGAAGGTTTTCTGCGGCCGCGCGATCTACTTCAAAGCCTTAATCTCAGTTTTACAACGCCAAGTATGTACAGCAATAAAACACCTATCGGAAATAACAGTATATGGCCGGAATCCGATAGCAGGTATGTTAGGGTTAATGAAGCAAAAAGTGCGGCTTTCTCCAAGACGAGCTGCAGCGCAATGCGAGAGCGGAAGTGTACCGGTCTTTCCGTGACGAAACGGTGGCAGCTTCTACTGGCGCGCTCTCGCACCGGGTCAGTGCCCCTGAGGCCAGATCATCTCGGCTTTGCGTACACTCTCAGACCAACACCGGCTCACCAAAGAGAACAGGGGCCGTTTCTGGATAACGACCGAATAATGAGGCAACAAAATGAACAAGTTACTTTTGGGGACAATCCTTTTGGCGTTGTCAATTGTCGTTCCCATTCCAACAATGGCACGGGTAAATATAAATATTGGAATTGCTCTGCCACCGCCCATCGCATTTGAGGCGCCCCCGGATGTGATAGTGATGCCTGATACGGACGATGTGTACGTTGTTCCTGATATAGATGTAGACCTGTTTTTCTGGAATGGCTGGTGGTGGCGTCCATGGGAAGGTCGTTGGTATCGCTCACACTATTATAACCGGGGTTGGGCCTATTACAACAATGTTCCAAGTTTTTATTTTGATGTAGACCCGGGTTGGAGAGGATACTACAGAGACCATAATTGGTACGGACACCGATGGGACTATGAACGGATTCCTAACCAACGACTTCAGCAGAACTGGAAGAGCTGGAATAATAATCGATATTGGGAGAGGCAAAGAACATGGGGCGTCCAGGGCTATCAACCTCGACCACACAACAGAGGCAGGAACTAAGACAGCAAAGGCAAGAGCAATATCAACAGAGGCCTGAGGTTCAGCGACATCAGCAACACAATGGAGCAACAAAGACAACCCCAGGTTCGGAAACCTGAAGGTCAACAACAAAGACAACCCCAGGTTCAACAACCACAACAGCAACAACATCAGCCTCCGGGCCAGCAACACCAAGGGGAGCATCAACCCCAACAGCAGCATTCTCAACCTCCGGGCCAGCAACACCAGGGGGGGTCACAACACCAACAGTCTCAGGGAAAACCAGAAGGAGGGGATGCAGAACATAGAGAAGTAGGAAGACCATCGCAGAGGGGATACCTGAAATTTGATAATTGTGCTCCTGAGTCAAGACAGAACCCAGTAGCTGAGCCTCGATGGCATTTTCGAGGAGGGCGATCTTGAAGAAAGGCGATTCCTGTTCCGCTGGCATGCGAAGGAATCCAGAACTCATAGAAAGGATGGAAGAATTCTGATTGATTTAAAGGGATTCAGAAGAAGATGTCAACCCCAAACCGGTGGGTGCGCGGAGGGTGTACAAATAACTGTGTAACTGGCAATCTAATCTCTTCAAAAGGAGGAGTAGATGGCCAGGCGAGAGAAGTCCAAGCAGGACACCCTCATCGACGAGTTGCTTAAAGACGGTCACGATCCGAAGGACATTCTGGGCCAGACCGGCCTGCTCAAGCAACTTACCAAGCGGCTGATTGAACGCACCCTGCAAGCCGAGCTGACGGAGCATCTTGGCTATGCGCCCTATGCCCCGGAAGGACATGGGACGGACAACTGCCGCAACGGCAAAGCCTCCAAGACGCTACAGAGCGACTCCGGCCCGATCCAGATCGAAGTCCCGCGAGATCGCGATAGCAGCTTCGACCCTAAACTCGTAAAGAAGCGCCAGCGAAGGTTGGAAGGCTTCGATGACAAGGTCCTGGCCCTGTATGCTCGCGGGCTAAGCACCCGGGACATCCAAGGCCAGCTTGAAGAACTGTACGGGGTGGATGTCTCCCCGACGTTGATCTCCAATGTCACCGACGCGGTCATGGACGACGTGCGGGCCTGGCAATCCCGGCCGCTGTCGGCCGTCTACCCGATCCTGTACTTTGATGCGCTGTTTGTCAAAACGCGGCAAGAGGGGCCGGTGCTGACCAAGGCGGTGTACCTGGCGCTGGGGATCAACTTGGAAGGCGAGAAAGAACTGCTGGGGTTGTGGGTGGCTCAGAGCGAGGGGTCCAAGTTCTGGCTGTCGGTGTTCAACGAGCTGAAGAATCGGGGCGTGCAGGACTGCTTCATTGCGTGCGTGGACGGGCTCAAGGGCCTGCCCGAGGCGGTGGAGGCGGTCTTCCCCCACACCCAGGTGCAGCTTTGCATTGTCCACAAGCTGCGCAACTCGCTGAAGTACGTACCATGGAAGGAGCGCAAGGCCGTGGCTCGGGACCTGCGGGCGATCTATGCCGCGCCCACCCTACCCGAAGCCGAACAGGCCCTGGATCGCTTCTGCACCACCTGGGATGCCAAGTACCCGGCCATCGGCCCCAGTTGGCGGGCGGACTGGCAGCGGCTGACGGTGTTCTTCAACTACTCCCCGGAGGTTCGCAAGGTGATCTACACCACCAATGCGGTTGAGTCGTTGAACTACTCGCTGCGTAAGCTGCTCAAGACTCGTGGGGCCTTCCCCACCGATGACTCAATTGTAAAGGTTCTTTACCTTGGGATCACTCGGGTAGCGAAGAAATGGACGATGCCGATACGGGATTGGCGGTCGGCACTCAATCAGTTTGTCATCCTGTTCGGCGACAGAGTGCCGGTGTGAACACCAGTTACACAGTTAAGTTGACACCCCCGGTGCGCGCGCTGGATCAGGCCACGGAGTGCTCTTTCCTCGTCCTGGTTGAGTCCCCCTAAGTCAGATTAAGTACTCATTTTATACGCTTGCTAAGCCCGAAATCGATATCCTGCTTCTCGATACAGATCACGCTCGCCGCTAATCGTTGCCAGCACAAACTGGTTCAGTCCTCATTTTGATCAGTTCAGCCCTTCGACCAGTGCCTCGTATTTCTCGTGAATCATCTTCCGGTCGAATTCCCAAAACTCCGCCAGCATGGACTGATCTTCTGAGTCTGTCAAATAAGCTCGGGCTGCCGGGAAAAACACCTTGTCTTCTTTCTCGATATGTTTGGGGTAGAACTCGACAAGCGTTTGAAGCTTTTCGGCAATTTCGGCCAGAGCGATCTCATCGCCGTTCCGGTAGCGACTGTTGGCATCAACAAGGGCTTTGGTAATCTTACGTCCAATGACATGATCTTCAATCAGTTCGTTCATGACCCGCCGGTCTTCAACTGACAGCGGTCGTTTGTCCAAGTCTCGAAAAAGGATCTCTTCCTCCTTCCCGTGATGCGTTCGATCGGCGTATATACGGATAAAATCCACCGCCCTGTCCACAAATACCGGGTCGACTCTATGCGATGATTCGATTTGCACCAAGGCATCCTTTATGACCGAGAGCATCCGCGCGATCAGCCGGTGCTCTACCATGAGTGGGCCGCGTGCCTGCATTTTTGTATCCTCCTTCGATTCATGTCCATGTCTCGTTCACCTATCATTTCCAGCATTCCGCAATTTTTTGCGCCGGCCCTGCCAATTCAGATCGACTTTTCCCACCCCTGTTCCAAATCCGCCAGCGGTCTAATCTCCTGCACTTCAAAGGCAATCGCTGCATAAATCATCTTGGCAGCAGCCTCTCCGGCGTGAGCCGCAATTTTAGCCTTCATCTTATCCAGCTTTTCGCCAGCAGTCGAACAATCGGTCATCTTGACGTAAAGTCTCACGCCCTTCCACTCGGACAGCGTCTTTCCAGGCTCAATAATCATAAAGACAGCGTTAGGATTCTCCTGCAGATAGTATAAGGTGCGATTCTTGGTCAGCCCCATGATGATCGTCTTTTCATCCACCATGTATGGCGATCCAAAATAAGCTGAATTGACCTTCCCATCCTTGCTGGAGGTGCTGAGTGTGCCCAACCGAGGCTGCTTGTTGAAATAGTCCATGAGTTTGGAGGACATCGGAATCTCCTTTCGTCAAAATATGGGTTGAATCTTCGGACGAACCTTACCAGCGGGTATTGACACGGCAAAAATTTCCGTTTTGGTCCTGCAGAAGACCAGAGCCGTCTTTATCGATATGTCCATGCATGGTGCCACCATTTAGATTTCGCATGACTGTATAGCCACTGCTGCTGTCGGTCGTGCCTTTGAACCTGTTCATCGAGTTGTGCTCGAATTTTTTCTGCATCTCTATATGCCGGGTGCCTGAGCCATAATTGTTCGAGGGAGCAGTTTGCTTGAATTGCCAGCGAGGATCCCATGCGGACGTAGAACCGACGCATAGGGAAATCAAAGAGATTATAATCAGTCCTACAAGGTATTTCGGAGTCTTCAAATCAACCTCTGCCGGCATGGCATGCCGGCAACATGTCCGCTGATGGAAATGTTGGACCGCGCATGTAGAAATCTGCGAGGATCTCCCTTGTTACTGCATCGACGGAATCAGAATGGGTTTCTAGTATCTTGTCCTGGGCCCAGCTTTGTGTTGTAAGCCCACTGCTCTAAAACGGTCTGATTGCTTCCTGATTGCTCATTTTACAAACTCCGCCTCAATGCCGCCTAACATAGAGTTCAGTTGCCCTCCCGTCCGAAGCCAAGCACTCGCAGTTCAACGTTGGTGAGGCCGACGGTCGACCACGACGCCTTAAGGGACAACTGCAACGATGTGTTATGCTCCCTCTCCTTTCACAAATTCATGCACAACTTTCTTCAGGGCCTCATGATCCGCGCGGTTCCGAAGACTCGGATCGAGGTGCCGGGCGTGGAGGAAATTTGCACTTTTAGAAGAGAGCGCATTCCCATGTCCTCGCCTTGAATCACCTCTATTGCGCCGCCATGTGGCCAGCCTATATCGCGGAGGTACCCGCCGAGGGCAGCAGCCGCAGCTCCTGTCGCCGGATCTTCGTACACTCCGCCTGACGCGAAAGGGTTGCGCGCATGGAACAACCGTTCAGTTTCAGCAAAAATCAGGGCAATAGTCGTTAAGCCCTCTCGCCTCATCAAGTCCCGACCGATGGCCAAATCGTACTGCATTGCGGCAAGGGCTTCGCGAGTTTTCAGAGCAAGGACGAGATGCTCCACCCCGCCATGGATCAGCGCAGGGGGAATGCGGTGATCGAGGTGTTCTTTGGTGAATCCAAATAGGGCGAGTGCTTCCGAAACAATATCCAGCGAGGCCAGCCGGCTGTGTGTGGGCGGTGATTGCAGGGCGGCGGAGATGAGCCTGCCTTCGCGGTGACCTTCCACTGTGATGCTCGCGTGATTAAGCGTGAGAGAGAAAACGCCATCCCCATGTTCCAGGGCGAGAACCGCTCCCAAGGCGATAGTCTCGTGGCCACAAAAAGGCACTTCGGATTCCGGCGAGAAGTATTTCACTCTCCATCCTGAACCCTGCATAGCCGCGAAAGCAGTTTCGGAGAATCCGACCTCGGCAGCGATGCGCTGCATTTCCGATTCTGCAGGAAGCTCCTCAAAGATTGCGACACCCGCTGGGTTGCCTCCGGCGTCCCCATCGCAGAAAGCCGCGATTCTCAAAACATTCATCTCGCCTCCTTCACCCGTGATCCCAACACGTTCTTCCCGGTCCCCGAAGCCTGTAGGCCGGCCGCAAAAGTTCAAAGGGCTCTAATTGGCCCGGCGTCATGTCAATCCTCGAACACACGCGTAAAGGGCGACTAACAGTAATTAGATTGACCCGTATATCGGGAGTCGAGCTCATCAGTGGCAGTTGTTTTTTGCAATTTTCGCGCATTTTGCGGTGGCGCCCTTCTCGTTTTTTTGGTGATAACGCTTACTTGGTCGCTTTCGCTACACTATCCGAAACATAGAAAGTCCACTGCAAGATGCGCTTTTTTTATCCATTTCAGATAGTTAATACCGTGGGTTGGCACCAGCCAAAACCTGCGCATCCGAGCCAGAGGGGGGCATGAAGCGTTTAAAGCAACAGGGGACATGCGGCCTTAGCGAAATGTACTAAAAATTATGGCCCTATTGAATGGTTAGGCAATGGGGTGAATCATGTATCTCTTAATGTGACTCATCCAGGTCAGGAAAGGTAGAACAGGATATCTTGGGTCACAGCCGGATCAAGACCCCTCAGCGCCACTGCAACATATCCAATCTCAAAGTGCAGCGGGCTTACTTCAGGGCGATGCAGGGCATCGAAGCCAACCCGCTTTAAATTTACTTGACTGAGGGGAAAAAGAGCTTTACCAAACCAACATATACCAAACCGAATAAAAAAAATCAGCGCTTGTTACGCGTGGGATGCCTGACTCGAATCTTTAGCTGGGAGCCTAAATTGGGAAGCTCAACTGAGGTGAAATTTTGGGAAAGGCAATTACCACCAAAATTTAAAACCATCTTGACTGCTTATTGGTATGTAATAGATTAACTATGTGTAAGCGCGGCAAATTGAAACTAAACAAAACAGGTGGGCTCAAATGGCTAAAATGAAGATGACCACAGAAGAGGCTTTTATAAAAGTTCTGCAGATGCACGGCATCGAACACGCGTTTGGAATTATCGGTTCGGCAATGATGCCGATTTCTGACCTATTTCCCAAAGCGGGCATCACTTTCTGGGATTGCGGGCATGAAGGCAACGCCGGCATGATGGCGGACGGTTTCACCCGAGCCTCCGGAAAGATGTCAATGATGGTCGCCCAAAACGGGCCCGGCATCACCAACTTTGTCACCCCTGTAAAAACCGCCTACTGGAACCACACTCCCCTGCTCTAGTTACCCCCCAAGCGGCAAATATGACCATGGGTCAAGGCGGATTCCAGGAAGTCCCACAGATGGCCATTTTCAAGGATATGGTCGCCTATCAGGAAGAAGTTCTTCATCCATCCCGCATGGCCGAGGTCCTCAACCGTGTAATCATGCAAGCAAAACGCGCATCAGCCCCTGCCCAGATCAATGTACCCCGTGATTTCTTGACTCAGGTAATTGAAATCGAACTGCCCGCCATTGTCGATTTCGAGCGGCCGGCCGGTGGCAAGACCGCCATTGCTCGCGCTGCAGAGCTTCTGTCCAATGCGAAGTTCCCGGTGATTCTGAACGGGGGCGGTGTTGTGATCGGAGACGCGATCAAGGACTCAATGGCGTTGGCCGAGCGCCTGGACGCCCCGGTATGCTGTGGCTACCAACACAATGATGCTTTTCCGGGCAGCCACCCGCTGTTCGCCGGTCCGCTGGGTTACAACGGCTCAAAGGCCGGTATGGAGTTAATTGCCAGAGCGGACGTCGTGCTATCTCTGGGTACCCGCTTAAACCCTTTCTCTACACTGCCATGCTATGGCATTGACTACTGGCCAACCAATGCAGCCATCATCCAGGTCGACATCAACGCCGACCGCATCGGTCTGACAAAACCGGTGAAAGTGGGTATCGTCGGTGACGCCAAGAAAGTTGCCAGCGCAATTCTTGCCAAGCTTTCCGGGACTGCCGGTAACGCAGGCCGCGAAGAGCGCAAAGCCATCATCGAAAGAGCTAAAGCTAACTGGGACCGGGAACTGGCCACCATGGATCACGAAGAAGACGATCCCGGAACGACTTGGAACGAGCGTGCCCGCAACCGTGAGCCGCAAAAGATCACAGGGCGCATGGCTTGGCGCGCCATCATGAAAGCCCTTCCCAAACATGCAATCATCTCTTCCGACATCGGAAACAACTGCGCCATTGGCAATGCCTATCCGACCTTCGAAGCTGGCCGCAAGTACCTGGCCCCGGGGATGTTTGGACCCTGTGGATACGGTTTCCCCGCAATCATAGGCGCAAAAATCGCTCAGCCCGATGTACCGGTGGTTGGGTTTGCGGGCGACGGCGCCTTCGGTATTTCGATGAACGAAATGACCGCCTGCGGCCGTGACGGATGGCCTGCGATTACCATGATCATCTTCCGTAACTACCAGTGGGGTGCCGAGAAGCGGAACACCACACTTTGGTTCGACGATAACTTTGTAGGCACGGAATTGGATCTTGATGTTTCCTACGCGGGCATCGCGCGTGCCTGTGGGCTAGAGGGCGTTCAGGCAACCTCCATGCTTGATTTGACCGAAAAGTTAAACGCTGCCATCAAGGCACAGATGGAAGCCGGCAAGACTACTTTCATCGAGGTGATGACGAACCAGGAACTGGGCGAACCGTTCCGTCGCGATGCTATGAAGAGGCCGGTTGCCGTTGCGGGGATTGACCCTGCCGACATGAAACCTCAACAAGGCGCGTAAGGATGTCAATAATAGTATAGCATGTTGAGGTGGTAGGTTTTTCTGAACGGTCAGGAGCGGCGGTGTGCAATTGCTGCGGTCCATGAGGTTTAATTCCCTGCTTCAGTCAAACCTACGAAAAAGTTCCTTGAGTGTTGGTTTAGCTGGGGAAAGGTCCGGTTTCCGGAGAGGATGATTAAAACCTTTATTAATTAACTTAGAAGTTCTGCTCAAGGCAAAAAGCAATTACTCTTTACGAGGAGCTACTTGCAATGTGTTTAAGCACTTTGCAAATTGGCATCATAACTATTTCTATAATTGTTTACGTTGCGCATACCATTTATGTTTTTCGACATCCTTATATCGATTTAAACGATCCTTCCCGTAAATTCTCAAGGTATCCCTATATCATGGACCCTCCGACTGACCGAAAAGACAATTAGTCCAAATTTATCCCATCCGTTACGGTCATAAAAAAGGCCGTCTTCATCCGGCTCTCCCCCGGGAAAGCTGGGGCCAGTGGGGTCGGTCGGCAATAGTGGACACCAAATTGATTATGCCGCCAACCGCTGTTCATAGTATCGGCGCTCAAAGGTCTCCGGAGAAAGATAGGCGACCGCAGGTAACGGCCTCCAGACGCGCCTGCTACGGCAGGTCCTACGCGCCCTCCAGTGCTTGCATTGGACAAAGACCGTCCTGCCGTCCTTGCGCAGCCACACGTCAACCCCGCAGTCAGGCCTATCCTACAAATTTTGATCAATAGCATAGCCCTTTCAACGGAGTACTCACCCACGAGCGCCCCGAACCGCCCTCAGCTCAGCCCACGGATATGAACGGTCGACAATCCTACAGGAATATGAAGCAGGAGGCCCATCACAGGTCCTAAATGCGCTAATCCTGCTGGCACTCCAGAGAGGATCGGCTCGGAGATTTGAGATGGGTACACGAAGAAATGTCCATGGCGGGAGTGATGCGGTCGAGTCTGAGGTCTCCCAGAGGCTTCTCCAGCCAGTCTCGATACCTTTGCTCGTCGTCCTTGATGGAACGCTTGACCTCCTTCTTCGATGCATGGAAAGCCTTCCAGGCAAAGGACAAGGTGGTCGAGTGGACAACCCCGAGGACGGATTCCTCTATGACCATGGTGCGGAATTTCGCTTCGACTTTCTCAGCCAGCGTCCGTCCGACAACGACCTTTGTCAGCCACTTGCCAGAAGGCAGGCGCCACTTGACCTTAAATTTTCTCAGGGCCATCGGGGGAAGAGATGCGGAGCAGTTTTGACAGGTTCTCGAGTCTACTGGGAGTCTACTGGAACAGCTTGGACAGAGGCAGTTTACAGACATTTGGGACCTCCCTTGGGGGGTTGGGGTGGAGGTCCCACTGACAGGTAAACTAAAGAAAAGATTTGCTTTTAAAATGGTGCGCCCGGCAAGATTCGAACTTGCGACCTACGGATTCGTAGTTGTATTTTTGATGTAATTATTTCAATGTGTTACAATGATTTCAAGCTGTTGGCTTAATGGATTGTGCTGGATCTAAACGTATCATAATGGCGGGAATGCACCCCAGGTGCACCCACTTTCCGGGGATAGCGCGACGGCGCGACAAGGCTGGACATCTCGGCCAGCCTTCCCCGGAGATCACAACCGAGCGCACGACGAGAGGTGCGGCAATGCCAAGAAAATCCCTTCCTTCGTATCTATTGAGAGGGGCAAGACCCAGAGTGCAGCAGTCCAAAGCATCTTAAGAGAGGATGCCGAAAAACAGTTAGCACAAGGAGACCTCTTTCCTGCCGAAACGCGACTTGTAACGTGGCTGCTGTCCCAAGAAAACATGATGACTGCCTCTTGGACCCCCAGCTTAGAGGCACGTCGTAAAATAGCCCAGTTGCCACTATCAGAGGATTCCCTAAGACAAGACGGGCTTGTGTATTGGTTGGCCGATGAAGTGCGCAACCTTATCATCAGCGGCCGCGGTTATGAAGCGTTCAAGCTCCTTGAGCGCGTGGACCCGTTCATCATTGAAAAATTGGAGCCCAGCTTACGGCGCGAAAACTACGTGTTTTACCGGGGTGGAGATTCTTGGTTTGTGCGATTCAAGGACGGCTCAGAACATCAAAACAAATGGGCACTATTCAAAGACGAGAAATGGGTCCGATGTCTCGCCTTCCTGCTGGAACATCCCTATAAAGATTTCTCTCCCAGAGACGTATTGGAAGGCCAATATGTCGAGAAGGAACATTCGGACGTCCACCATCCGGCAGAACGGAAAACCATCGAAGCCGCTTTCCGCAAGGTGTATGAAGATGTAGATGGGGATGTCGATGGAACAACATGGCGAACACTCAAGCAAGAATATAAAAAGGTGGTGCGTGTATCGGAAACAAAAGAGGGGAAGTTAAATTTTCGATGGCTGTATAACCCCGATTCCGACCGGGTTAACGTCGCCAAACATATTAAGGATGGAAAGGACAAAATCAAAAAATTACTTCCCCATCTTTGGGGCCACCTAAGATATGTCAAGGCCGGAAATTCCCCGCGGTATATACCTCCTGACAGTATAAAGTGGCATATCCACTGGTAACGCTTAATCTAATCGGCCTATTCTCATCGACCCGCTGGAAACAGCGGGTTTTTTATTTTCATATCTTCAACCATTTTTCGTTGTAACCCCACTTTTTACATTTTGAAACCTCGAAAGTTACGCCTAAAGGATTGAAGGCAAAACTTTTAATGGTGGGGGGCGCATGTCAAACACTCGTTTAATCCGGGCTTGGATGGAAAAGGAAGCATCCCTTGAAGATCTCGGGCCAGCTCTCGGGGTCCGCGACGTGGAACTGATCAAAATTTTTAATGGCCTGCGGTGTCCGGATAAAGAGATGCAAGAGTTACTGGCCGCCATCTTTGAAAAGAAGGTCGAGGATCTGTTCGACGAATTCGGGGGGGAGCGGCTGTGATCGAGCCTCGCGAATACCAGGCCGAGACCGTTCATCAGGTGCTTCTTTCGCTTCACTCGCCTGCGACCGACAGCCTAGTCGTCCTCCCCACCGGCGCCGGCAAGACCATCACCTTCTCGGAAATCCTCGGCAATACCATGCGAACGGCGGATCGGACCGTCGTTCCATTGTCCTCATGCACCGCCGAGATCTGGTGCAGCAAACCGTTGACAAGCTCCGGTTGGTGTGGCCCGAGGCCCCGGTCGGGCTTGCCTGCGGGACGTTGGATGATGAGGTCGACATCAGCCGCCCGATCACCGTCGGGACCGTCCAGACGCTGCACCGGCGCCTCGATGACATGCTACAGCTGGACCTGACCATCGTTGACGAGGCGCACCGGGTAACGCCGCAGGGTGAAGGGCGGCAATATCAAGACGTCTTGAGCCGCGCTCGTGAAATTAACCCCGAGATGCACCTGCTCGGCTTTACGGCTACCCCATACCGCAGCCGCGAAGGCGCCATTTATGACTGCGAGGCTTCCACTGGCGCCAACTGGTTCAAACGGGCGCCAATCGTCGAGTACTCCATCTCGGACCTGCAGCAGCTCGGCTACTTGTGTCCGATGCGTGCCTTGGTGCCTCGAGCGAGCGCTGCCGAACTGGTCCGTGATCTGCGCGGCGTCAATCGGGTCGCGGGCGAGTTCAACCTGGGCGAGCTTTCCGGGGTCATGTGCCGGGAAGTTCACATCGAATCCGCGGTGCGCGCGTATGCCCAGCACGGGCAGGATCGCCGCCCGGCCTTGACCTTCTGCGTCGACATTGAACACGCGGAATTCGTGGCTGGAGCGTTCCGGGAAGCTGGGCATCGCGCGGCTGCGGTCCATTCTCAGATGCCGCTCAAGGATCGTGATTCGATCATCGCCGACGTCCGCGCCGGCAGACTCGACGTCCTGGTCAATGTGGGCGTGTTGACCGAGGGCTTCGACCTACCGGAGTGCCGGTTGATCATGCTCTGCCGCCCTACCCTCTCCCCAGGCCTCTACGTCCAGATGGTCGGGCGCGGCACTCGCATTGCACCAGGCAAGACCGATTGCCTCGTCATTGACCTCGCCGGGAACGTGCGCCGCCACGGGCACTGGTCGGCACCGCGGCTCGCTCGAGCACCTCTCACGCGAGACGGTCGACGTGAAGGAGGTGCCCCGCGTGCGGCGAGGTTCTGCCGTTGGCTACCGTCGCATGTCCTGAGTGCGGTCATGAATTTACCCAGAAGAAAAAGCCCGTCCAAGAGACTCAAGGGGCCGCCCTGCCCGAACTCGAGGAGTTCGTCAGCGACCGCGAGTTCCCGGTCGATGTCATCCGCTGGGGCACAAAATTCAAGCGCACGACTGCAAACCACGAGAGCCTGCTCCTGTGGGCCGAAACGTCGAGCCAAGCAGGCGACAAGGTCATGTTGTTTGAGTCCATGTTGTTCGGGCACTTCAGCGCTGGCTACTTCGCCTCTCGCAAGTGGGAGTCACTCGCGGGAACCAAACCGCCGCGATCGGTGGCGGAGGCCGTTGCCCGGGCCGGAGAGATAAAGGTGCCTGAGCGGTTGTGGCTGCGCCGGAATCAGAAGGGCTTCAACGAGATACTGCTGGACCGCACCACGGATGGATGGAAGGTGCGCAATGCCTGAGCTAACCCTGTTCGAACCCGAGGTGTTCCGCCTGTTCGTTAAGCCCGGCGAAGTTGTCGAGGTCCGCGCTATGGAAGTCTACGGGCGGCACGAGTTATGGGCCGGGAAGAAGGCATGGGCGAACGGTATCGTGAGCGGCTATTACGACGAGCACACCGCGTTCGTCCGAGACGTCCAGGCCTTGGACCAACTCGACCATGGCGGCGTTTACTTCACGGCGCAGGTGATCGACCCGCGTCTGATCGGCCGGTCCTTCAACCGCCTCTGCGTGCCGCAGAAGACCACATCCGACACGAACGTCATCGCCTACCGGTACCTGCTCCTGGACATAGACCCGACGAGGCCCTCCGGCGTTGCGTCCTCTGATGCGGAGCTCCAGGCCGCCCTCAACCACCGTGACGAAGTCGCCGAGGTCGTCCAGAAAAAATATTCTCTGAGCGCACCCATCCGCGCCATGTCCGGCAACGGCGCCCACCTGCTCTACCGACTGCCGGACTACCCAGCGAAGGCCTACGCCAAGGCCGTTGAGGCCATGCTGAAGGAGATCAGCGCCGCGTTCTCCACGCCCACGCTGAAGATCGACGAAACCGTCTTCAATCCATCCCGGATCTGGAAGCTCTACGGCACGACCGCGAAGAAGGGCGACTCCGTTCCTGCCGGCCCACACCGTGAGGCACGGCCGCACCGTCTCGCCTTCATTGACCACACCCCAGCGGGGCTATGTTGAAAATGGACGAAACCCGAACCGGCCTGGACGACCTCCGCGAGCGGTTGGAGCAATCGAAACAGGAGTCGACTCCTCATCGCCCTGGCAACGGTCGGCGCTTGGACATCGAGGCTTATCTCGCAGCTCACAACCGGCCACTGCACGGGACCAAGGCGCTCGACAACGGCGCGACCATTTACTTCACCGACTGCCCGGGGGATCCAAACCACAACGGGCGCGAGGCCGGCATCATCCAGTTCCCAACCGGTGCGGTGACGTTTCAGTGCAAGCACGACGGGTGCAAAGGATTCGGGTGGGCGCAGGCCCGGAAGACCATCAGCGGCGATGCCAAGCTCGAACCCTGGATGATCGGCGGCAATGGCGGCACCGGCCAAGAGATCGAGTGCACGGCCGCCGACCCGGAAGGCCTTGCCCGCAGCTGCGCGGCCGTTCTGCGGGATGTCGCCCCGCCCGAGCAGTTCGACATCAGTGTCCTGCCGCCGATCCTGGCCGACTACGTCCGCGACCTGGCCCGCACCACTGTCGCCGACCCCATGCTGCTCACGCAGAGCGTGCTCGCCACCACATCGGCCTTCCTGAAGAAGCGGGCCTATATGCCCGAGGGCATCGACGCCTTTCAGAAGCTTTACCCGAATTTGTGGATGCTCAGCGTGTGCCCGTCCGGGTCCTTCAAAACGACCGGCATGCGGAAAGGGATGCGCCTGGCCTACCAGCAAAACGACGACATCGACGAGTTGATCGAGGCCGAGGAACTCAAGGGCGATGCCGCAGACCCCGATGCCCTGCAGGAGCGGGTCAGGGCACTGGACGCAAGACGCATCATATTCCCGAACCGAATCACCCCCGAGGCCATGATGGAGAAGCTCGCGCAGGGGTTCGGCGGGATGATCTTTCTGAGCGAATTGTCGGAATGGCTCAAGAATATGGAGAAGAGCCACAACGCCGACTTGAAGCAACTCTTCACGGATTTTTACGATGGCGGGCCCTACTACCGCTATTGTACCAAAAACCATGGGGACTTCACGATCCGGGAACCGCTGATCGTCATCAACGCGTTCAGCAACCCGCGGTGGGTGGCTGAGGACATCTCAGAGACCGACGTTTCCAGCGGCTTCCTCGCCCGGTTCCTGCTCCTCTCGGTCCCTGAGACCAGCGACATCCCGCCGGCGCGACCGCAGCACAGCATCGCCTCGACCAATCAGACCTACGAACGGTTCCGGCAGTGCCTGATGGCCATGCCCGAACAGGTTGAATATCGGCTCGCAGATGACGCTGGGCGCACGTTCGACCAGGTCCATGACCGCATATATGTCGAATGGCGCGGGTTCGATGAGGAGTCCCGTGAGCGTCTGGAACCATACGTTGAAACGCTGGTCACCCTACATATTAAAGCTCGCCATGGTGCTCCAGCCCTTCATCGATCCGCACACCACCACGATCTGCCGGCAGGCTGTGGTCGGCGCAGCCCACATCGTTCGACACGCGATCAAGTCGACCAAGTACCTGTTCCGCAACCACCTGTCTGTGTCCAAGACGGCTGAGGCCGAGAACCGTCTGCTGCGCTACATCGCCGAGCGGCATGCGGGCCGGGTGCTTCGAAAGACGCTCCAGGCCTCAAGGGTGCTGACGGGCGGGTCTCAGCAGTACGACCAGGTGCTGTCGAATCTTGAGGACGCTGGCAAGCTCATAATCAACCGGACAGCGCAGAAGAAGAGCTGGGAAATCGTCCTGGCCGAGGTTAAGTGATGTTGAGTAAATTTGAAAAAAGCACTCAAAGCCTAACTAACTCTAAATACAACATAATTTATATACTTATATATATATTTGAGTATTTGAGTAGTTGTGTGTGTGCGCTTCTTGCCGAGGGGGCAGGCCCCCCCCGCGCACGCCATTTTTACTCAAACACTCATATTCTGTCCAAAATGGAAGTATTCGCAACTTTTACAGGCATTTGCGCTTTGAGTACAGTTTGAGCGCCAACTCAAACACTCAAATTTTCGGGAATAACGATGGCTGCTGAACCCGACCTGCTCTTCGACCTTAGAGGCCTGCATGCCTATTCCAGCATGGCGGTGCCGACCCTGCGCGAGTACCTCGCTGGCGCGGACGGTATTCCGCATTTCAAGCTGCGCGGCAAAATTCTGGTGCGTCGAAATGAGTTTAACCGTTGGCTGGAGAAGTTCCGGGTGGACCCGAGGGCGGAGGTGCAGCGGGTGGTGCAGGACGTCATGGAAAGCCTGAGATAGGATTTATAGTCCGAAGGTCATCATATAAAACATATTTATATTATACAATAATCGAACTGTTAAAAAAGTGAGGGTGCACATAGGGTGCAAAAACCAACCGAAAAGGGGAGATGTACGATGGACGAGTATGTGAGCTTGGCACTGGACGTTGAAGAGAAGGGAACCGAGATGCTGGCCGTGTTGAACAACATTCGCAACACCTACCACGCCCGGCGGGCAAAGGCGATCCTGCTGGACCTGATGTCGACCGCAAACCGTGCCTTGGAAGCCCGGTGCCAGCCCAACGGCCTGGAGCCGTTCGCCGGTCTCGACGATGGCGGTGAACAGGGAACTCTCGATAAATCCGGTTGCGTACGCTGCCGGCATGGGGAGAACACGGGCTGCTGCATCGCCCCGTGCGTCTCGCTATGAGCAGCATGGTCCCGGGGGATTGCATCAAGAAAGGCCCGTATTGGGGCTGTACGCTAAAAGCCGGCGAGCATTGCGGATTGCACCAGGAGCGTCTTTATCCGGCAATGTTTCCCGAGATTGGAAACAGTTTCCAATAGATTGGAAATGTTTCCGATCTTTTTTCCAATCTCTTTCCCCGGAGCAAACTGACTTGGAGCTTAGCTCTGTGATCGTAGCCTCTTACGCCTCAAAAAATCGACCAAGGCCGGAATGGACGGACCGTGCTTTCGGCGGTCAGCTATGCCGCTTCGGCGGTCTTTCGCCAGATACGTATTGCACCGTCTGCGGTCATTGCCTGACGTGCGGCGGTCCCTGTGCATTGCGGAATCGTACGGAAGGTCAGACAAATTCGAATAGACGGTCAAGCGTCTCCGAAGATGGTCACGCGCGGACTCTGCCATGTGTGTTGCCCTCCATTGAGTACAAAACAAAAAACCGAACCTCTCTTGAGGCCCGGTTCCTTCTGACCCGGAATGGTCATGCGACGTTCTGTGCAGATGTCTTTTACATGAAGATTAAAAAGATTGTCAAGCCGCTACACGCGGGGGCCATCATCCGTGGGGCGCGTTTTATATGAGCAGTCTCTTGAGTTGCCTTGCCTTTCGCAGATCGTGTGCACCTGTGACGGCACAAACTGCAAACACAGCACAGTAAAAAAGCAACATAACGATCAAGCTGTAAGGGTTTCCCATACATGAATAATGATCACGGCATCATCGTTTGCCAAGGTGGCGCAAAAAAGGAACCAACCAGATGAGTAGGCAAAAGCTGGACTACGTGAAGATCCGGGAGTTCTCGGACACCGGGGCAACGGTGACAAAGATCGCCGGAAACGATGGGCACCACTCCCGGGGCTGTGTCGAAGGTGTCTGAAGAAGATGGGGATACAGGTGGCAGCGGTGATGATCGCGGCTGCGCCCGAGTACAAAGAGAAGAAGAACGCCGCGACCGAGCACCTGTTCTACCTGTGCGACAAGGCCAGGAGCGAACTGGAGTGGATCGAAAAAGAGGTGAAGGCCTCAACGACCGAGGACTATCGGGCCTGGCAGGACCAGAAGCTGAAGTTCGCGGCCGAGATGCGCAAGCTCATCACCGCCATTTCGGACATTGGCTACCGGCTGTTCCAGGTGGACGAGACCACGGAAATTCTACGGATCATGGACGAGGAAATTGGATATGAATCGGCAGAGTGCCAGGCGCGGATACGGGACCGCATTGAACGCAGAAGGGCTATTCGATTCCCTGTTATCCCGAATTAACCGGCGGCTGGACGGTGGCTGCGGGGAGTATTCGCAGCACGCGGACAACCCGGTCAAGTTCGTGCAGGAAGTCCTGGGGGACACCCTGACGGTGCAGCTCGTGGAACTGCTCGAGGCGGTGCGGGACTACGAGGTGGTCGTGGCGATGTCCGCGAACGGAGTGGGCAAGACCTGGGCGGCGGCGAGAGCGGCCCTGTGGTTCTACAAGACGCACTCCGGGGCTCAGGTGTGGACGGCGGCAGCCCCGCCTGAAACAAACCTGCGCAGGCTCCTCTGGGGGCCACCTGAACACGGTTTATGAGAAGAAGCCCACGGTGTTCCGGTACGAGACGCGAACCGATCTGATGATCGCCCGCAACCCGATGGAGTTCATCGCTGGGGTATCGATCCCGACCAGCGGGAGCGAGCAGCAGCGGGAGGCGAAGTTCAGCGGCAAGCACGCTCCCCACCTGATGTTCCTCCTGGACGAGGCGGACGCGATCCCCGACGAGGTGTTCCGGGGCATTGAGTCCTGCATGTCCGGCGGGAACACGCGGCTGCTCTGCATGTTCAACCCGAGAACCCCCTCCGGGGCCGTTTACCGCATGATCCGGGACGGCAAGGCCCATGTGGTGAAGCTCACGGCCTTCGATCATCCGAACGTGGCTACGGGCGAGGATGTCATCCCCGGCGCGGTCGATCGACCCACCACGATCCGGCGCATCAACGAGTGGGCCCGGCCGCTGGCCGCCAACGAGAAACCCGGCGCCGATACGTTCGAGCTCCCGGGCTTCCTCGAAGGTGCGGTGGTGCAATCCCGGGCGGGTCTCGAGTTCGCCCCGTTGAAAGCCGGTCACTACAAGATCATGGATCCGGCATTTTCTTACATGGTCCTGGGGGAGTACCCGGCCAGGGCGCAAATCAGCTCGTCTCGAAAGAATGGATCGACGCGGCCCGGCTGCGGTGGAACGCGTATGTGGAGGAGAACGGCGAGCGCCCCCCGGTGCTGGCGCGGCCGCTGGCCGGCCTCGATGTCGCGGAGTTCGGCGCGGACGCCAATGTCCTGATCTTCCGGTCGGGCGGGCTTCGTGACGCGGCCGGTGTCCTGGTCGGGCATGGACCTGGCGCAGACGGCGCACAACGCCTCCGAGATCTGCAAGGAGTATCGGGCGTGCCGCGTGATGGTGGATTCGATCGGAGTGGGGGCTGCGATGCCGGGGATGGTCACGGCGCGGGGGTGCCCGCGGTAGGCGTAAAGACGATCCGAGCGGGCGACCGTGAAGACCGAGGCGGGCGAGTTTCACCGTCTGCGGGACCAGCTGTGGTGGACGGTGCGCGAATGGCTGCGGACGGACCCCGGGGCGATGCTGCCGCCGGATGAAAGCCTCATCGAGGAGCTGTCCATCCCGACCTACGAGATCAAGGACGGCAAGATCAAGATCATGTCCAAGGACGTCATGCGTGAGCTGCTGGGCCGCTCTCCGGACCGGTGTGACGCGCTTTGCTTAACATTTTCCCCGAGCAATTTTTTCTCGAATTGCTCAATGCCGACCTTTTAAGGAAAGGAGATGTTGATGGGATTACCCGCGGTCAAAAAACAGCAACGCTTCGATTCGGGCCCGGATCTGTTCCTGTGGAGCGGCAAGAAGGAGGTAGGCATCTACACGCCCCGCATGAGCTTCATGCTCCCGGGCGAGACCGAAGGTGGCCTTGCGCTCTTCTTCGAGGAGGCCGAGCTCCAGTACCAGGGGAATTTCTATGTCCCGCTGTTTGAAACTTTCCTGGACAGCGGCGAGCTGCTCGATCGGGTCAAAGACCTGCAGCACATCTACAGCGTTCAGAAGATCTACGCCCGCCGGACCAAGGCAGACGCCGATTTCATCGCCTTCCGCAACAGGGACGCCTCCCGCTACCTGCGCATCCTCGACCCGCCGAACGCGGCCAAGGACGGGGACTTCCTTTACCACCTGAGCCTGCTCCGGGACCTGCTGCGGCCGGGCCGGGAGCGGATCTTCTTCCCCGAGAACAGCGATATCCCGCGCCTGCTGCAGGCGGTCCCCGAGATGGCAGGATCGGTCAAGGATACGGAGCACCGGGCGCTTGCGGCCCTCGTCTACGGCGTGGCGGGCCTGGTGCACAACGAGACCTTAGCGAGAAGTGAGACGAACCCCAAACCCCCGTATGATCCGCTGACCTACGGGCTCAAATGAAAAGGAGACATGCAATGGAAATGAAACGCTACATCTGTATCGCGCCAAGTTTTTTTCGG
This sequence comes from uncultured delta proteobacterium, assembly GCA_963791285.1. GTDB lineage: Bacteria > Desulfobacterota > Desulfobacteria > Desulfobacterales > SpSt-501 > SpSt-501. The sequence goes on from CAWBSC010000026.1 coordinate 291,600, forward strand.
AGCCGGCACTGGCAGAGGGGCGATTATTTCGCGTCCGATTTGAAGATCAACAACCCCAACTTCCGGTTGCTCAGGGATGATGAGTCCGCCCCGATTGGACGGACAGTTTTTATCGAAAAAACGCCCGAGGAGTTGGAGCAGGAGCGCATCACCCTGGCGACCGAGCGCCCGCTACCGGGCAGCGCCCCGCGCAGGCCGTCCTGGAACCCGTCGGACGGAACCGGGACCAAGCTCGATTATGACGTCCTCAACCGCGGCCTGAAGTAACGCCGACAACGAAAGGAGATCGCACCATGTTGAAAACAGAAAACGCCACATTCACCTGCATTCGGGACTGCTTCTACCAGAACAAACTCTTCAAACAGGGAGAGCCGTTCCCGGAGAACTGGCTCAAGGCCGGCGTTCCGGTTGGAAAGCACTTCGCAAAGAGCGTTGAGGCGCACGAGATCATCCGCACTGGCACACTGAAAACGCATGTGACTTGCCACGGCGACGACCCCCGGTCGAACGTCGAGCTGCGGAAGATCCTGATAGCCGCAGGCCACGACAGCCAGGATGTCACAAACTGGGAACGCCGCGACCTGTGGGAAGCCGTCATCGGCCTGGAGAAGAATGCCGCCACCCCAAAGAAATCCACCGGAAAGGAGAAGTAAGACCATGGCAGAAGACCTGACCTACCCCAGCATGTCCCCATCACCGCCGGCATCCAGCACCCCCCGCGCGGACAGCAACAGCGCCCCGGAGACGCTCGACTACGACGATATGGCGGATGCCTCCGTAGCCGAATTCGAGAAGGAAAACTTCGGCCAATCCGCCTGGCCGTCCGAAGTCCGTGCCGCCGCTAAGGTGGCAAACGAGTTCTTGACCTTCGTCGATCCCGACAAGTCATTATTCGGTGAGACTTGGGATAAAGATCTCGGCGGGGGGAAAAAGCGCGGAGATTCTGCGATCCACATCGCGGCCGTCGCCCGGGCAGCCGAAAAGGCAGAGCGGCTCATGCACCAGCGCCTGGGGCTCTCCCGGGATGCTGACAACCCGCGCCTGAACTACAGCTCCATGCCGTTGACCGATGGTCAGCGCCGGGGCCTGGTCCGGGAGTGCCGGGACATCCTCAGCCGCGAGCTGATGGGCGCAGACGCCGACTTCATCCGGCATTCCAAGCGGGGCATCTCGAACGGCTGACTCGAACCCAAGCCGGGTGTGGGTCCGCCTGCACCCGGCAAACCTCCGAAGGGAAACCGATGAAACGGAAAGTCAGGGTCAGGCTTTTCATCAACGCGACGGACTTCACGCTCAATCAATACGGGCTGCGGTTTCCGCCCGGCACGATGGTGCGCAGCATCCGAAACCTTGACCCGCCGTGGGTGCTCTTCAACCCGGCAGTTCACAGGGCGGGCACGCGCATCGTTGACCTGGACAGGGCTGGAAATTGATCGGCACCCCCAACCGATTGGAGACCCCATGGACGAGCAAGAAATAAAATCCCAGATCGACCTCCGAGCCGCCGGCGGAGAGTGAGCCTATTGCGCTATCAAGGGTCGAGGAGCTTTAGACTCCCCCCTCTTTTTTCGCGCTGCGACGGTATGGAACATCATTTCATAGGGCTCTCCCAGAAGGTTCATCGCCCCCCGAAGTACCTTAAAATGTTCTGATTTCAGGTGGCTATCGAGGTTCTTCCGGGTATCCCATTCTTCAAGAATACGGAGTTCATTTTCATTTTCCATGCACTGGCAAAAGTCGCAGCGCAGGCATCCCTTCTCTGTCCTTATGGAGCCGATCATGGATACGATTGTCTGGGACAGCTCCTTGCGTTTTTCAGGAGGAACCCGCATTCGTATGATGACCAGGATCATGTGGCTTGCGTTAGCAAATGGCCCGCCAACAGCCGGAAAAAAACAAGAGCTTTTGGATTCTAATTTGATAACGGGGGATTAAATCAGCGGGGGGGCAGCTTAGAGAAGGGTGAGACGATTTGTTTGGCCTTAATATTTGGTGGAACCTCAATATACTGAGGGATCATTTGAGGGCGGCCGATCTCCTTAATCGGGCTGGAGAGTGATGAGCGGGGAGACAATTACCGCAAGGTTCCCCAAGTCCTGCAAAGTTACAGTAAGCCTCCGGTGGGAACTTACAAGGCAATTCAAAACCCGAGCAAGAAGGCCTGCCAAGTCTCCCTGCTCGGGTGGGGATTGGATAGTGGACCTATCCGCAGGGGTCCCACACCCTGCACCTACAGAAGAATGCAGCGGAATGGACGGGCAACCTGTTCAGGGGAGATAATAAAAGAATAGAATGTCCAAAAGTATGATGATGACAGTCGAATACTTAGCGATAGAGCGGGTAGGTGGTCTCATATCCACACCTTTATCTTGGTGTAACAACTTCCTATGCGTGCAGGTTGTTGAGTATCGGGAACACGGTCTGATTTCAATACCGTCAATACAGTACGTCCACCTAATTTAGGAGGGCAACATGGCAATCCTGGCGCAATGCCCGACATGCCACCCTGTAGCACCTAAAAAAAATCCTAATGGTGCTTGACATCCAAGGATAAATGTATTACCTTAGTTGTAAAGGGAGGACATGGAGATATATGAAAACCAAAGAAACCACGGTCGTCAACTTGAAGCGCTTTCCCAAAGACCTCCACCGCCAAGCAAAGTCAAAGGCGGCCCTGGAGGGAATTTCCCTCCCAGGAATTTGATGCCATCCCGTGCAGTGGCCGAGTATCTCAAAAAGCAGAAATAAGGGGGCACCATGGGCGTTGTCGTCAGGCAGAAAGTGAGAGGCAAGGGGGAGCCCTGGTGGGTGTTCGTGTCTCACGACGGCAAGCGAACTTCGCGCCGGGTGGGGCCCAGGCAGGCCGCCGAAGCGGTGGCCCGTGGAGATCTCCGCCCAACTCCAGCTCGGGAAGTTCGACTTCCAGCCCAAGCAGGCGGCACCCGACTTCAAGGTATTCGCGGAAACCTGGTTCAACACGACGGTCAAGGCCACCTGCAAGCCGTCAACGGTCGCGGACTATGAGGGCATCCTGAACAACCACCTCTACCCTGCTTTCGAGAATACCCCGATCACTGAGATCAACCGCGGCAAGATCAAGGAGTTCCTGCTCGGCAAGCTGAACGAGGGATTCTCACACAGCACAGTCGGGCACATGAAGAACGTGCTTTCGGGGGTGCTGGCGCAGGCGCTCGACCATGAGATCGTCCAGGCGAACCCGGCGCTCGGGATCAAGAAGATTGCCAACGGAAGGGCGAAGGCCGAAGCAGTCAACCCACTGACCGATGCCGAGCTGGACCTGCTACTCCAGGCCGTCTACCACAGCAAGAAGTACCAAGAACACTTCTGCCTGTATCCTGCTGCTGGCGAGGACCGGGATGAGATCGGCGAGGCGCTGGCCCTCCAGTGGGGCGACATCGACTTCAACGGCCGGTTCATCGAGGTCACAACGCTCGATCGTGCGCGGCGTAATCTCGACCCCCAAGAGCGGCAAACCCCGGCAAGGTGGACATGAGTCCGCAACTGACTGAGGCGCTGACTGGCCCTTGAGGCAGAGAGCAAGAAGAAGGGGCATGGCGCTTAGGTCTGGGAGGCCTGCCGGAGTATCGTCTTTATCAACGAGGCCGGGAAGTATGCTGGACAAGAACAACTGGCGGCGGCGGGTGTTCGACCGAGGCGCTCAAGGATGCCCGGGCTACAGGACCATCCGAATTCACGACCTGCGGCACACTTACGCCACGCTACGGATCTCCAAAGGCGACAATATTGCGGACGTTTCGGGGCAACTCGGGCACCATTCGGTGAAGTTGACCCTCGATGTTTACTTACCACTGGATGCCGGGCAAACGGAAGTCGGAAGTGGACGGGCTGGACCGCTCTATTTTTATGCACTCAGATGCACCCCCGGCGCACCCGGCAGGCTCTGAAAAATAAAAAAAGGAGTTAGATTTTGTCATCTAACCCCTTGTTTTTACTGGTGCGCCCGGCAAGATTCGAACTTGCGACCTACGGATTCGTAGTCCGGCGCTCTATCCGGGCTGAGCTACGGGCGCGAAATCGGTTGAGGTGCGAGCTTTATTAGGCTAAAGAGGCGGGGCTGTCAATACTTTGTTGCCCGACAATGACCTCCAAATCCCAGACAGAATGGACCCTTCTTTCGACCACAGTTGCATGGCGACCGCGCTCACGGAAGCCCGCCGGGCCTGGGCGATCCAGGAGGTGCCGGTCGGGTCCGTGCTGGTCTCATCGTCCGGCGAGGTTCTGGCCGCGGCTCACAACCGGACCATCGCCGACCACGACCCGAGCGCGCACGCCGAGATCCTCGCCTTGCGCGAAGCAGCACGAAAACTTCAGAACTACCGGTTGTTAAACACTACGCTGTATGTTACGATCGAGCCCTGCATCATGTGCATGGGCGCAATCGTGCATGCACGCGTCGCGCGGCTGGTCTATGGGGCCGCCGACCCCAAGTGGGGAGCGGCCGGTTCTCTCTACGACCTCGCCGCCGACCCCCGCCTGAATCACCAGGTCGAAATCGTCTCCGGTGTTTGTGAGACCGAATGCCGCCGGCTGATTCAGGATTTTTTCCGGTGCAAACGGAGTGCGGGTTCACCTATCTGAGCAAGGGAGACGAACAGTGGCCAATGTGGTGGTAATCGGAACTCAGTGGGGCGATGAGGGCAAAGGGAAAATCGTCGATCTGCTCGCGGGGCATGCCGACGTGGTCGTGCGCTTTCAGGGCGGCGCCAACGCCGGCCACACCCTGGTAATCAAGGGCGAAAAGACGATCAATCACCTGGTGCCCTCCGGCATCCTGCAGAACAAGGTCTGTCTGCTCGGAAACGGCATGGTGGTCGACCCGGCCGTGCTGTTGGAAGAGATGGACTTTCTCGCCTCACGCGGCATCCCCGTCGGCCCGGACCGGATCGTCATCAGCGAGCTCGCCCACATCATCATGCCCTACCACCAGGCGCTCGACGTGGCCCGCGAGGAAAAACAGGGGGCCCAGCAGATCGGGACCACGGGCCGCGGCATCGGCCCGGCCTACGAAGACAAGGTGTCCCGGCGCGGCATTCGTTTCGTCGAGCTGATCGACCCGGAGATCTTCCGACGCAAAATTCTCGCGTTCCTCGAGGAAAAGAATTTCTACCTCCAGAGCTATTTCAACCGGCAGCCGTTGGACGGCGAAGCGATCATCGCCCAGTACCAGGGTTACGCCGAGCGGCTGCGGCCGCATGTGGCCAACATCTCGGTCGTCATCGATCAGGCGGTCAAGAACCGCCAGAACCTGCTCTTCGAGGGCTCGCAGGGGACCCACCTCGACATCGACCACGGCACCTACCCCTACGTGACCTCCTCCAACACGGTCGCGGCCAACGCCTGCTGCGGCGCCGGCCTCGGCCCGCGGCAGATCACGGACGTGGTCGGGATCGTGAAGGCCTACACCACGCGGGTCGGCCGGGGCCCCTTCCCCACCGAGTTGCTGGACGACATCGGCAATCGCCTGCAGGAAAAGGGGGCGGAGTTCGGAGCGACCACGGGCCGGCGGCGGCGCTGCGGCTGGCTCGACGCGGTGCTGCTGCGGGACGCGGTCCGCCTGAACGGGATCACCGGGCTCGCCATCACCAAGCTGGATGTCCTCGACGGGCTGGAGTCCATCGACATCTGCACCCACTACGAATACCGGGGCCGGCGACTGGACGTCGTCCCCGCAGCGGTCGGCATACTCGAGGAGTGCCGGCCGGTCTACGAAACGCTGCCGGGCTGGACCGAAACCACCAGCGGCGTCAGGAGTTACGCACGTCTGCCCAAGAACGTGAAGGGCTACCTGCGCCGCATCGAGGAGCTGACCAGCGCCCCCATCGACATCGTTTCGATCGGGCCGGACCGGGAACAGACCATCGTCCTGCGCAACCCCTATGTCCCCAAACGCCGCGTGGTCAAAAGGGCGGTCGCAGCCGCATGATTTTGGGTTGACTTGACCGACAGGATAACGTAAAGGTCTGCCGTCAGTCGGGACGTGGCTCAGCCTGGTAGAGCACAGCGTTCGGGACGCTGGGGTCGGTGGTTCAAATCCACTCGTCCCGACCACCACCACAAGCAGTCAGCGGGGCTGGAACATTCCAGCCCCGCTTTTTTTTCGGCGCCAGCCCGCCCGCACCAACCAAAGATCCTTTTGCCTCAGACAGACCAGTGCGAACGTAACGCTCACATCCGCTCAGATCATAGACGGCCCAAGAGAATCGTGCGGCGCGCGCAATTCGAATTTTCTGCTTTCGAAAAGTTGCATTCCTTCCACGCCGAGATCATTCTGCCGGACTCTTCCCCTGCGAATTTCTCAGACGCCATGAGCATCACCCGATCGGAGCGATTGCCCCTTCGCCGCCATCGCGGACGCGGCACCATTTCCGGAGGTTTCCCGCCGCACCCGCGCTTCTCTCCCTCACGAAAGGGAAAACGTCCCGCCCCTGCGCATTCCCCTCATGCAATTGAGGCCGGCCGCCTATGGACAACGCGCGACATCCGTACGAGAAATGACATGACCGCGCGTCCATGGGGCGTGGTCGCACGCATCCAATCATTCAGCCAAGGGAGGTGTCGGATGTTCACGCACATCTTGCTGCCGACCGATGGGTCGGCTCGGTCCGAAGCCGCCGTTCGCAGCGGGCTCCGGCTGGCCAAGGCGCTCAACGCCAGGGTGACGGGGGTCTGCGTGGCGCCGAAAGTCCGCCAGATGTATTTCGATTCCGACTTCCCCGGGGTCAAAGCCGACCATGCCGCCGCGGCATTCGTGGCCCAGGCCAAGCGCAATCTCGCCACGATCGAAGCGGCTGCAAAAGAGGCGGGCGTCCCGTGCGAAACGGTTCAGGAGACCTGTGAGCAGGTCCACGAGGCCATCATCACGGTCGCCGCTGCGAGGAAGTGCGATCTCATCATCATGGCCTCTCACGGGCGACGGGGGGTGCAGGCCGTGCTGCTCGGCAGCGAAACCCAGAAAGTCCTGACCCACTCGAAGATACCGGTCCTGGTCTATCATTGAAACGCTTCGCCGTCCCCACGCGCCTGCGCCGGCGAGGGCACGGCAACGCGCGTCATTCATAACCGAGCCACTGGACCTTCGTGGCGATGTCCCTCTTCGGCGGCCGGGCCGGCTGGTGAGCCGGGTAGCCCAACGGGATAATGGCGAGCAGTTCCCGGTCTTCCGGGACTCCAAGGAATGAGGCGATGGCGTCGTAGCGCCCCTTCAACGGCCCCGACATCCAGCACGTCCCCAGGCCACGATCCCAGGCTGCCAGCAGGAGGTTCTCGATCGCGGCGGCCGCATCACAGACGTTGTTCTTCGCCACCCAGGAGTCGGTCGCCCTGGGGATGAGGACGCCAATCAAGACCGGGGCGCCGCCCAGCGTGCGATAGAACGTGCCGAGGCCCTTGAGCGTGTCGCCGGCCGCGTCTTCGGGCATGGACAGCTCCCGGATGGCGGCCCGCATCTGCGTCTCCCCGACGCCGGCCACCCGCTCGCGAAAGGCCTCCGCCAGAACCCCCTCGAGCCGGTCGATGTGCAGCCGGTTGGCCACGACGAACTCCCAGGGCTGTCGGTTGGTGGCGCTGGGGGCGAGGTTCGCGGCCTCGAGGATTTCGAGAATCACCTCTTTGGACACCGGACGGTTGAGGTACTTTCTCACACTGCGCCGTGTTTGAATTGCCTGGTTGACGTCCATGAGACCTCCTTTTCAAATCAAGCTGTCAGATCCGTTGTGAGCTTCCGGTACCGCCATAACACATCGAGCGGGTTTTCGGGAGCCGCCGCCGCACCCCCGGGTTGACAATTGCACGCAAACCCAATAGGAGGTCTCTCGCGCCGCGTTCACGCACCATGGCGATGATGCGAACACCGCCTCCAGTCGTCCGACTGGAGTTTTTGTTTTCGACCTCGAGATGACCGATTCAGCCAAAGCCAACGTCAAAGTGATATTCGCCCTGTGGCTCGTGCACTTCACCGGCGACCTCTACGGCTCGTTCGTGAGCCCGCTGTTGCCGATGTTTGCGGATGTCTTCGCCCTCTCCATGACCCAAGTGGGGTTGCTCGCGGGCATCAACCGCTTCCTCATGTTCATCGTCCAGCCGATTTCGGGCTACCTCGCCGACCACTACCGCACGCGGCTGTTCATCCTGGGCGGCCCCATCCTCTCCATGGTCTTTGTGCCGCTCGTGGGCGTGGCGCCCAGCTTTCTGATCCTGACCGTCTTCGTCTGCCTGGGGTCGATTGGCCAGTCCCTCTTCCATCCGCCGGTGGCCGGGATGATCTCCACCTACTCCGGGCGCCACTTCAGCTTCTGCATGTCGATTTTCAACGCGGGCGGGACGCTGGCCTTCGGGGTCGGTCCCATCATCATCACCGCCCTGGTCCAGGCCTACGGCCCGGCGGGCACGCTCTATTCGATGCTGATCGGCATCCCGCTCATGCTGCTGCTGTTCAAACTCGTGCCTAAACCCCAGGGCGAGGGGCTCGCCGGGCGCGGATTCATCGGCTCCATCCGGGAAGCGCTGGGCGACGCGTGGAAGGCCGTCGCGACCCTTTGGGCGGTCATGGTTCTGCGGGCTTTCGTCAGCCAGTCCTTCGTAACCTTCTTCCCGATCCTCTACGCACGCGAGGGGTATTCGCTCATCTCGATCGGCCTGGTGTCTTCCCTCTTCACCCTGGCGGGCGCCCTGAGCGGGCTGGTCGCCGGCAGCCTGGCCGACCGTACGCGCTACCGCCCCATTTTCCTGGTGTCCCACCTCCTGACCGCGCCGGCCCTCCTGCTGTCGCTCTACCTGAGGGGGTCATGGGTCTACCCCTGTGCCTTCCTCGCGGGGTTCTTCTCCCTGGCCACGCTGCCCCTCGGTGTCGCGCTCGGGCAGCAGCTGGCGCCCAAGGGCCGGTCCATGGTTTCGAGCCTGATGATGGGGCTCGCGCTGGGTATCGGGGGGGTGATGAGCCCGATCGTCGGCTGGCTGGCGGACCTGTATTCCCTTCAGACGGTGCTGGTGTTCCTGGCGGGCGCCCCCCTGCTGGCGGCCGCGCTGTCCTTGCGCCTGCCGGAAGCCGCTGCGCGTTCCTAAGCTGTGCGTATTTGTATTGATGCGGTGGGCGCTGCCAGTCAATACGATTTCGAGAAAATGAGTAAGCTGGCCGGGATGTCATGGAGCGCGGAGCTGCCTGGAGGCCCGGGACTCCGGCAGACGTTCTTCGGCGCTGCAGCACCCCATCTTGCATTTCCTTGGCTTAACCCCTAAAACCTGTCACTTGAAATGAGCCCTCCGACAATCGAGGCAGCATACACCGATCCGTTTCAACTTGAGGAGCCACCATGTCTACAGCCGCTTCGTCCGACATCAACGGCGCCCAGGCCATCGTCCGGATGCTCGAAGCCTACGGCGTCAAACATGTGTTCGGCGTCCCCGGGGACACCTCGGTCCTCCTCTACCAGGCGTTGTACGAGCGACGCGACGCGATCGCCCACGTGCTCGCCCGCGACGAGCGCTCGGCCGGCTTCATGGCGGACGTCTACGCCCGGCTCTCCCACGCCCGGGGTGTGCGAGTGCCCGTCCGGGGCCGGTGCGCTGTATTCCGCGCCCGGGATCGCCGAAGCCAACGCCTCCTCGATCCCCGTCCTGCTCCTGACCAGCGGGGTCAGCCTGGCCGGCGAGGGCAAGGGCACCATCACCGAGATGGACCACCACGCATTCTTCGAATCCATTTCCAAGTGGTCCAATCTTTCTCAAGCTGGCTGATGAAGATCCCCGAAACCCTGCGCCGCGCCTTCCGCGTGGCCACCTCCGGCTGCCCAGGCGCGGTCCACCTCGCCTTCCCCACCGAAACCGTGACCGACCGCATCCCGCTCGCAGCGGATTTCGCTGCACGCCGAAACCGAGTGCCCCTCCTATCCCGCCATGCGCTTCCGCGGCAGCCCGGACGCCATGCACCCGCGTGGCGCGCGCGCCTGGGCAGGCGCGGCGCCCGGTGATCATCGTCGGCGGCGGCGCCAACCACTCCCAGGCCCGCCGGGAAGTCCGGAGCTGGCCGAACGCATGGGCGCGCCCGTGGTCACCACCATTTCCGGGCAGGGCATCATGCCCGACCAGCACGCGCTCGCGCTCGGGGTCATCGGCGACAACGGCTTCCACCCGCACGCCATCCGGGCCGTTGAGGAAGCCGACGCACTGCTCTACGTCGGCTGCAAGATGGGATCGGTTTCCACCGTGCAGCTGGACCCTGCCGAGCCGCGAGCCGGGGCGCACGCTGCTCCAGGTCGACATCGACCCGCGCATCATGCGGCAACAACTGCCCGATAGACCGAGGCGTGGTCGGGCGACGCAAGGCTCGTGCTCGAGGACGTGCTGGCCGAGCTGCGGCCGCAGCCGGCAGGACCGACCGGAGGGCTGGACGAGGACCTGAACCGGGACGCGGAGGCAATTCTGGGAGCGTGCGGCGGCGGTCCTGGCCAGCGATGAAGTCGCCGCTGTCGCCGCAGCGGGTGATCGGCTCGACTGAACCGCGTGATCCGGGAACCGGCGATCGTCATCGCGGATGCGGGGACGGCGACGCCCTACGTCACGCGCTACCTCGAACTCGACCAGCAGCCGCTCGCGCTTCATCATCCCCAGGGCCTACGGCGGACTCGGCTACGCCATTCCCGGGAGTTGTGGGGGCGTGGCTGGCGCGGCCGGAAGCCCGGCCGGTCGGCCTGTTCGGGGACGGCAGCCTGGGGATGTCCTGCGGTGAGCTCGAAACCCTGGTGCGGTGCAAGGTGCCGGCGGTGCTGATCCACTTCAACAACGGCTGCGTTCGGATGGATCAAGACGCTCCAGAAGATGCCACTCGGAGAGCCGGTACCTCTCGGTCGACTTCACCCCCCTCGACGCGTCGCGCATCGCCGAGGCGTTCGGCCTGCAAGGCTTCCGCGTGGAGACGCCGGACCAGTTGGAAGACAGCCTGCGGCAGGCATTTGCCGCCAGCGGGCCCTGCCTCATCGACGTGCGCAGTCGTCCGATCGAGGACCGCGTCCCGCCGGTCTTCTCCTGGCTCAAGGAAAGCGGCCTGGATCCGCTCAGCAAAGACCCATATTAGAGCCCGCCTGAAAAATGCGCCTGACGACCCCATGCAGGGTTGCCGGCCGCCTCGACCTGGTCATATACTGAACCGTATGCTGTGCGATCTCGGCGGCCGGCACCTGGCCTGTGGCCGTGATCCGCTATTTTTGAGACGAGGTCTTCTCGTCCCGCGACCGGATGATGAGCAGCGGCCGGTCGATGCGGTGCAGCACGCCGCTCGCGACGCTGCCGTAGAAGACGCGCGCCGCCCCCGTGCGGCCGTGGCTCGTCATGGCGATCAGGTCTGCCTTCTCCTGTTCCGCCACCTTGCAGATCGTCTCGATCACGCCCCCGCTGATAGCCCAGCCGCTGGCGGCAATTCCGCGCGCCAGCATGCGCTGCACGACCGAGTCGATGTAGGTCTGCGCGCTCTTCATCGCGACGGTGAACCCCTCGCCGTTGGGCACGAAGAGATCGACGCTGTTCACTTGGATGATGGGTTCGACCACCTGCAGCAGGCGCACCTCGCATGCGGCGTTCGCCAGCCCTTCGACGTGGGGCAGAATCCTCTCGGCCCTGGCGGAGCCGTCCAGTGGAACCAGGATCTTCCGGTACATGAGGCCCTCCTTTCGCTGTGAGTGTGCTGCAAAAACGTGCGAGCCCCGTCGAGCCTCGGTCAACGGGATTGGGTCAGGGCGGCACGCCGATTGAACCAGGGGGCTTCCCGCTCGAGTTGGGCCGCCAGCTGGAAGAGCGTCGCCTCGTCACCGATCGGCGCCGTGAAATGCACGCCGCAGGGCAGCCCCTGTTCGGTCCAGTGCAGCGGCACGGACATCGCCGGCTGGCCGGTGAGGTTGGCCAACTGCGTGAACGGCGTCCGCGCGAGGTTGCGCTGGACGGAGCTCGCAAAGATGCCGCTCTTGCGCAGAACGAGACCAAACCGCAGGTAACCTGCGGCCTTCATCCCCGCCATCTCCAGCGGTCCGGGCAGCAGCTCGCCGATTCGCGCCGGCGGCTGAGCGGTGGTGGGTGTCAGGTACAGGTCGTACGTCCGGTGAAACCGGCCCATCGCGCGCGACGCGTTCCCCCAGAGCCGTCGCGCACGCGCAAACGGGACGGCCGGCAGTGACCGCCCGACCATCCCGATGATCCACGTTGCCGCTTCGACGTCCCCCGGCCGCAACCGTCTCCCCAGGTGCGCCTCGATCTCCTCGAACTCGGCCGCCACCTCGCCGCAGAGCACCGTCACATAGCTGTCCGTCAGTGCCTTCAAGTCCAGTTCGGGCCGGGCCTCTTCCACGTCGTGACCGAGTTTTCCGAGCAGGATCGCGGCCCGGAGAACCGCCTTCACGTGTTCCGGGTGGACCAGCGCGTCGATGGGAGAGCGGACGTCGAAGGCGATCCGCAGCCGCCTCGGGTCGCGGCGCGTTTCCTCGATAAAGGGCCGCTCGGGCGGTGCGACGACGTAGGGCGCGCCGGCATCCGGCCCCGCGACTGCGTCGAGCATGGCCGCGCTGTCGCGCACGCTGCGCGTGATGACGTGCTCGATCACCGCCCCCTGGAACAGCTCCCCGAAATCCGGCCCGGTCGGCGTGCGGCCGCGCGAGGGTTTCAGCCCGAACAGCCCGCAGTAGGCCGCCGGTATGCGGATCGACCCGCCGCCGTCGCCCCCGCCGGCCATGGGCACGATCCCGGCCGCAACCGCCGCGGCCGCCCCCCGCTCGACCCGCCCGGCGTGCGGCCGAGGTCCCAGGGGTTGCGTGCGGGTCCGAAGAGCTCCGGCTCGGTGAAGGCCGTGATGCCGAACTCCGGGGTGTTGGTCTTGCCCAGGATCACCAGCCCGGCGCGGCGGTAGCGGGCGACCAGCTCGCTGTCGTGGTCCGGGACGTAGTCGCGCAGCGCCCTGGACCCGAAGGTGAGCGGGGTGCCGGCCAGTGCCGAGAGATGGTCCTTGAGCAGAAACGGCACCCCGCAAAAAGGGGCCGTGGGCGGAAGCGATCGCAGCGCGGCGCGGCCGAAATCGAAGAGCGGCGTCACCACGGCATTGATCTGCGGGTTGCGCCGCTCGATCCTTTCGATGGCCGCCTCGCAGACCTCGGCCGCGGACACCTCTCCCTTGCGGATCAGCTCGGCCAGCCCGCAGCCGTCATGCGCTTCGTACTCGTCGAACCCGGAAGCCAAGCCCTACCCTCCTCAACCGGACGCTGACGTCAATCCGTATTCTCGATGATGAGCGCCACCCCCTGTCCGCCGCCCACGCAGGCATTGGCGCAGACCATAGCGGCCGCGCTTCTGGTTCAGGATGCGGGCGAGCGTCCCGACCAGCCGGATTCCGGTCGCCCCCAGGGCGTGCCCGATGGCCGTGCCGCCGCCCATGACGTTGACCTTCTCCGGGTCGATCGCGCAGCTCCTGGATGCAGTTCAGGACCACGCGCAGAAGGCCTCGTTGATCTCCCAGTAGTCGATGCGGTCGGCCTTCAGACCCGCATTTGGCAGCGCCATGCGCGCTGGCCGGCACCGGCCCGTCGCCCATGACGGTCGGGTCCACGCCGGCAAACCCCATGGAGCGGATCGTCGCCAGGGGCTTGATCCCCTTCTTCATGCGCCGTTTCCTTGGACATCAGCACCATGGAGGAGGCCGCCGGCGTTGAGCGGCGAGGAGTTCCCGGGCGTGATCACTCCGTCCTTCTTGAACGCCGCCTTGAGGTCCTGCATCTCCTTCAAGGGTGGCGTCGTCCCGCACGGCCTGGTCCGTGTCCACGCGCACGGTCGTCCCGTCGGCCTGCTCGGCCTCGACCGGCAGGATCTCCCCCTCGAAGAAGCCCTCGGCCCGGGCTTTGACCGCCAGCGCGTGGGAGCGAACCCCCCATCGGTCCATTTCTTCACGCGTAAAGCCCGACTGCTTGGCAAGCTTTTCGGCCGTCAGCCCCATGTTCATGGAGGTCATCATGTCCCAGGTGCTGGTAGGCCGGGTCAGGAAAAGGGCCATGTTGGGCGACGATCATGGCCCCGGTCGACCTGGTGGCCATCCCCATGGGCACCCGGGTCATGTGCTCCATGCCGCCGACGAGCACGATGTCGGCGAAGCCCATGGCGATCTCCATGAATCCGATCTGGATGCCGGCCATGGACGAGCCGCACTGCTGGTCGACAAACTTGGCCGGGATCGTTTCGGCAGGTTGGCCAGAACAGATCGGGTACGCCCCCCGTAGCGCCACTGCTCGCCCACGGCCGTGGCGCAGCCCACGAGGAAATCATCGATCTCCTCGGACGCCGCCCCGGCGCGTCTGATCACTTCGGGCAGCAGCTTGGCCAGAAGCTCATCCGCCCGCATCCTGCAGAACCAGTCCCGGGCCGGTTCGGTCGGGCCGGGACCGCGAAAGTGCGGTTCTCAGATAGCCTGCAATCACGACCTCTCTCATGGCGATGTCCCTCCGGAAACACGTGTTGGGTGTCAGCGGCTTTGAGTTTATCGGCTCGACGTAGAAGCTGCGGCCCGCGGCCGCCATGTCCTGCTATCAGCTTGGCCGGTTTGAAGCGCGGGCCGTAGCTGGCCTCGAGCTCCACCAGCGCGCGTGCACGTTCTTGACCCCCCAGCGATCGGCATAGCGCAGGATCCCGCCCGCGGTAGGGCGGGAACCCGGTGCCGTAGATCATGGCGAGATCCATGTCCTGGGGCCGGTCGCAGATGCCCTCTTCGATCATGTAGGCGGCCTCGTTGATGGCGGCCGCCAGCATCGAGTCGACGATCTCCTCGGACTCCATTTTTTTGGGGGCGACACCGTTGGGCCTTCAGATAGTCGTCGGACCACGCGCCACCTTGGGATTGGGCATCGCGTGGATTGCCGCTGTAGTCCAGATAGCCGGCGCCGGTTTTGCGGCCGTAGCATCCGGTGCGATAGACCGCCTCGGAGAGCGGGTGGACCTGCCCAGCGCTCGCCCAGGCGTTGCTCGAAAGTCGGTTGACGTGGTAGTTGATGTCGATCCCGGTCAGGTCGGAGAGCGCGGCCGGCCCCATGGGCATGCCGAAATCCACCATGCGCCGCTTCGATCGCCGCGCCGTCGACCCCGTCGGCCATCAGGAAAATCGAAGCGCCCATCAGGCCGATCAGCTGCCGGGACACGTAAAAACCCGGCCCGTCATTGACCACGATGGGGATTTTCTTGACACTGCGGGCGAAGGCCACGACCGCGGCCAGGGTCGGTCGGACGTCTGCTTCCCGCAGATGATCTCCAGAAGTTGCATGCGCTGGGCCGGGTTGAAGAAGTGCAGGCCGATCAGACGCCCGGGGTCGTTAAGGACCGCGGCCATCTCGGTGATGGGCAGCGCGCGAGGTGTTGGTCGCGAAGATGGCCTCCGGCCGGCAGATCCGCTTCGAGCTTCGTCCATATGTCCTGCTTCACCCGCATGTCCTCGAGCACCGCCTCGATCACCAGGTCGGCCTCCTGCGAGATCCTCCAGCGCGGTGGTGGTGCGCAACCGCTCGGCGAACATGCGGTCGAGATCGCGCTCGGGGTCATCTTCTTGTTCTTGAGGTGGTAGTCGAAGGTCGCCCGGACGGCGGCCACGCCCTTTTCACGGCAGCCGCGTTGATGTCCCAGAGCACGGCCTCGAACCCGCCGGTCAGGAGCAGGTGCACGATCCCCGAGCCCATGACCCCGCCGCCCAGCATGGCGACCTTGCTGGATCTTGGCCGGCTTCAGCCCCTCGATGCGCGGCAGCCGCCCGGCCGACGCGGGTATTGAGGAAGATGCCGATCAGGTTCTGCGCCACATCCGACAGCAGGCAGTCGGCGAAGAGCGCCGGCTTCGCGTCTCCAGGTCGGCGTCGATGTCGTAGCCCAGCCCTTCGGTCGAATGCTTCGATGGCCTTGAACGGGGCGACGTAGCCCTTGGCCTTGTTCGGCCGTCATGAGCTTGGTGAAATCGAGCAGCGCCTTCTTCTCCGCGGCGCTCGGGCAGCCGGTCGTGGCGAGGCGGTGGTCCGCAGTTGGTCCGGTTCGAGCCGCCCGGAGATGAACCGCCCGGCCGCCGCGACCGCGGCCTCCAAAAGCTGCGCGGCTCGACCACTTCATCGACCAGGGTGCGCTGCAGCGCCTTTTCCGCAGTTGATGGGCTTCCCGGTGGTGATCATCTCGATGGCGTTGGGCAGGCCGATCAGCCGCGGCAGCCGCTGCGTCCCGCCGGCCCCGGGGATGAGCCCGATCTGGACCTCGGGCTGGCCGAGCTCCACCCCGGCCGCGGCGACGCGGTAGTGGCAGGCCATGGCGAGCTCCAGCCCCCCGCCGAGGCAGTTGCCGTTGATCGCCGCGACCACGGGCTTGGGGCCGGTTTCGATGTCCTTCAGGAACCGGTTGTTCTCGCGCAGCAGGGCGAGGATCTTCTCCCGGTCGCGGATGTCCTTGATCTGCGTGATGTCGGCGCCGGCGATGAAGCTCTTCCCGGCCCCGGTCATGACCACGGCGGTCACCGCGCCGTCGCGGAAGGCCTCCGCGAAGGCCTCCGCCAGCTCGCGCACGAAGTGGTCGGAGAGCTGGTTGACCGGTGGGTTGTCGAGCGTGAACACCGCGATGCCGCCCCTCATCTCCACCCGGATCGCCCTGAAGTCGGTTCGCATGCTTCCCCCTGCGGGTGCGTGGTTGCTGGTGCCTGAAAATGGTACTGTGACGGTCGGGAACCTGAGTCGAGCCGGCAGGCGCAGAATGGTGCCCTGCCGGACATGTGCGGCGGAAGTGAACTCCAATCTTTTTATAAGACGCGGTTTTTGTCAACAGCATCTTGTGAATGGGTTAACGGGTGGGGATTTGTGTTTGGTGTTTGGTGTCTGGTGTCTGGACCGTTGGCGGGTTGTTGACTTTGCCTGCCGCTGCGGATTACAGAGATTTCGCCGGTCCCGTTCGGCTGTTGCGCGAGCGTTCACGCGCGCCTGTTTTTCGGCAGACCCCATCCACCCGACCGCCGGAGCCGCCCCCGCAAACGGCTACGCCGGCGCCGCACAGACCTTTTCAAGCGATACGGCCATGGAAACTGAGAACGAACGTGCCACCCGGCTGCAGGCCTTCATGCAGCGGGAATCCCGGGGGGGAGATCCGCTTCTGGGCCACCCTGGGCATGAAATTGATCGACGCCGGCGGCGGCCGGGCCAGGGTGCGCCTGCCCTTCGCCCCAAGCCTGGCGAACGGCGCGGGCGTGATGCACGGCGGGGCGGTCTTCGCGGCCGCGGACGCGGCCACCGGGGTCGCCGCGATGGGGCTTCTGGCCCCCGACGAAACGCTGACCACGATCGAAATGAAGATCAATTTCATCCGGCCCGTGCCCGATGCCGAGATCTTCGCGGAAGCGGTCATCCTCCACAGGGGGCGCAGCACGGCCGTCGGCGAAACGGAAGTGAAGGACGCCGAAGGCCGACTGGTGGCCAAGGCGCTGGCGACTTACGCGATCCTGCGGCAGCCCCAGGAATGATCGCGTGGGACGCTTCTCTCACAAGACGCTGCAAATTCGGAGGTAACTATGAGCGATCACGCCACGGAAGCGGCCGATTGCGCCGCCTGCCCGTTCAAGAACCCCGACCGGCTGTGCATGAACCTCGAGGGCCGGCACCCCGAGAACTGCCCCACCCACCTCCACGCGGACGTGGTGGCGCTCGCCATGCGCGAGTACGCCAAGCCCGAAATCCGTGCATTCGCGCTCAACGCCTCGCTGCAGGAGGCCGAGGGCTACGCCGGGCGCGAAGCGGGTTACGCCCGCGTGCGCCCGGCCAAACCGCGGCTGCTCGAAATCGCCGAGTTCGCCCGCCGCATGAGCTACACCCGGCTTGGGCTCATGTTCTGCGCCGGCCTGGTGCACGAGGGCCGGCGGGTCGCCGAATTCTACCAGGCCAAGGGCTTCGAGGTCGTTTCGGCGATCTGCAAGGTCGGCCAGGTCCCCAAGGAGCGCCTGGGCGTCAAGGACGACCAGAAGATCGCCATCGGCCGGCACGAGTCCATGTGCAACCCCATCTCCCAGGCCCTGTTGATGAACGCGGCCAAGACCGAGTTCAATATCCTGGTCGGCCTGTGCGTCGGTCACGATTCGCTGGTGTTCAAATACAGCGAGGCCCCCTGCACCGTCCTGGCGGCCAAGGACCGGGTCTTCGGCCACAACCCGCTCGCGGCCGTCTACACCCTGGACAGCTACTACCGCTACCTCAAGGAGCCCCTGGAGTGAGCCGCAGCGTTTAAGATCGCCCCTTCGTGAATGCTTTACGAGCTCGCCTTTTCCCCGCCAGCTCCGAGACGATCGCCCCCAGCGCTCGCACCGCGTCCCTGATCCTGCGCCTGAACGGCGCGGCGCAACTGACTTGAATATACCGCGTAAATCGTTTGGAGTTGGAACAGACCACTCCCGGGATGATCGAGATGTCGCGATCGAAGGCCCGCTGGTAGACGTCCAGCCCATCGACCCCTTTCGGCAGCTCGACCCAGAGCAGCGACCCGCCCTGCGGCACGGCCAGCCGCGTACTTTCCGGGAAGCACTTCCGGATCTCCAGGGCAGACGTGAAGACCTGCCGTTTGAGCGCGTTGCGCAGCGCCCGCAGGTGCCGCTCGTACGCCCCCGTCTCGAGGAAGCGGGCGACCAGGTACTGGTCTAAAGTCGAGGTGGAAATGCTGGTGCCGGCCTTCAGGCGCTGGACCCGGCCGCGGTGGCGCCGCCCCGGGATCACCCAGCCCAGGCGCAGGCCGGGGGCCAGCGTCTTCGAGAACGACGAACAGGTCAGGACACGGTCGTCCCGGTCATAGGCTTTGAGCGGCACCGGGCGGGTTTCCCCGAAGTGGAGCTGCGCGCTGATGTCGTCTTCGACGACCGGCACCTCGTAGCGGCCGACGAGCTCGACCAGCGCGCGCTTTTTCGCCTCGGGCATAAGCGCGCCGAGCGGGTTCTGGAAATTGGGCATGAAGAGGCAGGCCTTGATGCGCCCGCCGCGCAGCGCGGTCTCGAGCTCGTCCAGGTCCACGCCGTCGCGCGGGTCGGTGGCGATCTCGGCCACGAGCAGTCCGAGCTCCTTTAACAGCTGCAGGAAGGTGAAGTTGGTGGGGGTCTCGACGGCGACCGTGTCGCCGGCGCGAGTCACCGCGAGCAGCGACAAGGCGACCGCCTCGGTGCAGCCGTTGGTGATCACGACGTCTTCGGGCTGGATGCCCTCGATCACCCCGACCGTTCGGATGGCCACCTGGCGCCGCAGCCCGGGGAAGCCTTCGGACGGGGAGTAAGACAAGAGGGAGCGCATGTCCTCGTGGCTCAGCGCCTTCAGGATGCGGCCGAGGGCCTTGACCGGGAGCAGGCTCGCGTCGGCCGCGGTGTTGCCGAGCGGCACGAGGCGCGGGTCGCTCATCGCGGCCACCACCGAGTTGACCACCGGGGCGAGATCGACCCGCTGCGGGGCCGAGGACCGTTTGCGGAACACCGGAGGCTTGAAATCTCGCAGGGAAACCGGCAGCACGAAATAGCCGGACTTGGGCCGCGCCTCGACGAAGCCCGTGGCCGCGAGCTCCATGTAGGCCTGGTAGACGGTCGAGATGCTCAGGTTCGTCTGCCGGTGCAGCTCGCGGACCGAGGGCAGCCTCGCTCCCGGGGCATAGGTCCCGTCCAGGATCCGTCGTTCGATCTCGGCCGCCAGCTGCCGGTAACGAAATGCCGTCTGAGACTCGGCTCGCTCGGTCGCGGTCCCGGGGGGGAGCTTTTGGGCCGGGCCTTGTGGGGCGATCATCTGTTATGCCTTTTTTTTTGTATTTCTGTATCTGTTTTTACCACACGGCGTGCACTATTGTTAAGCAAAAAGCAGAAGGAGGAGATCCCATGGCAGCACCGTCCCGCAAGAAACCCGAACGGTCGTCGAGCTTCACCGTCAAGAGCGGCCTCGCCCAGATGCTGAAGGGCGGGGTCATCATGGATGTCGTGTCCCCCGAGCACGCGGTCATCGCCGAGGAGGCCGGCGCGGTGGCGGTCATGGCACTGGAGAGGGTCCCGGCCGACATCCGCGCCCAGGGCGGAGTGGCCCGCATGTCCGATCCCGGCCTGATCCGCGAGATCATGGCCACGGTCAGCATCCCCGTCATGGCCAAGTGCCGCATCGGGCACTTCGTCGAGGCCCAGATCCTCGAGGCGATCGGCGTCGACTACGTCGACGAGAGCGAGGTCCTGACCCCCGCGGACGAGTGCCACCACATCGACAAGCACGCCTTCAGGGTGCCGTTCGTTTGCGGCTGCCGCAACTTGGGTGAGGCGCTGCGCCGCATCGGCGAGGGGGCGGCCATGATCCGCACCAAGGGCGAGGCCGGCACCGGGGACGTGGTCGAGGCCGTGCGCCACGCGCGCACCGTGCTGGGCGAGATCCGCATGGTCCAGACCAAACCGGACGAGGAGCTCATGGCCTACGCGAAGGAGATCGGCGCGCCGTACGAGCTGGTGCGCGAGGTCAAGCGCCTGGGCCGCCTGCCGGTCGTCAACTTTGCCGCCGGCGGCATCGCGACCCCGGCGGACGCCGCGCTGATGATGCAGCTCGGGGTCGACGGCGTGTTCGTGGGCTCCGGGATCTTCAAGAGCGGCAATCCGGCCCAACGCGCCAAGGCGATCGTGATGGCGACGGCCCAGTTCAGGAACGCGGAAATCCTCGCGGAGATGAGCGCCGGGCTGGGCGAGGCGATGTCCGGCATCACCGCGGCAGGGCTGGACGAGAAGCAGCGCCTCGCGGGGCGAGGCTGGTGATCGGGCGATGAAGATCGGTGTCCTGGCGCTGCAGGGGGCCGTCGTCGAACACCTCCACATGCTGCGCGGGCTGGGGGCGGACGCCGTCGAGGTCCGCCTGCCCCAGGATTTGCGTGGGCTGGACGGGCTGATCATCCCGGGCGGCGAAAGCACCGCGATCGGCAAGCTGCTGGCGGGTTACGGCCTGGAGGACCCGCTGCGCGCCTTCGCCCGCGACCACGCGGTCTGGGGCACCTGCGCCGGGATGATCCTGATGGCGAAGGACATCGGCCGCGACCAGCCCGTCCTCGGCCTGATGGACATCGTGGTCGAGCGCAACGCCTTCGGCCGCCAGGTTGACAGCTTCGAGCAAGACCTCAGGGTGGCCGGGATAGCCGCAGGAAATCAAAAACCTTTCCCGGGGATTTTCATCCGCGCCCCGCGCCTGGTCGCCGCCCGCGGCGCGGCCGAGGTGATCGCGCGCCTCGCCGACGGCACCGCCGTGGCCGCCCGCGAAGGCCGCCTGCTGGCGACCTCCTTCCACCCCGAACTCTCCCGCGACCCCCGCTTCCACGCCTATTTCATCGAACTGGCGCGCGGGGGCGAATAGCCTCAGCCTCGGCAACCAGATCATGACGTCTGGTTGCCGTGCTCTCGCTTGAGCCTGGCACGAGATTCGAATTACCCGCCCGACCGGCTCACGAAGTCAGCGATTCGCCCAAAGGGAATACCCAGTTTCCGGAGGCGATGTCTCAGCGTGCTCGGATGAACTTCAAGCAACGCCGCTGCGCCGTCAGATCCCTGGATTTTCCCATGTGTCGATTGAAGAGCCTGGATAATGTGAGACCGCATGACGGTATTCAAATTTTGAGGTTCCGCTGAAGGGGGTTCCCGGTGACCGGATAGAGCGCTCTTTCGCCTGGATGGGGGTCCGGGAATCTCCTCAAAGCGAAGAGGCTCATGTGTGCTTTTGATCCGAATCAGCTCCCTTTCCACCAGATTCTCCAGTTCACGAACATTCCCTGGCCATTCATACTGTTGAAGCTTCTCTATCGTCCCCTGAGCCAGCACGGGTTGAGAATGCAGATTCATTTCTCGAACTTTCTGCCCGATGAAATGATAGACGAAAGCCGGAATGTCTGCCCGTCTTTCCCTGAGCGGCGGAATCCGTATCGGAAAAACATTCAGCCGATACCAAAGGTCATCGCGAAATTCCCCCCGTTGGACCATAAGTTCCAGATCCCGGTTGGTGGCAGCAATCACACGGACATTCACAGACACGGGCACCGTGCCACCGACACGTTCAATCTGTCGTTCCTGCAGCACCCTCAACAAACGAACCTGGGCTGCGAACGGCAGCTCCCCCACTTCGTCCAGGAAAATGGTGCCGCCATGCGCGCGCTCGAAACGGCCGCGCCTCATCGTCGTGGCTCCTGTAAAAGCCCCCTTGTCGTGGCCGAAGAGCTCGCTGTCGATCAGCCCTTCGGGGATCGCACCGCAGTTCACCTTGATCAAAGGGCCGGCAGATCGCGGCGATGAGTAGTGGATCGCATTGGCGATCACTTCCTTTCCGACCCCGGTTTCCCCCATGAGCAGAACCGGCGTATCGCGCCGGGACACCTGGTGAACGAGCCCCATCACCTCGCTCAGGCCGAATTTCCCGCCGACGATTTCATCCCCCGACAACCGGTGGAGCTCTCCGTGGAGATAGCGGTTGTCGTCGACCAGCAGTTCTTTCAGGTGGAGGACTTCGCGGAACCGGAGATGATTGGTCATGGCGATCGCAAAGGGATCGTGCAGCAGCTTCAGCAGGTTCGCATGCCCCGCCGTGAATGGTTTCGCCGATTTCGAAATCACCGCTATGAGACCCAATCGCTCCCCCTTGATCCATAAAGGCATTCCAATCCCGGTCAGGTTATGGGCACCAATGGCCCCCGATATCTCCCGGATCGGCGGGGTGGAGGAATTTGAATTGAGGATAACAATCTCGCCGGCATGCGATTTGATGTACGATTGAGCCTCCACCGACAGGGGAAGCGGGCCGTGGAGGGGGAGCTTCATCTTGTAATCAGCCGCCCGGGCTATGATCCTCATGCTGCCGACGCCCGGATCGAACCGACTGAATTCGATGCAGTTAAGCGGCATGAACTGCTTCAAGAATACAAGGGATTCTTGAAGCACCTCGTCAATGTCCAAGCTGCTGCAAATCCGCAGAGTCCCTTCCCGGAAAAAAGTCAAATCATCCATTTCGAAAAGTCCCCCCTATGAATATCAAATGTGACACTTATATCTCATTTGATATTTAAAGTCTATCATATGTGGCATTTTCGAAAACCTGCTATCGCGCAACAATTTGATATTATTTTAATTATCGGATTGGCACGGTTTGAGCTGAAGGGATGCCAACATCATTCTGGAGCGGAAGCTTTGCATGCTGTTAGCTAACAAGCTCTATGGAGGAATTAAAATGAAGAAATCAATTATGGCGTTGTCTCTCGGGTTCGCTCTTATCACTTCAACCACATTGTCAGCCCGTGCCGAGCCGATAACACTGACCGTATTGGCGATCAGCGGGATAACGGCAGTGGCGTTGTCGGCTGCTGCGGACAAGGTCGTCCACAACGGAGACGTGAGCCTGGCCGCTCAGAAAACCGACGAGCGCAGCGCGACCCAACCGCAGGCCGTGGAGGTCAAAATCATCCAGCAAGCCGAAAAGCCGAACCTATCGGCAACCGCAGTGAAATAGAAAAACTAAAAATCTTGCTGGCGTGCCGACAGCACCTCGAATCGTCGGCTCGCCAGCAATCGAAACCTGAGACCCATGTAGCTTTCGTCACTTAAGCAGCCGAACGAATGCAGGTCAAGGTATTTGGGTTTGATGGTTCCCGGCCGTTCAACGAAGTTGTTGTCCTGGCATCGGCCGCGGCCGTCCATGCTGATAGCGATTTCGTGGTCTAAGGCGACGCCTTCGGCCGCCAGTTCGACCACTTCGAGGAAGACCTCAGGGTCGCCGGGATAGCCGAAGAAGGTCAAAAACCTTTCCCCGGGATTTTCATCCGCGTCCCGCGACTGGTCGCGCGCCTCGCCGACGGCACCGCCGTGGCTGCCCGCGAAGGCCGCCTGCTGGCAACCTCCTTCCACCCCAAACTCTCCCGCGCCCCCCGCTTCCACGCCTATTTCCTCGAGCTGGCGCACGGGCTAACGTAGCCTCAGCTTGGGCAACTGAGGTTCACCCGGGCAAACTGATTGATTCGATTAGAAAACCAAACTCCCCTTTAGCCGAAAGTTGCTCTATCCCCAAAGCCGAGAATAGATGCGGAGGTCGCAAGGAAAGCGAAAATTTTGTTAGAAGCCATCTCAAAAATAGCAGATCACGCCCGAGGGCCAGGCGCCCGCCGATGAAAACGCGCAGCAACCGTGCCAGGTTGTGAGCATTTTTCAGGGGCGGGCAACGCCGCCCTCGGGTGTCAGATGCATTTTTGAGATGGCTTCTATTGAGACTCGAAAAAGCTGATCGCCTGCTTCAGCTCGTTGAATCGATAAATGATGTAATCGGGGCTAACCCCATTCATTTGCTGTTTGCCTTGGTTGGACGGGAAAAAAACCGTTTTTATGCCGAGTTGCCTGGCCCCGAAAATGTCCCGATACATATCGTTGCCGACGAAGAGAACGTTTTCGGGCTCAATCTTCAGCGTAGATAAGACAGCCTCGAAGAGTCTCCTATCCGGCTTTCTGAAACCGTAGTCGCCGGATAGGATGATAGGGTTAAAAAAAGACTCGATCCCCACGGCCTGCATTTCCGGCAGGGCCCAGGCGCTTTGGGCGTCGGAGAGAGCGGCCAACCTGAATCGTCCATGCAGTTCCTCCAGCACAGCCTTCACGTCCGGGTATAGCTGCAGGCGGTGGCGGGATATGCCTCGATAGGTTTCGGCAAGAAAAAGAGGAATTTGGTTCAGTTTTTCCGGTGTGAGAAGGGTCGAGCCGGCTGCATTTAACTTCATAAACTCCCGCCAGGCTTCGACCGCGTCAAATTCGAAATGCTCTTGCGCGCTACCCTGGCGCTGGCGGTCAATGATCTCGTAATACTGGTCTCTGACCTCCCAACGGTGCAGGTAAATCCCCTGATAGGTAAGATAATGACTGATGGCCCGATAGATGTCCTCAGAGCCTTCATCCGTGTGTATATCGATGAGGGTGCCGTTGATGTCGAAAATGATTCCTCGAATGATCATGTCTGTGCCCTCAGCACCTGCCGAGCCTCCTCAATCAGGCGCCACCTGTAGTCCGGTTCAATCCAGGAGTTCCGAGCGATACGCAGAAGGGTTATCCCCATGTAGAACGGCAGTCTTCTGGTGATGGCGCGAAAGGCGTCTGCTCGGTCCGGAAAGTGGCCGCAGTATTCCCACAGGAAATGCCCTATGAATGGCTCGGCTGCAAAGCGGTTGCCTGTCCCCTGGAAGAAAAAATGTTTAAGCTCCCCGCAGAGCCGCCCCAAATCGAAAACCCGATCGGCCCATTTCATCCGTTCCAAATCGATAGCGACCACGCCTCGCCCCTTACCGAACAGGAGGTTGGACGGAGTTGCGTCTCCGTGAACGAGTACCGCACGGTCCTCCCACATACAACTCCGGCTACGCCATGCTTCGCGCAGGAAAAAGAACTCGTCGCAAGCTTCCCGTTGAACCCCCCACTTTTCGATCAGCGATTTTAATAGCCGCCCCATGTATTCGAGGCTCTCGTCGAAGTTCGCCGCCGCCTCGCCAGCCGTCCGATTGTGAAAATTAGCCAAAAATTGGCCCAAAGCGGAAAGCTTTCTGAAAAGCCTTTGGTGGTTGCCCTTGTGTATGGCGCTGTCAATGATGCTGCTGAGGGACTCCGCCGTCACGTATTCGGTCAGCAGCAGGTTGTCGATCGCCGGATTGAAGCCATACGGCTTGACGACATGGTGCGGGGGGTGTGAGAAGCCCAGGCTGCGAAGGTAGATCAGATTATTGAATTCACTCTCCCCCAATTTCCGCGCATGGTCTGGGTCGGAGGATTTGAAGAATTTTCCAACCAACTTGGGGGCTCCGTTTTGTCCTTCGTATAGATAGACGTTGCGGGAGTAAGCGAATTGGGAGACGTGGTAATCGGTCTTGGGCAACGAAACGCCAAGCTGGGCGTTTAGCTGATGCCGAATATACTCATGCACCGGGTCGTCTCGAGAAAGCTTCCCAAGATAATTGCGAATCATCAGCGTCACCTGCAGAGGTTGCCTGGAAGCCCCGCGGGAAGGGGAATATGCCCCCACAGGTTCGGGCCCGCAGTGTTCAGTCGTGCTATGCGCGCCGGGAACTCGGCATAGGATCGTGCTTTGACGTTCTTATGGTAGCGCATGAATCCGTTGAATGCGATCGTCGGTGCCGGGGTGAGTTTCGAAAAAGCCACCACTCGGACCCGCTGTCTTCAGCAGCCAGGTAAGCGTATTCCCCATAATCTGCTTGCCGTCGTAGTGCGCCCGTTGGAGGATTTCAACCCCATGTGAGTCTGCCTCGTATTCCTCCTGGCGGCTGAAAGGGCGCATCACTCCCAAGTCGGCTACCAGAGGCGTGATGGTGCCCGAACCCGGGATAATCTGATCGAGGATAAAAATGCCGATGTTCATTCCGGTCCCGAGAGCCTGGGCCTTCGCGACGTGGCCGAGGTCGGCGTGAGCCACCTCGTGGGCCAGGACGCCGCGCAGTTGGTCGTCGCTTGCCTGCTCCAAAAGACCGGTCGTGACATAGAATACCCCACCGCCGGCGTTGGCGGCATTGATCTGTGGATCATCTATGAGAGTCACGCGCACTTCGTTCAGCGGGAGTGGATGGTTCATGTTCTTGATGAGGGGCGTCATCACCCGCTGGAGGCGTTCGGCTTGGCGTGCGTCAATCTTGCGCGCACTAGGTGCCGGTTGCCGACTTGCCGTCGGCGTCCCCGGGCTTGTTCCCTGCGACGGCCCGGAGGCACAACCCACCAGCAGGAGCATCAGGCTCATCGCCACCACGATCGGCATCCCCCGGTAGCTCCGCGACGTGGTCCCCGTTGAACGGAGTCTATTATGCAATCCGAACATTGTTTCTGCCTCCTTTCGGATTTTGTCACTCAGGGAAGGACTCAGTGGCAGGCTCAACAGGGGGACGCTCAACCCCCTGTTCAAGCGCGTCAACTTGCTTAGACCCACCCCCCTATGATCAGTTGACGGATCTGCCGGAGCGCCTTGTCGGGCCCCGCCACTTATTTAGCCGTGTTGCGGGGCTTCCCGACGCCGGCAGTGATCCCGTTGCGGGTGCTTCCCAACTCCTCGCGCTTTTCAGCAACCTTCATTCGTATGACGACCAGTGTCACCAAAGGTTTCAGCAAAAGGCCTGCCACCAACCGGGAAAAAGCAAAAGTTGGATAACCTATTTTAATAACGGAGGATTAGATGAAAAGTATAGAGTCGGGGAGAGGGGGGAACGGCTTGTTTAGCCTCAATATTTGGTGGAACCATAACAGGCTGAGGGAGCCTTCGAGGAGAGACAGGACGCTCAATCCGGCCCTTTGGATAGATGTGGATTCCGATGGAACATCGATCAAAGTATGGAAGTGCGGATTTGGAGGGCTAAACCGCAACTCTGGGAGAGGCGCTTAGGATTGGACTTATGGCAGTAACCTAACAAAAAGGGCCGAACCAGCGGTTCAGCCCTTTCGCACTCAGTTTAAGAGAGAATTAGTTCAGTTTCTTCCTCCCGTAACCCGCCAAGCCGATTAGGCCTACCCCCAAAAGCAGCATGGCCGCAGGTTCGGGTACGGGAACGGGAATTGATTTTGGCCCAAGCCGGATTTGTGCCATTTCTGTAATGGCCTCTACAGGCACAGTTGAAATTATTTGCGCTTCCACTATGACCTGGCCATTTGCCGTATATGCAGTAAAAAAGTTCTGGCCTGTATCATCGAGGGGAAAGCTAAAAGTTTCAGTAATACCGAACTGATTCTTAAGAGCGAAGTTAACAGTACCATCAAATGCGGAGTCTATATTCAATTGCAGTTTAGAATACCCTAACGTTGGATCATTCATGTAGATTCGAAGAAAATCAAAATTCCCATCTTGCGCAACAATGCGAGCTTGCCCCTGTGATGGGGTTGAGAGAAGCTCATCTGATGTGAAGTTGACAATTGCATCGGTCTGGTTTGTGATCCCCTGCACAGTGAGGCCGCTGGCCAATAGGCCCCCTTCGTTGAAGAGTACATTTTCTACGTCTCCGGACCCACCGATTAACCCAGTGCCCATAATTAGGTCAGCGTTTGAAACAGATGGGGCAGTGAAAAGTAATGAGGCAAATAAGACTATTAGAGGGTGTACAAATAACTGTGTAACTGGCAATCTAATCTCTTCAAAAGGAGGAGTAGATGGCCAGGCGAGAGAAGTCCAAGCAGGACACCCTCATCGATGAGTTGCTTAAAGACGGTCACGATCCGAAGGACATTCTGGGCCAGACCGGCCTGCTCAAGCAACTGACCAAGCGGCTGATTGAACGCACCCTGCAAGCCGAGCTGACGGATCATCTTGGCTATGCGCCCTATGCCCCGGAAGGACATGGGACGGACAACTGCCGCAACGGCAAAGCCTCCAAGACGCTACAGAGCGACTCCGGTCCGATCCAGATCGAAGTCCCGCGAGATCGCGATAGCAGCTTCGACCCTAAACTCGTAAAGAAGCGCCAGCGAAGGTTGGAAGGCTTCGATGACAAGGTCCTGGCCCTGTATGCTCGCGGGCTAAGCACCCGGGACATCCAAGGCCAGCTTGAAGAACTGTACGGGGTGGATGTCTCCCCGACGTTGATCTCCAATGTCACCGACGCGGTCATGGACGACGTGCGGGCCTGGCAATCCCGGCCGCTGTCGGCCGTCTACCCGATCCTGTACTTTGATGCGCTGTTTGTCAAAACGCGGCAAGAGGGGCCGGTGCTGACCAAGGCGGTGTACCTGGCGCTGGGGATCAACTTGGAAGGCGAGAAAGAACTGCTGGGGTTGTGGGTGGCTCAGAGCGAGGGGTCCAAGTTCTGGCTGTCGGTGTTCAACGAGCTGAAGAATCGGGGCGTGCAGGACTGCTTCATTGCGTGCGTGGACGGGCTCAAGGGCCTGCCCGAGGCGGTGGAGGCGGTCTTCCCCCACACCCAGGTGCAGCTTTGCATTGTCCACAAGCTGCGCAACTCGCTGAAGTACGTACCATGGAAGGAGCGCAAGGCCGTGGCTCGGGACCTGCGGGCGATCTATGCCGCGCCCACCCTACCCGAAGCCGAACAGGCCCTGGATCGCTTCTGCACCACCTGGGATGCCAAGTACCCGGCCATCGGCCCCAGTTGGCGGGCGGACTGGCAGCGGCTGACGGTGTTCTTCAACTACTCCCCGGAGGTTCGCAAGGTGATCTACACCACCAATGCGGTTGAGTCGTTGAACTACTCGCTGCGTAAGCTGCTCAAGACTCGTGGGGCCTTCCCCACCGATGACTCAATTGTAAAGGTTCTTTACCTTGGGATCACTCGGGTAGCGAAGAAATGGACGATGCCGATACGGGATTGGCGGTCGGCACTCAATCAGTTTGTCATCCTGTTCGGCGACAGAGTGCCGGTGTGAACACCAGTTACACAGTTAAGTTGACACCCCCGACTATTAAAAACTTTCTCATTATTGAACCTCCTTAATTCGAGAACTCTCATTTTGAAAGTGCATATTCTTCCCGACTCAGTCTTGTAAAATAATCGCAGCTCCTTACCTCCTTTCCCCATGGCAACACTCTTCCTCCTCACACGGGAGCGCGAAGAGCGGCCCTGTATATGGGGTTCCTTAGTAAGCGGTTTCGTCCCGAAATATTGCGCGGCAACCCAAGTGGCGTTTCTGCAGTAGGACTGGCTTGGACGGTGATTGAGGACTGGCTTGGACGATGATTGCTGTATACATGGGCAAATACGGGTGCTCAATACCCAATTGAATGTATATTTAGCGTACTGCCCTTATCGTCGTACATGCTGCCGAAAAAGGTCAAGTCAGACCAGCAACGTCAAACCAGCAATTAAGCCGGATAGACCGAGTGTGGATTACGATGGAAAATATATCCAATGGCAGAAGTGTAGATTCGGGCGGGCAAACCGCATGTTCGTCAATCCGAAAGGCGTTCTAAAAATTCGGCGACGGTGCGGTACACCGCCTGGGAATTTTCTCCCATAAGAATGCCATGTCTGTCGAAATTGAAGAGGACGTGGGTCTTATCGGGCGATCCAAGGCGTTTGAATATGCGCTCGGAGCCGCGGGGGTCGACCACCGGGTCCCGCTCGGATTGAATGACGAGGGCGGGGGTGCGAATCGCCGACAAGCGCTCGTCGAGCTTGCTCATGAACTGCTCGATCTCGCACACGCCGGAAACTGGGTTGCGCAGGTAGTTGATTTGCGGGTTTTCGGGGGTGTTCTCGACGAAGGGCATCTTCGCGCCGGTGCGGCCGGTCGCATCCATCAGTCG
The DNA here is from genome assembly GCA_963791285.1 of uncultured delta proteobacterium. GTDB lineage: Bacteria > Desulfobacterota > Desulfobacteria > Desulfobacterales > SpSt-501 > SpSt-501. The sequence continues at coordinate 321,913 of CAWBSC010000026.1, forward strand.
ATTCCAGGCATTCACTGCCGGTGCTAAGCGGGCGCTGAAATCCTTGAGCCGCAATGGAGTCGAAACGGCGAACACGCCGGCGAGGTCGCTGACCCGGGAGGCCAGGTCGAGCGCCAGCCCGCCACCGGTCGAAAAGCCGCCTGCGATTACCCGCCGACACAAGGTCTTCATGATGGCGTAACCCCGGTCGAGACCGGCAGCCCAATCTTTATGGGTTCGCATCGCCAGGTCCTCGGGGGACGTGCCGTGCCCGCGAAGCCGCGGCACGTATACCCAAAAGCCGCGGGACCCCAAATAGTCGGCCAAGCCTTTCACTTCCAGCGGTGCCGCCATGTACCCATGCACCAGAACGACTCCCATGCGACGGGTACGCCCACGCACCATGAACGGCCTGCCCACCCCGGGAGGCTTCGATTCGCCGGGGATGGAAAAGTGTCGGTAGTCTTCCGCGAATTCCTCGACCGCCTCCCGCATCAGGCGGCGCCGCACGAGCCAGCTCACGACCGCCGCCGGGTAGAGCGCCATTCGCCCCACGCACCGTCGCACCTCGGGCAGCGGCTCGATCGAGTTGGCCATACCGTCCAGCGGGTTATCGATCCGTGCCCGGTGAAAGCTGGAGCTCGCGTGGAAGGGCGAACGGTTCTTGCGGTAGAACGCGCCTTCCGGCAGTAGATGGCCTTTTTCAACCGCCAAGGAGAGGAAATCGCGCAGAATGCCCTTGGGGTCGTCCGTAAGCACGTGCAGCAGGTTCTCCGTCAATTCCGGGTGGAGGAAAACTCCCTTGCCTCGCAGATCGCTTGCCACCAGGAACAGTCGCCGGGCCAGGCCATCCCGGTCCACGCGGCGGTAGGGAGTACCGCGCAGAAGCGATGCCAGGACATGGTCGGGGTTGACGGTGGTCAAGCGGTAAATGGAGGACATGTAGCGCTGCATGAGGCGGACGGATTCGCGCAGCACGGTCTTGCGCGGAACCAGAACCGAGTCGAAATCCGCCGGCATAGCGCCGTACAGCACCCCGGAAGCGGTCAATCGTCCCAGGCTCTCCGCGACGGGGATCGGCGTGCCGAACCGGACGTCCACGTCGACTCCGGAGAGAAGCATGGACCCTTCGGTCATAAGCTCCTCAACCAGGCGCTCGGGCAACTCGTCTGTCAGTCGGCGGGCGATGTCGATCAACGCGTTCTCGCGCGGTCTCACCGGGTAATAGGTGATGTTGACTGGGACGATGCGGGTTTGTGCCGCGATGCGCTCCGGCAGCGCATCCAGCTCGAAATGCTTCAGCAGGCGGCCGCACTCCTCCGGGTACTGCGGGCAGCAGCACTTCAGCCGGGCGCGGTAGAACTCGGCCCTCAGGCCGAGGGTGGCCGGTCCGGTATGCGGGGGGCGTTTGATCCCGGCGCGGGTGACCATGAAGCGGCGGCCCTCCATGATCTTCATGGTCTTCATCATGCCGCCCTCCGGGAAGATGATCCAGTGCCTATCACCGTTGAGCAGCGTCTTCACGATCAGGCGATCCCGGTCCGGGTCGCGGGTTGACACCGCCCCTAAATGATCCAGCAGGTTTATAAACGGTTCGCGGAAGAACTCGGCATCGGCGAGAATTCGGACCGGGACGCGAGTCAGCCGGTAGATCAAATAGGGCATCAGAATTGTTTCAAGGCGGGTGAAGTGGTTGATGACGAAGATGGCCGGGGCTTCCGGGATCACCTCCGTGTTGTGCAGGTGCACCCGCGCCCGGGAGAGGTTGGTCAGGGCCTGGATGACCAGCTCCGTGGTGCGGTAGGCGATCCCGGTCATGGACGTTACCTCAGTTTGGCCTCGATCTCCGCAAGCGCCTGCATGAACCGCTGCCGGATCTCGGCGGCGTGGGGGTTGAACCGGTTCATGTCCTCGAAGAGCTGCCAGGTGTCGTGCTCGACCACTTCCAGGATGCGCAGCAGGCGCTGGTAGCCTTCGGTGTCGATCTCCTGCGGTCGGGCCTGCATGGCGCCGAGCGAACGGCCGATCACGTGCGTGAGCGCCAGACTGACGGCGATCTGGCGGTCGTGCTCAACGGCGGTGGTCTCGATCACCTGCAATCCCTTGGAAGCGAGATACCCCCTCACCCGCGCGAGACGCGCTTCCCGGACGCGCACCGGGCAGAGCACGATCTTGCGCCCCTGGAGCGAGTCCGCGGCGCTGTCCGGGCCGAACATGGGGTGCGTCCCGATCAGCTCGACCGAATCGGGGGCGGCCTGGCGCATCCACGCGAGCGGCATCTCTTTGACCGAGCACACGTCGAGCAGCAGGCTCCCTGGGGTGAGACAGGGGGCGACCCGCTCCAGGACTCCCTCCATAGTGGAAATCGGCACGGCCAGGATGACGACCTCCGCGGCTGCGGCAGCCGCGAGCGGCGCGGGCGCGGCCCCGGCGGCCCGGAAGTCCGCTTCCGCGACCGACGGGTCGTGGGCCCGCACCGTGAAATCGACCGCGAGATAGCGGGCCATGAGCCGCCCGAAGCGCCCGAACCCGATGATGCCGATCGTGCAGGTCATGTCATGCCTTTGTGAAAGTCGATTCGCCGGGGCCCCCCGGCCTCACCGGTACAGCGTCTCGAACACGTCCCAGAAGGTCGGGAACGACTTGCGGACGCAGCTCTCGTCCAGGATCTCGACCCCCGGGGTCGCCAGCCCGGCCACGGCAAAGCTCATCGCGATGCGGTGGTCGTCGTGGCACTCGATCGCCGCACCGCGGGGGGAGCCGCCGACGATCCACAGGGTCTCCGTGTCGTGCACGGCCTGGACCCCCATGCGGCGCAACCCCGAGCAGACCGCGGCCAGCCGGTCGCTCTCCTTTTCCCTCAAGTGCCCCACCCCGCGGATCGCCGTGCGGCCCTGCGCGTAGGCAGCCACGACCGCCAGCGTCGGGACGGCGTCAGGCATGTCGGCCATGTCCACCTCGACCCCTGAGAGCTTCCCCCCGGTCACGGCCAGCCCGTCGGGGTGGGCGGTGACCGTGCAGCCCATGCGCGCCAGGACCTCCGCGAGGCGCGCGTCACCCTGGCAGGAGCCCGGCGCGATGCGCCGCACCTTGACCGTCGAGCCGGTCACGGCCGCCGCCGCCCAGAAGTAACCGGCCTGGGAGCAGTCGGCCTCGACCAGGTGGTCTCCGGCGCGGTAGCACTGCCCGCCCGCAACCCTGAACCACTCGTACCCGCGGCGCTCCACCTGCACGCCGAACCGGCGCATGGCATCGAGCGTGATGTCGATGTAGGGACGCGAGACCGGACCGCGCGTCACGGCGATCTCGACGCCCTCCCGCGCGTAGGGGCCGATCAGGAGCAGCGCCGACAGGAACTGGCTGCTGAGCGAGCAGTCCAGCTCCGCGCCGCCTCCCGCCACCGCACCCCCCTCGATCTCGATCGGCGGGCAGCCGTTGGATCCGAGCGACCGGGCGGTTACCCCCAGCCGGCCGAGGGTTTCGATCAGGTCGCGCATCGGGCGGGCCTGAAGCCGGTCGGTCCCGGTGAGCAGGCTGCGACCCTGCGCCAGCGCAGCCACCGCCGTGAGCAGCCGCATGGAAGTGCCCGAGTTGCCGAGGAAGATCGGATCGGCCGAGGCCTGCAGGCGCCCCGCCGCCCCGAACACGGTCAGGGACGTTCCCTCCATGCCGACCGAGACCCCCCAACGCTGCAGCGTGTCCAGAGTCAGACGGGTGTCCTCGCTGTCGAGGGCGTTGGCGATCGTGCAGCGCCCGTCGGACAGCGCCGCGGCCACGACCATCCGGTGCGTGTAGCTCTTCGAGCCCGGGACCATGACCTCGACGGTTTTGGGGTCCGGAAGCGTTCGGATCCGGCGCATGGATGGTGTCCTTTCTGAGCGCGCTGCGGGGGCGCCGCCAGGCAATCCGCTCAGGCGCTGGTCAGCTCGGCCTCCACGGCGAGCCGCATGATTTCGATGGGAGCCGGCATGCCGGTCCACAGCTCGAACTGGCGCGCCCCCTGGTGGACGAACATGGCGAGCCCGTCGACGACCGTGCACCCGGCGGCTTCGGCCTCCTGCAGGAAACGCGTGCGCAGCGGGTTGTACACCATGTCCATCACGACGAGCCCCGGGCGCAGGCGCTCGCGTGTCAGGGGCGTCCCCTCGACGTCGGGCGACATCCCGACCGGGGTGGTGTTGACCACCACGTCGCACCCCTCGGCCGTGAATTCGGAGAACGGCCTGAAGTCCACGCCCAGGTCGGCCGAGAGGGCCTCGCCGCGCGCCACCGAACGGTTGTAGACGACGGCCCGTCCGCCCTGAGCCGCGACCCCGTCGGCCAGCGCCCGCGCGGCACCGCCTGCCCCGATGATCGCGACCGTGCGGCCTTTCAGCGCCACGGTCCCGGTGAGTGCGCGAACAGCCCCTTCCCCGTCCGTGTTGAAGCCCTTGAGCGCCCCGCCCTCGTTCACGATCGTGTTGACCGCCTTGATGCGCGCGGCGGCCGGGTCGACGTAGTCGAGGCACGCGAGGACGGTTTCCTTGTGGGGGATGGTGACGCTCGCCCCTTTGAACCCGAGCGCGCGCATGCCCGCGACGGCCGGGCGGATGTCCTTGACGCGGATGGCCGCATACACCCCGTGGTAGCCGGCCGCCGTGAAGGCGGCGTTGTGCATCACCGGGCTGAGGCTATGGACCACGGGGTTGCCGAACACGGCGAAGAGGCCGGGGGTCCCGAACCCGTCGGCCGGCCGGTGCGCCTCGCCCTGGACGTCCCGCGCGGCGGCCATCAGCGCGGCGACCACCTGGACGACGTAGCGGTTCTTGAGCAGCCCGCCGCGGTTGAGGTCGAGCAGGCGTTCGAAGACGTGCGTCTCGCGGGCCGTGTCCACGATCGGCAGCCCGAGCTGCCGCTTGATCCGGCCGATGCGCGTCGCCGCGGCCAGGCGCTCGTTGAAGAGCCGGATCATCTCCTCGTCCAGCTGGTCGATCGTGCGCCGTTCGGCCTCGAGCGCCGCGCGCGGGGCGCCCGCCGCATCGGCAGTACGCGAATCGCTCATGCCGCCCCTCCCGGTCCCGTCGTTTGGATGATGTCGGGAAACGCTCCGATCGTCTCCGTGAGCTCGGTCAGCGGGATGTCCTCCACGACCGAACGGCCGATGCCCGCGAGCAGCACGAAGCGCACGGACTCGCCGGCGCGCTTCTTGTCGTGCCGCACGGCGTCCACGACCCGCACCGGGTCGACCGCGGCCCGGCACGGCAGGCGCAGCGCCCGCATCAGGCCCAGGATGCGCTCGAACTCGCCTGCGGTCAGCAGCCCACTGCGGACGGAGAGCGCGGCGGCGAAGACCATCCCGACCGAGACCGCCTCGCCGTGCGCGACCCCCAGCGTCCGTTCGACGGCATGCCCGAGGGTGTGGCCGAAGTTGAGCTTGCGCCGCTCGCCCTGCTCCCGCTCGTCCCGACCGACCACCGCGGCCTTGATGGCTACCGACTCCCCCACCAGGTGTTCGACGACCGCGGGGTCGAGCGCCAGCGCCTCCTGCGCGTGGGATTCGAGGAATCCCATCAGCCCGGCGTCGGCGATCAGCGCGTGCTTGAGAATCTCGGCCATGCCATTGACCACTTCCCCCTGCGGCAGGGTGCGCAGCATGTCCAGGTCGCACAGCACGAACTCGGGCTGGTTGAAGGTCCCGACCATGTTCTTGTAGCCTTCCAGGTTGACCCCGTTCTTGCCGCCCACGCTGGCATCGACCTGGGCGAGCAGCGTCGTCGCGACGAACCCGAAGGGGAGGCCGCGCAGGAAGGTCGAGGCGACGAACCCCGCGACGTCGCACACCACCCCTCCGCCGACCCCCAGCAGAAAGGTCGACCGATCGGCTTCCAGGCGGAGGAGACGGTCGTAGAGCTCGCCGACCGTGCCGAGCGTCTTGGCGCCCTCCCCCGTGCCGATCCTGA